>NZ_RJUQ01000012.1:0-1253 GCF_003751355.1 Marinobacter sp. 3-2 | reverse complement strand
TGTAGTGGTCAAGTGTTTTAGGCCACCGTCTTTTGAGCTTTCCAGTAGGCCTGTTCTGCCACATTCGGCGGCAATCCGCCGTTGTGTTTATGAGGCCGCAGTGCGCTGTAATAACCGATCATATAGTCCGTGACCGATTGCTTTGCCGAGGCAAAGCACGGATACCCGATTCCCGGCACCCATTCTGTTTTCAGACTCCGGAAGAAGCGCTCGGTGGGAGCGTTATCCCAGCAATTCCCGCGTCGGCTGAGGCTCTGTTTCATTTGATAACTCCAGAGCAACTGCCGGAATCGTAGGCTGGTGTACTGGCACCCTTGATCCGAATGGAACATGACTCCTGAAGGCTTTCCCCGGGATTCATACGCAATCGTCAGAGCCTTCTTCACCAGATCCGTATTCGGCGACAGAGATATGGCCCAACCCACCGGTTTACGGGAGAACAAATCGATCACAACAGCCAGGTAAGCCCAGCGCGCACCGGTCCACAGATAGGTTATATCTCCAGTCCATACTTGATTGGGCTCCTCTACGTCGAACTCCCGGTCAAGGAGATTCGGAATATCCAGGTGTGGCTGATCGGCCTTCTTGTAAACGTGGCTTGGCGGCTGCGTACTGACCAGCCCCAACTGCTTCATCCGTCGGCTGGCACGGTAACGGCTCAGCGGTATTCCGGCCTGTGTCACCATGCTGGCAATGGTTCTTGCCCCGGCTGAACCCTGGCTGGCCTCGTGTGCCTCGATAACCTGCTCCTGGAGCTCTTGCTCAGCCTCACAGGGCGTTCGATCCCTGTTACGCCATGCCCGGTAACTACTGCGATGCACCCCAAACACCTGACACAGGCGCTGCACCGCATAGCTCTCTTCAAGTCGCTCGATTATCGAGAATTGCTCAGGGAGTCCGACATCAAGAGAGCGGTAGCCTTTTTTAAGATTTCCTTTTCTTCATCCGCCCGACGAAGGCGGCGCTTCAGTTCCTGAATTTCACGCTGCTCTGTGGTCAGGGCCTCGCCTCTGGGTGCCTTGCCAGCCCGCTCGGAACGAAGTTTACGAACCCAGTACTCCATGGTGGATTTGCCAACACCCATGGCATCGCAGGCAGCTTTCACTGTGTATCCCTGGTCGACCACCAATTGAGCAGCCTCCAAACGGAATTCCGGACTGAAGTTTCTAGTTTTCGCCATCGTCTTCACCTGATTCATTATGTGAGTGATCATACACTCAAAATCAGGTGGCCAGATTTACTATGCCACTACA
>NZ_RJUQ01000010.1:0-1319 GCF_003751355.1 Marinobacter sp. 3-2 | reverse complement strand
TGTAGTTGCCCCCGCTAAACCGGACACCACCTCATTCGTTTGATGCCAGTTCCGCCCGGTACTCCCAGGGCGATTTCATTTTCAGCCCCTTGTGCGGGTGGCTGCGGTTATAGTCCTCGATCCATTCCGGCAACCTGGCCATCACCGTGGCGGCATCAGGAAGATCGTTCAGGTACACATAGTCCCGCTTGAACGTCTTCACGAAGGCCTCAGCCATGCCGTTGCTCTGAGGGCTTCTCACCGGTGTGGTACACACTGCAAAGCCCAGAGAGGACGCGAAGGCTCGCGTTTCTTTGGCAATGTAGCAGCTGCCATTGTCCGTCAGCCATTCCAGCGGATGAGGCACTCGCTCTGACTGGCCGAACCGGTATTCCAGGCTTTCCAGTAGTAGGTCCTGAACCATCTCACCGGTGATGCCACCAGTGGTCGCTACATAGCGCATCAACTCGCGATCACAGCAGTCCAGGCTGAAGGCTACACGGACAACCTCCTTGTTCCAGCAGCGGATCTCAAAGCCGTCTGAGCACCAGCGAAGGTCTGGCTTCAACGTAATGATCTGGCCGTTGTGACAGCGCTCCTGAGGTCGGCCCGTATACCGGGGCAACAGCAGCCCATCCTGCTTCATCAGTCGATACACGCGCTTGTGGTTTACTCGCTCATCGTTGGCTGCGAGCAACCGATTCAGTCGAGCCGTGATCCTTCGATAGCCATTGGCAGCACGGGCCTCGCACAGCTCACGGATAAACGGTAAATGCCGTTCATCGTCCTGTTTGCTGTATCTCGGGCTTCGGCCTTTCTGGCGACCATGAAGGCGATCCAACAGATTGGAGCGCGATACCTTCAGCACTTCAGCAACCCGCTTCAGAGGGTATCGTCCGGTGGCAGCAACGGCATGCGCGAGATCAACTTTTTTGACTGAGCCACCTCCAGGGCTTCCCGGAGTATTTCAGCTTCCATCGTCTTGCGGCCCAACATCCGCTCCAGCTCCCGAACCTTTTTGTTCAGAGCCTTCACCTCGGATGCACTGACAACCTCATCACCGGACTCAATCGCGGACATGCCACCGTCTTTCATCAGCTTCTTCCAACGGAACAACAGACTTGCTGATATACCATGACGCCGGGCTACAAGCGATACTGACATGCCTGGCTGCTCACACTCCGCAACCATGAATGCCTTCTCCTGTGCGGAATACCGGCGACGGCGCTGCACTCCGGTTATGACTTCGATTCTCTCCACCTTGGACACTCCTTTGCACTAGGTCTATGCCTAGGCCTTTGCTTCTACCAAGGTGTCCGGTTTAAATGGGGGCTACTACA
>NZ_RJUQ01000009.1:0-3126 GCF_003751355.1 Marinobacter sp. 3-2 | reverse complement strand
CGGGTATCCGGAATATCTGGTTGATCTCTGGGTATCATGGGGAGGTAACAACTCCCCACTTCATCGGATTCCTTGGTTGATATGTCACTCAGGCCATTAAGGTACCTACAAAGCCTGGAACGTGTATGGACAATGACACTTACATGGCTTGGAGAGAGGGCGAGGCCAAGCTGAATGCAGAGCAACTCCCTCGCCCGTACCAAAACCGACTATTTCGGCCCAGCCCGCTCAATCAGCTCATCGTATCCTGGAGCCGGTATTCTCCGGACCAGTGAGACAGCGCTGTGGCTCGACTGTAATGTGTACTAATGACGGGCACTGAGCCTGGATACGCTGCTTGTAGACGGCAGGCGCCTCCGGGTCATGCGACACGACCGAGACGATGGCGGCGTGAATATTCGGACCAATGGCCCAGAGGTGCAGATCGCTGATTCGTGCATCGTCACTCTCAATGGCATGTCTGACGTCGTGCTCCAAGTCACTGCGCTGTTGATCAAGCAGCACGCGGGAGGTGTCTTTCAACAGATGCCATGACCAGCGAGTGATAAGTAACGCGCCGACGATACCCATGATCGGGTCCATCCAGTCCCAGCCCGCATACTTTCCGGCCAGCAAGGCAGCAATCGCCAATACAGAAGTTAAGGCATCGGCGAGTACGTGGAAGTAGGCAGCTCGACGGTTATGATCATGATGCCCATGCCCATGCCCATGCCCATGCCCATGCCCGTGGTCGTGGTCTTCCCCGCCCAGTATCCAGGCCGATACTCCATTGACGATCAAGCCGATGACGGCGACGAAAATAGCTCCATTGAACGAAATTTCTACCGGGTGGATGAAGCGGTCGATGCTTTCGATCACCATATACAGGGCGAAGCCTGCCAGCAGGACCGCGCCGGTGAACCCGCCTAGCGCATTGACCTTCCCGGTGCCAAATGAGAACTGTGTATTGCCTGCGTTGCGGCGAGCGTATGCATAGGCGAAGGCTGCAATACCCAGAGCGACAGCATGAGAGCCCATATGAAGGCCATCGGCCAGGAGGGCCATCGAACCGTATAAGACACCGGCCAGAATTTCCCAAACCATCATGACGACAGTTAGAGCGACGACGATCAGTGAGCGTATTTCACCGGATTTTTTACGATCTTGACCAAAAACATGATTGTGTTGCCATTCTTCGAGCCTGTGACCATGCATACTGTAATACTCCGAGTTGATAAAAATTATGGTCAGCAAGACCAATGAAAGTGGTGGCGATTGATGGCGAAGCCCTGCTAACAGCTCCGGTTCCGCAAGAACTTCAGGGGCGCGGATATTAAATCACTGCCAAAGTTCGCCTCTTACAGCTAGGGTACCCACGCTGTAGCTCGTGATGTTCTACTTGAGGTAGGACTTGATGACCTGCAGCACCGCTTCCAAGTCTTGTTGCCGCTGCTCCAACTCGGGTTCCCTGACGACGTGATCAGTCAAGTGCCCCTCAATGATGGCTGCCATCAGTCCATTCACCGCCCCACGAATCGCGGCGATCTGTTGCAGCACGGCCGTGCAGTCGCCCTCCTCGTCAAGCTGCCTTTCCAGTGCGGCCGTCTGCCCCTGAATGCGCCGAACGCGGGTTAATAGCTTCGCTTTGTCTTTGATCGTGTGCATGCAGTCGTCTCTTTAGTGGCCCAAAAACTATACTGGAGGGTAGTATATAAATACTAGGGGGTAGTATGCTTGTTTGCAAGAGAGGAGAGGTAGGTGAAGCTCACCAACGTGAC
Source organism: Marinobacter sp. 3-2 (assembly GCF_003751355.1). Lineage (NCBI taxonomy): Bacteria > Pseudomonadati > Pseudomonadota > Gammaproteobacteria > Pseudomonadales > Marinobacteraceae > Marinobacter > Marinobacter sp. 3-2. The sequence goes on along the minus strand of NZ_RJUQ01000009.1, from coordinate 1,369 downwards.
ACTCGCCAGCCGTAAGGAGCACGCCGCATGACCGAAATGCCCGACAACATCCTGCACCTGCCTGAGTACCAGGTGCTGGGCTGCAAATCCACCGACGACGAAATGCACTTCCAGGTGGACGCGCCCGATCCCATCGCCTGCGAGGAATGCGGCGTGCAGGGTGAGTTCGTGCGGTTCGGCAAGCGTGATGTTCCCTATCGTGATCTGCCCATCCACGGCAAGCGGGTCACCCTCTGGGTGGTCCGCCGCCGGTACACCTGCCGGGCCTGCAAGACCACCTTCAGGCCCCAGCTACCGGAGATGGTGGACGGCTTCCGCATGACGCTGCGGCTGCATGAATACGTGGAGAAGGAATCCTTCAACCACCCCTACACCTTTGTGGCGGCACAGACCGGCTTGGACGAGAAGACGGTACGTGACATCTTCAACGCCCGCGCCGAGTTTCTGGGGCGCTGGCACCGCTTCGAGACGCCCCGCATTCTGGGCATCGACGAGCTGTACCTGAACAAGCGCTACCGCTGCATCCTGACCAACATCGAGGAGCGAACCCTGCTCGACCTGCTGGCCACCCGCCGTCAGGACGTGGTGACCAACTACCTGATGAAGCTGAAAGACCGGCAGAAGGTCGAGATCGTCAGCATGGACATGTGGAACCCCTACCGGGCAGCGGTCAAGGCGGTGCTGCCACAGGCCCGTATCGTGGTCGATAAGTTCCATGTGGTGCGCATGGCCAACGATGCCTTGGAGAAGGTGCGCAAGGGCCTCAGAAAGGAGCTGAAACCCTCCCAGAGCCGAACCCTCAAAGGAGACCGGAAAATCCTGCTGAAACGCGCTCACGAAGTCTCAGACCGGGAGCGACTCATCATGGAGACCTGGACAGGCGCATTCCCGCAACTGCTGGCCGCCTACGAGCACAAGGAACGCTTCTACGGCATCTGGAACGCCACCACCCGGCCACAGGCAGAAGCCGCCCTGGATGACTGGATAGCCACCATTCCAAAGGGCCAGAAGGAAGTCTGGAGCGATCTGGTCAGGGCAGTGGGCAACTGGCGCGAAGAGATCATGACCTACTTCGAGACGGACATGCCCGTCACCAACGCTTACACGGAGTCCATCAACCGACTGGCCAAGGACAAGAACCGTGAAGGGCGTGGTTACTCGTTCGAGGTGATGCGGGCACGAATGCTCTACACCACGAAGCACAAGAAGAAGGCCCCGACTGCGAAGGTCTCTCCGTTCTACACCATCGGTTACGGACTGCCGGACTTCGCAGAGGAACTCAACTACGGGGTCAATCTATCAACCATCTGAGGGTGGTATCAGGTTGGTGGGGTGAAGGTGCCCCATCAACCATTAAATCCGTATACCC
>NZ_RJUQ01000008.1:0-4528 GCF_003751355.1 Marinobacter sp. 3-2 | reverse complement strand
CAGTAACCGTCCGGTGATTCCACCTTGAGCCAAATCGCCTGCCGACCAAAAGGCTCGAAGCTTACCACCCGGTCGATTCCGGTCAGATCCAGAAACGCCTCGTCGATGGAGTAGACATCCACTCTCGATGCCAGAGCTTCCAGGGTCGTCATCACCCGCCGGCTTATATCGCCATTTGTGTGGAATAGAGAATCAATTGGAACGGGGGCTTTGCTCGCCCCCCCTTGAACTTCTCATACCCAACCTGTTTGGCTATAGCTACTGAGGAGATCGCGGTGGCCCACCAAATCTTCCGGTCATCCTGTTCAATTACACCGCTAGCCGTACCCAGGAGGTGCCGCAGCGCCTCCTGGAGGCAGAAAGGCGTCGAGCGTATAGGTTGCTGGGCATGCGCGGCGCAAGTTCATCAGAAAACTCAATCCAAGGGCAAGATCGGCCGAGCGGAGATGGCACTGACTCTTATCAACAAGCTCTACGGCATCGAGCGCGACATGGAAGAGGCGGGCGATGCCCAGCGATACCAGACGCGCCAGTCGCAAAGCCAGGCTTTCCTGGAGCAACTGAAAGCTAGGCTGGACAAAACCCCTCCCCAGGTCACGTCGTCAAAGTGCCTTGGGCAAGCAATCAATTGCCTTGCGAGCAACTGGTTAAAGCTGATCCGCTACATCGAAAGGGGGACACCTGCCCATCGACAACAACCCTGCCGAGCGGGCGAGCCACCTTCTCATGTACATATGACCAAAGCGTCGCCCGTCTCCTCCCGTTATGTCATGCCTACCCACGACGGAGTATTGACGGTCTCTGTGCGCCAGAGCATAGTTTTCCCGAAGGGCGCTTAGGTACATATCTTCATGTGCTGTCCAGGCGCAGTTGCGTTTAGAGTACGTGTCCAATCAGTTTTAAATGGGTGTGAACATGAGAGCAGAAACTGAATCGCGGATTTTTTCGGTGGATGAATATGTTCGTCCGTCTAACGGCGAACCGATTCGTTCGGTTGTTCTGGAAACCAATGACTCTGTCGTCGTTGTTTGGCACGCCCACCCTGGGCAGGAAATAGCTTCCCATGTACATCCTCACGGCCAAGATACTTGGACGGTTATCTCAGGTGAAGCCGAATATCATCAAGGTAACGGCATAGTCACTCATCTTAAAGCTGGAGATATTGCGATCGCAAAACCTGGGCAGGTACATGGTGCAATGAACTCTGGCCCCGAACCTTTTATATTTGTTTCAGTGGTTGCGCCGGGCAATGCCGGTTTTGCGTTGGCTGAGAAATAGGCGAAAGGCCTGAGAGGAAACTGATGAATACACGATTATTTACGTTCGCTGGTGGAGAAACGGGTGTTTGGCGCGTTGTTCGGATGGATGCCGTGGCGGGAGCCCCTCTCCCTGGAATCCCCCGGCTCGACGTAGCCGCTGGCTCTGTTTCGCCGCAGCCTTTGGGCACCAAATGGCTTCTTCGCGGGATAACGAGTAACGAGCGTTATGTCGTGCGTGAAGAGAAGGATCGTCTCGTGGCGAAGCAGCCAAGTTTGGGTCGAGCAGAGGCCACCTGTGCCGCCCTGATCCCTATCCGGAAAAACCCCTCATGGTGGGGACTGGCTCAAGACGAACGCCGGAAGATTTTTGAGGAGCAGTCCCGTCACATTCACATTGGGCTCCAATATCTCCCTGCTGTGGCCCGTCGTCTCCACCATTGTCGGGACCTGGGCGAGAGCGAACCCTTCGACTTCTTGACGTGGTTCGAATATTCCCCGTCTGATGAGCCGGGCTTTAACAGGCTTTTGGCCGAACTCCGGGCCTCGGTGGAGTGGAAGTATGTCGACAGAGAAATCGACATCCGGCTAGTGCATGAGCCGGCCTAGTATCAGGTTTAACTGCGATCTCCGTGCGGCATACACCTGCGACACCCGCAGCCCAGCAAAGCCCGGAAAATCTAGTGTGTCTAATAACTTAGGAGTAACACGACACGTATGCCTAGCGAGCCACCAGTCGCTTGGGAAATTTTCTACTTATGGCCTCCTCTTTCTCTCATCGATCTCCCAGGGCATATCCTGCCGTCTAGAGTTGGCACCTTGTCCAGCTTTCGAAGAAGGCTCTCCATACACGTCCGGCCTACACCTTGTTAGGTATGGCCGGTTTCCAGTTGTGGGGCAATAGCTCGTCGATGGCGTTGTTCTTCTGTGTCGGCAGGCGAGTCAGCACATCCTTCAGGTAGGCATAGGGATCATGCCGATTCAGCTTCGCTGACTGTATTAGGGTCATGACCGCAGCCGCACGTTGACCACTGCGCAGTGAACCCGCAAACAGCCAATTGCTGCGCCCCAGCGCCCAGGGTCGGATCTGGTTTTCCACCCAGTTGTTGTCGATGGGCACAGCGCCATCGTCCAGGTAGCGCGTCAGCGCTTCCCAACGTTTGAGGCTGTAATCCAGGGCTTTGGCCGTGCCGGAGCCATCCGGCACTTTCTGGCGATGGGCCAGCATCCACTGATGCAGCGCATCGGCAAGGGGTTTGGCTTTGGTTTGCCGGATTTCCCGCCGCATATCCGGTGGCAGATCTTTGGTTTCCCGCTCGATCTCGTAGAGTCCACCGATGTATTCCAAGGCCTTGGCCGCCAATTCGCTCTTGTTGGCCTCGTGCAGGTCATAGAACTTGCGCCGGGCGTGGGCCATACAGCCGATTTCGGTAATGCCGTTGCCGAACCCGGCCTTGTAGCCAGCGTAATCATCACAGACCAGCTTGCCCCGCCAGTCACCCAGGAAGGTTCGGGCGTGTTCGCCTGCACGGCTGGGTGCGAAGTCGTAAATAGCTGCCTTCAGGTCGGCAAACGATGTGGTGCAGTAGGCCCAGACGTAGGCCTTGTGGGTTTTCTTCTTGCCCGGGGCCAGCATGCTGACCGGGGTTTCATCGGCATGCAGAACACTGTGTTCCAGCAGAGTATTTCTCAACGCATCCACCAGCGGCTGCAACTGCACACCACAGGCACCCACCCATTCGGCCAGGGTGGAGCGCGGGATTTCCAGGCCGGCACGGCCGAACATGCGTTCCTGACGGTACAGCGGCAGATGGTCGGCATACTTGGCCACCAGCACCTGGGCCAGCAGGCCAGCGGTGGGGATGCCTTTGTCGATCACCTGCGGTGGCACCGGTGCCTGGATCAACGTCTCGCAGCTGTCGCAGGCCCATTTGCCCCGGATGTGACGTTCAACGGTGAACTCACCCGGGACATAATCCAGCTTCTCGCTGACGTCTTCGCCAATGCGCTTGAGCTGGCAGCCACACTGGCATTGAGTATTTTCTGGCTCGTGGTGGATCAGGGTGCGGGGCAGTTCCGGTGGCAGCGGTGTGCGTTTGGGTTGCTGCTTTGGCCGAGCGGCTTTCTGCTCCTCGGTCATCGCCTGTTCCAGTTCGACCTCGATGGAGGCCAGGTCGCTGTCGATCAGTTCGTCCAGCAGTTTTCCCTGAACCGCGTCCAGCTGCTCGCTACGCCGGGCGTACTTATGGCGCTTGAGAATGGCCACTTCGTGGGTCAGCTTCTCGATGACCGCATCACGGTGCACCAGAGCCCGCTCTTTGTTATCAACACGATCAAACAGTTCCGTAGCGAGAGCACGGAGCTGACCGGCAGAGAGTTGGTTGATGTCGGGGCGCTGAGTCATGCCCCTTAGTATGCCAAGCCCTTGTACTGCAAGCGATTCGCAGTTCTGGCTATGGCGGTATTGCTCAGCTTGTGGTTACAGGATTGAGATGACGCCATCGGCCCCAATACGTTGCCATGGCAGGCCCTGAACGAGGGCGGATAACTGTTCTTCGGTCAGACATAACTGTTTGCCTCGCCAGGATTCGCCCCAGTGGAACTTGCCCCGGTTTAGACGACGGGCACACAGCCAGATGCCGAGGCCATCATGGATCAGCACCTTCATCCGGTTGCCTCGCTTGTTGGCAAACAGGTAGGCGCAATGGGGTCTGGCCGAACCGAAGACCTGAACGACTCGTGCCAGAGCTTTATCCGGTCCCGCCCGCATGTCCAGCGGTTCGGTGGCCAGCCAGATCTCATCAATGCGGATCATCCCAACAGATCCCGCAACAAGGCGGCACACTGGTGGGCCTGCTCCGCAGGCCACTCCACGACAACCGCGCCACTGGCGCGGGGAATCTCGATGCGGATGGTGCTACGCTTGTCCGAGACCGAGTGGTGGCTCCGTGCTGAAGTTGCTGCTGGCAGATTGACCGGCACGAACTCCGGCGTTGTCGCTGGTGCTTTAGGCACTCGTCGCGCCTCCTTGATCCAGCGTCGGACCATGTTGGCGTTGAGGCCATTACACAGAGCGATCCGGGAGACGGATGCGCCCGGATCTCGGCACTGGGCGACAATCCCGGCTTTGAATTCCCGGGAAAACCGGCGACGGCGTTGGCAGGGTTTGGTTACGCTTAATTCGTTCATGTTAAGTGTCCACTAGAAAATAAGTGGACACTATCCTGACGACGGCAGCGCCAGGCTCAAGATGGGATCACCGGACGCTTACC
>NZ_RJUQ01000007.1:0-4613 GCF_003751355.1 Marinobacter sp. 3-2 | reverse complement strand
CCTCATAAACACAACGGCGGATTGCCGCCGAATGTGGCAGAACAGGCCTACTGGAAAGCTCAAAAGACGGTGGCCTAAAACACTTGACCACTACAAGGGTTGGCAATAGCTATCTACACCAATCTAGTTTTTAGTCGTATCTGACCAAATGACCTTCAATACTTCCTGAAGTAGGGTTTTCTCCGAAAATTCACGAAGTCTTCTTGTCATTGGGAGACGCGTGGTGTCTTTCAGAAAATAAAACTTGGGATCGTACGACAGTACTCTCTTCTCTCACTTCTCGGGGACCATAAACTAGATCGCCCTCTAACTGAAAAATATAATCCACATTGACGATGTCATTGTCATTTGATACCGCAATAAGCTCTTTCAACTGATGCATTTCCCAGGAGCTAGATCCGTTCATATGGGGAGGAATTACAGCCATTACCTTCTCAATCCAGAACTCTTCGTCGGCCTCGGCAATAAGATTTACGAGGTCAGTCGGTTTGGTAAGAAAGTAGTAGCGGAACCCGTCACCCGAGTCTCTCGCGTAAGAAGTGCTGACGTAGTACCACACGTCATTATTGGAGAACTCCACCCACCTCCAAAAGTGGTCCCGACCGAATGGTTGGCCAAGAGGTTCTTCCGCGTGATTTTGAGTCATAAACATGAATTTTCCTCCAAAATGCACACTATAGTTTGTAGTGCTATAGCGTGCAATCCGGTGTCATGGCTCTTTTCCTTCAGGGGTCGACATGGAACTGCACGAAGCATTCGGACAAGCGCTAAGACGACAGAGGAAAGCCAAAGGACTTTCTCAAGAAGCATTCACAAGAGTTAGTAGCCGGACCTACTTGAGCGAGCTGGAGCGAGGTCTCAAAAACCCGACGCTCGACAAGATTGAAGAGCTCGCTACGACAATGGGCATCCACCCGCTGACACTGCTGGTTGAATGTTATTCGCTCAAAGACGATGTAGAGCCGAGGGACATTTTCACCATAATCATCCGAGAGCAGGCTGACCTGGAAGACAACTAGCGGGCCAACTTTGCTTCTAAAGCAGAAATGCGCTCAAAGATTTTCTCTGCGTTAGCCATCTCACTGATCTGCGCTTCCAGCTTTATCGCTTTGGCGTGCTCTCTTTCGGCGTGCTCTCGCATAGCATCAAACCTTTCCGTTTGATTGCGCAGTTGCTCTTCTAATTCAGAAATGATTGAAGAAGCATCCTTTTGTTCCGCTTCACTTTGCTCTTTGAGCTCTTGGTATTCACGTGTGACCTCTGCTACCTGTCTCTCAGCCGACTTGACTGCGTGTGTGTTCAACCTATCAGCAATTTTCCTGATCTGAGAACCAAACTCTTCAATAAGTTGCTGTAACGCATCTTCCATTTCGACAGGCAGCTCGCTAGAACTGGCAGGTTCAACATCCCCATGACCGTTTTGATTTCTCCATACAGTGTAAAGTCGCTTTTGATCACCACCCCCCAAAGCCCGCCTCAGAGCGTAGCCTGTTACCCTCTTTCCAGAGGCATCGAGTTTTTTGCCGGCCTCTAGGATTCTATCCTCAGAAAATTCCGCTGGACGCATAATCTCTCCTAAGTTTCTTTATCTATCTGTCAGTAAGGCACCGAAAATTAAAAAAAGATAAAAAGTAAGAAAGTAAGTAACTAACTTAATCAGTTACAAATTTTCAGCTAGCCAGGTAAGTCATTCAAAGCCTCCCCAAGATAAGCCACACTGCACCTACCAGATGGCGGTCACGAATGATAGTTCGCATGCCTCTCGGCTCTCACTCAAGCCTTGACCAGGCAGGACAGCTGACCCGCGGTATAAGCTTTCTGGTCGGTCGGCTAGGCGGCACTGCTGGTGTAACGCAGCGAGCACACTATGCAGGTGTGTCCGTCCGCTCCTTGGCCACTCAGTGTCATCTGGTGGGTTTGGGTTAAGCCGTTTCTTGGTGAAAAAAGAGTGATTCAAAAGCCATAGATGGGGCCGCAAACAGCCCAAAAGTTGGGACTAAAAAGCATGAATCAGGTTATCTTTCACCGACGTCGACGATAAAGTTCTTGCAATACAGGGGGGCAGGTTTGGCCAATGGGCACGGGGTCGAAGGAGACTCTCGAAAACATAAACCTAACGGCACCAGTACGGGGGTGGCCAGCCTCTTGCGTAATTCGATGAAATGATTCCAATTCCGGAAACCGTGCTTTTGCACCACGAGTTCGATAGCTTGAGTATGCGTCAGCGGAGTGGAACGCTTAAGTTTACGAGCTTCTTGCTTTAAAAGCTCGACCGACTTTTTGCCCAACATTATCAGTCTGAAGGAAGGTTTTGATTTGCTCATCGCTGGAATCCTATTGCGAGGAGTGTACCCACTAAACACCCCTAGCCTTAACCAGAGATAAGAAACTATCGTCTCTCAATTATCGTCCCATCCGGGTTCGCGTGGGCTACAGGCGCCGACAAGCCTACGCATAAATTAGCATCCCATCGATTGCTGTCAATGGCCATTCGATCACCACGGTACCCTGGCATGAGGAATCCCAATTCGGATACAGCGATTAGCACTGGAGAAAGATGGCTTTCCCATGGACAACAACCGGCTTTAAAAAGTATGCAGGTCCAAATAATTAAAAATATGCATCAAAGCTTGGGCTTTAATTTGTAATCTTCACCAATAACCGTATTATCAAACTTTTAGCTCAGTCAGTTAGTCAAAGTAGTCAGATACTGTCTGCGTATAAGAAATGCGGTTGAGGTGATTGACTGCACTGAGTGACGAGAAGGCCTGGAGTGAAAACTTCGGGCCTTTTTGTTTGGTGGGTAGGAAGAACGATCTTTTTGACCGAAAAGTCGGTGATATCAGGAAAACCGGTCGGGGAATATGATCATCGCGACCACTATACAAATGTTAAGCATGAGGAAACATGGAGCAGTTCTTTTCTACGGTAATTACAAGTGCATTGGTTGCCACTATAGCTGGCGCTGCAATAAACGCTTGGCTGGAAAGCAGGAAAGAGAAACAAGTAGCAAAGTTTGACGCTCTTTCTGCCGCAGTGAGTCTAGAGGGCTATGCAATCACTTGTGCGGAAAATCTGGCCGATCATGACCTCGCCAATGCATCGGATGGTCATGCAGGCTCTTTCATCGGTAAGGTCCCAGTTTTGCCTGATCTTTCGATTGTAGCTGGGTTCATCAAGCCTCAGAAAGCAGAGATTGCTCACAGGCTAATGGTTTTCCCTCAGGAAGTTCGGCAGGCAGATCAAGTTGCGGCTTTCTTATGGGATGTCACAGTTGATGTTGAAGCGACCCGTGCAGCTGCTGCAGATCAAGCAGCTAGAATGGGGCTGTACGCATCAGAGCTAGCAAAAGATATTCGCCGAGTATTTCGGCTCCCAAAGCGAGATCTTGTTGTGGGCGAGTTCGACGTGACTAAGGTCTTAAAAGAAAACATTCGTGCTGACGGGAATGATGCTTAATCAGCTATTAAGCATTAAAGCGATGGAGAGCGCTATGTATAAGTTAGGCATACCGGATGAGAAAGATTTTAAGTCGATCACGGAGTTTTTCGATTATGCGTCAGAAAAACTAATCACCCGTGACTACGATTTCGGCTTTCGCGGGCACTCAGATTCAGATTGGGAACTTGAGACGACCCTTTCTCGATTCGTTAGCGAAATTCAATCCCACTACCCTGAACGCAGTGCAAATTACGAGAGAGAACTATTAACAGACCTATGCCTTCAGCGCCTCCATAAACAGTTTAAGAACAACTTAATTACCAATAACGATTTGCCTCAAGATCGCATAGAAAAGATAGATCTCTGGCAGTATGGCCAGCATTTTGGGTTGCCGTCCCCACTACTGGATTGGACACATTCACCTTTTATTGCGCTGTTCTTTGCAATTTCGGAACCGGTGAGGACAGGTGCAGAAAGCTCACGGTGCGTTTGGGTCATCAATTTGAACATGTTGACGCACGTGAATACCCAAGTAATTGAGGAAGTCAGACCTAAATATGAAAATTCTATTTCTCCAGAATCTGCGCTAAACCAGCAATTCCCGATATCGGAAATAGTTCAAGAGCTTAACGAAAATAATCGGCGAATTGCTTTCCAACAGGGCTTTTTCACAAAGCATGAGTACTACAAGTCCCTTGAGGTGTGGTTAAAGCGGGTCGTGGGCGAAATGAGCTTCCACAAGGGAGATGCACCGGTTTTGACGAAGCTCACTTTCCCTTGTTCCGAAAAGGAAAGAATTTCTATGCTCGACCGTCTAGATAAGATGAATATAAACAATAGAACACTATTTCCAGACATTTTCGGTTCGGTTAAAGGTGCTGTGGATACCGTTTATCGAAGCTTCCAGGCACCAAAAGTTCGTGGATTCGCATTTTCACAGGATTGAAACAAATGCTTAACCAATGCAGGCACGGCGACGTCTTTTCCATTGCGGCTTCGCCTTCATTCCAAAGCCGCGCATGCTGCAGGCGTTAGCTTAGAAGAGGGTCTAATGCCGAATACTGAGTCGGATATTACTGTAGTAGCCCCCATTTAAACCGGACACCTTGGTAGAAGCAAAGGCCTAGGCATAGACCTAGTGCAAAGGAGTGTCCAAGGTGGAGAGAATCGAA
>NZ_RJUQ01000006.1:3381-5338 GCF_003751355.1 Marinobacter sp. 3-2 | reverse complement strand
GCCTTGATTGAGCAACAGCTCAAACGCTCTTTAAAAAGTTGACCAAGTAATTCGTGTGGGCGCTGGCCGAGGTATTTCGGATATGAAATATCAGGACAGTGACTCGTCGAAATTGAGTTTTGTCTTGAGCAAGAATAGAGAATCTTCGGATTCTTGTATGATTTAAACTGAAGAGTTTGATCATGGCTCAGATTGAACGCTGGCGGCAGGCTTAACACATGCAAGTCGAGCGGTAACAGATCTAGCTTGCTAGATGCTGACGAGCGGCGGACGGGTGAGTAATGCATAGGAAACTGCCCAGTAGTGGGGGATAGCCCGGGGAAACCCGGATTAATACCGCGTACGCCCTTCGGGGGAAAGCAGGGGATCTTCGGACCTTGCGCTATTGGATGTGCCTATGTCGGATTAGCTAGTTGGTGGGGTAAAGGCCTACCAAGGCGACGATCCGTAGCTGGTCTGAGAGGATGATCAGCCACATCGGGACTGAGACACGGCCCGAACTCCTACGGGAGGCAGCAGTGGGGAATATTGGACAATGGGGGCAACCCTGATCCAGCCATGCCGCGTGTGTGAAGAAGGCTTTCGGGTTGTAAAGCACTTTCAGTGAGGAGGAAAACTCTGCGACTAATACTCGTAGGGCTTGACGTTACTCACAGAAGAAGCACCGGCTAACTCCGTGCCAGCAGCCGCGGTAATACGGAGGGTGCAAGCGTTAATCGGAATTACTGGGCGTAAAGCGCGCGTAGGTGGTTTGATAAGCGAGATGTGAAAGCCCCGGGCTTAACCTGGGAACGGCATTTCGAACTGTCAGGCTAGAGTATGGTAGAGGGTAGTGGAATTTCCTGTGTAGCGGTGAAATGCGTAGATATAGGAAGGAACACCAGTGGCGAAGGCGGCTACCTGGACCAATACTGACACTGAGGTGCGAAAGCGTGGGGAGCAAACAGGATTAGATACCCTGGTAGTCCACGCCGTAAACGATGTCTACTAGCCGTTGGGACTCTTGAAGTCTTAGTGGCGCAGCTAACGCACTAAGTAGACCGCCTGGGGAGTACGGCCGCAAGGTTAAAACTCAAATGAATTGACGGGGGCCCGCACAAGCGGTGGAGCATGTGGTTTAATTCGACGCAACGCGAAGAACCTTACCTGGCCTTGACATGCAGAGAACTTTCCAGAGATGGATTGGTGCCTTCGGGAACTCTGACACAGGTGCTGCATGGCCGTCGTCAGCTCGTGTCGTGAGATGTTGGGTTAAGTCCCGTAACGAGCGCAACCCCTATCCCTAGTTGCTAGCAGTTCGGCTGAGAACTCTAGGGAGACTGCCGGTGACAAACCGGAGGAAGGTGGGGATGACGTCAGGTCATCATGGCCCTTACGGCCAGGGCTACACACGTGCTACAATGGTGCGCACAGAGGGCTGCAAACCCGCGAGGGGGAGCCAATCTCACAAAACGCATCGTAGTCCGGATCGCAGTCTGCAACTCGACTGCGTGAAGTCGGAATCGCTAGTAATCGTGAATCAGAATGTCACGGTGAATACGTTCCCGGGCCTTGTACACACCGCCCGTCACACCATGGGAGTGGATTGCACCAGAAGTGGTTAGTCTAACCTTCGGGAGGACGATCACCACGGTGTGGTTCATGACTGGGGTGAAGTCGTAACAAGGTAGCCGTAGGGGAACCTGCGGCTGGATCACCTCCTTAAACGAAGCCGAGCGCTTCGGTCAGAGTCCACACGAATTACTTGGTTAGCTGAATAAAGAGAGCAGATGGGTCGTTGCAGGCCCGTGTTTTTGGGTCTGTAGCTCAGGTGGTTAGAGCGCACCCCTGATAAGGGTGAGGTCGGTGGTTCAAGTCCACCCAGACCCACCAGAATTATCCAGCTCGTCGTTGTCGAAGCACTTGCATAGCAGGCTATGCGGCGCACTTCGACGCCTAGATCTGAATAATTCTTGTG
>NZ_RJUQ01000006.1:0-3286 GCF_003751355.1 Marinobacter sp. 3-2 | reverse complement strand
GGATTCCATTATCTCCGGAATTCATTAATCAGAGTGATAACGATTTCAAGCGTTATCCGGTGTTGTCGTTGAAGTGGTTGTTATATTGCTTCAAGGAACTGTCTCCACTTATTGATGCCTTGGTTTACCAAGTTGTCGATGAATGGAACACAGTTGTCTTGGGGTTATATAGTCAAGCAACTAAGCGCATACGGTGGATGCCTTGGCAGTCAGAGGCGATGAAAGACGTGGAAGCCTGCGATAAGGTTCGGGGAGCTGGCAAACAAGCTGTGATCCGGGCATTTCTGAATGGGGAAACCCACCGACTTTCGGGTCGGTATCTTGCACTGAATACATAGGTGTAAGAGGCGAACCGGGGGAACTGAAACATCTAAGTACCCCGAGGAAAAGAAATCAACCGAGATTCCCTAAGTAGCGGCGAGCGAACGGGGACTAGCCCTTAAGCTAGACAACTGGTAGGAGAAGGCTCTGGAAAGTGCCGCCATAGTGGGTGATAGCCCCGTATCCGAAACCTGAGTCTGGTGAAATCGAGTAGGACGGGACACGTGATATCCTGTCTGAACATGGGGGGACCATCCTCCAAGGCTAAATACTCCTGACTGACCGATAGTGAACCAGTACCGTGAGGGAAAGGCGAAAAGAACCCCTGTGAGGGGAGTGAAATAGATCCTGAAACCGTATGCGTACAAGCAGTCGGAGCGGACTTGTTCCGTGACGGCGTACCTTTTGTATAATGGGTCAGCGACTTATGTTCAGTGGCGAGGTTAACCGTTTAGGGGAGCCGTAGGGAAACCGAGTCTGAATAGGGCGATTTAGTCGCTGGGCATAGACCCGAAACCGGGCGATCTATCCATGAGCAGGTTGAAGGTGCCGTAACAGGCACTGGAGGACCGAACCCACTGTCGTTGAAAAGCCAGGGGATGACTTGTGGATCGGAGTGAAAGGCTAATCAAGCCCGGAGATAGCTGGTTCTCCCCGAAAGCTATTTAGGTAGCGCCTCGGACGAATACCACAGGGGGTAGAGCACTGTTTCGGCTAGGGGGTCATCCCGACTTACCAACCCGATGCAAACTCCGAATACCTGTGAGTACTATCCGGGAGACACACGGCGGGTGCTAACGTCCGTCGTGAAGAGGGAAACAACCCAGACCGCCAGCTAAGGTCCCCAAGTACCAGTTAAGTGGGAAACGATGTGGGAAGGCTCAGACAGCTAGGAGGTTGGCTTAGAAGCAGCCATCCTTTAAAGAAAGCGTAATAGCTCACTAGTCGAGTCGGCCTGCGCGGAAGATGTAACGGGGCTCAAACTGGTCACCGAAGCTGCGGCTGCATACTTTGTATGCGGGGTAGGGGAGCGTTCTGTAAGCCTGCGAAGGTGTGTTGAGAAGCATGCTGGAGGTATCAGAAGTGCGAATGCTGACATGAGTAACGACAATGCGGGTGAAAAACCCGCACGCCGGAAGACCAAGGGTTCCTGCGCAACGCTAATCGGCGCAGGGTGAGTCGGCCCCTAAGGCGAGACCGAAAGGTGTAGTCGATGGGAAACGGGTTAATATTCCCGTACCTTGGATAGCTGCGATGGAGAGACGGAGAAGGCTAGGTGAGCCGGGCGACGGTTGTCCCGGTTTAAGCGAGTAGGGAGTGGACTTAGGCAAATCCGGGTCCACAATCTCGAGACGCGACGACGACTGCTCTTAGAGCGGGAAGTCATTGATGCCATGCTTCCAGGAAAATCTTCTAAGCTTCAGGCTATTCGAGACCGTACCCCAAACCGACACAGGTGGTCAGGTAGAGAATACCAAGGCGCTTGAGAGAACTCGGGTAAAGGAACTAGGCAAAATGGTGCCGTAACTTCGGGAGAAGGCACGCTGGTGGTAAGTGAAATCCCTGCGGGTGGAGCTGAAGCCAGTCGAAGATACCAGGCCCCTGCGACTGTTTATTAAAAACACAGCACTGTGCAAACACGAAAGTGGACGTATACGGTGTGACGCCTGCCCGGTGCCGGAAGGTTAATTGATGGGGTTAGCGCTTGCGCGAAGCTCTTGATCGAAGCCCCGGTAAACGGCGGCCGTAACTATAACGGTCCTAAGGTAGCGAAATTCCTTGTCGGGTAAGTTCCGACCTGCACGAATGGCGTAACGATGGGGGCGCTGTCTCTACCCGAGACTCAGTGAAATTGAAATCGCCGTGAAGATGCGGTGTATCCGCGGCTAGACGGAAAGACCCCGTGAACCTTTACTATAGCTTCACAGTGAACTTTGAGCATGTTTGTGTAGGATAGCTGGGAGGCTTTGAAGTGGGAACGCCAGTTCTCATGGAGCCAACCTTGAAATACCAGCCTGACATGTTTGAGGTTCTAACTTGGTCCCCTTATCGGGGATGAGGACACTGTGTGGTGGGTAGTTTGACTGGGGCGGTCTCCTCCCAAAGCGTAACGGAGGAGCACAAAGGTGGGCTAAGCATGGTCGGACATCATGCGGTTAGTGTAATGGCACAAGCCCGCTTAACTGCGAGACAGACACGTCGAGCAGGTACGAAAGTAGGTCATAGTGATCCGGTGGTTCTGTATGGAAGGGCCATCGCTCAACGGATAAAAGGTACTCCGGGGATAACAGGCTGATACCGCCCAAGAGTTCACATCGACGGCGGTGTTTGGCACCTCGATGTCGGCTCATCACATCCTGGGGCTGAAGCCGGTCCCAAGGGTATGGCTGTTCGCCATTTAAAGTGGTACGCGAGCTGGGTTTAGAACGTCGTGAGACAGTTCGGTCCCTATCTGCCGTGGACGTTGGAGATTTGAGGAAAGCTGCTCCTAGTACGAGAGGACCGGAGTGGACGAACCTCTGGTGTTCGGGTTGTGACGCCAGTCGCATTGCCCGGTAGCTATGTTCGGACAGGATAACCGCTGAAAGCATCTAAGCGGGAAGCCCCTTCCAAGATGAGATCTCCCTGGACCCTCGAGGTCCCTGAAGAGCCGTTCAAGACCAGGACGTTGATAGGTCGGGTGTGTAAGCGCTGCGAGGCGTTGAGCTAACCGATACTAATTGCTCGTGCGGCTTGACTATATAACACCCAAGACAATTGCGGATAACGCAGAGCCTAACCGCTCAATCGAAATCAACATCACTCAGTTCCTTCTCGTCCCCCAGTGATCAACCGTTTTGCCTGACGACCATAGCGGTCTGGAACCACCTGATCCCATCCCGAACTCAGAAGTGAAACAGACCAGCGCCGATGGTAGTGTGGCGTTGCCCATGTGAGAGTAGGTCATCGTCAGGCTCCTAATACC
>NZ_RJUQ01000005.1:0-10375 GCF_003751355.1 Marinobacter sp. 3-2 | reverse complement strand
AAGTTTCTAGTTTTCGCCATCGTCTTCACCTGATTCATTATGTGAGTGATCATACACTCAAAATCAGGTGGCCAGATTTACTATGCCACTACACTATGCCGCGTCGCCTGGAGACTATTGTACGTACCATGATTACCTCCTTTCTCTGTCTAGTAGCTGTTCACAACGAGTACTATTCCCAATCGGGACAGAGTAGCACTCTGTTTTGGACCGCGCTTGGAATTGGAATTTCACTATCCTTGATAGTGGTGATGTTGCCAATCATTCGTTGGTTTCGTAAGCCCGTTCAAAACCAAGGCATCGAATGAGAGAGTGAACCTCCAGTTTGACATCTTCGCAATCTGGGCTGCTCTGATCTTCCTAAGTTTTGAATCGACTGCGCCGTAGTACTATTGGTCACTGATGACCCTGGCCCAGAATTCTTAACCGTTGAAAACTGGAAAATCCGGTATGATTGAGCCCCGAGCAGGAGATCAAGCCATGAAGCAATCCTTGACACCGAAGAGCGGATTGCGGTCGCCCTGATGCAAGCCGGAGTGGCTACATCGATCCTGGGAGTCTGTCGCAAGTTTGACGTCTCCGATGCCACGCTTTACAACTTGCGCTAGAGGAAATTCGACCCGGGGGCAATCCGAGCTTAAAACGACTCAAGCAGGTGGTGGCGGACTTGTACCAAGAGGCGGATCTCTCCTGGCCAGGAGCGGCACTAAACCGGTGTTAGGGTTATCTCAAACCCTACCAGGTTCCTGGGTAGCTAAACGACTTGGTTCTCTCAAGGGAAAAATCGTTTTCGCCATCACCTGCGCGTATCAGGGAAAGCGTTGTCCGCGCGCTATCAGATTTTCCATAGAGGTGTGCACCATGCTGAAACATGGAGAATAACCCCTCGAAATGGAACTCAAGGTCAACCTTATCATCAACCAAACGGGTATCTGCGAAATTAACATATACAGTCGCGGTACTTCCTCGGTGGTTAATCGATGATATCCCGAGTTCGAACATCTCCTCGCCTTTTTTTACAACGTTGTTGTAGATTGATTCCACGGTACAACCAGGAAATAAAATATTTACCAAGGTAATAGTCCCCGGGCTAAATACACCCAAAGTGCCACCATTATCGTCAATTACTGACCAGTATATTGATCCGCCTCTTCTAATTCCTGCGTTATCAACAGTTTCTTTACTGTGCAGGAGCTGGATACTTAATATTGCACTGTCGCGATTTCCGGTATTAAATACTGCGGCCTCAAGTGTACAGGTTGCTTCGCTATTGGGCATGTTCTGGAAATCAAAATCGAGCATGCGCATCGTCAGGCTGGCCTCTTCTCGCCACCACTGATTATAGAATCCTGCTGCTGATATTAGCAGTGCGGTCAATGAGGCGACGATTGCTATCTGCGATTGAGTGATGTGCGGTCTCATTTCTTACCCTCTGGAGCGTCACTTTCCGACCTATGCTCTAATCATAGGCTAGGAGTTCTCACTTCACCGGGATAAACCCACCGCAGATCCAGGCTCAATATGGGTTCATCGGACGGAACCGCCTATGAGTGAGGAATTGAAATTAACTTCTGACCTTTCGGTAAGGCCACAGTCTGTGACAGCGTGGAGTCGTTCAACGGCAAATTCCGCTAGTAATGCCTGAATGAGAATTGGTTATTGTCACTGGCGGATGCCAAGCAGAAGATTGATGCTTGGGATCGCTCAATAATCGTGTCAGATCCCACTCCACATTGAGGGGCATACGTTCTGATCTGACCCCACTCACTGAACCACTCACTGAACCACTCACTGCCTAGGATGAGCTTAGCCAGATACCCATGACACACCCCAGCCTCAAACGGAAGCCTTTGCACTGGCGTCTGAGCTGACGCCACCCAGATGGGAATGACGTCTAATTCGGTTGTAGACCACTTTGATGTCTGGTTTGAAAAGCAGGGATTGGTTACTGCAAGTCGATCTTTTGGAAAATATGGAGACTTGGCCTACATTGCAAGAGGCACCGGCGGAATCAACACGGCTTAAACGCGCTTTTTCGACCCAAGGAGAATAATTATGACGGATTCTAACCATGAAACCGAAGACAAGATGAAAGAAGCAACTGAAACAAATGAAGCGGGGGTGAGTCGAACTATAAACATTCTTGCTCCTGCGATTATTCAGGCTGCGGGGTCAATAATTGGTGCGCTATTTACCGGTAAAGGAATGCCAAACGACAAAGTAAGTAATAAAGTAAATGCTTTAAAAAATAGCAAACGCTTTCATTGGATTTTATTATTTGGAGTTGGGGTAATTGCCATCGGTGCCTTTATTGATGGCTTAAGTAAGATTATTGGCTTTTTCATTTTATTATACGGATGGATGAGTGCGGCAATCGGATTGTAGCAATGCATTGCGAGCAATTTGATCTTCACCCAATTTACTGCGGCGGTTTGTCAGATTTGTAAACATCGCCGGTTCAGGCTCGAAGGTGACATACTTGGGTGGTCAGCAACTTTATTGACACACCAATCTCCTTGACCCTGACCCCGTTTTAGTGACAATCATTGTCAGAAAATCCAGCTCTTAACCATGAGCAATTCAACGCAGTCCGGCTATAAGAATAAACCAGACGAAGAGTATGAAATATCGAGAGCCTCTCTCTTCCCCAAGCGGATTGTTAAACCGCCCAAGAAATCCGGCCATTCTTCAAGCTCCAATGGCGTCTTCTGAAGCCGACTCGCAAGGGTAGCAACAACGGTGTCATGCGTTACCCAAACATGAACACCATCATCTGACTCTGACAGCATCTCCTCAATAGATTGCCGCATCTGTGCAACTGCCTCATCCAGGTCTCTAAACCCAGGCCATACGGAAGTGCCACTCAAGAGATATTGGTTCACGGCTTCCGCGCCCTTCTCAACCCAATTCGTCCATGCCAGTTCTGCATCATCGATTATGAACCCCGGATCCCCAAGCAGGTTGGAACGCCCGATGGATGTGAGTGGAAGCTCGTGATGCTCTGCAATTAGCTCAGCTGTTTGTATGCAACGCAGAATGGGGCTGCTTTCAATGGATAAAATTTCTCGCGGAAACGACTTGGCCAATCGCTTTGTTTCGTGAATACCATTCGACGTCAGGGAGAGTTCGTTGCCGACAGTTCCATCTTGAATGGCAGGTCTCTCGGCGTGCCTGATAATAAGAAGAGTTTTCATGGCTTGAGCCTACAGCGCAGGACGGATACTAGGCTTGCACCGCGAATGGTCTCAACAACATCGAATCCCGCGTTATGAAGAAGATCAGAGTAGTGATCCTCCGACCTTTCCTGGCCTCCAGTAACCGCCAAGAGGTGTAAGTCGCATAACCCCCCACCAAATCCCAACGTTGGTAGAATCATTTCGAGGACAAGTAACTCCCCTCCTGGTCTCAGTGCTGCCTTGGCGTGTTCGAAAATCAATGCCACCTGCTCATCGTTCCAATCATGGAGCACTCTCGCTAAGAGCAGTTTATCGGCGCAGATTGGCCAGGGCTCGAACAGGTCAAACGGCAGGTAATGGACACCATCGTACAATTGATGCCGAGTGATCTCGGCTTTGTCTCCGCAATAGACATCTGTTTCAGGGAAACGCCTCTTAACCAGCCAGCTGAGGGTGCCTGTGCCTCCAGCGGCGTCGAACACGACGTCGCCAGCATTGATGTTCAGCAACGGAACCACTGGAGCGTAATCGTGCAGTGCATAGCTGGCCAGCATTTCATGATGTGCTTTGACGCGTTCCTCGTCGTTGCTTACCTCGTCAAATATATCCTGGTCTACATCAGCCCCCTTCAAGATTGCTGGCAGCCTCTCCCAGCGCCTCAGCAAATCCCCACCGTATTCCTTTGGTGCTGAAGCAAGGGTTTTCGGATGGTCGGAGCGTAAATACTGGCCTTTCTTCGTCAGCACGTACTCATCCCGCTCCAATTGAATAACGCCCAACTCTCCCAAGGCTCGGAGAAACCGGACTAATCTTTCCGAAACCATACCGGTAGATTTGGTTAGCTGTTGCTGATTCGCCGGAAGTTGGTCCAACAGCCCAGACTGCGAAGCCGTCTTCAGAGCCATCGTTCGCCAGTAACCAACCATATCCGCAGACAGCTCGGCAAAATCGTCGATCGTGGGCCTGCGGAGGGTGCGCAAAGTTTCGCCTTTCTCATTGATGACCCTCAACGCGCCGTCGCCGGTCTCAACTCTTGAACAGCCGTTATAGAACGGTTCCACATTCGCATATCTTGCGGGATACAACGGCGTGCCCGCCTTAGAGATGTGATGCCAGCCTTCGTTACTCCGAGCCCTGGCGTAGCCTTTATGAAAGACGTCCAGATCAAGGAACCACTGGCCATGGATTAATTCTCCGGAGAAGTCGATATGGGAACTGAGGCCAACACGACCTTGGACAACGGCAGCCCCCTCACGAAAATCTCCGCAATAAGACCATTTTGATGAGTAGAGAGGCTTTCCTGAAAGATCGATATGGTAGTAAGAGCCTTCGACATCGCAGACCACGCAGACATCATTCTGGAAATTACCGACAAAGGCATATCGGCTCTCGTAGAGCGGATTTCCCTCTGAATCGATGTGAAACCAAAGTCCATCTGATACAACCGCAGCAACGCCGCAATAAAAGCCAAACGTCTCATCAAATCTGGCTTTGTAAGCATCGGTTCCGTCAGGACGAATGTGCCATGCAGTATGGGTGAGTTTGACCGGAGCAAGCCCTGGTGCGTGAAACGGAAGCACCTGATCAAAACGGCGCTGGTAGGCTTTCCTACCGTCTGACCTCAGATGGTGCGTACCACAGGGGCTGACCTTCAAATCATCCATGGCCGCACTCATGACGGGCGTCTCATGTTACAACTCTTGCACAAGTCATGATTTCGGTAATTTTCTACCAGAGCCGCATAGCGCTCACCTTTGATCACTTCCTCGACTGAGGTATCCATCAAATTTCCAAACTCGCCAAGAGACTTACGCTGTTGATCTGGAGCACAACAAACGTTAAATCGTCCCGTTGGGTCTACCCAGATCTCTTTATTTAAAAAGGGGCACTCACCATCCGGTGCTATGTCATCAAGATTCGCCAAATCGAGCTTGAAGAAGTTATCCAATCTGAGGGGGCGGCTACCCGGTACTGTCTGTTCTTGAACAATGGCCTCACACTCTTCAACGACACGGTTCCAGCGGGTAGCAAAGACGATGTCATTCCGCAGGCTTTGCGTTTCTAACTCCGGAAAGTGAGCCCAGAGTTGATGACCTTTCACTCGGTCAAACCCCATGGATGCAGCTAACCGAACCATCTCTGGAATTTCGTGTAGATTCTGGCGCATAAACGTTAACTGCATGGTCACGGAGCAGTAGTTGTCGCCGGCTAGTTCATCCCTAACCGCGATGAATCGTTTCGCTTTACTGATGTGCTCTTCCAACTCTGCCCCAAGCATGATGTCTCGGTGGGTTTGCGAAGTCGCTCCGTTCCAGCTGATTTTGACATCACTTCCGATTGGCACGATGCGCCTCGCCCAGTGTTCGACACTTTGATGTTGCTGGGGGCCGGGAAACGTTCCATTAGTGGTCAAATTAAGCTTCAGGCCTAACTCATGGCAAAGCTCCAGAAACATTTCGAAATGCGGGTAAAGGAGCGGTTCCCCCATTGTAGAGGGAATAATCTCGCGGAAACCCAGTGCCGCTACTTCCCGGACCACTTTCTCCAACAACCCCTTATCCATGATGGGGCGGATGCGACCTTGAGCGCTGCGTGTCGCTCTGTCATCGCCGTACGGAGAATGGTCTTCGCACATAACGCAATTCAGGTTGCAATAATCGGGATTGGTATCCAGCGTTGCCCGCCAAAAATCCGGTTTTAAACTCAATTCATGACTCGCTTGTATTGCTCTTCCAGATCGACCACGTGGGATTGAATGTCGGGAATCTGACCGTCGTCGCTGAATAGATAACCCCTCTGCCCCAGTTGGCGGGCCAACTCCGGGGCATCAACAAGGCGCTGCATCTGCTGTGATAGAGACGAAACATCTCTGTGCTGGTACAGCAGTCCATTCACTTCATGCTGAACGTATTCGCCCATTCCACCGGCATCAGCCGTAATCACGGGTACTCGGGCTTGCTGGGCTTCATGGATTACCAATGGAGAGTTTTCCACCCAGATTGATGGCGTCACAATCGCATCCGTTTTGTCGAAGACGTCTTTTGTGATCTGTTGGTTCTTGTATTCTGGCATCCAATGAATATGCGCCTGTTTTTCAATAGGCAGCGTATTGGCGATGGCTCTCAGTGCACGGCTATCCCGCCCCCTGTCACGTCCCCAGATGCGCAGTTGGCATTCACCTTTTACTTGGCCAAACGCTTGAATCAACTGATGGATGCCTTTGGCAGGGATATGGGTTCCGATATAGCCGAAAGTGAATGGTTCATCCGCAGTCCTCTGGCGGTCGGCCATCCGGCTTCGATCGAATCCGTAATCGAGATAGATGCTTTTCGGCTTCGGCAGCCCAAAATCGGTTTCGTACCTGGACTTGAGGTAGCGGGACGGTGATATGAACAGGTCAACCTGATCGACAACATCACGAACATGTGCCATGCGTCTTCCAACCCAATTTTCCCAGTAGGCGACGTCCTGTTCGAACTCGTCCTGTGCCCCTGAGAAATAGCGCGCATAGCATTGTGTGGCGCACTTCCGGTTCTCCTGGCCATCGCATGCGGCCCACAGATTGTCATCACCGGAATGCATCTGCATGAATTGACCACGGGGGCACATGAGCCAGTAGTCGTGAAGTGTATAAACCACAGGGACTTTTCGACGCTTGGCTTCGTAAACCAACGAAGTCGACAAATGGTTCAAATGCCCGATATGGACGACATCTGGCTTGATCTGATCAAGCAGCTCTGCGAACCGTTGGTCGATAACGGACAGCCTGTATCGATCGCGATGTCGGGGATTATTGACCAAGTGGACTCGAATGCTCGCCTGATCGTGATCTACGTCCTGCCTGAGCGATCCGTCAGGCCTGAACGCGTCTTCTTCACGAGTAAACACATGAACATCATGCCCCCGCTCGGCAAGCGCATGACAGATCGTTTGTGAATAAACCTCCGATCCCGCGTTGTAGAGCATGGGGTAGCCGTGGATTACTTTGAGAATTTTCATACTGTTTCAATCAACGAAGCGTTAGATTGGAATGCTTTTACCAAAGCGCGAATTCCCTCGGAGGGCGTGATTCTGGCCTCCCAGCCCAGCAGTCTTTTTGCTCGCTCGGGGTTCCCGATAAATCGTGCTACATCATAGGTGCGCGATGGTGCGGCAACGATGCTGGAATCTGAGTCGGCAGCGTCCACCGCGATGGTAGCGGCCTCAAGCAAGGTCGTTCCAATACCTGGAAGCAAATGGATGGGCGGCAAATGGTGTTCATTGGCACTGAGCAAAGCTACGAGCTGCGCTATTCCCCTAACCGTGTCGTCCACGTGAGTAAAATCGAAAAGGTGGTCAAAGCCGTCCACTCTTAGTGGTCGGCCTTCGGCGGCATTTCGAGAAAAAGCAGGTAAAACCCGGTCTTCATGATCCTCAACACACCCATAGACGTTAGCAAGCCGAACGACCGCCGTGTTCAGCCCCTCAAGTCGGGCCTCTTGCGCGTATCGCTCCATTTCCGCTTTGGCTCTTCCATATATGTTCACTGGGCAAAGTGGCGCATCTTCCGAAACCGGTATTTGATCCGGCTCCCCGTATACTTCCCGACTGCTGGCCAACAATACCCAGGGTTTCTGTTTGCACTGTGATGCGGCCTCCAGAATTGAGTGGCTGGCCACCGCGTTTGTCTGCCAGCATAGGGAAGGGTTCCGCTCACCCCATATCACCCTCGATACAGCTGCAAGGTGCACTACCCCAGAGACAGTAGAGACGACAGAACGAATAGCCTCTGGCTGGGTGATGTCACCACTGCCGTCCGCAATATCGAGCCCAACAACCTGGTAACCCGCTGATTTAAGACGAGGCACAAGATGTCGTCCGACGAGGCCTCGGTGACCGGTCACCAGGATTTTTGTCATGACCAAGAGCCCTTAGATTCAGATGAGTGGTCTTTCAAAGGAGAAGTTCAGCCAGCTACAGCTTCCAGACAGGTAACAGCGATAAAGAGAAAGATCCAAAACCTGTAGTTGGTTTGCGGCGTCTTTGACGATTTGCGTGCTATGGGTATCGCGTATGGAGTTTTCTCATGTTCGGATATCCATAACCGTTGGGTGCTCCTTGCTCGTCAGCAATATACTGAATCCTATAAGGAAAAACCAGTTGGCGTGGAAGTTCCCCTAAAGAAAGCAAAAAGTTCAACTGACCTGCTCTCCGCTAGTTAAACCACTTACTGCACGGGTAGAGGCGAGGCTAGCGAGCATCGCGGTGGTTTGTGGGGAAAGCGGATCTAAAAAACCGGGACCTGGCCAAAGCCCATGTGGTCGACTACATCAAGGTTTTTTTATCACCGAGTCCGACGTCATAAATCTAACGCGTAACCTTTTAAACAAAGCGATCGGGTGGCCGCTCTGATCATTTTGTGCTTCCATTAGTGCTAGCCGGTGATGTTAAGCAAATTGTTATAGGAGAAGTAACTTAGTTGTATCGGCGTTTTGACGCTCAAAGGAGGAGTGAAAAATGTCGTATCCGTTCAGAAATCTGGTTTTTGAAGGTGGTGGTGTAAAGGGCATTGCCTATGTTGGTGCTATGCAGGTTCTTGAGAGTGAGTCGATTCTCCAGAACATCAGTCGTGTAGGCGGAACATCCGCAGGTTCAATCAACGCGGTTTTGTTCGCAGCTGGCTACAGCAACGCAGAAATGTTGAAGGTTTTGAACCGACTGGATTTTAACGACTTTAAAGATGATAGTTGGTTAGCTCTCAGGGACATGAGACGACTCAAAGATGAGTACGGCTGGTATAAGGGAGATTATTTCCGGGACTGGATCGGTGACTTGCTAAAACAGAAGACCGGCTCAGCCAATGTCACTTTCAAAGCTCTCCACGAACACACCGGCAAAGAACTTTACGTCTACGCCTCAAACCTCTCTACTAAGTTCGGTGAAGTCTACTCGCCAGAGCATACACCACGAATGCGAGTGGTCGATGCCGTAAGACGCTCAATGTCGATCCCCCTCTTCTTTCGCGCAGTGCGAGACGACCGTGAAGATGTTTTTGTTGATGGCGGTGCGATCAACAATTACCCGGTAAAGATCTTTGACCGACAAAAGTACCTCGAGAATGGGAGTTTAAAAAGGATTCCTGGCTACTATGAAAAGGAGAACAAAAAACTAAGCCAGGTTTCCCCAAGAAGCAGCCCATACGTCTATAACAAAGAGACGCTCGGCTTCCGGCTCGATTCCGCGACTGAAATTGGAGTTTTTCGAGACGGCCAGACCCCAAAGAGCCAAGAAATAGACCACTTTCTCGACTACACGATGCAGCTGATCAAGACCGTGCTCGCCGTCCAGGATAGCCAGCATCTTCACAGCGATGACTGGCAGAGAACTGTCTATATCGACACCTTAGGAGTTGGAACTACAGACTTCGATTTGAGTGAACAACTAAAGAAGTCGCTTGTGAAATCCGGTAAGCAGGCAGCAAAGCGTTATCTTGAATGGTGGTCAGATGTTGAGAACGATCTTGCAGTCAATCATCCAGTATCAACGGCTTGATATTTCAAGAAGCAAAGATTGAGCTCCAGGAAGCCATAGGTGAAGCCAACTCCGGAGGTTTCCAATCCGTCAGGCGTCTAGCAAATCGAGGGCTTACCAGTGCGACGGGCCCTCTCTCGAAAGAGTCGACGTTGCGACCGGTAAACCAAAAATCAGGCAGCAAACAGACTGCGGATGAGTTGCACTGTAATTTTCCAAGTCTGAACGAACCTAATATGGGGCCAGGTTCAGCTGCTGTTTTATTCACTCACTATGCAGGTTTTTTCGGACTCTCAGAGATCGCTATAGCGATGCGGTCAGATTTCTGCTACTTCGGGGACGCCTGTCTAATTGCTGTTGAACTAAACATCTACCAGCAGAGGAAAATAGCATGGGCATGTTTTACAGAAGAGGTCACGTGTTGCTTGGTCTATTGACGCTGTTAGTGCTCACCGTTAATAGCTTCTCCAGGTCACCAGCGTTTCCGCAGTGTATGCATACCTGGCGTAGGCAGAAGTAACATCAACCGACGGTCCAAAATCTGCTCACTTAGATAAGCACCCAAGGTTTGAGTGGGCCTCGAATTCTGAACAGGGTAAGCGTCCGGTGATCCCATCTTGAGCCTGGCGCTGCCGTCGTCAGGATAGTGTCCACTTATTTTCTAGTGGACACTTAACATGAACGAATTA
>NZ_RJUQ01000004.1:0-25155 GCF_003751355.1 Marinobacter sp. 3-2 | reverse complement strand
CCTCATAAACACAACGGCGGATTGCCGCCGAATGTGGCAGAACAGGCCTACTGGAAAGCTCAAAAGACGGTGGCCTAAAACACTTGACCACTACATAGACCTTTTAAAAACGAAATGGTTTGATCGCCTGACATGCCTTTCTCCGGATCCTGAAAATTTTTGATGATAGTGAGTAAGAGCCGGGACAGGCTCAACTCGTTATAGGTCTTTTAATCATTCTCTTTCCGTTCATCGAAGTCTTTCAGCTCGGCAATCAGTGAATTAGCCCGCTCAGTATCGTCGTCTGCAAGAGCTCTATTGATTTGCTCTTTAATCTGAGATTTTCTGTAGACTTTTTTTGCCTCGTTCTTGACCTTAAGTGAATCTACTTCCCTCTGTACTCTCCACTCGTGCGTCGACTGATGGGTTCTACCCCATCTCCACGGACGGTTTCAACACGGCGGACAACTGCTGATCCTGAATGGCAAATCTACGTCGCGAAAAATTCATCTTTCCGAAGAATAATCTAAGCGATGGTAGTGGTCGTGCTGGTGGCACGTGCACGAATTGCGGAGTTCGTTGGGACGTAAATGGTGTCAGATCTCTCCCTGACCAGTCACACCACTTTGCAGGTGTCGCGCTCGCCAGGCATCCTTGCCGGCTGTAGGCCTCGATCTCCCTGATCAAACGGCCCAATCAAATTGTCTCTTTTTGTGCGTTAGCGGATAAGCGTATTCAGCTGAAAAGGGGGTGAGACTTTTCCTACAAGAGTCCAAAGTTGGACGTGTTTTGTCCCTTCGAAACGGTAAACACGAAATAGTTTAAACATCCCCGTTATAGTTGCAGTAATGATTGAAGTTTTCCGCTCGTCGGTGTTTTTCAGATCTTCCAGTGAATCGCAGAGTGTCCGTCGTTGGGCGAACAATCAAGGATTCCGCTAGTTGTCGACTATTGGTCAGGTTCTAAGTGGCAGCACTGAGGAGCCGACGCCTTATATCCTGAAAAAGCCGACCAACAAAGGACCAACCTGGTAAAAAAGATCGGATCTGCTTGATTTATAATGTGAAATCAATGATGTTTTGACTCAACTGTTGGCTGGCATTCAAACCGATCAGACTCTGGAAGCTTTCCAGACAACAGGAACATCATTAAGGGATTTTCAATGAGTGTGTTTCGCCAGCCATGGTTTCTTCGGCTTTTTGCTATTCCACCATTAGTGTGCACCATTTCCGATAAAGGTCTCTTTCTAGACCAAAAGAACGGGCCAAGCCGGCTGATTAAGTGGGGACAGTTTTCGTCAGGTCCGGTTAGGCGAGGCGGGCTGTTTTTCTCACGCATCGACTTCACTGTAGAGGGGAGGAACGAGAGCATTACCTGGCTTGGCAAGTCCACGAGCCGGGATTTGCGCGAACATCTATACCGTCGCTTGATAGATGTCCACGGAGCGCGAGCAAAGGCTTCGCTCTCCCAAGTTGCCTCATTGGTAGATAAATCAGGTTATCTTAGAACCAGCCAAGCGCAAGCAATCGCACAGTTTGCTAGTTCGCAAAAACAGCGATTAATCCTTCCTCCGAGCGATGTTGAGCTGACCAAAGACAACATTCAGCCTTTTGAAGAGCTTCAACAATGGGCAGAGTCCGATCCCGCCCTCATTGAGCAAATCAGAAATGATTTTCTAGCCGCAGAGCTAAATCGATTTAAAGACTTGTTCGACGCGGTTGAATCAAATCCGCTCACGGGCAAGCAGCGAGAGGCCTGTGTAATCGACGAGGATAATAACCTGGTGCTTGCGGGGGCCGGGACTGGGAAAACCAGCACAATGATCGGGCGAGCAGCCTACCTCCTGAAAAGTCGTCGTGCGGAAGACTCCGATATTCTGATGCTGGCATTCGGGCGCAAAGCGGCTGACGAAATGCAGGATCGGATCGCTGACAAAATACCGGGGGCGAGTGTGAAAGCGACGACCTTTCACTCGTTAGGCTTAACGATCATTGGCCAAGTCGAAGGCGCGAAGCCCAAGATGCACCCGTTGGCAGAAGACGACGCTGCACTCGCCAAAGCCGTGGATAATTGGCTCAAAGAACTGTTGGAGGACTCCGAATACCAGGAGAAAGCAATCCAGTACTTCTCAGCTTACTTGTATCCAGCGAAAAACTGTTTTGATTTTTCGTCTGAGGGCGAGTACTTCGAATACATCCGAGCTAATAACATTGTCACTCTGAAAAGTGAGAACGTGAAAAGCCTCGAAGAGGCTTTCATTGCCAATTGGCTGTTTCGAATGGGTGTCGTGTATCAGTATGAGGCTCCATACAAGGCCGCTGACACTCGAACAGTCGATTTTCGTGCTTATCTGCCGGACTTTTATCTACCTGATTACGATGTCTATATCGAGCATTTCGGCGTCGATCGCGAGGGCGGTACGGCCCCTTTCATTGATGCTGCTAAGTATCAGGAGGGCATAAAGTGGAAGCGTGATCTTCATAGAACATACGAGACGACGCTTGTCGAAACGTTCTCCTATGAACAGAGAGAAGGGTGCCTCATCAGTGAGCTGGAGAAAAAACTGACTGCGCTCGGAGTAAAGTTCGTTCCTTTACCGAATGAGGCGATTCTCGAAACTCTTAAAGAGAAAGGAGTAATTTCAGAATTCTCGCAACTCCTTAGTCAGTTACTAGGCGCATTTAAAGGCAGTCACGAGACGTGGGAACAGGTTAAGGAAAGAGCCAGTCGTGTCGAGAATCCCGGTCAGTTCCATGCCGCGATGGACCTACTAAAGCCAATTGTCGACCGATATAAAGCACTGCTCGAAGAGGACGAGAGCATCGATTTCAACGACATGATCGGCAGAGCGATTGACTATGTCGAGTCCGGACGCTTTAAGCCATCGTGGCGCTATATAATGGTTGACGAGTTTCAGGATATTTCGCGGCCTCGAGCAAGACTGGTAAAGGTATTACGGGATCGCACAAAAAATTGCTCGGTGTTCTGTGTCGGCGATGATTGGCAAGCCATCTACCGTTTTACGGGTAGCGACGTAACTCTCACTACGGGGTTTCAGAAGGAGTTTGGACCAACCAAGACGACCTCGCTGGACAAGACCTTCCGTTTCAACAACCAGATTTGTGATGTCGCCTCAAAGTTTGTGATGAAGAACCCGGCTCAAGTAAAAAAGCGTCTCACAACTCACAGCGTTGTTTCCCAACCCGCCGTTTCGATTATGCGGAGAAAGCCGCAAGATCGGCAGCAATATGCTGAGTTAGATGAGGTCCTTCAAGCGATCTCAGACAGGATCAGTGAAAAGGCAACGGTTTACATCCTCGGACGGTTTTGGTTCCGGTTACCTGATCAGGTCGTATTGCGAGATTTTCAGAGGAAGTATCCAAAGCTGAAGATTGAAAGGCTGACGTTTCATGCGTCAAAAGGCAAGGAAGCTGACTATGTTGTCGTGATGGGCCTGGAAGTAGGACGGCACGGTTTCCCGTCGACAAAAGAAACACACCCATTGTTGGACGCTCTGTTGGCACCCGAGGAGCCTTTTAAGTTCGCAGAGGAGCGTCGGCTTTTTTACGTTGCGTTGACCCGCGCTCGACATCGAGTCTATCTGATCACCGATATGAGTGTTGCATCAGATTTTCCCAAGGAACTCATCAACCAGAACTACCAGGTGGAGTTGGATGAGTTTAGAACAGACCTGAACCAACTGCACGCTGATGAACTCTCTTGTCCGGTCTGCGGATCGGGGACAATGGTCCCCAGGCAGGGTAGCTCCGCTGGTTTCTATGGCTGCTCTAACTATCCGCTGTGCACAAACACGGATCCTGGTTGTCCCTCATGCGGTGGGCCAATGAAGCAAACACGTGGTTTTAAAATCTGTGTTAACGATACTTGTGGGGCATGGGTGCCACTGTGTTCAGAATGCGGTGCTCCAATGAAGAAACGAAAAGGGCCGTATGGGGAGTTTTGGGGGTGTAGCAATTATCGAAAGACGCCCCCCAGCTGCTCAAACAAGTTGAACCGGGTTACTCCGCCGCACGGATTTCACTGATTTTGAAATTTGGACGGAATGAAAGAATAAGTGAGGACGTTTTGCTGTACCGAAGTAAGGACACCATGTCATGTATTCTTGGTTTACTACTCGTTGTATCTGCCAGTGTTGCTTACGCAACGTCATTTATAAAAAAATCCAATTCGGGAATTTGCCATCCACCTGAGAGTAGTTGGTATGACCGAACCGAAGACTATGAAGCGTTTGATTCTATAGCAGCCTGCATTGAGAGCGGCGGCCGCCTACCGAAAGCCATGTCGCTCTCACTTCATGCATCCACGCGCCATGAAGAGACCGGCAATCGGTCTCAACCAAGCTACGAGAGGGAGCGTTTTGGAGCGGGTTGGGCAGATGTAGATGGGGACTGTCAGGAGAGTCGCGCCGAAGCCTTAATTGAGACGTCCTCTACCCCTGTTCGCTTCAGCGACTCAAGACGTTGCCGAGTTATTGCCGGGCGATGGGTCAGCCCCTTCACGGGTCAGGTCATTCAAAATTCAGCTGACATCGATATCGATCATGTCGTGCCGCTTCGCTGGGCTTGGGAACATGGTGCGGCCCTTTGGACACAAGAAAAACGAGAAAAATTCGCAAATGATCCCAGAAATCTGTGGCCTGTCGAGTTGAGCCTTAATCGGAGTAAAGGGGCAAGAGGGCCCGACGATTGGTTACCACCTTCAGGGCAGTGTCTTTACACAGCCAGGTTTGTTCGTATCGTGAGGATTTTCGAGTTAAACCTGAACGAGGCTGAGCAATCGGCGTTTCAATCAATTCTGGAAAGGTGCTAGCCAAGACACGGATATTCAAAGAAACCCATCTAAAAACAATAGGGTAGAAGGGTAGACCAAGTGCAAGATCATGTGCAGTATGTACTTCCATGATCGAAATTAATCCGTAAATTTTTAATACTACGATGGGTGAACGATGAGGTCTTTAGCTGTTCTGATTTCGCTGTTTGTCATTTCTGGCTGCACGACGGCCGTGAAGATGGGTGAACGACCACCCAGCAGTATTGAAAATGTTGATGTGAAGAACTACGTGCTCGATGAACCGACGACGGCGTATGTTGGAGACCCGGTAGTAGTTCGCAAATCCTATAAAGCCGTTGTGCGGAAAGATTTGTACAAGGCAAATAACGACTTCCTGCTCCAGGGTGGGTTGGCGTCAACTTCGTTGCACCTAGATGCGGCGGCAGGCGATAAGTTTCGAGTCGCTGGCACGAATGAACTGGGGCATCCCGTTTTGAGGATTCCAGGCACCATCTTTATGTTTGGGGTGGACAAGAATCGCCAATGGGATCAGACGGTGATGTCGCCGAGCTTCTGGACGTCGCCGGTTGGCAGCGGCAATCAGTACACGATGAGCCCAGCAGACACGACGTTCACGCCTGTGGAATCTCGAACCCCAGTCTCTGAGGCAGGCTATTTAAATCACGAACTTGTGTTCACTGGCGTCGGTTCCAATGGCCTCAGCTTGCTCTACCGCGAATACACTTTTGAGGACATGGCCCGCTCCGCCTTCAAGCAAGAATTGGTATACCCGAAGGACACCGATGAGATCAGATTCCGCTCTTATCGGCTCGAAGTGATTTCAGTGTCGCCATCTGAGCTGAAGTACATTGTAAGGTCAGACTAACGTTTTGAGCGCGCACTCGGCTCTGAGATGACTCCTGCGCTGCAAATCATATAGGCAACCGCGCCACTTGGGATAGAACGTTGGTTCTCCGTGCATCCCAAGTGCACGCATTCGTGGTCTTCGAAAGAGCTTCCTTGGATTTTGTCTGACAGAAATAGGCGATACGCTCCGCGTTGGCGCCAGAAGGATGTGGGAAGCCGAACAGCACCTGTTCCTGCCTGAGTTGCCCCTTGGCTATCAGCCTCTTGAACGCTTCATCTACTCCCTTGCCAAACGGGATGTACACGGCGGAGTTTGGAAGTTGGGTAATGTCCTCGGACATCATTCTCTGACACTGCTCCCAGAGGTAGGCGTTCCTGACGATATCAGGCCCACCCGAGAAATCTTTCCCGCCCTTCAGAACGGGGTATCTCAGGGCGGACATGTAATGCGCTAGGTGACTTTGCTCGCTGAATAACGCTGAGCAACTTTCGATGCCCAAATAACGATCTAAGCCGACGAAATCGAACATCTTGATCATATTATTCCGCATTTGTCCGGCAAAGCTTGCTGCGCCCTTTGCAATGGGAAGAATGTCGGCGATTGGAAGGCCTTGCTGGAAACCGGATTGCGCCGCTTTCAAGGCAATGAGCGCTTGGCTTTGCCCCGGGGTGATGCCGCACAGTACCACTCGAGCCTTGGTGTTGATGTATTCAAAAGGCGCATAAATGGTCGTGAATTGACCCGACTCGGATATTTTCAGTGTGTCGGGCAAGCCGTTGGCAAAGTCTGCTTGTTCGATGTTTGATCTGTAGGTATGGAGCATAAAAAAATCCTTTTTGCTTGGAGTCACTGGTTGTGTCTGATTCGCTTGTTCTGCCAGCCGGCGGTCACCAGGGATCCGTCATCGCCGACCACCAAGAACATATCCTGTTCCCTATTCAGGATTCGCATCAGGTTTTTAAGCTCTTTCATCAAGGCCTTCCGCTGGCGCTTGGTAAGTTTCACCAACGAGGCGCCGCCTTTTTGTTCATACACTTCTCCGTATTTGAGCGCCATGTCAATCGCCGAGTCGGTGAGCCCGCGCTGAATTGCACGTTCCTCACAGTGTTTGGTCATATGAAAAGTCGCGCTGATAGTC
Source organism: Marinobacter sp. 3-2 (assembly GCF_003751355.1). Taxonomy (NCBI): domain Bacteria; kingdom Pseudomonadati; phylum Pseudomonadota; class Gammaproteobacteria; order Pseudomonadales; family Marinobacteraceae; genus Marinobacter; species Marinobacter sp. 3-2. The sequence continues at coordinate 18,379 of NZ_RJUQ01000004.1, read as the reverse complement.
TTCATAGGAACACCCATGAGTCGAGGACAGAGAAAAGTTCTTGACGAGCTGCTTGTTCCTCCGGGAGCTTGGTGGCCTTATACCCGCGTCGTCCGGCCAACCATCGGTCTGCTTCTTCAGCTTTTATGATGCTGAGACCATCGATCTTGCTCGACTCGAGTGGGGTGGTGCTCGAAGGAGCCGCTGCATTACGGATGCTCAATTCCTTCATCCGTGCCAGCAAGGCGATTTCCTGAATTGTAAGAACTTCCGAATCACCATTAAGACGAAACCTATCGAGACGGACTCGAGCGGCAACCGCATTTATGATTGCGATTACCCCTAGTGAAGGTCCCACATCGAAGTCCTGATAAATTTCGATGTGCTTGTTGATGTCGGAAACACCAATGAAAGATTCAAGGAACCGTTCCACCCGGATGGACGGATGAAACTGCTCGATCATTGTCAGGCTGCCGTTGAATCCATATTCGTAAAGGCCTTGGATGGCTTTGCGGTTGAACCTTGCGTTGCTGAAGGTGCCGTCGAGGAAAGCGCCGATGCGGTCTTCGACTTCAGACAGCTCACGATCGACCGCTTCATAAGTTAGCTTCGTCGCAAGTTTGTCGAAGTCTTTGCGCATTCCATGGGGGATGGCCAAATGACCCCACTTTGTTTCACGTTGTTTTTCCATTGGTTTGCCTATGATTGGTTTGGGTTACAAATGCATCATATATCATCTATGTGATGCATGCAACACCAAAATACATCATATTATCGTGTGCTTAAAAGGGACGGTTTTGGCCAGTTGCGGGTTCCGACGGGGGATCTGTGTCTCTCGTGCGATCCCGAATGACAAAAGAATGCCTTCTGCAGTTAGATTTTCTTGAACAGGGTTTTGGTGGGGGTTGTTCTTGCTCGGATTCATGGCCGGTGGAACCGACCATAATTTTTCCAATTTGGGCTGGAACTAGTAAGGGGCGGGGGGTACGGTGACGGTTGATGTGGTTTTCATATTTTGGTCCCTCTAGTCTCGCCACGCCATAGACGCCTTCGCTAATGCATAAAGCACCTATCTGGCATAGACCCCTGGCCAAACGGTCATCTAACAAATTACAAAGTGTGCAAGATCAAATAGCAACGAATATCCGGTAGCGGCGAAGGTTTACCAATAGTGCTCTCAGACCAGAGGCGTCGCTGGTTGGCACGTAGCTTTCCTCTGGGAGCTTTGCTCTAACTTTGCAGGGGACGTTAATCCTTCATCAGGACATTAACCAGGTCCAGCACTAGCGTTGGAGTATGACCCCGCACAAGCCACTCCCGAGGACTGATTCTCTGCTCCTCTTCTTCCAAGTCCTGGTGCGGTCTGAGCATGAAACGAGATAACGCCAACGGACTCATGGAGGACGCAAAACTTAATAGGCTTTCTAAATGTGGCACTATGCCGGACTTGGTAAATTGCCAGCTGGGCAAGACAAGGCGATTATCTGCTAGTTGAATCCCGTGCAAGCGTGGAGGAACACAGTATATCTCTCTCTTTATGGCAGCTTCCGACATGCCCAGGCGTTTCGACGCAGCCTTCGTGTCGTAGGCCTCATCAATGAGACTTCGGCTTTCGCTCACAAGTTCATGGAGGCGGAACCGGGCGACGGCTGGGTTGAGGCCCCTGATGTCTAAATCCGCTCCACCCGCGCGCAAAACGTCTCGCTCATCGGATGACAGAGGAGAACTTGTCGTCGGACCACTTTTCACGGGCACCCAATCACCGTTGAGGCCAGCGGCTTTCAGAAGCTGGGAAAGATAGACTCTTGAGACGCCGAGGTCGATCATCAGGTCAACGTCGGCTTTGGTTGGGAGTGGTTTTGTGGCCATCGGTTGGACCCCTTTAATGTCTATCTTTGGTTTGGCCATCTACGTAGGCGTTAATTACGGAACCGGGTTCGGAATACCCAAGTTCTCGAGCAATAGCCGGGACCGCTTGCAAGCTTGAATCTGTCAGCTTGCGGGTTGTGCCTGTGTGTCGAAGGACATTGGATCTCGTTGACATCTCTCGAAGCGATGCGGCTAAGTCCAAAAGCTTTGAATGTTCAGTTTGCTCACAATCTGGATGGTGTGCCTCTGTTTCCAGCCTATCAGCGACCCGACAGAAAGCCTGTTCAACCAAGCGTGTTATTTGTCGACGACGCAATGGTTTCCCTGCTCGACTGGTTAATAAAGGAATGCCTTCTCGGGGCGAAGGCAGCGGACTGAGCTTCCGGTAACAGCGATACCGGCGAAGGAAGGGAAAGTAATCATCTGGGATGGCGATTTCTCGGTAGACATCCGCTCTTCCCGTAACGCAGAAAAACCACTGGCCGTTACGGTGGGTGGGCTGTTTGATGCAACTTCCGAAAGTAGGAACACGATCCTCCCCGCCAGCGACCGGCCAAACGGCGAGCTCGCTCACGTGCAACTGCAGTTTTTCCATCGTGACCACGATAAACAATTCTCGCTCAATGACCGGGTTATCGTTGGCTAGGGACATAAGGGTTGTCAGAAACACAGACCAATCGTCGCTGGTTAATGCCTGATCCTTGCCAGGGGCTCTCTTTAAGAATCCCGGGTTGAGCCGCCTGCCATTCGAACGGAGCGTTGCCATTGGGTTCTGTGACAAGATTCCTCGCATCACTAGCCAGCAACAAATGGTGTGGAGTGAGGCACAGGTTACGTCGAAAGTACCCGGAGTCATGCAATAGGTCGTGGATTCCGGAGACGGACTGCTACGGCACGTGGAGTTTTGACGATGAACGAACGGCCGCCACGCCGGATTGGCTTCGAAGGCAATGCCATTCCATCGGAAGGCCCAGGCGTTATGGGAAGCAATCCATCCGATCGGTGGATCTTGGCGCCAACGTAGATAACGGGTGAGGATTTCTGGGTTTATCTGGCTTAACGACACGGTCTCGACAAGCCACAAGTATAGCAAGAGCCGCTGGCTCTCGGTTCGGTATAGGTTGAAGGTGCCTTTGACCCGTTGATAGCCGGAGAGAAACTCGTGAATCCATTGGTGCTCCCGCATTGCGGTTTCTATCGTCAGGCCTTCAATGAAACGCACGAGAGTTGGGTAGCGTAGAACCCGACGTTGATCGTCACATCGTCTGGCAGCGTCAAAGAGTGGATGGGGTACCAAAGCGGTTTCACGGGCAGGCATGGTCTAGTCTCCTATCAATAACCCATCATTGACGAAAAAGTGCCCCGTGGTGCTGTCAACCAGCACGGATGACGGACGGAAGTGAATGGCACCGCATCGAGGGCTCACAAGAACCTCCGGCTCGTCGGAGCATGTACAACGGACGCATTCGAATAACGTTGGAGCGAATCCCCCGGCCAGTCCCAGTGGTGCGTCGTCCAGCTGAAAAACGATGCTCGCCCGCAGTGCATGGACGGCGCGGCACTATAAATAAACGCATCCACGTCCTTAAGCTTCACAGCACGAGGGTCTGGGTCAGCGGACCAGAGACGGGGAGTAGCCCCTTCTTTTTCACCGTGACACCGGTTTACAGAGTCCCTGATTGCCTGGGCAAGTTGGAGTTCTTGCAGCGGTGTCTTGAACCAGTACATCAGATCAAGCCCTCGATGGGTTAACTGGTAGTCAATTAATCGAGAGGCAAATTGGGGGAAAACCGTTCGGTAACGCGAGTGGTATTGCGTCATTGAAAAGTCTGCAGGGGCCTCCACCAACTTGTCGTGGACACTGGTTACCAGGCTCATGAGCTCCAAGAACAGGAAATCCGTGGCTCGCAGGTAGAACCAACGATCGAGACTCGGGGTCGGCCGAAACAGACGGCCGTCGTTACTTTCGATGAACACCTGCTCCGGTGTCTGCGAGAAACTCGAATAACGTCCTATACGACAAATTTCATGGTGTCCTGGCGTCGCAACCTGCCCGGGCGCGAAGTATTTCATCGTAACAGCCTGGCACCACAGGCTGAACGCAAGACACAGCAAACAGACCGTTCCGTCGGCGCCGAAGTCTTCTGGGCGAGTATTTCGAAAGTCACACCAACTGAGTCGGTGCGGTTGAGGGATGTGACTCCGGTGCCAGAACGCAAGACGACGGAGGGCGAGGCAGAGCAGTGTCCTACTAAGATGAGTAACCGTCACGCCGTGCAAACGCTGTGGGGGGGTGGATCGAATCAACGCCGACCCAAGCGTCGGGGGTGTCCAGGGATGAACCTTGGCCAGTCTTGTTCTAATGGGCTCCTTGACTGTTTTCACCTCGAGCGACTGTAAATTTCGGTCCCACCGTCCATGCCGTTTGGCGGATTCAAACGACAGCAACAAGGGATCTGAAAGCGCTGGCACCGTAAATCGGGACCGTTCTGCATCACTGGTCCATGCGATGGTGGCTCGAAGGTCGCAAATGCTCACATAGTCTCGGGCATTCTGGGCCTCCCAGCACTCTTGAACCCGTCGATTCAGCCACCGTAATCGTCGGTACGTTTTAGCGGGCAACTGAGCCCGTCCGCGTTGGTCGATTGGCAACAGGCCACACACCTCGCATGACGGCGTTCGCATTGTGAGCGGGCGGTCCCAAGGTAGTCCACACTGGGGGCAGCGATTCGTGAATTGGATGTGATGAATGGGGCATCGTTGGAGGCTTGGTAGCTCATAGAGAAGCGGATGAAAGAGGTGTTTCGCACAACTCGGGCATTGCCTCGGTCCTTGCCAATAAACAGCTTGCTCCCAAGGATCGCCGGTCCCTTCGCCTTGCTGTAACCGGAAGTGGTGTCGAATCATACTGAGGCTACAGGCTGGATTAGCATTCAGGCGTCGACGGCCACGCGAGTAGGCACTCTCCAGAGGGTGGGCAAAAGCCCACCCTTCGTTGAATTTCTTCAGGCTCCAATCGTTCCTCATCATCACTTACTCTGTCTTAAGAACCAGTCCACAAAGTCATCGGCTACATGGGTCATCAATATTGCTTCGCGCAGGAGGTCATCTTCTATGTCTCGCCAGCCGTATCGTGGTAGCAGGTCGGTCAGCAATACGTTCAAGGTCCCCACTGCATACTCCATGCCCCAGGAGTCCAGGCTGTACTCGCGCGCAATGAGGGCGTATACCCGCCACAGGTCCTTGGCCAGGCTTTTAAATCGCCAACCGGCATCGGTAGCATCTGGCAGGAAGGCGGCGGTGTAGGTTGGTCCTTCCGCCGGGAAGCGAAGGGTGTCGTACTGGCCCATGATAAATGCCAACTCCTCCCGATTGAGAAGACCGTAATACTCAATGAGGCGCTTGCAAAAGCGGCCACGGATTCGCTTGTGTTGTTTGCCGGTCATCTCGCGGAGCAACACGCACGCTTCTTCTTTGTTACCCACGAAAACAACGACTAACGAACGAGCCTGTTTTCTACCCGGGCGAGGTGGGCCGTCCAGCATATTAAAGAACTCAGCAAACGCGTTGAATTGCCTAGGCTTCAGATGATCAAACTCATCGACGATCAGGATCGACGTTCGGACATCGGCCTCCACCTGCAAGTCGCAAATGTAAGTGTGCAACTGCTTTGAGAGCTGATCGGCACGGGCATTCGCGGTTATCGCAAGCTCCGAATCAATGCAGGCTCGCCGAGGGACTTCGGCGATGGTTTTTTGATCCCGGTCCACCATTGACATGTAAGTTACCGGAACGATCTTCCCATCCCGCAATCGGAGCTGGTCCGTGAGTGATTGCATGGCCCAGCTTTTGCCGACGCGCGGCTCACCTACGATGAATCCCCCGGTAGTGCCTTGCCACAGCCATTCGGTCAACGTCGTGACCAGATTTAAGTAAGCCGGTGTTTCAAATTGAACGGCTTTTATCGCCAAGAGCGGGTGATCGGCAAGGGGAGGTCGTTTGCGGTCATTCATGGCTTGGCTCCCGGGTTGAGGCTGATGGACCAGTACCGCTTGCGTGGCGGTACCATGGTTCTTCGGGCTGCTTTGGTGCTTGGCCCCTTGGCCGGGAGCGGCTTGTGATCCTCGGGGTCGGTATTCTGCGCCGATTTGGGCCACAGGGAGGTCGGTAGCCCGAAGCCGCTGATGAACTCCTGATAGGTGCTCAGGAATCGCGCCAAGGCGGTGGGACTTCGGGCTTGCTCCCGCTGCCGATAGAGGTGCTCAGTCAACGGGTCCAGGCTGCGCCGGATTAGCGCCCGTTGGCGTTGAAACAGGTAGCGCCGGGTTCCTATGCCATGGGCGAACGACTGCCATGTTCCGGGACAGCGCACGGGACCGAGGGGTTGACCATTGCATCGGAAAACCTCCAGTTCGCGAATATCGCGACGGTCGTAACGAACGACGACCTTCTTCTCGCCCGGAGGGACGGCGAGCAAGCCAGGGCCCTTGTACTTCAAATACTCAAAGTTGATGTAAGGTTTGCGCTCGGGGTTGGCCTGATCGTGGAGCGTGACGGTTTTGACCTGGCTGAACGGATTCCATTGGGCCCGGATGTCATCGTCCACAGCGACACCGAACACCCGATCTGCCTGAAAGCGCATCGCCGATAACGGCGTTGCCGTGGCCAGATTCGGCCTCGGGCGGTTATTGGCTTCGGCGAGGGTGACGTAGAGTTCTTCTTCGAAAACCGGCAAAGACACCACGGGCTGTCCCTTCCGATTTTTAGCCGATTCACGTTTGGGGTCGGTCACACTGGAGCCGGTGGTGGACGCCAGTCGATGGGTGAATTGCTGATTAACGCGGTTGAAAGCCTGCTCAATGGCTCTGCGCACGGTGGGGGAGCCGGGACGCCCATAGCTCAGCGTGGCGCCCAGCTCTTGGGTGACGAAGACCTCGACGCTACTGGCGTGATGCATCCAGGCGTTGTCCAGCGCAATCTCACGGGGTAGCGGTAAGGGCAGGCTGGTCTGTGTGTTTGGGAAGCCACTTTCCGGCGACACGGTCAGCCCGGGCGTGCTCAGTTGCCGCTTCGCGCCGCGGTGAAGGCATTCCTGAAGCAAACCGAGCAGGTGGTCCTGCGTAGGATGCTTGGTCAACGCCAACCGAAAGCCCAGGATGCAGTCCGTCGCCACATCAATAGCCGCGAGCAGTGTCAGTCGAGGCAGTCTCATGGGCGGCAGTTGTTCCCCGATGGAAATCTCAATCCCCACGGCCGACTGCTGGCAGTCAATGATCTGTTCGTCGATTTCAATGCGGTCATAGAGCTGCAAGGCCGGAGCCGGACCAGGAAGGGCTTTGAAGGCGGTGCGGTGGGTCTTGGCCGCCTGGCAAAGCAGCGTCCAACGGGCGTGCAGATCCCGGCGTACCGATTCGTAGGCCAGCGAATCGGTTGTGTAGGGATAGCGGTCCAGAGGCCAATTGGCTTGCGCCAACAGATGCTTGAACAACGCATGGTAGCTCCCCGGGGAAGGCACCTCGGCCCAGCGCGAATCTTTCAGCCGATCCAATAGCATGCCATCCAGTCCCGCTCGCAGCCCGGGAACGTCCTGCAGTAGACGGGCAAACTGACCCCGTTCCGGGCGATCGGGATGGTGCGTATTTAATACCTGATGGGGCACTAAGCCCCGGAGCAACGACGGGGGTGCGTTTACCGGCCCCCCGAGGCAGCGATCCAGCAATTGCGTCACGCGGCCGGGGCTCACCCCGTGGAACGTAGCGACCTCGGACAGGGGAGAGCCCGCGAGGACCGATTTGACGATGCGTTGATTGCGCAAGAACGCTTTGCGCTCCTTTTTCGGGATCACCCCGGGGTCCAGCGGCGGCCATGCGGAAAACTCGGCTAATCGAGGGCATTGGCGAAGGCGTTCGCGCCAGGTCAGGTTCATGGCAGCACCTCCGTGTCGAAACTTAAACGATGGTCGGTCATGTCCGCCTTGAGTTTGCCTTGATGCAAGAGACGGAATAGGGCGATTTCTTGAACTCGGGTGGCGGAACGATCCGTCGCCAAGACCCAATCGCCGATGCGTCCCCCTCCGGCCCGAAACACCTGATCGAGGATCGCCTGTTCGTCAACCCACGTGTCGACGTCCCGATGGAGAACGAGCATCTGTACGATCGTGAGCCAGTTACAGGCTTCGATACGCCGCGCGAGAACCGCTTCGTTCGCCAGGACCGAAAAGTGCATGTGGTGATCCCGAAAAAACGCCTCCAGGGTTCTTCGCTTCTGAGGATCGAATTTCGCCCTCGGTTTCAGCTCCACCACGTCCACACGATGGTCACGAACCACATAGCAGTCGGGTTTGTAGTGTTCTTTGCCGATCTTGAGGACAAACGGCTGTGGCACGTAGTGGGAGACCGTGGGATCGCCCTCAAGGAGAGCCGCATGAAAATACTCCGCCAGGGAATGGAACTCGCTGGGGGGCTGGTGCTTGAGCATTTGCGCGACTCGGAAATCGGCGGCCGTCCGGAAATCGCGGGCAGTGGTCTGCTGGCAGGGGGTTAGCGATCGGGCGCCAATCGTCGTCCCGAGTCTTCGTTTGCGGGGTCGCTCGGAAGACAACGGTGCTGCACTGCGGTGGTCATGGCCGGGCAACGTTGGCGTTTCGGAGGGACCTGATCGGTCATTGACAAGGAGCGCAGGCGAGGGCGAATGACCAGCCACATATGGGTTGGCCACGTTAGGCCCGTTGGATTTTGTGTGCATAAAACCAACCTATGCCGATTGTCGCCACGCCAGGGATCCCTACAATCCAGACGAAGGCGCCGAGACCGGCGTTAAGAGCATGTTTTACGCACTAAACAAGTCAATTACGCACAACTTTATTATCGCCCTAAATTCCAAATTGGTCAATATTTGATCAGGTTGACTTTAGTTGGTAGTTCGTCAACCGGCCCCCGTTTCTTGCGGTTTTCCCGTTGGTTGCCATACTTGGGAGACCGGAAGAGGGCGCCTGGCCGGGCCTGTAATTCCACCCCAAAATTGACAGAACCCCGGAGGGGAAATGTCAAAATCCATCACCAGCGCGCGGTCATTTCCGCGCCCGTCTCGAAATACGCGTTCGCTCGGCTTCCAAGAGCGTCCGCTGGTGTCATTCCCGATACAGGAAGTGACCATCGATTGGGACCGGCTCATCGACAAGCGACCGCTGCTGCTGGAGACCCTCGACACCATGCCCAAGTACCTGCTCAAGCCCGAAGTACTGACGCTATTAGAAGTCGAAACCCACCCCATGCACCGGCTGATCCTGGATCTGATGTGGTGCACCGGCGCTCGGGTCTCCGAGGTGCTGGCGATCACGCCGGCGAGCTTCATGGATGACGGCTACGACTTCGGGGTGGTCCTCAAGACGCTCAAGCAAGGGGCCGGGCGGCCGAGCAAACGCAGCCTGCAACGCTCGCCCAAGCGGTTTATCCCAATTCTGGATCGGGACTTTCAGACCCGGATACAGAGCTACCTGTGGATGGGGAAGTTTCGAAAAGACGAGCGGATCTTTCCGATTACGCGCCAGGCGGTCAGTGCCAACATTGATCGCTTAATAGAGCAGGTGGGGGGAGAGCCGCCGTTCAAGATCGGGTGCCACACCTTTCGGCACAGCTTTGCGGTGCACCTGCTGCTGCACGGACGGCCATTGAAGTTTGTGAGCCAGCTTCTGGGTCACCGTAGCGTTGAGTCCACCGAGGTCTACACCAATGTGCTGACCTTTGACGGGGCGCATTTTCTCGAAGGCGTCGACTTCCACTAAAATTTGCTAAAAACCATAAATGTGGTCATATTTTCTATTGCAACCACTATATGTTGTATTTTGTTGCGTTTTGTGTTTAAACTTTTATGTCGTCTGAATAGAGGGGTAAGCACAATGTCAGGCAAAAATCAGCACGTCGTGCAGCGCGAGAGTGGATGGGCCGTCAAGGGCGAAGGGAACACTCGGGATACCTCACATCACTCGACTCAAGCCGAAGCGGCAGAGGCGGCAAGGGAGATCGCCCGTAATCAAAAAAGCGAGGCGTTGATCCATGGCCGGGATGGGCGAATACGTGAGAGAGATTCTTACGGGAATGATCCTTTTCCACCGAAAGGTTGATTCACGTCATTCAACGGTCACTTCAGGTCATTGATGTCCAGTGCCAAAGGGTTGGAGAAATTTCATGCCAGGAGCCTACGCTCATCTAACGCTCGTTAATCTCGCCAGAGAGCCGCATCGGTTGACTGCAGCAGATATACCTCCTGACGTCGGCAGGGCCCTTATGCGAAACCTCAAATACGTGGAATTGGGTGCGGTGAGTCCCGATTTACCCTACCTCACTCTGGACCTGTTGCAGTGGCCGCCAGGCCTTGATGCGAGAGCTAAGCAGTGGGCCGATAAAATGCACTACGAGCGCACTGGCGAGGTGTTGGCTTCCGGACTCAGATTGCTGCGTGATCGCACTGGTCCTGATTGGGAAAAAGGTGTGGCTTGGCTATTTGGTTATGCGGCTCATATGGCAGCCGACCTGACCATTCATCCGGTCGTGGAACTCAAGGTCGGTCCCTACCATGCCAATCAGAAAGATCATCGACGCTGTGAGATGTACCAAGACGCCCACGTTTTTTATCGTCTTAATCTTGGTGACATCGGAGACTCGGAACATCTGGATAGCGGTATCAAAGCGTGCGTTGACGACAGCGGCTCACTGGATTGCGACATCGAAAATCTTTGGAAGCGAATATTGGCAGATGTCTACCCCGAAGGATACCAATCCAATGAACCGCAACCAGCGGATTGGCACGCCGGTTTCTCCAGTTTGTTGGATACGGTGGAGGAGGGCACACGTTTATTCGCCTGGGCCAGGCACGTTGGCGCCCACACAGGGATGAGCTACACGACGGAGGAAGACATCGACTCTACGTTTATAGAGGATCTTGAGATCCCAGGGGGGGAGCGACTGCACTATGACGCTCTATTTGATCGGGCCGTCGACAATGTCTTGAGGTTTTGGGCGCAGTTGGCAGAAGGTTTGAAACAGCCGACTGCCCCCATCTTTGCGCAACTTGGAAACTGGAATCTCGATACCGGCAAAGACACCGAAACTAAGGAGTACGTGTTTTGGGGGGTAGCCTGATGTTTCGACAGTTTAGTTGGTCTCTAATCACCGCCACGTTCCTGCTGGTCGGCTGCGCATCTCATGCAGACGACGAAGAAATGTATGTGACAGCCTCTGCGTTGACCAAGGTCAGCAGTGCTTTGGAGGCCGCAGTCTATTTTGACACCCCACCCGAAGGCCTCCAAGACCGAGAGCTACTGGAGTTTGCGACTAAGCATGACCCATCCCTCTTGGAGCCATTTGACAATTTCATCCTCAAAGCAAATTACGTTGATCGTCATGGAGTGGTTTTGGTGTGTGATGAACTCGGTAGAAAGGCTCTGATGAAAGACCTGGGATGCACCGCCAAGCTTGATAAACCGTATTGGGATTCCACCGAAGTAGTGCCATGCCGGATCAACCCGCCGTCCACAGTCAACTGCCCAGTCACCGAGTAGGTAGAAGGTAAGGAAATCCTTTTTACAGCAGCGGCTTTAATCAGTTCATGGACTTTACATGATTGTTACGGATGGGGTGCAAAAGTGGAAAAAGATCTCAAGAAACAGAACAATGCCACGATCGCCGCGCTGTTAAGCGCTGTCGTCCTCGTGTGTTTGGGGTTTCAGTTTGGCTTCAACTCCTTGCCATCATTCAAAGAGGGGCTTCTTACAGGGGTTGCTGGGGTGATTACCCTAGCGGTTCTGGTCTTTATCACCCATCTGCTCCCACACGATATAAAGCACAAACTCGTCTTCACCCGTTTCGTGAATGAGATGCCCGGAGGACGGGTTCATCGTCTCTGCAAGCGGGATTCGAGAGTGGTGTATCAAGACGTTGCATCACAATGGCCGCATATCTTTGATGAGGCGGTCGCCGCGGGTGATCGGAACTCCCTCTGGTACCGAGACATATACAAGCCTGTTCGAGATACCCATGAGGTCCGTCAATCGCACAGAAGCTTTCTCCTCTACCGCGACACCTTTTCGGGTTTGGTCGCTCTCCTGATTTTTACAATTTTGTGGGACTCCCTGGGAGACCATCAACTTCTTGGTGACATTGTCCCTGCTGTCTATGTCGTGCTCGTCATTTCATCCCTCCTGGCTCTTCTTGCCGCTCGCAATGCAGGTAACAGGCTCGTTGTAAACGCCGTTGCCGTCGCTCAATAGACGAAAGGAACTGCATTTCATGAACTCGAAGGTTACATTTTTCCCCGTTGATAATGGTGACATGACCCTGTTGCAGCTTGCGGATGATCGCCAGACCTGCCTTCTGATTGACTGTCGGATCAGGCGTTCTGCCGATGATCCGAGCGACACGACGCCTGACGTTGCCTCTGAACTTCGAAAGCGCATTAAGAAGGATGCCCGGGGGCGCCCGTTTGTTGATGCGATGCTTCTTTCTCACCCGGATGAGGACCATTGCCTTGGCCTCAGGGCGCACTTTTGGCTTGGCCCAGTTCAGGACTATCCCGACGATGACAGAGACCAGCCCCAGAAGAGGATTATCATTCGGGAGCTTTGGTCGTCCCCGATGGTTTTCAGGCGTGCGTCGAAGAAGCTGCCCCTGTGCGACGATGCTAAGGCGTTCGCCAAAGAAGCGCGCCGTCGAGTCCAGGCAAACCGCGATAGCGGATTCAATGTTCCCGATGGCGATCGGATTCTTATCCTGGGGCAAGACAAAGACGGTAAGACAGATGGCCTGGAGCAAATCCTCGTAAGGCATGGGGATGTCATTAAAGGAATTAACGGAGTTGGCCAAAACCTCCTGGAATCGCGCCTGCTTGCCCCTTTCCGAGAGCAAGACGAGGAGGTGGAGGAAGAGCTGTCTAAAAACGACTCCAGTGTTGTGATCAATTTCAGCATTCGTGAGTCCAGCTCCGGCGATTGTTTCAGCCGATTCCTGTCTGGCGGTGACTCGGGGGTATGCATCTGGGAGCGGCTCTGGCGCGAGTACACGGCTGACGACCTGAAATACGACCTCCTCCTTGCCCCTCATCACTGCTCATGGCGTTCACTTTCACACGACAGCTGGTCTGATAATGGCAACGATGCTGAGATCTCCGAGGATGCGCGTTCAGCGTTAGCGCAGGCAAATGATGATGCGTTTATTGTTTCCAGCAGCAAGCCGGTTGTTGATGACGATAACGACCCCCCCTGTATTCGGGCCAAGCGTGAGTACAGGAGTATCTTGGGGTCAACAGGTATCTTTAAGTGCACCGGGGAAGAGCCGACTCGCAAGAAGCCGGAGCCCATCGTATTTCAAGGCGCCAGGTCTGGCTTCAGGCTGGCCGTTGCCGCTGCCGCAACAGCGTCAGTCGCATCCGCCGCTCCACCGAGGGCAGGCAGTGACGACTGAATACATTGACTACGGAGAGTCGCTGGGAAAGTCGGTAACGTCGAATTTGCCTGCACCATTGCGTGACGTGGCCGACGCGTGCAGTGAGCACTCTGCTTTTGACGTTGTTGAATTCCGGCGGATTTCGTCGGATTCACATGCGCTTATTGTCGATGTTGGCGATGGGACTTTTGATGCCAAGAATCGGGTCGGAATACGCCGCTTTGAGCGCCTGGCGCTGGCTTATAACCCCGTTTTTGGTTTCCCATGGGAGGTTAGGGCGCTTCGCTCCGACTTCCCAGTGACCATGCATCAAAACCATGTAGGGCCCAATTCACCACGTTCCCTGTGCCTCTACGTTGAGCCTTGGTCATCTGTGGAGCGAGTCTGGAACCCTCACTCATTTCTGGGTCGAGTTCTCTGGTGGCTTCGGGAAACCGCCTGCGAAAACCTGCATCAAGAGGATCAACCTCTTGAGCAGCTTTTTTTCGAACCCGCGGATCGCTTTGTATTGCCGGAGGATTATTTCGAGAGACTCACCGAAACCGGCTATCGTATCGTTTTCGATCAGCGACCATTCGCCTGTCGAGGAAGATTCTTGTATCAAGCCCGGGTTGTAGATGATAGGTCGCATCCGGGTTTCCAGGATGGAAAATGGATACCAATTACGATCATCTTGCCTCCCATTACTCACGGTTGCGTAGAGGAACACCCCAAACATCTTGGGGATCTGCTTCAAAGACTCGATTCTCGAGGTGCCAGGATTTCCGGATTGCTCCGTGAGGCGATTCAGGATCTTGTTCCTGAGGGTCAAAGCTTTGACTGGCCGGCCGGCAAGACCAATAAGATACTTCTAGTGCTGGGCATCTCCCTCAAACGTGACAGCAAGACCGAGAGAACGGACGTTTACGGCTTCGCTATGGATCAACATTTTGGCCGGCTCGGTGAAGACCTTGGTGCCCTGATCCGTAGTCCCGGCGAAAACAAGTGGTTTCGTAATACTGGGATAATGGAAAAAGTCGAGCCCCTGAACGTGGATCGATTGGAAAGTTACCCTCTGACCCCTGTTGGTATCAGGCTAATGCCATCAAAGCAGGAGGTGAGGGAATACTCGGGAATAGCTGATTCACCATGCGATTTCAACGGGGTCATTTCTGGGCTCGGATCTTTGGGAAGTGCCGTTGCCTCAATCTGGGCAAGGGAAGGCTGGGGTGAATGGGAATATGTCGATCATGATGCGGTTGAGCCCCATAACCTGTCCCGTCATGTTTCCCTAGGTCCATGTGTGGGCATGGCCAAATCCGAAATGATGAGCGCCCAGGCCGCATCTATGTTCTCCCTCAAGGTGAGTGACAGCAGCGTGCCAAAAGCATACGTAAGGAGGCTCACGGAGGACCTCCAATGGCTAGAAGCCCTATTGGAGCACAAGGACATCATTGTCGATGCATCCACGACGCTAGAGGTCCCTCGGGACCTGTCCGGCATGGATAGGTCGGCTCGTTTGGCAACACTCTTCATAACTCCATCAGGCAGGTCCTCGGTTTTACTCATGGAGGATCAGTCCGGATACACACGTAGTCTGTCACTCGAGGCTCAGTATTATCGAGCCATTCTGACCAATGATTGCTGGGGCACCGATCATCTGGAAGGGAACTCGGGCTCTTTATGGGTTGGGGCCGGATGCCGGGACATCACCATGGCGATGTCCAATGAACTGGTATGGCTCCACGGATCGATACTGGCTCGCCAGCTGAGGTTGCTTTCAGACAAAGAAGAGGCCCAGATCAAGATCTGGGATTGCGATGGGCTCTCCGGGGCCGTTAGCGCTCATGACATTCAGGCCTGCAAGCCCATTTACGCGGAAGTCGGGGATTGGACTGTGTGGTGGGACGTCTCGATCGAAGATGGCATGTCCAGACTCAGAAATGACGAATTGCCCAATGAAACCGGTGGCATTTTGCTTGGTTTTGTTGACCAGAAGATCAAAACGATATCGGTCGTGCTAGCCAGGCCCGCACCAGAGGACAGCACTGCAACACCCCAAGAGTTCTTGCGCGGAACTGCCGGTGTAGAAGGAGATATCGATGAGTGTCGTCGTAGAACTGGCGGGATCGTTTCGTATCTAGGCGAATGGCATTCTCATCCGAGGGGCTGCAAATCCGATCCAAGCACTCACGATCGAAAACAGCTGGATTACCTAGAGAACGTTATGGCTCGTGATGGCAGTCCTGCAATCTCCATGATTGTCTCGGACTCAACGATCAGCGTTTCATTGGGTCAACAAACAACGACGGTTGAGTTGTCCTTTTTCACTCTTGAAGAAGGCAAAATTTAACCTTTGACTATTTCACTGTTGAGCGATTAAGACGCTTTTTAAACAAAAGCGAACGTTCGGGTCAGGGCTTTCCTCCAGAGCCTCAAAGCTAATCGCAAAAATTTCATCCAGTATAATTGGCGGAGCAAATTGTAGTTACTGAGTGACTACATGGCAGAGATGGCAATGCTCGGCTAAGCTATTGTTTTATCGCTTTATGTGCAGAGCGATTGATGGTTCAAAGTCAGTAATAAAGACGCAGTCAAATTTCTGCAATGATCAAGCGCTCTGCCTAGTTGCTGTTGAACGGAAAATCGTAAAGGGAGGTTCCCATGTTTGGCATATTCAAAGATTGGAATAAAAAGCACGAATCTGAGTTGATTAAAGAGCACCCGTACCTTGAGCAACTATACATGGGCGTAGCGCTTACAAAATTCCGAGTAAAGAACCTTAGACAAGAAAAAGATATTCCAGATTACGGATTGCGAAACCGGCAGTTGACAGCATTTTATTTGGGGGCAGTCGAAGGCGATATTAGAAAATTCCTGGACGCATCAAAAATGCCCAGCTCTTCGTTAATGCAGTTAGTGATTTTAAGTGCGGGGTTTGCGGCAATAAAAGACAAAGACGTCACAAATGACGGTGAGTGGGGAGCAATGATTAAAGGCTTTCAGGAAGCTATGGACAACGATCTCCATTGGTTCCGAAAGAGAGGGCTCGGGTACGCTGGCATTACCGGTGAAGATCCAGAAGAGAACTGGAATGTGTTTGTGAGCAAGGTGGTGGATCAAAACGTTTAACAGACAGCTGTTGTCGGACGCGCGCCCTCTGACGCTTCGGCACGCCGTAAAGCCCAGCATTAGCTGACTCTGTCATGGAGGTTTATGGATAGTTCGACGGATGAATTGACACCAGAAGAATACGAAAAGGCTTTCGACGGCAAAGAATCGCAGGCGCTGAAACAAGCTCTCGATATTCGAAAATTTGAGATAGAACTCTACTGGAAAAGGGCTACCTATTTCTGGACTTTTATTGGCGCAAGTTTGGCTGGCTTTATCGCCATACAGGCGTCGGATTTTGCCAATAAACAAGACTTGGCAATCATCTTGGCGAGCTTGGGCTTGGTGTTTTCTTTCGCTTGGTTTTGCGCAAATCGCGGTAGCAAGTTCTGGCAAGAAAACTGGGAGAAGCATGTAGATCAGCTTGAAGACAAGGTGAACGGCCCCCTATACAAAATCATACTCGCGAGAAATAAACCCGCATCTATCTGGGAAAAATTTGTCGATGTTGTTTCCGGTCCGGGTAGGATTTCCGTATCAAAAATCAATCAGCTCATTAGCTTGTATGTCTGTTTGCTTTGGATTGTGCTTCTTGGCTACTCACTACCTGAATTTGCTAGCGATAAGTCTGTTAACTGGTTTTATGTGCTAATCATAGGACTTAGCATCTGCACGTGCTTGTCGTTTTTGTGGCTCGGCAGATCCTATGGTGGAGGTTATTTCCATACCGCACAACGAAGGAAATCCCGAGTAAGGCCAGCTAACCAGTCACGTAAGTCGGACGCGTGAGCCACGCCGCCTCGTTTTTCCGCTAAACGGTGAAGTACTACTATGTCGGACACTCAAATCCAAGCAGCAATTGACAAGTATCTCCAAGCTCGGCATGAGCTATTACTGCTGGGCGAAGTACACCCTTCCCGAATAGGAGGGAACGATAACATAATCGGCCGCATAGGCGAGTTCATTGCTCTTCGCTTCCTTGAGCGTCTTGGACAAAAACCCGTAAGGGTCGAGGGTAGTTCTAACCCTGGCTTCGATTTGATCGAGGGGGCGATCCAGACACAAGTAAAAGTAATGACAGAGGAAAATCACACAGGCCGCAATGTTCGCCTGACCGAGCCCTGGACCCAGCTTGTTCTTATTGAGCTTGGCGAACACTACCGGCCAACGCGGATCGGGTTGCTCACGAGGGAGCAGCATCAGCAGTCATGCCGAGAGAACCCCACGTGGAGTGCCTCTCCATATGTCAAACGCACAATGCTTGGACCCAAAGGACTCATCGGCAGGTATGGACGCGTCTATGAAGGCAGCGAAGTCATTGTATAACCAAAGGTTGGAGTCGACGTAGCGTCGCGGCGTCAGCGCCGCGAAACCGATACGTTACCTCTCAACCTGAGTGTTCGCTTTGCGACCATAGCGACCTTAATGAACCTTCTTTTCAAGAGGTGCTTAGGTTACTTTCAGTGCAAAGGTCAGAATGCGGTCGCCTCAATTTCCTTTCGAATTTGTGCGGACACACCATGGACACAATTTGGACACAGACAAATAAAAAAGGCCTACGTTTTCACGTAAGCCTTTGAAAATAATGGCGCGCCCGATAGGATTCGAACCTATGACCTTTGCCTCCGGAGTGCACTGTACCAAGGTGCTTTAGCTAGGGGTTAATCGTTGTAATTTGAGGCGGTTCAAGCGGTTATGTTTCAAGCTTCGCCCTCGATAAAGTTCATTTAATACCGATAGTTACACGATTGAGGCCGAATCTGGGCACAGGGTTGTCCGGTTGAGATCGTCGCAAAACTACCAAAGTGACCGCTGCCCTATGCCCTCGATTTCACACTTTACTCGCGCAGATGTGCCTGAACAACTACCTGGATTTTGTCCGGTTACGGCTGCCCTAAATTGGACATGTGTAGTGGTCAAGTGTTTTAGGCCACCGTCTTTTGAGCTTTCCAGTAGGCCTGTTCTGCCACATTCGGCGGCAATCCGCCGTTGTGTTTATGAGG
>NZ_RJUQ01000003.1:0-49528 GCF_003751355.1 Marinobacter sp. 3-2 | reverse complement strand
GGAATATTTCCAAAAACTCATCGGTGCGCCCAGTGTAGAGGGATTGACTTAATGGGTTATTGGAAATATTCCTGGCTCTTTCAACCAGTCTTCCAAGAGGAGAGAGAATAGCCAAAACACTAACAGAGCTTAAGCTTCCTGACATTAAAGTGGGCGGTTACAGGAGCTGAGTGCAACACGGTTATTGAATTGAAGCTGGAGCATCATGCCGCATAGCCATAGCTTCCTGCATCACCTCGTCCATAACCTCGATCGGACACTTGAAGTCGAAGCGCTTACGGGGGCGCATGTTCAGTTGCAGTGCGATGGCATCCAGTTCCTCCTGGCTATGCACCGACAAGTCCGTGCCTTTGGGCAGGTACTGGCGGATCAGGCCATTGATGTTTTCGTTACTGCCGCGCTGCCAAGGGCTGTGCGGGTCGCAGAAGTAAATCGCCACCCCGGTCTGCTGGGTGATTTCAGCATGCCGCGCCATTTCTCGGCCCTGGTCGTAGGTCATGCTCTTGCGCATCGCCAGCGGCATGCCATTGAGCGCTGCACTGAAGCCTTCCATCGCCGAGGTCGCCGTCGCGTCGTTCATCTTCACCAGCATCAGGTAGCCACTGGTGCGCTCCACCAGCGTACCTACAGACGAGGCGTTGGCCTTGCCCTTGATCAGGTCGCCTTCCCAATGCCCTGGCATCAGTCGGTCTTCGATCTCCGGCGGACGTACATGAATACTGACCCTCTCAGGGATCTGACCGCGCCGATCCACGCCGCCAGAGCGCGGCCTGCGCATCGTCTTGCTTTGGCGCAGGCAGATGATCAGCTCTTTACGCAGCTCGCCGACTGGCAAGGCATAGATCGCGTTATAGATCGTCTCGCGACAGACGTAGGCATCTCTGAGGCTGGGAATATTCATGCTGCGCAGCTTGCCGGCAATCTGCTCGGGAGACAAACGCTCACGCAGCATATGCGCCACCAATTCGAAGCGCTCGCTACCCGGCAACAGCTTTTGCTTCGGTCGACACACCTGACGGCGGGCCTGCATCTGCTGCTGGGCCACGCGGGCCGAGTAGCCGCCACAGGCATCTCGATTGCGGCGCAGCTCCCGGCTGATGGTCGAAGGGGATCGGTTGATCAAGCAGGCAATCCCGCGCAGGCTGAAACCTTGGGCATGACCGATTTGAATGGTGGCGCGCTCTTCAACGCTGAGTTCGGAATAAGACATAGGGACAGCACCGTACCGGAAAGGTCAGGTGTTGCACTCAGTTTTCGCCGCCGCCCCCTTATTATCACTGCGAGGTGAATAGCTTTTCTGCCAATTGATTATGCCAATGCGATTCTCTTCGCCGAAGATTTCGTCCATGAGCATGCCAAGTCTAAATAGTTCCCTATGATCAATACAGATAGCCATAACCCCGCCTGGGGTTAGCATCTCACGCATCATCCAGATTCTGGGTGTCATGAAGCGCAACCATTTGCTGTGCTTGGACCCATCATCTTTAGGAACTACATCGCCGAGATCTGGATCGTTTGGATCCTTGTCCCACTTGTCGTTATAGCGGAAGTCCTCGCCGGTGTTGTACGGCGGGTCTGTTACTACAAGATCAACTTGACCACGATATTTATAGAGCGTGACCATCGCAGAAAGGTTTTCACCGTCCCAGATCTCATTCTCTGACTGGGCGGTTTCCTCTCCAAAGGATACTTTCTTGATAATACGATGCAGCTTCGGCTTGACCTGGCGGATGATCTGCCAGGGAGCAGCCCGCCCGGTGTAACTCATAACGATGCCATTCTTGCCAGCATCGGCAAGCGCCGCATCATGCTCCTGCAGCATACGGACCAAGGCGGCCCTCGGCAGTTGTTCGTAATCCATGCTTGCCCCTTGAATTCGTGCGGCGGCACCGAAAAGCTGAAAATTCTAGTACCGCTCGTGGATGCTTCACCATCCCTAGGGTGGCGAGTGTACTTGTGAACGTATTGATTTGGCTGTTAAACCGTTGAAAAAGACGGATCAACTGAGTTCCAAACGGGCTGCGTACTGGCTGGCAGATGCGAATCCGGCGCACGCCGCTCCCTTCTGGGCTCAAGCCCGCGAAGCGGGCATAAAGAACCCGGCCGAGGCCGGGATCCTTATGGGCTTATGGGCCGGCGTATTGGTCTGCCCAGTCCAAAGCCGGTGCCACGGGAGCTTGCACCTCCTGAGGCCAGGTTTTGGAGCCCACTGCAAATCGCCCGTAACCCATTAAAAGATAGCTGGGCATCCGACGAAAAGAGCACCAAGGCACCATTACCCTTGAGCTACAGCGCCGCTACGGGGCACCAGTTTGATTTCAACGCGGCGATTTTGGGCGCGACCCTCGGCGGTGTCGTTGGGGGCAATGGGCGAGCTGGAGCCTGCACCAAAGGTTTGCAGGCGCGAAGGATCGACGCCATTGCTGCGCAAAGAGAAAAAGGGGACTGATTTATGTGCGCCAGGCAAAGCTTGGTCGCCTGGGAATGACGGCGCAAGCCGTCACGAAATGGCGTAAGAAACCCAGCGGGTATGACCCCCGCCCGGTAAAGGTTAGCCACCGACCGGAAGCGAGTCTTGCGTGGTGACCGGGTAACCGGCGCTGCGAAGCGTAGACAGCAGAAAAGGGGATTTATTTTCCCTACTCTAAAACGGCCGCTGTTGGCCGATTGCTGCCTGTCGTGGACGACCGTTTAACTTCAAAGCCTGACTGGATTGCAAACTGCTGACACGCGTAGATTCTGTTTTCGACTCGTTTAATGCCGTCGATGCCAGGCCATAAACAGAGAGGAAACAACCGCTCGAAAATTCGAGCCATAGACTCTAGAGCCAGTGGGTAGTCGGAGTCATGTTCCTGCAACCATCAAATCCAGATTCTGCACCGCCGCTCCAGCGGCTCCCTTCCCAAGATTGTCAAACACCGCAGCCAACAAAACCTGCCCCGTCTCATCATTTTCACACACCACCAATCGCAAACTATCAGTCCCGTTAAGCGCCTGAGGATCAAGGCACGTCAACCCTTTGGCCTCCTGCATCGACATCACCTGTACATGGTCCGCATCGACGTAGTGCTGCATAAGACACGCATGCAACCGCACCGCATCCACGCCCGGCGCCAACAAGCGAAGTTGCAACGGTATGGTCAGCACGATCCCCTGCCGAAAAGCCCCATAAGCCGGCACAAACATCGGCCGCTCCATCAGACCGCTTTGCTGCTGAATCTCCGGAATATGTTTGTGTGCCAGCCCCAGACCATAAACCTGAAACGCGGGCGCCTGTGATGCGCCCTCTCCCTCATGCTCTTGCACGCCAACGCGCCCTTTTCCGGAATAGCCCGACACAGCATGAATGTTCGTCGGATAGTCCCTGGGCAGCAACCCGGCCTCCAGCAATGGGCGCAGCAGCCCTATCGCCCCCGTGGGATAGCAACCGGGATTGCTGACCCGCCGTGCCGTGGCGATGCGTTGGGCCTGCTGCGAGTTCATCTCCGCGAAACCATAGGTCCAGTCTGGATGGGTGCGGTGCGCCGAACTCGCATCGATCACCCGAACGGCGGGGTTTTCGATGCTCGCTACAGCGTCGCGTGCGGCTTGGTCGGGCAAGCAGAGAATCGCGATGTCGCAGGCGTTGATGATTTCGGCGCGACGTTGCGGATCCTTGCGATGTTCGGGGCTGAGCGTGATAAGCCGCAGATCGGTCCGGTCGCGTAGACGTTGATGGATTTGCAACCCGGTGGTGCCTTGGTCGCCGTCGATGAATATAAGAGGACTTGCCATGGAATGCTCTCGGACATAGGAAATCAGGAGTTCCAATCTTCAGTGAGGGGCTAAGATAGGAAAAGTTGAATTTCTAAACGATGAAATTCAGCTTTTCTGAACAAGGAGTGACTCATGCGCGAAATCAGCCTGGACCGTCTGCGCACGTTGGTGGCCATTGCCGACCTGGGTTCGTTTGCCGAGGCGGCCCGTGTGCTGCACCTCGCGCCACCCACGGTCAGTTTGCATATTGCCGACCTGGAGTCGCGGGTTGGCGGAAAGCTGTTGTCGCGCACACGTGGGCGCATTCAGCCTTCGGCGATTGGAGAAACGCTGGTGGAGCGCGCGCGGCGCCTGTTGGCGGATGCGGAGCAGGCGCTTGAGGACGTGGAGCGTCAGGTGCAGGGCTTGGCCGGGCGTGTGCGGCTGGGTGCCTCCACAGGGGCCATCGCACAGTTGATGCCGCAAGCTTTGGAGACGTTGGGCCAACGCCATCCCGCTATCGATGTGCAGGTCGCGGTGCTCACGTCGCAGGAAACTTTGAAGAAGCTTGCCGAGGGCTCTTTGGAGATCGGTCTGGTCGCGCTGCCACAGACCCCGGTGAAGGAATTGCGGATCGAGCCATGGCGGCGGGACCCGGTCATGGCCTTCTTGCCGGCTCGCTGGGAATGCCCGGATGTTGTGACCCCCGGTTGGCTGGCCGCCCAGCCATTAATTCTGAATGACAAAACTACTCGGCTTTCGCGCTTGACCTCGGAGTGGTTCGCCAGTGATGGACGGCAGCCCACGCCGCGTATTCAACTGAACTACAACGATGCGATCAAAAGCCTAGTGGCGGCCGGTTATGGTGCGACGTTGTTGCCGCATGAAGCCTCCACGCCATTGCCCGATACCAGGATCGTCATGCGGCCATTACAGCCCTTATTGTGGCGTCAACTTGGTATTGCCCACCGTGGTGGGGACGTCGAGCGGCCTACGCAACATGTGCTGGATGTGTTGTGGGGGTTGAGTGCGGGCTAGGGCGATGTTGTCAGAGAAAGGACCGCTTTCGACCCGGTCATACGGTGATTGAGGTCCCAGGCGTCAGCTACCGCACCTGAAGCCGTCGTTCATCGCTCCAAAGCCGGTGCCTGTCTCCGTTCGCCCAGGCCAGGGTGTCGTAGTACTTGTGCAGCAGCTCGGTAATGGCGGCGGTGTCGTCGGTCATGGGGTTTCCTTGGGGTTGGCGGTGAGGACTGCCTGGACGCGTGCTTGCAGCGCGGGCAGCACGTCTTGTTGGAACCAGGGGTTGCGCACCAGCCAGCGATTGTTGCGCGGGCTAGGGTGAGGCAGGGGGAACGCTTGCGGCCAGTGCTCGCGCCAGGCTTCGACCACCCGGGTGAGCGGCGTCTTGCCAGTACCGAGGTGGTAGTCCATGGCGTAGCTGCCCAGCACGATGACCAGCGACAGGCGCTCGAAACGCTGCATGAAGGCTTCGCGCCAGGCGGGGGGCGCACTCCGGGCGTAGCGGCAGGTCACCGCTTTTGCCGGTGCCCGGATAACAGAAGCCCATGGGCAGAATGGCGATGCGGGTAGGGTCGTAGAAGGTGTCGCGGTCCACGCCCAGCCAGGCGCGCAGACGCGCGCCGCTGGCGTCGTCGAAGGGCACGCCTGAGGCATGGACCCGGGCCCCCGGTGCTTGGCCGGCGATGAGGATGGGCGCACTCGGGTGAAACTGGAAGACCGGCTGCACGCCGTGTGGCAGATGCGGTGCGCAGCGCGTGCAGGCGCGGACGTCGGTCAGAAAGGCGTCGAGTGTCGGCATGGCGCGCTTCCGGAAAGGGTGGCTCGCGCAGGACGGAGGTGCCATCCTGCGCGAAGCGTAACCCGGCAGCAAGTCAGTGCTGGGTCAGTGTCGGATAGCCCTGGATGAATACGCGGTCGGTCTTGGCCGCCGGCACATGGCAGCCCATGCAGTCGGCTTCGTAGCTGACGGCGACATTCTTGGCGGGGGCGTCGGCCTTGAACAGCGCCCAGCCCCAGCCGTCGCCCCACAAGGGGTTGCTGGCGAAACGGCCTTTGGCGTCCTTGACCATCACGAACCACACGGCCGCATCGGAACCCCAGACCACAGGGTTGCCAGTGGTCATGGCGCTGGTTTCGAGCTTGCGGATCTCTTTCACCAGCGTGGCGCCGTCCAAGAACTTGCCGGTCTTGCGGTAGTGCTCGGCCGAGGCCTTTTCGGTGTACACATCGTGCAAGCCGCGAGAGGCGGATTTTTCGTCCAACACCGCATATGAGCCCAGGTGGACGAAGTTTGTGCGGAAGTCTGTGGGGCGGCTGATGCCGCCCTGGCTGTCCACATAGGGCGAAAAGTCGCCGGCCGTGACGGCCAGTGGCAGGACGAGGGCGCTGGCGAGCAGAGCGCCGGTGAGTGCGATTTTCATCGTGTTCTCCTTATATGCCTATGGAGATCAGACGGCGACCACGGGGAAATCCACCGTGGTGTCGGCGATGTGGTTGGTGTAGTTGGTGAGCGTGTTCAGCGCGACGTTGGCGATCACTTCCAGTATCAGGCCGTCGTCGAGCCCCGCGCGGCGGTAGTTGGCCATGGCGTCGGCCGACACCACGCCGCGTTGCTCGACCAGCGCGCGGGCAAAGCCGGCGATTGCATCGTCAAGTGCGTTGGCCGCCTGGCCGGTGCGGGCCGCGGCGATGGCCTCTGCCGACAGTCCGGCACCTTTGCCGATCAGGGTGTGTGCGCTCAGGCAATACTGGCAGCGATTGGCTTGACCGGCAGCGAGCGCAACGATCTCGCGCTGGGAGGCATTCAGGCGGCCGGTGCCCAGCGTTTCGGACAAGCCGAGGTAGCCATTGAGCGCCGCCGGCGCGTGGGCCAGCGTGGCGAACAGGTTCGGCACCATGCCAAGCTTGGCTTTGACGGCCTTGAGTGTGGCAGCGGTAGCGGCGTCAGCGGTGTCGATGGTCAGGGGGGCGATTTGGGTCATGTCTATCTCCGTAGTGGGTGAGGTGCAAGAGCACGTGGGCATGATCGCCCTTTGTTTGGTACGATATGGCACGTAAAGTATCAAATACGTAACCTATCGTCTTATATGGAGAGTGGAATGGCGGATCGACTGGCCGGCTTGCTCCGGCACTACTCGCTTTCGGCGCGCGTTTTTCACAGCGGCGCCTTCTGTGGGCAGCATCATTACGCGGCGCCGCATGGCTATATCCATCTGGTGCGGCGCGGCCCGATTACGGCGCGTTCGCCCGTGCATGAAGATCTGCTGGTTACCGAGCCGAGCCTGCTGTTTTATCCGCGCGGGGCGTCGCATCGTTTTGTCGCCGCCCCCGGCGATACCGCTGAGCGGTTGTGTGCGGAGGTCGACCTGGGCGCTTCGACGGGCAATCCGTTGGCCATGGCCTTGCCGTCGATGCTGCTGATTCCGTTGGCGGACTTGCCCGGCCTCGGGCCGACGCTAGAGTTGCTGTTTGCCGAAGCCGAGCGCGACCAGTGCGGTCGGCAGGCCGCCATCGACCGCTTGTGCGAGTTGCTACTGATCCAGTTGCTGCGTTATCTGATGGATGGGCGGCTTGGCGCCACCGGACTGCTGGCGGGCCTGGCCGACCCGAAACTCGCGCGCGCCATAACCGCCATGCACGATGCGCCGCAGACCGCGTGGTCGCTCGAGGCGCTGGCGGCGAAGGCGGGCATGTCACGCGCGCGCTTCGCCGCCGCGTTCAAGGACGCGGTGGGCGTCACGCCGGGCGACTATCTGGCCGACTGGCGGATGAACGTCAGTTGCACCCTGCTCAAGCAGGGGCGGCCGGTGGCGGTGGTGGCCGACCGCGTCGGCTACGGCAGCCCGAACGCTCTGGCGCGCGCCTTCCGCGTGCGCATGGGCTGCGCCCCGCGCGACTGGCTGGCGCAGCAGCGCGGTGACGCGGCGCTCAGCGGTTCGTGAGTTTGAGTTCGATTCGCCGGTTCTTGGCGTAGGCGGCGCCGGTGTTGCGCTCGTCGAGCGGGTGAAATTCGCATCACGCCGGAACAACTGGCGGAACTCCAGGTGGCGATCCGTCAACGGCTGGTCAGTCTGTTCGTGCGGCGCGGCCGGCTGGACAAGGCTGAGTCAGTGGCGCAGGTAGCTGGATGACGCTGTCCCGCCCTGAGCCGACGCTCACAGGCGGGGATTTCCAGTGTCGTCATTGTCGGCTATTGGCCGGCAGCAGCCCGTCGTTGCCTGATGGATCCAACCCCTCCGCTGCTATAGTGCAGTCGGCTTCTGACGTTCAGTGCAGCCGTCTTCTGAAAACGACACAAAAATACTCGATTTCGGCTTGTTTCATGTTCAACAATCACGTACAACAATCTATGAGCAGAAAAGGTACCTTTCATGATCATAGGTTATGCGCGCGTCAGCACTAACGACCAAAATCCCGAATTCCAAGTGGACGCCTTGGAGAAAGCCGGGGCTGAACAGGTATTCCAGGAAAAATTTACCGGAACCCTACGTGAGCGACCCGAATTGTCGCAGTGCCTCCGTATGCTCCGGCCGGGCGATGTCTTGGTCGTGTGGAAGCTGGATCGCCTCGCTCGTTCATTGAAGGACCTGGTGGAGATTGTTCAGGATCTCCAGGATCGCGGAATCGGCTTTAAGTCCCTAACGGAATCAATCGACACAACCAGCTCGGGTGGTCGCCTGGTGTTCCACATTTTTGGGGCACTGGCTGAGTTTGAGCGTGATCTGATTAGGGAGCGGACGATGGCTGGATTACAGGCTGCCCGAGCTCGTGGGCGAATGGGTGGAAGAAAGCCTGTTATGACCGGCTCAGATGTGAAAAAAGCGGCGGCTATGCTGTCCGATCCGATGGTGACCAAAACAGAAGTTGCCCTGCACTTCCACGTCAGCCGGACAACGTTGAACACTTCACTTAAGCGTGAAGGGTACGCTATGTAAAGCGCGGGAAATTATCCATGGTTTGGTAGGTTTGGTTTGGCATAGCGCATTCGTTAATTAGAGGACGACCCTGCTCGAATATAACCACTCACATCTATTCCAAGGTCTAAAAGCAAAGCTATTGGTTGCTGCCACTGCGGTCATCAATGGCTTTTCAGTAGCCACAAGAGATAGCAGCACTTTTTAGGCCGCGGGTGTAACAGCAATCAACCCGTGGAAAACATAAGCAAGTTTGGCCAATTAATAGCAAAACCAAAAGAATTAGGAGCCGTTAGTGTCACGACTGACCGATTTGATTGCCAAGGCAAAAGCCAAAGACGCGGCGTTAGGGGCCGAGCTGGATCGAGAGTTCAGAATGCTGTCGTCACGGTTACCCTTCGGGCTGAACTTCGAGCGTCATAGCCCGGAAGCGGTAGAATTGCCGCTGCGACCGATTCGGAAGGGTGACAAGGTACGCGTATTGCCGGAGCGTGGTTCCACCAAGAATGGAGATCAGCGGCTGTGGCAGGTGAAGAGTATCCAAAGAGCCAAGAAGTCGGCTGTTTTGGAGTTACTGGGTGCCGAAGAGAGCGAAACGCAAACCGTGGCGCTGGATGACCTAGTGGTGGTGGCCGAGTTCCGCGACACCATCTATCCGGGCCTGGTCAGTACCGGCAAGGTGCTGCGTGGCGGCGATAAGCCGTGCCATACGGTCATTAATGGTGAAAACTATCATGCCCTCAAGGCACTAACTTATACCCATCGCGGCAATGTTGACGCCATATATATTGACCCGCCTTACAACTCGGGCGCGAGTGACTGGAAGTACAATAACAACTATGTTGGCGAGGACGATATTTATCGCCATTCCAAGTGGCTTGCTTTCATGGAGCGGCGCTTGCTAATCGCGAAGGAGCTACTTAAGCCGTCAGGTACTTTAATAGTCACAATAGACGAGCACGAGGTTCGTCGCTTAGGGTTGTTGCTGGAACAAACATTAGAGGGGTTCACTATCCAGCAGGTCACAATCGTGATCAACCCTAAGGGTGTGACACAAGGTTATCTTTCACGTGTGGAGGAATATGCGTTCTTCTGTTTCGGTCCTGAGAGCAAAATCTTCGCAGGGGACGATGATCTCTTGACAACGACGGACTCGAAAGCATCTGATGATGGCCACGCACGCCCTCGGTGGAAAGGATTACTTCGATCAGGGGATGAAGCGGAAAGAAAAGATCGTGAACAGATGTTTTACCCTATCTGGATCAACCCCAAGACCAAGAAGATTGTGAAAGCAGGCCAATACCTTCCTCTTGGACAAGAACCCGACTTTAACCTAACTGATTCGGACGGTAACGTTGCGGTCTGGCCTGTACGCAAAAACCTAACGCTTGGAAGATGGGGAGTCGGAGTCAGTACATTTAACGATCTTGTCAAAAAGGGCTTTGTAGCGCTTGGAGCGTATGACAAGAAACGCAAAACGTGGGGCTTTTCGTACCTGTCCGAACAGCTTCGTAAGGAAATTGAAAATGGAACCTTAGTCGTGCTGGCTCGAGATCCAGTGACTGGGGTTGCAGATGTAGTTTACGACGGTGCTGCGACCAGAAAAGTCCGTACCGTTTGGCACAGGACAAAGCACGACGCCGGCGCGTACGGCACCGATTTAGTCGGAAAGTTTTTGGGCAATGGTCGCGCATTTCCGTTCCCCAAGAGTCTTTATGCTGTTGAAGACGCCCTTCGCATAATTGTTCGAGGGAAGCCCGACGCTGTTATCCTCGATTTTTTCAGTGGTTCAGGATCAACCGCGCATGCGGTGATGCGCCTCAATCGACAGGACGGTGGTCGACGACAGTCGATATGCGTCACTAATAACGAAGTTCGTTCCGATGAGCAAGCCGCTCTGCGCCAGGCGGGACTACGTCCAGGTGATCCCGATTGGGAGAGGCTGGGTATCTGCGACTACATCACCAAGCCGCGTGTTGCCGCTGCCATCACAGGCAATACTCCGGACGGTCAGCCGATTAAGGGCGATTACAAGTTTATCGACGAATTCCCGATAGCAGAAGGTTTCGAGGAAAACGCCGAATTTTTCACCCTGACCTATGAAACCCCATTATCGGTCAGCCACAACCTGGCGTTTAGCCGAATCGCGCCCTTACTGTGGTTGCGCGCTGGAGCGCGTGGGCGTCGTATTGACAAGCTGCCCGCCGATGGATGGGCGGTGGCCGATGCCTATGCACTGCTAAACAACGTGGATGCAGCTACACCCTTTATCGAGGCACTGGCCCAGGTGGATGGGGTACGCATTGCCTATATCGTTACTGACGATGACCGCCGCTTCCAGGCAATCGCCAAGCGGTTGCCCGATGGCGTTGAGCCAGTGCGCCTGTACGAGTCTTATCTCACCAACTTCAGCTTTACCAACGGAGAATAACGGATGAAGTTCACGCTCAAAGACTATCAGCGCGACGCCGTCCGCGACTCCTTGAATAACCTGGGCAAGGCCCGTCGCCTTTGGCACAGTGAATCTGACAGGACGGCATTCTCGCTCACCGCAGTAACCGGCGCAGGTAAAACGGTAATGGCGGCGGCCACGTTCGAGGCGCTGTTTCACGGTGACGATGAGTTCAGCTTTGATGCCGACCCTGGTGCAGTGGTGATCTGGTTCAGCGATGACCCCTCGTTGAACGAGCAAACCCGCTTTCGTTTTATCGAGGCCAGTGATCGTATTAACTACACCGACTTGGTGGTGATCGAAAACACCTTCAACAGGCCGAAGTTCCAAGCCGGGAAAATCTACTTTCTCAATACCCAGAAGCTAAGCAAGAATAGCCTACTGGTGCGTGGCCATGATCCCGAGGAAATGGCGGCTAAAGTGGATGGCACGTTTCCCGACATGCGCCCTGACCTGCGTGCGTACACTATCTGGGATACCATAAAGAACACCATTGAAGACCCGGATTTGACGCTGTATCTCGTGCTGGATGAGGCGCACCGGGGTATGGGCAAACAGACGGCAGCTAGCCAGAACGACAGGAATACTATCGTTCAACGGCTCATCAATGGCGTGGGTAGCGTCCCCGGCATTCCAGCTGTGTGGGGTATCTCGGCCACTGTGGAGCGATTCAATAAGGCGATTGAGTCAGCAGGCAAGCACATCAAGCTGCCCAATGTGGAAGTTGATGCCTCCAAGGTTCAAGAGTCCGGCCTTATCAAAGACACCATCCTGCTGGATATACCGGATAATGTTGGTGATTTCGATACCGTTCTGGTGCGTCGAGCGACCGACAAGTTGAAAGAGTCCACCGCTGCTTGGGCTGCTTACTCGAAGCAACAGCAGGAAGCCCATATTGTCGTGCCGTTGATGGTTTTGCAGGTTCCCAACACGCCTGACCCCGATGAAATCGGGCGGGCGCTGGATACCGTTTTCGAGCGCTACCCTGAGCTGCCATCTGCCAGCGTGGCGCACGTTTTCGGGGATCACACTACACAGCGCTTCGGTAACCGCGACGTGCCCTACATCGAGCCTCAGCGAGTCGAGGAGTCAACATGGGTGCGGGTCTTGATTGCTAAGGACGCCATCAGCACCGGCTGGGATTGTCCGCGAGCCGAGGTCATGGTTTCTTTCCGTGCAGCAAAGGAAAAGGAGCACATTACGCAGTTATTGGGCCGTCTTGTGCGTTCGCCACTAGCTCGCCGTATACCTGGTAATGACCGCTTGAATGCGGTGGACTGCTTACTGCCAAAATTCAATCGCAAGGCTGTAGAGCAGGTTGTTGATGAGTTGACGACCGGCAGCGAGGCGGCAACGCCAGGCCGAGTCTTGATTGACTACATTGAAGTGGTGCCAAATCCCGCTGTTTCGCCTGCCGTGTGGGAGGCATTCGAGGCGTTGCCGTCGCAGACACGCCCGCAGCGTGGTGCCAAGCCTGCTGTCAGGTTGACTGCGCTGGCCCATGAGTTGGCGTCCGACGATATCCTCCCTGGTGCAGGCAGGCTGGCCCATGCCGAAATGCACGCATCCCTGGATAAGTTTCAGGCCGACAACGCAGCCAAGATCAAGGATAAGCGGCAGTCCGTGTTGGTTGTGGACGGCAAGACAGTGAAAGCGGACATGCTGGGCCAGGGGCGCAGCCTGGAACAGTTCTGGGAAGATGCCGACGTGGCGGTAATCGACGACGCCTACCGGCGCGCAGCTCGCATTTTCAGCCCGGCGATTGCCCATTCGTATGTTGACCATTTGGCCAGCCAGGAGGCCGACCGGGATGACGACCCGGAAGCATTCCTGGAAGCCATCGTTGAAGCTCGCGTAACCGTTGCTGGCTTGGGCCTGGTTATGGAGGCACAAGCTTATTTCGATGCCGAGGCGGACAAACTGGCGAAGGCCTGGCTGTCCAAGTATCGGGAGCAGATCAAGGCCCTGAGCGATGATCGAAGGGAATCCTATCGGCAGATCATCGAAATGAGCACGGAGCCGCAAGACGCAGGGTTGCTGAAGCCAGAGGCCCGTTATGAGGCGACCAAGGCGAACGAAAACGGCAAGGTGAGAGTCTTCCCGGTCTGGGATAGTCACTTGCTATGCGATCAAGCAGGAAAGTACCCGGCTGACATGAATGACTGGGAGCGTACCGTTGTCGAGACTGAATCGGCCAGGCCGGGCTTCACATCCTGGTACCGCAATCCGCAGCAGCCAGGGCAGTCGTCGCTGGGTATCGCCTACCAGGAAGCTGGCCAGTACAAAATCCTGCGCCCTGATTTCATCTTCTTTGCCGAGCAAGATGGCCAAGTTGTCGCGGATATTGTTGACCCACATGGACTCCACTTAGCCGATGCTTTGCCCAAACTGCAAGGACTAGCTATGTATGCAGAGAGGCACGCCGGTGCATACCGCCGCGTTGAATCAGTGGCAGAAGTGAAGGATAAACTTAGAGTACTTGACCTGACCAAGTCTGAGGTACGACAAGCCATCACTGATGCCACAGAGACCGCTGGATTGTTTAGTAGCATATTGGCTGACGACTATTAAAATCCTCCCGCGGGAAATCGTACGGGAAAAGGGTAAATCGCCTCGGAAGAAAAAATAACGAAGCGGGCACACGGATGTGCCTTTGATCCCGCTGCCGGCTGTGGTGGCCGTCTGTTCGAGATGAAAATCCGCTGCGCATAATCTATCTTATGTTAAAGCACATGCAGTGTACCGAAAGGTTCATGAGTTTTTGTTGGATTTGCCTGTAGCCCAGTGACTCTGAGGTTTCCTGCGAATATCCCGAGCCTCGCCATTTTTCTCTTACACGCAGTGCAGTAATTGACTCATGGCCCGTCGAGCAACGCGCGCATGTGTTCTCCAAAGTGCAGTTTGGTCGCAAAGCGGACATTCGAGTAAGACGAATAGCGCTTGCAGTATGCGCGCCCATGGAATGGAACCGAAGGCGCAATGAAATGGGCTTCGTCGCGCCTGCGCTTAATGGGTTCTACCCCGTTACTGTGGACATTCCTAAAAAGAGGCCTGACACGCTGCTCACAGGCTCGGCGTGCCTCCGAACAACAGGTAATAAGCGATGCCCAGTAGCGAACTGACTAAGATCACCGGCAACATGCCCACCTTGAAGCGTAACATGGCAATAAAGGCGGCCAGTGCAAGCACCACACTGGCGATCTGAATACTGCCCCATGTCGGCACCATTAACTGCATGCCAAAGGTCCGAACCGTATCTACTTCGGCGAAAGCGACATGCACCGCGAACCAGATAGCCAGGTTCAGCATCACGCCCACAACGGCGGCGGTGACCGCCGATAACGCAGCACTCACCGCCTGGTTCCCGCGCAGCCTTTCTACATAGGGTGCGCCCAGGAATATCCACAGAAAACAGGGAACAAAGGTCACCCAGGTAGCCAGAATCGATGCAAGAATGCCCGCTGTAAAAGGATCGAGGGGGCCTGCGTCGCGGAAAGCGCCCATGAAGCCCACGAACTGTACTACCTGAATCAAGGGGCCGGGCGTGGTCTCTGCCATGCCCAAACCATCCAGCATTTCCCCTGGCGCAAGCCAGCCATAGTTCTGTACGGCCTCCTGTGCCATATAAGCCAATACTGAATAAGCACCACCGAAGGTGAGGACGGCCAGCTTGCTGAAGAAAAGCCCTATTTGGGTGAAGACATCGTCAAAGCCCAGCGATACAGCCAATACAACTAGCGGTGTGAACCACAGCGGTAGCCAGACCGCGAGTACCTTGAGCGCCCGCTTGCGCGTTGCCTTGGTATGATGTGCGGCACCGCCATCCATCATGGTGTCGATCGCCCGTTCACCATCCTCGGGCGTGTCATGTCCCTTGATGACCACGAATCGTTCCGGGTCCATGTACCGCCCCAGCAGGCCAATAACGGCAGCAGTCAGGATCACTACCGGGAACGGGACAGCGAACAAAAAGATGGCAATGAAAGCAAGGGCCGCCAAGATGTACATATAGGCATTCTTGAGCGCGCGCTTACCGATCCGGATGACGGCCTGAATCACGATCGCCAACACCGCCGCTTTAATCCCAAAGAAAAGCGCCTGCACCAGGGTTGCATCCTGAAAGCCCGCATAAAGCACGCTCAACACCAGGATGCTCAAAAAACCCGGCAACACAAACAGTCCGCCGGCCACGAGCCCACCCTTGACGCCATGCAGCAGCCAGCCGATATAAGTAGCCAGTTGTTGGGCTTCCGGCCCGGGCAGTACCATGCAGTAGTTCAGGGCGTGCAGAAACCGGCTTTCGCTGACCCATCGCTTTTCATCCACCAGAATACGATGCATGACGGCGATTTGGCCGGCAGGACCGCCGAAACTCAGCATTGCAATCCTTAGCCAGACGCGCACCGCTTCCCCAAACGTAATCTCATGACCAAACTCGTTGCGATCGCCACCCGATGGCACGGTGTCTTGTTGGGTTCTGTGGGCTGTATCGGTGGAGTGGGACGACTCCGGCATGCTTACTTCCCCTTCGTATAGGTTGTGTACAAACTGTCGAACACCTGATTGGCAGCCAGTAACAGCTGATCATCGTTATGATGAGACTCGCGAAAGCCCATCAATACGCATTCAACTCCAGTGGCCGCCGGTGGCTGATGGCCGCCAACATCGAGGTAATGCACCAGTTCCGCGATCCGCTGCAGTGCCACCTGGCGCAGGCCAAAGCTCGCCAGCAACGTTTCAAAGGTGACCTTGTCAGCTACATGGGTGAAGGCCGCTCCATCGAAATCAAAACCCAGCGCGTGATCAGGGCAATCAGCTGGAGAGCTTAACCATAGAAAATTCGCTTCCGGATCGATGAATCGCTTAATCAACCAGGCGCTGGCCAGGCGGTCCACCCACGGTCGGCGACGAGTTGCCCATACCCTTCCCAGGTAGTCGGCACGGTTGAGGAGAGCGACCGTGCCTGAAACAGGTAGCGGCTCATCAGGCGACAGCACCCGATTTGCGTCGGTTTCCAGTTCCTGCAACGCCCGATCGACCCGTTCACGGGCAGCACCTGGAAAAAAATCAATCTGTGACACGCGCGTGAAGCGCTTACGCAGTTTCCGGGTCTCCCTAATAACCTCCATGGCCGATTCTGGCAGCAGCGTTGCCCGTAGTTCTGCGATGTCCGAGTGCAAGGCCTCATAGTCGTCCGCACGATCGAATAAAGCGGGGAATTCATGAGCATCCGGGCCGTCAGTGGGTACAACATGGGCGACACCGCCGGCTTCACGCACGTCATGGGCCACAGCCTCCAACTTCTCGACGTGATCGGGGTGAGCTGGCAGTAAATAGACGCCGTCGCGAAGTGAAGCCGCGCCCCATGCCTTAATAGAGCGCCAGGCCCGCATACGCACCGTCGCATTTTCTGTAGGAAGTGACAGAATCAGTAGAAGCCATGACATTCTGTAGAATCTACTACGTGTTTGTAGCAATCACAACACTTTTATGGCTGAACGGTTGTGATGGCCATCTGACTACAGTAGCATTCTCATATATCCCCCCACGGGGGATAGGTTAAAAGCTGGTTTTGACCCCAGACTTACCAAATCATCAGCCACGCTAGGAACACTGTGATGCACCACGAACGACTCGATCATTGGCAACATAAGCATGTCTTTGGCCAGGATCGGAAGCGCCCCGGAGAAATCCGAACGCTCATCGTGGTGGGCCTAACGCTGGCGATGATGGTCTGGGAAATCCTGGCCGGGATCGTTTATGGCTCGATGGCCTTGCTGGCCGATGGGCTGCACATGGGGTCGCACGCGGTGGCCCTGGGTATTGCCGCCTTCGCCTATGCATACGCCAGGAAAAACGCAGGCAACGCCCGATTCTCTTTCGGGACGGGGAAGGTCAATGCGCTGGGCGGCTTTACCGGAGCCATTCTGCTGGCTGTCTTTGCGCTCTACATGGTCATCGAGAGTGTTGGGCGTTTTATCCAGCCCGTCCCCATTTCTTTCGATGGGGCCATATTTGTGGCCATCATAGGCCTGGTGGTCAACGGGGTGTCAGCGTGGATACTGGGGGATGCAGGTCATGACCATGGTCACAGTCACGGGCATAATCACGGTCACCACCATCATCACCATGACCACAACCGACGGGCCGCTTACCTGCATGTGCTTGCAGATGCGTTGACGTCAGTCCTTGCCATTGCTGCCCTTCTGGCGGGTAAATATGCCGGGTGGAACTGGATGGACCCGATGATGGGGATTATCGGTGCGATTCTGGTAACCCGTTGGTCCTGGCAACTTTTAAGAGACACCTCAAAAATCCTTCTCGACGAGCAACATCAGGACATGGAGGACGCTGTTAAAGAGGCCGTCGAAGACGACGATGCCAAAGTCAGTGATCTGCATGTGTGGGCAATAGGCCCAAACATTCATGCCGCTATTGTCTCAGTCGTCTCGCATCAGCCCGAGTCGCCCGCAGTTTATAAGGAGCGCATTCAGGCACACTGCCAGTCCCTGGTCCACGTGACGGTGGAACCTCTTCGCTGTGATTAACGGAGAGAACGCAAATTAGAGAGTAACGAGATCAAAGATAACGGGCGATTGCTTTGAACTCGTCGACGCGCCGCTGCTGCTCCGG
Source organism: Marinobacter sp. 3-2 (assembly GCF_003751355.1). NCBI lineage: Bacteria > Pseudomonadati > Pseudomonadota > Gammaproteobacteria > Pseudomonadales > Marinobacteraceae > Marinobacter > Marinobacter sp. 3-2. The sequence goes on along the minus strand of NZ_RJUQ01000003.1, from coordinate 31,771 downwards.
CTCCAGCGGTCCGATGGCATCGTCCAGGCAGTGTTCAATGTGGTCCTGTACCAAGACGCGCTTGGCCTGCTGGATGGCCTTTTCCACAGCGTGAAGCTGCTGTGCCAGCTCCAGGCAGGGCTTCCCCTGATCCATCATGCCAATCACGCTTTCAAGATGGCCGTTGGCCCGCTTAAGGCGTTTGATGATATTCGGATGCGATTGATGCGTGTGATCATTTATCATGTTTAATTCCTATCCCCCGTGGGGGGATGGTATCCTCTTGCTTCGTTGAAATCCAACCACCGACTCGACCATTGAGACTGATGATTTCGGCCCTCCATCAAAGAAAACTGCTTCCGACGCTCGTCATGCTGTTCGCATTGGCGGGCCTGTCGCTGTCGGTGATTGGCGAGTCATTCTCTCACGGTGTGGCCAACTTGGCAGGCGATTGGGAATCGCAGCCTGACGGCCACCCAGGCAGTTATGGTGCGCATGGACACACCCACGATTTTGACGAAGAGCCAGAGACATCCTCAGTGCATCATGATGCTGGCAATCATACTCACGAGACCGTGGACCAGCTCAGGGTTCCGTTTGTTTCCCAAAGCCTGACCGTTCTCCGGCAGCCCGTGCCCTTTGCCGGAGGTTCTCCCCGCAGTTTGCGCTATCGGCTTGAACGCCCTCCAAAAGCCTCTATTCCCGCTTGATTCTTGCCGCTTACGTGGCCCGAGAAAACAAATTCAATTGGAGTCTTTATGTTGTCAAGCTTGCTTGGCGGTTGCCGTGGTGTGCCCTCAACGGGCACAGGCAGTCGTCTGTTCTGGACATTTCTGACCCTGGGCTTTCTGGGTATGAGTACCGATGTGCTTGCCCACGCAGTCGCTCAGGGCGACAGGGGCTACATCCAGGAAATTACCGGGATAAACCTTATTGCGTTCATCTATCTGGGGGCCAAACACATGGTCACCGGCTATGACCACCTGCTGTTCCTGCTGGGTGTCATTTTCTTTCTTTACCAAATGAAGCACATCGCGATCTACGTGAGCCTGTTTGCCCTGGGGCATTCCACCACAATGCTGCTGGGGGTGTACTTCAATGTGGGCATCAACAGCTACATCATTGATGCGATTATCGGCCTGTCCATCGTCTATAAGGCACTGGACAACATCGGTGCCTACCAGCGGTGGTTTGGCTTCCAGCCCAACACCAAGGCCGCCACGTTGATTTTCGGGTTCTTCCATGGTTTCGGCCTGTCCACCAAGATCATCGAATACGACATCTCGCCGGACGGCCTGATTCCGAACCTCCTCGCCTTCAACGTGGGCGTGGAAATCGGACAGTTGATCGCCCTAGCCATGATCCTGATTGCCATCAGCTTCTGGCGTAAAACCGACGGCTTTTTCCGCCACGCCTATACAGCCAACGTTGCCATGATGAGTGCAGGTTTCCTGCTCTTTGGCTATCAGCTCACGGGTTACTTTGTCGCCTGATTCTGGAGATTTGCTATGTACAACACCGATATACCCAACCGTGAAGAACTGCCCAGCACTGCCAAACTTATTCGATCAACCATCATCGCAGCTATTGTGGCGCTGATTCTGCTGGTGACCGTGGTCATGCCCGCCGAGTACGCCCTGGACCCGACCGGTGCCGGCAGATTGCTGGGGTTGACCGAAATGGGCGAAATCAAGGAACAACTGGCTGATGAAGCTGCCGCTGACGAGGAGGCACAGATGGTTGCCGTGCAATCCTCTAGCGATCAGCAGGAAACCGAAGCAGTACAGCCTGAAGCCGAAGAACCCGCTCAGGAAGCTGCCCCAGAGCCAGAACCAGAACCTGCGGCCGTGCAAGAACAACAAGCATCAGAACCAGCACCTGCAGAAACACAATGGCAGGACGAAGTGCGAGTGGTTCTTACGCCTGGCGAAGGTACTGAGTTTAAGCTCACCATGGAAGAAGGTGCTGTGGCTCGCTTCTCTTGGGTATCCGAGGGTGGCCCAATCAACTTTGATACCCATGGCGATGGAGGCGGCCAGTCAATTTCATACGAGAAAGGCCGGGGCGTACCGGAAGACGAAGGCCAACTGGAAGCCGCTTTTACCGGCAACCATGGCTGGTTCTTCAGAAACCGGAATGACAATGACATTACTCTCGTCCTTCGTACCGGTGGAGACTACGGACAACTGAAGAAAATGCTTTGATCACGCAGGCATAAATTGCAATTTTTTTTGGAGCCGGTCAGACAATGGCCGGCTGCGAGAAGAAGCGAAGGTTCATGAAATGGAGCAAAACCAGAGGTTATGAATCAGCTCATGAATGTCATGCATACAGCAATTAATTAGGCTACTGAAATACCGCGTTATTCATAATTTTCCATATCATCGGTGATCGCCGGGTCGGAATAGTTATTCCACTTTATCGTTAGTGCATCCGATTAAGCGGTACCAGCCTTCAAAATTGAATCGAAAGCCGATTCGAAGCTGAGAGCTGCAAATGTCCGCTTTTGTTTAGCAGCAACCAAAGCTCCTCTGGCCGAGGAGGTTCATGAGAAGCACGATTTTCATGCTGTATGAAGTATCTGGTGAACCAGGCCAAGCCGCTGGCCAATAAGGCCATTGTTTCAGAAAGAGTTATTGAGGCTGGCTAGTTCGATGAACAACAACACTGCGCATAAGTTAAATCATTGTTTTTAAATGATAAATTAAGCATACTCTAAATTCATTGTGCCACTAAACGGAAATCTGATTATGAGCCAGGCAGTTCACCTTAAATTTTTCAATGGTGCCCGTGTAGCCTTAATGGAGCACCGAGGTCCAATCGAACAACTTCCGACTCGCTACGACCAGTTTCAATACGATGGCGGCCTTTACTGGGGCACGAAAGGTTCTGGCTCAATGGCTCTGGCAACTGCCATTGCCGGCTGGTACGCGGGCCATGTCGTCTGTGACACAGGAGATCACGTGGCCAAGTGGGGGGAAAAACTGGTACACAATCTGGTTTCGAAACTTGATCCAGACGCTGAGCATGTTATTTCCCCCGAGAGCGTAAAAACAGCTCTTGAAGCTGAAACTGATCTGTAAATAAGAATCAGAGCTGAGGCGCCGCCTTCAGCTCTCATAGATCGCATCTTCCAGAGTCCCGACGCCACCGACGAGATCAATCATCTTTCGGGGCGACAGGCCACCGAACAGCGAATCAGGTGTATCAAACCAACGCTCAGCTTTCGTTCTGGAACCAAATTTTTCCTCGGCCCCCAGGAGCAGATCCGCTTCAATCATCTGCCGGATTTTTCTCATCGGCAAATAGAGGGTTTCTTGACCATGGAACGAGCGCCCAATTTCCTGAAAATCGTATTTCCGGAAAAAGTCTTCACTTTTCTGGGTTAACGGGTCAACGACTACGGCAACACCTAGTTGAGTGTGGGTAAAAAGCTCCCAGGACTGAAGCAGTGCCTCTACTAGCAGTTCTTCACCAACGCGCATTGGAGTGCCCTGATATTCATTATGAACACCGAACCAGGCTAACTTAAAAGCGGGTAATGGGTAGTGGGGATAGTTTCCCTGGATGTCTGTATGAGCCACCGTACAACTGGTTAGAGTGTAAAACCCAACTATTGGCGCTGGATGGCGGTCCACCATTTCATCATCGAGAGCCACCCAGGTTCGATTGATGGATTGCTGGGCTTGCTGACTCGCCCGCTTTTTCAGGAACTCATTGACGTCAGCAAGCCCGCAATCAAACGTTTTACGGTCGTGAAGTTTCTTGTTCAGTTCTTCTATAAAAAGCACTTTCCTGTTTCCGTTTATGTCGGCGGCGCATGGCTGCTGACAACGCTTCATTTGCTGTCTCTGGTGACTCGCATGTCGCCTTAAAGGCAGCAAAGGCCTCGCTGTTCAACCGCACAACTTCTGCTTCCTCGATTGCTCGACTGGCCTTTTCGCGAATTGCTTGCACTACAAAATCGCTCAAAGTTTTCGAGCCCACTAAAGCAGAAGCCCGCGCCGCAAGGTTCTTGATGTCTGGATCCAATCGTAGGTCCAGCCTTGCGACTTTATGCTGCATTTTTTCATCTGCTGGGAATTTCTCTTTAAAAGAGTTTTCCTCAGCATCTCCCCGTTATTGTGTTAGACAATATTTCTCTCTTTCTCCCGTGCCTTTGAAAGACACACATGAATTGTACGGAAATTTACCGTACAGCGCAAGAAGCCATTTATTATTTGAATGATAGGCCGCGCTCCTGGCCCTATGTCACAAAAAGAGGGTAAGATTGTTATGTTGGGACTTCTTCACCGGTATTGACTCCATGCGAATAATCCGGGGATAATTTCCCAAGATGGAAGAGGTACACCCAAGCTCGATACTCGCAGAGTGATCGGGCTTTTTTGTGCCTGTTTCATTCTCACCAAGTCGCTTAATTGCGGCTTTTTTTATGCCCTCAGGAATCTATCGAACGCTATGTTCCGGTTCTCATGGCAGCGCCGGATCGAAACCAGGTCACGCAACAAACGCAAGATGGAAGAACGAAAGATATCAGTGGATATTTCCACTCGTTTGCTCATTCTGAGGGTCGGCAACGATTCTGACGAAATCCTCCAAAAAGCGCATTAACCATCTGTTTTACAAGCCCTAAATTAACTATTTCATCGCGTGCAGACGATGCGTTACCTGCCGTATTCCCACACCCAGTAGCCAAAAGCCGCGGCACATAAAAGCCATGTGCCAATAACGACTGCGGCCGCAACGTGGCTGATCGGCTTGGTTGCCACTTTAGCTGCTTTCGAGCGACTCGCTTCTATCACATTCGATGGCGTCAGCTTGATGACAAGGACGATGCCCAGCGGGACCAAGATAATGTCGTCAAGATAGCCCAGGATCGGTATGAAGTCCGGAATGAGATCAATTGGACTCATGGCGTACGCTGCGATTGCGAGCGCAAGCAGCCGAACGACTATGGGGGTATTCGAGTCTCGCGCCACAAAATAAACCGTCAGCGCATCATGCTGAATGCGTTTTGCCGCAGCTCGCAGCCTGCCAAAGGTCACGGTAGACATCTAAACTTCTCCTTGCGCGATTGGCATTACTCGCAACTCTCAGGGATGATCAGGCCGAGACAATAGCGGGCTATTTAGCCAGGCTTGTTTGTAGTTGTTTCAACTGACCCTGGAGGACAGCTTTTTCCTGCAGTAATTCGCGATTCTGATCGTTGAGGAACTGGTTTCGGTCGTCAGCCGCTGCCACGCGCTCTCTGAGGTCGGAGATCCGCTGCTGGCAGGCCGCGAGATGTTTTTCAGAATCCGTTAGGGCCGCACCAAGCTTCTCCCGGTGTTCGGCGTCGCTATCTCGCTCCAGCTGGAGGCGGTCGACTGTCGCTTCCAGCGTTTCTGTTCGCGTTGCCCATTGTGTTATGACGGCCTGGCTCGCGTGCAACTTTTCTTTCAAGTTTTCAGCGTGATCCTGACTGGCCTCATAGCGCTGGTTTATTTGGTCGCGATGTTGTCTCAGCGTGTCGCGGTCCTGTTCGCTGGAGCGGAGCTGCTGCGTCAGCTGATCCACCTGACCCTCCAGCCCTGACTGGGTCCTGTGGAACTGGTCCCGTTCATGACGGCGATCCTCGGCAATCTCCTGCTGGTAGTGCTCGAAATGGCTGCGGATATCGCGGTTTTCCTGCTTCATCTCTTGGACGGTTGCAGTGGTCTCACTGAGTTTCTCCTGACTTGCCTCCAGTTTGGACGTGAGTGAGGCCGCCCGGTGCTGTTCCTGTTGCAGAGCGTGGGCCTGGGCATCGCTTTCGTTGCGAAGCGCTTCATTGGCCTTCTCCAGCCCGCAGCGTTGCTCTTCCAGTGACTCGCACCGCTGCCGCACCTCTTCCAGCTCGGTGCGCCATTGCTGTTCCAGCGTCTGGTGCGCTTCGCGCTCCTGCGTAATACGTTCATCGGCCGCGTATTGAGCTCGCTCATGCAGGGCTTTCACGGCGGCCACCAAGTCAGCCGGGAGTCCGTTCAGATCCGCTGCGGCTTCGCTGCCTGTTTTCCAACGTTTCAGCATTGGCCCGAGACTGCTGCTGGTGTACGCGATGACCGCCATTGGGTACGGCGGTACATTCACGGCATTCACCTACCTGACCCCGATCCTCGAAGACGTTACCGGTTTTGCCTCCGGCATGGTCAGCCTCCTGCTGCTCGTCTACGGCGTGTCTGTGGCCGCTGGCAATATCTGGGGCGGTAAGCTGGCCGATCGTTTCGGGCCAACCACAGCGCTGTACATCGTTTTTGGCGGCCTGGCGGCCATCCTGTTCGTACTGACCTTCAGCGCTTACAATCCGGTTACAGCCGTTATCACCCTGCTGGTTTGGGGTGCTTTTGCCTTCGGCAATGTACCGGGCTTGCAGGTGTATGTGGTCCAACTGGCTGAGCGTTACACTCCGCATTCCGTAGATGTTGCTTCCGGCCTGAACATCGCGGCCTTCAACATTGGTATTGCCGTCGGCGCTTGGCTCGGCGGCCATGTAGTAGCCGACATGGGGCTAATGAACACACCCTGGATTGGCGGCGTGATTGTTCTCAGTGCGCTGCTTCTGACCCGCATTTCCGCCACTCTGGATAACCACGAAACGGCTACCGCCTGATCTCTGAATGGCTTCCCGAAAGGGAGGCCCAATATCCAGCTTTCAGTCTACGATGTCATTATCACGTATATGAATAGCAGGAATATGGTTTCAGAGTTTCAGTTCTGGCTTTGCCCCGTGCAAGATGTTTCCGCAGACACTCGTTATTTAATTGAGAGAGGCACCATCGATGAGCACACCGAAAGCGAATACGCATAACCGCGACCACAGCCTGGGCTTTTTTAATTATCTGGATAAATCCACCGAGTCATCACTCTACCGAAATGGCAAGGTGTTGATACGCAGGGATACGGGCGGAAACGACAGCGAAATGCAGGGAGTGGTGCACGACAAGCAGGAAAAGAAGGTTCACAACGGTCGCGTTTTTTCAGGCAATCAGCGTCTTAGCCTTGCCGCCAACGGATTCGAGTTGCTGACCCGGCCGCTCGCACAACCTGGTCTGGATTTTCTGGATCAGCAACAGATCGTTCAATGCTACTACCCGGAATGCGCGAAAATCATAGAGGAAGCGACCGGTGGCCGTGCATTTGCCTTCGACCACAATGTCCGCTCGGTGCTCGGAAAACAAAGCGGAAAACAGATATCAGGCGGACAGCAAGTGCAGGAGCCTTTGCATCTGGTGCATGGCGATTATACGCTCACCAGTGCCCCCCAGCGCTTGCGCGACCTGACGAACCCTCCCGGCAGCAATGACACTCTGCGCAGTGTTCTTGGCGACAAAGAGTCATTGATCTCCAATGACACGGTCGAGCGTGCGCTCGCAGAAGGTGGCCGTTTTGCGATTATCAACCTGTGGCGAAATATATCCAGCGAGCCGGTGGCCACACATCCCCTGGCACTATGCGATAGCCAGACAGTCAACCCGGAAGACCTGGTCGTATTTGAAATTCACTATCAGGACCGTCTCGGGGAAAACTATTTTGCAAAACACGCCGAGCGCCATCACTGGTACTACTTCCCGGAAATGACGGGGGACGAAGCGCTACTGATTAAACAATGGGATTCGGCGGGGCCACTGGCGAGATCTGACGGCAAGCAGGCGGATGCGAGTGATCCGCGATCGCCGTCCACTTTCAGCTTCCATAGCGCGTTCGAAGATCCAGCCACACCTTACGGTGCGCCGGATCGCCAAAGTATCGAAGTGCGCTGCGTCGTCATCTACGACTAAATCACCAACATTTCATCCGAATAAACTGGCCGTCGGGTCATTGGGCAGACATAGCAGCATCGGGTATCAGCGACATCACTAGCGGACCGTTTGTTTTTCGGTTCAACAGCCTTAACCGGAATTATTATGGTTGTTGCGGTTTACGTTCACCTCCAGCCCGGTGTCCCAGCAGTCGGTACTGCCTCTACAAACCAAGCCACCGGTATGAACACTCATCGTAATGGCGCTAGTGGGATTCAATGCCTGGCTGCATTATGCCAATGAACAACACCACACAAATAACAATTCGCCTTTCATCGATTGACAGCCTCGGGGGTTGGCGTTTCACCAACCTCCCGACTTTTTGCCATGAGCAACAGAACGCTGCCGACCAACATCGTCGCAGATGCCGTATACAGTCCCACGGCGTAGTCCCCGTTGTGCTCACGCAGAATACCGGTAAACGCCGGTGCAACGATCTGCGCAATTCCGAAAGAGATTGTCATTTTACCCATGAATTTCGCCGGCCGGGAGGGATAGAAGCGCCCGGCCATCGTCAGGACAAGGCAGACAATGCCCACAAAGGTTCCCCCAAAAAGGATGGCGCCCAGCATCGTCAACATTAGGCTCGGTTCGATGACCGGTAATAGAATACCCACAGCCTGAAGCAGGCTTGCAGCGATCAACGCGTTCATATTCCCAAACCGACGCGCGACCAGATCCCAAAGGATAGCGCTTGGCGCAGCTGCCAGCCCCATGACAAGAAAAGCCCAGACACCCTTGCCTTCCAGTCCTGGAAGCTCATCAACAATTGCAACGATAAAAGTTGCGCTGACAACATAACCAACGCCGGCGCAAAAGTAAGCTGCCGTCACAAGCCTCATGAAGATGGCACCTGGCGGGGAGTCCTCCATGGTTTTGCGATTCACACCACTGGGTATCGACTCTGGCCTTGGCAACCATACCCAGGCCGGGATAAGAATCAAAGCGCCTATGGCGGTCAACACGAACCATTGCTCGCGCCAGTCAAACACGGTATTCATTACCTCGACGGCAACGGCACACAACGCCATTCCCAAACCAACGCCGCTGAACTGAATGCCGAGCTCACCGCGGTGATTGTTTCGCATCAACCAGTTCAGGACCAATCCTGAGCCAATCAACATTCCAGCGGCACAGCTCAGACCCGCAAAAAAACGTAAGATTGCCCAGAGCCACAGGTTCTCAGTCAGTCCCATACCGGCTGTCGTCACGACCGCAGCCACCAACCCGATGCGATAGAGGCGGTCTTTTAGTTCCAGGTCACTGATCACAGAAGCAACCACCGCACCCACGAGGTACCCGAGATAGTTAATCGCTGCAAGCCAACCTCCTTCCGCCGCTCCCAAATCGGTCTGTTCCTGCATGGCCGGCAGCAAAGGTGTGTACGCAAAACGGGCGATACCCATTACCAATATCAGGTTGAGCACCCCTGCGGTTAAAACCTTGCAGCGTTGAATGGGGTCGTTCATAGATACCTCAGGAGTGACGAAAGTGACATTGGTGTTGGCGCGGAAGACAGCTCAGGTTAGCCAAGCGCCCGCTTGACCCAGTCCATACGGTCCTGGCCGAAGAACATTTCATCGTTGACGAAGAAGGTGGGAGCTCCGAACACGCCCCTCTTGGCGGCGTCATCCGTCGCCTCGATCAGCTCAGTTTTTATCTCGGGTTGCGCCATTGCGTTCGCTGCCTGTTCCGAATCAAAGCCAGCGTTGGTTAAGATCTCCCTCAATGCATCCGGGGATGAAAGGTCCTCACCCTGGGCCCATGCGGCTGAGAACATCGCCTGGTTGTAGGATTCGATCCGACCGTTAGATAGCGCCCAGAGCGCCCCTCTCATTGCATTGACCGTGCTGAAAATAAAGTGCGGATTTAACTGGAACGGAATGCCGTAGTGATCGGCATGGCGTTGAAAATCGGATTTGATCCATTCCCATTTGGCTGGAACGGTTACCGGAGAGGTATTGCCAGTGGCCTTGAGAATGCCCCCGAGAAGAATCGGCTTGTAATTGATACGGGCGCCGGTTCCCTCAGTGAGTTCCTTCAATCGCATCCATGCGAAATAGGACGCGGGGCTTATGAAATCGTAATAAAAATCGATGTTCGTACTCATCGTGATTACCTCTTGTTGGAAAGGATCTACCAGGACTCAGAAAATGGCCGCGCATCCTGCTCGAATGTCCAGGCTGACCGGGGCTGTGTATGGAGATGCCAGTAAATGTCGGCGAGATCATCGGGCTCGATGATGCCACCCTCCCCCTTACTGGCATAAAGATCAGGCAGAAATTCAGCGGTCGCCTCATTTCGTATCAGTCCATCAACAATAACGTGACCTATGTGGATTCCTTTAGGTCCAAGCTCCCTCGCCATGCTTTGAGCCAGGGCCCGTAACGCGTGCTTGCCACCCGCGAAGGCTGAAAAGCCGGCCCCGCCTCTCAGGCTTGCCGATGCACCGGTGAACAGGATGGTTCCTTCGTTGCGGGTCAGCATCTTTGCCGCCACCTCACGGCCCACCAGAAAGCCAGCCAGCGCACACATTTCCCAAACCTTCTGGTACACCCGAGTGGTTGTTTCGCAGAGATCGAATCGGACGTTTCCACCCACGTTGAAAATCGCCACCCGTATAGGGCCCAACTCTGACTCCACTCGATTGATCAGTTCAGTTACTTGCGTCTCGTCGCGGGCGTCGGAATGAATGGCAGTTGCCGTGGACCCTAGGTCACTGATTTCCACACAGAGCTTTTCCAGGTCTCCCCGGCGACGGGTCACCACGAGATGGAATCCTTCCCTGGCGAATCGGCGTGCGATCGCCGCCCCTAAATGGTCGCCAGCTCCAACCACCAGCGCGATCGGTTTGTCGGTCGTGCCCATGTTCCTTCCCCTTATCCCGTTACGATGCTGGTAAAAGCGTATCCCATCAAATAACATAATTGAAATCGATTATATGAATCCTAATCACAATCAATGGTTATGTTATGGAGTTGCAGCAATTACGACTGTTTCTGGCGGCCGCAGAATCAGAGAGTTTCACTCGCGGGGCTCGAAGAGCCTTTGTTTCACAACCGGCTCTATCGGCATCCATTGCGAAGTTGGAAGATGAGCTTGGGGTCAAGCTATTCACCCGAAACAAGCGCAACGTTGTATTGACGCCAGCGGGAAGGACCCTATTGGAGCGCGCGACTCGAATTGTCGAGGAATGCAACAAGGCTCGTGACGAGCTGAAACACCACGATCAACAACGCATGATCAGGCTAGGTGTGATAAACACTTTATCCATTTCGCACGTTGCCCGCTTGATCGAGCCTTACCGGCGAGAAAATCGCAGATTAAGATTGCAGGTGTTTGACGCGAGCAAGGAAGAAATGGAGAAACTGGCTGAAAGCGGCCGAATCGATATGGCATTGACTCTGCTCACGGATCGTCCTGGCAACGGTCGTCGTTTTACTCACTCGAAACCGCTTTTTTCAGAGTCCTACAGCATCGCAATGGCCACTCACCATCATCTCAGCAAGTCCCCGTTACTCACGCTTGCGGACCTGGAGAACGAACCATTTGTCTCGCGGTCACATTGTGAGTATCGACAAATGCTGCAACACCTGTTGAAGTCAACCGGCACGCGCCTGAACGTCGCGTACGTCACCAATCAGGATGACCGTGCACTGTCCCTGGTGGAACAGGGTGTTGGAATTGCGATCGTTCCAGAACACTACGATTCGCCCAATATCGTCAAACGTCCACTTACAGAGCTCTCAGCAAAACGGTCGATTGGTTTTGAGTGGGGAGTTAGCGAGAATCAGGACGAAGTTGATCGGTTTGTTGATTTTGCCTCAACTGCCCGATGGCCTGATTAAGGAGCCTCATCGCAATGAAACTTGTCTGGCTTCACGGCCCGCCGGCTGCAGGGAAACTGACGGTCGCCAAAGCGCTTGAGAAAGAACATGGCTTCAAGCTCTTTCACAACCACCTGGCGGTGGATCTCAGCCTGTCCATCTATGATGAGTTCGGGGAGAAGGACTTCCACGACTTCACTAACTCGATCCGACGCCAAACCCTATCCAAGGCGAATGAATTAGGGGTGCAACGGATTGCGATGACCTTCATGACATGCGCAGAGGAGGACAGGGAAGAAATAAAACGGTATCTCGATTTCTTCGAATCTGAAAATATTCAGGTGTTCCCGGTCCATCTTTCGCCAAGGCATGACGTGCTAATCAGCCGTTCCAGCAGCGTAGAGCGCCAAAAGTCCCACAAAATCTCATGCGAGCAACACCTTTCGGAGCTGCTGTCGCAGTGGCGGTTCTTCCCTATTCATCATAGGAATACGTTGGAAATTGATAACTCGGAGAAACCCGCCAAAGACGTTGCACTCCAGATCATGCATCATTTGGAAGCAAACTGAAGGGTCATCGGACGAACGCGTGTTCTTTTTCACCGGTCTTTTAATTGTTGCTTCAGATAGGGGTTCTAGGGATTTTCCGTCCAAAAACGACAAAGTGCTCTGGAAGCCCCGCCATCTATGGCCTCTAGAGGGGTATTACTTTTTCCATATCCCTATTTTGGCTCTGATTGGGTAAGATTTGGCCTTTTTAGGCTAAATCCATGGCATTCGATGAACGTGTTCAAATCTTGTCCGAGGCGGAACAAGAACAGTTTTATGGACCTCCCGCTTTCACCTCAGCAGACCAACGCTTCTTTTTCTCGCTGAACGATAAGGAACTGGCTATCGCTACAAGCCTACGTCACCGGGGTCAGCGCTACATGCTGGTTGTACTGCTGGGCTATTTCAAGGCCAAGCCGGCGGTGCTTCATCCCGGTTTCCACCAGATCAAGCAGGATCTCAAATACGTTTATCAAACCATTCTACCAGGGCCGGGCTGTAGACCCTTTAATCTCACGCCAAAAGAGAACGAACGGATTTACCAACGTATTTTCCAACTCTGCAACTACCAGCGCTGGAATGCCAAAGACCACGGAGCTGCGTTGAGCGCCTACTTATCCCAGCAAGCCAGAGCCTGGACGGCTCCAAGACACCTCTTCGATGCGGCCATTGAGTATTGTTCGAGACAGAAGATAGCGATCCCTGCCTACAGCACGCTGCAAAAGATCATCAGTCAAGTGGTGGGAGATGAACAGGAAGACATGGCCAACCGCCTTGAGCGTGCAATGTCACAAGATCTTAAGCATGCACTGGCGGATCTCGTAAACGGCGAAGGTGCACTACCGTTCCGGCAGTTGCGACAATCGGCTCGTAACTTCACTGGAACCGAACTTGAGAAAGAGCTGGTTGTCTATCGCAACATCCAGCATTGGATGTCAGAAGTGGACCTGCTCTTGAGCCTGCTTTCACTGTCGCAGAAAAATCAACAACACCTGGCGGAGAAAGTCGACTACTACGGCGCCAAACTGAAACGGCAAACCATAAGCAACCAACGGCTGTATTTGTTGTGCTATTTGCAAACGCGATGGCAACAAGCACTCGAACGTATTGCCGATGGTTTTGTGCATCATGTCAGGCAGACCAAACAGAAGGCAAAGGAGTACGCAAAAGAAGCGGTGTATCAGGATTGGCAAAAAGCGGCCAAAAATGTCAGCAAGGCGGCCGAAGTGCTCCATCTATTCATTGATGACGAAATTGATCTGCAACTACCGTTTGCAACAGTAAGACAAAAAGCACTGAACCTCCTGGCCAAAAAGGATCTGGAATCGGTATGTCTCTTCTTGAACGAGCAGCGGCGATCAGTCGATGAAGCCATGTGGCAATACTACGACGAGAAAGAAAGCCTGCGTAAAGGTTTACTGCGAGAGTTATTTCGATGTCTGCGCTTTGAAGGCAGCGATGGCACTCAGCACTTAGCGACTGCCTTGGCGAAAGCACAAGGCGAAATCGACACCCTGGCCCAATTGCAAACCGCCGATACCCGGTTTCTACCGAAAAAAGTACACGAATACCTGCTGGATCGTGACGGTAACATCCTGTTAGATCGTTATGAGTGGTTCCTCTATCAGCAGATTCCTGATCGCCTGAATGGCCAACTAACACTGCCTGAAGTCATTAAATACCGGGCGCTTGATGCTGATCTGATCGACGGGGAGCATTGGCGAAAACATAAATATACGCTGCTGCAACAGAGCCAGCTAACCGATTTGGCCAAAGAGCCTGAGAAACTGATAAAGCAGATGGCCACTGAATTGGATACCCGTTTATTCGAGGTCGGTGAATATCTTGAACAGGAAGACAACCGGAATATCATCTTGCGCAATCCGCAGGGTAAACACTTCTGGCGCTTACCTTCGGCCAGCAAACATCATCTGGTCAACAATCCCTTCTTCCAGCAAATCCCTACAACGGGTGTCGCGGATGTACTGCGCATGGTGGATCGTGACACCGGCTTCATAGACTGCTTCGCGCATGTGCTGGGTTCCCAATCCAGAAGCCGTTCCCATGAATATGATCTGTTGGCAATTCTGGTCGGCAATGCAACCAATCAAGGCATTTACGGTATGGCACAGATCTCTGATCGTACCTATGATCAGCTCAGCACCATCCAGGCAAACTACCTACGTTTGGAAACCTTGAATGATGCCAACGACAACATCAATAACGCGACCGCCAAGCTGCCCATCTTCAGGCACTACAACATCCAGGAGGATGTTTTACACGCAAGTGCCGACGGCCAAAAGTTCGGAGCCCGGCGCGAGACGTTCAAAACCCGTTACTCGTCGAAATACTTCGGTACACAAAAAGGCGTTTCTGCTATGAGCCTAATCGCCAATCATACGGCCATTAATGCCAGGGTAATTGGTGCCAACGAGCATGAATCTCACTACATCTTTGATTTGTTGATGAGCAATACGTCAGACATTATTCCGGATGTGCTCTCAACCGACACCCATGGTGTGAACCATGTGAATTTCGCGTTGCTCGATCTGTTCGGATACCAGTTTGCCCCGCGCTATGCCCAGGTCGGTAAAGTGATCAATGACATGTTTGATGTCAAGGAAGACAAAGACCATAGAATACAGCTACGCTTGAAAAAGCCCATTAACACGCATCGAATTGCGCAGCACTGGGATACCATCCAACGGATCGCAGTATCGCTTAAACAACGGAAAACAACACAAGCCACCTTGGTGAGAAAGCTCTCGGGATACAAGCACAATCACCCGTTGCTGGAAGCCCTGACTGAATACAACCGCCTGGTGAAAGCGAATTATCTACTGTGCTACATCGATGATGCCAGTTTAAGAAACTATGTTCAGCGCGCGCTGAATCGTGGAGAGGCCTATCACCAACTGCGTAGGGCAGTGAGCAGCGTAAATGGGGATCAGTTCCGGGGCAGTTCAGACGAAGAAATCCAGCTATGGAATGAGTGCGCTCGTCTAGTCACCAATGCCATCATCTATTTCAACTCCAGGATACTCAGTCAGCTGCTGACCAGCTTCGAATACCATGGAGACGCCCATAGAATAGGAATCGTCAAACAGGCCTCCCCTGTGGCTTGGCACAACATTAACCTCAAGGGGACTTACCATTTCGAATTGAGCGAAAAATTGCCAGAACTGGAGGAGCTTATGCGCTCAATCGAGGGATATTTACCTGTCAGGGAAAAGTAATACCCCTCTGGAGGCCACGGCCAGAGAGGCCTCCAGAGCACTTTGTCGTTTTTGGACGGAAAATCCCTAGAACCCCACTTTCCGGATTTGAGGGCAAGCTGGACGACCCCCGTACCCGCTTTGTTTCGACCTTATTTTGCTATGGCTGCAATCTCGGGCCAACTCAGACCGCGCGATCCATCACGACGCTTAATCGCCGGCAGGTGTCCTGGCTCAACCTGCGGCACGTCACCGAAGAGCGCCTGGAGCAGGCGATTGTACAGGTTATCAATGCCTACAACCGCTACCGGCTGCCGCGACACTGGGGAACGGGCCAGCGGGCCGCCGCCGATGGCACAAAATGGAACCTGTACGAACAGAACCTGCTATCGGAATACCACATACGGTACGGTGGCTATGGCGGGGTGGGCTACTACCACGTCTCGGATAAATACATCGCGCTGTTCAGCCACTTCATTCCTTGCGGCGTTTATGAGGCCATTTACATCCTTGATGGGCTGATCAAAAACGATTCCGATATCCAGCCCGACACCTTGCATGGCGATACCCAGGCGCAAAGTGCGCCCGTCTTCGGGTTGGCTTATCTGCTGGGTATCAACCTCATGCCCCGAATCCGGAATCTGAAGCAACTGGTGTTCTACAAGCCCGATAAACGCCAGCGGTATGAGCACATCAATGCCTTATTCAGCGAAACCGTCAACTGGAAACTGATTGAAACACATGTACCCGACATGCTCCGGGTGGCGCTATCGATCAAGGCTGGCAAGATCGCACCCTCCACGATACTGCGGCGCTTGGGTACCGCAAGCCTCAAGAACAAACTCTACTTTGCTTTCCGGGAACTGGGGAGGGTTGTTCGGACGACCTTTCTTTTGGATTACATTGGCAACGTGGAGTTGCGGCGAACCATTCATGCGGAAACGAACAAAACGGAAGAATTCAACCAGTTCGTGAAATGGCTATTCTTCGGCGGCGAGGGGGTGATCGCCGAGAATATCCGCCACGAGCAACGGAAGGTGATCAAATATAACCATTTGGTGGCCAACCTGGTCATTCTTCACAATGTGGAGTCGATGACGTTGACTCTTAAAGCTCTCAAGGATCAAGGTCATCATATAGATCACGATATTCTCAAAGGGTTGGCCCCATACCGCACGGACCATATCAATCGATTCGGCGATTATACGCTTGATTTTGATCGGCAGGTTTCACCCATGAGCTACAATACAAAAATAATTTAAATCCAATAGGTTAGTGCACTTTCTGGAGGATTTCGTCAGAATCGTTGCCGACCCTCATTCTTGTTATTGTCAGCCTCCACTCCTGGCCCTTGAGCTCAGTCGAACAATTTGCTGAGCTGTTGGAATCGATCCGCACCATCCTGCCCTACTAATTTTTTGAGACCAGCATCCAGCGTGAATTGTGTTCGCCGATAGTGTTGCAGAAACAGTTGTTTTCGCAACACTCAGAAAAAAACCTATGAAGTCGCGGGAAATTCGCCATCAAATGTTGCGAAACCCTATTGCAAAACATATGATGCAAAAACCATGTGGCTAAAGGTGCACCATGCTCATAGGCTATGCCCGAGTCAGTACAACTGACCAAAATCCAGAACTTCAGATTGATGAGCTTCAAGAGTCAGGGTGTCAGCAGATCTACCAAGACAAGTTCAGCGGATCGACCAGAGATCGTCCAGAACTGATTGCCTGCTTGAAAGCCCTTCGTGAAGGGGACACCCTTATTATTTGGAGACTGGACCGCCTTGCACGATCGCTTCGGGATCTAATCGAGATTGTCGAAGACCTAAAAACCCGCGGTGTCGGGGTTCGATCGCTACATGATCCTATTGATACAACCTCCGCCACGGGCAACCTGGTATTTCAAATTTTTGGAGCGCTTTCAGAATTCGAACGCCGCTTGGTTCAAGAGCGAGTAAAAGCCGGGCTAAAAGCTGCAAGAAAGCGAGGGAGAGTAGGCGGCCGACCACCAAAACTGACAAAAGACCAGGTCAGGCAGGCCCGCATCCTAATTGACGGAGGCGAGAGCCTTTCATCAGTAGCCAAACACTTCGATGTAGACCGCACTACGCTTTATAGACACCTGAAAAGATGACTGCACTCACCTGGCAAACTCCTACCCGCTACTACCGAATTAAAATTCAGAAGGACTTATTCGGGGATCTCGCCGTACTTTGTATCTGGGGTAGCCGGAACAGCAAACACGGTAATTACAAGCTCATTCGTTGTAGCGATATCTCAGAGGTGAAAGCAACCATCCGTGAAGCATCAAAGCTACGAAAGAGGCATGGATATAAGTTTGTCTCCAGGTCAACCGTAACCGAAACTGAAGTCGATCCGAGCCACACTACATTCTGACTCCTCCACGCCGGCACTTCGAAAGCACGCCATAACAGGTCTGTAAAAGATCCACCATCGTAAGCACTAACCATCGAACATCCCTAACCCGAACCACGTTCAGGCTCAAATTGGCGCCGAACCCAATTTAACCAGTCCACTATTCCAACCTCATCCCCTAATAAGGCAACCCTCAAACGCAGTGCAGATATCTGATAGACACCATAACTAACAAACACAGGTTTCAGGGACCGCAACGGCAAATGGAGTACTTTTGAGTCATCCGATTGAGTGCGTTGAGGCGATTCGTTTAGAACGTGCCTATATCGAGCGATGGTCTGCCGTGATACCCCGGCAACTTTTGCCACTCCCACCATCGTCAATGGCTGGCCATCACGTTTTAACTTTTCGCAAGCCTGCCTGATCGTTCGTTCCGTAACTGTTCGTCGAACCTGGTGCGTCCGTTTTGCGGCCAACCGCTGCTTTTCATCAAGCGGGAGGTCCCCATTGAGAGCCATGACGCCTCGGTGACAGTCGGACCGGCCGGTGTACCTCGTCCAGGTCCATCGTCCCACGCTTTTAACAGTTGCCCTTACCTGGCTTTGTCGAAGGTTCTCCTTGTGCCCTCGCAAACTGAAACAATTCTGCTGATTGGCAAACTGTCGAAGCTTCCGGCAAAACGATTGATAGGAGCCTTTATCGCGCTCTTCCCCCACAATGGAATAGGCAAAAAAACGTAGCTTTTCGAATAAGGTACAGTGGCGAGAATGAGCGACAGAATCTAAATTGGGTTCCTTGCTCCAGTAAGGCTTTACAGTCAGCTCTACGTGTTCTGCAAGTTCAGCAAGGTCATAAACGTGGTCATGGAATTCGGTAGTCTCCCACCACCGATGGCCAGGCGTTTTCGCTACGGGCCCGCTATAAGCCGCATCAGCATCCAGCCGCATTCGGAAGGCATCGTAGACCGCATTCATGAAAGCAATGGGTTTGGCGCGAGCATTCTCTCCAGTCAAAACCGGCTCTATTGCGTAGAACAGATGAGCCTTACCGTTTCGACGATTCCTCACAACCAGGTTCGGAGGGGGCAGATCCTGGTCTTGCCAGATTGTGGCGTTCGCATGATCAAGGTCAAAGATCAGCCATGAAACCACGTTAGCTCGGTTTACCTGGATGTAGGGATGTTTGACCGCGAATTCCCTGGGCCGAACCAACCCAGCGGTTTTGTTGTCCGAACAGCGCGCCAGATATGGCATTTCCTCAATTACACGGGAAAGAGGAGATCGCTGATTTCGATATTGATAGGGGGGCGTGTACGTCCGTGCTGTCCGCTCAGCCATGCATAACCTCCCACTCTTTCAGGAGGTTATCGATACCCCGAGGGACACGACCGGATGTAGACGTATGGTTTCCAGTTGGTAGACCGAGCCGGCGGCACGAGACCCACGAACTGTTAGAGGCGTTGTTATTCTTCTTTGCCACGCTCTGATCCTCGATCCTTCGAGGGGGCGTGGCTCCACTGTAGCGCCATTTTTTGACCCCAAAAGTTGAACACAGGGGTGGGTCGCGCTACACTTACAACTGTTGAGGAGTTGTGTGTGCGTAGCGCCCACCTTCTACGGCACTCAAGTTGCAGCTTGGTGCCAAATATTTCGAAAAAAGGCCCGTTTACCAGACGGGCCTTTTTTTATGCCGATTAATTACAGCATGGCGAACTCCGCTTGAATTTGTTCGGGAACCATCCGCCGAATGCCTGTGACGTTGGCACTCTTGCGGGCTTTCCATAGGTCGTATTCGAGTTGCAGGCTCAACCAGTGATCGGCCGGGTATCCAAAGGCCGCCTCAAGCTTCAAAGCCAGCTCTACCGTAACGTCCAGCTCGCCATCGATGATGCGATACAGTGTCGTTCGAGCGATCTGAAGGTTCTCAGCAGTCGGTTTTTTAGGCAGCTGGAATCGCTTTAATTCCCGCTCTAAAAACTTACCTGGATGTTCTGGCTTAAATTTTTTCATGGCTGAACCCCTACGACTGACTATCGCAGTGTAGCGGCACAGGCAACACTGCGCAAGAGCGTCGCCGAGTCCGCTACACTTGATCAACTAGCGCATTGATTCAATTCTGGAATCTGATTACAGGAAAGTCTCTCGTACGCCCATTCACGAACCACTTCTACTGGTAGGTTTCCGCCATTTTCGGGCATTGAGGATAGGATCTCAGCAACAAACGCCGGATACAGAAGCTTCGCACAATGCGAACACTGACCCTGTGCCATAGGCCATTCGCTACCAGGGAACAGATGCTGAAGCATATTCACTGCAAGGGAGGATAGTAGGTCTTCATCATTGGCGCACCGATCCCAGGCCAATGAAGCCTCCAACCACACGAGCTGCGGGAAATTTGTCTTCAACCGTCCATTCTGGCGAACACAAACAAACTCTGAACCCTGAAATACTGCGGTATCCATACCCCAAATTCCTATATAAGATTATATAGGTGCTAGTTTAAGTCCGGGTAAAATAAGCGTCTGTAGGAAAAATAAGACAAATGTAAAAATTACAATACATGCCACTCATCCTGGTGCCTCATCGCCAAGAAGACGCTTTCTTGCCGGGTTTCGACCTCAAGCTTCTCGCAGATCCGACTGACATAGGAGTGCACCGTTTGTGGACTAATCTCTAGTTTTGAGGCTATGTCGACCGATTTCAGGCCGTCGCACAACCCTCGCAAAACCTCCCGCTCCCGCTCCGATAGGCGATCAAAGACAGAGTTTGGCTGACCGTCCTCAGTTGGCCGGACCATCAACCCGCTTCCCCGACCTTGTACTATCTCTCGAACTCGTTCTGTTATTCCATCAAGCGATTGGTTTAGGTCAATGAAGGTATGAACGCCACGAGCCAGAAGAACCTGCGGCCGAGGATGGGAGCCCAGCACCACAATTCGAGTGCCTGGATAACGTTGACGTAGTGGCTCCAGGTTCCTGAATGCGACCCGACTCAATTGTTCTACTTCTATAATGATAATCTTGGGTTTCAGCTTCATCTGATCGGATCCCAGCACTGTCAGCTGAGTCTCCACCTCCAGATCAGGCAGTTGGTTTTGTAAACCAAGCTCTAACATATCCAAGATTAACCGGTGCTGGTGTATCACCAGAATATCGGTATCCATACCGCACTCCTTACTACCCACTACGTTGGGAATGTCACAGAGCCCATAAGGCGATCCTCCCTTGGATCCACCGTCAGGCTCCACCCAACCCTTTCCATTTCCGCCAACGCCAAAAGCAAGAGTGCATTCCGGAAAAGTGTTTCCTGATCCCTGGCAGATAGAGGGTCTAAATACGAATCTCCAAATGCGCCGCATGCATCAAAGTTTACAGTCAGCCGGCCTTCCTCTTTCGTAACATCGAATGACGGGCCAGGCGGGCCACTGCACCGAGTTATGAGCTCCATGGAGCGGACCAGTGGAATGCTGTCTGTGTGGCGAGCATTCGAGTGGCGGGGCTCCTCAGCGCAAATCAATTGGCAAGCTCGCAGAAAATCCAAGGCAATGCGGTCATCATCGGATTCCGACAGCAACCCAACGTCTGTCCAGTGGGATGTGTGCGTGGATGCAACCTTGGTAACCACATCGAGGTACTTGTCAGCAACGGTCTCCGGAAGCTCCAAGACATTACAAATTGACCGGATATCTCCAATACGTCGTCCGCGAGTCTTTTCCTCCCAGGCTTTGATATGCGCTTGAGTGCGAGCGTTTTCCAATTCCTTCTGAAGTTGCTTTGCCCGCGCCTCTTCGACCATTTTTACGATCAAGTCGGGCTTCCATGGCTTCTCAATGTAACCATAAACACCCGCTTCGTTTACGCATCGCCGCAGGGGCTCAACGTCTGCGAAGGCCGTTGTAATCAATAATTGGATGTCCGGAAATCGTTGACGAATCGCTACTAAAACCGAATCCCCTGGCATTTTCGGCATTCGCTGGTCTGAAATAAGGACATCAATTACAAGACCGTCAGCAAGCGCGGCCAAGGCGTCCTCACCACTGATAAACGTATAAACCTCGAACTGTTCACCGAACTCCCACTGAAACATTTTCAGCGCCTGAGTTTCATCGTCGATCAGTCCAACTCGAGTTGGCGTCATTGGCTTTCTTGCTCCAGCGACAATATGGCCTGCTTGGCCCTGGCAGTCCAAAGCTGACTTCGCAGCCGCTCCACTTCGATGTAAATCGCGTCAATATCACAGATTACGTCCACGCCGAGGCGATTTAGGCCAACCCGGATATGCTGGGCAGTTGGCGAAGACATCGCCAATAGTGAGACCGCACCTGTAACCCTTTCCAGGTGAGTGCGCTCCAGCCAGTCAAGCGGCGGATCGACCAAGACTAAAAGATCGTAAGCCGGCAGGCGCGTCTCCGCGAAGGAGATGTGAATAACATCGCCGAGTCCGGAGAGCTCCGGAGCAGGGAATTTTCCATCAGGCCCCGCAAACACAATGCGGGTTTTCCAGTCGGTCATGCTAATCCTTGCAAGAATAAGGTGGCTTCAGTGCCAAATACTTCGAGCGCTTTTAAGTGTGCATTAACGCGATATGTGAAAAGGTGATCCGCGTCCAAAAACCGGCCCTTGAGCACGACCTTGGCTATCTACAAGCGGTAGTATGGCCAACTAGGATCGTTTAGTGAAAGGAATCCCGGTCATGAATCATGCGTTTGCCAATCATGGCATCCCGCGAACAGTGAATGTAGATGGATTAACCTGCCTGGCGTTCAACGAGCAAGCACCAGGCACGCCGGTCGTATTGATTCATGGTCTGCTCTGTTCAATCTACTTCTGGTATCCCAAGCATCTTAGTGTTTTTGGAGACCGTCCGGTTTACTCCATTGCGCTACCGGGACACTATCCCGCACCGGCCTTGAAATCGGGAGAACAGATTACTCCAGGTCGACTGGTGGAGGCAGTGTTCTCCCAGATCGAAGCTCTCATTGGTCAACGTAGGTGCGTTCTGGTGGGGCATTCTACCGGAGCTCATGCGGCTTTGCTGGCAGCGGCAGCCCGCCCTGAAAAAGTAGAGGGTGTCGTTTCTATCGGCGGATCTTTGTCGGGAAAAGAAGAAGGAGGGATCTACGCAGCGTTCCAACGGCTGGCTAAATTTGGTCTCCCAGGGCGCTCATTGATTGCTCTCGGCCTGAAAGTTAATGCGGTCTCTTTGGGAGTCCATAAGATCTTCATGCGGGATGTTGTCGCTGAGCCAGATCGGTTTTTCGAGGATACCGATGCCAACCACTACGTTAGCTACTATTTCCCCGCGTTGAAGGCTATATCCGGTCTTTCGATGGCAAGTTACTTCCGCGACTTGGCAAGTCTTGACCTGAGACCCTATATGCCAAAGGTTACAGCTCCAGTGCTTGTTATGTCGGGCAACCAGGACCCCTACGTTCCTATCCCCAATACTGAAGCCCTCCATGCGGCCCTCACCAATAGCAAAATGACTCTGATCGACAGATCAGGCCACTTGCCAATGTTTGAGAACTGGCCTCTGTATCACGCAGCCATGACGTCTTTTATGGATCGAGTATCGAGCAAGGCCGATGTTGAAGAAACTGCACGCTAAGCTCGGACGATTCAGTCCGGCCTTTCGAGATCTTGGACATCTGGATGAATATCGCGCAGGCTTTCGTGAAAAAAACTGGGCAGATCGGGCGTATCTGAACCAGATCGGATGCCTAGTGAGCATTGTCATCGTGACACTGGGCATCCCGCTCGACTACATTGTTTACCCTGATCATTTCGCGCAATTTACAGCCCTCCGGCTTTTCGAGGTCGGGTTCCTCGCTTTGATGTTCGGCCTAACAACCCTCCCCTCGATGCGCCCTCACCTCTTCAGGATTACTGCCATCTTTACTGGATCAGTCATCGCCACGGTGTGCGTGATTATTTATGTCACTGAGGGAGCCGTTTCACCCTACTATGCGGGTATCAACCTGGTGATGATCGGTATTGGTTTCATCATGGGTCTGACCTTTCGAGAGGCGGTTTTTTACACCACGTTTTCGGTGATGGCCTACCTATTCGTCAGCGTTTTGGCGGGCATTCCCGACGATGCTTGGCGGATTGTTATAAACAACGGTTACTTCATTTTCCTCACCGGCGTGATTGCGATTCTTGCAGCCTACTTTTCTTATCGGGTTCGTTTCTATTCCTACGCACAAGAAATGCAGCTACAGAAATCCAACGAAGCGCTCCAGGAAATGGACCGCAGAAAATCAGAGTTTATTGCTAACGTTTCCCATGAATTGCGAACACCCGTGGCCGTCATTGTAGGCCCGGCCAAACACCTTTTGCAGCAGCAGGCGAACCTACTCCCCGCACCCGCAAGGAAAGTCTTGGAACAAATCGTTCGCAATGGAGGGCGGCTGACCAAGCTGGTCAATGACCTACTCGAACTAATGGTGTTAGAAAATACCTCCCAAACAACCGTAAGCTACACCCGCCTCGATCTAGCTGAGGTTCTCAAGGTTTGTACCGATCAGCTTGCACCGCTTTTTGGCCGCGACAACCACCGTCAATTATCGACCAGTTGGCCCTCATATCCTGTCTGGGTGGAAGGCAACGAAAGTCAGTTAGAACGAGTTTGCTTCAACCTGATCCAGAACGCCTACAAATTTACCGACCCTGACGATGGCCGAATAAACGTTGAACTCTTCGTAGAGAATGACCAGGCCGTCCTGAGAGTTGAGGATAATGGCGTAGGAATTGGCACTGAGCACCACGAGATTATTTTCCAGCGATATCGGCAGGCCGACGGTTCAACTTCCAGACAGTCCCAAGGCACAGGCATAGGGCTTGCCCTGGTAAAGGAAATTGTAGAGGCCCACTTGGGCACCGTTTCCGTGCTTAGCCAGCCTGGCGACGGCGCCACATTTACTCTTCGGCTTCCCTTGACAGAAAATCAAGCCGGCGCCCCTGCCCAACAGCCAACGGATAATAAGGACCTTCGTAGGGAGGCCGAAAGCGATTACCTGCTCAATTTTGATACATGCTCGGCTCCAGAAACCACCGGTAAAGCCTATCGATCACCGGGAAAACCGTTGATCATTCTTGTAGAGGATGAGCCCGACATTGCTTCGATGATGCTGGATGCGCTGAAAGCCGACTATGACCTGGTGTGGCTGAACGAAGGGTCTACAGCCGATGAACACATAGCATCCCATCTTCCGCACGCCATCCTCCTCGACCACATGCTCCCGGGGAAAGATGGCTTGGAAGTCGCTCGAAAGCTTAAGCAGGACCCAGCGACATCTACAATTCCAATTCTATTGATTACCGCTAATGCCAGGGACACGCTCAAGCAGGATGCCTTAGATCTGGGCATTGACGAATTTATTGCCAAGCCTTTCAGCTGGGTAGAGCTCAAAGCCCGCGTGAGTAATCTGGTACGGCGGTCTAATCTGGAAAAAGCCCTTAGCGAACGAAACCATGAACTGAGCCGCGCAATGGATGATCTACGCCGATCAGAAGCGCAACTGATTCAATCCGAGAGGTGGCGATCGATATCGCATTTATCAGGAGCTCTGATCCACGAGATTGGCAACCCCCTCAATGTGGCTTTAAGCGCCGTGAGGATTGCGAGTAAACACAAAAATCTAGATATCCGGAACGAAGCTTTGGAAGAGGCTCAAATCGGCCTCGAACGAATCGGCAATCTTGTTGGGGATCTCAAAGACTTCTTGACCCCTGAGAATACGCCTGTCGTGGAGTCAGTGCCGCTGCATCGTGCCGTCGCCCAAGCGAAAACCCTCCATGCTGAGCGCCTAGCCAAGATAACAATCACAGAAGAAGGGCTGCATGACACGTTGGTCTTTGGAAACAAGAATGCCCTGATCCAAACCATCGGCAATCTGATAGGGAATTCCCTCGACGCTTTTGATCGCTTCAAATCACAAAATCCTCAGATCAGCATTATCGCCAGTCGAGATACCGGCCCGGGAGGCCCGGTGAGCCGCCTTCAGATTTTGGACAATGGACCTGGACTACCCGGCCACTTAATACCAACGCTCTTTGAGCCGTTCAACCCAGGCCCCGATAGCTCGGGGCTCGGTATTGGCTTGTCTATTTGCCAAACTATGGTTACGCAAATGGGAGGTCAGATCCGTTTGGTTCCAAGCCATAAGGGTGCCGCATTCGAAATAACGCTATCAGCAGCTCCGGATCAGCTCCCAACGACCAACCCTGCATCCACAAAGGACAAGCAGGCAACGTCATAAGTGGTCCGATTGTGGTCTGGTAATAAAGTCGGTAACAAGGTAATAAAGTTGGTAACTCATTCCGCTGGGGATACGCACAGTAGCCGGTGACGTACCCCAATATTCCCATAAAGGCCTGTTTTATGGGGTCTCCCTAAGTTAGGGGGTGGCTTAACGTGGTACATTGGAATTTGGCACCAAGAAGCGAATAGGAGCATGAATTGCCAAAGCTAAGGCCCACTCGAAGATTGCTTGCTGATCCAGAGCATGGCCGGGGTAAGGCCCAGGTTGTTGATCGTCCCGGGCAGCTAACACACATCCTTTGGGCCGCCTCCCGTGGCAACCTTGGTCGCCGGAATGTCGCGGTCATCTGGATGCTGTTTGGGAGCGGCATGCGGGTGAACGAGGTGGCACACCTGAAGGTATCTGATGTGTTCTACCGGGACGGAGCGCTCAAAGAGGTGTTTATTATCCGTGGGCCGACGACCAAGACTGATCAGCACCGGCCCGGGTTTATCCTTGCCAAGCAGCATAGGGAAGCCCTTTTATCATGGCGGGACCAGCGGATTGCCGAAGGAGCTTTCACTTCACAAGACGGTTCCTATGGCGGCCTTGACCCTGAATCCGACCTTATCCTGGGCAAGCGCGGGAAGACTTGGCGACGGTTAGCCTTCAACGACAAGAAATACAAGACCAGTAGCGGTGAAGTTGTGACTACGAAAGTATGTGGATCGCTGGAGAACCTGGTGCGTGAACTACTCAAAGGGGCGGGGCTTAACTACGGCTCCAGCCATTCAGGCCGTCGAACGTTGGCGACCTGGCTGGATCGAAAGGGGTATGACCTGGAGCTTATCCAGTTGATACTTGGCCATCGAAACCCGGGGATGACACTTGAGTATATTGATCCGGACCTTCAACGAATAAAGGCAGCGTTCCAGAGTATCTGGAAAGGCGTGAAGCCGGCTGTGTGAATTTCACAACATTAGCAAACCCAAAACTAGACATATACGTCTAGTATGGTAAAGTGGAGATACTAGACATATATGACAGGCCGTAAGATGACAGCTTTTCATCAGGCTGCACGGGAGAAAGGCTGGACCCTTGTTGAAATTGGTCAACGCTGGGGGGTTAGCGAACGTCAAATGAGCCGGATTGCCAACAACCCTAGCCAGAAAGATCTCGATGCTGTGCGGGGGCTTCCCGCCAAAAACGGATAGGAATACGAGGACCAGCATGTTTACAAGTAAGCACGAATCACAATTAGCGCTTGAGCAAGAAAAGACCAAAAAGGCGCTTTCTCTGGCAATGATCGAAAACAGTGACCCTACGACCCTCCGGACAGTCACAACTGCATCTGGTGAGAAGGCAGTAATTCACCTCAGCTTGGTTAAGAGCGTAATTCAAGAGGAAAAGGGTTGGTACTACAACGATCCTGAAAGAGACACGCTGCTGATTCGTTATCTCGATGGAACTTGGGAACGTCTTGAAATGTTGGTGGAAGATTTCGCAAGCCAGACTGGCCTTAATGTGTGATTGGAATTCGGGAACATGGACGCTGAAACTGTCATGTACAAAACGTTGCTTGTCTCTTTCGTGGTTGCCTTCGTCGGAATAATAGCGGGGCATATCAGCGAATCACTTTCTTGGTTCGATGCATACGTTGGCGCGATCGTAATCCTTGTTGGATTTGGCCTTGTGCTCTTGCTGTATCTCCACTCACAAATATTTGGGTAATTGGAAAACGTTAACACGCCAAAAAGTATGTAGCCGTAAGGACTGCAACTTCAAAAATTCCGCACGAATTAGCGCTATAAGGAACGCTATGTTTAACACCATAACCCAGACCGTTGACACCAAGGATGTTGCAAACGCCCTAAAAGCTCTATCGGGCATGATGCTGACAGAGGCCCAACTTTCCAAAAAGAAGGTTGTCGATGAATCAGGGGCAGTACATTTTATATGCCCTGGCATGATCACCCGGATCACTACAGCTCAGCTTTACGAACCTAAGCGCACTGGCTCGAAGGTCTTTTATATCACCGGAGAAGCGTTTGCTGTTGACCTTGCCACTTCTGAGCTTGCAAAGCAGCTCGGTATTGAGTGACGCAAAACCACAATGGAATACGGGAGTTCGCTATATGAAAGAAGGCCTTATTTTTGGAGCGCTCTCAGGAGCCGCGGTAGCTGCCCTATTCGTCGGGCTCATTGGCTGGCTTCAGATTCAAAAAAACTACGACTTTGCGACAGCCACTGGCGCTGCTCTCATGGCAGCTTTGGATGACATAAATGCATTGCAGCAGAAGTGTGGTGAACACTGCTCAGAAGTGCCTTTAAGGGTCAAGGATGAGATGAGCGCCGGTTACTGGAACAAGAACTAATCATGGGAATTCGGGGAGATCGTTGATGACAAGAAAGCAACACCTATTAGAGCTTTTGTTTATGTGGATTGGCTCCTGCTGAAGTGGACCCCAAATTTTGGACAGGTGCCTAAGCTCTGATTCATCATCTCCACGAGGAGGAGAATCATGAGCAAGAAACGCAAGCAATACAGCGCATCATTCAAGTCCAAAGTTGCTCTGGCCGCCCTCAAGGGTGACCAGACCACATCCGAAATTGCCGCCCGTTTCCAGATTCACCCCACCATGGTCAGTACCTGGAAGCGCGAGCTGCTGGAGAACGCTCCCGATCTCTTCGAAGGCAAGAGGAAGGCCGGCAAGCAATCCGATGAGCCCAGCACAGACGAGCTTTACCGCGAGATCGGTCGACTGACGGTGGAACGCGATTTTTTGTCGCGCAAGCTCGATCAGTAAGCCGTCAACAGCGGTTGGCGATGATCGAGCGTGGTCATCCCCAAGTCAGTCTTTCGCGCCAGTGCGAGCTGCTCAAGCTGAGCCGCTCATCGGTGTACTACGTCCCTCGTGAGCAATGTCAGGAGGATCTGGATCTGATGTACCTGATTGATCAGCAGCACCTGAAAACGCCGTATTATGGCTCTCGCAAGATGCGGGTCCACTTGCAGCACCAGGGCTACCGCATCAACCGGAAGCGGGTGCAGCGGCTGATGCGCACCATGGGCATTCAGGCCGTGTACCCGCGACCAAGAACCAGTGTTCCGGGCGACGGGCACAAGGTGTACCCGTACCTGCTCAAGGGCTTGAAGATCGATCGTCCCAATCAGGTTTGGGCAACTGACATCAGCTACGTGCCGTTGGCGCGGGGCTTCATGTATCTGGTTGCCATCATCGACTGGTACAGCCGCAAGGTGCTGTCCTGGCGGATCTCCAACACCATGGACACAGACTTCTGCGTCGATGCCCTGGAGGAGGCTCTACAGCGCCATGGAACGCCGGAAATCTTCAACACCGATCAGGGCGTCCAGTTCACCAGCGAGGCCTTCACAAGCGTTCTCAAAGAGCATGGCATCCGGATCAGCATGGACGGCAAGGGCTGCTACCATGACAACATCTTCGTGGAACGGCTCTGGCGCAGCCTCAAACACGAGTGCGTCTACCTCACTGCCTTCGAGGATGGCCAACACTTGAAGCAGGCGCTCCACCGGTACTTCCGGCATTACAATCAGACCCGGTACCACCAAACCCTTGATTACCAAACGCCCGATGAGGTGTACTACGGGCAACCCATATCTCTGGCAGCCTGAGCCAGGGAAACAACCGGATCATAGCTTAGGGACACCATCAGGTTGTCCAACTGATTGGGTCCACCTCATGCGCTGCATTGTTTGTCGCATTGCAATTCTCGAACACAGCTATTCCGCTTGGTCATTTTTTCATTTATGCAAGCTTTGGAGCTTTGGCTGGTTATGGATTCCGGGCTATGGCGTTGGCTGCACTACGATGATGGGAATTCGGGCAAATGTTTGAGTCTGAAAAAACATACAAGGTTCTTTGGCTTCTAGCCCTGACGTTAATGTTTGTGTTCGCTTTCATCGGCATCCCCTGGGCGTGGCTCAACGAAGGGGCTGATCCAAAATCTCCGATCGGAGCACTGGTTTGGGTAATTAAGGGTTTTTCGATCGTTTTTGTATTGAGCGTAATCGTTGTTGCCATTCGCTGGTCAACGCCCAAACCTGATTAAGTGGGAATACGTATGACTGATGGAATGAAGACTGCCCTTACGTTCGCCCTCCTGGCCACCTTGTTCATGGTGGGAGCGACGATGACCAGCATCACTGGCGTTACCGAGTGGAGACTGCTTGGTGTACTGCCATTTATCTGCTTGGGCGCTAGCGCGATGGTATTCAGATGGCCGCACTACATGTACCGCTATTTCAGTAAAGTCTCTGAACGCGATTCGGAACGGGGCGTTGTGTCGATTCATACCGTGGGTGTCATCGGCCTCGTAGTTGCGCCAGTGGCAATTTACTGGCTTTTTATTGGCTGATCACAAACGTTGGAAATCGGGAGATCCGAGTTATGAAGATAGCTTTAAAAGTGCTTGGTGCGGCTGTCGCGTTGTTTTTCGCTCTTACTGTTAACGCAGATGAGACTTTTGACGGCCGTGAAATCGCTCAGGCTATGAAAGAGGGCTTTGCAAATGGATATGTCGATGCTGAGATCCGAAGCTCATGTCTCATTCAGACCACGGCCGAAAACCGTGAGTATGTGGCCAACGAAGAAGGTTGCCGTGAGTCCTTGATTAAGCTTCAGGGAGTGCTCTCGGAAGGTGGAGGGCTGGCTGATCAAATCGATCAAGTGAAGCGCTTTCGGGCGCAATACGGCATCTAACTGAGCATTGGAATCCGCTATGAAGAACAGCTTTGAGCAGAAAAACATACATGTCATTGATCCTTCGCCTCTTAGCTCAGAGATGCGTGATCGGATCTCAAAGGCGAAAGTCTCTGATCGAGGAGGAATTAATCCCTTTGATGAGAGATGGTTCATGTCTACGCCGGGGAGCGGATTGAGCTACATAAATAATGGTCGGGAGCCTGATTGCGACAATCGTGTGCAGCCGCCGACTGACGCTATGCGAAGAGCTACGACTAAAGGTAACGACTGATTGGAACCCGGTTTGATGAACTATAAAGACGTGCCCAAAAATGAGCTTGAGTCCGAAAGATACTCAAGTAAGACCATATCCACGCTGCTGGGCCAGGCTAAGCGAGAATACCGGCAATCTCTACGGAAGTCTGTTGCGAGAAATGTGCCGTTGCTGCTGGGCTCGTATCTGGCGGTCTGTGCGTGTTTGGCAGGTTACGCACTTAGCCACGGCGAGAGCATTTGGCTGTTTTCGGAGATCTATGTAGCGCTGGTTTGGCTCTGGCTGCCAATTGTCTTCTTGCTTCTCATCCAGTGGTTTCGGCATAGACCAACGGAATCGACAATAAGAGAAGAGCTTGGTTGGTATAGAGAACTCTCAAAAACTGCAACACTTGAAGCATGAAACGGGATTGGAATTCGGTACAAAGTTACCAACTTTATTAGTACGGGTTGCAGGCTTTCCGGCGTTTGAACAGCGAATTTTTGCCAAAAGTTACCTATTCTATTTTCCAGGGTCGTGTTCGCAAATCCATTTTATGCGGCCTTCGGCGCTGATTTGTTACCAACTTTATTTCAAGCCCACACTTGCGTCTATTCCGCGGCCGGGTGCGCTATACCC
Source organism: Marinobacter sp. 3-2 (assembly GCF_003751355.1). Classification (NCBI taxonomy): domain Bacteria; kingdom Pseudomonadati; phylum Pseudomonadota; class Gammaproteobacteria; order Pseudomonadales; family Marinobacteraceae; genus Marinobacter; species Marinobacter sp. 3-2. The sequence continues at coordinate 153 of NZ_RJUQ01000003.1, read as the reverse complement.
GGCACGTTACCAGGTCGCTGGCCACCAGGCCGGTGATATTGACATGCAACCACTTGTCCAGTAACCGTCCGGTGATTCCACCTTGAGCCAAATCGCCTGCCGACCAAAAGGCTCGAAGCTTACCACCCGGTCGATTCCGGTCAGATCCAGAAA
>NZ_RJUQ01000002.1:0-70905 GCF_003751355.1 Marinobacter sp. 3-2 | reverse complement strand
AGCGAACTGGCAAAACAGTTTTGGGAAAAACGAGGATAACGAATTTCAGTATCTCGACAGGGATAACTTACTTTACCATCTGTTATCCCTTTTAGCCGCACAAATTTTAGCCATGGCTTTTCAGGAAGTCAGGGCTATCAGAATGGCCTTAGAAAGCCTAGTCAAAGAGCTGTCACGAGAACACCGTTAGCTTAGCGTACGATTTTTTCCGAATTCTGCGGTTCCCCCGAGATGGGCCTGGACACGGGTGATAGATGCTGAATTAAGCCGTGTGACGGCAGGCTGTGCTGGGCTGCACGTCGGCATGGGCGTGCGTGGTCAGGACGCAAAAACACACTTGCCCGCAATGGCGGGCAAGTGTGTTTGCAGAGGGGGAGTGCGTTGTTGGTTATTGTTTGTTGCGACCGGCAATCACCACCAGGATCAGCGACGCCAGGATCAGGATCGAACTGATAGCGGCAATGGTCGGATCGATCTCGTCGCGCAGCGCCGTGAACATGCGCTTGGTCAGAGTCTGGTTGTCGCCGCCGGAGATGAACAGCGCCACCACAGTTTCATCCAGCGAGGTGATGAAGGCGAACAGTGTCGCCGAGACCACACTGGGCTTGATCTGCGGCAGGGTCACGGCCATGAAGGCGCGAAAGCGGTTCATGCCCAGGCTGCGCGCCACCATTTCCTGGGACATGTCGAAGTTACGCAGACCGGCCAGCAGCGCGATGATCACGTAGGGCAAGGCGAGCATGATGTGCGCCAGCACCAGGCCGGTCAGCGTGCTGATCAGGCCGACCCGGGCGTAAACGAAGAACACGCCGGCGGCGATCAGGATGATGGGCACCATCATCGGCAGCAGCAGGATGATCTGCAGCGTACGCACCACCTTCAGGCTGGAGTTGTTGATGGCGTAGGCGGCCGCCATACCAATCGGCAGGCTGATGGCCATGGTGAAAAATGCCGTGATCAGACTGACCCGCGCCGCCGACATCCACTCCACGCTGTTGAAGAACGCCTCGTACCAGTGGAAGGACCATTGCTTGGGAGGGAATTGCAGGAAGCGCGCCTCGGAGAACGACATGGGTACCACGATCAGCACCGGGATGATCAGGTACAGCAGGATCGCCGCGACCAGCACCGTGAACAGCACGTGGGACAGGCGAAGGTGACGCAGGTTGGCAAGCAGGTTCATTTAGCGCGCTCCCAGGATGCGTTCGATGGGGATGAAGCGATTGATGCCCCAGAAGATCAGGAACACCACAAACAGCAGCACCAGGCCGACTGCGCTGGCTGCGCCCCAGGCGTGATAGAGCTCGACGTTGCGTTGCACCAGCATCGACACCAGGATCGTGCGGCCACCGCCGAGCAGTTCCGGGGTGATGAAGAAGCCTAGGCAGATGACGAACACCAGGATGGAACCGGCCATGACCCCCGGCGCTGCCATCGGCAGGAAGACCCGGCGGAAGGTGTAGAAGGGTTTGGCGCCAAGGCTCTCGGACGCTTGCATGAGGTCCTGGGGGATTTTTTTCATCACCGAATACAGCGGCAGGACCATAAAGGGCAGCATGACGTGCAGGGTGCCGATTACCGTGCCAGTGGTGTTGTGCATCAGCGTCAGGGGTTGGTCGATGATGCCAAGGTCCATCAGCGTCTGATTGACCAGTCCGCGGCGTTGCAGGAGCACCAGCCAGGCATAGGCCCGCACCAGCACGCTGGTCCAGAACGGCAGGATCACGCAGATCAGAATCAGGTTGGCCCAGAAACCCTGCAGGCGCGAAGCGGCGTAGGCAATGGGGAAGCCCATGACGATCGACAGGATCGTCACCAGGAAACTGATCTTGAAGGTCAGGGCGAAGGTGTCCCAGTAAATGCTTTCCTGGAAAATCCGGATGTAGTTGGCCAGGGAAAACCCTTCCTCGGTCTGGACCGACTGAAAGGCCAGCCAGCACAGCGGCATGATCAACAGCACCACGACCATGACCAGCGCCGGGGTGAGCAGCAACAGCATGGAGGTGTGCTCCTTGCGTTCTTCACGGGCCAGGGCGTCTTCGCTGGTCATGGGCGGCTGGTGCTGCTGGTCGCTGGAGTCGGGCATGGATTTGGCGAGATAGGCGTTGGACATGATGACCTCTCGTCACTGCGCAGTGCTGGAGGGTATCCAGCACTGACGGGTAGCGCTGGCGGTGGCAGTCGTCCTGGCGGACAGCAGGGTGCGGTGCTCGGGTAATGTCATGTGAAGAACTCCCAATGGTGGGCAGGTACTTGAGGCGAGCGCGAGTTGTCTGCACAGGTCACTCTGCGGGACCCTCAGGCCTAATGTACCGGGATGCCAACGAATGAAGTGGACGCAATTGACCGGTGCGCAAGCGCTTTATGTCGAAATCGCGGGGGCAGACGGCATGTCCTGCGCCGAGGCCTCTGGCCTGCGGCGCAGCAACGGCCGATGGCTATTTTTTCTGGACGAAGGACAACCAGCGTTCTTCGGCCTTGACCCCGGCTTCGGAGGCCCACCATTGCGCCGAGAGCAGGGCCTGGCGCGAGATGTTGCCGGGTGCGGAAGGCAGCTTGGCCTCGCGCTCGGCCGGGATTACCCCGGTCTTGAAGGCTTCGGGGTTGAGCGGGCCGTAGTCGATGATCATCGGCAACGCCGCTTGCAGTTTGGCATCGATGGCCTCGTTGACGAATTTCATGGCGGCCACCTTGTGCGGCGAGCCTTTGAGGACGCACAACGAGTTGGTTTCCAGCACACCCTGGTTGTAGTCGAATGCCACGGGTGCGCCGGCGGCCTGTACGGCGGTGATACGGCCGTTCCAGGCCTGGATCATGTCCACTTCGCCGTCGCTGATCAGCTGCGCCGACTGCCCGCCGGACGTCCACCAGGTGGCGATGTCGGGCTTGATCTGCTCAAGCTTGCGGAAGGCGCGATCGACGTCCAGCGGATAGAGCTTGTCCATCGGCACGCCATCGGCCAGCAGCGCGATTTCCAGGGTTGGACGTGGCAGGTTACGTAGGGAGCGCTGGCCCGGGTATTTTTTGGTGTCCCAGAAGTCGGCCCAGGTCTTGGGTACGTCCGCGCCTTTGAACGCGTCCGTGCGATACGCCAGCACCGTGGAGTAGCTGATGTAGCCGACGCTGTATTCGTCCTTGAGGCTGTCGGGTATTTGCGCGGCATTGGGAATCAGCGCAAGGTCGAGCTTCTCGAACAGCCCTTCGGCTTCGCCACGGATGCAGTCGCCAGTGGGCAGGTCCACCACGTCCCAGGTGACCTTGCCGCTCTCGACCTGGGTCTTGATGATCGGGTGGCCTTGGGCGAGCTGTCCTGTTTGAGCGTCAGACCGAGCTTTTTCGCCGCAGGCTCCAGGATCGCCTTGCTCTGGGCTTCCTGATAAGCACCGCCCTGGGATACGAACGTGATGTCCTCGGCCATGGCCTGGGTGGCGCTACCGATGAACAGGGCCAGACTCGCGAGTTGGAAAGCTGTAGTGCGCAATGTGCTCATGGAAAGACTCCGAATGGTTGGCAGATTTTCTTGGGCGAGCTGTAGGTTTTGTTGTCGGTCGCTCTGCGGGACCATGGAGGTCTAATGTACCGGCTTGTCCGTGAACGAAGCGGCTACAAATGCGCGGATGAAAAGTGGTTTATTGCGAAAATGCGAACGGGCACAGTATTTCGTGCGTCGGGTGCGGGCTTGCGCGCCTGTCGCGAGCAGCCCCGAAGCCCCCGGTAGGAGCGAGCATGCTCGCGATGGCGGTGTGTTGGGTGAGTCATAGCCAAGTCATTCAGCCCACCGTCATCCGCCTCACCACGCGCCGAATCATCGGCGCCGCCAGCACCACCACCGGCAACATCGATACCCACGACAGCGCCCACGCGTTCAACCAGCGGCCGGCAAAGGCCAGGTCGAGCGCATGGGGTGTGGTGGCGATGGCGGCCGCGACCGCGCAGGTCAGGCCGGATTGAACGACGCCGAAAACGAAATGCTCATAACGGGCGGGGATTTTCATCGGGGGTTCTCGAGAAAGAGCGGGGGGGCGCGATGCCCGGCCGCTCGGGCACGATCAAGCCGGTTGCAGTTGCGCGATAGTCTCTTCGGTGGTCCACAGCCCGTGGGCGAGGAAGCGGTAATTGATGATGGCCGCCAGGTAGCCGTCGCCATCCGGCAGGCGCGGGCCGGCGGTGGCGTCGCGTACCACGACTATTTCAAAGCCCTGTTCGAGCAGTTCGCGCAGGTGTGATTCCACGCAAAGGTTGGCCGCCATGCCGGCGAGGATGATCTGCGACACGCCTTTCTTGCGCAATTGCAGCGCCAGGTCGTTGGTTTCCGGGCCGTAGACCTTGTGCGGCGAGGCGATGATGGTCTCGCCGTCGAGAATGTACGGCTTGTAGATCTCGAGGAAATCGGCGCCGGAGCCTTCGAAGTTTTCCAGGGTGTTCGGTCCCTTGCGATCGAACATGCAGATGCTGTGCATGACCTTTTCCAGCGGACCGCCAAAATGCCAGTCGTGGTCGTGCGGGTAGTAATAGTGTGGCGACACGGCCACGGGCAGGTCGTGAGCCTTGAAGGCCTTGAACAGTTTTTCCAGGTTTTCGACGGTGTTGTTCTCGACGATGCTCTCACCGAACACCGCCCAACTGGCGCCGGCAGGGCTGAGGAAGTCGTTCTGTGGGTCGATGACCACCAGGGCGGCTTTGCTCAGGTCGAGCTTGAAACCAGTGGCAGGCAGTGCGGGTTCGGCGGGGTCGGCGTACAGATGGCTCATGACGATTTACCTCTTGGGTGCTTGCGTGGATGAGACGTGAATGTTGCTTTATATAAATGACCAGTCGTCTTATTAATGAGGAAAAAAAACTCACTCCAATAGCCGAGGCAAGACCATCGATACGAAACGCTGCAGAGGTGCACCGTCGCGCAGGACCTTGCCGCGCATGACCGCACCTTCCCAGCCTTCGACGATGACACTGGCCAGCGCTTCGGCGTCGTGAGTTTCAGAGAGTTCGCGGCGCTGCTGCGCTTCACGCAGGCAGCTCGCGAGCAAACCTTCCCAGCGCGCCAGCACATCGGCCAGACGCTTGCGGGTTTGTTCGCTGCCATTGGACATTTCCAGGGACAGGTTGCCAATCAGGCAACCCAGGCTGTATTCATGCTCGCCGTGCTCGAGCACCAGGGCCTGGAAGAACTGGCCGATGCGCTCCAGCGGCTTGACCCGGGCGTCGTAGAAGATCGGCCCGTGGCGGGTTTCGATCGAGGTCCAGTATTCCTCGAGGATCTCTGCCGCGAAGTCTTCCTTGCTGGCGAAGTAGTTGTAGAAAGAGCCCTTGGGAATCTCGGCAGCGGCGGTGATGTCCTGGACGCCGCAGCCGTTGAAGCCACGGTTGTGAACCACCTGGCGGCCAATCGACAGCAAACGGGATCTGACTTCGAGGTTGACCGGGCGAGCCATGACAGAGACATCCAGTGATGAGAAAGTTTTAATAAACTAACTGGTCATCTATGTTTCGTCAACAGTCGAATTGACTGCCAATCAGTCCGCCTGCGCCATCTCGATGTACTCGAGCATCTTCTCGTTGCCATCGAGAATGTCACGGCAGATGGCCGCCCGTGCCGCCGCGCCATCGCGGCGCTTGAGTGCGTCGAGCACTTCCCAGTGATGGTCGATGGCCATGCGCTCGTTGAAGTTGCCATAGGCACGGGCGATCAGTGGGCCGGTGCGCATCCACAGGCTATCGAGCAAACCCGCCAGCACCGGCATGCGCGCGATGGTGGTCAGCGCGTAGTGAAATTGCTGATTGCACTTGAGAGCGGCTTGCAAGTCCTGGGCGTTGATCGCGGCGATGTTGTTTTCGATGCAGGCTTGCAGGTCTGCGAGTTCGCTGTCGGTCACCAGCGCGGCGGCCGTCTCCGCAGCCAGGCCTTCAAGCGCCAGGCGGATGCTGCGGATCTCGCCGTATTGCGCGGCGGTGAGGATGGGTACGCGGATGTCACGCGGGGTCTTGAGGATCAGCGCCTGTTCCTTGGCCAGTTGCAGGATCGCGTCGCGCACCGGTGTGACGCTGGTGCCCAGTTGTTCGGCCAGGTCGCGGATGCGCAGGCGGTCATCGGGCTGGAAACGCCCGGTGATCAGTGCCTCGCGCAGCAACTCGTAGATGCCACTGCCCAGGTAAGAGTGATTGAGGGTTTGAATAGGGTAGGGGTTGCTCATTGATCGCTCATGGGGTCGTCTCAGAAAACGGAAAATAAAGCACGCTAAGCGTGCGTGGAGGCTGGCACCCAGCGGTACAGCGTCGGAATGGACACGCCGAGGTTCTTGGCCACGTCCTTGGGCGGCACCCCGCTGGCCAGCAGCTTCTTGGCCGACTCGATCTTGCTGTCGGTCATCTTCGGCTTGCGGCCGCCTTTGCGGCCGAGCTGCTTGGCGACTTCCAGCCCGGCGCGGGTGCGCTCGACGGTCAGCTCGCGCTCCATTTCGGCAAGGCTCGCCATGACGTGGAAGAAGAACCGCCCGGATGGTGTGCCGGTGTCGATGGAGTCGGTGAGGCTCCTGAACTGGACACCGTGCTTGTGCAGATCGCCGACCAGATCGACCAGTTGCTTGACCGACCGGCCCAGCCGGTCGAGCTTCCAGACGACCAAAGTATCGCCTTCGCGCAGCATTTCGAGCGTCTTGGCCAAGCCAGGCCGGTCTGCCCGCGTGCCACTCACCTTGTCCTCGAAGACCTTTTTACATCCGGCCTTGCTCAAGGCTTCGCGTTGCAGCTCCAGGTTCTGATCCTGCGTCGAGACGCGCGCATAGCCAATCAACATGGCTTGTCTCGCGCCCGGTCGATGCGTTCCTGCATCGCCTGCATCACTTCTTCGTGGGTGTACGATCTGGCAATAAAGCACGCTAAGCGTGCGTGGAGGCTGGCACCCAGCGGTACAGCGTCGGAATGGACACGCCGAGGTTCTTGGCCACGTCCTTGGGCGGCACCCCGCTGGCCAGCAGCTTCTTGGCCGACTCGATCTTGCTGTCGGTCATCTTCGGCTTGCGGCCGCCTTTGCGGCCGAGCTGCTTGGCGACTTCCAGCCCGGCGCGGGTGCGCTCGACGGTCAGCTCGCGCTCCATTTCGGCAAGGCTCGCCATGACGTGGAAGAAGAACCGCCCGGATGGTGTGCCGGTGTCGATGGAGTCGGTGAGGCTCCTGAACTGGACACCGTGCTTGTGCAGATCGCCGACCAGATCGACCAGTTGCTTGACCGACCGGCCCAGCCGGTCGAGCTTCCAGACGACCAAAGTATCGCCTTCGCGCAGCATTTCGAGCGTCTTGGCCAAGCCAGGCCGGTCTGCCCGCGTGCCACTCACCTTGTCCTCGAAGACCTTTTTACATCCGGCCTTGCTCAAGGCTTCGCGTTGCAGCTCCAGGTTCTGATCCTGCGTCGAGACGCGCGCATAGCCAATCAACATGGCTTGTCTCGCGCCCGGTCGATGCGTTCCTGCATCGCCTGCATCACTTCTTCGTGGGTGTACGATCTGGCGTTGGCGTCGGTGGCTTGCCGCAGGGCTTCCTCAACCTCGCGCGTCATCCGCTCGTAATCCTCCGGCCACAGCGCTTGCTCCATGCGCAGCGACGCCTGACCCAGCAGGTGCAGCAGGCTGAACAGCCGCATGTCGTTGGTGGCGACGATGCGCTCCCGAATCTGCTCCTGAATAGCTTCGCTAGCCCGATGCGCTTGTGGTGTGGCAGTCCCCTCGTAGTCAGCGGGGAATTCCGCTTCCTCGGCAATCCTTGCCCAGGCGCTGGCCAGCGCCTCGATGGTTGACGTGCTCATTTCCGCCGCTCCTGTGCTCTTTGGCGAATCAACCGGCCAAGGGGCCTCGACGCGAAAACCAGCAGCATCACGCCTATCGGATACCAGGTCGAGAAGACCACCAAGGCATCGAAGGCTGGCCGTCCGGTGTTGGTAGGCAGTACGGCGGTCACAGCCATCAACCCGCCGACCGTCCAGATGATGCGCCACACGTAGGGCATCACGCGGGGCACGTAGCCGTCATCGAAAGCGGTCTGGTAGTAGCGGCGCAGGCCGCGCTCGGCAAGCGCCTGGCGCTGCCGCTCCGACAGCGCATCCGTCCGGCCATACCAGCGCCGGAATGGTGGACAGCGCAGCAGCAAAGGGGTGAAGAGGATCATCACCGCCACGATCGCGACACCCCACGCCATGACGGCGCCGGCATCGGGCCGCTTGGCGTTCTCGATCACGGGCGCGAAGACGCCCGGAGCACCGATCATCCAGAACAGCGCAATGTGCTGATGGAAGGAGAGCTTCATTTGCTCATCCACTTGCGCAGCAGGCGCTTTTTCAGGGAGGCGCGTTCTTGCGGGTTGCGTCCCTTGTGATTGGCGATGCGATCCGCCGTGGCGGCCTGGCGCTTGACGGGCCAGTAGGAGCGGCCATCCTTGCCCATCGACCAGACGCTGCTGGCCTGGTTTTCCAGCAGGGGCAGATGGGCGCTCAGGGCTTCGGGCGACGCGCTGGTCAGCGCCGTGCGCTCACGGGTGCGCCAGCGCTGATGCCAGAGCTTCTTGTCCTCGCGCTCGCTGCCGCAGGTCGTGTGCCCGACGATGGGTGTTTTGCGGCGGCTGCGGCTCATAACGTAGTGGTCTCCAAGAACATTCAGGACTGATCCCAGGCGTCGATGGTCAAGACCTGATCGGCAGGACAGGCGGCTACGCGGTCGGGAACTGGATGGTGTTCAGTCTCATGCCGACCCCATTCGATTGATCGCGTCGCTTGCGGCACGCTGCGACGCAAGGAGGTTTGCGACCTGGTTTAGCAGCCGTGTCCGCTGCATGTCTGTTACCTATCTCCCCGACCGCTCATTGGACCAACTCCAGAGATTGGGCTCTATCGCTCAGCCAATACGAAACCGGCATTGGCTGATGCCACAACCGAGACGAACACAAATGGCTCGGTACCTGTATTTCGCGCCCCGTGCACTTGGCCCGGTCTTGCCACGGCTATCTCACCTTCCCTGAGGGCACGAACAATCCCATTGCCCTGAAAGTAATCAGCCATTCCCGACAAAACAGTCCACGTGTCTTGGCCGTGAGGATGAATGTGAGCCGCAATTTCCTGCCCGGGATGGACATGCCAAACCACGATAATTGAGTCTCGGGTTTCAAGCACAACGGAACGAATAGGCTCGCCTTCGGACGGCTGAACATACTCGGCTACAGAAAATATTCTCGATTCAACAGTCATCGGAGATCCCTCTTTCACAGTGCCCCCAGACAGGCTGGATATGAGTTCTAACTCGAATTTGAACGGGAGGCTGGTCGTGCGGTCGTGCAGTTGCCGATGAGCGTGTCGGCTGCTGCCTCCTTGCCCACCAGCGAACTCACGTCCGTTGCGGCCATCCAGAAGGTCTTGCCCGAGCGCGGCTCATAGGTCGCGGGATCGAACACGCCAGAGGGGCCGAACATCGGCGGCTTGATTGGTCATGGCTCCATGCCTTTGTCGTTACGGTCTTCATCGTCGGCATCCTGACGCACGGCGGGCAATTGCTGGAGCAACGCCGGCAGCCATTCCTGTACCGTCTCCCACACCACATCGAGGTTGATGTCGAAATAGCCGTGAGCCATGCGATTACGCATATTGCGCATGCTGCGCCACGGCACGTCGGCATGCGCCTGGGTGAACTCGACGTAGCCATCCATCACCTTTGTGGCCGCCTCGCCGATGACGATCAGGCTCATGATGACGGCCTGCTGGGTGCGCTTGTCGGCCAAGAAGTCGTCCTTGGCCATCCCTTCCACGAAGCTGCGCGCATCGGTTGCGGCCTGCTGAATGTGGTCGAGGTAATCGGGCAGGCGGTTCTCGCTCATATCGGTTGCGCCTCCGCGAGCACCTTGGCCCGGAACTTCGGCGGCAGGTCGCCGGGAGTCAGCAGATCGACGTCAACGCCGAGCAGCGATTTCAGTTCTTCTTCCAAATCGCCCAAATCCAACAACGTGGCACCGGGCAGCGCATCGACCAACAGGTCGAGGTCGCTGCCATCCCGGTCGGTGCCATGCAGCACCGAGCCGAAGACGCGCGGGTTCGCGGCGCGAAAGCGGCCTACCGCTTCACGCACTGCGCTTCGCTTCATGTCAAGCACAACAGACGGTCGCATGCGCATCCTTTCTTATCGAAACTCGTTGAGATGATATGCAATCAAGAATAGAATTTCAAGAACTATTTTCGAGAATCGCAATGCCTTGATTCCCGTGCCGCGCTGTCACTTTCAGAAGGCGACAGCACGAAATATCAAAAGTCGACCGCACGGTCTTTTCTGACGTTGGAGTCGCCTCAGAAAACGGAAAATAAAGCACGCTAAGGCGTAGTTCCCTCGGGCTACACCGCGTCCGCACTGCGCGGTTCTTTCTTCCCTTGCAGTGACGCAATCAGCGGGCAGGAAACGTTCCCCTTCCGCGCATGGCAGGCGCACACCAAATCAGACAGCACGGCCTCCATGCGCGCCAGGTCAGCCATCCTCTCGCGCACGTCCTTGAGCTTGTGCTCGGCCAGGCTGCTGGCTTCCTCGCAATGGGTGCCATCCTCCAGCCGCAGCAGCTCGGCGATCTCATCCAGGCTGAAGCCCAACCGCTGGGCTGATTTCACGAAGCGCACCCGCGTTACATCCGTCTCGCCATAGCGGCGAATGCTGCCGTAAGGCTTGTCCGGTTCCGGGAGCAAGCCCTTGCGCTGATAGAACCGGATGGTCTCCACATTGACCCCGGCCGTCCTGGCGAAAACGCCAATGGTCAGGTTCTCCAAATTGTTTTCCATATCGCTTGACTCCGTACATAACTACGGAAGTAAGCTTAAGCTATCCAATTCAGATTCGAAAGGACAAACGTATGTCTGAACCTCAAAACGGGCGCGGCGCGCTCTTCACTGGCGGGCTGGCCGCCATCCTCGCCTCGGCTTGCTGCCTCGGGCCGCTGGTTCTGATCGCCTTGGGGTTCAGCGGCGCTTGGATCGGCAACTTGACGGTGTTGGAACCCTATCGCCCCATCTTTATCGGCGTGGCGCTGGTGGCGTTGTTCTTCGCCTGGCGGCGCATCTACCGGCCGTCAGCCGCCTGCAAACCGGGTGAGGTTTGCGCGATTCCCCAAGTGCGAGCTACTTACAAGCTCATTTTCTGGGGCGTGGCCGTGCTGGTTTTGGTCGCGCTCGGATTTCCCTACGTCGTGCCATTTTTCTATTGATCACAGGAGTTCACCATGAAAAAGCTGCTTTCCGCCCTTGCCCTCGCTGCCGTTGTTGCCCCCGTGTGGGCCGCCACCCAGACCGTTACGCTGTCCGTACCGGGCATGACCTGCTCGGCCTGTCCGATCACTGTCAAGAAGGCGATTTCCAAGGTCGATGGCGTCAGTAAAGTTGACGTGACCTTCGAGACGCGCGAAGCGGTGGTCACCTTCGATGATGCCAAGACCAGCGTGCAGAAACTGACCAAGGCTACCGAGGATGCGGGCTACCCATCATCAGTCAAGAACTGATCATGAAAGACCCGAAGACACTGCTGCGGGTCAGCATCATTGGCACAACCCTCGTGGCGCTGTGTTGCTTCACCCCTGTTCTGGTCATTTTGCTCGGTGTGGTCGGCTTGTCCGCGCTGACCGGCTATCTGGACTATGTGCTGCTGCCTGCGCTGGCGATTTTCATCGGCTTGACCATCTACGCCATCCAACGAAAACGCCAAGCCGATGCCTGCTGCACACCGAAATTCAATGGAGTAAAAAAATGACCGAAATCACCGTGAATGGCATGACCTGCACATCCTGCGCCACCCATGTCAAAGATGCTTTGGAAAAGATTCCCGGCGTGAATGCCGCTGTGGTGTCCTATCCAGAAAGCCGCGCGCAAGTCATGGCAGACACCGCCGTGAGCCACAACCAACTGCTGGCCGCCATCGCCGCATTGGGTTATCAAGGCTCGATCCGGGTTGGTGATTTCAAAGATGAACCAAAAATCCGTGATGCACTTGAGGGCGCCGGTTTGCATATCGCCATCATTGGCAGCGGCGGGGCCGCGATGGCGGCGGCGCTGAAGGCCGTCGAGCAAGGCGCGACGGTCACGCTGATCGAACGCGGCACCATCGGCGGCACCTGCGTCAATATCGGCTGTGTGCCGTCCAAGATCATGATCCGCGCTGCCCATATTGCCCATCTGCGCCGGGAAAGTCCGTTCGACGGCGGTATTGCGGCAACTGTGCCTGCGATTGACCGCAGCAAACTGCTGGCCCAGCAGCAGGCCCGTGTCGATGAACTGCGGCACGCCAAATACGAAGGCATCCTGGACGGCAATCCAGCCATCACCGTTTTGCACGGTGAAGCGCGTTTCAAGGACGACCAGAGCCTGGTCGTCCGTTTGAACGAGGGTGGCGAGCGCGAGGTAACGTTCGACCGCTGCCTGGTCGCCACCGGTGCCAGTCCGGCCGTGCCGCCGATTCCGGGCCTGAAAGAGTCACCCTACTGGACTTCCACCGAAGCGCTTGTCAGCGACACCATTCCCGCACGCCTGGCCGTGATCGGTTCGTCGGTGGTGGCGTTGGAACTGGCGCAAGCCTTTGCCCGGCTCGGCAGCCAGGTCACGATCCTGGCACGCAGCACCTTGTTCTTCCGGGAAGACCCGGCCATCGGCGAGGCCGTGACAGCCGCTTTCCGCGCCGAGGGCATCGAGGTGCTGGAGCACACGCAAGCCAGCCAGGTCGCCCATGTGAACGGCGAATTCGTGCTGACCACCGGACACGGTGAATTGCGCGCTGACAAGTTGCTGGTTGCCACCGGTCGGGCACCGAATACGCGCAGCCTCGCGCTGGACGCGGCGGGGGTCACTGTCAATGCGCAAGGGGCCATCGTTATCGACCAAGGCATGCGCACGAGCAACCCGAACATCTACGCGGCCGGCGACTGCACCGACCAGCCGCAGTTCGTCTACGTGGCAGCGGCCGCCGGCACCCGTGCCGCGATCAACATGACCGGCGGCGACGCAGCCCTCAATCTGACCGCGATGCCGGCAGTGGTGTTCACCGACCCGCAAGTCGCCACCGTGGGCTACAGCGAGGCGGAAGCGCACCACGATGGCATCGAGACCGACAGTCGCACGCTGACACTCGACAACGTTCCGCGAGCGCTTGCCAACTTCGACACACGCGGCTTCATCAAGCTGGTCATCGAGGAAGGTAGCGGACGGCTCATCGGCGTGCAGGCGGTGGCCCCGGAAGCGGGCGAACTGATCCAGACGGCGGTGCTCGCCATCCGCAACCGCATGACGGTGCAGGAACTGGCCGACCAGTTGTTCCCCTACCTGACAATGGTCGAGGGGTTGAAGCTTGCGGCGCAGACCTTCAACAAGGACGTGAAGCAGCTTTCCTGCTGCGCTGGATAAAAAAAGGAGGTTTTCAATGAGCGCCTACACCGTGTCCCGGCTGGCCCTTGATGCCGGGGTGAGCGTGCATATCGTGCGCGACTACCTGCTGCGCGGATTGCTGCGTCCGGTGGCGTGCACCCCGGGCGGCTATGGCCTGTTCGATGATGCCGCCTTGCAACGGCTGTGCTTCGTGCGGGCGGCCTTCGAGGCGGGCATCGGCCTGGACGCGCTGGCGCGGCTGTGCCGGGCGCTGGATGCTGCGGACGGCGATGAAGCGGCCGCGCAGCTTGCCGTTCTGCGCCAGTTCGTCGAGCGTCGGCGCGAAGCGTTGGCCGATCTGGAGGTGCAGTTGGCCACCATGCCGACCGAGCCGGCACAGCACGCGGAGAGTCTGCCATGAACAGCCCCGAGCGCTTGCCGTCCGAGACGCACAAACCGATCACCGGCTACCTGTGGGGCGCGCTGGCCGTGCTCACCTGTCCCTGCCATTTGCCGATTCTCGCCATTGTGCTGGCCGGCACGACGGCCGGCGCGTTCATCGGAGAGTACTGGGGTATCGCAGCCCTCACGCTGACCGGTTTGTTCGTCCTGTCTGTGACACGACTGCTGCGGGCCTTCAAAGATCGATCATGAGCGCTTCCCATTGAGACAAACCACGCTGTCGCTACGTTGCCTCATGCCGGCATCAAATTCGGCTGAGTAGCTTCTCGCCATCTGGACGTAGCTCACCCTTGGGTGAAACATGCCGATACAGGGTCTGCCGCGTGACGCCAAGTTCCTGGCACAGGTCGCCGACCTTGGTCTCTGGCTGACCCATTGCCGCCATCGCCAGCCGCAGCTTGGCGGCGGTCATCTTGAACGGCCGGCCGCCTTTCCGCCCGCGCGCGCGGGCCGAGGCTAGGCCGGCAATCGTGCGCTCCGCGATCAACTCGCGCTCGAACTCGGCCAGGGCGGCGAAGATGCCAAAGACCAGCTTGCCGGCGGCGGTCGTGGTGTCGATGGCCGCGCCGTGCCCGGTTAATACCTTCAAGCCGATGCCGCGCCCAGTCAGGTCGTGCACGGTGTTGATGAGATGTCGCAGGTCGCGTCCGAGCCGATCCAGTTTCCACACGACCAGTGTGTCGCCAGTTCGCAACGCCTTCAGGCAGCTCGTCAAGCCGGGCCGATCCTCGCGCATGCCGGATGCCTGGTCCTCGTAAAGATGTACTGGATCGACCCCGGCGGCAATCAGCGCGTCGCGCTGCAAATCGGTAGCCTGGGAGCCGTCCGCCTTCGATACCCGCATGTAGCCTATCAGCATGTCGTACCTGTCACATATACGTTCGATTATGTGACAGTGTGAGCCAGAAAGTTCTCGCCGTCAAAAACTGTCACTTAACCCGTCATTTAGTCTAAGACCTGCAAACGGCCATTCAGGCTCGTAATGTGACAAAAACTCCGGCGGGATGCCCTCCTTGGTGAACGTGGCGCGCAAACGTTCCAGGGATTCGGGGTCGCGTCGCCCGTAGGACGCCAGTGTGAACAGCAAGCGGGCCGTCTCCGGGTTGTGTCGCGCTTCAATGATGGCCTCATCGATGGCCTGGGCTGCTCGTTGCCAGTGGTTGATGGGTTCCGGCTTCGGCACCTTCGCCGGCAGGCCGTTGGTGAAACCAGTGTGCGGCTCCGTCTGAAACAGCGCGGCCTGTTCCCCGCGCGGGATCAGCGCCTTTGACTCGATCAGCGTGATGGCGGTGGCCGCCGCCTCCAGCATCTGCCACTGCACCGCCGGGGCCAGAATCTCGTAGGGACGCCACAGACTCTGCCCGGCGCGCAGCGGATGGCCGCAGCGCTCCCAGACATGGCGGATGCTCGCCGAGCAACTGCCGCAGTGCGAGAGCGGCGTGTTCAGCTCATCAAGCAGGGTGCGCAGCAGCCGGAACCACAAGCCGGCGTGGACACGCCGACGCGGCAGCTCCACAAAACCCGTCGTCAGCGCCTGCCAGGTGCGCCGGTCCATGCAGGCGATTGCGTCATCGGCAGGGCGCGGCGCAGCATCGGCGATTTCCCACTGAAGATACCGGCCGTGCATGCCCCAGTAGGACTCCAGCCAGCAGCCATGCTGCGGGCAGCTCAGCATCAAGGGGAGCTGCCAGACGAGTAGCACAGCTTGATTCGTTGGATCGTTCAGACACTGCGGACACGCCCGGCGAATCGTCTGGCTCGGTAGCCAGGCACGCCAGCGAGTGATGGACCGCACCTTGCGGGTGCGCTTGGGCAGGAGCACCGCGCATTGGAATGTATAGGTTTCCAAGGCTGCTGGTACCGAATCGTCGAGACTGTCGAGCAGCCACGGCACCCAGCCTGCAAGACTCATGCTGCGCAACCGCTCCAGCTCGACGCCACTGCGCTGGCAGAGCGCCGTCAGCAACGACAAGGATGGTGCGGTATCCAGGTCATCAAGTTGGCTGTGACCAAGATCGTGGGCCAGCAGCTCGTGCACGTCCATCTGGTAGCAGGCGGCGACCCGGTTGAGCCATGAGGACAGGGCTTCGCCTTCCTTGGGTGCCGGATGCAGCGGCCAGCGCGGCGCGGACTTCACATCAGTTCCCGCTCGAACTGTCGCCGCCGCTCACTGGGGCCGATGTAGTCGGCCATGCTGAGCGTGCGGTGGTTGATCGCTTCCTCGCCACTCTCCACGGCGGCGACGGCCGCCGCCACCAGCAGATGTGCAAGCTCGCCGATGGTGCCTTCGCTCCGGGTGAGCAGGTAGCGGGCCATGTCCAGCGTGGCAATCGGGGATGGCCGCCGTAGCGGGAGTGACGCCGCGAAGCTGGCCAGCAGCGAGCAGCAGTCCTCATTGGCCTCCCACGGCGGCAGCAGCATCGGCTCGAAGCGGTTTTCCAACTGATCGTCCGAACGGATGGCCAGGTACGCCTCGCGCGTGCCGACCCCGACCAGGGGGATACGCAGCTCGTTGCCGAGGAAGCGCAGCAGGTTGAGGAACTCGCGCCGGTTAACGCTGTTGCCAGCCAGTACATTGTGCAGTTCGTCGATCACCAGCATGCGCACGCCGACCTTGCGCAGCAGGGCCAGCGCCAGTTGCTCCATTTCCGGCAGCCGTGGGCGCGGGCGCAGCGGCGCGCCCATCGCAGCCAGCAGCGCGACATAGAAGCGGATCACCGATGGCTCTGACGGCATCTGCACGACCAGCACCGGGATATGTTCTTGGTCAGCGTCGGTGCCGACCGGGTGCGCCCGCCGGAATTTCTCGACGATCATCGACTTGCCGTTGTTGGTGGGGCCGACCAGCAGCAGGTTTGGCATGCGTTGCTTGTTCGGCCACGCATACAGAGTTTCCAGCCGGTTCAGCGCCTCGACCGCGCGCGGGTAGCCGATCCAGCGGTCGGCGCGAATGCGCTGGATGCGCTCGTCTGCCGGCAGCCTGGCCAAACCCTGTGCCGCTGGCAGCAGGTGGGACAGGTCAATGACGGGATATTCGTCCACGGCTACCACTCCTCGATCTGATCGAACGGTTTGGCCGGCGGCAGGTTGTCTGCCTGCGGGTCAGCCATGTCCACATCCGGCGGTATGGGCTTGGCCGGTGGCTCCGACGTCTTGAGGTGCTGGCGGCGATCAGCGTCGCGCCGCGCCTTGCGCGTGGCCTTCTGGGCGGTGGTCACGATCTCGCGCATCTGCCCGATCATGCGGAACAGCGCCGACTCGTCCACCTGCTCGCGCCCGAGCTGACGCAATTTGGCCAGCGCCTGGCGTTGTTCCCAGAGGGTGACGGCCGGATGGGACAAGGTGCGGTAGTGGATCTCCAGATAGTGCTGACCTTCCGGTTCCAGTACCCAGATGCGGCTGATGTCGCGCGGATCGCGCCGGATCAGGAAGGCGGGCAAGCGCTCGCGCCGGGCAATCCACGGCTTGAGGGCGTCGGCGTAGTAGTGGATGTGGTCGATGACAAAGCCGGTGCGGGTCAGGGTGCGGCGGATCACCGGCAGGAAATCGACCAAAAACGCGGTGGGGCGGGTAACGACGGCCGGGACGCCAACGCGCTCCACGGCCTCGGCCCAGCGCGCGGCCGGCGGCTGGAGCAGGCCGTTGTGCACGGAGCCGTGATAGGTGCCTACCGCCAACGCGAGCCAGCGCTCCAGCTCGCGCAGCGTCAGGGTGGCCATCTTCTCGGAATCGTACTCGCCGCGCTGGCCGGGATTGGAGAAGGTCGTCCCCGGTAATTCGTCGTGGATCATCTGCATCGCCGTGCCGATGATCCGTTCCACGATGCCGCCGTAGTGCGGCTGGCCTGGTGGGCGATAGTCCAGCCGGATGCCATGCTGTTCGCAGCCACGGCGCAGCGCTTCGCTTTTGAACTCGGCCGCGTTGTCCAGATAGAGCAGCCTGGGCTTGCCGCTCATCGGCCAGTCCATTTCCACATTCAGCCCTTCCAGCCAGGGCCGCTTGTCGCAGGCGGCATGCGCGAGGCATAGGCCGACCGAGACGGCGGACGGCGCTTCCAGCGTGACCACCATGCCGAGTACGCAGCGCGTGAACACGTCGATGGCGAGGGTCAAATATGGGCGGCCAATCGGTTGCCGGTCGCGCTCGTCGACCACGATCAGGTCGATGACGGTGTGGTCGATCTGCACCTGTTCCAGCGGCATGGTGACTTCGGGCGGAATGCCACCCGCGCCTTGCAAGGGACGGGCAGCGTCCTGCCCGCCCCGGCTGCGGGCTATTTTCGCCGGGTGTAGTCCGGCAATCCGCTGGGCCACGGTGTTGCGCGCCGGCACCGGCAGCTTCTGGGTTTTGCACGCCTGCGCGACTTCGCGGTGGAACGCCGCCAGGCTGCGTTTCTGCTTGGTCAGGAAGCGCTTTTGCAGCAGCTCGCGGATGATGCGCTCGACCGGTTCCGGCAAGCGCCCCTTGCCTTTGCCGCCGCCGGATCGGCCGGGCGTCAGGTCTGTTACCAGGCCAGTACCCTGCCGGGCGCGACGGATCAGGACATATACCTGTCGCCGGGACAGGCCCAGCGCTTGGGCTGCCTCATCGGCGGCTTCATGCCCGACCACCTCAAGCGCTGCCAGTGGCCCGATGATTTCCGTCCGGTGCCGGGCTTGCGCCCATGCCTCGTCGGGCAGGGTGGCCACGCCTTGCGCGGCAATCGGTGGAGTGTCTGATGTCATGCCCAAACCTCGCTTTGGTGCACACGAGTATTGAGCATAGTCGAGATTGGTGCAGACGACTCCTGATATTGGGCTGTCAGGAGCCGTATGCACACCAGGCGTTACATCCAGTCAGATGGTGCGGTCGTCTTCTGAAAACGACATTTTGAGGGTTAGCCTTAAGCGTCCAACAAACGACCGTTATCTGCGCAAGCAGTGGCTAAGACTTTATCTGAATCGATCCCTGCATGATATAGACAATCCTTTGCCACCAATCTCTGAGCTTCCGCTATGCGCTTGGCAGGCAACCCTGGTTATCAGTCATGGAGGAGCCTTTCTTCCTATACCCCATCCGTCGTAAGTAAGAATGATTCTGAACAATCGAGCCGGCTAAACCCTCCGGTAAGTAAAGCCAGCTTTATCGGGATCAAACACATTTCGGCGCCAGGGGACGAGAAACGATCCATCATGTCCATTCGAATCCGGTGTGTAATGTGCACCAGGGTCCGCATCCAGGATCAGGTGTCTTTTCCAAAAATCGTTTCTGCGTTTGCCAAAGCCACGGTCCGACTTCTTTGAATCTTCGGGGGTAAGAGTGCCCTTCAGCCAGGGCGTTACTCCGACTTCTTCCGGAATCAGGTCGCGCAAGCGATCCAGAAGCCAGGTTGCCAACCCCATCCCTTCCAGATTGATCGGGAAAACCCAGTCATCCACGAGGCACACTTTGCCCGTTCTTACTTCGCCCTTAATCCACCCAAGTGCGTTGCCGGTCGGGCCATTCACCACCACTTTCCCGTCAAATCGCCAGTCGTTGTATTCGGGCACCCTTGTAATTTTCAACCGGATCTTCGCCCGCCCAATGCGGCCACCTGCCTTGTGGTGTAAGTCGTAGTCCTCAGTAACTTCCGTAGATGCCATCGCTTCCTCACATCGATATTATTTATTTGTTTATTTGTTTCTTTGTTCGTTTGTTTGTTTCTTAATTATGCATTATACTGTTCGCACAGTCCACTGATAATGAGGTTTGCCCCATGCGCCCCGCCGAGTTTGAAGACGAACAGATCATTGAGGCCGCCAAGCGCTTGCTGAGCGAGGGGCGCCGCGTAACAGGCTTTGCGCTACGGAAAGAGGTAGGAGGCGGCAACCCTTCCCGCCTTGTCCGGGTCTGGGAGGATTACCGTCAGACTCAGGAGGTTGTTGAAAGCGAGCCGGTCCAGGACCTTCCGGTGGAGGTTGAGGAGGCGCTGAACGAAATGACGGGGGCCTTCCTGGAGCAGGTCCGCTCCCTGGCCCTCAACCTGAACAACCGGGCTGTGAAGACGGCGGAAAGGCGCGTGGCGGATGTGATGAAGTCGGCGAAGGAGCAGCAGGAAAGTGCTGAAGCCGAGTTGATTGATGCCGCAACCACAGTGGATGACCTTGAAGATCAGCTGACTGATAGAGAGACCCGGCTGAACGAAACTTCCGCCGAGCTCCAGGCAGCAAATACGAACGTGGAGAAGCTTCGTCAGCAAGTGGTGCGCCTGGAGAAAGACCTTGCCGTTACCACGGAGAAACTGGAGCAGGAAAAGGGTAAGCGTGAAGCGGCCGAGAATGAGGTGAAAAGCCTCAATGCCCGAAATAAGGCGTTGGAAGCGGATAAAGAGGATCTCCGGGAGCAGCGTGATTCCCTCAAGGAAACGGTCAAGAAACAGCAGGAGGACATTGAGGGCCTGAAACGGACCAACGATAACTTGGTTGACACGCGGTCTGAGCTGAAAGCCCAGCTGTCTGCGATTGCGGAGCGTGAAGAGGCTGCTCTGAGGAGAGCCGAAGAACGGAAGGAAGAGCGGGACGAATCCAGAAAAGCTGAGAAAGAAGCTGAGCGCAGAGCTGTGCAGGCTGAGACGCAGGCTGCCGCCCTTCAAAAGGATTTGGACGCCCTGATTGCAAAGACGTCGACGACAGATGAGAAAAAGGGCAATGCCAAGAAATAACGCAACTGCCCTACTCCCAAACTGATATCAAGGAGGACAATTACGATGGCAGCCCGGTTGCTGTTGATCTTGTTGTTATCGGCCCTGCCGCTGTTAGGGGCGGCCGATGTAGTCAAGAAGTCTCGATCCGGCATTTGCCATGGGACCGAAAGCCCGTATTACGACACCGTGAAGCACTTTAAGGGATTCGGAACCGTCCAGGATTGTTTGCAATCAGGAGGCCGTTTACCCAGAGGCAGCAGTTACAGTCGCGACCAAGTCAACACGTTGGCGTACAGCAGGGATCGATTTGGCCATGGTTGGGCCGACGAAGATGGCGACTGCCAGAACACTCGAATGGAAGTGCTGATTGATCAATCCACGGTGCCAGTTCGCTTTGCGGGCGGGGATGATTGCAGGGTGATCTACGGTCGCTGGATTTCACCATTCACAGGTAATGTGATCCATGATGGATCGAAAGTGCAGATCGATCATGTAGTGCCTTTGAATTGGGCATGGGAGCGAGGAGCCCCTTCATGGCCACAGGCGAAACGTGAAAAGTTCGCCAATGATCCGGTTAACCTGCTCCCGGTTGAGTCCAGTCTGAACGCGAGTAAAGGTGCCCAGGGGCCCGATCAGTGGCTGCCGCCTTCAGGGCAGTGTGGCTATGTCGCCCGGTTCGTAAGGGTTGTTAAAATCTATAATTTACAGCCAACGCCCCGGGAGGAAGCTGCTATCTCCGGATTATTGGATCAATGCCGGACAGGCTAAAGTGGCATGAGAGTTTCCGTACGGAAACTCACCTGGTCTGAGGATGAGCCCGATCAAGGTCCCTGATAAAGGCCTCAACCTTTTCGGCGTCGGTGGTGTTAAGCACGGCAAAGACAGGTCGTTTTTGGGGCCGCTTGGTTACCTGGTTGTGACTGACGGCCGCTTCCAGCTCCCGAACCTGCTTAGCGTAATCGACAGGTAACAAGCAGTGTACCTGCTCCATACCTTCAGGGATGTTCAGGCCGAGCTGTAGCGCTTTCTCTTCAAAGCTCCGGATACTGGCACTCATTTGCTGCTTCCGGATTCCAACCAGTTCGGCACCTTCGACCGCTCGATAGCCTTCAACCAGAACCATTTTCAGCGCGAGTAGCGTCCAATACTTCATAAACCGGAAGTGTTTCGAGACCAGGTCCACATCAGCTTCGGAGTACTGCCCGGGTTTAGTCGGTGGTACCGCCTGTCGGTAGATCCTGGCCAGCGCCTGATACTGCACCTCTGCGCCTTCTGCTGTCCGGTCGAATACGTCCACAGCCGGTACGCCGTCGACAAATACGCGGCGGGCGCCCTCAGCAATAGCCGGCGACACCTTCGCCTTTCTGGCAGCCGTCTCGAACTGTTGCTCAGTCAGCACAATGGATGTGTTCTTCATGGGGTCAATCCCAGGTAATCGGTCAAGGTGCTCTCCTGCTCCTCTGTCAGCGGAACGACGCTCCGGAATTCTGACATGAGAGCCGGCAAGGGCTTTTCTGGCTGAGCGGACTGCCAGGTTTTCCAGCAGGCAATGACCTGATCCTCGCTTTCCGGCTCAAAACCGGATTCCAGGCACAGATCCAGCGCAGCGGAATAGGCCCATTTCGGGACAATCCGAGTGCCATCTGCCCAGCTGCGGAGGTGTTTACCGGCCAGTGAATCCCGCTCAGCGCCATACTTTTCCTGGCCAATGCTGAGTACTCGCTGAGCCGTTGCGTTGTGGTTTTCCTTTGGGCCGAAGTGCTCCAGGAGATAGCGGAAAAACACCCGGCCATCCCCTACCCTTTGGGATTTTTTGTCTTGGTTATCGGTCATAACTCAGTCATTAAAAAGTGCTTCACCCAAGGCTTCCCACTGTTTCTGCCAACTTTTCGTCACGCGGTAGCGTTGAACTTGCCCGGACTTGTCGGTGATCTGTAATACGCCCTCCCCTACAACCTTCATGTCCGAAATGCCTTGAGGTTTGGTTGTGGAAGGCTCAGACGGTTTTGCTTTGGAGGTCTTGGGCGCTTTCTTGGGTTGTTTGGTTGCCGCGCCAGCGGATCCTGAGGCTTTCATGTCCCTGGCCTTCTGCGCGTAGAGCGCTTCGGAACGCTCTGGAAGCTGTCCATCGGTGAGGATCTTCTTCACTTCCGCTTCGGCGGTTTCCTGAGAGATCTCCCACATCTCAATCAGACTGCCCACCGTGTTCAGGTTTGTGGCAACGCCGAGACGGACGGTTTCCTGGACGGGTTCCGGTCCCTTGTAGACCTTCAGCATCTTGTTGAGCTTGCTGGTGCTGATTACCAGGTCTTTCGCCGCCTCTTTCTGGCTCTTGCCAGTCAGCTCCACATACCGTGCGCAGGCCTCAATGTCTTCCCAAACCGTCAGGGGTTCGCGATCGGTATTCTCGGCGCGTTGAGCTCTCAGTTTCTCGGCCTCTTCCGCGGGGCTCAGACCTTCCGATTTTTCGTCCTCGATGATGGCTTTGAGGTAGTCCAGGCCGGCAATCTGCGCGGCTCGCCAACGCCTCTCACCTTCCTTGATCTGGAAGCGGCCATCAGCCTTGCGAATAAGGGTGATCGCCTGGCGCTGCTTGTTAAGCTTCAGCGATTCAGCCAATCCCTCAATGTATTCCTGAGTGAAGGTTTTCCGGGGCTGGTTCGGGTCCGGATCGATTGCAGAGACCGGCACCATGGCGTAATCACCTTCGGCTTCCCGAACCTGTGGCCTGGCTTCAGAGGTGGTGTCGGGTTTTGGCTTCTGAGCCCCCTTCAGGGCCTGGGAAAGTTTGTTTTTTTTAGCGGTACTCATGCCCGGCCCTCCTCAAAGTCAGAGAGAATTTCATCGGCCAGAGCGCGGATGTCGGCGGCCGCTGCCGAAGATCGGGCCGACTCGACGACGCCCGTGCCGAATGCAAACGCTTTCTTGAATTCTTCGGAGCGCCGAATGGTGGTTTTAAAAACGGGGTACTGATAGTCCTCACCGAACATTTCAAGAGCCATCCGGGTGAGCTCTTCCGTAGCACGGGTACTGGTCAACAGCACCCGGAAATAGGGCTTCCCATCCCGGAAATCCTGAATTTTCTCCAGGTTCTCTGTGCAGACTTCCGTGGCCCGAAAATCAGCGGCCGATGGCGTCAGAGGAACAACCACATAATCAGCCAAGGCCATGACCTTACTGTTGATGGTGCTGGCCTTGCCGTCCTCATCGGCATTGGCATCACTGATGATCCCGGCGGTATCGATCAGGATGATGTCATTGCTTTCGTAGTAGGCCTTGATGTTGACCTTGATCATCGGATCATACATGGCAATGACGGGGACTTTGGCCTCTTCGCCAGCCAGGCTTTGCCAATGCACACACCCGCCATCCTTCTCGGTATCGGCGATGGTGACGCGGTATCCGCGATTCTGGAATTCGGTGGCCAGGTTGGTAACGGTGTTGGTCTTACCAACGCCGCCTTTGCGGTTCATAACCGCGATAACGGCGGTTTTCTTGAGCTTTGGAGCGAAAGGTTTCGGCATGACTGTTCCTTATCGACTTAGGTCGCCTCGTTTCGTTTCACCGGCGAACATGAGTGGCGGATTTATAGTAGCAGAGTAAATGTTTCAGTCAAACTATGGCTGTGTAATAATGATTGCATACATATAATTCTATATGGAGCATAGAATGATTGAGCTGATGCTTGTTGAGGGTCATTGGATGGCGCGCTATTCCGGTGAGTTGAAGCGGGAGATTGAAGCCCTGTTTCAGACAGACACTTTGCCAACCGCCTTTTGCGAAAAAATGTCCAGAGAGCGTGTAATCGATGAGCTGCAAAAAAGAAATCCCGGTCTCACCATCTTATAAGTTTACCGAAATGTTTACTTTATAGGTTCGTGGCGCTACTATGAATACGTGGATTACCGCACAACAGCGAGGTAAGTAAGATGCAAGTTTCAATGAGTCGTGGCGAAACAGTGAGGGTTGGTTGCACCCGTGGGACCGTTAAGCGGATTCACAAACGAACTATGGTGATTGATATCCGCGGTTGCCGGGTGAGAGTGCCACGAGAAGAGGTCAGGGCACTGTCGAAGGAAGCTTCGAGCATGGAGGGCGTTTGATATGAACAGTGAACTGTCCCTACCTGAGAATCTGGATGATGCTCAGCTTCGATGCTGGCTGATTGACAAGATTGAGACGCTGGATTCATTCAAGCGTTCAATCAAAGCGCAGCTGCTCAGTGCCGATCGAGGTGAAATGAGGCGAGACGCGGATTGGCGGGACAGGGCTACCCGCAAACTCCATCATCTTAAAACTGAGCGAGAGCGTTACCGGGCGGCGCTGAGTGAGGTCAACCAGCGGATCCGGGCGGCCAGAGCACTGATAAGCCGCGGAGGCCAGGAAGTTGAAGCCTGCCAGGCGTTCGTGGAATTGGCGCAAAGGCATCTAACCAAGGAAGATTTTGTGTGGCTGTGGCGCCAGGCTGAGCAAGCTGCCAGACAGTCGGCTCAGAAGTCGGCAGACAACGAGGAAGGGAACCATGGACAGGCTTAACCTCACTCTCAGTATCGATCAGGGCAAGGGTGTCTGTGAGAGCCTTGATGTCTTTACTCGCCTCTGTCTGGGCCAGCTGGAGATTGTCGCTGAGTTGGTGCGTCAGGGGGTTATTCCAGTGGCTCGCCCCAGCGCTGATGGAGAGCGGGCAATGGCCTCGGAGGAATGCTGTGACCAGATCGATCAGCTGATGCGGGCAGCAAAACAGCTACTCGGGTATCCTGCCGGCGCAAGCAATGGAATTGGCCACCCGGACGTGCATATCGACGGTCGACGGGCTTATGAGGTCGAAAAGGTTTTGGCGGCGGCCATGGTTGGAAAAGACCCTGCCCGGAGGGCCAACCTGGATGTGGCCAACAATGGCCTGATGCTGAGGGTCACTGACGAACCAGCCCCGAAAGCCATCCAGTATTCCCCGGACAGTTAACAGGAGTAGATGATGTCAGAGCCGGAAAATATAACCCGCTTCAATCAAGCCGTGGGCATGACCTTGGCGGTGCTCTATGAAGCGTTCCCCAAACGAATCACGTTGCGAGTCGGGCGGGTACTGGGCCTTGAGGTCAATGAAGAGGATGATCTTCTTGATGGTAGTCCGACGCTGAGTTAAATTGGGAGAATTAATGTATGAGCGACTATTTTTTGAAGAAGCGCCAGGTAGAGAGCCTATTGGCTGACGGACCGCTGAATACTTTCGCCGCCCGTTTGGCTTTTCTGATTCCGGTGATCCTGTTCGCTGTATGTGCGGTTGCTGTCACCTTCTTCGGCGTCAGATACACAATCAGTCAATTGCTGGTGGGTATAGGAGTTCTCTTGATTGCCGCTAGTTGTTTGCCCTTCGCTTTTCAGAAGCCGAAAAACAGCCAAAGATAGATGGGAAACCGATCCCGGCCCGGGATGGAGACGGAAACCAAGTCACGGTGACCTATGACGATCTGTACTTTGCGCTGAATTCGGTCCGGTGGTTAGCTGATTCAGGCTACCTGTTGGCCGGTCAGTTTCGTGGACCATTTTTCGTGGACGACGTGACCTTGTCCGCGAAAGGCCTGGAGCTGTTGAAATGCGTCCCCTCTTCCGTGGATCCCTCTGCTTCCTTCGGTGACGAGTTGCGCACTATGGCCCGGTCATCGGGACAGGATGCTATGAGTGGTTTAGTCAGCACGGCATTGACGACCGGTTTCCGACTGCTTGTCCCTGGCGCGTGATCCCGTATGGTGATTCGTTCCGACAGGTTAACGGCGAGGTGAACCGTGCGAGGCGATGAGAAGACCCCCAACAAGTGCCCTGCCTGTGGTAGCAGCTTTGTGACGGAAACGCTTCACAGCTGGCTGTGTGCGGACTGTGGGGCTACGAAGGAGCGCCCACGAAAGCGGCGCTGATCGGCAAGACCAGCGATAGACGTCCGGTTGGCTTTTCTGTAATACTGTTTATTTATACAGTATTCGGGAACAGCTTGGAATTCCGTCGACGTCACAACACTTACTACTCGACCCTATCCGCCTACGCCTCGATGGATCCGGTGGGGATCGTTACGTCCAGTGAAATTGTCATTAGCCAATGGCTTGGGACGGCCGACCGGGAGTTGATACGCAGGCTTCCAAATGTGTCTCCGGTCCTGCTGGATATCGAGTCGTGGCGTACGATGATCCTGGAACCCTATAACCGGCTGGGGCCTGGCGTCTACATTGTGGGCGCGAAGATCGAGGACGAAGGTGTGGTGGCTGTTATGGAACGCCGCAAGCCTATGTTAAGGGTTGTGCAGCCAGACAATGACCGGCTGGGTCGTGGGCGATCATAAATGGTGCCAGGTGCCCCCGGCCAGGCTCACCACTGAGCAGGTGACGCACCCGAGAGACCTTACTGCGGTGAACGGGCTTCCATGCCTCATTGAGTATCGATAGCCTACCTCAAAAGCATATAAAAATATAGGTTTTGAGACGTGGGGCCTGGGTTTTCGTTATGGGAATTTCCGTACGGAAATTTCTCAGGCGGGTTCATCAAAATCCGCCGGCACCACCATGTCCCTGCGTTGCTTGATCATCTCGTCGAGCGTGTTTACACGCTGGTTGTACTCCCGGCCCTTGAGGCCTTTAATCAGATAGGCGTTAGGCGTTCCTCGCAGGACGGTTTCGGGTACCGGCATCCCGAACGCCTCAAAGGTTTCTTCATTGTTGAGTCTCAGGACGCTGATCAAGTTGTGGTTCACCAGGAGATCCAAGCCTTGGCGGATCTGTTTCGATGACATGTCGGTGCGTTCCTTGATCCGTTCATAGGAGATCATCGCCACGTTGTTGTCTCGTTGAACGACTGACAACAACAAAAGGTAGAGCGCCAACCCGTTCATCGCATCTACGCCACGTGTCGGGTAGTTCGCCAACGTGATCGGGAGCGTGCTTGATTGCCTTCGGTTACCGTAGAGGTGCCCTTTGGGTAGCTTCACAAAGCCTTTGGCGCCCTCTTCCGTGTTTCGATCCAGGCCGGTGATCTTATAGACCAGAGGCTTATGCCCGGTTCGCTCGATGGCGTGACACTGTTCGAGCAGCTTCAATCCTTCTCTGACCATTGCCCGTGAAAGTTTCAAGTACTGCTGAATCTCTTCATAAGTCGTTTTGACAGCGTACCGCCCTACCCTCTTCCGTTGGTTGTCATCGTCAGCCATGGCGACCAAGGAGATGTAGATCTTCAGCGCAGCTGTGACTGCACCGGCGGTGGGAGGAGGGCCCGGGAAGATCGGTGGATAAACTGGAATCGTGCGGCGGGCCGTCTTGGCCAGCCACCAGGGGCTGGGCCCATCCATACTGAGCCAATGGCGCGGCAGAGGCGAGAATCGGTCTTTGGTCAGCATATCAACGGGGCCTCCGAATGGCGGTGATAGCTACAATTACCAGGGCAACGATGGCCAGGTTTTCTGTCGGGATTGTGCTTGCGACTGCAATCAGGGATTCAGTCCAGGAGTTTGCTTCAGTCATCGGTTTTGGTCTCTCTATTGGACAGCGATGACACTATTTAGCTGAATAGAACAGATGATCTCTAGAGTACAGATATAGCAAATTTGGATAGAAACCGCGTGGTTGAGCTATTTGGAGTAAATTCTATAGTTCATGAGACGAACTCTATTGATGAATTAATGGCCTGGAAGCCGAGATTCAGGCCCGTCTCTGGAGCTTCTGTGTGAAGGCGATGTACTCACGAGCGTCATTGAAAGTTACACCGTACCGCTTCTCGGTGTTGCGGGCGTCACGATATTCGCCTTCGGTACGATAGCCTGCCGCTTCCCATTCATACTCTACCTGTGGCGTAACCGGCTCCTCCACAGGGAGGGGTTGTGGTTCATCCAGGTCTAGCGTCTGCTGAGCCTTGTGGCGGAAATAGACCTCAAAGGCAATCACCTTCTTGCCGCGCTTTTCCGTACGGAACCACTTCTTGTCGTGTTTGATGATCTGGATATCAGTGTGAGCATCGATCAGCTTCAGCGCAGGTTCGATGACGTGGGTCCGCAGGTCTTTGAATCGGGGATAGCTGTTCTCAAGTCCCAGGAGCTCTTTGAACCAGCTGATTTCGAAAGTACGGTGCCCGACTTTACGGAATTGAACCAGCAGCTCGTAAACCCGGATGACGTTGAAGGACGGCAAATGCGTGACGTTGCGCAGTCCGTAGTCGGTGTACTGCTCCCGAAGGTTGACCAGGTGCTGCAAAAAGTCCGGATGAAACTCTAACTCTCCGTAGCCCTCGCCAGGGTTATATTCTTGCGTGATGACAAAGCGCCGACGGCGCCACCCGGCTTCAGTGCCCTTGGTGGCAGGGATGCGCTCAAAAAATTGTTTGTCCCAGGTGGAATCCAAGCCCTCACGAATCTGCTTGTAGGCGTTTTTGGTGCTGATACCGAACATGTCCGCGAACTCAGTTCCGTAAATCCGGAACTTGTTGGGAACGTCGTCAGTCATTGGCTTCACTTTGGAGACGCACAGAAGCAGGATCCTGTATTCCGTTGTCGTTAAACGGAATTTCGCCTCATTGAGCCGATTGGCTTTCCGTACCCGTTGAGTGAGCTGATCCACAAAAAACCCCTTTTTATAATCTTTTATACTGTACTACTTTTTCTCTTTTACTGCTTTTCGGAAGGTTTAACCATTTGTTTTAGAACGGAAAAAATAGCCAAAAAGGGAGAGTTTTATGGTCAAAGGGGAGACCAGTATGGCAAAGGGGGTAGAGGGTTATGGTTAACAAGGGGAGAGCAATATGGTGTCTGGGGAGAGCAATATGGTGAGGGGGAGGGAAATATGGCAGTTATCCACAAGTGGAAGATCCCTGCCATTTCGCAGCAAGTTCGAGGCATTTGTGAGCAAGGCATTCAGTGCCTGAGAGGCCTCAAAGTGTAAAGGGGAGAGATTTATGGTCGGTAAAGGGGAGAGATTTATGGCTGGACGTTGTTGGTGATCTCATCAGTTTCCGTACGGAAATTTCCCGATAATGATGGTTGTCCGACAGGTTAGCGTGGTCTCTGCCCTCCCCTGCCCCTGTGTTGGTATAGACTGGTCTGAGCGCCTGTCCGGTATTCATCAATTCATTCAATGCGGAATTTGTCTGTCGCGTGAGTTCAGAAACCAATAATCGCCCTGCCCTGAGCAAGCTACGAGTGCCCTTTGGTGAAAAGGATGGCCGCTTGTACCGTCCAGAGACTGTGGACCGGGGCAAGAAGTGCGGCTGCCATTGTCCTGAGTGCAAGGTTCCATTGATTGCGAAATGCAGTGTGGCTGGTCGCTTCTATTTTGCTCACCATCGCGGCGCCGAGTGCCCTGGTGGGTACGAAACCGCCCTGCACAAGATGGCCAAGCAGATCCTCCTGGATGCCGGTCGAGTGTGGTTGCCGGAGCGGGATGTGTTGCTCTCCTTTCCCCTGGTGTTCGGCGAAACACTATCGGAAACACTGCACTTCGACACGCGTGAGGTCCATTTCGTATCGGCCGTCTCTGAGAAACGGTTGGACAATGGTCTGACGCCTGACGTGACTGCCCTTCTGAAGAACGATGCTGAGTTGCATATTGAGATCCTGGTTACGCATGCCGTCGAGGAAAATAAGAGTCTGGCGATTGATAACGTTATGGAGATCGATCTTAGCTGGTTGTCGGAGGAAACCGTGCTGGATCCGGTCGCGCTGGAAGCTGAAGTGCTGAAATCAGCTCCCCGTTGGTGGCATCGGTGCTCATTGATTGACGAGCTGCCGAAGGTTCATGCCGTACGGGAAGCGCTGGAGGCCAGGGTACCGATCGAGATCAAACGCCTCGAACGGCAACGCGAACGGGAGGAAGCGGCCAAACGTAAGAAGGAGCGTGCGGCACAGCAGAAGGAGGAGCGTAGACAGGCCCTGATTCGTAAGAAAGCAGAAGCCCGAGAGCCGTTTGAGATTGCGTTAAGAAACCTGGAGCAAGTGGAATCCATGGGCTGGCTGACTCTGGGAGAGCGGCTGGCAGAACGTGCAAAGCCCCGGCTGGAAGAGATTGCACGGCGCTTGAGATTCGAGCCAGAGAAGTGGCCGACGTTCATGGATGTTAGTGTTCAACGGGAGTGGGTGTTCAAAGAAGATCGGCGACTCTGGCAAAGCGCGGTGTTTGAGTCTCTGATTCTGGATAAGGAACCGGGCTATATTTTCTCGGTGGCCCAGGCGCTGGCCTATGCCGAAAAAGCCGCCGGCGTTCGTGAATGGGCCTTGAAGCTGAGCCAACTCAAGCAGGCCCATCTGAAGCAGCCTTACAACCAACGCAAAGATTACGAGTTACGTGGGGTGTGGTTTTTGACCCCTGCCGAGAATAATGCCATCCGGTCGCCGTACGCGGTGGTTCTATCGTATCTCAAGAAACTGTGTAAGCGTGGCGTGCTTGCCGAAGAGCGTCCGGCCAAGACATTTCGGGTTTTGGCTTCCGGACCGGATATCTGGACGGCTCACGAAAAAGAGCAAAGACAGGTCAAGGCCAAGGCTGTCCGGGCGGAAAGAGGAAGAGCGACTTTGCAGGCGTTGCTGGGAGATATATTCCCGGAAGATGAAAAGTATCAGAAGGTTGAGCAGGAATGGCGGGCGCGCAGGGAAGACGTCACTCAGCGGCTCGATTACTCCGTCAACGATGCCAACGCCATTGCCGCTGCCGGTCATGAGACTGCGTTGTTCTGTCTGAGCTGCAAACGGCACCAGTTGCCGACACCCATAAACGAGTGTCCTGTTTGTTACAGTCATCGAGTTCGGGTGGTCGAGCTTACGGAGGATTATCTTCGCACCTTGCTGCACCGCCTCAAGTGCATGCCCTGAAAAGCTCTGTCAGAAGTTGGGCTCGGGGTTGAACCTGGATGTTGCCTCCCAGTGTTTGAGAAGGTTGTGGATTTGGATATTCAGTGCGATCCCTTCGGGCCGGGCTGCTCCGGGTTCGCTATTCGCTCATCCCGCCGTTGGCGGGACTGACGCCCTCCGTATCCCTATCGTTCTCGCCGTCCCGGCGACCAGGGCTGTGCCCTGAACCCTCTACCTGTTCGGCAACAGACTCTTCACCGCCGGTTGTCACCGGCACTTACGAGACTGTTTAACGCCTCTCTGTTCGCGGTCGTGAGCCTTCCAGGCCGTTGGCCCTCCAGGTTCACCACCGCAGTAGGATCCCCGCGCAGCGGGGCCCCCGGGTGTGGTCAACAGACGCTGGCGCGACTGTTAAGACGACCACACGAAGGCCAAGTGGCGCAGCCACCTGGCCGGAGGGGTTTCAGCTCCCGCAGCTCGATCCCGACCTTCCTTCATCCGTTATGCACCCTCAGCCACCGGACCAGCCCTGGCAAGGTCTACTCGCTGCGCTGCGTTCCACCTTGCCAGGGCTGGTCCGGTGGCTGCTTCGACGGGTGCGGATGAAGGGCGGTCGGGATCTACCAGGCAAGCGGGGGTCTGGTCGCATCACCAATAAGGCGCGGGCCGTTGGCCCGGCTGGTGTTTATGCCGGGCGCTGCCCGGACCCGGCGGAATCCGGACATTCAGGATCAGGGGTGAGGAGTCAACAAAATTGGAAAATTTCCGTACGGAAACTTTTGCTCAAAATCGGGTAAATCCCTTGATAATAACACCGTAACGGTGTTATTATATGTGGGTCGGTTAGGGAATCCACCACCACATTTTCCCGCCGATTTACCTTCGACTAGACAAGAGAGAGTAGGTTATGAGATCCGTTTCCCTTACTGACGCCCTGACCACCCGTGAAGCTTGGCTTCAGGCTTTCGAAGATCGCGAGGTCTATGTGAAGAATACCTTTGCCCATGTGCAGCGGTTCGGTATTCACGAGCACGATTTTAACCTGGCGATCACAGATCTCGGCTACGCCATGAAACGCGGCAAGGAGTGTCGGCGTTGGATTATCCATGGTCATAAATCCGCAGTGATCAGCATGCTGGCTATTGCCAACTGGAGTCTGCTGAAGCTCTTTGAAGTTCTGAGTGCGCTGGAGCTTGAAAGGGCAGAGTACCGGAAGCTACAGCCTCACCTGTCGGTTTCGGTGTATCACTTCCCGTCGAAGGAAATTTTCTCCCCAATGGCCTTGTCGGCCATGAATCCACTCGCAGGCTGGCCCCAAAAGTGGACTGTGCCTCACCTGGTTCGGTTGCTGGCTCGTGACCAGTCCTTGCGCGTTGTTTGCGAAGGTCAGACCACCGATGACTCGTTTCTGGACTCTGAGCGCAATTTCAACCGAGGCGAAGAGGTAGACCGGCTTGCGTTCATTCGTGACCTGGTTGAGGACGCCAAATCCTGGAGTGTCCGCCCAACAGCGGGAGGCCTGTCGGTCAGCCAGGGTTATCACGTGAGTTACTTTGTGGCGCTGTCCCATGTGACCGACGGGGCCTGTGCGTGAGGTTTTCTTGCCAGGCCCCGGGCTTGGCCGATTAATCCTGAAAATTTCCGTACGGAAATTCTCGCAGATACCGGTTCCAACAATGGAGAAAACGCCGGTTTGGCGTTGAGACAAACAAGTCGGCAAGGGATTCCACCACCACATTTTCCCTGCCGATTTGCCTTCGACTACAGGGAGATTTGCTATGTGTGTATCCAATCCAGTGATTGAGGTAACGGTTGTTGGTGATGATGAGCGCCTGGACACCTTGCCCACCTATTTTGGTGATCGGTTCCTTGAGGCTGAGAATGCGATTTTTGCGTACATGCGTCATCTTTGCGAAAACTACAGCGGCGGCTACTGGACGTTTTATGAAACCACGAACGGTGCCTTTTTCATGGCGCCGGATATTGAGGGCACGGTAAGGGTAAGTAATCCTGGCAATGGGGCGGAAGCTGAGGTGAGTTGGCAAGCGGCGGGGTTGATCGCCTGTGTTTTTGCCGTTAATCACTGTGTTTGGACCTATCGCACTGACCAATTTGGTGAGCAGTACGACCGGTTGATGGCGTACGTCTACGATCATCCGGAATCCTGGGACATCTTGCTGTTGATTGATTAACCTGGAACGAGCATCGGCGCTGAGGGGCCCGAATTTCCGTACGGAAATTTCAGGAACTGCGCTCTTGGCAGGTACAGTTTACGCGTTCAGAGATATCGTTATGGTTACGTTTCAGGGAATGTCGCTTGCGCTCTTGTTCCTGATCCGTGGGGGAGGGGAGAGGTGGCCCTGCAAGCCACCACGCTCAACAGGGCCGGTGTCCCTTCGACTAGAAAGAGAACGAAATCATTATGACTGTATCGCCCGGGAGGCACAAGTGAGTGAAAACGCGAAGAAACGGTGGGGACGGGGAGCCCCGGTGCACCCCACCGACGCCAACATTGTGTCGACGTGGCGGCGGCTGATGACTGACGGAGGAGCTTTGCCATTGTCAGATGCTTTGAAAAGCTTGAACCAGGACCTTGGCACGAACTACAGACATGATCGGATCACCGCCTGGGAGCAAGCGCTTGGCGGCAGAAAGCCGAATGTCCAGGTATACGAGTACATGTTGTCTGTCGTGATACCGCTTTTGCTTGAGCAGTGGAAGCGTGGGGAAATCAATGAAGGGGATATAGTCGCAGCGGTGGCTTTGCCGCGCACTGATTCAGAGGTAAGGGGAGAATGATGGAAGCAATGGAGTTGCCGGATCTGTTCGATGTTTCAGAGGAACAACCTGAGCGTCTAGCGCATATTGTTGAACACTACGCGGCGCTTCTGGATGTGGGCGACCGGGATGGCTACCAGGTGTGCGCCGAGTTTTTGGGGGCGGTCGAAAGGGTAGGGTATACCTTCTCTTACGGGCTTGATGGTGTACCTTATGGCTTGAGATTGCTCTGATCCGGAAGGACAGAGGTTGTGCTTCCACCCAAAACAGGAGAGTCGACTATGGCAACAACAATGTTCTTTGAAGAAACCATTCGAGACCAGGGCGACAAGGAAGCGATGGATGTTGAGCTTTACCATGGGTTCGTGGACTAAAGTTGGAAGAATCATAGACTTCGAGCGACTGGGCCTGTGTTCAGTTACGGCTCTTTCTCGTTAAGGGGTGGGGTAGTGGGAAAAGTTTGCCTGAAGTGTGACTACGAGCGTAAGCCGGAGGACCGAGCGCCGGACTGGCAGTGTCCGAATTGTGAGGCGGTTTACAGCAAGATCGAGGAGGCGGTTAAGAAGGGGATTGATGTCAAGAAACCCCAGATGACGCCCAAGCGGGAGCTCTCTGAAAGGTTGTCGACGATGATTGTCACGACCACGCCGACACTTCCAGGAGCCGAGGTAGACAAGGTGCTCGGAATTGTCGCAGGCGATAGCACCTATGCGTTCAGTTCAATTAATGAATTCTTTGGAAGCATTGGACGAGCGGTTGCCGGCTCCGGGCAGAGTTATGGCACCGAGTCTCACCTGGTTCGCTGTCGGGAAGAGGCTTTGAAACGACTGCGGTTTAATGCAGCGAATCTGGGCGCTGATGCCGTGATCGGTGTTTCAGTTAACGTTGTCGAGTTCAGTGGTGCTACGGATAACGGGGTTGTGGTGATATCCGCCACGGGCACGGCTGTTAAGGTTGTAGGCTGAGCCAATCGTTTTTGAGAGTTTCCGTACGGAAATTTCGGTATCTGATGTTCAAATCTGTGGGGTCAGACGATCCCTGCGGGCCGGGCTGCTCCGGGTTCGCTATTCGCTCATCCCGCCGTTGGCGGGACTGACGCCCTCCGTATCCCTATCGTTTCCGACCTCCGGCCGGGCAGGCCGCTGAGCGGCCCGCAGTAGGATCCCCGCGCAGCGGGGCCCCGGGTGTGGTCAACAGACGCTGGCGCGACTGTTAAGACGACCACGCGAAGGCCAAGTGGCGCAGCCACCTGGCCGGAGGGGGTTCAGCTCCCGCAGCTCGATCCCGACCTTCCTTCATCCGTTATGCACCCTCAGCCACCGGACCAGCCCTGGCAAGGTCTACTCGCTGCGCTGCGTTCCACCTTGCCAGGGCCGGCCCGGCGTCTGCTTCGACGGGTGCGGATGAAGGGCGGTCGGGATCTACCAGGCAGGCGGGGGTCTGGTCGCATCACCAATAAGGCGCGGGCCGTTGGCCCGGCTGGTGTTTATGCCGGGCGCCGCCCGGACCCGGCGGAATCCGGACATTCAGGATCAGGGGTGGTAAATCAAGCCATTGGTGTTTAAAAAAGAGCCTTATTTATTTACTTAAATGTTTACCCAAATGTTTATTTTTGCTATTATTTACAGGTGGTTAGCGGAAGTTGTTAGCCGCCACGCTCGCCGGTGATTCGAGGCGATTTAGGAGTAATAACAATGGAAAAATCCAAGCTGCAACTGATCGCAAAATATGCCAAGTGGATTGCTGGCATTTTGCTGTTTGCGATTGCTATGGGTGCCGATGTGGATTTTCGCTTTACGTCCGCGGATTGGACGATAGAGCTTCACATTAAGTAACCCTGCCGGGGAGGTTCTGCCTCCCCGTTTTTCTTGGAACAAGGAGCGCAAAATGAAAGCAGGACTGATGTGGTTTTGCATGGTGTTGATCGGGGTTCTCGGCTTGTCAAAGCTGGATATGAGGGTGTCCCTTGGCGATCCCTCTAACTATTTTCACATGGAGTTTCCCCGTGCCCTGGAGCGGCCCTGGCTGGTCTTGGATATTGGGCAGAAACCAGGTGATGAGGTGGCCACAGAATGCGGTGAATTTTCCGTTTAAATATATACTCAAATGTTTACATTATGACGGGATATTGATACTATAAACATGCGGTCAACGAAGGTTGGCCGTCACGTTCGCCGGTGCTTCGAGGCGAGTTAGAAGGACATTCAGATGGTAGATACCCTCTCTCCGGTCGTGACAGCGACCAAGCTCACCGGCCACAGCCGTATGTGTGCCATTCCTCGTTATTTTTCTGCCTATATGGGAGCCGTAGAGCCGGCCATTTACTCGGTCATGGGTGAATGGTGTGGCGATTACACCGGCGCTTACTGGCATTTCTTCAAGCTCTCCAATGGAGGCTTTTTCATGGCTCCAGACCTGCAAGAGCCCATCGAGCTTCAGAACGTTCAGAACTATGCCTCCGAGAAGGTAAGCCAAGAGGCAGCCGGAATCGCGCTGTGTCTGGTGGCATACAACCGTTTGGTCTGGAAGTACCGAGATCCTGTTTTCGATTCGGCGTTTCACAAGCTGCGGGAATACGCACTTGAGCACCGGGAAATGGAAAGCATTTTCAGGCTGATCGACTGACAGGCGCGACCGGCGGCATTGCCGCCGGTTTCTCAGGACTCCAGAGGATACGGTTATGCAAATTCAGGGAAACGAATACGAAATCCGGCATTTTCACTTTTGCTGTGGCTTGGGTGGCGGTGCCAAGGGCATGAACGAGGCGCGCCCCAAGGTTGGTCGCTTGCAGGGGCACTTTCGCTGCCTTGGGGGTATCGATATCGATGCAGGCGCTCTGAAGGACTTTGAGCGGCTGGCAGGGGCTAAAGGAACGCTGATGGACCTATTCAGCCGGGACCAGTACGAGGACTTTCACGGTCGCACTCCTCCTGCTGATTGGGCTGAGGCGACACCGTTTGACATCCAGCGGGCAGCTGGAGGGGAGCGGCCGCATATCGTTTTTATTTCTGCACCGTGTAAGGGGCTGTCCGGCCTGTTGTCAGAGACATTAAGCAAAACAACGAAATATCAGGCTCTTAATCGGCTCACGCTTCGCTGTGTCTGGCTGATGGCGGAAGCCTGGTCTGACGATCCCCCCGAACTGATTATTTTCGAGAACGTGCCGCGGATTGCTTCCCGGGGTAGGGCGCTGCTCGATCAGATTGTTTCGCTGCTCCGAACCTATGGCTACGCCGTGGCGGAAACCGCGCATGACTGCGGTGAAATTGGCGGCTTCGCGCAGTCGCGCAAGCGCTTTTTATTGGTCGCTCGACATCAAGTTAAGGTGCCGCCGTTCCTGTACGAGCCGACCCGGAAACGGTTACGCGGCGTTGGTGAGGTTCTGAGTCAGATGCCTGCACCGGGTGATCCCGAAGCGGGGCCGATGCACCGGGTGCCTTCCCTTCAGTGGAAAACTTGGGTGCGGTTGGCCTTCGTTGAGGCTGGTAAGGATTGGCGCTCACTTAACCGACTGGCTGTAGAGGATGGATTTTTAAAGGATTTCGCCATCGAACGCGTGGAAGGGGAGAGATTTATGGTCGCTTCTCCCGGCTTCAGTGGCGCCAATTACAGCCAATTTGGGGTAATTGACTGGCAGGAAACGGCGGGTGTGGTGACGGGCCAACGGTCGCCGGGGCAGGGACGGTTTTCTGTCGCGGACCCGAGACCGATGGAACACACACGTTGGAAAGGCGGCAAATACCGAGTAACCCGGTTTGATGAGCCTGCCGGGGCGGTGATCGCCGCCAGTACAACCGGTAATGGCGCGTTTGCAGTGGCTGACCCACGCCCTGGTTTTCGGCGCAAGGCCGGAGACAGCTACCTGACCGCAGGGCATTACGGGGTGATTGATTGGACGGCGCCAACGGGTGCTGTGTCATCGTCCGCTGGACATGACAACGGTAAGTGGTCGGTAGCAGACCCGCGTTTACCGGAAACCTCAGACCGACTGGTGACCTGTATTGAAGCGGAGGACGGCACTTGGCACCGACCGTTCACCACGCTGGAGCTTGCTGCACTGCAAAGCCTGATCGAGCCAGAAGAGGTTATTACTTTGTCTGGGGGGTCTGATTCAGATTGGCGGGAGCGTATCGGCAACGCGGTACCGGCGCAGGCCGCAAAGGCTATCGCCGAGGTGATGGGCGAAACGCTGTTGCTGGCTTGGTCTGGCGAAACGTTTGTTCTGGGGTCAACGCCGATCTGGGTTCGCCCGGTGGCGCTGGCGTTGTCGGTCGATCAGTCAGGGGTTCCAGCCTGATCCATCTGAGGGAACCAGGGCCCGGCTAACGCCGGGCCTGATCAAGGAGGCGTCATGGATACGTTGATATATCTGGATAGCATTGAGGGCTTGGCCGACTACGAGCGATTTTCAGTCGAGCGTGATTCGGCTGTGCCGTTCTGGGTGGTGGTGGGTTGGAAACGGAAGGAACGTACCAAGCTTGCCGAGTTTATTACTTGTCGTCATGCACTGTTGTTCCGAGCGCTGTGTGAATCAACCGCAGCGTTCCGCCAGATCGCCACAGACGCCCGGAAGGGGAGGGGGTCATTGTGTGTCGCGTAATGATAGAAAATCGTGCCACAGCACTCGTGAGGGCGTTTGAGGGCGGTCAGGCTGTGTGCCTAGGTCGGTTGTCCACTCTGGAACTTCGGCTGACGCTTTTGGCAGCCAAAAGGATCGCAATTCGGCGCCGGTTGTTGCGACAGGGGGATGGACTATGAGCAGGGACAATTTACCGGTTCGCCGGATGACAGTTGAACAGCAGATTGAACATCGGCAGCGCTGCCTGGTCCTGGTGGACCAGGCATTAACCGCATTGCGCGAGGCCGATGAGTTATTTCGGGTGGCCACGGGTAATGCACATGGCTTCTTGCTGTTGTGCTCCTCTGAGCATCGCAGGCTGAGTTTTCCTGAGCGGCATTCGTCATTTCTTGAGGCGGTGACGAAACGTTTTGATCAGGACGCGTGGCTGTATTTGATGGAGGCAACCGGGCTGCGTGCATTAATGGATCATGAAGCCGTGGAGAGCTTCCGGAAAGCCCTTGAAACGGATCCTCCGGCATTGGATGGGGATGTCGTTGGGGCAACGTTCAAGCAATTCTATGAGGATCGGGAGAAGACTTTTCGTCGTGGGATCGTGAACGTGTTTAAAGGATTGGTTCGGCCCAAGTATCGGTCTCACGATTCGTTCAAAATTGGCCGGCGCGTCATTCTGACGGGAGCGCTCTCGGAGGTTAGCCGGTATGTGAAAAGGCGCTCTGAGCTTGCCGATATTGAGCGGATTTTTTACGTGGTGGATCACCAGCCCCTGCCTGACCCTCAATACGACGCGGCCGCGAGGATTCACATGGCGCAGTCGAAACATGAAACACGCTGTCAGACCGACTATTTCGAGTTGCGGTGGTTTAATAATGGCAATGTTCATGTCTGGTTTACGAGACCGGATCTGGTAGACCGTGTGAACACGCTGATTGCAGACCATTATGGGGAGAGTTTGCCAGGTCAGCGGTGATCGAGATTGAAGTTCATTGGCGATCCCTGCGGGCCGGGCTGCTCCGGGTTCGCTAATCGCTCATCCCGCCGTTGGCGGGACTGGCGCCCTCCGTATCCCTATCGCTTCCGACCTCCGGCCGGGCAGGCCGCTGAGCGGCCCGCAGTAGGATCGCCGCGCAGCGGGGCCCCGGGTGTGGTCAACAGACGCTGGCGCGACTGTTAAGACGACCACACGAAGGCCAAGTGGCGCAGCCACCTGGCCGGAGGGGGTTCAGCTCCCGCAGTTCGATCCCGACCTTCCTTCATCCGTTATGCACC
Organism: Marinobacter sp. 3-2; assembly: GCF_003751355.1. Classification (NCBI taxonomy): domain Bacteria; kingdom Pseudomonadati; phylum Pseudomonadota; class Gammaproteobacteria; order Pseudomonadales; family Marinobacteraceae; genus Marinobacter; species Marinobacter sp. 3-2. The sequence continues at coordinate 30,983 of NZ_RJUQ01000002.1, read as the reverse complement.
CTCAGCCACCGGACCAGCCCTGGCAAGGTCTACTCGCTGCGCTGCGTTCCACCTTGCCAGGGCCGGCCCGGCGTCTGCTTCGACGGGTGCGGATGAAGGGCGGTCGGGATCTACCAGGCAAGCGGGGGTCTGGTCGCATCACCAATAAGGCGCGGGCCGTTGGCCCGGCTGGTGTTTATGCCGGGCGCTGCCCGGACCCGGCGGAATCCGGACATTCAGGATCAGGGGTGGGAAATCAAGCCTTTGGTGTTCAAAAAAAGCCTTATTTATTTGCTTAAATGTTTACCCAAATGTTTATTTTTGCTATTATTTACTCATGGTTTAGACGTTAGGTCAGCCATCACGTTCGCCGGTGTATCGAGGCGAGTTAGGAGACTCCCATCATGAAAAAAGATCTTTACGCAGAAATCACCTCTGAATTTTTGGTTGCTCTGAAAGAAGGCGTTAAGCCTTGGGTTTGCCCGTGGGAAAAACGCGGGATGCTGGCGCTTCCGGTCAACATGACTACAGGGAATCCCTACAGCGGAATCAATGTGCTGTTGTTGGCGATGCGAAGCTACCAGGCCGGGTTTACCAGTAACGAGTGGGTGACCTTCAAGCAGGCTAAAGCCAGTGGCGCAACGGTTCGAAAAGGGGAGAAGGGAACGCGTTGTGTGTTCTTCAAGCCAGTAGAGAAAAACGTGGTCAATGAAAACGGCGAGACGGAAACCGAAGCCTATACAGTGATTAACTCGTTTACGGTATTCAATCGGGATCAACTCGACGGTATCGAAAAGCCGGCTGTAGAACCTACCTGGGCGCCTATCGCAGACGCGGAAGCCCTATGCGAAGCATTTGACTGTGTGACAGTTCATGGAGGTGATAGCGCCCATTACATCCCGTCAGTGGATCGTATCCACATGCCAGAACGCGAGCAGTTCGCTAAGGGCGAGGATTATTACGCCACACGTCTGCATGAAATGGCGCACGCGACCGGGCATAAATCACGACTGAATCGGGAGCTGATCGGCAAGTTCGGATCAGACGCCTATGCCTTTGAAGAACTGGTAGCCGAGTTTACGTCCTGGATGGTTTGCAGCCGTATCGGTCTGGAAGGGGAGATGCAGCACAAAAGTTACCTGGCACACTGGATTCGGATTCTGGACTTCGACAAGAAAGCGCTGTTTAAAGCCGCGTCTCTGGCTCAAAAAGCCCATAACTATATGTTGGCTCGCCTGGAGGACGCACAGCAGGATCAAGCCGCATAGATCACAGGGCCCCGCCGGGGCCCTTTTCATGTTCGCCGGTAAACCGTGGCGAGTTAAAGGGAGCAAAGATCATGAAACATTTTGAGCTTGTCTCTAGAACCAACGATATTTTTCGTAAGACCCTGGCGCGCCGCCTGGGTGTGGTAGCCATAAGCCGTAGGGTGCGAGTTTTACCCGCAGACCGGAAAAGGGAGCTGTTTAACCTGATACGAGGGGAGCACAGTTTTTCTGTGGCGGCCGCTGTTGATTATCACGATGTCGGTGTTGTTCACCTGGACCGGGATCAATATGTTTTCAGGATTGAATACCGGGAGAAGGGCAGTGGGGAAAGGATCCCTGTGAACCAGGTGCATCCGGATCGCTGCTTTCGCGTCCTAAAAATTCTGCATACCTATGAAGCTTGACGGGTTGACCGAGGGGAGGCCGGCGGCCTCCCTGGTCAACTGATCAGGCTCTTTCCATTTCCCCTGTTGCTGGTTGCCCAGTTGCTGGTTGGGTGTCGCCAGAGAATTTCGGCTGCGCCCGTTTCATTTTCGAAATTTCCTTTTCACCCTTCTGCACAGCCTCTTCGATTGCGTCTCGGATGATCAGACTCAAGTCAAAACTCAGTTCCTGGTCAATTTCCTGTATTTGATCCCGCAGGTGATCTGCCCGATTTTTCAGAGAGCGGGGAACCTTGGCCGAGACGGTTACAGAGTCTTCCCTGGTTTTTGCAAACACGGATCCTTTCAAAGCCATATCTAGCCTCTTTTGTTTACCAATGGTTTACCAGATAGCGCCCCGGTCCCGAAGGAAAACGGCCAGGCCGTAAAAGCCGGCGGTTGGGGGGGCTGCCTGGACCTCAGCGGCCTGCTGCCGCCCGGTTTTTCTCACACCCTACGCAGCTTACGCTGCAATGCTTCAGGCCTTGTGCCACAAGGCCTTCAGCGTATGCGCTATGCAGCGCATACGGTATACACACCTCTTGCCCTCACCAATTGGCGCAAGGCCTAGCGCGCATACGGAAAACATATTATTATATGAAAACAAATAAATCTATATGGAGCGGCAAGGATGAGGGCGGTATCCATTCGAGTGTCCGAGGACACCATTACCTTTGTTAAGCAGGAAGCTCGGCGTCGGGGTATCAGCACCGAGTCTGAAATGTGGCGAATCATCATTGAGCGTGGCATTGCCGCCACGGAAGGGGCCAACGGGAAATTGGATGCCCTTCTAAAGATAGGAGTGCAGACGCTGTGCCTCTCCCAGCGCGTTGCTGGTGTTCACGAAGAATCACTTATTAATGCGGCCCGGGAGGATTCGATAGCCATCCTGGAAAAGATGGGGGTGTTGTAGATGAGCATTTTCCGGGGTTCAGGAGTAGGTAATTTCACTCGTGGTGGTCAAACCACCATCCATTATTTCCGAATGATTTGGCAGGTAGTCGTTCAGTTCTCAAGAGCCTGTCTGGTTTTATTTATTGCAGCGGTTGCGATCACTTATTGGATCAAGACGGACCCGATTGAGAGATCCATAGCTATCGGATATGCCGAGGCCTACGTCAAACACGAAGGTCTGAAACTGGAGGATTCAACTGTTTCTATTACTTACCCGGATGGGCGCGATCGGGTTATCCCGGCGGCGGGGTATCTGAGGAATTCCGGGGTACAGGAGATTGTTGGTAGGAGCTATACCGCACTGTTGTTTGGCGTGGTGACTGGTTTGGTGTCACTGGTGATCTTTAGTGCGCTGGTTTTCCGATTTCTCAACTCGACCGGTAAAGGCTTCTCAGATGAGGAGTTTGTCCGGGGAGGCAAACTGGTTGATGCAAAGGAACTTGGTAAGACCGTGAAACGCACCACGAAAACCGCAGGGCTGAAGATGGCGGGTATACCAATTCCGAAAGATTCAGAGCCTGCTCATTTCTTGGTAGTTGGGGCTCCTGGCACCGGGAAGTCAGAGACGTATAAAGAAATGCTGAGCGAGTTCAGGCGGCGCGGCGAGCGGGCGGTTGTTTATGACCCAGCGGGGGATATGGTTTCCCACTTCTTTCGTGAAGGCCAGGATGTGATTCTGAGTCCTTTTGATGCGCGTGGTCGGTCCTGGAATCTGTGGGGCGAGTGCAAAGAAGAGTATGAATTCGATCAGCTGGCTGCATCCTTCATTCCCGAGCAAAAGTCCAACGACCCGTTCTGGACGCAGGCCGCAAGATTGGTATTTTCGGCAATGGCAAGGAAGCTTGCGGATCACCCGCAACGCTCTAATCGGCTGTTTGTAGACAAAATCCTCAATGCTTCTCTGGAAGAGATCATTGGGTATCTTAAGGGTACTGAAGGGGCGGCCATACTCGCGGAGGGCGCAGAAAAAATGGCCGCGTCGGTAAGGGCGGTTCTGGCAACGTATGTGCGATCTCTGAAGTACCTGCAAGACTCTGACGATCCCTTTTCGATCAAAGACTGGGTAAAGAATGACGGCGTCGATCAGTGGATCTTCATTACCAGGAAAGACGACCAAAAAGAGGTTGTTCGTCCCCTGATTACGGCATGGTTGGACACGGCGTCCTCGGCCATTATGTCAATGAAACCCTGCCGAGACAGGCGTATCTGGCTGATGATCGATGAGTTGCCCAGTTTGAACCGGCTGCCCTCGCTGACCGATACCTTGGCTCAATCCAGGAAGTTTGGCGGCTGCGGTGTTTTAGGGGTTCAGTCATACCCTCAATTGGTTGGTATTTATGGTCGGGACGATGCCGATGCCCTGGTGGGCATGTGCTCCACCTGGGCAGTATTTCGGTTCAATGAGGACCGTTCTGCAAAGTGGGCGAGTAACGGGCTGGGGGCCACGGAGCAGCTTGAAACGAATGAAGGCATATCTTATGGCGTAAACGATATCCGAGACGGTGTATCCCTTTCGCGCCAGCGGCAGCTAAGACCCATTGTGTTGCCGACGGAAATTTTATTCCTCCCTGACCTGCATGGCTATTTGAAGTTAGGGCGAAGTTTTCCTGTGGCTAAGTTTGTGCTCAAACGAAAAGAACTGAAGCGGCGGGTGGAGGGTTTTGTTGATCGGAAACTGAACGTGGAAGAAGTGATTGTCGATGAAGATCTTCACGGCGATGCCGACGTTTCCATTGATGGAAAAACCGAGGTGGAGCAAACCCCTGATCAAATGGCGTTGAAGTACCGGGATGGAGCCATTCTATGATCAGCATCAAAGCGATTGGTAGCGCGAAGGTGGCGAGCAGCTACTACAAGGATGCGGATTACTATAGCCGCGATGAAAACGGGGAGAAAGAGTCAATTCCGACCCAGTGGTTTGGAAATGGAGCGGCCTTGATGGGCCTGAGTGGTCCCGTGGACATGAAGGTATTTGAGAATGCGCTAGAAGGCCGATTGCCTACAGGGGATACCCTGGGCAGGGCTAACGGCAAAGGCGGCATTGAGCATAAGAAGGGCTGGGACTTTACGCTTTCTGCTCCCAAGTCGGTATCAATCATGGCGTTGGCCGGTGGCGACGAGCGGTTGATTAAGGCTCATCAGGAATCAGTTAAAGCAGCGCTGGGTTACCTGGAGAAGAACCTGGTGGGCGGCCGGAAAAGTGAGAATGGCGTGACGCGGTTTGTTCGCACTGAAAACATGGCTGCGGCCATGTTTACCCATTCGACTTCACGGGCATTGGACCCTCAGTTGCACACTCATAGCGTCATTCTTAATGCGACCCTCCGGGATGACGCACAGTGGCGCTCTATCGAAAGCGGTCGCATGTACGATAACTCCATGCTTATTGGTCAGATTTACCGTTCAGAACTGGCGATGAAAGCGACCGAGTTAGGTTATACCGTGGTTCCGGGTAAAAAAGGCACGTTCGAGCTTAAAGAGGTTAGCCAGGAGCTCCGGGGCTTGTTCTCGAAGCGCCGAAAAGACATTGAAGCTGCCGCAAAGGAGCGCGGGTTGGAAGGCGCTAAGGCGATGGATCGAGCGTCGTTGATGACCCGCGATAGCAAGAAAACGGCGACGAAAGAGGTTCTCTTGGAGCGCTGGTCTAGGGAGTTGAAAGAGGCCGGATTAACACTCCCGGCTATCCCGTTGAAGCGGATTGAGCGGGACAAAGAGCACGAGAATGCTGATTCCGGCAAGTCTCAACCAGCCCAGCCCAAAGGCAAGGATTCAACGACACCTGGTCCAGATCGGGTAAAGATTGATCCGGAAGTTCAACCACGGAACGACACGGCGCCTGGGGGGGCAGTCGATGGGAGGGAGACAGGGCCACAGGATCGAAACTCGCCTCAAGGGGAAGGTCGCGGCGAAAAGGTGTTTAAAGGCGAGTCCGCGAGAGATGATGTGATATTTGCCTACAGGAAACTCGCGGAGAGAGAGGCCGTGTTCTCTGAGAAAGAATTGCTGAAGACGACGATGAGTACAGCAGTTGGACGGCACAGCTTTCAAGCAGTAAATAGCGCTATTTCTGGCTTGAAAGAGGCCAAGATCTTACTGCCGGCGGTGGGGGTTAATGATAAGGAGGCTGATTATCTCACGACCCCTCAGGCGTTGAAAAAGGAACGTTACATCGTAGACCTGGTGAAGACCGGGCAGGGTGAGCTGAGGCCTATTGCTGGAAAGTCGGCGATCAAGGACTTCACTGCAAAGTTGGGCATGACGAAAGGCCAGCTTGACGGAGTTCAGACGATCGTTGGGACTAGAGATCGGGTGGTTGGGGTGCAAGGCTACGCTGGTACCGGCAAAACCTACATGCTCCAGGCTGTGAAAGATATTGGTGAGCACCGGGGATATAAGGTGCGAGGTTTTGCGATGACTGGGGCGGCCGCCGAAGAACTGCAAAAGGGGGCAGGCATTCAGAGCCAGACCATTGCCAGTCACCTCTACGCCCTGGCAAATGGTGAAAAGGACTCCCAAGGCGGTATCGGCAAAAATAACAAAGAGATCTGGGTGATCGATGAGGCCTCATTGATAAATTCATCTCAAATGGCAGACCTTCTTACCTTCAGCAGGAAGACCGGTGCCAGAGTGGCCCTGGTTGGGGACAAGGCGCAAATTGGAGCCATTGAGTGGGGTAAGCCGTTCAATCAGCTTCAGCGAGGCGGAATGAAAACCGCCGTCATGAACGAAATTCAGCGCCAGAAGGGGAACCCGGTTTTGCTCAGCGCTGTGAAGGATAGTGTGGTTGGTGATGCGGCGAAGGCGCTCAAAAAGATTGATGGCCGAGTGGTTGAAGAGGCTGATAAAGCACAGCGTTTAAATAAGATAGTCGATCAGTATGTTGCTCGATCTCAGGGCGACCGTGCAGATACCCTCTTGATGATCCCAGACAATGAAACAAGAGGTGAGGTGAACCAGAGGATCCGGGAAGGCCTGCAACAGAGGGGTGAGCTGAACGCCGATTCAGCTTCGTTTTCGGTGATGGTCAGTCGTGGGCTCACCAGGGTCGAAAAAGGGAGTGTGCGAGGCTATACGGCCGGAGATTATGTTGAATTTTCTAAAGCCTTTAAGACGCTTGGAGTGGAAAAAAATGAACGGGTGAAGATCCTGCGTGTAGATGGCCAGAAAGTAGTATTTGAACGAGAGAATGGCCAGGTAGTTGATTGGAGACCTGATAAAGTAGCGGGCAGGGCAAAGCACGGCGTTGAAGTTTACCGTGAGGATGAGAAGAAGCTGGCTGAGGGTGATCAGATACAGTGGCGGAAAACCGATAAAGACCTCGACTTGAAAAACGGGCTGAAAGGCGAAGTGCTTAAAATTGAGGGCGACACGGCTACGGTCCGTTTCAAGGATGGGCGCGTCATTGATTTGAACATGAAGGATCAGAGGCACTGGGATCATGGCTACGCGTCTACTATTTTCTCGGCTCAAGGTCAGACATATCGGGACGCCATTGTTCTAGCAGAGAGCTGGCGCCGGAATCTGATAAACCAGAAAACGTTTTATGTGGCGTTGTCGCGGGCAAAAGAGAACGCCTATGTGTATACCGATGACAAGTCAAAGCTAATTCGGGGGATTGAGGAGAGAACCGGAGAAAAGACCAGCGCCCTAGAGGGCCGCCGGATTAGCGTTGAAAAGCTCTTCGCGAGTGATGGCCTTATTAAAGAAACTCGACTGGAGAAAGCGACCAATGTGGTCAAAGAGGCCGTTAACAAAGCGGTTGAGAAGATTCGGGGCGGCCCTTCTAAGGATATGTCCTTGTAACAAAAGGAGATTGTTATGTTCTATACGGTTGGAGTTATGAAGTGCGTCATTGCGCCACTTTTTGGCTCAATGGTTTTTGCAGCGTTGATGATCTCTCCGATGTTGAACGAGGCCACCGTTTGGGAGGCAACGGTGATATTTGGAGTTTTTGGTGTTATTGCAAGCGTGATATATGGATGGTTTTGCCATTTCACGGATGGTTGGATTCGGGCAGCTGGATTCGTCATCGTTATGGGCTTTATTTTTTTCATGGCGATGGTGTTTGGCGAGGGAATATTCGAATACCAGGTTAATGGGCAGAGCTACAGTGTGAATGTGTTTATGCTTCCTCCGGGAATAGCCGGAGCAGGTTTTATCGTTTGGGTTTGTTTGTACCCTAGGGAGGTGTTGAGCATCAGTGGTGGGGTCAAAGCTGCTGAGATTGCAGTTGTTTTGCGGGAGGCAGAGCAATATGAACAAGATAAAAAGGAGAAGAACTGAGGTGGCACAGGGATTCTTAAGAGTAATTAGCTGTCTGGCAATCGTGACGATTTTTTCGGTCGCATGGGCCGGGCAACCCACTAGAACAATCGATGGAACATATGACGTTCAGACACTCAAGGAAGTAACGAGTATTGCCAAGTTGAATCAAGTTTGCCTGGAGGATATAGCGCGAGGACGAGAGGGTGTAGTAACTCAGGTTGATAGGCAAACTTGTGGTTGTGTCGTTTATGAGTTGGGTGGGCTGCTCAGTTACCGAGAATACCAAGAAGTCGAAAACAATATTTTGTACGGCCGTGATTGGAAGGGTACAGAAGCTATGCGCAAAACTAGGCCTCAATTGGTTGAGGCCTGTGGCTGGACAAAGTGACTACAATCTTGGTCCTGGGTACTGACTTAGTCGGCTCCAAATTTCTGAAGTGATGGAGCTCGTTAAGGATTCTGCCACTCTGGGTAATTGGCCAAAAAGTCCAGGTTTTTGGCTGTAATCCAAAGCGTGTTGAGACCCAAACTCGACTTCTAGTATTTCGTGGTAGGTGGAAAGGCCATCTACGAGACCGAGAGTTACCGCTTCTTCCCCGGTCCAATAATCGCCGCTGAAGAGATCGTGATGTTTGGCCAGTTTTTCCGAGCGGCCATGCTTAACCACAGTAATAAACTGCTGGTGAATTTGATTAAGTACTGTTTGAACCTTCTTTAAATCGTCTGAGGTCGCGTCTGTAAAGGGGTCTAGTCGGCGTTTGTTGTCGCCGGCTACAATGGTACGTGCCGAAATGCCTGCTTTGTCTGCAAGCTCTTTGATGCCGAAAGATTGCTGAAAAACTCCAATAGAGCCCGTCAGGGTTGCCGGATTAACAAGGATTTTATCGGCGGCTACCGCGACCATATACGCCCCAGAAGTCAGCATATCGTCTCCTAAGACCACCAATTTCTTCCCGGTCTCCTTCTTCAACTGCGTTAAGTATTGGTGAAGCTTATGGGACTGGACTGGCGTCCCTCCTGGTGAATTAATAACTAACAAGACCCCCTTCGCCTTTTCGTCATGGAAAGCCTGATAAAGATGGTTTTCGAGTTGTTGCAGCGCAGTTGGCTTCCCCGCTTCAATAGGGCCATTTAACCGAACGAGGGAGACGTAGGATTCGCCTTTTGGAATCGTGATGCCACCAACAATACCTTGCGAGTAAAGGATGTTGAACACGAAAATGGTCACAATAACCAGGATTAAACCGATTGAGCGGAAATTCGCGCTGCGCCTCGTTTTTCGGGTTTCCACCATGATTGCGTCAGCGAATGCGGTTTGCTGCCTGGTGAATGCCTCGATAAGTGTTTGCTCAGTCGACTTCTTTGGGGATTCCATTTTCTTCCTCCGTGATTGATGCCAGGGCCCGGCGTACCTTTCCGATGTACCGGTTTCTTGCTTTCTCAGCGCTCGTTGATTCTCGGAAGCCCGCGTTATATGCACCGATTGCCAACCAGGGCTTGCCTTTGGCGGTTACCATGTTTTCGGCTAGGATCCATGCGCCCACATGAATATTGGCGCACGGATTATTTAGTAAAACGGTGTGTGAAATTTTGTAGGGCCTAAGCCGCTCTAAGTGTTGGGAGTTAATCTGCATTACCCCATAGTCAGTAGTTCCGTTACCGTTGGCCGTGTTGATCGCGTCGATTCGACCATTGCTCTCTACTCTGGCTATCGCTTTGAGCAGATTAACTGGCAGACTGTATCGTTCAGCGGCCAGCTCGAAACACTCATGAAGGTCCGCTTTAACCGATACGCTACCCAGGAGTGCGGCCAGCGTTACTGCGAGAACGGAAGGTCTGTGGTTTAGGTTCTTCATACTTTAGGTCCTTCCCGTCGTGGTCTGACTTAGTAAAATCATCTTCAGCACGAGCTTCATTATCATGAATCAACTGCTGATATTGCGTCTGGAAATAACTCGCAGCCTGAACCCATCGATCCTGGTCAGGAGTTAGTGAGGATGGATTCGTTGGGCGATCTGCACTTTCAGCCATTGCAAAGGCATCATTGAGGATCTGTTTAACAGCCTGGCGATTCATATCCATTCGCTCATTGCTTTGATAGCCACCGGATGTTGTGGCAGCAATACCTGCATTTATTCCTGGGATAGGTGACTGGAGCCCCGCCTTTCCTTCCCAACCTGCGGCATCTGCTCGGTCGAAGGTATTGCCACCGATGGCATTAATTGGCGCTGTCAGTTGTTGAATAAGGGCGACCCGATTACCTGCCTGTGAGCCCCCTTGTACAGATTGGAGTGCTTCGGCAAGTCGAATCTGATCGCCTGAATCATCACTAAGAGCCCACAGAGCTGCATTGGGGTACGCCTGTTTTCCTCCGGTCTCTACTCGAGTTGTGTCAGTTTCCGTGTAACTGTTATCGATGTTCGTACCGTTGTTGATGGCCGTAGAATTTCCGGAAAGAGTGGAGCTGTAAACGATATCGCCGTTGCCATTGAGTGCAAAAGTAACTCGACTGCTATCGGCTACGGAGTCGAGCTGTTTATCTGTGAACCAACCATGATCTTCATGCGCCCTGATCATTTCGTCTTTGGTCATGGAAAACGAGCCCGCCTCAGCAAGTCGATTTCGGAGCACAGCACCAGCCAGGTCCATTCCAGATGCATCGGCAAAAAGCTCGAACTTCGAAAGATCTGCGGCGGTCCCGCTTTGTGCCATTGTCGCAACGTTCTGAATGTAGTCCACGACACCGCCACCGCGCTGCGCGGAGGCACTTATGACCGCGTTGGCGTCGGCTCCGTTGCGAATAGCTTGGATGCTTTGAGCAATCGCCAGTTGTTCCGGCGGAATATTCTGGAGAGCCATTGCAGTACCGTGATCTGAAGCGGCAGATGCAGTTCCGCGAGCCTGAAACACATCTGCCGGAGTCAGGTTGTTTGCCTCCATGTAGCTCAACATGCCGGTTTGCTGTTGTTGAGTAGCTGTAGCCATGAACTCAGCCATTTGAACAACTTCATCAGCATGCCAGCCTGTTGCTTGAAGTTTGCCCATTAGGTCAGCATTGGAGGCATTGGCAAAGACTTTCCATGCGTCGCCTCGGTCCAAACCTGGATGAGCATCTTGAATCCTTTCAACCATCGAACCTACCGTGGCGTTGTCTGCAGTGCTTCGCATCAATTGCAACGCTGTATTCTGTGCGGCTAATGAATAAACACTGCCGTAACCACTTCCACTTGCAGCGTCGGCTTGGCCATCCGCTTGTCCAAAGCGATTTTGCGTCTCAATGTTCGAAACCCCGGCATCCAGATTCTTCATTTCTTCGGGGCCATTGGTAGTACCGCTAACTGTATTTCGTGCTTCCACTCCACCGAGTGTTTGCCCAGCACGTTGTGCCCCCTTGATTGCGCCCTGGCTGGCCGGGCCTCCTCCATATCCCATGCCAGAAAGGCCATCCATTTCCATGGTGGCCTGGCTCACATCAGTTGCGCGGTTGTACTCAGTAGTGTTGGAAACGTTGTCCCAACCACTTTCCGCAATCAGATTCGAGGTAGCACGGGCACTTGCGAGATCGTCCAAGGCCTTTGCGCTGGAGACTGGGGATTGATTTTGGTCAGCGGCTGACGAGCCTTGCTGATCCACCTGACCTGACCAGTTTCCTGCTAGGCTCGTAAGACCATAGGGCGACATTTTAAAAAGCATCGCGGCGATAAAGGCCGATATCCCGATTCCCATACCGCGGGCTTTGCCGAACAGAGAGAGCGCCTGGGTTGCTGATTCAGGTGCCAGAAACATTGCAGAGAGGCCCATCTGATGGCGTTGGATCTCCCGGATAGCGTCATATGCTTGGTCCATTGCAATCTGCGAGATGATCACATCAAGGACTCCCCAAATTGTGATCCAGCCGAGAAGCGCAATGATCAGCTTCAAGGCGGTCGGAAACATTGGGGTAACGATGAAGAGAACCAGGACGGGGATTAGGCCAAGAACGATAGCAGTTACGCTGGCTCGAATTTTTGGCATCCACTCGTTGGCCGCTACGGCAATACCCAACCCGTTAGTCATCATTGAGCGGTTGGTTAAAGCTCGAATTCCAGCGTCGGGGTTCTCATCGAGCATCACCTGTGACATTGCATTACTTATAACGACGTTTCTCAGGAGTTGGGCAGATGGGGCGCCCGGGGCCCCGAAAACGTTGGCGTTCATCGTTTGGATTTTCGTTTCACACGCTGTTTTCTGAGGCAGATTTGCTATGTCGAAGCCGCTTTTTACGCAGACAGTATCCAAGAATTCATCGTACGTGGCGGTTGCGTTGAGCTGCGGCGCTAAAAAATTGTCGTAGGCGTCATTGCAGCTCAGAACCGTGCCTCCCTTATTCGCACCGGAAGAGTAGTAGGTTGTAAACATGGATGCGGAGCGCATCTCGGCCAGAGTGGTGAGGAGGTCATCTGTGCCACTTTTTATGTCTTCCAGATCGACGTTGTAGGATGGCAATACCAGAGCGAGTTTGGAGCAATCCTTAAAATACTGACGGATTGATTTTTGGAGATAGTAGTTGCTGGAAAAGGTCCGGTCGGTGGTCGCGTTGAGGAGCAGTTCAAAACTCACGCCGCCGGCTTCATTTTCGTATGGATGTGCGGCTGAGGCATCGACGATGCGTTGGACCGCTCGCTCAGCTTTGTTCGTAACACCTGCAAGTAGAACAATCAGGTCCGGAACATCAGCGACGGCCTCATAGGCATTCCGCACAGGGTCGTAAACATGGATGGTGCCTTTTGGTGTGATCAGGGCTTTAAAGATGAGCACGCCAATGAGCGTGGTCATAAGCCAGGCCAGACTCAAGCCAGAGGCTGAGTTCTGGAAATTCATAATGCCCCTGGCGTAGGTGAACATGCCGCCGAAAAGCAGCCCGAAGACTACGGCAACGAAGAACAGGGTCGTGTATTCGTTGTTAGCGAAGACCAGGGATACCCGCTTGAAGGCGTTCACCGTCTCCGAGAAGCCGTCGTAGGTATAGAAATCCATATCCAAGGCGAATGCCTGAGCTGGCAGGGTCAAAAGCAAGAGGAATGCAACGACCCAATTCAAGCGCCTCATTGGGTCATATCCTCTGAGTTGCGTTTCAATACCTCTTTTTGTCTCTCTGACTGAGCCTTGGTGAATGCTATATGAGCCAGCTGCTCCTCGGTTTTCTTAAGGTAGCTGTCTCGCGCAGCCATTCGGAACTGATAGGCATCCCGCTTGATAGCATCCAGGTGCGCATAGGCTTCTGCATAAACGCTGCGGTCGCAGGTAGGTCCGGGAGCCATCGTATTGCTCATTACCGCAGAGGTTTCCCTGAGCATGTTGTCGGCCGTGTTATAAAGGTCGTCGATCATGTAGAAGGCGTAGGCGTACGCCACCACCTCTTCGGTAAGAGCAATCGCCATGTCCTTGTCACCAAGCGCGATTGAATCGACGAGGATAGGCAGCACAGGGACCGGTGAGGCCTCAAGGAATGCCTCTTCCGCCGGGGTGAGAGCGGATTTCGTTTCGAGTTTGTTGGCAATGCCAGTCATCTGAGCATTTACCAATCCAAGGAGGCCATTGGGCGTTGCCGAATCCTGGATGCAGTTGGTACCTGCGGCCACCTGAACTTTTTTCATGGCAGTGCCATGCACAAAGTCTTCAATGCTGGATTCATCGTTCTCCGGGCAGGAGCTCACCGGTTCTATGATGGGTGCTTTAACCCCAGGCCCTGCGTTGATGAAAACATCCCCCAAGAAGCCTCGCATGGTATCGACGTATTGAAACCCGAACTCGTCAGCGGCGTTCTGCAACAATGACCCGCTGGTAAAGATGTTTTTGAACTGTGTGGGGCAGTCCGCGACAAGCTGCTTAACATCTTCGGTGGGCTCATTGTTCGCGGCGCTCTGATTTTCCTTGGATTCCTGCCAGCTATCCGTTGACCCCGTTAGGGCAGCCACTTTGGAATCGAGGTAACCTAAATGGGGAGCCGCTGCTTGCCCAATTGCATTGCCAATCGGGGCGCCTAGCTTCTTCGCAAACTGACAGTCATTGATTTGTAGCCCATTCAACTCGTTAATGATCTGCTCGAAGGACTTCATTGTTTCAGACAGCTCTTTTGACATCACTTTCATGGCTGTGTCGAAGGCAATGGCCGGGGCGGCTGCAATCATGTTCTGCATTTTGTCCACCAGGTAGTCAGCATCGAGCATTGAGACACCACCCAGGAACAGATCTACGCCGCCGCAACCGGCCTCAATGCGCGGGGGTGCAATCGTTACAAGTGGATCCGTAGACACGTTCAAACGGGCTGAATAGGAACCGGCAGAGTAGAAGCCTCGCTGCTGGTTTTTGTAACTGGATGCGCCAGATGAAGTGCTCGATGCAAACCAGTCGTCCGTCCAATCTGCATGGGCGAAGGGAGTCGTAAGGTTCAAGCATATCGCGCTGAGGAAAAGGGCTCTTTTCATGGGATCCATCCTTGATTAAATGCGCGGATCGAAGAAGCCACCTTCACGGTGTCTTGGAGTAAGGAATTGCTCGGGCGAGATCTCGCCTCGTAAGTAGCGAATCGCCCGGTAGGTGTTCGTTTGTATTTTTGAGGCGCTCTCAACCCCTACTGAAATCGGCATCCAGCGTTCGCTATTACGCTCGATGAGGATGATCGCCGGCGTAACCTGAACATCGAATCGTGCCTGAGCATCGGGGTTTCGAGTGATATCTACTTCCGTAACTTCTAATCCTGTTTTGTCTGCAACCAATTTCAGGATGTTGCGCTGGGGCGAGCAATATGGACATTGTGGGGTGGAGAACATCGCCAGGGCATATTTGCCGCGATATTGACCTAGATAGTCACTCTGATCGGCAGCCCGCTGTTGAAGCTCAGCCTTTCGCCCAGGATTGTTTGTCGGGTATTGGGACGCCCCGTTCAGTTTCGGGTTTTGGAGCATTACCATCTGGCTAACGGCTGTGAAGCCAGCGGCCTTCCGCCTGACAACATCCTGAATCTGGTAATAAGCCAGGACGCTTTCAGGCGTCCGGAGCCAAACGGCCTCTTTCAGATAGGTTTCCAACATCGCCTTAAGATCGTCCGGGTGCATATCCAGCATTTCTTCGGCCGGCGGAGGGGGTGGCAAGGGTTGGCGCTCTTGTTTCTCAGACTCCTTAGAGGGTTTCACAGGCTCTTCATACCAGTGGTACCCAAAGGTCTGTTTGTCGGTGTTTTGAGCGGCAAAGGCGCAAGCGGTAGCGATACACAGGCAAAGCGACAGGATTAATTTGTTCATTTAGATCCCCTAGAAGATTGCTTCAAGCCGTTTGGCAGTGGCAATTTCCACAAACCCCCAGTAACGACTATCGAAGGAGTCGGGGTGGCTTCCAAAGGCAAATGCTTTGCCTTCAGGTATCGGACCGCTGAATGAAAAGAGGGGGAGGGGCTTGCCAGTCAGGGTTTTGGTTTTGGCGCGACCCAAGTAATGACCTCCGCACCAAAAATCGCGGCCTTCGACTTTCAGTGTTTCGCCGGGCCAGCACTTGAGCTGTTTGCTAATAAGGACTGGTTCGGGACCGGCTAACGGGTGTGATAATTCGAACGTTGCGTAGTCGCCCGGTCCCGGTACCTCATCCGTCATCCAGAACACTCGATGATCGAGGGACTGCGACGTCGTGATGTTGACGTGCTTGTACAAGTAGCTGACTCCCCAGGCCGCAGGGATCCCGACCACGAAGGTCAGGATTATGTTCTTGAGTTTGTCCTTAGTCATTGGGCATCTCCATTGCAGCGAGCAGTGCCTTTGCCGATGTGCCATCGCTCATATTGGTAAGAGAGTTAAGTAGACTTCTCAGGCTGGCATCCCCGTAAACCACGGGCCGTGGGGTGGTCATTTCGTTGGCGCCACTCTCGCAATAGCTCTGGAAATCAAATGAAGGCTCTACGACCAAAGCTGGCACCTGATGGATTCCATGCTTTTGAAACTGAATTGGGTCGACCACCACCTCTATGTCGCGGAGAGCGCATTTTGGTCCCTCACAGAGAGGGTTTTTCTTTAGCAACCCGGCAACGAACTTCATGGTTGCCTGAGTCGTTTCCATACCCCCAATCATTCCGCGCAGGACCATTACACCCTTTACCTTTTCAAGGTCCCGGGCGTAGTTCCTCAGGGTGATTTCGGGCATTGAGGAAGAAATGAAAAGTAACGGGCGGGCACGAGTGGAGGGTGTTTTACTCTGCTCCTCTTCGGGGATGCCGTGTTGATTTTTGATCGCAGCCAGAAACTGGTTTTTTTGCCGCTGCCAGGCCTCGCTATTTACTTGCTCCATCACGGCAGCGGCCCGCGCCTGAATGTCGGGTTTCACGGTAGCAGCAGTCTTAGCCCTATGCGCAGCTTCCATGATTTCAGAAGGGATCCTCACCTGGTCCTGGAGTGTCGGGATGTCCTCAGGAGATTCACCCATGGCCTTGCCCGAGAGCAGGGCCAGCAAAATCGTGGTTGAAGTGCAGAATTTAATAGGAGACACAGCAGTTCAACCTCCTGAAAACCATCCATGAAAAGTTATCGCCGCCAACGGGGGGATGTTTGTAATGGCTCCAAAGCAATCCAGTCTGCCCAATGGGGCGGCAACTGTTGTCGCGAACAGGCTTCATGAGTTGCAGCTTGTACTTGTCCTTGGACCAAATCGGAACTGGAGCGGTGTAACAGCCGTCAGAGGACGATTCTTTGAGCAAGCCGAGGCGGGCCATGAAGTAGATGCCCCGGGCGGCAATGCCTGCATTTGCGGTTACGTAGTCAGTGCCTGTAATTGATCCGGCAAGTGGGTAAGCATTCCCCCAAGATCCCATGCACCAAAAGAGGGAATTGACAGGACGTCCTGCCAAAGCGCCGGCAGAATCGGCTGCACAAGCAAGGTTCGCAACGGGATTGGCGAAAAGAAGAGCCTCGGGATTAATGACGAGGGCCAGGATTTCGTTGTTCCAGGTAGGCACTATCTCTGTCAGCATTGCTACGTCGAATTGGCGTTCAGCTATGCAAGGAATGTCGTAGAAGAATCCCAGAATGCTGAATGCTGGGAACATGTAATAGTGCATTTGCTGGAAGGTTTTTGCTTGCCCATCGTTTCGGAAGTGGGAGCCCCCAAGTTTTCCACCGGTATTCATGAGTTTCACACCAAGAGGCATGATGCAGTAAGGGTCTGACACTGTGTCGATTATCCGGGCGGGCTCCCACATTGAGATACCCAATCCATACCGATTTATCGCGCCGGTGTTACAGCTGCAAACAGTGTCGGGAGTGTCTGCACCAGGATCCGGCATGCCGCTGTCCCCCTTACCAATGGACAGGCCGCCGATTCGAATTGGGAAAATGCATTGCCAGGAAATGTCTGAAATGGGGTTGATGACCCCGCTATCGCATTTGGAGGCATGGGCGGTTGGGATCGTAAAGAGCCCAACCAAAGCGCAGATCTTCAGGAGTAGCAGTAGTTTCATTGGTGGCCAGACCCGAGTTATTCAGTAATCAAAGTCTAGCCTAGTTATATATGAAAGTATATAAAATTATAGCTTTCTCTGGTGCTCCTCAATGCGAAGCGTTGGGCCTTCTTGGGTCACGATAGCGGGTACTGATTGCAGGGCCATTCGATCGCGAACTTCTTCGGTAAGGATGAATACGGGACGTTCGAGCTCGACTGCTATTTCCCGGTAGTCGCCGCTGGTGATCATCACCATATCCGTTGTATTGAGGTGGTTTTTTGCCCAGGGCACGTCTTGTTCGGCAATAAATACCAATCGTTGTGGAAGCCGGACATGTTCTAAGGGGTTGAAGCGGTATCCTTTGGGGTAGATAACCGCACCAGTTTGATCCTTTACGTCAAATTCTGCCGTGTACCAGGGAATGTGGTAGCGACTGCGATTCTCTTTTGCGCCGGGCAGGGGTACCGGTTGGGCTGCTGTGTTGCGCTCGACCCCTTCAGACATCACTTTTTGCCAATCAATCTGGCTGACGCGAGACTGAATCTCCTGCAATGCATCGGGTTCCGCGATGTCGTATACCCGGCCTATCACATGGCTTTCGGCCGCCAATAATGGCATGGCGAGCAAACTACTGAGCGCTATTAAAAAAGTCCGTAATCCCATCATTCACCTTATCCGTCATTTGTGCTTGAGTGTCTGGCACCAGGTCGCCGTAGTACTCAGAAAAGTCTATCTTTGAAAAATCGATGGATTGGAACTCCTCCGGCGTCAAACCACGGCAATCGGGATTTTCGGGAGAACCGAAGCCGCCGATAGTATTGAGCTGAGATCGGCCCTGTTGATGGATGATGCGAGCCATTTTGCTATTGAAGCAGCAGTAGGATTTTGATTTCTGAACACAGCCAACAAACTCCCATTTCTCTCGGCAGTATTCGCCGATTTCGTAGCAAAACCCGGAGCCGTTGAGAACGCCTGTTTCGGTGCTGGTCTGATCACAGGACTGAGTGAAGTAATCAACAACAGCGCCTGCCATGGCCACAGGGTTCATAACCGCACCGTAGTCGCCCATGACGTCAGTCGCTTTGTTAGCGGCAAGGTTGCTGGCTACCAGTGTTGGTGCGCCGGCGGCAAGTGCGGCTTCATACTCGGATCTGCCCTGTGTCAGAGCGTCAAATAGCTGTGTGATCGTCTGGGTGGGGCTGCCTGAGTCCCCTGTATCGTCGGCAAGAACCTTTCCTGTATTTTTGCAGCAGTTTTGAAAGGCGGTCGACACTCCCGCCTTATCGCATCTCATAGAACGGCCACTGAATATGAGCATTTGACCAAGGCAGGTGCCGTCAGAGGCGCGAGCGCCATCATCCTGGAACATGTCGGTGTTGATGTCTTCCGTAACCGGTGGCTGCGAGTCAAGATCGACACAAGTGTTCGGGCTGCATTGCTGGGTACCGGTACTGTTTTCCATGCAGCTGTAACCGCCTCCTAACGGGCACCCATATTCGGTTGTCAGGGAACACGTTTCTTGTGTGGTAGCAAACTCGAAACTTCCAGAAACCTGATAGCCACCAACGACCGAGCCGGAGTTGTCTTCCAGCCTCACGATACCCTGTAAGTTGTTAGAGCAACTGGGCGCTTGGACCACAACGCGATTCACATTAGTTGACGGAGATTGCGTAAAAGAAGGGGCATCCCAGACCTGGGCCAAGGAGAATGCGACAGGATGCCCATTCGTGCAGATCGCGTCATAGTCCAGTGTTGGCACAGATCCAGTAACGCCGCTTTGAGCAGTACTGAAGGTGCCTGCGACCAGATCGAAGGAGACCTCCGTATTGCCCGGTCCCAGTCGGGAAAAATTCACGGAGAAGTTGAGGGGCATGGCGCTCCCGGGCTCACAGGCCATTACCTGGTTACTGGTGCAGCTAACCGCAGAAACGGGGCAAAGCTGGCCCCCGGTTGGAGACTCGAAGCAAGTTCCGGTTTCTCCCCATGCGGATATTTCTCCGTCGCCATTTATGTCCTGTCCACATGCCCAATTAGCCGCCCAAGAGGGCTGAACGGTGGCCAGGAACAGACCAAGAATTACAGCGGAGCCTTTGCGCCAGTTGTGCATATCGTGTCCCTCGATGCTTGGCGGATGGCTTGAACGGTGGCGGCAGCGTCACCGAATTCATTTAGGCAGTCGCAGGCTTCGACAATGGTTTCTCCCGCCTCTAAAGGACAAACATTGCTGCTGCATTCTCTATAGAAATAATCGTAGGTATCCGGGTCGGTGCGGTTTTCCAGTACCACGCCGGATTGAGTGGCGTCGGTTGCTCGCCGTGGCTTGCGTGTCTTACAGGCCTGGGTGCAGGCTGGTACTGCGACCTCGGACAGGGTGGTCAAGGATCCTGTTGGTGTGGTGATAGAGCCGTTCGATTGTTTTAGATAGTCTTCATAGCCGGTACCGGTGGTAGTGGTTTGCACATGGTCGGCGCGAGCCAGAGCGTCATCAAAGTTGTAGGTGGTGTTGGTCTCGCAAAGATAGGTGCGCTTCTTTTCCCACCAATCCCGGGTAACCGGAATGTTGCAGTAACTTCCGGTGATCGGCTGCACGGTTGGTAAGGGGGTGAGGCTAGTAGGTACGTAATTGGTCATAGTTGTTACGCCGTCTACATCCTCTTCCTTCAGGACACAGGACGTATCGTTTCGATAGGCGTTGCAGCCATCGTATATGGCATCACTTGAAAGGGTGCATTCGACTTTCTGGGTTTTGAAGCGGAAGCGGCCACCAAGCCAGTATTTGGCATTGCCGCCGCTTGTGGTGTCTTGGATCTGGACGCGGCCAACCAGATTGTTGGCACAACTTGGCTCCTGAAGTACGCGGAAATGCACTGTGGTGTCGTAATTCCCCCACATCCCGGTGGCTCCGGTCCATTGATGAAAGCTGGAGGCGGCGACAGACAGGCCATTGCCACAGATCTCACCGTGGTCAAGGGTAGGAACGATCGCCTGGACGTTACCACCATCTGTTGGACTCACTTTCCGCCAGGAGCCGTCTTTAAAGTCGAACTCGATGGTCAGGTAGACGCGTCCCTGAGCAGCTATGCGAACGTCCACAAACTGGTCTGTGACATTTTCGGCCACCGTAATCGTACGACGCATAACGCATTGCTTGATGTCTCCTGCATTGGCATTTGCGGCAGGAGAATTGGTTATCAGATCGTACGTGGGATCACTGCTGGTGGCGGCGAACGCATCGCTGGAAAGCTGACCTGGATTGCCTTTATAGGCTTTTAGGAGTGGAGAACCTGTTGCACAGTCGCCCGCCTTTTGAGCGTAGAATTTGATCATCGGGCCACTCACGCCAACTTCAGAAATCGTTAAATATTCAGACTGCGCGGTAAGCGAGCCCGTGGCCCCACCACCCAGATCAGAAAGAATTTTTTCCAGATTTCCCATGACCAAGCCCGACCCACAGGAATTGTTAATGCAATAGCAGCCGCCCAGGGATTCGAGGTCGGTTGGTGCCAGGCTGAGCTCTCCGGCGGCGCTCGGGGTCCATGCCAATGCAGAGCAGTTGTTCCACGTGCCCGCGTCACAGGAAATTGCACCGTTCGCACAGACACCGGAGATCGGCAAAGAGGGGGCGTAAATATGATCAACGACGCCATCCAGGTTGGTATCCTGGGATGCTTGCAGGGTAGTGATATCGCCCGAGGCTGAGGGTGCAATAAACATCTCCAGGAATTGCTGGCTGGAGTTGCAGCCCAGTTTTGCTGAGAACTGAGTGCCATCAAAGGTTTTCATGGCGTCGTCGGACATAAGTGGTGCTGTTAGGTTTTCCTTGATCGCATCGGCCGAGCCATAATTGGCCATCGCACCCTGGACAGTAGACTCCGCAGTTGCAACCGAGGCGGGGTCCGCCTGAAGGGTGCAGGGGAGCAGTGCAACAAGGATCGTGATGAAATACCTCAAATCGGCACCCCTGATAGCTTGGATATGGCCTCAACAGGCGGTATGCCCTGTTTGATCAGGGCATTGAAAGCAGCTACATCCTCGTGGCTGGAGGTGGCCACCCAATGGTTCCATGGATCAACTGCAAGGCGCCCCACGCCTTTCCCCAGAGGCGTTTCGAAAAAGATCTCGGAGTATTTGGGCTTATTGGCGCGGATAGAGGTCAGCAGGTCGACGGCAAGGCCCTGGTAGTCCAGAACACCTTGATCCACTGCTTTTTTGTAGTCCTCACATTCGAGGAAAAACTTGAACGCTGCGTTGTTCTTGATGACGGTACCGACCGGGCCGAACTTCAGAAGATCGAGGGGGGATTGGGTGACAATTCCAAACGAGCCGCCGTATTTTCGGGCCCGCCGGTACCCCTCTTCAATCAGGGCTCCCAGGCGATTCCCTGTGCCGGAGGTGTCCGAGAAATACTGCCACGCTTCTTCGAATAGAATGAACCTTTCCTGGGAGCGGTCTGACAAGTAAAGGTCCTGTGTCACGGAGTTCATCACCTGCATGATGACAACGTTGAACAGCTCCTTCTGAGAGTTGAGTTTTTCCAGCTCCAGCACGACAAAATCATCATTCGCAATGTTGAAGGTGCTTTTGCCATTGAAGTATTGCCCGAAGTTACCTTTGGAAGTGAAGTCATAAAGGTTGAACGCGAGCTCGTGTGCCTTGTCGATCGCCCCGGAAAACTCCGGTTTATCGACGGCATCTTCCGGATAGCGGCGCAGGTACCGTTGAACTGTATCAATGCCGTTTTCAACATCGCCAGTCTCAGCTGCCCATCTCACGGCTTCTTTGATCAGGGTCCATTCTGTCTCGTGTAGCGGCTGACGGGAGGCAGAGTAGGCCATTTCCGCGATAATGTTGGCCGTGGCCACCAGGTCAGAAGCCAAATCATCCGCGTCCTTGGATTGGGAAGTAAAAGGGTTGATTACCACCCTTTCTTTTCCAAAATCCATGAATCGGCCTCCCACCGTGCGCGCGAGTTTTTCGAACGAATAGCCAATATCAACCACTCGAACCAGGGAGCCGGCTGAGTAGTAGTTAGAGCAGATGTTGTTGAGGCTGTATGACTTCCCAGCGCCAGAACCCGCCGCAATCAGAAAGTTATGATTGTGGGCCCGTTTGTCATACACATCGATTCCAACCGCCTGCCCTTTTCTTCCTACAAAGGCCAAAACAGGCCGCGAAGCCCCCTGAAAGTCACCTTGAACGGGAAGGAACCGAGCTACCGTCGATTGGGGGGCATAGAAATGGCGGTCGAGGAGTTGGATGTTCTTATCAATATCGTAAAGTCCGAATGGCAATGACGCGATCAACATCGGCTTTTCGAGCGTGGACTCCTCTTGCATCTGAAATTCTTTCGATTCCCATATCCGCCGGGCCCGCGACACGTTATCGATGGTGTCCTCCTCCGTGTCACCAAACACAACCAGGCTCGGGATAATGGTCATGAAGCGCTCTTGTTCGAGTTGATCCAACGCCCAAGAGAACTCTTCGGTGCGGCGCTGAATTGCTTTGGCAAAGGATCCGGTGGCCTTCTGAGCCATGGTTGCGGAGGCCTTTTGGTGAATGCTCGTTTTGATGTCCTCGTAGACGATATTGAGTGACAAAAGAAAGGGGGAGGTTATTTGGTCATTGTCTTCAGAAGGCCCCATTACCCCACCAATGAGCGTGTTTGAGGTGAATGCATCGATGGTTTTAGCATTAACCTTGGGGGTCAGGACTCGACCGTAACGACGACCCAATTCAAAAGGTCCGTTATGGCCATGGAATTCGATTTTCGTTTCAGCATTGATGATCTGTTTGCGAAGCGGGATCAAGCTGTCACAGCGCCCATTTGGTGGCGCATACGGGTCGTTGAAGAACTGGCGAGCCCAAGCAACAAGGTCGCCCTGGCCCCATCGGCGAGGGGCCAAATGTGCCCCCTGCAATGTCTCTTCGGCAATCGAAATTACGTCATCGGGCAAAGGTTCTTTTGTTTTTATGCAGAGAAAACCCCGGAAGTTCCTGACCGGGATGCCGTGGAAGGCCTTTACTCCCTTGGTACCTTCTTTCAGAAATTTTGCGTACTCCTGAACACTTTTCTGGCTCAGCGGATCCTTACGTGTTTTCGTGTTTTTGTAGTCTTCGAGGAAGCCATCAATATTATGGTCCGGGTACAGGATGAATTGCATGATGGTCCGTTTCGGCCAAGCAATCGATAGAAACGTCTCAAGTTGCTTAAGGTCGCGACCTCCCAGGAAGGTCAGAGGGGTTATCTCCCAAATGTAACCGTGCCTGTTATCCAGCGTCTGGAAAGCCTGACGATCCTGGTCAAAAGATACCCACGGGAGATAATCGGACATTTTCACCCGCACCAGCTCAGACTCCAGGTCTTTGTGGGTGACGCCTCCACCGTCACCGAGGATGATCCGGCGCATTTTGGCGAGAGGTCCCACCGGCTTCTCAAGAGCTGTCATTCCTTGTTCTCCCGGACGCTGTCAATTAGGGACTCCGTTAGCTCAGGTTTCCGGTAGAGGTATTGCCCCATCACGAAACGCGGCTCATCAACAATTGAGTAAATGAAGCGCGGCATGTAGAGCCGATCCTTCTTCAGCTCACTGGAATAGGGCAGGATCATGGTGCGTACAGCCCTTGGAGGTTTAATCATGGGCGTCCGAGGCTGGGCCACCAATGAGCCTAGCTGGTCATAAACCGCATCACGGTAACCGCTGTATGCAGATGGTTCGGGGGCAATGACTTGGACGGCAGTTTCTGGGGTCTTGGTTGTTTGGCGGGCGCCAATCGGCTGCTCTTTCACTCGAGAGGATCCACTAACGGCCCGCTCATCCCGGGCCTGACGATTGCGTTCCGAGGCCTTTTGCATGTGGGGGTACTGTTCAACACCCGTTACGGCCTCTTCGTAGGCGCTTTCGACGTTGATGCACTTGCCGTAGTTGTCTTCAAGCTGGCACGAAAACTCGTTCTCATAAGGCACCAAGGAGCAACCGGAGACCATTAGTGTAACGATGCAGAGGTTCAGTTTTTTCATTTAGTTCTCCCTAATTTCCAGTGATACGCCCTTCTGAATGACCACCGTGAGCTTTTTGGCGGCACCAACTTCAATGACGGGAGTGGTTTGTTTCGCGAGGTCCAGAAACAGCTTTTGGACCGCTTGGGCCCCAGACTTCAGGCCTTGTCCGCCTGCCGACTGCAACATGCTGTCAGTATCGATTACCTGAGTTGTTCCGAGCGGGGATGTTGAGGTGGTAGAGGCTGCGGCCGATATGCCGTTACCGGCGCCCTCAAAAAGGCCAGCAACAATGGTACGTGCGACGTGGGCACCCATCTTCGTGACAACTATCCCTGTCAGCCCGCGTTTTCCGTCTGCATCGGCGACAAAGCCCTGAACTGGCTGGTCGATAACGGCATCGCCATTGAGCGACATGCAAGACAGGCTTACGAGTTGAAGGTTGACCCGTTCTTGCGCCAGGTTGCCAGTAGCGTTGGCGACCACGAAGCAGCCTTTAAGGTTGGCTTTCACAGAGTTGGGGAGAACGGCCGGAGCCTGGACCCGAAGGATAACCGGCTCCGGATTTGCATCACCTAGTTCCGAGGTAAGGGCATTCAATCCCGTCAGAAGAATTGCAGGCATGAACGACGGGGGCATGTAGATCGAAGGCTTTTTTTTTGCCGTGGTTTCTGGCGGCAGCTCAGCACCTGGAGCCCTTGAAATACCGCCCATCACTTTGGCTTGAACTGGAACAGTATCAAGCGCTGCCATTTCTTCGAACTGCGGGGTATATCCCGAGGGTGGTGGTGGGTAGCTTATTTCCGCGTCATCTACTTCAGCCAACGGGTTCACTGGCTCCGGCTCTGATTCCGCCGGAACTGATTTCTGACCTTTCTCCAGGGCAGCGAGAACGGAGTCGTATTGTCTCTGCCTTCGCTCCATTTCAGCCAAAGTCTCGCCAACCTGTTTCAAGTCTCGATCAACTTTTGCCCTGATATCATCCTCAAGAAGATCAGAGCCCAGGGAAAGATCGGTAGTGTCGACTTCCTTCACCGGTTCTTTTTCATCTTGGCCAGAGGCGTAGTAGACAACGAGAAGCAGGGAGAGAAATCCTGCGATTAAGCCGTACTTACGATACTTGAGTTTGTTGTCAGCAGTCAGGCTACTCCACCAGTTCCCCATTAGAATCCCTCCTTACTGATCACAAAGAGACGACCAATTTGTCCGGGCTCCAGGCGCAGGGGATCCATGGTCACGGCGAAGATCGAGTCATCGATCTGTGTTGCCAGAAAATCAGTTTCCTCGAAAGTTGTGCCAGACTGGGTTTTCACCAAGAATTCCTTGAGTGTAAGGCCCATACCTTCCACCCGAATCGAACGGCGCAGCGAAAGCTTTGTGCCAGGTTTCGAGGGTGTTTTGTCGGCGTGCCAACGGTCTTGCGGTTCGTCTGTTACCGTAAAAGACTCGGGTATGTCATCACGGAGAGCTGCCAGCGTCAGGAAAATCGCACGCTCTTCGTCGGGCAACGGTGAAAGGAGCTTTTGATTCTCTTCGATCCGGACCTTCGCGCCAGTTGATAGGCGGATAGTCTGTCCGCTGATGTCTTTCGGGGTGACCATCAGCGTGTAAATGTCACCGGCGCAAACAATATAGAATTCGCTCCGGGCGGTGACGTAATCCATGCTTTGCCCGTTATCGTTGATCAGGAACTTCACGAAACTGTTGTTTCCAGAGTTTTCAACGACAATGCCCTTCTCCTGGGAGAAAAAAGCGTCATTGATCGCCCCATCAACGCAGGTCACACGGTTGATGTCACGGTTGGACATTTCAATCGGTGTCACCACATCTGGCCGAACCGTTTGCGTGTGCGCTAAGGTTGGCATGATGGCGGTCGCCATGGCCAAGCCAATAAATAGGTTACGCATCGTCGGAAACCTCCTTGATTCCTTGCAGCCAGAACCGCCCTTGCGTTATGGCGTATGTGATTTCGTATGTGACATTCTCAGTCCTGGTAACTGAGTCCCCGACGATCCTTCGTTTCGTCGTAGCTATCCGCAGGGTGTTTTCTCCGATCTTTTTTATGTCCCGGTTTCCTTTCCAATTCACGACATAAGACACCGTGGGGTATTTCTCGATACCGGTGGCCAGTTTGGTAAACAGATCCCGGTACTCTGAATACTTGTCGGGGTGGACAAGCACTAATAATTCGTTGAGTTGACGCCGCGCGCTTGCAGCGGAAAGGTTGCCGGCCATGTGCACGATGTAACGGGCCATTGAGCGCAAATAATCATCAGAGGCTGTGGAGCCGGAAATCACGAAATCCCCCTGACCACCAATCGGCACGATATGGGTTTGCTGTTTTTCAAGTGCCCCATGGATGGAGAAGGCCTGGAAGGCAGAGAAAAGCACCATGCAAATGAAACCGAGCTTGAGCAACCGGTTTTCCGCGAACACGTTGCTGCTGTCCTGGACAAAGAGATTGGAAAAGAGGCTTTTCATACAGTCACTCGTTGAATTTGGTTGCTGTTGGGAGGGGGTAGCCCTTCAGCTCAAAAAATCCGTTGGCATAGGCGAGGTGACCGAACCAACCACGGGCTTGCCTGCGTTTCATTGGAATAAGGAGGGCCGGACCGAGGAACAGGGTTATGTAGGCGACACCTCCGAAGATTGTTGCACCTAGATAAAAAATCACGATGATCGCCATCTCATGCGCGTCAAACCACAAAACCTGAAGCGGCTGATGAAGGTAGATCGGTAATCTTGACTGGTCCACGACGGCCCTCCTTTACCTATCGTTTCTTAGAGCACCATGCCCAGAGAGGTGGTGATGCTGTCCGCCTTGATCATGGCGGTACCACCGAGCACACCACCGGCAGCCAGCATCCAGTTCTTGGTGATCTGGACGGCTGACAGAACGATTGCTGCCAGGCCGCCCACAAAGCCGACCGGCCCTTTCAGCATGTCGTTTACCGCTACGTCGTAAAGATCGTAGGCGAATGTGCCGGCCGCGGGTGCTGTGATCGCGCTTGCAGACATTGACCCCAATACAAGCAGCGGAACAGCAGCTACAGGAGCCGCTTCACGGAACGACCCGAAACGCGCTTTGGCAATTGCGGACAGGCGCTGAAGTTCTGAGTGAGCGACTTCTGAGGCACTTTTCATTTGGTTCATTTCAAACTCTCCTTAGATTTACTAGCGAGGAAGTTAGCCACTACCTCTTTCCTGAAGCCCGTTACCGGGCTGCCATCAAGCACCAATGTTGGTGTGCCATTCACACGCCATTGGGTTGATACCGTGTCGTGTACTTCCAGTCTCTCCACAGCTTCCGGACACCGCTCGGTTGCGCTGGCTCGCTTGAGGTACACATCGTCAAATGCCTTGGCCGGATCGGCAGAGCACAGAATGTGCTGTGCTTTGGCCGGGGCAGTGTTGGGGTGAATCCGCGTCATGAAGAAGATGACCCTCTTCACAGGCACCTCCGAGTTGCGGATAAATTCGTCATAGCGCAGGCAGTAAGGGCAATCGGGATCTGTGAATTCAATGATTGGAATGCCATCTTCTGGCCCGAGGATTAACGCTTGATCATAGGGGAGATCGTCAATCCGAAGCTGATTTGCGCGGGCCACCGCTTCCGCTGTCAGTGATCGACCATCACGCGAGTAGATTTCCCCGAAGATCAGGACATCATCCTCAGGCGCAAAATAGATAACCTGTGCTCCGTCCAGGGTTACTTCGTAAAGTCCTTCAATGGGCGCTTTGCGGAAATCTTGAATCTTGGAGTTAGTAAAGCTCTGTTGAAGCGATTTCAGCGCTTCCTCAGAAGTCATGGCGGAAGTGACGAATGGCATCAAGCAGAGAGCAACAAATGCAGAGATGCGAGAAATGTTCTGGCGCATTAGCGGTCCTTTTTCTTAGCGGTGGTTTGTAGTTCACGGAGCAATCGGGGATCGATGTGGATGCCCTTGGCGATTTGCTCGACTTTCGGTTGTGGGAGGCGGTGATGATCAACGATGTGGAATCCGCCACGGTCGAAGACGATCGTGGACAGAGGGCTGGCCTTAGCTTGACCTGCGACGAGAGCTAGAATTGTGGCTGCTATATGAATATATGTACGCATATAAAATTAGCCTGCACCAGAGCCTTTGGACGTTCTGGAGAGTATAGGCTAAAAATTATATGAATGTATACATTTTTATATGTTTGTTTCGGTGTGTGCAGCAAGGTAGCGGACGAGGCTCGTGTAGATCACTCGATTTTCAGGGATGTTGTCTGACGAGGCTCGGGATTTGACCTGAGCAATGGTGCGGGTGGGGAGCCAGATAGACGTATACTGACCGGTGCGAGGTGAACAAAGGTAGTCCCAATCGGCCGAGGAAGAACCTTCAGTGAGGAACCAATCGATAGCATCGCGATAGAGTTGCTTCAGGAAGATGCCCTGTTGGGCAGCGAACTCTTTTAAAGCGGTTCGGGTTTCGTGGCTGAGCTTTAGTTGCTTTAGGTGTTCGGTCGCGTCCACTTGGTGCTTCCTGTAAGTTTGCTGGCTCGCCGTCCCTGGTCCGCGACAACCAATGTAGAAAGCAGTATACAATTTTATATGTTTTTGTCTATTTTTTTAGGCCGGACCTTCGCTCTTGCAGTAGTGCACAATCGCGGTATATACGACGCGATTCATGGGAACCTGGTCGCGCTCTGCCAGAGCTTTCGCCTTTTGGTGGACATCATCGGCAAGCCAGAGAGACTTGGCCTTGCCGTTCTTTGGGGATGCCAGGTATTGAAGGTCGGTGAATTTTCGAGCGTTGAGCAGGGCGGTTACTGCTTCGTCGTAGATGTCGTTCATGAAAGTGTTCTTCTGCACCGCCATCATTTTGATGGTTTTATGGAGGTCGTCGGACATCTTGACTTGCTGGAGCGTCCGTTCGGCTTTTACTGTCACGGGCATACCCTGTTGGATCGGTGAGTGTCTGCGGGTGGGCCTGAGCGAACCCGCGAGATCTAATTTTGTATGTTGCTATATTATCTTATGTTAGCTCACTCTTCCGCCGAAAGTTTCTTTATGTAATTTCCGGCCAAAAGGCTATTGTCGATCCGTTGTGTCGGCCACCAGCCAATATCACTTTTTAATCGGACCACTTCTGGATTACTGTTTCAAATACAGCCACGAGTTCTAAGTTTCAGTTATGTGCGGACGATTCGTCATTCATACTCCTCTGAGCGTCATCGCCAGAGACTATTTTGGGGTACAGGTTTCGGTGGGAGACACGCTCGCCAACTACAATGTGACCCCCGGGCAGCAGATTGCAGCCATTCGTATGGGCAGTGGTGGCGATGATGGTGAAGGGTTGATTTTTGACCGGTCATATTGGGGGTTCAGGCCGAAGGGCGCTGGAGAGGATGCGCCTTTAAGTATTAACGCTCGTGCTGAAACCGTGGCCAGTTCGCGTTACTTTTCCCATTCCTTTCTTAACCGCCGATGTTTGATCCCGGCCAATGGCTGGTATGAATGGCAAAAAACTGCCTCTGGGAAACAGCCTTTTTACGTCACGCCCAGAGAGGACGTGTCGGACCCTCTACTTTTCTTTGCAGGCATCTGGACGCCTACAGGGCAGGGGGTAAGCACCTGTTGCGCAATTATTACAGAACCGGCCGCCAGGGAATTCGATGAGGTCCACCACCGGCAGCCGGTGATACTGGATGCCCAGACCATCCAAAGCTGGATCAGTCCTGAGATTCAGGACCGCAACAGCATAAAGGCCCTTGTACGGAGACGGCCTATTGACCAGCTGATTTGGTTCCCGGTATCGACCGATGTCAATAAACCCACGAACAACAATGAAAGCCTTATCATCCCGGCTGATCGTTTCTGAGGGTATAAGTAATGTCAGGGTATTATGTTTTTGCCACTACTGAGGATAGGGTCAGGTGGTACAAGTACGATAGCAGCAAGATTGAACCTGGTGCATTTGAGGTTGTGGATGTATTGGATTTGTCTGTTATTCCAACCTGTGTAGATAAACCTCACGCGAAGCAAGTGGCAAAGAAGCTGGGACTAAAAAGCTGGCGATACGTCAAGATTGGTTAAAAATGGCGCTGCGCCCAAAATCGGTGTCAGATCATAAAAAGGTTGGTAACAAAACGCCGCTATAGCTCGCATTCTTCCGCACTGAAAAATCCGGAATAAAGAATAGAGTTGGTAACTTTCAGGCGGGAAATCTCGTTCACGAAACGAACTAAGATACGGCGGTCGTCGGTTAAGCTACTGATAAACCTTGTGACTTAATGATTTCAGGTTTATGGCGAAGCCGGAAGTTACCAACTTTATTAATTTGTTGCCGACTTTATTATCACGCCACATCATAACGCTATCCCCCTGGCGCAGTGCTTGGAGCAGCCCACGGGCCGCGTAGAGTCCACCGGCACCACTCGCCCCAGACCAATGGCCGACATAGCGCCCAGCACCCGGCTGGTAACAGGGTGACGTTGTGCGTGGTTCACGTTTACGGCAAACACTAGGGGGCGTGGGGAAGCCAGGGCAATCAACACGCCGTCCAGCATGGACAAGGTAAGCGTCCGGTGATCCCATCTTGAGCCTGGCGCTGCCGTCGTCAGGATAGTGTCCACTTATTTTCTAGTGGACACTTAACATGAACGAATTA
>NZ_RJUQ01000001.1:0-179601 GCF_003751355.1 Marinobacter sp. 3-2 | reverse complement strand
GCGCATTCTACAGCGAATCGCTTGCCTGTCAACTGCTTTCTGAAGAATTTTGAAACTCATTTTCTTCAGCGCTTTCAAACAGTTATCTTTCGATTCCTGAGCCGCCTCAGCGGTGCTCCCCTCGAAAGAGATGCGCATTCTACAGACCTGCCTGAGGGTGTCAACGGCGATTCTGAAAAAAACTCAAAATCGCCCAAAATCGATCAGACAGTAATCAGAACCCGGGCGATCTTCTTCTTGCCAGCCTGGATGACGCAATCATCGCCTTCCACAAACATCCGGTCGCCCTCGAATTTCTGGCCATCAACAAAGACCGCACCACGCCCCAGGACATCCCGGGCTGCCGCGCCGTTCTTTACCAAACCGGCCAGGCGAAGCACCGCCGCCATCGGGATCTCGGACTGCCCCTCCAAAGGCACCTCAACAGTTGGCACATTGTCCGGGATCTCGCCGAGCGCCACACGGTTACCCGCGGACTTGTGAGCGGTCCGGGCCGCCTCTTCATCATGGAAGCGGGTAATAATCTCTTCCGCGAGCAGCTTTTTATAATCCTGAGGGTTTGCACCACCAGCAACCGCCTTACGGAACTCCTCCACCTCGGCAAGCGGCCGGAAGCTCAGCAGTTCAAAGTAACGCCAGAGGAGATCATCCGGCATAGAGAGCAGCTTGGTGTACATTTCACCAGGCGAGTCGTTGACGCCGACATAGTTCCCCAGAGACTTGGACATCTTCTGGACACCATCGAGCCCTTCCAGAATTGGCATGGTGAGGATCACCTGGGGCGACTGGCCGTAATGCTTCTGCAGAATGCGCCCCATCAGGAGATTGAACTTCTGGTCGGTACCGCCCAGCTCAACATCCGCCTCCATGGCCACGGAGTCATACCCCTGGACCAGAGGGTAGAGAAACTCGTGAATCGCAATCGCCTGCTCGGCACGGTAGCGCTTGGTGAAGTCATCCCGCTCCAGCATGCGCGCAACGGTGTATTGTCCCGCCAGCTTGATCATATCGGCGGCGCTCATCTTACCCATCCAGTCGGAATTGAACATGACGCGCGTTTTCGCGGGATCAAGAATCTTGAACACCTGCTCTTTATAGCTGACCGCGTTATCGGCGACCTGCTGCTCTGTTAGAGGAGGACGTGTGGCGCTTTTACCGGTGGGATCACCGATCATTCCGGTGAAATCCCCAATCAGGAACATCACCTCGTGACCAAGATCCTGGAACTGCCGCAGCTTGTTAATAAGAACGGTGTGCCCAAGATGAAGGTCCGGCGCAGTGGGGTCGAAACCCGCCTTAATCCGCAGCGGACGACCTTCCTTCAATTTTTCGATGAGCTCATCTTCCGGAATGAGTTCGTCTACGCCTCGCTTGATTATCGCCAACGCTTCATCAATGGATGCCATGAACAACACGTCCCCGCTTTGATCTTGGAAGATTCTGTCAGTTACAGAGTTCAACAAAAGAAATCTGTGAGTTACCTGTTCCCCTGCTACAGTATGCTGACCAGATTTTGACCAACACCGACTTTGCAGGGCGGCGTATTATAACAACGCTGTCGAAAGAAATCCGGAGGATGGAGCAGCAACCGTAATGTTCCACGCTGTCCCGCATGCATTTTATACGGTAATCTGTTGGACTATACTTGAACAACAGCTTTAATTAGGTAGTACAAGCTGCCGTAATACCGATTAAAACGGGTGCGATACGTGCTGAAAATGTTTCCTAAAACTCACATTACCATTGCTGCCGCGGCTACCGTTGTTGTTACCGCTGCCATTCTCATGAGCCCCAGCAGCAACGTTGAAGCCAAACGGATGTCCTACGCCCTGGACCTGGAGCAAGGCACCGTTTCCGAAACCGGCGCAGCGCCTGAGCAAGCAATGCCGACAGAGGCTCCCGTTGCGGACACCCAGCCGAAAGCGCCTGAATCCGATGTCGCGACAGAGGCCACGCAGCAGGCAAGCGTTTCCGCTCCCGAGCAACCTGTCGCTCCGAAGTTGCCGGAACTTGAATGGCAAACCTTCGCGATCAAGTCTGGTGACACGCTGTCCTCTCTGTTCAAGAAAGCTGGCTTTAATGACGGCATCATGCTCTCGGTTATTCATGGCGACGGTGAGGCCGAAAAACTCCAGCGCCTGTACGCCGGCGAAACCATTCGTTTTGCGACAACCGAAGACGGTGGGCTTGCTGCCATCGACTTGCAGAGAAACCGCCTGGAAACACTGAAGATTACCAAAGAAGGCGAAAGCTTTACCGGCGAAACCGAAGTTCGCAAACCGGAAGCGCGGCCAGCCTTTGCATCAGGCACCATTGACGGCTCCCTCTATCTGGCTGCGCGCGAAGCGGGCCTTAACGACAGCCTGACCATGGAGCTGGCAGGCATCTTCGGCTGGGATATCGACTTTGTCTACGACGTCCGGAAGGGCGACCAGTTCGAAGTGGTTTACGAAGAACTCTACCTTGACGGCGAAAAGTTCGACACGGGCCGGATCCTGTCTGCACGATTCGTTAACCGCGGCGAAGAAAACCTCGCACTGCTTTATACCGACAGCAATGGCGACAGCGATTACTACGCTCCCGATGGCAAAAGCATGCGCAAGGCATTCCTGCGAACCCCCATCAATGCCCGGATTTCTTCTCCGTTCAACCTTCAACGCCGCCATCCCGTTCTGGACGTAGTTCGTCCGCATGAAGGCACCGACTACGCAGCGCCTCCCGGAACTCCCATCAAGGCGGCAGGTTCCGGTCGGGTGAAATTCGCAGGCTGGAAAGGTGGTTACGGACGAACTGTCATCCTCCAGCACGGCGACAACATCACCACGCTGTATGCACACATGAGCCGCCTGGGTAAAGGCATCAAGAATGGCACCCGAGTCAAGCAGGGCCAAACCATCGGGCATGTTGGTTCATCGGGCATGGTTACCGGACCTCACCTGCACTACGAGTTCAGACTGAACGGGGCGCCGCGCAACTCCCGCACGGTCAAGTTGCCGGACGCCAAGCCCATTCCGTCTTCCGAGATGGCCCGATTCAAACAATTCACCGAACAGCGAATCGCGCAGTTTGACGTGTTCCGCGAGAGCTATCAGCAACTCGCACTGGCTTCAGACGACTGAGAAACAAATGGAAGCCTGGATTGGATTGATGTCAGGCACCAGCATGGATGGCATTGATGCCGTGCTGGTGTCTTTCAATCACAGCGCCGTAAAGATCCACGCATCGCACACGATCCCCTATCCCGATCAGATTCGCCACCGACTCATTGCCGCCAGCCAGAACCAGGCCGAACCCGACGAAATCGGCGAACTGGATACTCTGGTCGGTCATCTGTTTGCCCAGGCCGCGGACGCGGTCATCCAAAGATCAGAATTCGACCGGGCGAAGATTCGGGGCATTGGCAGCCATGGGCAAACCATTCGACACCAGCCTTCTGGCACCGCACCTTTCTCCATACAGATCGGCAACCCTTGCGTGCTGTCCGAAGCCACCAACATCACAACAGTTGCGGACTTCCGACGACGGGACATGGCCGCCGGAGGCCAGGGCGCACCGCTGGTCCCGGCCTTCCACAAGGCCTTTTTCAGCTCAGATGAGGAGAACCGCTGCATTCTCAACCTTGGGGGAATCGCCAACATTACCTGGCTCCCCGCCAGTGACGAGATACCGGCAACCGGTTTTGACACGGGCCCTGCCAATGCGCTGATGGATGCCTGGTGCCTCGACCAGACCGGGCTGCCTTTCGACAGCGACGGTCATTGGGCCATGGAGGGTTCGATTAACCAGGAACTTCTTGATGACATGCTCTCCGATGCCTATTTCTCGAAGGCACCCCCGAAAAGCACGGGCAAAGAGCGGTTCAATCTTGATTGGGTAAAAACACTGGTAAGCCGCCACCGGGACATTCCAGCCGAAGATATTCAGAGGACCCTGCTGGAATTAACCGTCAAAAGCGTCGTGCAGCAACTGCCCGAGATCTCGGATCTCAGGATTTACGTGTGTGGTGGCGGGGCACGCAATCCGCTGCTGATGGA
This sequence comes from Marinobacter sp. 3-2, assembly GCF_003751355.1. Lineage (NCBI taxonomy): Bacteria > Pseudomonadati > Pseudomonadota > Gammaproteobacteria > Pseudomonadales > Marinobacteraceae > Marinobacter > Marinobacter sp. 3-2. The sequence goes on along the minus strand of NZ_RJUQ01000001.1, from coordinate 175,567 downwards.
GGCGTTCGCCAAAGCGCTTCCCGGCGTTTCGCTTTCACTCACAACGGAGCTGGGATTAGACCCTCAACTGGTGGAGCCTGTCGCCTTTGCCTGGTTGGCAAAGCAGGCACTGGAAGGAAAGCCCGGCAACCTGCCGGACGTGACCGGAGCAGCTGGCCCTCGTATTCTGGGTGCCATTTACCCGGCCTGAAAACGACTGCCAATCAGATGGAGAAGGAGCTACCACACCCGCAAGTGGAGCTGGCATTGGGGTTCTGAACCACGAACTGTGAGCCCTGCAGGCCTTCCTGATAATCAATGGTAGCGCCCACCAGATACTGGTAACTCATCGGATCCACCAGGAGAGAAACGCCATCACGCTCGATCACGGTGTCTTCCTCATCCTGGCTTTCATCAAACGAGAAGCCGTACTGAAATCCGGAGCAGCCCCCGCCCGTCACAAAGACGCGGAGTTTGAGCTCGGGATTTTCTTCTTCCTCGATCAACTCACGTACTTTGGCAACGGCACTGTCACTGAAGAACAGCGGTGTAGCTATTTGTTGCTGAACTGCGCTCAAGTTCGCCTCCGGATAATTATGAACAACTCAGGCGATTATGGTATTCCTGACTAAAACAATCAACTATTCGGACTTTCCACCATCGTCCGCACCGCTGGGCTCCCCTGCCGAATCGCCAGCGGAAGACTGCTTTTCACCGGACCCGGCGGCTTTGGAATCCTGGGATAGCAACCCTACCGGCTCCCGCTGATGCACCAGATTTCCGTTTACAGACGCCCCCATCGCCATTTCAATGAGATTGTAGTAAACGCTTCCATTGATAGAGGCTTTTTCCGCCAGTTCAAGATGTGCCGAGGCGTAAACATCACCATTCACGGTTCCGTTGATAATGACGTGCGGCGCATTGATATCACCCGTCACTTCGCCAACTTCTGAAATCCTCAGTACCGCGTCGGTGCCCTCATCGGCAACGACCTTACCTCGAATCCGGCCATCCACGTGAAGCCCACCGCTGAAATGCACATCGCCTTCAACCGTCGTACGGGAAGAGATCAGGGTGTCAAAATGGCCCGTGGGCCGGCGCGGCTTCTGCTTTTTCTTGCCAAGCATGTCAGTTCTCCGTTAAATCGTCCCAGTTAAAGGTGCGCTCGGCTTGCGAGGATTTTTTTCCCTCTGCCTGGGCAACCACCTGGATCTCAAGCGGCTCAAATTGTTCCGGCAGTTTCAGGGAGCCTTCGACATCCTGAAAGTACCGGAAACGGAATTTCACACCGAGATCGGCTATGTCCTCCGAGAGATCACGCAAGGCGATGACCTCTTTTTCCTCATCCCGCAAACCAATGACATTGACTGCCACCACACCGGAAATGTAGCTCTTGTTGTTGCCAACCTGGGTCAGCACCAACTTGAAGTCATAACTGTCCTGATTGCGAGCCCGAACCAGTGAAAAGCTGTCTACCTGAAGCCCCTTGCTGGTTTCCGACGGAGCCATGATGTTTTTATAGAAAGTCAGGTCCGATTGCAGTGACACAATGCGGGTTTCCAGATCCACAATGGTTTTTCGCGCCTGGTTCAGGGCCTGCTCGTCAATCGCCTGCCCACGCTCAAGATTGATCAGCTGCTGCCGAGCCTTGCGATAATCATCCCTGAGCTTCTCGACCTCGTTTTCCAGCACCTGGTTCGACTCCTCGGCACTGGAAAAACGGAACCCGCCCTGGGCGAGCCCGGCGGCATACCCCACGACCGCAGCTACCACGGTAAAAACCAGAAGGATGGCGGTTCTGCGCAGGCGATAACCCGGTCGATGCCGGATGACCACATACTCTTCAGCCGGCTTTCGCTGTTCGCTCACAATATTCCCTTGGGTATCAAGGCAAAAGCGCCGGGGCCTCAAGCCCCATGGTTTCTTTCAGGCCAAACATGATGTTCATATTCTGGACCGCCTGCCCGGCCGCACCTTTCACCAGGTTATCAATGACGGAAGAAACAATAACAATGTTGCTCTGTTCCTGCCTGTGCAGTGCCATGCGACACTGGTTCGCCCCACGCACGCTCCGGGTTTCCGGATGGCTGCCGAAAGGCATCACATCGACAAAAGGCTCGTCATCAAAACGCTGCTCGAACAGGGCCTGGAGCCGATCAAAGTCCGCCGGATTCTTCAGCTCGGCGTAGAGCGTCGCCTCGATGCCGCGGATCATCGGAATCAGGTGGGGCACGAACGTCACACCCACATCCCCGCCAGCAGCACCGCACAAACCCTGGCGGATTTCCGGCAGATGACGATGCCCCGAGGCGCCGTAGGCCTTGAAGCTTTCACCGATCTCCCCGTGGAGCATGCCGATCTTGCCCTGCCTGCCCGCGCCGCTGGCGCCGGATTTGGCGTCGGCGATCAGGCGCTTTGGATCCACCAGTCCCTGCTCCAGCAACGGGAGGAATCCCAGCTGAACTGCAGTCGGATAGCAACCCGGATTGGCCACCAGTTGAGCATTGCGGATTTCATCGCGCACCACTTCCGGCAAACCGTAAACCGCCTTCTCCGCCCACTCCGGGCTCTCATGGGCCATGCCATACCAGTTGGCCCAGACATCCAGATCCTTAAGACGGAAATCGGCGGACAGATCCACTACACGTACGCCGGCGGACATCAGTTCCGGCACCATCCTCATGGCCACGCCATGGGGCGTGGCGAAGAACACCAGATCGCAGGCCCCAAGCACATTGACGTCCGGCTCTGAGAACGCGAGGTCGTAATGGCCTCGCAAATTGGGGTACATCTCCGCAACCGGCATACCCGCCTCGGAACGGGAGGTAATGCAACTGACCGAAACTTCAGGGTGAACCGCAAGAATTCTCAGCAGTTCCACACCGGTGTAGCCGGTGCCACCAACGATGCCTACTTTAATCACCATTTTCTCCAGCGACGTCGTATCAGAATTAAGAGCTTTAACGCCGTAGTCTACCATGATAAACCAATGACTTATTGCAGCCCTCAGGGCGACCGTTACAATGTTGTCAGAATCCTTCTGGCAGTCCATTCAAATCCACCGGAACTCTGGCCTCATGCAGAAAATCTGGCACCAGATTACCGAGCATCTGATTCCTGTTTTCCGGCGCCGACTCTCCGGTGTTGATGCTTTGCCGCAACTGGCCGTGCTTGGCCTGCTGTCCGGTTTGATAACCGGGGGCGTGATCCTGGTTTTTCGGCTGGCTATCGAATGGCCGCTCGAGCATTTCCTGCCCGGGGATGGTTCAGAATCCTTCGAACAACTGGACCTGATTACCCGCGGGCTCCTGCCCCTGGCTGGCGCCCTCGGTCTGGGGCTGCTGATGCATCGTCTGGCCACCCATGACCGCAAGGTCGGGATTGTGCATGTGATGGAGCGCCTGAACTACCACCAGGGCTACATTTCCATGCGCAGCGCGATCGTGCAGTTCATCTCGGGCGTTGCCACCGTGGTCAGTGGTCAGTCGGCGGGTCGTGAGGGGCCTGCCGTGCACCTGGGAGCGGCTTTTTCCAGCCTGATGGGCCAGTGGATGCGGCTTCCGAACAACAGCATCCGGACACTGGTGGCCTGCGGTTGTGCGGCCGCCATTTCAGCCTCTTTCAACACGCCGATCTCCGGCGTCATCTTCGCCATGGAAGTGGTGATGATGGAATACACCATTGCGGGTTTTACACCGATCATCCTGGCCTCTGTCAGTGCTGCCATCGTTACCCAGGCGGTCTATGGCACAGAGCCGGCCTTTAACGTGCCGGCGCTGACCATGAACTCGCTAACGGAAATTCCCTGGATACTCGCCATAGCGGTGATTATCGGCATTTCGGCCGCGCTGTTTATCCAGCTGGTTGACACTATGGGCAAGCATCACCATCGCCCCGTTCTGTTGCGCATCACGTTTGCGGGTCTTCTGATGGTGCCATTCGCCATTTTTATTCCGGAAACCATGGGTATCGGTTACGACACCGTCAACGAAACCATCAACGGCGAACTCGGGTTCTGGCTCCTGCTCGGAGCCGGCGCCGCCAAACTGGTGATTACATCGCTCTCCATCGGGCTGGGCATGCCAAGTGGCGTGATCGGCCCCACCCTGTTTATGGGGGCAACCCTGGGCGGCGCCATGGGGCTGATTGGCGCCCAGATCATGCCGGAGCAAGCTTCCTCTGTTGGCTTCTACGCCATGCTCGGCATGGGAGCCATGATGGGCGCCGTACTGCAGGCGCCACTCGCGGCCCTGATGGCATTGATGGAGCTCACGCGTAACCCCAACATCATCCTCCCGGGCATGCTGATCATCACCACCTCGAGCCTGGTGACCAGCGAGGCGTTCGGGAAGAGGTCACTGTTCCTGACCATTCTCAAGAACCAGGGGCTTAGCTATCAGAATTCCCCGGTGATTCAGGCGCTGCGGCGGGTATCGGTTGGCGCAATCATGGATCGCAGTATATTGCGCACCGAACGGCACCTGACAGTGGAAGAAGCCCGGAAAGTACTGAAATCCGAGCCAAAGTGGCTGGTGGTTGAGGGCAGCAGCGGGCCGACCGCCCTGTTGCCGGCCGTGGATCTCGCCCGATATCTGGAGGACACCGAAAAGCTGGTGTCCGAGGAAGAGATCGAACCGCCGGAGTCCATTGACCTGATGGACATACCTGCGAACCGTCGCGACGTGGCCCCCGTGCAATACCAGGCCACCCTGGAGGAGGCATTAAACGAGTTCGATGCAACCAATGCCGAGGCCCTCTACGTACAACGTCACGTCGCGCCAATGATCCAGCGGGTATACGGCGTGGTGCTGAAAGCCGATATCGAGAGTTACTACCAATACCGACGGAGCTGACGAATGCTGTGGGTGAAAGCCTTCCATATTATTTCACTGGTGTGCTGGTTCGCCGGCATTTTCTATCTGCCCAGACTGTTCGTCTACCACGCGGCCTGCGAGGACGAGCCCGGTCGTGAACGCTTCAAGATCATGGAGCGCAAGCTTTACCGGGGCATTACCACCCCTTCAATGGTCGCCACCGTCGTCTTCGGTGTCTGGCTGATCAGTTACAATGCCTCCGGCTATTTCAGCCAGGGCTGGATGCATGCCAAGCTGTTTCTGGTGGCCATTCTGATCGTTTACCATTTCTATTGCGGGCACCTTGTAAAGGTCTTCCGGGACGACCGGAACACCAGAAGCCACGTATTCTACCGGTGGTTCAACGAACTGCCGGTGCTGATTCTTCTGGCCGTTGTAATCCTGGCTGTTGTCAAACCGTTTTGAGGAGCTGAGTCATCAAACGCTACACCCGACCACAGGTTCTGATTCTTTCCGGCCTTGATCCGTCCGGCGGCGCCGGCATTCAGGCCGACATCCAGGCCGTCACCTCCCTTGGCTGCCATCCCTTGCCGGTTCTTACCTGCCTCACCGTGCAGGACACCCGTAACGTGTATGGCGCCGAGCCCGTATCGGCTGACCTGATCCGAAAACAACTCCAGTGTCTCGCCGATGATTCCCCGATTCATGCCATCAAAACCGGTGCCTTGGGCAATGCTGCGGTGGTGGATGTGCTCGTGGATTTCATCCGTGAACATCCGGGCATTCCCGTGATCACCGACCCGGTGATCAAGGCCGCAGGCGGCGGTGATCTGGCCGACGACGAACTGGTCAGCGCGATGAAGGAGAAGCTCTTTCCCGTGGCTGAAATGATCACGCCCAATGGCGTCGAACTGGCCATGCTCGGCAACAGTGAGGACGCCGATCAGGCCGCCGACAATCTGCTGAAGGGCGGCTGCGAATCCGTCCTGGCCACTGGTGGACACGGCACCGGCATTCACATTATCAACACGCTCTATAACCACGCCCCTGAGCCCATGCGCTGGGAAATTGAACGAATCGGTGGTGAGTACCATGGCACCGGCTGCACCCTGGCAGCGGCCATTTCTGCCGGCAGGGCCTCCGGGCTGTCGCCCCGCGCCGCCATTTCCCAGGCCCAGAACTACGTTCATCGCGCCATACTCCACGCCCTGGAAGTCGGTAAAGGCCAGCCGGTGCCGGATCGAGGTATTCTGTGGGAGCGATGAGTAAAGGGCTGCGCCCGGGGCTCTACGCCATTACCGACAGCGTACTGACACCACCCGAGACACTGATCGAATCGGTTGAGGCTGCGCTTCGGGGCGGCGCGGTCATGGTACAATACCGCGAAAAGAGCGCGCCGATGGCTGAACGGATTTCCCAGGCGGTCAGTTTGCAGGCTGTATGCCGAAATGCGGGCGTTCCGTTGCTGATCAACGACGATCCCGATCTCGCAAAACGGGTCGGGGCTGCCGGCGTACACATGGGTCAGACGGACGGCTCAGTGGCAGCGGCCCGCCGCCTTCTCGGTGATGAGGCCATAATCGGCATAACCTGTCACGCCGATCTCGCACTTGCACAGGCTGCTCTGGGAGCGGGCGCGGACTATCTGGCGTTCGGGCGATTTTATACGTCGTCGACCAAACCCGGCGCCCCGGCAGCGCCTCCCGGTGTCCTGACCGACGCGAAGCGTTTCGGCCTCCCGATCACCGCCATCGGCGGGGTAACCACAGACAACGGCGAACCTCTTATCCGTGCCGGGGCCGACATGCTCGCCGTGGTAGGCGGCCTTTTTGGCGGCGACACACATGACATTGAGATGCGAGCCAAAGCGTTCGAGCGCCTGTTCGCAAGCCATCATCCACTTTTTTCACTTCCGGAATAACAGGAGCCCAGATCCATGACGCACTCCGAAACCCTGTTCGAGCAGGCCCAGAAATACATCCCCGGTGGCGTGAATTCTCCGGTCCGGGCCTTTCGAGGCGTTGGCGGCACGCCGATCTTCTTCAAGCACGCCCAGGGCGCCTATCTTTACGACGAAGACGATCAGCGCTACATCGATTACATCGGCTCCTGGGGCCCCATGATTCTTGGCCACGGTGACCAGCGCATCAAAGACGCCCTGCATGCGCAGGTTGATCTGGGCGTTGGCTATGGTGCGCCGACCGCCCTCGAAACCGAGATGGCCAAGAAGGTGTGCGAACTCGTGCCATCCATCGAACTGGTCCGCATGGTGAATTCAGGTACCGAGGCCACCATGAGCACTGTCCGCCTGGCGAGGGGCTACACCGGTCGCGACAAGATCGTGAAGTTCGAGGGCTGCTACCATGGCCACGTGGATTCACTGCTGGTCAAAGCAGGCTCCGGCGCCCTCACCCTGGGCGTGCCGAATTCCCCGGGCATCCCCGCCAGCCTGGCTGAGCATACCATCACGCTGACCTACAACGACATGGACAGCGTTCGCGAATGCTTCCGGGAGATGGGCGACCAGATCGCCGCGATTATCGTAGAGCCGGTCGCTGGCAATATGAACTGCATTCCACCGGTCCCCGGCTTCCTCGAGGGGTTGCGGGAAGTGTGCGACGAGCACGGCACCGTGCTGATCTTCGACGAAGTAATGACCGGGTTCCGGGTTTCCCTCGGCGGCGCGCAGGGGATGTATGGCGTAACCCCGGACCTCACCGCACTGGGCAAGGTGATTGGTGGCGGGCTTCCGGTCGGCGCCTTTGGCGGCAAACGGGAAATCATGGAACACATCTCACCATTGGGACCGGTTTACCAGGCAGGCACCCTGAGCGGTAACCCCCTGGCCATGTGCGCCGGCCTGACGACACTGAACGCAATCTCCGAGCCCGGTTTCCACGACCGGCTGACCGAGAAAACCAATGCCGTTCGCGACGGCCTGAAAGAAGCCGCTGACGCCACTGGCATCCCGTTGACGGTCCAGAGTGCCGGGGCCATGTTCGGATTCTTCTTCACCGAGGAAAGCTCTGTTACCCGCTTTGACCAGGTGATGGGCTGTGATGTCGAACGGTTCAAGAAGTTCTTCCAGGGCATGCTTAAAGAAGGCGTATACCTGGCACCATCCGCCTTTGAGGCTGGCTTTACGACAGCGGCACTGTCCGAACAGGACATCGCCGATACGGTAGCGGCGGCCAAAAAGGTCATGGCCACGCTCTGATACTTCCGCTGTCCCCATCGCTGCCCCGCAGGTCAGAACATGTCCTGCGGGGCCACCGATGTGATGGGCATCACAGTTCCACGGCGAACACCCCTGCCTGGCCTCTTGTGCCGTTGACTTACCATCCAGCCTGATCAAATGTTGATCTAATCTCTACCGAGATGCTCTGACGGCACCAATCTAACAAACACAAAAATCAAGTCAGCGCACGGAAGCACTCGGTCTGCCTACAGGCAGATGCAGTACGAGCAGGAAGTCTCTGGAGCAACCCGTTAGGTTGAGCCGCAGTTTGAATAACAAACACAACATCAAACTGTAGGAACGACAATGAAACTCTGGATCCAAGCAATGGCCCTGGCCCTGACTGTGGCCTGGTCGGCCCCCTCCGCCGCCTGGTGGTGGGACTCTACCCCTTCAAACTATACGGACACTCGCTACCCGGTTGTGCTGGTGCATGGCATGTTCGGCTTTGATTCGATTGCCGGCGTGGACTACTGGTACGGCGTCGCCGAGGATCTCCGCAAATACGGCGCCGATGTCTACACCACTCAGGTGCCCGCCCTGGACAGCACCATTGCTCGCGGTGAAGCGCTTCTGCCGCAGGTACAGGCGATCGCCGCGGTGCACGGCAAGGTCAATCTGATTGGCCACAGCCACGGGGGCCCCACGGCCCGTTACATCGCCAGGGTGCGGCCAGATCTGGTCGCCTCAGTGACGTCCGTCGGCTCGCCCCATAAAGGCTCGCCGGTCGCCGACCTTATCTACGGCTCCCCTGCCGAAAGCCTGGCGGCCAGTCTGGGGAATGCATTGGGCGGGCTTATCGATCTGCTGTCCGGTGGCGGTTATAACCAGGACCTGCGGTCAAGCCTGGAATCCCTCACCACTCAGGGCAGCGCCGAATTCAACAACTTTGCCCCTGCCGGGATTCCAACCACCGCTTGCGGTGAAGGCGCCTACTCGGCAAATGGTGTCCGCTTCTACTCCTGGGGTGGCACCGGTGTTCTGACCAACGTACTGGATCCGTCCGACGCGTTGTTGGGCACCACCAGCCTCGCCTTCGGCTTCAGCCAGAACGACGGTCTGGTAGGCCGCTGCAGCAGCCGGTTTGGCAAGGTTATCCGGGATAATTACTTCATGAACCATCTGGATGAAGTGAATCAGGCGTTGGGCCTGCATAGCCTCTTCGAAACTGATCCAAAAGCGGTTTTCAAACAACACGCCAACCGACTGAGAAACGCAGGACTGTAACGGGTAGCCGGCCTTCTGGCTTTGCCTTGCAGAGCTAGAAGGCCCCTTCCAGGGTGAACATCAGCGTCTGGCGCTGATAGTCATACTGCGACAGACTGCTTCTGTTATCCCGAACCAGCCACTCCCCCCGGGCCAGCCAACGGCTGTCCAGGGACTTCTCCGCCAGCAACCCGATCTCGAGGCGGTTATCTGTTCTGCGACCGCTCTCGCCTTCCCCGGACACCAACTGATGGGCGTCCCGGTATCGACTGTGGCGAACAGAGCCCGTTGTTCCGAATACGATATCTGGCCGCCAGCGGTAGCGACCGGCAAACTCCAGTGTGTGGTGGGTAGGTGAGACACTGATAAACTCACTGGTTGTTTGCAGATCCCGCCGGTCATTGATTTCCAGTGAGTAGTCGCCGTCCAATCGCCAGGGTCCCAGGTACTTCCGCGCATGAACGCGTGCCCGATACCACTGTCCGTCATAGGCCTCGAAGCCTGAACCACCATTCACGGTAGCCGCCGCCAGGGCGATTCCGCACTGATCCGGGGCTACGGGTAGCGAACACTCACGCCAACGATAAAACCCCTCGATGCCGTATCGGGTTTCAAGGGATTCGCTGCCAAACCAGGACTTCACCAACGACACCAGAGCGCCGCGTTCACCTGCAGCTAGGGTCTCAGACCAGGCCAGTCGTCCCTGCAACACCTGAGTGTCGTATTCTTCATCGGACGGATGTTCCCGGGAGTAGGCGGCAGCATCGAGGGCAAGCCGTGAGCGGGTACCGACTGGCCGCTCGTAGGTTCCGGCAGCCAGCGCCTCGAGGAAGCTCCCACCCTCACTCGACGCCGTATCCTCGGGCAGGCCGGCAATATTGGAATCGTAACCGCCAGAGATACCCAGATAGCCGCGAATGGAGGGCTGGCGGGCCAACCGGGGCGATCCACCATCCAGTATATTCAGTTGCGCCCGGGCCAGTGCCCGGATTTTATCCGGAGCGCTCTCGGCCGAGGCCTGCTCGAACCAGCGACGGGCTTCGGCAGACTCCTCCGTGGCAAGCGCGACCAGACCGAGGTTATAACGCGCCAGGGCGCCATTGGAGCCGTCGAGCAAGGAACGGAAGGCAGATTCAGCGGCGCCGTAATCGCCCAGCTGATAGCAGACAACACCGAGGTTATAGAAAAGCGAGGGAGATCTCAGGCCAGCATCAACGGCTCTCTGGAAGCGCTGTTTCGCGGCGTTCAGGTCTCCTGCTTCAAAGGCTTCAACGCCGGCACGGAAATCCTCCATGCCGGCTTTCGTTTCAGCCGCCTGAAGAATCATCGTGGGAATTAACAACAGGATCAGGGACAGGGCGCGCCAAAATACCAGCAAACAGGTTTCTCCGGGTTAATCCACGCAGGGGAGGCCCGGTTACGTACCCGGCTTCAGCGATCCAGCCCTGGTGCATCCGGCAGCTCTGGGCGTTCCGGCCGCTCCGGTAACTCAGGCTTACCCTTGATCAGCTCCCGGGATTGCCTGGCTTTTTCGGACATGGACTCACCAAACTCGCGCCCCCTTTCTCGGGCTTCACTCGCCGTATCCAGCCCTCGAGAGCCAGACTCACCCGGATTCTCGGGTTTTTCGATAGCGCGGGGCAACTCGATTTCCCGCACGACCGAATCGGTGAGTTCTGCGTCGTCAGTCACCATACGCATGGTAACATCCAGATCATCATTAGCCAGTGTTGTTGCCGGGACCCAAAACCCCAACATCAGCAATCCGACCAGCCTGGCACTCAATAAGAACCTGCAACCTGTCATGATTCGGGATCCTCGACCGGGCGTTGTGGATATTCGGGAATCGGGGCCCGAAAGGTTTTCTGGCGATCTCCGGTGTCCAGTCGGGCCACCAACTCACCGGCACCGGGAAAGAGGAGCTTCAGGGGCAGCGACAAAACGTTCTCCCCGGCATTCAGGCTCACCTGCCAGCTAAGCTCCCGATGCCCTGGCCAGGAAGCCAGTTCCACATTCGGTGGCAGCTCAAGGGTAAGCGTAACGTTTTCCAGAGCCTCGCCCGAACGGAAGGCAAGGCGCACGGTTTTCTCAACAGGTTCGGCAATCCCGTTTGCCGACTCTTCAGCGGCACTCTCCGAGGACGCCGAGGACGCGACAACAGGCTGGGCGCTGTCAGTCGCATCATCGGGCTGGAACAGAAAGCCCAGGCCGATACCCAGGGCAAGAGCCGCCGCAATGGCACCACCCAGTGCCCCGTGACTCCATCCGGACTCCGGTCTGGCTTCGCCTCGGACAGAGGACAAAACACGGCTTTGAAAATCAGGGGAAGGCCCAGGGACTCTGAATTGCTCCTGCAACGCCCGGTTCAGAGACCGCTCCGAGGCAAGCCTCTCTCTGCACGACGTGCAGGCAGCAACGTGCTCCTGCACCCGGTCACGGGCGGGGGCGGAAAGCTCATTGTTGATGTAGGCGGGTAGATCCACCCGGATTTCATTGCAGGACATTGTCTTCACCTCACTCCCCCACACGTCCGGCCGGCTCGGTTGGTTCCAGCTCCCGCTGCAATTTCTTTCGCAGGGCGGCCCGACACCTGTGCAATCGCGATTTCACGGTTCCCAACGGGATGTCCAGCACCGCCGCGATGTCTTCCTGGCGCCAGCCGTCCACATCATGAAGCAACAAAAGAGTTCGCTGATCGGGCGTCAGAGTCATCATGACCCGATCCAATGCCGGTCCAAGGCGCGACTGCTCCAGTTGCAGATCCGGGCCAACACTGTCGGATTCGAGGCTGTCCAGCCAATCGGCCTGGCTTTCACTGCCGACCAGCTCCGTCAACGGGCGGTCACTCTGTCGGTTCTTACGCCGCACCTGATCAATAAACTGCCTGTAGAGCACCCGATTCAGCCAGGGCCTTAGCTGGTCAACGCTTTCCAGCTCATCAAGCTTTGGGAATAGCTTGACCACCACATCCTCAACCAGATCCTCAGCATCCTGTTGCTGACCCGCCAGACGGTAAGCAAACCGGTACATCGCATCCAGATGGGGCCGCACCAGAGCGTCAAAACGCCGGGACTTCGAGGGCTTGAAAGGAAAAATTGCCAAAGCCGTTGTTTACCTGCGTGGGTTCATGCCAGCGGCGCAGTCTATCTCAAGTCGCCGGGCCGATGCATTGGCCGCGTTCCCGATCTGACGATTCAACGGTTGCCCGGACATTAGGGAACGTTAACAAAATTTCCGGAACTCTGCCCTCTACCGCAGCGTGAGGGTGGAGTCAGGTAGCGATGTTGCTTCGCTATGAGTCCAGCAAATAAACCTTGGAGGTTTATATGAAACGTTCGGTTCAACTTATTGCCATTTCAACTCTTGCTGCGGGCATGGCGGCCTGTGGTGGGAGTGGTAGCGACAGTTCAGCGTCCTCGGGCACCGGAACAGTGTCCTTTGGTATTACCGACGCCCCGGCCATGGACCTGAGCAATGTCACCATTGCTTTCACGGAAATTCGTTTAAAACCCGAGGAAGGACAATGGGTGGAATTTCCCCTTGAAGGCTTCGAACAGGTGAATCTGCTGGATCTTCAGGGTGGCCTGAGCGAACCTCTGATTACAGATGAAGAAGTACCTGCCGGCACATACACCGAGCTTCGACTGATTGTCGACACGGATAACTCGTTTGTGAAGCGCGAATCTACAGGCGACAGCGAGTACTCACTGGCAGTTCCGTCTGGCGAGCAAAGTGGCCTCAAGCTTAAGGGTGAATTCCTGGTGGCCGCAGACACAACCACCAACTTCACCATCGACTTTGACGTGCGCAAGTCCATCGTTAACCCGCAGGGTAATGCCCTGGCCGACTATATGCTGAAACCGTCCCTGAGACTGGTCAACAACCTTGAGGTTGGCTCTATCAGTGGCCAGGTCGATGTTGCCCAGATAACGTCCACCCGTATGGCGGATGAGAATCTGGCTGATTGTCAGTACACCGGTGCTGTTTACGTCTTCTCTGGTGAGAATGCCGAAACCTCAGACCTGAACGTCAACAATGAGGAAGGCAACCCTCTAATGATTGTGCCGGTTAAGCTCGATGATGAATCTAGCCTCTACAGCTATACGGCAGCATTCCTGCCAGAGGGTAACTACACCATCAGTTACAGCTGTCAGGAGGACAACAACGAGGAGGATGACAACCTTGACTTCGAGGGAACACAGAGCCTTGAGGTTGTTGCCAACCAGACAACCGAAGCCGAGCTGATTCCTCTCGTCGAATAAGCACCTGTCCTGGCAGTCGGTCGCTGAACAACAGGGACCGACTGCCAGGCAAGAAACAGTTAGAGTGCGGCGGCCCTTTCCTCCGCCTGATCCGCACCAGCCACATTACCTCGAGCCCGGCGAATATCCGCCAGCAACAGCCAGCCGGCTCTCTGCAGCCGAATATCACTTCCCGCCAGGGACAACCCCTTCAGGGTGAACTGCTCCGCTGAGCCCAACTGATTACCCGCCACATAGGCCTCGGACAACTTGAAATACACCTCCGCAGATCGGGGGGCGATCCGCTGTGCCCGTTCGAGGCGTGCGATAGCGCCAGAGACGTTACCTTGGGCCAACAGCTGATCGGCCTCACGTACCAGGCTGAGCGCCGCCGGTGAGAGCCCATCCCCGGTTTCCCGATAGCTAGGGGAGCTGGACCGGGCCGGTTCCCGGGTTTCCGGAGCCGCCTCTGGCTGTTCGCTCTTGCGCCACACGGGGGCTTCGCTTTCTTCGCTATCAGTACTGGTTCTGGGTGGTTCGGGCGCCTTGGCCGGCTCACTGCCGATCGGCACGTAGATTCCGCCTCCTGGCCCGGAAGCACAACCAGCCACGGACAGCAGCGTGGCGATCAGGGCAGTCCTTAACGAAAGTCGGTCAATCATTGAAACAGTCCTTCAAACCAACCCCGGATTCGACGTTCCAGAGTTCCGGAGCATGAAATTGTCTGCGTGGGTTCACTGCCAGCAATGTAGGGCAGCAGGCGGGCATTGTCGCAGTATTCGTCTGTGAGTGCCTGCCGCTCCGAATTCACCCAGTGATAACTGACCCCGTCGGGTACCACCGGCGAGAAGCCGTGCTGGGGAACCTGCGCCATAAACCTCGACCACACCGGCAGAGCGCCACTGGCCCCGGTCAGTGAAGTTGGCCCGTTATCATCCCGCCCAACCCAGGCCACCGCAAGCAGGTCGCCACTGAACCCGGCAAACCAGGAGTCCCTACCATCATCGGTGGTGCCGGTCTTGCCGGCAAGACTGAGCTCTTCAGGCACGGTGTAATAGGCAGAGCGTCCTGTCCCCTCCTGCATGGTTTCCTGCATGGCGTATTGCACCAGGTGCACGGCGGCGGGATCGGCCACTTGCTCAACTTCAAGACTGTAACGGGATAGCGCCTCACCGCCGGCGTCCGTGACTTCACGGATCGTGCGCAGCGGCGTATTGAAGCCGGATGTCGCCAGCCCCTGATAGATCTGCGCCACGGTCACCGGGCTCATGGAAACCGAGCCCAGAAGCATCGACGGGTAACGGGAAATCGGGGTATCGACGCCGAACGCTGTCAGCGTCTCCTGCACCCGATCCACTCCGATATCCAGCCCGACACGCACGGCAGGCAGGTTGTAAGAGTGGGACAGGGCCTTGTGCAGGGGTACTTCGCCCCGCTCCTCGCCATCGTAGTTCTTGGGCTGCCAGCGTTTGCCATCGTCGAATTCCAGGGTAAAGCTCTTATCAAGCACCGGTGTGGTCAGGGTATACCTCTCCGGCTCCTGCAACGCCGACAGATAGATAAACGGCTTGATCAACGATCCGATGGGACGGTTGGCATCCAGTGCCCGGTTGAACCCGGCAAATTGCGGGTCGCGGCCACCCACAAGCGCCAGCACTTCCCCGGAATCCTTCGCAGTGACTACCAGGGTGGCTTCCAGCGCCTCGGCATTCTGCCCACCGCCCAGCCTCGGGAGGGTATCGGTTACCGCATACTCTGCCGCGTACTGAATCGCCGGGTTCAGGGTCGTGAAAATCCGCAAACCTTCACTGCGCAGATCCTCTTCCTTGTAATCGCGGGCAAGGTGTCGCCGGACCAGATCGATGTAGGCCGGGTACCGATTTTCCGAATACGACGGGCGCTCACTGACGCCCAGCGGCAATCCACGAGCCCTGGACGCGCGCCCCGGCTCAATGAGGCCGGCCTGTTCCATTTCAGAAATCACCAGATTCCGCCGCTCGGTTGCGCGCTCCGGGTGGCGGCGCGGATTGTAGTAACTGGGGCCTTTGACCATGCCCACCAGCAACGCGATCTGGTGCACATCCAGATCCTTGAGGGATTCGCCAAAATAGAACTGGCTGGCAAGACCGAAACCATGAATGCTGCGCGTACCGGCTTGTCCGAGGTAGACCTCGTTCAGATAGGTTTCGAGGATATCGTCTTTTTCATAGTGCAACTCCAGGAGCACCGACATCAGGGCTTCGTTGGCCTTTCTCACCAGCGTCTGCTCTCGAGTCAGGAAGAAGTTTTTCACCAATTGCTGGGTCAGCGTGCTGCCACCCTGAACGATGCGCCCGGCCTGGATGTTGGCAAGCATGGCCCGGCCAATAGAAAGTGGCGCGATGCCGAAATGGTCGTAGAAATTTCGATCCTCCACCGCCATCAGAGTGGTGGGCAACAGGGCCGGCACTTCATCCAGCTGAACCAGCACCCGGTCCTCCTTGTGCGCCGGGTAGATGCCGCCAATCTGCGCCGGCTCAAGCCGCACAATCGGGGCATTATCGCCTTCAATCACCGAAAAGCCCTGAACCCGATCGCCAGATATCATCAGTGAGATCCTGCGCCTGGGTTCATCGCCGTCCGGGAAGGAAAAGCCCCGGGTACTGATCACAAAGCGATTGCCCGTGCGCTGGTAACTGCCGGATTTCCTGCCGTCACCCTTACGGAAACCGGAGAGGCTCAGTTCCCTCTCCAGGGCACCGGCACTGACGCTGGCGCCATCGAAAAGCTCCAGAGGGCGCGCGTAAACCCGGGACGGAACCTCGAAACGCCGGCCCTCGAAACGGGAGGTCACCACGGCATCGAGGTAAACCATCCAGCCAGCCAGCAAAACGAGACCGATGGCACATAACCGGAACATAAAACGCCAGAACCACGGCCGGCGACCGTTGTTGGAGGAACGTCTGGAGGGCTTTCGCCTGGGGCTGGAAGATGCTTTGGATTTTTTCATGCCGCGATTATAACGAAGGGAGCGGTGAGGAAGGCAGGCCATCCGTGTGTTATTTCTGTAATCTGCCCGTTATGATAGAGCAAGAAAAATCAATGGGTTCAGGGAACGCGAGGAGAGCACGGTGAGTGAGACATCCCCAGGCAATCTGATTCTGGCCATGCAGAATCCAGACCTGTACGACCATCCTGTCGATGGTTTCCAGGTTATCGAAACTCACATCTCACAGGTGATCCTGACCGGTGACTACGCCTACAAGATCAAGAAGCCCATGGATTTCGGCTTCCTGAACTTCTCCACCCTCGATCGCCGAAAGCATTTCTGCGAGGAGGAGCTCAGGCTCAATCGGCGACTGGCCGACAAACTGTATCTGGAGGTGGTACCCATCACCGGCACGCCCGACAACCCCATCCTCGGTGGGGAGGGAGAAGCCTTCGAATACGCCATCAAGATGCGTCAGTTCGGCCAGGAGCATCTCTTCGATCGCCTGCAGGAACAGGCAAAGCTGACGCCAGAACCACTCACGGACCTGGCCCGTCAGGTCGCGGCCTTCCATGAGCAGCTACCGCCTGTGCCGGACGACAAGCCGCTTGGCACTCCGGAAGCCGTGTTCGCCGCCATGCAGGAGAATTTCGACCAGATCCGGCCGATGATTGACGATTCGCATCTGCTCATGCAACTGGACAACCTCCAGGCCTGGACCGAATCCACCTTCGAGCGCCACCGGGAGCTGATTGCCCGTCGTCGCGAAAGCGGCATGGTGCGGGAATGCCATGGCGACCTCCATCTCGCCAATATCACCCGCTTCGAGGACGCGGTAACGGTTTTCGACTGCATTGAGTTCAACGAACCGTTCCGATGGATCGACGTGATCAACGATCTCGCGTTCCTGTTGATGGATCTGGAGTCCCGTGGGGAAAGCGCCCTTGCCAACCAGGTGCTCAATACGTACCTGGAATACCGCGACGACTTCGAAGCTCTGCCTTTGTTGCCGCTGTATAAGGCATACCGGGCTATGGTGCGCGCCAAGATAGCCCTGTTTACCATGGGGAACCCGGGGCTCACCGATGCGGAAAAAGCCGACCTGATGCAGCGCTATCGAGCCTACGCCCAGCTGGCCGAGGATTACGGCACTATTCCGAATCACTATCTGCTGGCAACCACCGGGCTGTCCGCCAGCGGCAAGACCTGCGTCAGCGCCGCCATGGCCAATGAACTGGGGCTGATACGCCTGCGCTCCGATGTCGAGCGCAAGCGCCTGCACGGACTGGCCCCACTCGACAGCTCCCGCTCACCGACCGGTGGCAATCTGTACACCGAGGAAGCGACAGAGAAAACCTATCAGCGGCTGGCGGAGCTTGCCAGTCACGTTCTGGCCGCCGGTTTCCCGGTGATTGTGGACGCCGCCAGCCTGAAACAGAAAGAGCGGGCCCTGCTGGCATCGATAGCCGAAGATCAGGGTGTGCCCTTTGCCCTGATCCATTGCGAGGCGCCGGAAGATCTGCGCCGGGAGTGGATCCGCAATCGCAAGGGCGATGCCTCCGAGGCAACCGAGGAATTGCTGGACG
This sequence comes from Marinobacter sp. 3-2, assembly GCF_003751355.1. NCBI lineage: Bacteria > Pseudomonadati > Pseudomonadota > Gammaproteobacteria > Pseudomonadales > Marinobacteraceae > Marinobacter > Marinobacter sp. 3-2. Next base: position 157,535 of record NZ_RJUQ01000001.1, on the reverse strand, counting down.
CACAGCAAACCTGGTTTGAACCGTTAACCGCGGAGGAGAAGAGCCACACCATCCACCTGCACACTGACCAGGAGCATGTGGCAGAGGCGGTGGCCGACCGGATCCGCCAACATCTGGGCATCCCCGGCGGCAAGGCCGACTAAGAACAACAACTGGCTCCCACTGGCGAGCGCGAGGTTCGATATGGACGATAAAAGCGAACACGAAGTACATCAGATCAGTCACCCGCTCTACGATATTCTTCGTAGCGAAGACATGCAGGCGTTCAATGCTGAAAAGGCAAAGCTTGCAGAGTTACCCAGTTTCGCCCATGGCGATTTCCGGGGTCTGGATCTCAGGGGAATGGATGCCAAGGGGCTGGATTTCCGCCACGCCTACTTCCGGGGCGCCGACCTGCGAGGTGTCGACTTCTCGAAATCCCGAATGGAAGGCTCCAGTATTGCCAGCGCCAAGATTTCCGGCTGCTATTTTCCGCATCGTCTGGACGCCGATGAGATCGTCATGTCCCTGAATCACGGGACCCGCATGCGATACACGATCTTGCCGAAATGAGCAGCGTCACGCATTCCTGGCAGCCCGTCTGTCCGGCCCCCGAGCTGACACCGGGCCAATTCTTGGAATTCCGGCTCCGGGAGAAGGCCCGGGAGCCGGCAGGCATGCCGCTGACCGGGTTCCTGTTTCTGGACGGTGGCACGCCCCGCGCCTACCTGAACATCTGCCCGCATCTGGGCGTTGAACTGAACTGGATGCCCGGCCGGTTCATGGATTCCGACAACCTGTTTATCCAGTGTTCCACCCACGGCGCCCTGTTCAAGCCCTCAGACGGCGAATGCATTGCCGGGCCCTGCCAGGGCGATGCGCTCACCCAGCTGGACCTGCGGGAGCGGGACGGCCAGATTGAGGTCAGACTTCCAGAATAACGGGCACCGATTCGGTCAGGGTCAACACACCTGTTGGCGTGCCGTCGCTCTCGCTCAGATCGGCACGATAGGCGATCACTTCCACGCCAGCATCGCAGGCCTCCCGCAGTAACTCACCGTATTTTCGATCAATATGGTCCGCCGGGCGAACGGTTTGAATGCCGGTGTGATTCACCACGAAAAACAGCACCGCGCGATCGCCCTGCTCAACCTGGGCAATCAGCTCCCGCAGATGCTTCTGGCCGCGCACGGTCACCGCATCGGGGAAAAAACCCTGAGCATCTTCCGCCAGCGTGACATTCTTGACCTCCACCCAGGCATCGGCCGCGGTGTCATGGCCGGAAAGCAGCAGGTCGATCCGGCTCTTCTCCGAACCATACTTAACCTCGGCGCGGCACTCGGAATAGCCGGCCAGCTCCACCACGGTGCCAGCTTGTACGGCCGCCCGAGCCTGGCTGTTCGGCCGGGCGGTGTTCACGCAGGCCAGTTGCCCGGGCGAGGTTTCCACCAACTCCCAGGTGTACTGGAGTTTGCGCTTGGGGTTATCGCTACGGCTAAGCCAGACTCGCGCGTCCTCCGGCTGACAGCCCAGCATGGAGCCGGTGTTCGGACAATGGGCCGTAATTTCTGAACCATCCGGCAGACGCACGTCTGCCAGAAAGCGTTTGTAGCGGCGGATAAGCCGGCCTTCAACCAGCGGTTCTGGAAACTTCATGTGATCTCCGTACAAAAGTCGATGTCACAAGGCTGGCACCCCCGTGACTAATCTGCTATTTTCCGCAAATTCCCGTTTCAGGACGAATGCTTCATCCAGGGTACAACCGCGCAGCCACGGGGGCTCACGCGGAGGGAAGCAAACCGTTCTTGTGAAGTACAAACAAGAGGCCGGGTTCAATGGCAACTACTGCAGAACAACCACGCGAACGTTTTACCAACTTCACCCCCTATGAAATGAAGAAGGGTGAAGAGTACATGAGTGCGGAAATGCTCCAGCACTTCAAAGATCTGCTGCTGCAATGGAAGCAGGAGCTGATGGAAGAAGTCGACCGCACCATGCACCACATGCAGGAAGACGCCGCAAATTACGCGGATCCCAGCGATCGCGCAACCCAGGAGGAAGAATTCAGCCTGGAGCTGCGTACCCGCGACCGCGAGCGGAAGCTGATCAAGAAGATTGACCAGACCATCGACCGCATCGACAAAGACGACTATGGCTTCTGCGATCAGTGTGGCGTGGAAATCGGTATCCGCCGCCTGGAAGCTCGACCAACAGCCACCCTGTGCATCGACTGCAAGACACTGGCCGAGATTCGCGAACGCCAGACCGGCATCTGAGCCTGCTACGCAACAGCTGCCGGTTGGGGCTTTTCCCAGCCCCGCCGGCTGACTGACCGCCATGAACAACCCTCAATACCGGGGCCGGTTTGCGCCCTCTCCGACAGGCCCGCTGCACTTTGGCTCCCTCGTTACCGCACTTGCCAGCTTTCTGGAAGCCCGCAGCCAGGGCGGCCAGTGGTTTATCCGCATTGAAGACCTGGATCCTCTGAGAGAGCCGCCGGAGGCGACCGGCCAGATCATTGCCAGCCTTGACGCCCACGGGCTGTTTCCCGACGAGCCGGTACGCTTTCAATCCAGACGTCACGACGCCTATCAGCACGCCGTTAACCGGCTGCTTGAAAGCGGCTACGCGTATCGCTGCCAGTGCTCGCGCAAGGAATTGCAGGCCAATGAGGGGCGCCACCCGAACCAGTGCCGCACTCGCACAGAAATTGACGGTGACCGGCCATTCGCAATCCGCTTTGCCCTCGAAGACGAAGACTGCCACTGGCAGGACCAGCTGCTGGGACCCCAGCACCAGACGGTGCAAGCAGAGCTTGACGATCCGGTCATCCTCCGCAAGGAGGGGTTCTACGCCTATCAACTGGCGGTGGTGGTCGATGACATTGATCAGGGCATCACGGACGTGGTGCGTGGTTCGGATCTCCTCGACATGACGGCGCAGCAGCAACAGATTTATCGTGCCCTGGGTGCTCTTCCTCCACGCTGGCTTCACATCCCGGTCATACTCAACGAGCAGGGTCAGAAGCTGAGCAAGCAGACCCATGCGCCAGCTCTTGATGATGACAAGCCTGTCGACAACCTGTTCATGGCGCTCGTTGCCCTTGGTCAGAACCCGCCTGCCAACCTTGCCAGCGGTTCGCTGGATTCGCTGCTGGAGTGGGGCCGGAGTTACTGGCGACGGGGCGCCATCCACCTGACATCCCGGTGAGGGACATGGTATAAAGCCCTTCTCACACCTCAGCGCGGATAGCATGCCTGATGTATATCTACCGTCTGGTCTTCCTGTTGGTACTGGCCATCTATATCTTTTCGCCCAACATCCTTGACTGGTGGACTTCGCCGGGAAACGTCTGGTACAGCCCCTACCTTATCTGGGCCGGGCTGATCGCCATCGGTTTCTGGCTTGAATGGCGGCGGGACCCCAATGAGTTTTAGTCCCTCCGGCCTGCTGCTCGCCAGCCTCCTGTATCTGATTCTGCTGTTCGGCATCGCCTGGTTTACCGAAAAAGGCATGGTCCCCCGGCGCTGGGTTCGCCACCCCCTGGTTTATGTGCTCAGCCTGGGTGTCTATGCCGGCATATGGGCGGTCTACGGCGCGGTTGGTATGGCCGCCGAATCCGGCTACGGCTTTCTGGCTTACTATCTCGGCATCAGCGGCGCTTTCCTGCTGGCGCCTGTGCTTCTGAACCCGGTCATGAGGATCGGACGCGCCTATCAGCTCACGTCCCTCGCCGATCTGTTTGCCTACCGCTACCGAAGCCAGTGGGCTGGCACCCTGGTCACCCTCTGCTCCGGCGGGGCCATTCTGGCCTTGCTGAGCATGCAGATACAGGCCGTCGCCACCTCTGCCAGCATTCTTGCGCCGGACACATCGCCTGCGGTAATCAGCGTGATGTTCAGCTTGATCGTGGTGCTTTTCGCCATGCTATTCGGGGCAAGGCGCGACCAGAACTCGGAAAACCATCAGGGGCTGGTGCTGGCCATTGCTTTTGATTCGCTGGTGAAACTTGTGGCATTGCTGGTGCTCGGGGGCGTCATTCTCTTCGGGGTCTTTGACGGCATGAGCGGACTGGAAAGCTGGCTGGACAACCGGACGTCGCCGGCCACAACCATGACCCTGAGTATTGACGACGGCAGTTGGCGGGCACTAATGCTGATGTCCTTTGCCGCTGCTCTGGTACTGCCACACATGTACCACATGACCTTCAGCGAAAACCCCTCGCCCAAGGCCCTGGCAAAAGCCAGCTGGGGCCTGCCACTCTACCTGTTGCTGCTCGGCCTGCCGGTGCCCCTGATTCTCTGGGGAGGCCAGGAGCTGGCGGTGACCACAGGGCCCGGATTCTTTGCCATCGGGGCAGCCCAGGCCATGGAAAGCCCGGCACTGACACTGCTGATGTACATTGCCGGCCTGTCAGCAGCCAGCGGCCTGATGATCGTCAGCACCCTGGCACTGGCGGGCATGGCGCTGAACCACGTGGTGTTGCCCCTGAAAACCCCGAAAGACCAGGGCGATATCTACCGGTGGCTGCAGTGGATCAAGCGCCTGCTCATCGCCGTGATCATTTTCCTGGCGCTGCTGTTTCATGAAGTTGTCGGCAAAAACCTCGACCTGTCCATTCTCGGCGCCATTTCCCTCTCCGGCACTTTGCAACTGCTGCCCGGCGCCCTGGGCGTGATTTACTGGCCCGAGGGCAATCGCCGCGGCCTGATCGCCGGCCTTGTTGTCGGGCTGGCCATCTGGGTGGTGACGCTCGTGCTGCCATTCTCGCACACGGCCAATCTGCTGGCCTGGCTGGATGCGCCACTGATACCGGACTACAGCAACTGGCATATCTTCACGTTCGTAAGCCTGACTGCCAACATTACCGTGTTTGCGCTGATTTCCATCCTCAGCACCAGCACCAGTGAGGAGAACAGCGCAGCCCAGGCCTGCTCACTGGGCGCACTGTCCCGTCCGCAACGCCGTGAATTGCTGGCCACGTCCTCCAGTGACTTTGTGAGACAGTTAGCGGAGCCGCTGGGCTACGGTGTGGCGCGGCGAGAAGTGGAGCGGGCACTGGGCCAGTTGAAACTGCCCAATGTGGAGTATCGGCCTTACCAGCTCAGGCGACTGCGCGACCAGGTGGAAATAAACCTGTCTGGCCTGCTCGGCCCCTCCGTAGCCAGGGACATGGTCAAGCGCCATCTCGGCTTCAAGCCCATGGCCCAGGGCGGCACTGCCCAGGACATCCGCTATGTAGAACGCGCCCTCGGCGACTACCAGAACCGATTGACCGGCCTGGCCGGCGAGCTGGACAACCTGCGCCGGCATTACCGCCAGACCCTTCAGAACCTGCCGATTCCTGCCTGCTCCGTGGGCGAGGACGGTGAAATCCTGATGTGGAACCACGCCATGGAGGCGCTCACCGGCATCACCGCCGATGACGTGGTCGGTGCCAGGCTGATGGCACTGCCCGAGCACTGGCACCTGCTGCTTGATGACTTCAACCGTGGCCCGGACCTCCATCGCTACAAGCATCGCCTGGACCTGCGTGGCAAACCCCACTGGCTGAACCTCCACAAAGCAGCCCTGAGCGGACCGGACCACACCGAAGGTGGCAGCATTATCCTGGTCGAGGACCAGACCGAAACCCGGCTACTTGAGGACGAACTGATGCACAGCGAACGGCTGGCATCGGTGGGAAGGCTCGCCGCCGGTGTCGCCCACGAGATCGGGAACCCGGTCACCGGTATCTCATCCCTGGCCCAGAACCTGAAACTGGAAACCGACAACCCGGACATCCTGGACACCGCTGACCAGATCCAGCAGCAGACCCGGCGCATCTCTACCATTTTGCAGTCGCTGATGAACTTTGCCCGCACCGGCAATCATGCCCAGGCCAACCGGTACGAGCCGGTAGCGATTCATCGCTGTGTGGAAGAATCGATCAACCTGCTGTCGCTCAGCGACAAGGGCCTGGGGATTCACTATGTCAACGACTGCCCGCCCTCTTTGCAGGTTCTGGGAGATGAGCAGCGTCTGGTCCAGGTATTCGTCAACCTGCTGGCGAACGCCCGCGATGCCTCACCGGAAGGCGGTACCATCCGGGTCAGTGGAAAGGGCGATGGCTACTCCGCTATCATCGAGGTGGTTGATGAGGGCTCCGGTATTCCCGGGGATCAACTCGATCATATCTTCGAGCCGTTTTACACCACCAAGGCCCCCAACAAGGGAACCGGTCTTGGCCTGTCGCTGGTGTACAGCATTATTGAAGAGCACTATGGCAACGTTCAGGTGGAAAGCCCGGCTAATGCCGACACCGGCCGCGGAACCTGCGTGAGGCTGAGATTGCCAGCCTACGAACCGGAAACCGGCACTATTGCCATCAGCCAGAACCAAAGGTCTTGAGACTGTTATGCCTCGCATTCTGATCGTGGAAGACGAAGACATTATTCGCTCGGCAGTGCGCAAACTGTTGTTGCATGCCGGCTATGAGGTCGCCGATGCGGCCTCCGTTGAGGAAGCCGAGCAGAACCACGAACCCGATCAGTTCGATCTGATCATTTCCGACCTGCGCCTGCCAGGCGCAGCGGGCACCGAACTGATCAATCGCGCACCCAACACGCCGGTGCTGATCATGACCAGCTATGCCAGCCTGAGATCAGCGGTGGACTCCATGAAAATGGGCGCCGTTGAGTACATCGCCAAACCGTTTGATCACGATGAAATGCTGGCCGCGGTCGAAAACATTCTGGCCCGGAAACCCGCCGGCCGGAACTCGGGTGACGACTCGGCACCAGCCCTGGAAACGCCGGAAAGCAGCGATCCTGCCAACATCATGTTCGGCCAGTGTGAGCCGATGCAGCGGGTGTTCACGCTGATCCGTAAAGTAGCACCGACAGAAACCACTGTCCTGATCCAGGGCGAATCAGGAACCGGCAAGGAGTTGGCGGCCCGCGCCCTGCACCTGCTCAGCCCCCGCGCTGCCAAGCCGCTGATTTCGGTCAACTGCGCGGCCATCCCCGAAAGCCTGATTGAATCGGAACTGTTCGGCCATGAAAAGGGCGCTTTCACCGGTGCGGTATCGGCCAGGACCGGCCTGATCGAGGCCGCCGATGGCGGCAGCCTGTTTCTGGACGAAATCGGCGAACTGCCGGCCGAAGCCCAGGCACGCCTGCTACGGGTTCTTCAAGAAAGCGAGATCCGGAAAGTCGGCTCCACCCAGAGCCGTACCGTCAACGTGCGGATGATTGCCGCCACCCACCGAAACCTCAAGGCCATGACGCGTACCGGGGAATTCCGGGAAGACCTCTACTACCGGTTGAACGTCATGCAGATCCGTATCCCGCCGCTGCGTGAGCGCCAGAGCGATATTCTGGGACTGGCCCGCCGCTTCCTGAAGCGCCAGGGCGAGAGAATGGGCAAGCCCGATCTCAATCTAAGCCCCGAGGCCATGCGCGCCCTCGAACGCCATCGCTGGCCGGGAAACGTACGGGAACTGGAGAACGCCATTGAGCGCGCAACCATCCTGTGTGACGGCGACGTGATCACGCCCTCATTGCTGGACCTGGACAGCGAAGGCAGCGACGAATACATCCCCGAGACTCTCGTGGACGGCAACAACGAGCAGACACATACTCGGGAGGTGGACGCGTCCAACGATCTCTCCCTCGAAGATTACTTCCAGCATTTTGTTCTCGAGAACCAGGACCGCATGAGCGAGACAGAATTGGCCCAGAAACTGGGCATCAGCCGAAAATCGCTCTGGGAACGTCGCCAGCGTCTCGGCATACCCCGGAAAAAATCCTCTGGCAACTGAGTCCGGCATAGTATGAATCCGGGCTCAGTTGTTACCCCATGTTCCTGTCGGTAACACTCCTCACGAAAGTAACGTGACCTCAGTAACACTTAGGTTGAATACGGGGTAACACTTATGGCCTACAAAATCGTAAGACTCTGTTAATAAACGAAATTCAAAAACTGGCACATGGACTGCAACCTATTTGGCGCACAACAACAAAAACAAGAGTGACAAAGCAGCGCCAACAACAAGAACAAAAAGCTGCAGGATGCGTTCGGTAACAAAAACAACAACAGAACGTAAGCGAACTGAGTGTTTTGGGTACTTTGCTTTTTAGTGGTCCCACGGCACGTGCGAGTTGTAGATGTAGAGAAGAATCACCTTCCAGGTGACGCTGCAGCTACCCAAGGCCCGCTCGATGTCTCTGACCGCTCTGTGTATTCAAAGCTTTCCGTTTGCACTGCTGAGATGCCCCTGAAGTGGGGATATGCAGTGGGGTACAAAAACCAAGAAAAATCCCGGCAAAAACAAAAACAATGCAGATCGTCAACGCTTTGAGGGCGGATTCGTGAAAACGGATCCGCCTTTTGATTATCTGGGCTCCGAAACGGTAATCCACGGCAAACGTGTGCAAATCCTGCTCAAACCGTTAAACTCTCGGTTTTTGCTCATCGCAACCACGGATTTCAATGCCTAAACGACTTGTCGACAAACTCCGTTCCTTCATGCCCGGCAACGGAAAAAAGAAAGCCCGCACCTACCAGCGACGGGAAATCCCCAGGGACCAGCACAACGTCTCCCGCTCGGTTATCAGCGAACCCGCCAAGAAAGTTCTGCATCGCCTGAACAAATCGGGCTATGAAGCATACCTCGTGGGCGGCGGCGTAAGAGACATCCTGCTGGGCGGCAAGCCCAAGGATTTCGACATCGCGACCAATGCCACCCCCGAGGAAGTGCACGACCTGTTCCGGAACTCCCGGTTGATCGGACGGCGATTCCGGATTGTCCACGTGGTGTTTGGCCGCGAGGTCATCGAGGTGACCACCTTCAGGGGCAACGCTGCCGAAGCAGACACCGACACCGATGATGACGATCGCAGGACCAGTGAACACGGCCTGCTTCTGCGTGACAACGTTTACGGCAACCAGGAAGAAGACGCCCTGCGTCGGGACTTCACCGTCAATGCGCTTTACTACTGCATCCGCGACTTTACCGTAATCGACTTTGCCAACGGTATCGAGGATCTGCGCAACCGCCAGCTGCGACTGATTGGCGATCCCGAGACGCGGTACCGGGAAGACCCAGTGCGCATGCTTCGCGCTATCCGTTTTGCCGCCAAACTCGGCTTTGACATTGAACCGGAGACCGAGGCCCCGATCGGGGACCTGGCCCCTCTGTTAACCCATATTCCACCAGCCCGCCTGTTTGATGAAGTGCTCAAACTGTTTTCCGCAGGCCATGGCGAAGCCACTTACGACCTTCTGACCCGTTACAATCTGCTGGAGCCTCTGTTCCCGGAGACGGTCAGGGCCATTGAGTCGGGTGAGCCGGACGAGCTGATCCGCCAGGCCCTGAGAAACACGGATGCCCGGATTGCCCAGGGCAAATCGGTCACGCCCTATTTCCTGTTTGCCGCCATGCTTTGGCCGGCACTTCAGGCAGAGTGGCATCGCAGGCAGGACAACGGTGACCCGGTCCAGCCGGCATTGCACGGCGCCATTGGAAAGGTGATTGGCCGTCAGGTGCAGGCAACCTCGATTCCGAAACGATTCTCTGGCCCGATGAAGGAGATCTGGGAACTTCAGATGCGACTGCCCCGACGCCAGGGCAAGCGGGCCTTTGCCACCATGACTCATCCACGGTTCCGGGCCGCTTACGATTTCCTGCTGGTTCGCGAGGCGTCTGGTGAGATTGAGCCCGGGCTTGGCCAATGGTGGACCGAGTTCCAGCAGGAAGATGAACGGGGCCAGGAGCGAATGCTCTCACAACTGAGCACCGACGCCCCCAAGAAGCGGCGGCGCCGCCGCAAACCGGTCAAACGCCCAGCCCAGTAATGATGACAGACGTCTTTATCGGTCTTGGCAGCAATCTGAAAGACCCTGCAGCCCAATTGGCCCGGGCAGTCTCGGCCCTGGCCAACCTGCCGGAGACGGTACTGGTGGCCCAATCGCCCTTTTATGCCAGCCGCCCGGTCGGCCCCCAGGACCAGCCTGACTTCGTCAACGGCGCGGTATGGCTCAGAACCTCCCTGCTACCACACCAACTGCTTGACGAACTGCAGAACGTCGAACAACAGCATGGCCGGGAGAGACTTCGCCACTGGGGACCCCGAACGCTTGATCTGGACATACTGATCTTCGGCGATCAGATGTTGGACGACGAGCGCCTCACCGTACCTCATCGGGAACTGCGGAACCGGGACTTTGCGCTCCAGCCTCTGCTGGACCTGAAGGCCGGCCTGACTCTGCCCGACGGCACACCGATTGCCAAACTGCGTAGCCAATGCCCCGACAACGGCTTGCGCAAGCTTCCACCGGCGGATTACCCTTAACACTTCAATGCCGATACCCCGGCACGCCCAGGCCCATCCACCCAAAAGGCAAGGATTCTATGGCTGTTACCATCAATACCCTGCGTGAGTTCAAGCAGAAGGGCGAAGCCTTCGCTGCCCTTACCTCCTATGACGCCACCTTTTCCCAGGTGGTCAGTGAAGCGGGCGTTCACGTAATCCTTATCGGCGACTCCCTCGGGATGGTGCTTCAGGGGCATGACAGCACCCTGCCGGTGACCATGGACCAGATGGTGTATCACGTCAGCTGCGTGGCCAAAGGAAACCGTGGGTCCCTGATCATGGCCGACATGCCCTTCATGAGCTACGGCACGGTCGAGTCTGCCCTGGAGAACGCAGCGGAACTGATGCGCGCGGGCGCGCACATGGTAAAACTCGAGGGCACGGACTGGATGAAAGAAACCATTACCGCTCTGACTGAGCGCGCCGTGCCCGTATGCGCACATCTGGGCCTCACGCCGCAGTTCGTCAATAAATTTGGCGGCTACAAGGTCCAGGGCCGTGACGAGAAAGCTGCGGAGATGATGATTGAGCACGCCTGCGAGCTGGAAGCCGCCGGCGCCGATGCCATCCTGCTGGAGTGCGTTCCCGCGCCGCTGGCGGCACGCATCTCCCAGGCCGTCAAAGCACCGGTCATCGGGATAGGTGCCGGGCCAGACACCGACGGACAGATTCTGGTATTGCACGATATGCTGGGCATTACCACTGGCCGTAAGCCACGATTCGTCAAGAACTTCCTGGCAGAAACAGATTCGGTACAGGAAGCCCTCCAGGCCTACGTGAAAGCCGTAGGCGAGCGCTCATTCCCCGCTGAGGAGCATACGTTCAAGGCATGAGAACCGTACATTCTTTGAAAGAATTGAGAACCATCCTCCGCGGCTACCGGCAGCAGGGCAAAACCATCGGCCTGGTACCCACCATGGGCAACCTGCACGAGGGCCATATCTCCCTCGTGCGCAAAGCAGCGGAGATGGCGGATGTGGTGGTTACCAGCATCTTCGTGAACCCGATGCAGTTCGGAGCCGGCGAAGATCTCGAGACCTACCCGAGAACCCTGGCTGAAGACCAGGACAAGCTCGCCTCGGCCGGTAACACACTGGTATTCGCGCCCTCCGCCGAGGAAATCTATCCGGAAGGGCTGGCAAGTCAGACCCAGGTGGTCGTGCCGGATGTCAGCGACGGCCACTGTGGCGCCAGTCGCCCGGGTCACTTTGAGGGCGTAGCCACGGTGGTCACCATGCTGTTCAATATGGTGCAGCCGGACTTCGCTGTATTCGGCGAGAAGGATTTTCAGCAACTGGCCGTGATCCGGAAAATGGTCCGGGATCTGATGATCCCTGTGGATGTGGTGGGCGGCCCCACGGTGAGAGAGGACGACGGCCTGGCGAAAAGCTCGCGCAATGGTTACCTGACGCCCGAGGAACGGCAAATTGCGCCAGCGGTCTACCAGACGCTGCAGGCCACTGCCGCCAAGATCACCGATGGTCGTACAGACTTCCAGGCCCTGGAAAGCGAAGCTGAGCAGAGTCTCGGGGACGCAGGGCTCAGGCCGGACTACTTCAATATAGTCAACAGTCAGACACTCAAACCGGCCACGGCTGAGGATCGGGAGATTACCATCCTGACGGCAGCTTTCCTGGGCACCACCCGCTTGATCGATAACCTGTCCCTGACCCGATAAGCCAACAGAAAAGGAACCTCTGATGCCCGCACATCCTGAAGTACTGACCTCGAAACCCGAATGGCAGACACTGAAGGAGCAACGGCAACGCCTGGACGGCGTTCTCATGAAGGACCTGTTCAACCAGGATCCCGGGCGGGCAAAGCGTTATTTCATTGAAGGCGCAGGGCTGTCACTGGATTTTTCCAAGAATCGGATCACTGACGACGTGCTCGACACGCTTCTGGCGCTGGCCCGCAGCTGCAACCTGGAAGCACGGCGGGAGGCCTTGCTCAGCGGAAAGAGAGTCAACGTTACCGAAGATCGCCCTGCCCTGCACACGGCATTGCGCAACCCGGGAACCGACGCCATCACCGTTGACGGCGAAGACGTGGTCGCCGAGGTGCAGCGCACCCTGCAACGCATGGAAACCCTGGTGGAGGAGGTGTTGGGCCAACACCGCACCGGGTACACCGGCAAGCCTTTCACCGATGTGGTAAGCATCGGTATCGGCGGCTCCTATCTGGGCCCGAAGCTGGTGGGCGAAGCGCTTCAACCCTACGCCCAGGCCCGCGTTCGCTGCCATTACGTGGCCAACATTGACGGCACCGAGATTTGCGAGGCACTGCGCCAGGTCAATCCGGAAACCACTCTGTTCCTGATCCAGTCCAAGTCATTCCGCACCCAGGAAACCCTCGAGAACAGCAAAGTCGCGAAACAGTGGTTTCTTGATCATTGCGGGGATGAACAGGCGGTTTCGCAGCATTTCATGGCCGTAACGGCCAATGTGCCGGCGGCGCAGGACTTCGGCATCGATCCGGAGAACGTCTTCCCGATGTGGGACTGGGTCGGCGGCCGTTATTCACTGTGGTCAGCCATCGGCCTGCCCATTGCCTTTAGCGTTGGCATGGCCAACTTCCGGGCCCTGCTGGCCGGCGCCCATGCCATGGACCAGCACTTTCGTGAAGCGCCGCTGGCAAAGAATCTGCCGGTGGTGATGGCCATGCTGGGCATCTGGTACAACAATTTCTGGGGTGCCGAGACCCATGCGATCCTGCCCTACGATCACTACCTGCGCAGCCTGCCAGACCACCTCCAGCAGCTGGATATGGAAAGCAACGGCAAGAGCGTTACGCAAGCGGGCGCCCCACTCGCCTGGCAGTCCGGCCCGGTCATCTGGGGCGGCGTCGGTGCCAATGGCCAGCACGCCTATCACCAGCTGATCCACCAGGGCACCCGCCTGATTCCGGCGGACTTCATCATACCTCTGAAAACCCACAATCCGGTGGCCACCCATCACGCCGACCTGTTTGCCAACTGCCTCAGCCAGTCCAGGGCCATGATGGCCGGAAAATCACTGGAAGAAGCCAGGACCGAGCTGAAAGCCGAAGGACGGGATGAAAGCGAGATTGAACAGCTTGCGCCACACAAGGTGATCCCTGGCAACAAGCCAAGTAACACGCTGACCATGGAGAAGGTGACACCCGAGACTGTGGGCGCGTTGATCGCTCTCTACGAGCACCGCACCTTTGTGCAGGGGGTTATCTGGGACGTGGATTCGTTTGACCAATGGGGTGTGGAACTCGGCAAGCAACTGGGTAAAGGCATCCTGCCGCGGCTATTGGGCGAGGAAGATGGCACCCAGGCCAGCGACAGTTCGACCGATCACCTCATCGAGCTGTTCCGCTCAACCGGCAGCGTGTGAAATCTGCCGACCCTGCCAGCTGAAGCCCACCGGCCAGAGCTTCTGGCCGGTGTCGTACTCCCGCCATAGCTGGCCATAGGTTTTGCCGCACACCGGGTGCTCTGCTTGAGGCGCTATGTCGGCCAGTGGCCGAAGCACGAAAGCGTTTTTCAGGATTTCACCCCTTGGCAGTTCAACGCCATCGATGCGCCCGACGGCACTGCCATAGGTGAGAATATCGAGGTCCAGCGTTCGCGCACTAAATTTAGGCACGTCCCGACGCCGGCCGTTGTCCGCCTCCAACTGTTTGAAACGCTTCGAAAGCTCGGCAACCGACAGGGACGTATCCACGCCCACTACGAGGTTCAGGAAGGGCGAGCCATCAAACCCGACCGCTTCGCTGTCGTAGACCGGGGAGATGATCAGCTCGCCAAACCATGCCGAGAGCGCATCGAGCGCTGCCCTGACGTAGCGTTCCCTGTCGACATTGCTGCCAATACTGATGTAAACCCGAACGGCCGCTGCCATCACCGGACTCCCCTCTCGATTTGCACACCCACCGCCTGTGCCGTAGGTACGGCCCCCGGCTTGCGTATCGCCAACCGAAGCCACGTGATGCCAAATTCATCCTGCAAGGCTTTGGCGAGCACCTCAGCGCCGTGCTCAAGCAGTTGCGGCCTGAGTGCCTGCAGACAGGTCTCCACCCGAGCACTGACGGCCGCATAATCCAGGGCATCGGCGACATCGTCTGTTCGACCCGGCACCCGGTTATCCCAGGCCATTTCCAGATCGATCACCAGGTCCTGGGTGACTTCCCGCTCCCAGTCATAAACGCCGACCACAGTTTCCACAACGAGGCCTTCGATCAATACAGTGTCTGCCAAGGGTACTCCGGAGTTCTTCCACTCTTTGGTGATTGAATAACGCACAACCAGGGGATACTGTGAAGAGCATGGCCCGCGTTTTCAGGGCGGGCATTTTCGCACATATTGGTTGTATACGTCTTTGCTTCCGAGCCCACAGCATGTTTCCCAGTGATCCGGTTTTAACGGTTTTACTCTGCGCCGCCGCTTACCTGGCAGGCTCCGTGCTGTTTGCCCTGCCGGTCTGCCAACTCTGGAAACTCCCGGACCCACGGGCGCAGGGTTCGGGCAATCCCGGCGCCACGAATGTCTACCGAACCGGCGGGTGGCCGCCAGCGCTACTCACGCTTGCGCTGGATGCCGCGAAAGGCTGGTTACCCGTTTGGCTGGCCCATGCCGCCGGTCTTTCCGTAATGGTTCAGGCTGTCGTTGCCCTGTTCGCCGTCACCGGCCACATGATCCCGATCTTCTATCGATTCAAGGGTGGAAAAGGGGTCGCGACAGCGCTCGGGGCCGGTCTTGCGCTGGCGCCGGTCACAACGCTGATGATGGCCGCTATCTGGATGCTGGTGATCTGGCGCTGGCGAATATCCGCCCTCGCCTCACTGATAGCCATTGTCTGCGGCCCGCTGATCAGCGCCTTCCTTGAACCGGAAACCCTGCCACTGTTCGGCCTGCTCGCACTTTTGATCGTGGTTCGCCACCGCAACAACCTCATCCGGCTCGCCCAGGGACGGGAAGCCGGACTTTAACGATCAGTCCACCAGACCGGTTGAACGAGTTTCGTTAATGGGCGGCAGCGTGTTCATTGGCCACCGGGGCACTGCCACAATCCGCTCGCCGTCCTGCTGGCCGGCCTTCATGCGCTGGGCACCGGCGTAGGCGATCATTGCACCGTTATCCGTACAGAATTCCGGCCGGGCGTAGAAAACGTGGGCTTTGAGTTTGTCGGCCATTTTTTCCAGGCCCGCCCGTAACCGTTTATTGGCGCTCACCCCTCCGGCTATGACCAGCCGCTTGCAGCCTGTGTGTTCCAGGGCCCGGCGGCATTTGATAGTGAGCGTATCGACCACGGCGGCCTCGAACGCCAGGGCAATATCCGCCCGGGTCTGGTCCGTCAGCCCCTCCGCCTCACGAGCAGCATTCACGGTATTGAGCGTGAAGGTTTTCAGGCCGCTGAAGCTGAAATCCAGGCCGGGACGGTCTGTCATCGGCCTCGGGAACCGATAACGGCCCTCTGTGCCTTTTTCCGCCAGCGCTGCCACCCGCGGGCCACCTGGGTAGTCCAGACCGAGCATCTTGGCGGTCTTGTCGAAGGCCTCACCAGCGGCGTCGTCTACTGATTCTCCCAGCATTTCGTATTCGCCAATACCATCAACCCTTACCAACTGGGTATGGCCACCCGAAACAAGCAGTGCAACGAAGGGAAACGCGGGTGGATTATCCTCCAGCATGGGCGCCAGAAGGTGGCCCTCCATGTGATGCACACCGAGCACCGGCACTCCAAGGGCAAACCCCAGCGAATGGGCAACCGCGCCCCCAACCATGAGCGCGCCGACCAGGCCCGGACCCGCGGTGTAGGCAATTCCCTCTATATCGGCGCGACCTTTACCGGCATCCGAAAGCACCTGATCGCACAGGGGCAGGAGCTTGCGAACGTGGTCCCGGGACGCCAGTTCAGGGACGACACCCCCGTAATCAGCATGCATGTCGATCTGGCTGAACAGGGCGTGCCCCAGCAGGCCCCCTTCGGTGTCGTAAAGCGCAACGCCAGTCTCGTCGCAAGAGGTTTCGATACCTAGAATCAGCATAATTTCGGGCCACATTGGTTGGCGGAAATGAAAACGACGCGCATTTTAGCAGAAACCCGAAACCCACTGGCAGATTCATCGAACAAACATTGACCTTGCCATAACGCAGGCGCTATCATTGCCGCCCTAAAATATGCACTGGTCGAGTTTTAGCCAATCTGACCAGGGATCGAGAACCGGTCTGGCCTCGCCAGACGGACAAAATTGAAACCGAATCTATCAGGTAGGTGATTTTCGAATGCCAGCTGTTAAAGTGAAAGAGAATGAACCGTTTGACGTAGCACTGCGTCGCTTCAAGCGTTCCTGCGAGAAAGCGGGTGTACTTTCCGAAGTACGTCGTCGTGAGCACTACGAGAAGCCGACCGCTGTTCGTAAGCGCAAAGCAGCCGCTGCCGTTAAGCGTCATCTCAAGAAGCTTCAGCGGGAACAGCGCAAGTTCGAGCGTCTGTACTAAGTTTTATCTGACGCCGCTTGACTGCAAAGCACTGATTGCCTGTACAGCCGCAGGCTGCACAGAGCGACTCAAAAATGCCGCCGAGGCCTGGCTTCGGCGGCATTTTTGGCTATTGGCCAACTCCGATGAAGGCCTGATGTGGAGCCCCCATGAGCGGACTGATCCCTCAACAGTTTGTTGAAAACCTGCTGGATCGTATCGACCTGGCGGAACTGATCGGTTCACGCATTACGCTCAAGAAGGCCGGCGCTAACTACAAGGCCTGCTGCCCGTTCCACGACGAGAAAACACCCTCGTTCAATGTCCGGCCAGACAAGGGCTTTTACCATTGTTTCGGGTGCGGCGCCCATGGCGATGCCATCAGCTTTGTCAGGGAGTTTGAAGGCTTGGGTTTTACGGAGGCGGTAGAGGAACTGGCCAAGCGGGTTGGTCTCGAAGTGCCCTACGACCGGGCCGCAAAGCAGGAAATCCAGCAGGCGCGAACGCTAACCGATGCACTGGACTTTGCCAGTCGCTTCTATCAATCAGCGCTCAAAGGCCAGCAAGGTGCCTACGCCCGGGACTACCTGCAACAACGGGGTCTGGATAACGCCATCATCGAGCAGTACCAGGTGGGCTATGCGCCCTCCACCGGCACGGCGCTGTTTGATGTTGCCAGCAAGGACCTGCAGGGTCCGCTGATAGAAACCGGCACGGTTTCCGACAAGTACGGCAAACCCAGGGACCTGTTCCGCAACCGGGTGATGTTCCCGATTCGCAATAGCCGGGGCAGAACCGTGGCATTCGGCGGCCGCACCCTGGGCGACGACAAGGCGAAATACATCAACTCCCCGGAGTCGGATGTGTTTCACAAGAGCCGCGAGATTTACGGGCTTTTCGAGGCCAAGCAGGCCATCCGGCAGCTGGACAAGCTGCTGGTGGTTGAAGGCTACATGGATGTGATCGCCCTTGCCCAGCACGGCATTCACTATGCTGTTGCGACGCTGGGCACAGCAACGAACCAGGACAGTCTCACAGCGCTATTGAAGCAGGTCAGACACATCGTGTTCTGCTTTGACGGCGACCAGGCGGGCTTCCGGGCTGCGGACAGGGCCATGGAAAACGCACTGGAACTGATGGCCGATGGCCTTCACCTCCAGTTCCTGATGCTGCCCCAGGGCGAGGACCCGGACACCCTCGTGCGCAAGGAAGGGCCGGAAGCGTTCCAGAAGCGCATTGAAGGGGCAACGCCCCTATCCCGCTATCTGTTTGACCGGCAGAGTGAAGGGCTGGACCTGCAACTGCCAGAGCATCGGGGCGAATTGCGAGCCAGGGTCGAACCGCTGCTCAACAAGATGCCCAGAAGCACCCTCCGGGATGCCATGTGGCACGAGATGCTCCGCCTTTGTGGTGGCCGGAACCAGTGGCAGAGCCGCCAGCAGGGGCAGAAAGGGCGCTGGAACGGCGAGCGACGGGATCGGGTTTCCGAAGATCGGATCGATGTAAAACTCAGCAAGGACAGCATTCTGTGCCTTGCCCTGCTGGAAGCACCAGACCTGGCCACCGAGGTCACCGAGCTGGCCCGCAGCTCCCGGCAATTCAATCAGGCCCGGAGTTTTGCCGAATGGATTCTGGCAAACGACATCCGGGACAGGAAAACCCTGGTGCGCACGCTGGCACTGGACTCGGGCGCTCGTGAGCGCTTCTACCACCTGTTTGACGGGATCGAACATATCCCTGCGCGGGAAAGCACACTGGCCGCCGCCCGTGAGCTTCTGAGCCCGAACGAAGAGGCATCCCGCCAGCAGCGGCTTGCCACACTATTGAGAAATCTGTCGAACCTCACAAGCGAGGAACGACAGGAGCTGAGAGCCCTGAGCAGCGGCACCGGGGACTAGCAGCACTTGAAACTTGACGCACTGATCACCATCTAACCTTTGAGCCTAGGCTCCTTGGTGGCAGAGCAACTAAGCGACAGCTATAATGGCTGTTTAACTTTTTTCCTTCTAAAAGCGAGTTTACAGGGTGTCTATGTCAGGCAATTCGCAAAAATCACGTTTGAAAGACCTCATTGCACGAGGCAAGGAACAAGGTTACCTGACTTACGCCGAGGTAAACGACCACCTCCCGGAAGACATCGCCGATCCGGATCAGGTCGAAGACATCATTCGCATGATTAACGACATGGGTATCCAGGTGTGCGAAGAAACACCAGACGCCGATACCCTGCTGATGACCGAGGGCGACTCCACCGCTGACGAAGCCGCCGCCGCTGAAGCCGCTGCCGCTCTGGCCGCTGTTGAGACCGACGCGGGCCGCACTACGGATCCTGTTCGCATGTACATGCGCGAAATGGGCACCGTCGAGCTGCTGACTCGCGAGGGCGAAATCGTCATTGCCAAGCGCATCGAAGAAGGCATTCGCGATGTGATGGCCGCCGTTGCCCACTTCCCGGGCACCGCTGGCACCGTTATCCAGGCCTACGACCGCATTCTCGAAAACGAAGGCCGTATCAGCGACATCGTAACCGGCTTCCTGGATCCGGACGACGCCGAGCCGTTCATGGGTGAGGACACCACACCCGAAAGCTCTGATGATTCCGACTCGGATTCAGACGATGACGACGATTCCTCGGAAGAAGAAACCGATAACGGCCCGGATCCGGAAGAGACCCGACTCCGGTTCGAACTGCTCAACGAAAAGCTGGAGGCCGCCAACAAGGCCCTGGCCAAGCACGGTCGGTCCGACAAGAAGACCCAGGAAGCCCTGAACGAGCTGGGTCAGGTTTTCGCACCGTTCAAACTCGCCAACAAGGCCTTTGACGAGCTGGTGAACGTGGTTCGCTCCACCAACGACCTGGTTCGTGAGAACGAGCGCGCGATCATGCAGATCTGTGTTCGCGAGTGCAAAATGCCCCGCAAGGACTTCATCAAGTCGTTCCCGGGCAACGAGACCAACCTGGATTGGGCCGACAAAATTGCCAAGAGCAAGAAGCCTTACGCAGCGCCCTTGGCCGAGCGTATCGACGAAGTCGTTCGCCTGCAGAAGCGGATCCAGAACGTACAGACTGAAGTGGATCTGGACGTTGCCGACATCAAGGAAATCAACCGTCGGGTTTCCATCGGTGAAGCCAAGGCCCGCCGCGCCAAGAAAGAGATGGTCGAGGCCAACCTGCGTCTGGTTATTTCCATTGCCAAGAAATACACCAATCGCGGCCTGCAGTTCCTGGACCTGATCCAGGAGGGCAATATCGGCCTGATGAAGGCCGTCGACAAGTTCGAGTACCGTCGGGGCTACAAGTTCTCGACCTACGCCACCTGGTGGATTCGTCAGGCCATCACCCGCTCTATCGCGGACCAGGCCCGCACCATCCGTATTCCGGTGCACATGATCGAGACCATCAACAAGCTCAACCGCATCTCCCGCCAAATGTTGCAGGAGATGGGTCGCGAACCCACGCCAGAAGAACTGGGCGAGCGCATGGAAATGCCCGAGGACAAGATCCGCAAGGTATTGAAGATCGCCAAAGAGCCGATCTCCATGGAGACTCCGATTGGCGACGACGAAGACAGCCATCTGGGCGACTTCATCGAAGATATCCAGGCCCTCTCCCCGGTGGATTCCGCCACCGCCGAAGGTCTGCGCGAAGCCACCCGCTCGGTACTGGCCGGCCTCACCGCCCGCGAGTCCAAGGTTCTCCGGATGCGCTTCGGTATCGAGATGAACACCGACCACACCCTGGAAGAAGTCGGCAAACAGTTTGACGTTACCCGTGAGCGGATCCGTCAGATCGAAGCCAAGGCCCTGCGCAAACTGCGCCATCCTTCACGCTCCGATCACCTGCGTGGCTTCATCGACGATCAGGGCAATCAGGGATAATTTCCCAAACAGTAGCGGGCGCCACACCTCACCGGTATAATGGCGCCCGCTTTGTTTCCCCCCAGGAAACACCTTTCAAAACAGCATTCGCTGAACGGGCCTATAGCTCAGTTGGTTAGAGCAGGGGACTCATAATCCCTTGGTCGCTGGTTCGAGTCCAGCTGGGCCCACCATTCCCTGTGTTTGTTTTCAGTCCAATAAATGGTCAAGCCGTGACAATCGCTTGTCGATACATGGTTCTGCCGCCCTTCATTTTCGTCAAAAAAGCCAACGTCCCCCAAAGACAAGCCGAATACACTACCTCCTGAACAAAAATACCAGCCGTCCTTTCGCGGCCCGAGTATAAAAACAACGAAGTAATGGAGTGTATCAATGGCTTTTTCCTCCCGTTCCCGGTCAAGGGCACTTTCTCTTGCTATCGCCACCGCCTCTGTCGGTTTCTCCGTTTCCGTTCATGCCAGCATGGGCAACATCGGCACCACTTATGGCGTAATGCCCGTGGATGTTGCTACTGCCCAGTCACTGTCCATGTTCAATGACCAGGTGTCAGCCACCTATTACAACCCCGCCTACCTCACGAAAGACGAGCGGGGGGAACTGACTGCGGGCATTCTGCACGCCGAGCAGGAGTTGCGCTCTGCCAACCCGAATGCCAACGGCGACATTCTGGCCAACTCACCGAGCCAGCACGTGCTGATCGGCATGAAAACCAATCTGGGTTCGTTGACTCGTTTCAAGCATCCGATCTATCTGGGGTTCATTGCCGGGGTCGAGAAATACGGTAAGGAAATGCTGGCGTTCGATTCGCAGACCACGGAGAACGGGCAGTTTCTCAAGTATGGCAAGGAGCCATTGTTCCTGAACATTGGTGGTGCAACGCCACTCTGGCGCGGAATCTCGGCCGGGGCGTCGGTGCGGGTCACACTGGATGCCCAGGCAAATCTTGACGCTGTGTCGACTCTGGGTGGTGAAACCAGCCGCGAGCGCCTTGCAGTCAATGCCGAACCTTCGCTCAAAACGATTCTTGGCACCAACATCGATCTTGGAAGCACCTTTTGCCCTGAAAGCGACTGTTTCCTGAACGGCTGGGAAACAGCATTCACCTATCGCACCAAATCGGCAGCCTCCACGTCGGTGGACTCCAACATCATTGTTACCCAGACCATTCCTGATCCCGGCCTCAGCCTGGCGGTATCGACCATTGATTCCTTCCAGCCGGAAACCTTCGGCTTTGGCGCTCAATACAAGGGCGAAAACTGGCGCGTTGGTGGCAGCTTGGAGCAGCAAAACTGGTCCGAGCTGGAAAACGAATTTTCCTCCGATACGATCAAGGACCAGCAGTCCGTTGCACCGGGCAGCCGGATCAAATTCGACGACGTGCTCGTTCCACGAATCGGCGCCGAGTATGCCCTCAACAAGAACTTTTCCGTGCGGGGCGGCGTTGCCTATGAAGAATCACCGCTCAAGTCTACCCGCAACCCCGAGATCAACTACCTCGATACCGACAAGATTGTCGTGGGCCTCGGCCTGAGCGCCACGTATGACCGCACCCGTCTGCTGGCCTACCCCGTCCGCCTGGACATCGGTTACCAGTACCAGCAACTGCAGGAGCGCGATTTCACACTGGTGGATTTTGACGGCAACGAAACGCCGGTTACTGCAGACGGCGACGTTCACGTTGTCAGCGGCTCCATCACCCTGAAGTTTTAAGGAGGGCACGCCATGAAGTACAACAACACACTGGCACTGATACCCGCCCTGTTACTGGCCGCCTGTGGTGGCGACGAACAGACCATGAATGAGAAAGTCTCCCCCGGCTCGGTGGTGTATTCCTACCCTGCCGATGGGCAGGCAGATGTCAGCCCGAAAGCCGACATTGTTCTGCGCTTCAGCCATGCGTTGACCGATGAGGATGCAGATCTCCAAAACAAAATTCTGCTGCAATCTCAGGAACAGTCACTGCCCTTTTCTATCAGCCGGATTGACGGCGGTAAAAGCCTCATGCTGTCGCCCTCGTCGGAACTCGACACGCTCGGCGACTACACGGTGACGTTCAGCGAACCGCTGGCTGCGGAGGGCGGTCGCCAGATCGACACCCCCAACGCGGTCGGCGATGCCGGCATCCAGTTCGAGACTCGGGGAAGTTTCTCCGGACCAGCAAGCATAACCAACTCGGCCGCGGATTTTGATATCGCCTGGCAGGTTCCGGCAAACAACAGCCCGTTTGAGGCCATGAACTTCTCCACATTCCGCCTGGCCATGACCCACCCGATCCATCCAGACTGGAAGGCTCTCGGCGGTTCCATCCAGCTGCTGGATGGCAGCGGAGAGATTGTTCCAGCGATGGTTCTGGTAAAAGGCAACCGGATAACGGTGGACCCTTGTCTGGTCGAGGATCCCAGGAACTGTGGCAGCAAGGACGATGTCCTGGACACCAGCCAGACCTATACCCTGCGTCTGGAAAACCTGGCCAGCCTGACCTCGCCCGAAGCGGGCCGGTTCAGTGAGGAGATCGCATTCACGCCCCGCGAGACAGGCCCGACGGTCGTACTTCAGCAGTCTGCTGTTGATTCCGGGCTGGCCGCAGGTATTGCGGAGCAAGACGTCACCCGATCCGTCCTGAACGGCCAGGTCATTAACGGCGTCACGCTCAACTCGGTGCTTCAGGGAGAAGCAGGCCCCTCCCAACAGACCGGCGATCTGTTTGCAGAGCTGGCTTATGCGCCGGCATTCGAGGCTGATGAGGCGCTTCCGTTGCGTATCGCCCGGGGCAGCGTGCTGAACAGTACCAGTCTGGATGTTCTGGTGGGCGGCACGGTTCCTGTGCTGGACGCCGCTACCGGCCAACTTCAGACCACCGGCAACATCAAGGTCACCATGTTGTCAGACGCATCCGGCTACCTGAGCCCCAACCCCTACACCGATAACATTAACGCGCCCAGACATATCACGCTGTTTATGGATGTCTCCATGAACACCGAAAATGCCCAGCCCAACGCTGCACTCTCTCAGGATCTGATGGGGGTCGAGTTGCGCGGCATCGCGCTGGTCCAGGATGGCGTATTGACCATCGATGCCATCGGAATGGTGGAACCAAACCTTCTCGGCCAGGAGTACACTGACTCGACCATCGCGTTCCACCTTCAGGCGGCCACCGATGCCGATTCGGTTCTGGATGCCGAGCTACTCCGCGAGCTGGACAGCACTTCGCCCAGCCTGGTCAGCTGGATGCCCGGACCGGACAACGCCGTTCCCGATACGCGCCAGTCCATGCAGCGCCCCGGGGATCCGGTCATTCTGTTCTTTGATGAGCCCCTTGCCGCGGACTCCATTGATACCGGAATTTCACTGTTCGCGGATGGTGTTCCTGTTGAGACACTTGAGACACAACTGGACGGAACTGCCGTTATCCTGAATCCGGGCGATGGTCTGCGCCATGGCGTTGACTACGAAGTCGTCATCGATGGTTTGACCGATCTGGCAGGCAACCCAGCCACCGTGGCACCGTTACAGTTTTCACTGGATGATATTGGCGGCTCCACTGTAACCCGGCGCCCTGCCCTGGCCCTGACCACATATCCAGGCTACCCGTGCGAAACCGATCATAGTCTGCTGGATCTCTCCGCCGGCGTACTGGGACAGTGCTATTCCGATGGTGGTGTGGGTGACACTCTACCGGTCAGCACCATGCCGTCAGATCGTCCCATTACCGTTGTCTTCTCCAAGTCCATGGACCTGAATTCCATTATTCAGGGAGACACCTTCATCGTTGAGAAAGTGAGGCAGGAACCCAATGGTTCGGTCACGGTTGTGGAAAGCAACGTACCTGGACGGCTTGAAAAGAATCTCCAGCGGATCCGGTTCTACCCGGACCAGCCCTGGGAAGCCGACGCACACTATCGGTACACCCTGAAGTCATCGGAGGATGCAGGAAGCTGCTCGACTGGAAGCTACACCTCAATTTGCGATTCCGATGGCCTTGCGCTGAAAACCGACCTGCTTGAAGGGCTTGATGACGGAGGTGGCAACAACGGACCGGACGACATGGTGATCTATTTCACCGGAACCGAGCCTCTGGACAGCGTTTTCACGCCTCTGCGAAACCTGCCAGTTCGCGACACCAATGCCAACTTCATTGTGGACTGTGACTCCAACACCAACCCGGACTGTCTTGAGCCGTTTGACCATCAGGGCAGCGACGCTGAGGGCTGGGCCGCTTCAGCCAATTCAACGAAACTGAGGGTTCGCAATAACGAAGCATCAGCCTCTCCGCCCGTGATTGTGGCCAGTACCGCCGATGCGCGGGTTGGCTGCGAGACCGGCGAGCGTTGCCCCAAAGATAAGTTCATCTACCAGACCTACGCCCTCAACACGGAAGTTATTGGCCCTGGCGTTTATGAGCCAACCGGCGATGAGGGGATTCTGGTGAACCTGTATCCCACGCAGTTGGCGACCACATCGATCAGTGTGTTCACAGAGCTTCGGGTTTTTGGATTTATCCCACTCCAGGAGGAGTCCATTACCAATACCCAGGTCCTCCGCATGCGCTATGCCAAGGACGACCCGGCGTGTTCCGGCCCGGGCTGCAGCCGCTCTGGCCTGATACCCGGGGTTATAACAGAGGGTGAAAATGGCCAGCCGGTCTTCAAGACCCGGGCCGAATTGATGCTCGATGCGCCCGATATGGAAATCCCGCTGGGGGGCCGCCACGACCTGTACGGTCGGGAGTTTGTGCTTGAACTGGAGGGCAATATTACCTTCTTCGATGACGGCCGGATGCAGATTGAGCAACGCAATTCAAACCTGGTCGACATTAATGTCCGGGCGCGGGCGCTTGGGGTGCCTGGCGGCGAAATCGTGACGATTGATCTGCCGCTACAAATCCCCGAACAGGGCGTTTACCTCAACTTCATATCCAACCCGGTCAAAGAGATCCCGACAGAGCATTAAAAATGCTCTGAAACCATTGCAAGGGGCCAGCCTTCGGGTTGGCCCTTTTTGCACAGGGTACAAGCGGTGGTTATTTCCCCATCCAAGCCATTTGCTGCTAATCTGGTTGCAGATTGAAACTGCTATAGCAAAACAACAACCCTTCAGGAGAGCCCCTTCATGGAAAACGGCACCCACTATCGTACCTGTCACCTTTGCGAGGCCATGTGCGGTGTCGCGATCGAAATGAAGGACGGCCGGATTGCTTCCATCAAGGGCGATGAGAATGATCCGCTCAGCCGGGGGCATATCTGTCCGAAGGCGGTTGCGCTTCAGGATCTGCACGAAGATCCGGACCGCCTGAAAAAGCCCATACGCAAAACCGGGACCGGCTGGCAGGAAATGGAGTGGGCAGAGGCGTTTGACCTGGTCGCCGAAAAGCTCCACCAGACCCGCCAGGACCACGGCCGCAACAGCATCGGCGTTTACCTCGGCAACCCGAACGTACACAACCATGGCTCTCTGGTTGCCACCATGCCATTGCTGCGGGCCATCGGAACCCAGAACCGGTTTTCAGCAACGTCCAACGATCAGCTGCCTCACATGCTCGCCAGTCTCGAGATGTTCGGGCATCAGGTTCTGTTTCCCATTCCCGATATCGATCACACGGATCTGTTTATCTGCATTGGCGCTAATCCCATGGCGTCCAATGGCAGCCTGATGACGGTTCCGGACTTCCGCGGGCGACTCAAGGCCCTGAAGCAGCGCGGCGGCAAGATGGTTGTGGTGGACCCCCGCCGCACCGAGACCGCCAAGCTTGCCGACGAATTCCACTTCGTCCGGCCCGGAAGCGATGCCCTTCTGATGATGGCCATGGTGCATACATTGTTTGAAGAAGAGCTTGTGGATCCCGGCCCGGCGGAAAGGCTGGTGAAAGACGCAGACCTTCTACGCCTGGCCGCTCTCAGCTTCACCCCGGAAGCGGTCAGCGCCCACACTGGCATTTCCGCGGAGGACATTCGCGCCCTCACCCGACAGCTCGCCACCACGCGAAAGGCGGCTCTTTACACGCGCATGGGGACAAGCACCCAGACCTTTGGCGGTGTGGCAACCTGGCTGGCCTATTGCCTCAACATCCTGACCGGGAAACTGGACCTGCCCGGCGGCGTTCTGTTCTCGCAGCCGGCAATTGATCTGGTAGAGCTTGGCGCCATGGCCGGTCAGAAAGGTCACTTCGGCAAGCGCCACAGCCGCGTGAAGGGGCTGCCTGAATTCGGCGGAGAATACCCGGCCAGCACCATGGCCGATGAGATGTTAACTCCCGGCGATGGGCAGATCAGGGCCTTTGTCACTGTTGCCGGCAACCCGGTGCTCTCCAGCCCCAACGGGCGGCGTCTTGAGGAGGCTCTGGGCGGGCTCGATTTCATGGTCTCGGTGGATTACTACCTCAACGAAACAACCCGGCATGCGGATATCATCCTGCCTCCGACCGCGGCGCTGGAACGGAGCCACTACGATCTGATTTTCAGCATGTTTGCGGTGCGCAATTTCGCCAAGTACAGCGAAGCACTGTTCGATGCCGGCCCGGGTGCCCGCCATGACTGGCAGATTCTACTGGAACTGGCCCACCGGCTGGAAAAGCTCCGGAAAGGTGGGCAACTGGCCCTGCGGGCGGAGCTCGGCTGGCGCGCCTTCAAGCAGATTGGGCCAGACCCGATCCTTGATCTACTCTTGCGATCCGGCCCCTATGGCGCTGATGCCGGGCGTGCGCGGGGCTTGCTGCAGCCTGCGGTCGATCTGGTGATGGATATCCTGCCGAAACGACACCCGCTTCGTGGACTGGCCAAGCTCAGCCCCCTGAACCGCCACTGGCAGGAGCTACCGAAAGGGCTTTCCCTGAGTGCCCTGAAGGACAACCCGAACGGCGTCGATCTGGGCCCTCTCCAGCCGTCCCTGCCAGAACGCCTGTTTACCCGCGACGGCAAGATCAACCTTGCGCCAAGGCGCTACCTGGACGACCTTGGCAGGCTGCATGAGGCCCTGGCTGCACCGGCCGGCGACTCTCTTCAACTGATTGGCCGGCGCCACGTCCGGAGCAACAACTCGTGGATGCACAACAGTCAGCGGCTGGTTAAGGGCAAGGACCGGTGCACCCTGATGATTCATCCCAAAGATGCCAGCCGCCTGGGTTTGCAGGCCGCTGACTCGGCAGAAATATCTTCGGAATCCAGGCAGATTGTCTTGCCGGTGGAGATTACCGAGGACGTCATGCCCGGCGTGGTATCCATTCCCCATGGCTGGGGCCATGACCGCGAGGGTACTGGTCAGTCAGTGGCAGCTGCCCATGCCGGTGCCAGCATCAACGACTTGCTCAGCGACGGTCGAATTGATCCGCTCTCTGGCACTTCCGTATTGAATGGACAGCCCGTTGCTGTCAAAGTCTGGCGCCTGGAGCGTCAACGCAAACGGGCCTGATTCATAAAAGGAGCCGAAAATGCCCCAGTGGCTGCAGTGGAGTCTGATTATTGCTGGTCTCATCGCCATCGTTCTGCTGGCGGTCTTCATCCGGCGTCAGATGGGGTTGCTTTCGGAAAATCGCAAACGACAGGCCAAAGCCGAGGCGTTCCAGACCAACCGCAGACAAGACATGATCCGCAGTGTTCATGTTATTGCGATGGCGGTTGAAGAGGATCAGATCGAATACTCGGAAGCCTGTCTGAGACTCAAGGGACTGCTCGATCACATTGCTCCGGAGTTGCTGGAGCAATCACCTTTCAGAGTATTCCAGGAAGTGCATGACCAGTTGCAGCACATGCCCACGCACCGGGCACGGCAAGCAACGGAGACAAAGTTCGTGGACAAGATGGACAAGGAACGTTTCGAGGTGGAACAGAAGCATGCCGATGCAATTCGCCGAGCCGCAACCGCTATCCGACACCATTCCTTTTCAGGTTAGCGTCAGCCATTCAAGCATCCAGGGAACTGGTCAGACCTTATTTTTGTAACAATTTGTAACCAGACGGTCGGCAAAAAGGATAATTTAGCTCATCAAATCAAAAGGTTCTGACGCGCTGAAAAACTGACACGGCGATCATTCCTTCCAGGTTACAAGTGTTGACTTTTCTTTTCTCTATCAGGGTCTAAATTGAAAACAGGGAGGCACCTTTCATCTGCGGCAGGTGCCACCTAACGTTGTTTTCTCCTGATAAGTTTGGACGACTCTGCAATAAAGCGGGTGAGCTTGCCGGCCTCTGGGCCGGCTTTTTTGAGTCAAAATATGGGGAATGCTGACCTTACTGGCTCATCATGCCGGCCATGGCCATAACGCTGTCCTTGCTGTTCACCAGCTCGTCGAACTGCTCTTCAACCTGTTCCCGATTCAGCCCCAACTCGTCATAAAATGCCTGGCTGACGTCTTCCCCCGCACCCAAAGCCACGCCACGGGCGGTCAACAGCTGCCGGCCCAACCAGAGCAACCGGGCATAAACGCTATGGCTGCCATCGTAAGACGGGTTTTTCTGATAACGGATCGCCAGGGTAACCTCGTCCGGCATGCCCCAGTTTTCCATCAACTGGGCCGCAATCTGTTCGCGGGTGATACCAAGAAAATAATGCTCGGTGACTGAGGAATCGATATCCGGGTTCACCTCAAGGGAACGGCACACCAGCTTGAAATGGGGAGGAAAAACCTGGGCAAGCACCAGGTGGCCAAAGTTGTGGAGGAGACCGCCAAGATAGGCAAGGCCGAACACCGGCCGCTCGCCCCGGGGCATCATGCTGGCCAGGATGCCGGCTGACTGGGCCTGCCAGATCGCCTGCTGCCAGTAATCCACGTACCCGTCCGGATGATCCTGTGGCTGTTTGAGCGCCCGCCCGAGGGAAAGCCCCATTGCAAGGTTCATCACCAGATCAAACCCAAGTACCCGGGAGACGGCGTCGTGCACAGACTTCACCTGGCCCGCTGCCGCATAGAACGACGACGAGGCCCAGCTTACCACCTGCGCTGCGAGGCTTGGATCGCTCTCCACAATATCCACCAAATCGCCCATGACGGCGTTAGGATTAACCCGAAGATGGATAATCCTCTGGGCGGTTTCCGGCAACGGCGGCAGCTCCAGGGTGTCTTCAAGCCGTTGCTGTATTCTCAGGCTGGTAAACTTTTTAATGGCGGAATGAAACTGCTCCCGGTCCTTGCCGTGGTCATCGAGGTTAACCTTGATGGACTCCGGAGCAACGGCCAGGGAGCGCCTGTCCGCGTTGGCCGTCAGGGCCCGGAAGTCCTCTGCAGGCATGACCATCGCCAGATTCTGCTCGCCCAGTTCCAGGGCAACCGAGGGCAGCTCATCCACGCGTTCATCGACCACGGTTGGCCAGCCTGTCAGTGATGGCAATGCCGGGAGTGCCTTGAGGCCAGCCCTCTCCCGAACCCGCAGCTGCTCGCGACGCTTCATCAGGCGCAGGTCCCGGCCCAGTTGCTTGTTCAACTGTTCCAGGTCAATCAGATCGTCGCGGCGGCAGATTACCTGAAGGTTCCCTTGCTCATCATTGAGCAGAACCATTCGCAACAGTTCTGTCCGGCTCGCCTGGCCTGCATCCCTAAGCGATACACCAGCTGCGGTCTCGCCCAGGGCCTGCTGAACTGCGACAG
Source organism: Marinobacter sp. 3-2 (assembly GCF_003751355.1). Taxonomy (NCBI): domain Bacteria; kingdom Pseudomonadati; phylum Pseudomonadota; class Gammaproteobacteria; order Pseudomonadales; family Marinobacteraceae; genus Marinobacter; species Marinobacter sp. 3-2. The sequence goes on along the minus strand of NZ_RJUQ01000001.1, from coordinate 127,297 downwards.
GTAATTCCATAAAGTTCTCCCGAATATTGCTGCTTTCCGTCGGATAATCCGAGTGAGAAAATCACATTAAGTTCAGTATAGGGCAAAGAAATGGCCCTGACGTTGACTGAACTCTATTTCCAAAGCGATTTCATACGCTTTCGAAGGCTCATTGGACGCCTTCACACGTCGCCATAGCGCGCCCGGTCGCCGAGCCATCGGCGAACCAGAGCCCGGACAATTTCCGGGTGGACCATCAGGCCCGGTGCCATTTTCCGAACTGGTTCAATCCAGCCCTTGTCGCGTTCGAAGTCCGCCAGACGAAATTGCATCATACCGGTTTGCCGGGTACCCAATACTTCGCCCGGCCCCCGAATCTCCAGGTCTTTCTCGGCAATAAAGAAGCCATCCTGGCTGTCCCTGAGCGCCTGCAGGCGGGCCTTGCCATTGGCAGACAGGGGCGGGTGATACATCAACACACAAAAACTCGCCTGCTCCCCCCGGCCAACCCGACCGCGAAGCTGATGCAACTGGGCCAGGCCCAAGCGCTCAGGGTTCTCAATGATGATCAGCGAGGCATTAGGTACGTCAACGCCCACTTCAATGACCGTTGTGGCCACCAGCAGGTCCAGCTCGCCAACTTTGAACTGCTCCATCACCGCCGCCTTTTCCTGAGCCTTCAGCCGGCCATGCACCAGCCCCACTTTCAGGTCCGGCAATCGCTCGGCAAGCTCCTGGGCAGTCACCTCCGCAGCTTGACACTGCAGAGCCTCGGATTCCTCGATCAGCGTGCAAACCCAATAGGCCTGTCGACCTTCCCGGCAGGCGCCCCGAACCCGCTCAATCACGTCTTCCCTGCGGCTGTCGGGAATCACGATGGTTTCGATCGGCTTCCGTCCTGGAGGCAGCTCATCAATCACCGAGGTGTCCAGATCGGCATAGGCGCTCATGGCAAGCGTACGGGGAATGGGTGTTGCGGTCATGATCAACTGATGAGGTGCCAGTGAGCCACCGACACCCTTTTCCCGCAAGGCCAGCCTCTGGTGGACGCCGAAACGATGCTGTTCATCGACGATGACCAGGGCAAGACGATGGAACCTGACGTCGTCCTGAAACAGGGCATGGGTGCCGATCACCACGGCGGCATCCCCTGACTGGACCGCTTCCAGCGTTTCCGTCCGGGTCTTTCCTTTTACCTTCCCGGATAGCCACGCGAGACGGATGCCCAGAGGCTCCAGCCATGCCCGGAAATTCTGAAAATGCTGTTCGGCAAGGATTTCGGTGGGCGCCATCAGGGCTACTTGTGCACCGGCGCCAATAGCCTGCAACGCCGCCAATGCCGCGACGACGGTCTTGCCCGAGCCAACATCGCCCTGAACAAGCCGGAGCATCGGCAGTGGCTGGCTCAGGTCCTGACGGATGTCGGCCAGCACATGGCGCTGGGCACCGGTGAGTGCAAAGGGCAGGGAATCCAGGAAACGCTCGGGCAAATCCCCCGTGGGCAGGAGCGGGAGCGCTTCACGAGCCTGAATCTGTTCACGCACTTGGAGCAAGCTCAGCTGATGGGCCAGCAGTTCTTCCATCACCAGGCGCTGTTGCGCCGGATGGCGTCCTTCCATAAGCAGGTTGACCGGCGCGCTGGCTGGCGGGGAATGCACCAGCTGGACGGCTTCGGTGATTCCGGGCAGCTGATACTCGGCCAGCAGGTTCCCGGGCAACCAGTCACGGATCGGGAACCGGTCAAGATAGCCCAGAGCCTGCTGGCAGAGCGAGCGGACGCGAGGCTGCTGGATGCCCTCTGTCAGCGGGTAAACCGGGGTCAGGGTCGCATCACCTTCCGCTGGCATGGGCGGCGGATTGATCTGGTACTCCGGGTGGTAGAACTCATAACCTGCGCGCCCGGGCCGGACTTCGCCGAAGCAGCGAACCCTGGCGCCCTCGCTCAACTGGTTTTTCTGGGCCGCGTTGAAATGAAAAAAGCGCATCACCAGAAACCCGCTGTTATCCCGGAGAGTTACTTGCAAACTGCGTCTGCGACCCATGATCAGGTCCGCTTTCATAACCTCCCCTTCCACCACGGCCACATCACCGATGCGAAGACTTCCCATGGGTATTACCCGGGTTCTGTCTTCGTATCGGTGAGGCAGGTGAAACAGCAGGTCCTGCAGGGAGGTAATACCCAGCTTGGCGAGCTTTTCTGCCAGGGCGTTTCCTACGCCCTTGAGCTGGGTGACCGGTATGTCATCCAGTGACGTCATAGTCAGGCTCAGGCGCTTTCGGCCACAACCGGTGTGTCTGTTTTCGCCTTTTCGATTACCCGGCACTGGCTGGCAGCCAGGGAGAGCACATCAATAGCCTTGGGCCGCGGGAACGTAACCCGCCAGGCCAGAGCCACTGTGCGGAACGGCACCGGGGACGCAAACGGTCGAACGGCCAGAATGTCCTCGTGGTACTGCATGGCGGTGGCCGCCGAGAGTGGTAAAACTGTGATGCCCAGGCCGGAAGCGACCATATGGCGAATGGTTTCCAGGGAACTGCCTTCGGTCACCAGCGCCGGTGAACCGTTGTTTGCCCGGTGGGTTACGGCTTCTACCAGGGGTGGGCAGGATTCCAGAACCTGATCCCGGAAACAGTGGCCGGGCCCGAGCAATAGCAATTGCTCCTTGGCCAACTCGTCGGCAGTCAACTGCTCCTTGCTGGCCAGCGGATGTCCCGCGGGCAGCAACACAACGAACGGTTCGTCATAGAGCGGCAGGGTAACCACTTCCGGCTCCTCGAACGGCAGGGCAATAATAATGGCATCGAGCTCGGACTGCCGGAGTTTCTGCCTCAGGTTGGCGGTATAGTTCTCTTCGATATAGAGCGGCATTTCCGGGGCCGCCCGCCTCAATTCGGGGAGCAGGTGCGGGAACAGATAGGGACCGATGGTGTAGATCGCACCGACCTTCAGAGGCGAATTGAGCTGGTTCTTGCCATCCTGAGCCATGTCTTTGATCAGGCCGACCTGATCGAGCACCCGCTGGGCCTGCTCGATAATGCGCAGACCGGTTTCGGTCACGCGGATGCTGCTTTTGCTTCGCTCGAACAGAGGGATACCGAGCTCGTCTTCCAGCTTTTTCACAGCAACACTGAGCGTTGGCTGGCTGACATGGCAACGCTCTGCAGCCCGGCCAAAATGCCTTTCGCGGGCCAGCGTAACGACGTATCGTAACTCGGTGAGAGTCATGGTGAGCTCCGGTCAGATAGATGCGGGTCGAAGTTTCACGAATTTATGAGGTAAAGCATAAGGATTGAAATTGTCTATGGCAATCACTGAAAGTCGTAAGACGCCCCGAATTCTCGTTGCCGGTTGCGGCAAACTCGGTGGCGCCATTGCCAGCCGGCTGACAACCTCGGCCACCGTGTTTGGCCTGCGGCGAAATCCCGGGCTTGTTCCCGAGGGCGTTCACGGCATTGGCGCCGATCTGACCAGGCCTGAGACCCTGGCCCGCAAACTTCCAGCTGATCTCGATATCATCCTCTATTGCCTGACGCCCTCCAGCTACGACCAGCAGGGCTATCGCGATGCCTATGTGACTGGCCTGGAAAATTTGTTGGCGGCCGTCGGCAGTCAGTCTCTGAAGCACCTTTTCTTTGTGAGCAGCAGCAGTGTCTATTCACAGGATGACGACAGCTGGGTAGATGAATCCAGCCCCACAGAACCGGCCCGGTTCAGCGGCGAGCAGGTCCTGGCCGGTGAACAGACCGCATTGGAAAGCGGCCATCCGGCGACAATCATTCGATACAGCGGCATTTACGGGCCTTCACGGCGTCGTTTTCTCGAGGAGGTACAGGAGGGGCGCATGAATCCGGCGAAGCCAGCACCGTTCAGTAACCGGATTCACGAGGAGGATGCAGCGGAGGCGGCTGCCCACCTTGTGAAGCTGGCACTTTCGGGAGCGTCACTGGAGACCTGCTACCTTGCCAGCGATTGCGAGCCGGTAAGACTTGATGAGGTAGTAGATTGGGTGCGGCAGCAAACGCCCTGCGCCGATCCGCAGCCTGATGCCCGGAAAGGTGGCCGGGCCGGGAGCAAACGCTGCAGCAACAAGCGACTGCTGGGCACCGGCTTCCAGTTCCGCTACCCGGATTTCCGTGCCGGCTACCGCGCCATGATTGACCAGGGATGAGCCTTCGGCATTAAAAAAGGCGGCCAAGGCCGCCTTTTCTCAATTCAGGTGTTTTCAGGTCTTAGCTGAGCACCATCACCGCTTCCATTTCAATGGGCACTCCCTTGGGCAGCGCCGCGACACCTACCGCCGCTCGGGCCGGATACGGTTCCTGGAAATAGGTGGCCATGATCTCGTTGACCGTGGCGAAATTGGCCAGGTCTGTCATGTAGATGTTCAGTTTCACAATGTCCTTCAGCTCGCCACCGGCGGCCTCGCAAACGGCCTTGAGGTTATCGAATACCTGCCGGGTCTTGGCAGAGAAATCGCCGGCGACCACTTCCATGGTTTCCGGCACCAGCGGAATCTGGCCAGACAGGTACACGGTATCCCCTGCCTTTACCGCCTGGGAGTATGTGCCGATCGCCTGGGGCGCATTCTCGGTCTGAATTACGGATTTGTTGGTCATGACCCTTGGTTTCCTCTCTTCCAAAACGCCAATCCTCGCCCTTGCGTGGCGCGCCTGTCAACCGGGCTTTGGTCGGGGTCAGTGCCGCACACGGCTGATGTGGGTAATCGCACGAATGTTGCGGATCCGGCGCATCACCCGGGCCAGGTGCCGGCGACCATTAACGTGTACCACGAGACTGACAACGCCAAAGCGGGCGTTCTGCTCTTCCACGTTAATGCGCTCGATGTTGCCGTCCGCCATGGCAACCGCATTGGCCATCTCGGCAATCACACCGCGCTGGCGCTCCAGCTCTACCCGGAGCTCCACGGAAAATTCGTCGGTAATGTCCTTGGCCCATTTAAGATGCGTGAGGCGAGCCCGCCCCTCATCGTCCTCGGGCAACCGGGAGCAGGTATCGGAATGAATCACCATACCTTTGCCGGAATCCATCACCCCAACCACCGGGTCTCCCGGAATCGGCTTGCAACAGCTGGCGAACCGGACCAGAAGGCCTTCCGTGCCCCGAATGGTCACCGGGCTATGATTGCCACCCTCGATATCCCTGGGAGCCTCAATGGCTTCGGCAACCTCTGAGCCGCTCGCAAGCTGACGAGCCACCAGATAGGCCATCCGGTTGCCGAGCCCGATGTCACTGATCAGATCATCAAAACTGTTCACCTGATTGTGGTTCACCACGGCTTGCTTCTGGGCGTCGCTGATTTCGGACAGTTTCGCACCAAACCCCTTCAGGGATTTCTTCAGCAGGGTGCGACCGAGCTCCAGCGATTCCGCACGCTTCTGGCTCTTGAGCACGTGCCGGATACTGCTCCGGGCCTTGCCGGTCACCACGAAACTGAGCCAGGCCGGGTTGGGGCGGGCGCCGGGCGCAGTGATGATTTCCACGGTCTGGCCACTCTGCAGAGGCTGGCTGAGGGAACCCAGGTTGCGGTTGATTCGACAGGCTACGGTGGCGTTGCCGATGTCCGTGTGGATGGCATAGGCAAAGTCCACCGGCGTCGCCCCGCTTGGCAACTCCATGATGCGGCCTTTCGGGGTGAAAACGTATATCTCGTCCGGGAACAGGTCTACCTTTACATGCTCGATAAACTCCATAGAGTCATCGGCCCGTTCCCGCATTTCCATCAGCCCCTTCACCCAGCGGTCGACCCGGGCCTGGTTGGCGCTGGTCACGCTGCTGGGTTCATTCTTGTACATCCAGTGCGCCGCAATCCCGTTATTGGCGATATGCTCCATCTCCTCGGTGCGGATCTGGATCTCGATGTTCACGTGCATCCCGAACAGAGTGGTGTGGATGGACTGGTAGCCATTGGCCTTGGGCATGGCTATGTAATCCTTGAAGCGGCCCGGAAGGGGTTTGTAGAGGCTGTGTACGGCACCAAGGATCCGGTAGCAGTCGTCTTCGGTATCGGTGATGATCCGGAACGCGTAAACGTCCATGATTTCATGGAAGGATTTCTGCTTGAACTTCATCTTGTTGTAGATGCTGTTCAGGTGTTTTTCCCGGCCCAGAATCCGCCCCGGCAGGCCGCGCTCTTCAAGCTTCTCCTGCAATTTGCCACGAATATCCTCGATGATTTCGCGGTGGCTGCCCCTGAGCTTGTCCACCGCTTTTGAAATGTATTTCGAACGCATCGGATACAGCGAGGTAAACCCCAGATCCTCGAGCTCGGTGCAGATCGAATGCATACCCAGGCGGTTCGCTATGGGGGCGTAGATATCGAGGGTCTCGGTGGCAATGCGCTGGCGCTTCTCATAGGGCATGGGGCCCAGGGTGCGCATATTGTGAAGGCGGTCCGCCAGCTTCACCAGGATTACCCGAATATCTCTGGCCATGGCCAGAGTCATCTTCTGGAAGTTTTCAGCCTGGGCTTCCGCCCGGGACCGGAATTCGATCTGGGTAAGCTTGCTGACGCCATCCACCAGTTCCGCAACATCGTCACCGAACTGCTCCGCCAGCGCATCCTTGGGAATGCCGGTGTCTTCGATCACATCGTGAAGCATCGCCGCCATCAGGCTCTGATGGTCCAGACGGAGATCGGCGAGAATATGGGCGACAGCCAGGGGGTGAGTGATGTACCGGTCGCCGCTTTTACGCATCTGGCCCTCGTGGGCCTGCTCGGCATAATAATAGGCGCGTCGCACCTGATTGATGCGAGTGGTATCCAGATAGGAACTTAGCTCTCGAGCCAGCCCTTCAACCGTAGCCTCTGCCGACACCGCGCCTCCACGACTTCATGAAATTCAGGGACAAAAAAACCCGAATGCACGCATCCGGGTCCTTCCAGAGTCCTTCCAGCAACGTTCTATAGCTACACTATAAAACCGCGGGGACAGATTTCAATGCTTCTCGCTTGCGGACAGATACTTATATACCCGGGTCCGCAGCTGGATCACTCGTCGTCTTCTTCCTTGAGGAGATCACGAGTAATCTTGCCTTCGGCAATTTCGCGCAGAGCGATAACCGTGGGCTTATCATTTTCTTCAGCCACCATCGGCTCGGCACCCTTGGTGGCGAGCTGACGGGCACGCTTGGTTGCCAGCATTACCAGCTGGAAGCGGTTATCAACGTTTTCCAGACAATCTTCAACGGTAACTCGTGCCATAACTTCCCCGACTCATAAAATGACTGTTTCAGCAGACCGCACAGTTTACTGTGGCCGGTTCAATTTGTATACAGGAAAACCCCGTATCACGCCGGGCCGGACAATCCCGCCAGCAACGCTCGATGCCTTGGCTGCTGCACTTCCATGCGAAGGCGCTGGGCCCGGACAATCGCGAGCAGATCTCCGAGGGCGGCTTCGAAGTCGTCATTGACCACCAGAAAGTCGAACTCCACTGCGTGACGGCACTCTTCCTCAGCCTCGGCCAGGCGCCGCTCCACGACCTCCGGCGCATCGGTACCACGCCCGACCAGTCGCTCGCGCAGCACTTCCGGCGACGGTGGCACGATGAAAATACTGACACACTCGGGAATAAGCCGTCGCACCTGTGCAGCACCCTGCCAGTCGATCTCCAGGATCACATCCTGGCCTGTTGCCAGAGTTTCCCGAACCCATGCCTGGGAAGTGCCGTAGTAATTGCCGAAGACATCGGCGTGCTCCAGAAAGTCGCCCTCGCCAATCATCGCCTCGAACACGGTCCGGCTGACAAAGTGATAGTTCACCCCGTTCTGTTCGCCCTCCCGCATGGAGCGGGTCGTGTGCGAGACGGAAACACCGAGCTTCTCGTCATTGCGGAGCATTTCCGCCACAAGGCTGGTCTTGCCGGCACCGGATGGCGCGGAGATAACGTACAGAGTACCCTGCTCAACTGCCTGACTCATAACCCGAGAACTCCAAACCTGGACACGGCGGCCGCGTATTCCGGCCAGTAAAGCACGAAATTATACGGACTTTGGCAAAACACCGCACCCCACAAGGGCGTCAGCTGATACCATTTGCCTATCCACTGTTCAGCGACCGCAAGAACCCATGCGAACCACCATCGACATCACCGTGAAGCAGCCCGGCAAAGCCATCGACGCCCTGAGCGAGGCGGCCCCCGGGCTTTCGCGTCAGAAAATCAAGGACGCCATGACCAAAGGCGCCTGCTGGTGGACTCACAAAGGCAAACGCCTTCGGCTACGCCGTGCCACAAAGGAGCTGAAACCGGGTATCCGACTACAGCTTTACTACGACGAGAAGGTGCTTGAGAGGAAACCGGAAAAGCCGATTCTCCTGGAGAATGCGGGGCGCTACACCGTCTGGTTCAAACCTCATGGGCTACTGGCCCAGGGCTCCCAGTGGGGCGACCATTGCAGCTTGCTTCGCCTGGCCGAAATCCAGCTTGAGCAACCATGCCACCTGATCCACAGGCTCGACGCCGACGCTGCCGGGCTGATGCTGATCGCCCATGATTCGAAAGCGGCCGGCGCCCTTTCCCAGTGTTTTTCGGGGCGGACCATGACCAAACACTACAAGGCGCGAGTGGCCGGCCTTATGGACGCTCGGGAGCAGCTCGTTGATGCGCCCGTCGAGGGCAAGGCGGCCGTCAGCCGTATATCAACGCTCGAGCTGGACGAAACCGGGGAAACTTCGCTGTTGGAAGTCAGTATCGAAACCGGACGAAAACACCAGATTCGCCGGCATCTGGCGGGCCTCGGCCATCCGATCATCGGTGATCGCCTTTACGGGCGACCGGCCGGCGCACCCTTGCAGCTTCTCGCCTTTTTCCTGGAATTCGACTGCCCCCTGAACAAGCGCAAGATGACGTTCGAACTGCCGGCGGAACTGAGCGACCTCACACTGAATTGACCACCGGCGTAGAGCTCCGGCTTATTCCAGATTCTGCACCTGCTCTCGCATCTGCTCGATCAGAACCTTGAGATCCACTGCAGTACGGGTAACGCCGGCATCAATGCTCTTGCTGCTCAGGGTGTTGGCCTCTCGATTGAGCTCCTGCATGAGAAAATCCAGCCGCCGACCAATGGCATCTTCGCTTTTCAGAGTATCGGACACCTCACCGATATGGGCATCCAGCCGGTCCAGCTCCTCGGCCACATCGCTTTTCTGAGCCAGCATCACCATCTCTTGGGCAACCCGCTCGGCATCCAGTTCCACTTTGGCTTTTTCGAACCGATCTCGCAGCGCTTTCTCCTGCGCCTCGAGCAATTCCGGCATACGCCTACGGACGTCGGCAACGAGGTCACCCATGGTTTTCAGGCGATCTTCGAACAATGGCCGCAGGCGCTCCCCCTCCCGCTCGCGCACCGATGCAAGTTCGGCCACGGTTTGCTCGAACAGTCCGACGGCAGCCTCTTTTGCAGGGCTATAATCCTGTTCCGGCACTGACAGCACGCCCGGCCATCTGAGTATGTCCAGGGCATTGATGTGGGCCGGATTATCCAGAATCCGGTTGATGTGGTTGGCCGCCTCATTCACCGCCTGGGCCATGTCTTCGCTGATCTCGAAACTTTGCGAGCCTTTCTCTGCCGACTGCAAGCGCATGGAGACATCCACCTTGCCCCGCTTCAACTGCTTTCTCAGTTCCTCCCGGAACCGGTTCTCCAGCTCACGGAACGCTTCCGGCAGGCGGAAGGAGGGTTCGAGATACCGGTGATTCACAGTCCGGATTTCACAGGTCAACGTTCCCCAGTCTCCCTGGACGTCCTTGCGGGCAAATGCAGTCATACTTCGGATCATGTCAGCTCCGCTTCGATAAAGTTGTATCGATGAAGTTTAACAGGCTCTTAACAGCAACGGCGAACCGGACAAAAGGCCAACCCCAACGTGATATACTGACCGGCCTTTTCGACAAACGTTCGCCCGGGACTCGCTCCCGGACATTCAAAACTGACTTCAGGAAACACTATGCGTCCAAGCGGCAGAACGCCCGAACAACCCAGAGATGTTCGAATCACCCGCAACTACACCCGTCACGCCGAAGGCTCTGTGCTGGTGGAATTCGGGGACACAAAAGTCATCTGCACTGCCTCCGTCGAAAACAAGGTCCCTCCGTTTCTGAGGGGTGAAGGCAAGGGCTGGATCACCGCCGAATATGGCATGCTGCCCCGCTCTACCGGCAGCCGAATGGGCCGTGAAGCTGCCCGCGGCAAGCAGGGTGGCCGGACCGTCGAAATCCAGCGCCTGATTGGCCGCTCCCTGCGTGCAGCGGTGGATCTGACCGCTCTCGGTGAACACTCCATCACCATTGACTGCGATGTCATCCAGGCCGATGGCGGCACCCGCACCGCAGCCATCACCGGCGGCTGCGTGGCACTGGTTGATGCCCTGAACCACCTGGTTGCTGACAAGCGCCTCAAGAAATCTCCGCTCAAGCAGATGGTCGCCGCGCTTTCAGTCGGTGTTTACAAAGGCACCCCAGTGGTAGATCTGGACTACCCGGAAGACTCCGAAGCCGAAACCGACATGAACGTCATCATGACCGACCAGGGCGGCTTCATTGAAATCCAGGGAACAGCGGAAGGAGCTCCGTTCGACCAGTCAGAATTGGACAGCATGCTGACTCTGGCCAAACAGGGTATTGAGCAGTTGTTTGAGATTCAGAAGGCGGCGCTGGAAGGCTGAATTTGAGTCTGGCGCCCGCGTGTCCGGAGGGGGAAGCCTTTCCGGGACACGCTACAAACACATCCATGTGCGCTCGACTCCGGCCTTCCCTGGCCGGAGACGGTCCCGGAAAGGCTTCCCCCTCCAAACCCGCTACTATTCCGGTAAGATCTCGCCTCAGAAGCCGATTTCGATGTCGTAATCCATGATCACCGGGGCGTGATCAGAGAAGCGGGTTGAGTCGTCGATCCAGCCATCTTCGATGGTCTTGCGGATCCCCGGTGTCAGCAGCTGGTAATCCACCCGGATGCCGGCATTCTTGCGGGAGCCCTCGGCCTGCTCGGGCCACCAGGTGAACTGGCTGCTCTGCTTGTTGATCTCCCGGAAGCCGTCAACGCAGCCCATCTCATCGAACAGACGATCCAGCCAGGCACGCTCGTGGGGCAGGAAACCGGAGAAATCCAGTTTGTGGTACAGCGGGCTGGCGTCGGTTACGTGATGAGCAGTCTGCAGGTTGGCGCAGAAAATGAACTGACGGCGCTTACGAAGGGTCTTTTGCATGTGCAGACCGAAGGACTCCATGAATTCGTCCTTGTGGTCGAGAACCGTCAGGTCGTCCTCGCCAATCAGCTCGTCCTCACGACCCAGCGCACAGGGCGCCAGGACGCAGGCAACCGAGACCTTGTCAAAATCGGCCTGAATGAACCGGCCTTCCCGATCGGCCTGTTCGTTGGCAAATCCATACATGATGGCCTTCGGGAAATGACGGGTGTATATGCCGACACCGCCATCTTCATTCTTTTCGCCATCAATAAAGTAGGCCTCGTAACCTTCCGGAATCAGGTTATAGTCCTCAATCTCGTAGGCCCGCATGCGATGGTCCTGGACGCAGACCACGTCAGCGTCCTGCTCCGCCAGCCAGTCGAAAAAACCTTTTTCAACAGCCTGGGCGAGGCCATTGACGCTGATTGATACTACCCGCATACGTGTTCCCTGATTCGGTTTGTGTGTATGATACCGTTTTTACGAGCTAATTAAAGATCAACACCCGCCAGAAGCCTTGTCATGCACGACTATCAGCAAAAATTTATCGAATTTGCCATCCGCCGGAATGTACTACGCTTTGGTGAGTTCACGCTCAAGTCGGGCCGAACCAGCCCCTACTTCTTCAATGCTGGACTTTTCAATACCGGGGACGACCTGCTTCAGTTAAGCAAGGCCTATGCCGCCGCGATCGCGCGCAGCGGCCTGGATTATGACATTATTTTCGGCCCTGCCTATAAGGGCATTCCGTTGGCCACCGTCACAGCAATGGCGTTGGCTACAGACGGTAACAGCAAACCCTTTGCGTTTAATCGTAAGGAAAAGAAAGATCATGGTGAGGGCGGCAACATTGTTGGCGCACCGTTGCAGGGCAAAGTACTGATTGTCGATGATGTGATCACCGCCGGTACCGCGATCCGGGAATCCATCGATATCATCCGGGCCGCCGGGGCTGAACCTGCAGGCGTGCTGATTGCTCTGGATCGCCAGGAAAAAGGCAACGGCGAACTGTCTGCCATCCAGGAAGTGGAAAAGGAATTCGGCATTCCAGTGGTGAGCATTATTCGTCTCGAGCAGGTTTTGGACTATCTTAAAGCCAACCCGGAGTTTGCCGGGCATGCCGAAAAGGTAGCCAGTTATCGGGATCGTTACGGAGTCTGATTGATGGCCAATCGTCTGACCGCACTGTCTGTTAAAACAACGGCGCTGGCGCTTGCCCTGGGGGTTTCTGCCCAGGCGGCTGCCAATATGTACCGTTACACGGATGAGAACGGCCAGATCGTAATCAGCAGCACCATCCCCCAGGAAGCCACCAAGCGGGGCTATGACATCCTGAGCAACAATGGCCGCGTGATCGAAACCATTCCACCGGCACCAACCGAAGAAGAAATTGCTGCCCGGGAAGCGGAAAAGCAGCGCCAGAAGGAACTCGCAGAACAGCGCGAGCAAGACCGCGCGCTGCTGAAACGCTTCAGCCATCCGGATCAGGCCGTGAAAGCCATGCACCGGAAAATCCGCGAGCTCGAGGGTCTTATCCAGCTCAAGCGCGGCAATATATCGGTGATATCGAGCCAGCTGGATAACGAACAGAGTCGGGCCGCCAACATGGAGCGGGCCGGTCGCGAGATTCCCGAGGGCACGCTGGAGAAGATCCGGCGGCTGGAGGCCCAGATTCGCGACATTGAGCGGGAAATTGCCTCACAGACCCAGGAAATCGACGAACTACGAAAGGCTTTTGAGGACGACATCGAACGCCTGGAAGAAGTTACCGGCGAGGCACGAACTCTGCCACTGGATCACACCAAGGCCGACAACTGATTCTGCACTGAAATTTCCGAGACCAAAAAAAAGCCACCGGTGTTAGCCGGTGGCTTTTTCATTTCACTCACCTACCGATGAGGTGCTATCCACAATTCAGGCGGATGCAGTGCTCTTCTTGGCAGTGGAAGTGGTCTTGCGCGCAGTGGTCTTGCGTGCAGCCGTCTTCTTCGGCTCAACCGTTTTTTTCGCATCCTTCGCAGCGTCAGACACGTCTTCCGCGGCTTCTGCAACTGCATCAGCGCCTTCGGCTGCTTCTTTTTCCAGCCTGGCGACCAGGTCACCAGCAAAGCTGCCAAAACGGCTGTTCAGGTTGCGCAGCTGATCGAACAGGCTGTCGCTGTAGCCGTTGTAACGCTTGCGCAGGGTCTTCACGCTGTACTCGCGCGCTTCAGACTCGAGCTTCTCGGCGTAATCGAACGGCTTGGAAGCCAGCTTCTTCTGCTGCTCTTCAGCGGCGTTGATACCCTTGTCCACGATTTCCTGGAGCTGTTCCTGATAAGACTTGAGTTTACCCATGATAAATCCCCTTGGTTTCCTGAAAGTTCCAAGGCCCTGTCGAAACCAGTGCAACGAGGGCCTTACTTCAATCTCACAACTCAAGTTACGCTCTAAAATTAGAATGTTCATACTAAAAGCAGGAAGTGAACGAATAAGGGCTTTTACGGATTATTTACTTGATCCTGAAAACCCGGCTGGCATAATGCCGAGCTGTCAAAGAAGCCCGTCTCCCCGTTTTATTCAGGCTCCATACGTTTAATCAACAAAGGCCTTGATCAGGCCCGTATGCGAGTAACCATGACCACCAGCAAAACCCGACAACCGCATTTCTCCATATTTCTGTTTCCAGTGATTGCCGCCTCTTTCCTCCTTGCTGCCTGCCAGGAAGATTCCCGCGCCGTCAGCACCAGCTCTGACAGGGCCAGTGAAATCGCAGATTCGCGGCTGAACAAGGCGACCGATGGGCTCATGACCACACTTGGGCAGACTCGGGAAACCGGATATACAGCCACTGAGCCGAAGGAGTTGACATGGACAGCTCCACTGACCCGTGAGGACGGCTCGTCACTGGCACTTGGAGAGATTGCGGAATTCAGGGTCTACTATCGGTTCAGACACCAGGACAACTTCAAGGTTATCCGCATTGAGAGTCCTGCAACCACAAGACTCTCTCTGGCGGAGATGGCGCCAGGCGCTTACGAGTTCGCCATCACCACCGTGGATATTCAGGGGTTGGAGAGCCGGCGCTCAACGCCGGTCAACGTCGATCTGATCTGACTGAGGTTTACCAGCGGAAAATCACCCAGCTAGGCACCAACATGTCGGACTCGGTTTCCCGGATCCAGCCGCCGCCATCCGCCGGCACCAGGTAATACTCCGGTCCGACTTCCGGTACAACCTTGATTTCCATCAGCTGTCCGTTGACCCGGTATTCATAGAACACTTCCTGCTCACCCGGGCGAATAACAATCTCGGGGCCCTGGCTTGCAGGCTGGTAATCCGAGATCACCACTGGCTCGTCGGGAGTTGTCACCGGCGTCTCATCCAGAGCGCCTTCTTCCTGGGCCAGAGCAGCCAAAGGCAGACAGGCGAGCAACAAAGCCGGGCAGGCGATTCGTTTCATTTTCGTGATACCCTTTCGTCCATCGATTTCAGTACAGAGTTGCATAAGCCAACCCACGCTTCAATCAGATTCCGGACCTGTTTTGACATGACCAGCAAAAACACACCACCTGTGGTTCTTGTGGACGGATCGTCCTATCTTTTCCGTGCTTATCATGCACTTCCACCACTCACCACAAGCAAGGATCATCCGACCGGAGCCATTAAAGGCGTGATCAGCATGCTCCGCCGCCTGGAGCAGGATTTTCCCGGCTCCAAGATGGTGGTGGTGTTCGACGCCAAGGGCAAAACCTTCCGGCACGATCTCTATGAAGAGTACAAGGCCAACCGACCTCCCATGCCGGAGGATCTCGCCTGCCAGATCGAGCCTATTCACGAGATCGTAAAGGCCATGGGGCTGCCGCTGCTAACGGTGACAGGTGTTGAGGCCGACGACGTGATCGGCACCCTTGCCAACGAAGCAACCAGCAAAGGCATCGATGTGGTGGTCTCCACCGGCGACAAGGACATGGCGCAGCTGGTCAGCGATCACGTTACGTTGATTAACACCATGACCGAGACCCGGATGGACCGGGACGGCGTGGTGGAGAAATTCGGCGTTACTCCGGAGCAGATTGTCGATTACCTGGCCCTGGTGGGCGATAAGGTGGACAACATCCCCGGCGTCAACAAGTGCGGACCGAAAACCGCGGTCAAATGGCTTCAGAGCTACGACAACCTGGACAACGTCATCGAACACGCCGACGAGATCAAAGGCAAGATCGGTGAATACCTGCGGGACGCAACGGAGACCCTGCCCCTGAGCCGTGAACTGGCGACCATCCGCACCGACGTGGAACTGGATTTTGGCCTGGAAGACCTGAAACTCCGGGAGCAGGACGACCAGCAATTGCTTGAGCTGTTCAGGGAGTATGAATTCCGAAGCTGGATCGCCGAACTCGAAGAGGACGAAAGTTCCTCTTCCAGCAATGCCAGAGCCGGCGATGAAAACCCCAAACCGGAAACCGGCGAAAAGGACTACAGCATCATCACCGACCAGAAAGAACTGGATCAGTGGCTGGAGCGCCTTGGGGCGGCGGAGCTGTTTGCCTTCGACACAGAGACCACCAGCCTTCGCTACATGGACGCCGAAATCGTCGGTGTCTCCTTTGCCGTAAAGCCGGGCGAAGCCGCCTATGTCCCGCTGGGGCACGACTATATGGGCGCGCCCGAGCAGCTGGACCGTGATCAGGTGCTGGACCAGCTTAAACCACTGCTGGAGAACCCCGACCTGGCAAAGGTCGGCCAGAATCTGAAGTACGACAAAAACGTACTGGCCAACCACGGCATTACTCTGGAGGGCATTGCCGAAGACACCATGCTGGAATCCTACGTTCTGAACTCTGTGGCCACGCGGCACGATATGGACAGCCTCGCCATGTACTACCTCGGCGAGAAGACCACCAGCTTCGAGTCCATTGCGGGGAAAGGCGCGAAACAGCTCACTTTCAACCAGATTGACCTTGAAAAAGCGGCGCCCTACGCCGCCGAAGATGCGGACATTACCCTGCGCCTGCATCAGACCCTGCGACCGAAGCTGAAAGAGACCGGAAAACTGGCCGCTGTGTACGAAGATATCGATTTACCCCTGGTGCCGGTACTGTCGCGAATGGAGCAGCGTGGCACCCTCATCAGCGCGAGTACTCTGCGCCAGCACAGCCAGGAACTGGCGGAGCGCATGGCGGAGCTGGAAAAAGAGGCCCATGAAGTGGCCGGGGAAACCTTCAACCTGGGCTCCACCAAGCAGCTGCAGGCGATCTTCTACGACAAGATGGGGCTGCCGGTCATCAAGAAAACCCCAAAGGGCGCGCCGTCAACAGCGGAGCCGGTGCTTCAGGAACTGGCCCACGAACACGAACTGCCGCGTCTGATTCTTGAGCACCGAAGCCTGAGCAAGCTGAAGTCGACCTACACCGACACGCTGCCGGAGCTGATTCACCATCGTACCGGCCGGGTACACACGTCCTACCATCAAGCTGTCACTGCTACCGGTCGACTGTCCTCGTCGGAACCCAACCTGCAGAATATCCCCATCAGGAGCGAACAGGGACGCCGTATACGGCAGGCCTTTATTGCGCCCGAGGGATACAAGCTCGTCGCTGCCGACTACTCTCAGATCGAGCTTCGGATCATGGCCCATCTCTCGGGAGACAAAGGACTGCTCAAAGCGTTTGAGAAGGGCGAAGACATTCACAAGGCAACGGCATCGGAAGTATTCGGGGTCAGCCTTGACGATGTGTCCTCAGACCAGCGTCGGAGCGCCAAGGCCATCAACTTCGGCCTGATCTACGGCATGTCCGCCTTTGGCCTTTCCCGGCAACTGGACGTTGAGCGCAAACTCGCCCAGGAATACATCGATCGTTATTTCGAACGCTATCCCGGCGTTCTTAAATACATGGACAACATCCGCAAACAGGCCCATGACGACGGTTTTGTGGAGACACTCTTCGGCCGGCGCCTGTACCTGCCAGAGATAAACGCCCGCAACAAACAGCTGCAGCAGGCTGCGGAGCGAACCGCTATCAACGCCCCGATGCAGGGTACTGCCGCGGATATCATCAAGCGGGCGATGGTGGATGTAGAGAACTGGCTGCTCAAAGAGCACGCCGATGAAGCTCGCATGACCATGCAGGTGCACGATGAACTGATTCTTGAGGTCAAAGAATCGGCACTCGACAAGATCCGATCAGGACTTGAGAAGCGTATGTCGGCAGCGGCCGAGCTGGACGTTCCCCTGCTGGTGGAAGCCGGCGTCGGCGACAACTGGGATGAGGCACACTGACGCTCCCCAAAACAGGGCATGGACGCCCTTGCACGCACCGAAAACGCTCATACTTGCAAACACTGAACCTGCCCTCAGCTTTCGCGGCTTGCCGCCAGGCCGCGGAGGCGCCAAGGCCGGCCGATTCTATCGCCTTTACGGCACGATATTCGCTACGATTCCAGAGTCGGCGCCGCCCCATCAGACACTCCGGGCTGCGCCATGTTGTGACACCCATCTCCGAGGCTCATACCATGACTTCTCTGGCATCTGAACGTAGCTGGCTGCTGGACCCCAGCGTGCTGAAACTGGTTCACCAGTGCCGCCGCCTGATTCACACGGAATTCGGCGTCAAACTGCACCTCACGGAAGAGCATCTGGAACAACAACTGGCCGATTACGCGCGGAAAACCCGCTCCAGTCAGCTGACTCGTGTCTGGGAAACCCTCAAAGAACGGGTTCCGCAGCTCAATATTGAGCCCGAGGAAGAAGATGACGGCCTCAAGCGCAACTACAGAGGCCAGGTCATTGCCGATGCTCCGCCCGCATCAGCGGAACAGGACGAGGAGGGACAGATCGACCCGCCACGGAAGAAAAAAGTCATCTACCGTGGCCAGGTGGTTGGCTGACCGGCCTTCAGCCGGCCAGATTCTCCGGATTTTAGAAGGACTTGCTTACTTCGAACGCAGCGCTCCAGGCGCTCAGATCGTACTCAGCAGCGTAAAGGCTTGGATCCTCAACACCAGGCGCCAGTTGCGCGATCTCGCTCGGGTTTTCATGCTGGTAATTCCGATCGTTGACTCGTGGATCGTCCGTGAACAAGAGCGTTCCAACCGCTACGTCGACCGTCCAGCCACTTTGGGCGTCAGCCCATTGGGCACCGAGAGTCAGCCAGTGACGATCACTGGAGGGAATTCGGGCGGTAACATACTGATTCACGGGCGACTCATCCCAGGCATATCCGGCTTTAAACGCCCATTCAGGCGAAGCCTGCCAGATAGCACCAGCGTTGATCTGCCAGCTGTTTTTCCATTGTTCGGTAACATGAGAAATCACAGCGCCCTCTTGCGGCGCACCACTAATGGCACCACCAGCTTCGGTGCTGACGATATCAAGCTCCTCGAATCGGCTCCAACGAGCGTAAGTTGCTCCAGCCAGAAGAGTAACGTTATCGGTAAGGCTGTGACGAAGCCCCAGGGTCGCGCTCTCAGGAATCGCCAGAGGCACCTTGATACTCTCTGAGGCGGACAGCGTCGGCCCCATCGGGTTGGACGGATTGGTTATGCCAGAGATTTCAAGGTCACCCTCCAGCTCGAGTTCCGTACCCGTCTGAAGCGTGAGGCCAATCTGAGTAGCGCTGGTCAACTCATAAAGAAAGCCAACACGGAACGTCATGCCAACATCGTCACCCTCTGCATCCGCATAAGGCTCCTCAAGCGCAAGCGCCGCTGTCCCTACTTGAGCACTGATGTCCTGGTAGCGGCTCAAGCGTCCTTCCGCGTATAGGACATTCAAACCAACACCCATTGACAGGCCCTGGCCATTGTTAAGAGAAACCGAGGGCGTGAATGCGATCGCCGTGAGCTCTGTCTTGTCAGCGAAAAAACGCCCTGCAAAGTCGTTATCGTAATCCGCCGCCAAACCATAGGGCGCATGGATTCCAAAACCGACGTCTATCGACTCGTTGATTTCGTGACTTAGATAAAAATTCGGCAGCACCGCAGGGTCTGCAATATCCCCTCCGCTACTGGCCGGGTTTACAGGCACCGAGGGATTGTTTCTGGAGGTCCGGATACTACTTTCCTTGGCCTCCGCATCAATATCCAGAACCGCAGCACCAAACGAAATATTTGTGCCCGACAACTGGCTCATACCGGCGGGGTTAAAAAGAACCGTGGTCGCATTTTCGGGGTTGGCGGCGGCACCGGCGTTAGCGGTGCCCATCGCACTGGCGCTCTGCTCATTGAGGGAGAAGCCGCCTGCCAGGGTAGAGGCAGGTGCGGCGAGCGCCGCGAGGATGGTAAGACGTACAGCTCGTGCAAGCGTTGAGGAACGGTGGTGCATGGTATCTCCTTATTGAATCGCGCGGAGTATACGCACCACCCCTTACTGGCCTCAAATGCCATCCCTAACGGTTCGGGGCCCTAACTTTCTACGACCAACGTCTTATGCTCAGCCGGTACTCAGTCATCCTGAATGGAAAGCTTGTCGACGGAAGACGAGAGCTTGTCGGCTCCCTGGGCGTCGGCACCCAGTTTGATCATCAGGCGCAGGTCGTTGGCAGAGTCTGCGTGGGCGAGGGCATCCTCGTAGGTAATCGAACCCTCCGCATACAGGTGATAAAGCGCCTGATCAAAGGTCTGCATACCGGATTCGTTGGATTTGGACATCAGCTCTTTCAGCCGATGCACCTCGCCCTTCCGGATCAGGTCCGATACCAGCGGGGTATTGATCAGCACCTCGATAACCGCCTTACGGCCCTTGCCATCTGGCGTTGGCACCAGCTGCTGAGCCACGATCGCCTTGAGGTTCAGGGACAGGTCCATCCAGATCTGGTTGTGCTGTTCCGGCGGGAAGAACTGGATGATCCGGTCCAGCGCCTGGTTGGCGTTGTTGGCGTGCAGGGTCGCCAGACACAAGTGGCCGGTCTCGGCGAACTGCACGGAATATTCCATGGTCTGCCGGGTTCGCACCTCACCAATCAGGATAACGTCCGGCGCCTGACGCAGCGTGTTCTTCAGGGCCACTTCAAAGCTCTCGGTGTCGATACCCACCTCGCGCTGCGTGACGATACAACCCTGATGCTGGTGCACGAATTCGATCGGGTCTTCGATGGAAATGATGTGGCCACGGCTGTTGCGGTTACGATGCCCGAGCATGGCCGCCAGGGACGTAGACTTACCGGTACCGGTAGCGCCCACGAACATGATCAGGCCACGCTTGGTCATGGCCAGTTCCTTGATTACCTCCGGCAACGACAGATCATCGATTTGCGGGATCTTTACCTCGATCCGACGCAGCACCATCCCGCACAGGTTGCGCTGGAAAAAGGCAGAAACACGGAAACGGCCAATGCCACGGGCACTGATAGCGAAGTTACACTCATGGGTTTCCTCGAATTCAGCGCGCTGCTTGTCGTTCATGGCGCCGTAAACGAACTCCCTGGTCTGCTCCGGCGTCAACGCGTTCTTGGTGACCGGCAAAACTTTCCCGTTCACCTTCATGCTTGGCGGCACACCCGCTGTAATAAACAGGTCCGAACCGCCCTTCTCCACCATCAGCCGTAACAGTTTTTCGAATTCCATTTTTCTACCCAATTTTCATTGTTCGGCGCCGAACGCACCGTGTCAGAAGTTATCCGGCATCTTCGCCTTAGCCCGCGCAGCTTCGCGGGAAATCAGCCCTTTCTGCAGCAGCCGCTCAAGGCACTGATCCAGCGTCTGCATGCCCAGAGAGCCACCGGTCTGAATCGACGAGTACATCTGGGCAATCTTGTCTTCCCGAATCAGGTTCCGGATCGCAGACGTACCGATCATGATCTCGTGCGCGGCAATACGGCCGCCACCCATTTTCTTCATCAGGGTCTGGGAAATAACCGCCTGCAGGGATTCAGACAGCATCGACCGCACCATGGACTTTTCCTCCGCCGGGAAAACGTCGACCACACGGTCAATGGTTTTGGCCGCGGAGGTGGTGTGCAGGGTGCCGAATACAAGGTGGCCGGTCTCAGCCGCTGTCAGCGCCAGGCGGATGGTTTCCAGATCCCGGAGCTCACCAACGAGGATGATGTCGGGGTCTTCCCGCAGGGCTGACCGCAGTGCTTCGTTGAAGCCCAAAGTATCCCGGTGCACTTCCCGCTGGTTCACCAGGCATTTCTTTGAGTCGTGTACGAATTCGATGGGGTCTTCAATCGTGAGAACGTGTTCGTAGCGGGTGTCGTTGATGTAATCGATCATCGCCGCCAGCGTGGTGGACTTACCCGAACCCGTCGGGCCGGTCACCAGTACCAGACCACGAGGCACTGAAGACACGTCCTTGAACACCTGCCCCATACCCAGATCTTCCATGGTCAGTACTTTGGAAGGGATGGTCCGGAACACGGCGCCTGCGCCACGGTTCTGGTTAAAAGCGTTAACACGGAAACGGGCGACGCCCGGAACTTCGAAGGAGAAGTCGGTTTCCAGGAATTCCTCGTAGTCCTTACGCTGCTTGTCATTCATGATGTCGTAGATGAGCCCGTGGACTTCTTTGTGCTCCATGGGCGGCAGGTTGATGCGTCGTACATCACCATCAACACGAATCATCGGGGGCAAACCGGCAGAGAGGTGCAAGTCAGACGCACCCTGTTTCGCCGAAAAGGCAAGCAGTTCAGTAATATCCATAGGAATCCTCGGAAGGCTTTTTCTTTTATCCCGGTAGCTTCCGCCCGGCGGGGCCCCGGCGCGGTTCACTTGGCATTTCAGTGACCTGCGGGTAACGTGTCACCGTACAAGTGACAGACCGAGCGTGGCATTCTCACACTATGAGCAGCATAGCAGACAACATCGGGAGCGTAACCCGACGCATACAAAAAGCAACATTGCAGGCAGGCCGTGCGCCCGAGTCTGTGCATTTGCTCGCCGTCAGCAAAACCCGACCACCGGAAGACCTGCGGGAAGCCTTCGCTGCCGGGCAGCGGGCCTTCGGTGAGAACTACCTCCAGGAGGCCCTCGAGAAGATGGAGGCGCTTGCAGATCTCAAGGGCGTCGACTGGCATTTCATCGGGCCAATCCAGTCTAACAAGACGCGACAGATGGCCTCCGCCTTTTCATGGGTGCACAGCGTCGACCGCCTCAAGATTGCCCGTCGCCTGAGCGAACAGCGCGATCCTGCGCTGCCGCCATTGAATATCTGTCTTCAGGTCAATATTAATGAGGAAGAGAGCAAATCCGGCTGCACTCTGGATGAACTGCCGGATCTGGTGGCCGAAATCGGTGAATTGCCGAACCTTAGCTTGCGAGGCCTCATGGCCATTCCGGATCCGGATCAGCCCGAAGCAGGATTGAGAGCCAGTTTCCGGAAACTTGCCAATACTCTGAAACAGCTGCGGTCAGACCATCCCGACGCCGGCCCACTCGACACACTGTCGATAGGCATGTCCGGCGACCTCGAAGTCGCGATTGCGGAAGGCGCCACCTGGGTACGGGTCGGCACCGCCCTATTCGGCAAACGCCCAGTAAAGAGCTGAACCGGCCGGTTCCTGCTATGATCAGGGCCGGACGTTTAACCGATCAACCGGGGAGTTAACCTTGAGCACATCACCAACCATTTCTTTTATTGGCGCCGGCAACATGGCCAGCGCCATCATTGGCGGTATGCTGGATAACGGCTATAAGGCCGGCAATATCTGGGTCAGCGCGCCGGATGACGCGCACCTGCAGACAATCCGCAAGCGCTTCGGCGTTAGCGTCACCACAGACAACCGGTACTGCGCCCAGCAGGCTGACATGGTAGTTCTGGCGGTGAAACCCCAGGTCATGGCCGATGTCTGTCGCGACATTGCACCAGTGGTCCAGAACACTCGCCCACTGATGGTATCCATCGCCGCCGGCCTGACAGCGGATACCCTCGACGGTTGGCTTGGTGGCGGCCTGCCGATGGTGCGGGTAATGCCCAATACACCGTCCCTGGTCGGCAAAGGGGCTGCAGGCCTGTTTGCCAACAAAGAAGTGAAAGACAAGCAGAAGAAGATGGTGGAATCGGTGTTCGAAAGCATCGGGTCAGCGCTCTGGGTTGAGGACGAAAACCTGCTGCACGCGGTTACCGCTCTCTCCGGCAGCGGCCCCGCCTATTTCTTCCTGATGCTTGAGGCGCTTGAGGAAGCGGCCACTGAGGCTGGCATTGCCGCTGGAACCGCGAGGGAACTGGCTATCCAGACCATGGCGGGAGCCGCGGAAATGGCCGGTCGAAGCGAGCACGATCCCGGCCAGCTCAAGCGTAATGTGATGTCTCCTGGCGGAACCACCGAACAGGCCATCAACACGTTCGAGGAAGGTGGTATGCGCGATCTGGTGGCCAAAGCGTACAAGGCCGCCTTCAAGCGTTCGGAAGAAATGGCCAAAGAACTGGCAGGCAAACAGTAACCGATAACGGAGACACGGCTTCATGCTGGCAGATATTCTGATTACCATCCTGCTCATCGCATCCACCTTTTACCTGACCATTGTGCTGCTTCGGTTCCTGCTTCAACTGGCCAGGGCCAACTTCTACAATCCCATCACTCAATTCGTGGTCAAGGCCACCAATCCACCGCTACGCCCGCTACAGAGGGTTATTCCTGGCCTGGGCGGTTTCGATGGAGCTTCGCTGGTTCTCGCAGTCATCATTCAGGGCATCACCTTCTTCCTGATCCTGGTGGCGCTGAACGGCGGGATTCCGGCCATAAATCCGATTACGCTGCTGGTGTGGGCGGTACTGAACGTACTGGACCTGATCGTGAAGATCTATTTCTGGTCGGTGATTGCAGTGGTGGTCGTCAGTTGGATCGCGCCGGGCAGCGGCCATCCGGCCATCCAGCTGGTCGCCCAGATCACCGAGCCGGTCATGCGCCCGGTGCGCAATATCATGCCCTCCATGGGCGGCCTGGACCTGTCACCCATCATCGTTTTCCTGATTCTGAACGTGATCTCAGTGGTGATTGAACACATGAAAATGGCCGCAGGCCTTGGCTCCATCGGGCTCGGTATGTAAACCCCGTCTCAAATATACACTTTGTAACACTTAGCCACGAAATCCATCATTCCCGAGCTGCAAAGTCATGTGACTGATTTTGCAGCTTTTTTATTGAATAATCGGCAAGTTTGGCCATTTCCTCCACTCCGGCTCAGCCACAAACTTGGAAATAACAGGATAGTATTAACGGTAATTAATCCATCACCCGTGAGCACCCCGTTCTGAGCGGGATACCAGGAAGTCGCGCAGAAGGAAAATCCGATGAACCAACAGGGAACTCTGTCGCAGCAGGTAGAGGCTTATCACAACTGGAAAAAAGAGCTGATCCGCCAGATCGGCAGGTACCGGCTGTGGCTGCAGGATAACAATCTGTTCTCCGACGATGTCAGCACCCGCATACGCCACGGGCTGGAGCTGCTGATTGAGGATGAACTGACCATTGCGTTTGTCGGCGAATACTCACGCGGTAAAACCGAACTGATCAACGCCCTGTTCTTCTCCGAGTATGGCCAGCGCATGCTGCCGTCCCAGGCGGGGCGCACGACCATGTGCCCCACGGAGCTGTTCTTCGATCGCAGCGCCAATGAAAACTACCTGCTCCTGCTCCCCATCGAGACCCGAAACGGCGAACTGTCCCTGCAGCAGTTGCGCAAGCAGCCGGAACGCTGGGTCAAACATGAGCTGGATGAGCGCGACCCTGAGATCATGCGGGAGGTGCTTGCCGAGGTTGCCCGCGTCAAGAGTGTGCCACCTGAGGAGGCCCGCGCACTCGGCTTTGACGAGGGCATGCTCGAGAATGATCGCAATAACCCGGGCAATGTACTTGTACCTGCCTGGCGGAACGCACAGATCAGCATCCGCCACCCCCTGTTCGAGCGCGGCCTGCGGATCCTCGATACGCCGGGCCTGAATGCCCTTGGCTCCGAGCCGGAGCTGACGATCAGCATGCTGCCCCGCGCCCATGCGGTGATCTTTGTGCTGAGTGCCGACACCGGTGTGACTGCCAGCGACATGACCATCTGGAAAGAGCACATCGACACCCAGCACGCCGATCATCGCGCCGGCCGCTTTGCCGTGCTGAACAAGATCGACGTGCTCTGGGATGACCTCCAGGGCGAGCGCCACACCAACGAGGCGATTGAGCGGGTGCGCGGTTACACGGCCGACCACCTGGGCATGCGACAGCACGATGTTATCCCGGTTTCTGCCAAGCAGGGGCTGGTCGCAAGGGTGAAGAAAGACAACGACCTGTTTGACCGTTCCAATATCAATCAGCTTGAGCAGCTGATTATCCAGCGCATCCTCATGCACAAGGAACAGCTGATCACCCAGAGTCTGATCAACGACCTGCTGGGCATGCTCCAGAACAGCCAGGCAGCCATGCAGTACCGCCTCGAATCCCTGGAGGAAGAACTCCAGGCGTGCGCGGGCGTTACCATGGACAAGGCAGCGCTGGGCCGCCTCGCAGAACGCGCCCAGAAAGACTACGACTTTTACTACAAGAAGCTGATCACCCTGCGCTCCAGCCGTCGCCTCATGGACTCCCAGGGCGACCTGCTGAAGAAGCTGGTGAGCGAAGACCGCTTCGAAGCCCATGCGGAACATGTACGTACCAGTATGTCGAAGAGCTGGACCACTGCCGGGATGAACCGCGCCATGGATCAGTTTTTCGAACTGCTCGAAAGCGACTTGACCAACCTTCTGAGCGAAGGGCACCTGGCCGAAAAAATGGTGGGCGCGATTTACCGTCGCTATAACGAAGACAACCGAGCCCGTCACCTTGAGCCCATCCCGCTGCGGGCCGGGCGCCATGTCATTGCCATCCGCGAGTTGCGCAAAAAAGCGAGACGCTTCCGCATCAGTCCGAA
This sequence comes from Marinobacter sp. 3-2, assembly GCF_003751355.1. Taxonomy (NCBI): domain Bacteria; kingdom Pseudomonadati; phylum Pseudomonadota; class Gammaproteobacteria; order Pseudomonadales; family Marinobacteraceae; genus Marinobacter; species Marinobacter sp. 3-2. The sequence goes on along the minus strand of NZ_RJUQ01000001.1, from coordinate 101,291 downwards.
GAATCTGCTCACCGAGCAGTCGGTTCTGGTTCGCCGTTTCTTCAATGTCATGGTGGGCGAAGCCCGCACACTGCATGCCCGTGTACGCCAGGACGTTGAGCGCTGGCCATCGGAAGCCCTTCTACCGATCATGCAGTATTCCATGGAGCAGAAGCAGCTTCTGGAGCACCAGATCCGGCGCCTTCGCGATATGGTCCGCAACGACAAGGACAGCCGCACCGAGCGCCTGCGCCTGACCAACACCATTGCCGACCTGCGCAGGCAACTGGAACTGGCCGACGCGATGCAGCGCCAGATCCGCAAACCGGCCCCTACCCTGATCCAGCAAAAAGTGGTGAACATCTCCGGGGCCGTCTGAGCCCCGCAAGCGCGACCATTCAGGCGGTTGCAGCCATCACGCCCCGGCTTTAAACTGCTGGGCTGGCGATGGCTTTGTCATTGCTTTTCCAGACACTTACGGATCGAACCAGGAACCATTCGCGCCGATGCCTGATACCCTGCCTGCGGATTCTGTCGGGATTGTCTCCCCGCAGACCTATCATTTCGACGCTCCCATCGATCTGGCCTGCGGCCAGTCCCTGGAAAACTATGACCTGGTGGTGGAAACCTACGGCACCCTGAATGCCGACGCCAGCAATGCCGTTCTTATCTGCCACGCCTTGAGCGGCCATCACCACGCGGCCGGCTACCACTCTGCCGAGGACCGCAAACCCGGCTGGTGGGACAGCTGTATCGGCCCCGGAAAACCCATCGATACCGATCGTTTTTTCGTTGTCAGCCTGAACAATCTGGGCGGCTGCCACGGCAGCACCGGCCCCAACAGCATCAATCCCGAAACCGGAAAGCCGTTTGGCCCGGAGTTTCCGGTTATCACCGTGGGCGACTGGGTCAAGAGTCAGGCGCTGCTGGCAGATCGGCTCGGCATTCAATGCTGGGCGGCCGTTGTTGGCGGCTCCCTCGGCGGCATGCAGGCCCTGCAGTGGAGCCTGGACTACCCCGATCGCCTGCGGCATGCGGTGGTGATTGCGTCCACTCCGCGATTGACCGCCCAGAATATTGCCTTCAATGAAGTGGCACGCCAGGCAATAACCTCTGATCGGGAGTTTCACGACGGGCGCTATTACGACTTTGATACGGTTCCCAGGCGTGGCCTTATGCTGGCGCGGATGGTTGGCCATATCACGTATCTGTCTGATGCCTCCATGGGCGAGAAATTTGGCCGCGAACTCCGTGACCAGGCTTACAAGTTTGGTTATGACGCGGAGTTCCAGGTCGAGAGCTACCTCCGCTATCAGGGCGAACGCTTTTCCGAATCGTTTGACGCCAACACCTACCTGCTGATGACCCGTGCCCTGGACTACTTTGATCCGGCCTACGAGTTTGGCGGCGACCTCTCGAAAGCACTGGCAGCGGCCAGTTGCGAATACCTGGTGTTGTCATTTAGCACCGACTGGCGCTTCACGCCGGCCCGCTCGGAAGAAATGGTCAATGCCATGATTGGCGCGCGCAGAAAGGTCAGCTACGCCGAGGTGGACGCACCCTGGGGACACGACGCGTTTCTGATTCCGACCCCGCGGTACACTGACATCTTTAACGCCTACATGGACCGGGTAGCACGGGAGGTCGGCGCATGAGACCGGATCTCGAAATCATCCAGCAGTGGGTTCAGCCCGGCCACCATGTTCTGGACCTGGGCTGTGGCGACGGCACTCTGCTTGATTTCCTTCAGCGGGAACGGGGTGCCAGTGGCTTCGGCCTGGAGATAAACCCGGACCACATCACCGCCTGCATGGGCCGCGGAGTGGCGGTTATCGAACAGAACCTGGACACCCAGGGGCTGGGGAACTTTGAAGATGGCAGTTTCGATATTGTTCTGATGACCCAGGCGCTTCAGGCGGTCCGGCGCCCTGACAGGGTACTGGATGAAATGCTGCGGGTTGGCAGCGAAGGCATCGTGACCTTCCCCAACTTTGCCCATTGGCGATTGCGCTGGGGACTGACTTTGAGCGGTCGTATGCCCGAATCCGAGGCACTGCCGTATAAATGGTATAACACGCCCAACATAAGGTTGTGCACCTTCAAGGATTTTGAGGCACTGTGCCGTCAGAAAGGCATCAGGATCAAAAGCCGCCGGGTGGTTGACGGCCAGCACCAGAACAGCTGGCTGGCTCGTCTCTGGCCGAACTTGTTGGGCGAAATTGCCATTTACCGAATCACACGGGAGACCTAGCAATGATCGCAAAAACCTTTTCCACATTCCGTACGCTGCTGGCAATTACGCTGATTGGCCTGTTCAGCCTGCAGGCACAGGCCGGCTCGAAGGATTTCGGAGACTACAAGGTACTCTGGAGTGTCCTGCCCAGCACCTTCCTGGCTCCGGAAGTCGCCCAGGCCAATAATCTTCAGCGGAGCAAGGGCATAGGCATCGTCAATATCTCCATCATGGAGGAAAACGACGATGGCTCAATGTCCCCGGTGAGCGGCCAGGTGGAAGGCAAGGTAACCAACGATGTCCAGCAGGTGCGCTTCCTGGCGTTCCGCCGCATCCAGGAGGGCGACTCCGTGTACTTTATTGCCGAGTATCAGTATTCCTCCGGCGAACTGATGACTTTCAATATTACCGCACGCCCTACCGGACACCAGCAGGACCTGGCGGTACGGTTTGCTCACACACTGTTCAGCGATTAAGCCTCTATGACCAACCGACTTGTCATCGCCAGCAATAACAGGGGCAAAATCGCCGAGTTGACCGAGCTCCTGGCACCTCTTGGCATGACGCCGATTGCCCAGGGCGATCTGGGCGTCGGTGAAGCCGAGGAGCCGGCGGTCACCTTTGTAGAAAACGCGATTCTCAAGGCGCGCCACGCGGCCCGGGAAACCGGGCTGCCAGCACTCGCTGACGACAGTGGTCTGGCGGTGGACGCGCTTGAAGGCCGCCCGGGCGTGCGCTCTGCCCGCTTTGCCGGCGATGATGCAACCGATCAGGACAATGTGGACGCCCTGCTGGACGCCATGGCGGGCGTGCCGGACGGGCAACGGGGCGCCCAGTTTCACTGTGTGCTGGTATACCTGCGCCATGCCGAAGACCCGACCCCGATCATCTGCCATGGCCGCTGGCCGGGCTCGATCCTCAGATCCCCTCAGGGCGATGGCGGCTTCGGTTATGACCCGGTGTTCCTGGCACCAGAGCACGGCTGCAGTGCGGCGGAACTGTCCCGCGCCGAAAAGGGCAGCATCAGCCACCGCGGACGCGCCCTGAAGATTCTGCTGGATCAGTTGAAGGCCGAGGCCTGAAACAGTTGAGTAATACCAGCCCCGGGGACGATCAGCAGCCAGCGGCGGTCAGGCCGCCGCTGAGCCTCTATATTCACGTACCCTGGTGCGTGCGGAAGTGCCCCTACTGTGACTTCAACTCCCACGCTTTCACCGGGACAATCCCTGAATCCGCCTATCTGCAGGCTCTGCTCGAAGATCTCGACCAGGACCTGGCCTTTGCCACCGATCGACCAATAGAGACCGTGTTCATCGGAGGCGGCACTCCGTCCCTGATGAGCGGCGACTTCTACGATCGCCTGTTCAGGGAACTGCGGGCACGCCTTGCCTTCGCCACAAATGCCGAAATTACCCTGGAAGCCAACCCCGGCACGCTCGAAGCCGGCCGGTTCGACGCGTTCCGGGCAGCGGGCATCAACCGTCTGTCCATCGGGGTCCAGAGTTTCAATCCCGACCATCTCAAAACGCTGGGGCGCATTCACGATGCCGATGCCGCCCACCGGGCCATACGCGCCGCTCGCCGTGCCGGGTTCGATAACTTCAATATCGATCTGATGCACGGTCTGCCGGGCCAGACGCCGGGGCAGGCACTTGAGGACATCCAGACTGCCCTGGACTACCAACCACCGCATCTCTCCTGGTACCAGCTGACCCTCGAGCCCAATACCGAGTTTTACAGCCGTCCGCCAGAACTGCCCGACGACGATCATCTCTGGGACATCTATCGCCGGGGTTCCGATTACCTGCACCAACGCGGCTACGAGGATTACGAAGTCTCGGCCTGGAGCCTCCAGGGAAGGGCCTCCCGTCACAATCTGAACTACTGGACGTTCGGGGACTACCTGGCCCTCGGGGCCGGGGCCCATGGCAAGATCAGCCTGGTGGACGGGAGTATCAGGCGATACTGGAAGACCCGGCAGCCGGACGCTTATCTGAACCGGATCGGCAGCCGAACGGCCGGTTCAGATGCGATTGCCGTGGACGATCTGCCGCTGGAATTCCTGATGAACGCCCTCAGACTGAAAGAAGGAGTGGATGAAAGCCTTTTTTCTGAACGAACGGGTTTACCCCTGACAACAGTTGGAGTAAAACTTGAACAACTGCGGAATGAAAAGCTGCTGGTAAGCGATCGACTCCAGGCAACCGACCTGGGCCAGAGATACCTTAACAGCCTGTTGGAGCGTTTTCTGTAATGGACCCTGCACACGGAGTGGCAGCATTTCCCAAAAGCCTGAAAGCCAGCCTGGTGGTGGCTGCCGTGCTGCTGTTCGCTTTGCTTATGGTCAACCAGCCTCTGCAGACGGCATCAGCACCCCAGGGTATCGTGAGCTATCAGCTGGCCGGGACTGCCGATCAGGCCCACGCCATTTTTCGCAGCTGGGGAAGCGAAGGGGTTGCCTGGGCGAAGGTTTCGCTATGGCTGGACTTCCTGTTCATTCCTGCCTACATGCTGGCCCTGATTCATCTTACCCGGCACTTTACCCGTGATCGCCCCGGCATTCGCGAGCGGGTGGGTGCCCGTTGGGTACGGGCCCTGTTCGCAACTGCCGGCCTGAGCGACGGTGCAGAGAACATTCTGTTGCTGAACAATTTCAACCCGCCCACCGATGAGATGAGCCTGTCCGCAACCCTATGCGCACTCATCAAATTCACGGCGCTCACGCTCGGCATCGCCGGGCTGGTCATCATCCGGGCGTCACGGCGCCACCCGCTCGCGCATCACTGACCCCCGACCAACACCTCTTAATTGGTGCGATAGAACAACAGGTCCCAGACACCGTGACCGAGGGTTTCGCCCCGCTTTTCAAACTTGGTGATTGGACGGTCGTCAGGGCGCGGTGAATAGCCACCGGTCTCCTGGGTGTTGGCAAATCCCTCGGACTCGCTCATCACCTCGAGCATATGCTCGGCATAATTCTCCCAGTCGGTCGCCAGGTGCAGAATGCCGCCTACCCTCAACTTGTGACGAACCCTCTGGACAAACTCGTGCTGGATCAGCCGGCGCTTGTGATGCTTTTTCTTGTGCCAGGGATCGGGGAAGAACACCATCACGCGATCCAGGCACGCATCCGGAAGGCAGAGGTCAATCACATCGTTGGCATCAATACTGTAAATCCGGACGTTTTCCAGGCCACGGTCCTCGATCTCCTTGAGCAACGCGCCAACACCGGGCTGATGAACTTCAACCCCGATAAAATCCTGTTCGGGAGCGGCCTCAGCCATGTCGGCCAGGGACCGGCCCATACCGAAACCGATTTCCAGGTTCAGCATGTTGTCGCGGCCGAACACTTCCCTGGGATCAATCATTCCGTCCTCACGGGTCAGCCCGTACTTCGGCCAGCTCCGCTCGAACGCCTTTTTCTGGCCTTCCGTCATCCGGCCCTGGCGCAAAACAAAGCTGCGCACACCGCGACGGGTGGTGACCGGCGAATCGGAGGCCTCTTTGGGATCTTGCGGTTCTTTCTGGTCTGTCATCTGCAATCCTTAACCGCAGGCAGCGGGTCATGTTTAACGGGATTTGCCACTAGTTTACCAGAGTGTCCCGGCTCAGGCGGAGACCACTGAGTTACGGCCCTGCTGTCGGTCCAGCTGCCGGTAGCCCAGCGCTTCAACCAGATGGCTTTGCCGCAGTTCCTCGCAGCCTTCCAGATCCGCCAGCGTGCGGGCCACCCGAAGGATGCGATGCAACGCCCGGGCCGAAAGCCCCAGCTTCTCCATGGCACCGGTAAGCAGTTGCCCACCCTGTGCATCCAGTCGGCATGCAGCCTGTAATTCCCGACCGGACAGCGCGGCGTTCAGGCAACCCCGCTCTGACTGTCGGGCTCTGGCAGCCCGAACACGCTCCCGGACTGTGGCGCTGTCCTCGCCGTCCCCACCCTGGCGCATCAGCACGTCGCCGCCCTGCACCGGCACCTCAACGTGCAGATCAAACCTGTCGAGCAAAGGCCCGGAGATCTTCGACCGGTAGCGGGCAACCTGTTGCGGCGTACACTGACACTCGATGGTGGGATGACCGCTGTAACCGCAGGGGCACGGGTTCATCGCGCCAACAACCTGAAAGCGCGCCGGAAAATTGACCTGACGCGCCGCCCGGCTGATCGAGATCTCCCCGGTTTCCATCGGCTCCCGGAGCACTTCAAGCACCCGCCGTTCAAACTCTGGCAACTCGTCGAGAAACAGTACGCCCCGGTGCGCCAGGGAGATCTCCCCCGGCCTCGGGCTGCTGCCACCACCGACCAGCGCAACCGCTGAGGCGGTATGATGAGGGGATCTGAAAGGCGGCTGACGCCAGCCCCCGGCCCGAACCGGCAGACCCGCCACCGAATGCACGCTCGCCACTTCCATGGCCGCAGCATCATCCAGCCCGGGCAGGATTCCGGGCAAGCGACTGGCAAGCATGCTCTTGCCGGTTCCCGGGGGGCCGAAGAACAGAAGATTATGTCCACCCGCTGCCGCCACCTCCAGCGTGCGTCGCGGGACCTGCTGGCCGCGGACATCCGACAGATCGGGCACCTCACGGTTGCCGCCCGGCGCTTCGTCCAGGGGAGACCTGGGCACCGGCACAAGACGGGCTCGACCACTCAGATGTTCGCACACCGTCAGCAGGTGGCCGGCGGCCAAAAGGTCACCCTGGCTTGCCAGTGCCGCTTCCTCGGAGTTGGCGTGGGGAACCAGCAAGGCCCGACCATCCTCCCGAGCTGCCAACACGGCCGGCAGAACACCTTTCAGAGGGCGCAGTGCACCATCAAGGGACAATTCGCCAACGAATTCGCAGTCGGAAAGGCTGTCGACCGGGATCTGACCAGACGCTGCCAGAATGCCCAGAGCGATGGGAAGATCGAACCGGCCACCCTCTTTTGGCAGATCAGCGGGGGCGAGATTGATGGTAATTCTTCGGGCGGGAAATTCGAAACCGGCGTTAAGAAGCGCGCTTCGGACGCGCTCCTTGCTCTCCCTTACACCGGTTTCCGGCAACCCCACGATCGAGAGCGCGGGTAAGCCACCCGAGAGATGGACTTCAACGGTAACGGCAGGCGCAGACACGCCAATGGCGGCGCGGGAATGAACAATAGCAAGCATGACAACCATCCATGGTAATAACCGGAACTGCTTGCCCGGCATCCTGCCGGGCGTGTCCGGGGTTTATTGTTTCTGCAGGGAATTTTCCAGCTCGGCCACCCGCTTCTCGAGCGCGTCGACCTTTTCACGGGTCTTCAGCAGGACTGCCTGCTGGGCGTCAAACTCCTCCCGGGTTACCAACTCCAGGCGAGACAAAACAGCCATCACGGTGGCCCGGGCCTGGGTTTCAAAATCTTCCCGTGCAGCGCGGGCCATGTCGGGAACAAACTGGCCGAACTGGCCCTGCAGCTGGGAAAAAATATCCTGTGGACCTTTCACACGTCACCTCACAAATTCCTGAAATATCCGGCTTCGACTAAAAGACAGGGCCGGTTGCCGGTTAGCGGGAGTGTATCACACCGCAGCCCCTGCCATACTGTAGGTGGTCGACCCTATAATAAGTGGCGAAGGGCCAGGGAGCCCGCTCCAAATTGGCTCACTGGCCGGCTACCCGCTCTATTTTGGTGCACAAGTTTGCGCCATTCTGGTACGCGGATATCGTAGCCTTTTGTTTTTTAACTATTTTTTTGCGTTGGCATACACGATGCTAAAGCTCTCGTACGCAATCCGCACAATTGGTGTGCGAGGTGGCAGCATCCCGAGCTCAACAACCGGCCGACGGGCCCTCACTGTTGAGACGGCTTTACCAAGGAGAAAGCAATGAAACTTGTGACAGCGATCATCAAGCCTTTCAAATTGGATGATGTCCGTGAGGCACTATCCGAGATTGGCGTACAAGGCGTAACCGTCACTGAAGTCAAAGGCTTCGGTCGGCAAAAAGGCCACACAGAACTCTATCGTGGCGCGGAATACGTGGTGGATTTCCTGCCCAAGGTGAAGGTGGAAGTTGCTATCGGCGACAACCTTCTGGACCAGGTTATCGAGTCCATCACCAAGGCGGCCAACACCGGCAAAATCGGTGACGGCAAGATCTTCGTGACTGAACTGGCTCAAGCCATCCGGATCCGGACTGGCGAAACCGGCGAAGAAGCGGTCTGAACCAGCTCTGATTTTTCGATCAGCCAACGCAAAAAAATTTTATAACCTGAAAAGCCTCGTGCGGAGGGCTTCATATGGAAAGCAATCTTAATCACATTTTTGAACTCCAGTATGCGCTGGATACCTTTTACTTCCTGATTTGCGGTGCTCTGGTCATGTGGATGGCCGCTGGCTTTGCCATGCTGGAAGCCGGCCTGGTGCGTGCCAAGAACACCACCGAAATCCTGACCAAGAACGTGGCCCTGTTTGCGGTCGCCTGTACCATGTACCTGATTGTCGGCTACGACATCATGTACGACGGCGGTATCTTCCTGAGCGGTGTTACAACTGTTGCCGAGATGGACGACGCAGCGATTGCGGGCGTTATTGCAGCCTCCACTGAAGCCGGCTTCGGCGACATGGGCGAATACAGCGGCGCTTCTGACTTCTTCTTCCAGGTTGTCTTCGTTGCAACCGCCATGTCCATCGTCTCCGGTGCTGTGGCTGAGCGTATGAAACTCTGGGCCTTCCTGGGCTTCGCCGTTGTTATGTGTGGTTTCATCTACCCGATGCAGGGTTCCTGGACCTGGAACGGCGACGCGGTATTCGGCATGTACGAGCTGAGCTACAGCGACTACGCCGGTTCCGGTATCGTTCACATGGCCGGTGCAGCAGCAGCCCTGGCGGGTGTGATCCTGCTCGGTGCCCGTAAGGGTAAATACGGCGCCAAAGGTGAAATCCGCGCCTTCCCGGGTGCCAACCTGCCCCTGGCAACGCTTGGTACCTTCATCCTGTGGATGGGCTGGTTCGGCTTCAACGGTGGCTCAACCCTGAAGCTGGGTGGCATCGGTGTCGCCAACGAAGTGGCCAACGTGTTCCTGAACACCAACGCGGCTGCAGCCGGCGGTCTGATCGCTGCTCTGATCGTGGCACGCCTGATGTTCGGCAAGGCCGACCTGACCATGGCCCTGAACGGCGCTCTGGCTGGCCTGGTTGCGATCACTGCAGAACCGGCGGATCCGTCTCCCCTGCTGGCCACCATCATCGGTGCCATCGGTGGCACCCTGGTTGTGTTCTCCATCGTAACCATGGACAAGCTGCGCATTGACGATCCGGTCGGTGCCATCTCTGTACACGGTGTGGTTGGTATCTGGGGTATCTTTGCGGTTCTCCTGTCCGACGCAGACGCTACCTTCATGGGTCAGCTGGTCGGCATGCTCACCATCTTCATCTGGGTATTCGTCACCAGTCTGATCGTCTGGGGCATCCTGAAAGCCGTCATGGGCATTCGGGTGTCTGAAGAGGAAGAGTACGAAGGTGTGGATCTGTCCGAGTGTGGTATGGAAGCCTATCCGGAGTTTGTCAGCGGCAAGCAGTAATCGCTGACAGTGCAAGTAAAAAGGGGCGCCAGTTGGCGCCCCTTTTTTGTATGTCCGATCTTGCCTAGCCTTCTGTCGGTCTCACCTCATCCTCAAGCGCGTCGACCATGAACTGAGGCATTGCCAGCGCACCCCGATGAACACCGGCATTGTAGTAGCGGGTTACGAACGGGCGATTGTTGGCATCTTCCTCTCGGAAATACTTGATCGGATTCTCCTTGCTCGCCATGGTGCAACTCCACCAGCCCGTCGGATAAACCGGCTGCGGAAATGGCAAGGTCTGTACATGCTCAAACCCCGCCTGGCGCATATCCTCGTGAATACCTTTGATAATGCTATGGGTGTGGAGCAGCGGTGATTCGCTCTGCTGAACAATAATCCCGCCCTCGCGCAGCGCCAGCATGGCATCCCGATAAAAATCCAGGGCAAACAGGCCTTCAGCGGGGCCTACCGGATCGGTGCTGTCGATAATGATGAGGTCAACGCTGTTCGGCTCAATATCCCGCATCCACTGGATCCCGTCGCCAAAGAAGAAATTGGCGCGCGGGTCGCTGTTGGCCTCGCACAATTCCGGAAAATACTCTTCAGACACGCGGGTTACCCGTTCATCAATTTCCACCTGCCAGGCTTCCTCGATGCCCGGATGCTTGAGCACCTCTTTCAGGGTGCCACAGTCTCCGCCGCCAACAATCACCACCTTTTTCGGATCGCGGTGGGTAAACAGGGCCGGGTGCGTCATCATCTCGTGGTACAGGAAGTTATCGCGGGTGGTCAGCATCACGCAGCCATCCAGAACCATCAGGTTGCCAAAGGTCTCGGTCTCGTAGATTTCCAGTTTCTGGAACGGCGTCTGTTCCTCATGGAGCTTCTTTTTCACCTGCAGGGAGAACGCGGTTCCCTGATCCTGGAATACCTCGGTAAACCAGCCGTCATTGAGTGCTGTCATGTCTTGCCTCCCGCTGTGGGCCATGGGCTGAATTGAAAGGGCGTATTGTAGGGATGCCCTACCGTGAGCTAAAGCGATAATCGCGGTGAAATGCCATGTATTTTCCGCAGCCGATGCTTTTAGCCGGGGATGGGAATCCATACAATGGCGGCCAGTGTTTCCTGACAGGATAGCAAGCATGAGCGAAGCCAGCGCCACACCGGCCCACAAGGTCTACAACATTGCCCACTGGAGCGATGGCTACATCGGTGTCAATGACAAGGGCCAGGTGCTCATCCGCCCGGATCGTGGCCACAGCCCGGCCCGCATCAATCTGCCCGAACTGACCCGGACGCTGACCGAGTCCGGGGTCCAGTTGCCGGTACTTGTGCGCTTCGTTGACATCCTGCACGACCGCGTTAACAAACTCTGCAATGCCTTCAACAAGGTTGCAGAGGAGCACGCCTACCAGGGCGGCTACACGGCGGTTTACCCCATCAAGGTCAACCAGCAGCGCCGCGTGGTCGAAGAGCTGCTGGCTGCCGAGCCCGCCGCCTCCAACGGCCAGATCGGGCTTGAAGCAGGCAGCAAGCCAGAGCTGATGGCGGTGCTGGCAATGTCCCAGCAACCCGGATCGGTGATTGTCTGCAATGGTTACAAGGACCGGGAGTACATCCGTCTTGCCCTGATTGGGCAGACTCTCGGCCACCGGGTGTTCATCGTGGTCGAGAAGAAATCGGAATTGCCACTCATCCTGAAAGAGGCAAAAAACCTGGGCGTTTCACCGCTGATCGGAGTTCGGGCCCGGCTGGCCACCATCGGCAAAGGCAACTGGCAGAACACAGGTGGTGAAAAGTCGAAATTCGGACTGTCTGCCAGCCAGGTCCTGGATGTCGTCGACACCCTGCGCGAGGCGGGCGCCCTGGACACCCTGCAACTTTTGCACTTCCATCTTGGCTCCCAGATTGCCAACATCCGTGACATCCAGACCGGTCTCCGGGAATGTGCACGCTTCTACAGCGAGTTGCGCCAGATGGGGGCCCCAATTGGCACGGTGGACATCGGCGGTGGCCTGGGCGTGGATTACGAGGGCACTCGCTCACGCAGTAGCTGCTCCATGAACTACAGCGTTTACGAATATGCCTACAATGTCGTACATGTTCTGCAGGCAGAGTGTGATCGCCACGGTACGCCTCACCCGGATCTGATCAGCGAATCCGGCAGAGCCCTGACCGCGCATCACTCCGTGCTTGTGACCAACGTGATCGACCACGAAGCACCGGAAAACCGGACACCGCAACAACCGGGGGCCACCGCCTCTGCGCCGCTGCACGATCTCTGGCGCGACCTTGAAAGCCTGCAGGACACAAACACCCCCCGCTCACTGGCTGAGATCTACCATGACGTACTCCACGCCATGGCCGATGTTCACGCCCAGTTCGCCCACGGCGTTCTGTCGCTCCGGGAGCGGGCGGATGCTGAAACCCTGTACACCCGCTGCTGCCGACTGCTCCGGGATCAGCTGGACAGCAGCAACCGGGCTCACCGGGAAATTATCGACGAACTCAATGAGAAACTGGCTGAAAAACTCTTCGTTAATTTTTCCCTGTTCCAGTCACTGCCCGATGTCTGGGGCATTGATCAGATCTTCCCGGTTATGCCGATCAACGGCCTGGATCGCCCCCTGAACCGGCGGGCAGTTATCCAGGACATTACCTGCGATTCGGACGGGCGTATCGACCGCTACGTCGATGGCCAGGGCACCGAAACAACCCTGCCCTTACCCGAAGAAAGGTCGGGCGAGCCTTTGCTGATGGGCTTTTTCATGACCGGCGCGTATCAGGAAATTCTGGGCGATATGCACAACCTGTTCGGCGACACCCATTCCGTGGATGTCCGCCTGACGCCAGAAGGCGGTTACGAGATCAGCGCCCCCATCACCGGGGACACCGTCGCCAAGGTGTTGCGCTATGTGAACTTTGAACCCGAGGCCCTGATGGAGGCCTACAGGGGCAAGTTTGCCGCCTCCGCCCTGGCAGCGGAAACCCAGGCCGCGCTTATGGCAGAGCTGGCCGCCGGCCTGGATGGTTACACCTACCTCGAGGAATAGTTCTCGTCAGAGTTTCTGATGCTCCCGACGCCAGGCACTGGGAGAAACGCCTTCCCACTTGCGGAAGGCACGGCCAAAGTTGGAGGGGTCACTGTAGCCCAGAGCGTCGGCTATCTCATCAATGCTCAGCTCATCGCGGCGCAGCAGTTCAAGGGCTCGGCGGTGGCGAATGGAATCCTGCAGTTGCTGGAATCGCACCCCTTCGGATGCCAACTGCCTGCGCAGCGTCCTGGTGGACATTTTCAGGTGTTCCGCCACATCCTCCAGGGCCGGTAACCGCTGGCTTCGCCCCGTCTCGAGCAGGCGCACCACCCGGTCCGAAACCGATGTGGAACCCTCGATGAATCGCATTTCCTCCTGACACTGGGCCTCGGCAATCCGACGGGTCACCGGATTCGACAGTGACATGGGGGAGTTGAGAAAAACCCGTTTGAACCGTAGCTGGTTCACGCCACTGCCAAACGCAATCTGGCTTCCAAACAGCTGTCTATAGGCCGAGAGATCGTCAGGCTCAGGAAAATCCAGCAGGCATCGCCCGCCATCCAGTAGCCGATGGCCGAAAAGCAGGAGATTCACATCCATCAGTGACGCCATCACCACATCAACATTGAACCGGTAAAGGTCCTCAATGCTGTGCGCCAGGTCCAGCTGGATCACGGCCTCATGTTCCTCCACGAAGAACGAAAGGCTCATGTAGACAAAGCGGATCTGGAAATATTTGATCAGTACCGTAAGCGCCTGCTCAAGGGTATCGCAACTAATGGCTGCCTGGGCCAGCGAGCCGTGGGTCGTAAACTTTAGCCGCTTTCCAAACTCAAGCCCGAGGGCTGGATCACCACTCTGGACAAGCGTTTCGCGACACAGGGCACTGAACTGCTCGACAGTAATGAAATTGTCCGGATGACCAAGCATGGATGGGCGAATACCGGAAGCCGACAATAGCCGGGACCGCTGCAGGCCACGGTCCTCCGCCAACTGGCAGAGGATATCCGCGTAGTGCGCCCGGATAACGGGCAGGTTTCCGGTAAAGCCGGGAGCATTCATGGAGGTGTTTGTCGTCCGGAGTCGATTTATTGCTCAGACTAGACCGCTCTGCCGATTCCGGCAATCACCTGCGAGACGATCAAAAACCGTCGCTGGTGCCAGCTTTCTGTGTTTTTTTCCACACAGGCTGATCCACCTGATTCACCGATCCGTAAACCTAGACACTGACAAACCCGGGACGAGTGCATAGAATGATGACCAGAACAAGCTCAAATCATGCGACTGTCAAGGAGCGTCCGGTGACCACACTGGATCAAAAGCCAGCAAGTTCCGAGGGCCGCAAGGACCAATGGAGCCAAATGCTGCAGAAAGTGGGCAAGAACCAGGACCGCGAAGCATACCACGCGCTGTTCGAGCATTTTGGCCCACAAATCAAGTACTACGCCATGGCGAACGGTCTGGCGAGTCATGCGGAAGAGCTCGTGCAGGAAGTATTCGTGTCGATCTGGAGACGCTCATGCCTCTACGACTGGCGCAAGGCGGCGGCATCAACCTGGATTTTCACCATTGCCCGGAACCAGCGAATCGATATGCTGAGAAAGATGCAGCGTACCAGTGCTGAAATGCCAGTAGAGACAGAAGACCTTTGGCAGATTCCGGGTGAAAACGAAAACGAGCCGGTCACTTCTTTACACCGTCTCATGTCCGAACGGCGAATCAGGGAATCACTGAGTCATCTGCCGGAAGAACAGATTACGGTCATTGCCAAGGTGTACATGGAAAACAAGTCGCACCAGATGGTTGCGGACGAGTTGGACATTCCTCTTGGCACCGTGAAAAGCCGGGTTCGCCTGGCATTGAATAAACTGAAAGTGATTTTGCAGGACCAGAACGTATGACACGGCACCATCCCGACAGCCTGAGCCTGATGGAGTACAGCGCAGGTAACCTTAGCGAGCCCCATGCCCTGTGCATCAAGCTCCACCTGGACAAGTGTTCCCACTGCCGTAGCCGTGTGGACACGCTTGATAGCCTTGGGGCTGTGATGATGGAGCAGCAGCCAAAGGTGACTGTCTCTGAAAGCATGTTCGACAGCATTCTTTCAAAGATCGATAGCGAGCCGGCAGCTGAGCCTGCGGCAGCGGCTGTCCCGAGGGTCAGCGCCCTGCAGAAACTACTGGGTGAAGATCTCAACAGCTTGCCGTGGAAGCGCCAGCTGGGTGATGTGAGCGTCCTGGACATTACCGACCGGTTCCCCGGTCAGAAAGAACAGGTTGTACTCCAGAAGCTCGCTGCCGGCGGCAAAGCGCCTGCCCACACGCATCGCGGCGAGGAAACGACCATCGTCCTTCAGGGTGCGTTTGCAGACCAGAAAGGGGTGTTTAACCAGTGGGATTTCGTTGTCCTGAACGATGAGGACGAACACAAGCCCGTAGCGGTTGGTTGCGAGGACTGCATAACACTCTCCGTGTTGAGTGCTCCGGTGAAGCTCACGGGTACCTTTACCCGGATGCTCAATCCCTTTATTCGGTAACCTTCCACCGAATGACGGACACGAAAAAGGGGCGATGGAAATCGCCCCTTTTTCGTAGCCGACACCAGGGTTGCCCGAACTACCAGGGCAGCTCTGTACCATCCCAGCTCAGAAACTTTCCGTTATCGTCCTCCCCCAGTCCATCGAGCACCTCCAGAAGGTTGGTAGCCGTCTCCTCTGGAGTATGCACGTTAAGCTTGGCGAGAGATTGGCTGAACGGTTCGCTCAACGCCGATTCGGTCGTGCCAGGATGCAGGGATACGCAGGCTAGCGGCTTGCACCGGCGCGGCAACTCAATGGACAGGTTGCGAACGAGCATATTCAGCGCCGCTTTTGAACTACGATAGGCATACCAGCCGCCAAACCCGTTGTCGGTTATCGAGCCAACCTTGGCGGAAATAGCCACCACCCGTTTGAATGCCCGATGTCGCAGCCATGGCAATAGCGCCTGGGTCAGCAATCCGAAACCGGTTGCGTTGACAGCAAACGCACGCGCCATACTCTGCGGATCGAGGTCTTCAAGGCGCTTCTCCGGGAACATATCCGGCCCGTGAAGCAGCCCCGCGGCATAAATAAAGCTATCAATCCCTTCCTCCCTTTTTAGCAGCGATTCCAGTGCCTCGGCAATCGCACCGGGCGCGGCACTGCTTTCGGCATCCCAGGGCAGCAAAGTGATGCGCTGATGGCTGCGCAAAGCGTCCGGCCCATTCTCCGGATCACGGCACAACCCGATCACCCTGGTTTGGGAATCACGCTCAAGCAACCGGCTTGCCAAAGCGCCACCGATTGCGCCGGAAACCCCGGCTATCACCACTTGTTTCATTTGATACCTCCTTGGTTCAGGAGGACATACGAAAATTCTATCGTCCAGACTGCCAAAACGGTGAACCAGCGCATTAAAACGGGCGTATGAAACCAGTGTTCAAATTATCTTCGGGTCGCTGCCGAATGCTGCAGCGCTCCCGTTAAAACGGCGCACCTAGGAGAGTATCCATGCAATACCAGGCTCCGGCGAATGACCTTCGCTTTCTGTTGTTTGATGTATTGGGCGCAGACCGGCTGCATGAGCTGGAAAAATACGCCGATGCCACCCCGGATCTGATTTCCGCGGTCATCGATGAGGCTGGCAAACTGGCTGCTGAGGTTATCCAGCCCACCAACCAGGCCGGCGACCGCGAGGGCTGCACCTACGATCCTGAAACCCACTCTGTGACAACACCCGAGTGTTTCAAGGACGCCTACAAGAAGTTTGTCGAGGGCGGCTGGACCGCGCTGGACGCACCCCTTGAATACGGCGGCCAGGGCTTGCCACACACCCTGAAGTTTGTGGTGGATGAAATGGTCTGCTCCACCAACCTGTCTCTGGGCATGTACCCCGGCCTGACTCACGGCGCCATTAGCGCCCTGCACGCCCACGGCTCCGACGAACTGAAAAAGACCTACCTGGAAAAGCTGATTTCCGGTGAGTGGACCGGCACCATGTGCCTGACCGAGCCCCAGTGCGGCACCGACCTGGGCCTGATTCGCACCCGCGCAACACCGAACGACGACGGCAGCTACGCCCTCGAAGGCACCAAGATCTGGATTACCGGTGGCGAGCACGATCTGGTGGACAACATCGTGCATCTGGTTCTGGCCAAGCTGCCCGGCGCGCCGGATACCACCAAGGGCATTTCCCTGTTTGTGGTACCCAAGTTCCTGCCGGAATCCGGGGAGCGAAACCCGGCCTTCTGTGGCGGCCTTGAGCACAAAATGGGCATCAAGGGTTCAGCAACCTGCGTCATGAACTTCGAGGGCGCCAAAGGCTGGCTTGTCGGCGAGCCGAACGATGGTATGCGTGCCATGTTCACCATGATGAACGAGGCGCGCCTGATGGTTGGCATGCAGGGCCTGGGCCTGGCCGAAATGGCCTACCAGGAAAGCCTCGGCTTTGCCCGTGAGCGCCTGCAGAGCCGTTCACTGAGCGGCCCAAAGAACCCCGATGGTCCCGCTGACCCGATCATCGTGCATCCGGATGTACGTCGAATGCTGATGCGCCAGAAAGTTCTGAACGAGGGTATGCGTGCTCTGGCCCTGTTTGCTGGCCACCAACTGGACCTCTCTGTCGCCCATCCAGACGAGACCGTCCGGGAATCCGCGGACGATCTGGTTCAACTGCTTACCCCGGTGGTGAAGTCGTTCCTGACAGACGAAGGCTTCAACAACGCCAACACCGGGCTGCAGGTACTGGGTGGCTCGGGCTTCACCACCGACTGGCCGCTGGAGCAGCTGGTTCGTGACGGCCGGATCGCCAGGATCTACGAGGGCACCAACGGCATTCAGGCCATGGACCTCGTGGGCCGCAAGCTGAGTCTGAAAGGCGGTCAGTTGGTGCGCACCCTCTTTGGCACCCTGAGCGGATATCTGAAGGACAATCCGGAAGCGCCGCACCGTGAAGAGCTGAAAAACGCCATGAAGGCGCTTGAGACAGCCACCATGTGGCTGGCCAGCAACGCACCGAAAGATCCGGAGCAGGCGGGCGCCGCCGCGACACCGTATCTGCGCCTGATGGCGCTGACGGTCATCGGTTACCTCTGGTCCAGGATGGCAAACGTTGCCAACGAACAGCTTGCCGGCGGCGAAGGCAACAAGCCCCTGCTCGAGAGCAAGGTTGTCTCTGCCCGCTTCTACTTTGAAAAGCTGCTTCCGGAAGTCGACTGGCTGCTGGGTGACATTCAGAGTGGCAAGGACAGCCTGATGGCGTTCTCGGACGACCACTGGGCCGCGTGATCCGCTATCCGGCCAGTGCTCCCAAGGCCTGGCCGGAAATGACCGATCAATGACAGCTTGTGACCTTCAGGTGAATGCACTGGCCATTGATAATGATCACGTTGATTAGTGTCTCTGAACTAGTCCCGCCCAGCTCCCCGTCGGAGTGGGCACTTTGAAAGCCACGCCCTGCGTGGCTTTTTTTATGGTCCTTTTTTGTCTATGCGGTCACTGGGTTACAATTGCGATCTTTGATTCTGTCCGGTCTGCGACCGGACCTGCACGGGGACACCATGAACGCCGACGATTACGCTTTCCGCTTTGGTGGCATCGAACGACTCTACGGGCGCCGGGCCCTGGAAGCCTTTCGTCACGCCAATATTGCCGTGGTCGGTCTTGGCGGGGTCGGGTCCTGGGCCGCTGAAGCCCTGGCCCGAAGTGGCGTTGGTACCATCACCCTGATCGACATGGACGATGTCTGTGTGTCCAACACCAACCGCCAGCTCCACGCCCTGGAAGGCCAGTACGGCCGTACCAAAACCGACGCCATGGCAGACCGGTTGCGGGCGATCAACCCGGAAGCCGACATTCGGGTGCATTTCGGCTTCCTGACCACGAAGAACGTCAGCGAGCTGATCACCGAAGACATGACCGGGGTGATCGACGCCATCGACAGCGTCAAAGCCAAGGCCGCCCTGATTGCCCACTGCCAGCGCCGGAAAATTCCTCTGGTCTGTGCCGGCGGCGCAGGCGGACAGATCGACCCCACTCAGATCCAGGTGGCAGACCTCAGCAAAACAACCCAGGACCCACTGCTGGCCAAGGTTCGAAACCTTCTGCGGCGGGAATATGGCTTTTCCCGAAATCCAAAGCGGCGCTTTGGCATTGAGGCCGTATACTCCCTCGAGCAGCTGACGTATCCTGCCGGAGACGGGGAAGTGTGCCTGCAGAAACCGGCCACCGACGGTCCGGTGCGCCTGGATTGCGCCTCCGGCTTTGGCGCCGCCAGCCCGGTGACCGCCAGCTTCGGTTTATTTGCGGCTTCCCGACTCCTGAACCGGATTGCCCGGCGCGCCAACCAATAGATCAACGGAACTGAAACCATTATGCCAGTCAGCACTGTCCTGCTTCTTGCCAGCATTGGCGTTTTATCATTGTTTTGCCAGTGGCTTGCCTGGCGCGTGCGTATGCCCGCCATCCTTTTCCTGCTGGCGGGTGGCATTGCCGCCGGGCCTGTTCTGGGTTTTCTGGCACCGGAAGTGGTGTTCGGCGATCTGCTGTTTCCGGTTATTTCCCTGGCCGTTGCCATCATCCTGTTTGAGGGCAGCCTGACCCTGCGCTACGAGGAGATACGGGGCCATGGCAAAATGGTCCGCAACCTCATTCCGGTCGGTTCTATCGTCACCTGCATCATCGGCACCCTGGCTGCCCGCTGGCTTCTGGATGTCTCCTGGGCGGTCGCCCTGCTGTTTGGCGCCATCTCGATTGTCACCGGCCCGACGGTTATCGCGCCGCTGCTGCGCTCCGTGCGACCCGATTCGAAACTGGCCAACATACTGCGCTGGGAAGGCATCATCATTGACCCCGTTGGCGCTCTGCTAGCGGTTCTGGTATTCGAGGGGATTGTCTCCTGGGGCCAGGGCAACGTGTTTGGCCACTCGTTGTATATCTTTGGAAAAACCCTGGCTGTGGGTTTTGTGATCGGCGCCGTTGCCGGGTATCTCAACGGCATCGTATTGCGCAAGCACTGGATTCCGCAGTACCTGCATAACGCCGGCACACTCACCTTCATGCTCGGCGTCTATGCCATTTCGAACGAACTGGCCCATGAGTCTGGCCTGCTGACCGTGACCATCATGGGCATCTGGATGGCCAACATGAAGCAAGTGCCTATAGAGAGCATCCTCGAGTTCAAGGAATCCCTGAGCGTTCTGCTGATATCCGCCCTGTTCATTATTCTGGCGGCGCGAGTTGAGTTTGCGGCGATTGCCGAATTGGGTTGGGGCCTGGTGGCTGTGCTGGCCCTGCTGATGCTGGTAGCCCGCCCCCTGAGTATTTTCCTGTCGGCCATCGGCACCAACCTGAACTTGCGGGAAAAGCTATTTCTGAGTTGGATCGCCCCCCGGGGCATCGTCGCGGCCGCGGTGTCAGCGCTGTTCGCTTTCCAGCTGCAGAAGCTGGGTTATGAGAGTGCCGGCGCCCTGGTACCCCTGGTGTTTATGCTGATTATCGCCACCGTTACTCTGCAGAGCCTCACCGCACGGCCGGTTGCCCGCCTGTTGAAGGTCGCGGAACCAGCGGAATACGGCTTCCTGATCCTGGGCGCCAATCCGGTGGCCCGTATGATTGGCATGGCCCTGAAAAAGTATGAGGTGCCCGTGACCCTGGCGGACACCAACTGGGAAAACGTCCGTCAGGCCCGCATGGAGAACCTGCAGGTGTACTTCGGCAACCCGGTTTCCGAGCATGCATCGACCCATCTGGACCTGACAGGCATCGGCAAGCTGCTGGTGATCTCCCCGTACAAGCACATGAACTCACTGGCCACCTACCACTTCCTGGACTGGTTTGGAAACAAGTGCGTGTTCAGCCTGGCCGAAGGTGATCAGGACCAGAAGGCCCGGCATCAGACGGCTGAAAAAATACAGATGACCCGGGGCCTGTTCGATGGTGTCAGCTACGCCAAACTGGCCAGTCTGGTGAGCCAGGGCTACACCGTAAAGACCACCCAGTTGAGCGAGGAATTCGGTTACGAGGAGTTCCTGAACAAATACCAGAACCAGGCCCTGGTGCTGTTCACGTTCGACAGCAAGGAACACGTCGCCCCGGTTTGCAGCATGAAAGACCTGAAACCGGAAAACGACTGGATCCTGATCAGCCTGGTGCCGCCCCAGGCTCGCAAGGAGCGCAAGGAGAAAGAGGGAGGAGAACCATCGGCCAGCCAGGATCAACCGGCCGATCAGGAACCCTCATCGACAATCTAGCACCAGCTTGCCGCGCACGTGCCCGCCTTCCAGCAGTTCGTGGGCCTGCGCGACATCGTCCAGCGCGAACGCTTTTTCGATGTGCACCTTGACGTCTCCGTCCTCAATCAGCTCGGCAATCTCATCCAGGTGAAATACGTCGGGACGCACAGTCATGCCATGGGCGCGTAAACCCATTTCCTCGGCAGCACTGATAATTTCGTCGGCGGTAACCGTCGGGATGGTCACGAGGACTCCATTTTCGCCGAGGGTGTGCAGGGAGCGTTTGCCGGTATCACCGCCAACAAGGTCCAGTACCACGTCCAGACCATAGCACTCTTCGGCGATATCCGTGTTGCGGTAGTCAATCACCTCGTGGACCCCGAGTTCCGCCAGGAAATCCCGGTTACTGGCCGAGGCCGTTGCAATCACATGGGCACCGCGCTCCAATGCAAACTGCACCGCAAAATGGCCCACGCCACCGGCGCCGGCGTGGATCAGGATTTTCTGCCCCGACTCCAGTTTCGCCATCTCGAACAGAGCCTGCCATGCGGTCAGTGCCGCCAGGGGCAAGGCACCTGCAGACACCAGGTCCAGTTCTTCCGGCACGATGGCCAGTTCATCGGCCGCGGCCAGGGCATACTGCGCATAACCGCCACCGCCGGCCGGGAATCCGACCATGCCCATGACCCGGTCACCGGGCGCCAGGGTGGTCACGTTGGCACCCACTCCGACAACCTCTCCGGCGACATCGTAACCGGGCGTCCACGGCAACGAATTCTCGATCTGCCGCGCCGCGAAACCAAGCCCCTTCCGGGTTTTCCAGTCGATCGGATTGAGCCCGGCACCGTGCACCCTGACGAGCACCTGATCGTCTCCGGGGACTGGCACATCGGCCGAGACCACTTGCAGGACGTCACGCTCACCAAAGCGATCGTAGATCACATGGCGCATCGTGGCTTCAGCGTTCTGATCGGCAGTATTTTCCATGAAGATCTCCGGACAACAGGTTAAACGGGATTGGCTTTGAACAAGATTAGCTGAAGTAAAGCACAAAAGACCTCGGGTGACCTACAGCCCTTTGCCTCCGGCTACCACAGCGGAACCGAGAATCTCAGCGAACTCTTTGGGCGCACGGGCAGGCCGCTGGCTTTTCAGATCAACACAGGCGTGAGTGGAAACAGCCCTGACCAGCGTCTTGCCATCCGAGGGACGAACGAGCTGGAACTGCCGTGCAGACCGGAACCGACCATCATAATCGGTGAGCCAGGTCCCCAGAACCAGTTGATCGCCGGCGTTCGCCGAGGCCAGGTAATCGATTTCTGTGCGGGTAATGGCCATCGCCTTGCCGGTTTTCTCGTGCAGCTCCCAGGTCATACCCAGGCTTTCTATATGGGCCCAGCTGACGTCTTCCAGCCACCGTACGTAAACAACGTTGTTGGCGTGCCCAAGCCGATCGGTATCATCGGGCCGCACCGCTATCTCGATCGTGAAAGGCGCCGGCAGATCCCAGTCAATATCGTGTTGCTGCATCAGTTGCTGTCCCCCAGCCCCGGAATGGCCTGCAACGGTAGCCGACCAATACGATCATTGTGAAGTGAACCAAAGTACAGGTTGCCATCGTGAGGATTCACCGAGGTGATTTCCTGCAAATGGGTCCCGCGAGTGTCGTGGAGACTGGTAATAACCTCACCGTCCCGGTCGAACGCGATCACAAGACCATATTCTTGTGGCGCAGGTTTCAGGCTGCTCGGGAGTTTAGCCACCAGATCCTTGAGCCAGGGCCGGGGGTGCATGGCGTCCATCCTCGAATCTCTAAGGGTAGGAAACGCCACCCAGTAGCGCCCCTGATCATCCACCGCGAGGTTATCGGGAAAACCGGGCAGATTGTCGGCAAAGACTTCCGCCTGGCCGGCTTTGGGCCCGTGAATCCAGTATCGAAGGATGCGGTATTTCCAGGTTTCGTTAACCAGCACGTAGTCGCCCTCCGGAGATACCGCAACACCATTGGCAAAATGCAGGTTGGCCAGGAGAACCTCGGCCTTGCCGGTTTTTGGAGAGTAGCGGAGCAGGCGGCCATGGGGACGCATTTCCAGAAGATCCAGCATGTATTCCGGCTGGTGGAACTTGGAGCTGGCGTCGGTGAAATAAATGCGCCCGTCATCGGCAATGTCGACATCATCGGTGAAGCGGAACAGCGTTCCCTCCGCCTCGCGGGCCAGTACGGTGATCTCGCCCTCAGGACTGACAGACAGCAGCCCCCGCCAGGAATCTGCAACGATGAGATTGCCCTGGCTGTCAAACACCATGCCCAGGGGCCGACCATCGGTGGACAACCAGTTTTCAACCCGGCCATCCGGGAACACCCGCACGATGAAGCCATCCTGGGTGCCGGTATAAAGCACACCATCCTCGCTCACGGCTGTGTCCTCGGGGCCGTATACCTGCCCCCGGGCGATCAGGTCCGCAAGCCTCAGGCGCTCATTTGGCGCAACCTCACCGGTCAGCGGAGGTGGCGATGGCGGGTTCCAGGCTTTGCTGTCGACGGGCGACGGAGTCAGCAGGAAACTGCCAAGCAGCAGGAAGACAACCAGCAAACCCACCATCAGCCATTTCATACACTCTGCCCGCCTGTTGTTATGTCCATTCCGTATGTCAGCGATTGGCCCACCTTAGCAGACGGGCCGGTGAGCAGGAAAATGCCCTACGCAGGGCACCATCATTCATCGGCGCTGAGGAAACGGCGGCACAGGGCAGCAAAGGAGTCGGCTTTCTCAGCGTGCAGCCAGTGGCCGGTCCCCTGGATAATACGCAGCTGTGCCTGCGGGAACAGTCGCTGGATATCATCCCGGTGTTTTTCCTGGATGTAGGCCGAATCCGCGCCCTTCAGAAACAGCACAGGACCATCAAACGGGCCATCACCCTCCGGCGCCCTGGCCAGATGTTCATAGCAGGCATCGATAACCGGCAGGTTGAGCCGCCACCGGAACATTGGCCCGCCCTCCTGCTGGTCTTCGCGGGGAATCCGTTCCAGGTTTTTCAGCAGGAACTGGCGAACACCCGGCTCTTCGACAAAATCTGCCATCAGCCTGTCTGCGTCCTGACGGGAACGCACACCGGTCAGATCCATGCTGGTCAACCCTTCCAGAATAGCATCGTGCCGGGGTTTGTAGTTTACCGGGGCAATGTCGGCCACGATCAGTTTTTCCACACGCTCCGGCGCCTGGAGGGCAACCTGCATCGCCACCTTGCCACCCATGGAATGACCCAGCAGGCTCACCTTGTCCAGGGCCTGGGCGTCCATGTAGGCAATGACGTCGGCGGCCATGGCCGGATAGTCCATGGTATCCGCGTGGGGCGAACTCCCGTGGTTGCGCTCGTCCAGTGCGTGAATCTGCCACTGGTCTTCCAGGCGGCGGGCGATACCCCCCAGGTTGTCCAGGGAGCCGAACAGCCCGTGCAGCAGTATCAGGGGCGGGCCTTCGCCGGTAATACGGTGGTTCAGCGCAACAGTCATGGGCAGTCAGTCTCCGGATTGGTCTGCGTTCTCAGACCGGATACATTACCACTGCCAGTCTTGCGAGCAAGTGCCGGTATTAGCGGTCATTTTCCGTGGACGAAAAAAAGCCGGGCAAAGCCCGGCTTGAAGGTCATAGACGTGACGTCTGAAGGATCAGCAGTAGAAGATGCTGTTCAGATACTCGGCAAGCTCAATCACGTTTTTACGCTCAAGCTCGGTATGAGGTACGAAGATTTCCTGTTCCATAAAACACCTCCTGATTGCTTTTCCATTGCTTCAACCTGATACCCTGATGCTATCGTTAAAGCCACGGGTAACCCTTGACAGGCGGTTGCACCCACTTGACATTTTGTATCAGTCATCATGACAGGTCGTTAACTATCAACGTGACATCTGCCCAATCAGACTCCACCAGCGCACCCCTGGTCGCTGCCTCCAGCACGCTGGCGCTGGTTCACTATCTGGAACGCCAGGGTGTTCTCAATGCGCCACGGGTGGAACAGCTGACCGGGCTGGCCATGTCGGAGCTCACCGACCCGGACCGGCGCGTGCCCGCCGATGCCCATTACCGGCTGTGGGAACACGCCGAGCTGGTAACGGGCGATCCGGCTGTCGGGCTGCACGCCGGAAAAGTGGTGGATCCCGAGCGGATGGGACTGGTCGGGCATGTGTTTTTCAACTGTGACACCCTGGGTGAAGCCGTTACCCAATACGTGCGACTGCATCGGCTGATCAACGAGTCGGTATTCCTGAGCTTCGAACAGACCGCCGACCAGGCCATTCTCTGCTGGCAACCGGACATGGCCGAACATTACTGCCGGCAGGATATGGACCGGACCCTGGCTGCGGCCATCACCCGCACCCGCCACTTCATTCATCCGGGCATCCGCGCGGAATGGGTGGAGATCGCCCATCAGGCGCCGGTGTACGCCGACGAGTACGAAAAGCTGCTCGGTGGTCCGGTGCGGTTTGACTGCGGTATCACCCGGCTGGCGTTCAACAGCCGGCATCTGGGGCACCCGATACCACGCCGCAATCCCTACGTGTATTCGGCAGTACTGAAGCAGGTCAATACGCTGCTGGCGAGGCTTCAGAGCCGCCGCTCGTTCGGCCGCAGGATTCGCCGACTGATCTCGAAGCAGATGGCGACCGAAAGAATCGATGCTGACAGCCTTGCCCGGCAATGCCATATGAGCCGCCAGACGCTCTACCGCAAGCTCAAGAAGGAAGGCCTGAGCTTCCATGGCCTGGTTGAGCAGGTTCGCCAGGACAAGGCGCTCAGGTATGTTGCGGCCGACCAGTACGCTCTGGGTGAGATTGCTTTTCTGCTGGGTTTTTCAGAACTCAGCGCCTTCAGCCGGGCGTTCAAGCGCTGGACCGGCACCTCACCGGCAGAATACCGGGCAAGGCATCTGGCCACATCGGGGCCCTACGGCCACCGGGCAGATGAGGGAGCGCAATGATGGACGAACTGTCTCTCGTTGCACTGGTGGTCGGGGCCGTTTACCTGGGCGCATTTGCCTGTATTTACCGTATTCTTCTGACCTATCGGACGACACAGGGCGCCATTGCCTGGGTCATTGCCCTGATCGGCCTGCCCTACCTGGCCGTGCCCATGTTCGTGCTGTTCGGGCGGCATCGGTTTGGCGGCTACGTGAAAGCCCGACGGCTTGGCGACGAATCCCTGACCAATCTGCTGAACCGGTTCGAGCAGCAAACAACCTCCATACCCATCCCCGCCAGCGAACGGTTCACCGACGAACTTCAGGTGCTCTGCCGACTGGGCCGGCAGCCGTTCACCGATGGCAACCGATGTACCCTGCTCAGGGACGGTGAGGCCACGTTCGAGGCCCTGTTCGAAGCCATGGAAGACGCCGAGCACTATATCCTGCTGGAATTCTACATCGTGCGGTCAGACCGGGTGGGCCGCCGGATCAAGTCAATTCTCGAGCGCAAACTGGCTCAGGGTGTGGAAGTCTGGTTTCTGTATGACGACATTGGCAGCGTCTGGCTGCCGCGCAAGTACCTGAACCAGCTCGCCGCCGCCGGCGCCCGCGTGGCCTCGTTCGGTAACGGCAACATCCGCCGGAGGCGGTTCCAGATCAATTTCCGGAACCACCGGAAACTGCTGGTCTGCGACGGCAAGATCGGCTTTGTGGGTGGCATCAACCTGGGGGACGAATACCTGGGCACTGCCATGGACCAGGAACCCTGGCGCGATACCCACTGCCGGATCGAGGGTCCGGCCGTCACCGGCCTGCAGCTGGCATGGCTGGAAGACTGGAACTGGGCCAGCAACGATTTTCCCAGCCTCGACTGGGCGCCGGTCAACAACCAGCCCGGCGACGACGAGGTGCTGATGCTGCCAACAGGACCCGCGGACAGCTGGGAAACCTGTACGCTGTTTTTCCTCAATTGCATCAATAATGCCCGCACCCGGCTCTGGATCGCCTCGCCCTATTTTGTTCCGGATTTCCAGATCATGAACGCCCTTCAGTTGGCGGCGCTCCGGGGCGTGGACGTACGAATCCTGATTCCGGAGAAATCGGACAGCCGCCTGATTGGCCTGGCGGCTTACTCTTACCTCGTCCAGGCCTGCAAGACCGGCATCGGCATCTATCGCTACCAGCCTGGCTTCATGCATCAGAAAGTGATCCTGGTGGATGATCGATACGCGGCGGTGGGAACCGCCAACATGGACAACCGCTCGATGCGACTAAATTTCGAGATCACCGCCATAACCACCGCAAGGCATTTCATCCGGAGTGTGGAATCCATGCTGGAACACGATCTGGACAATTCCCGCCTGATGATCGAGAGCGACTACAAGGATCGGTCGATCCTGTTCCGCCTGTGTTGCCGGGCCGTCCGCCTGCTGGCGCCACTGCTATAGGCCATCCGTCCACTGGCTCCGGAATGGCCGATGTGCGACTATGCCAGGACGATTCAGCCAGTATGCAGTAGCGACAGATCACCATGAATGCCTTCAAGCCCAGAGAAACACTGACCGAACAGGTCGCACGCCACATCGAAAACCTGATTGCCTTTGGCCAGCTGCGCTCCGGTGAACGGATCTACGAGGGCGCCATGGCGAAACAGATGGACGTCAGTCATGGATCCATACGAGAGGGCTTGCTGCTGCTGGAGAAGCGGCATCTGGTCCGCAACGTACCCCGCAAAGGCGCGTTCGTGACCCCGCTGGATGAATACTTCGTGCGCAGCCTGTACGAGACCCTGGAGCTCTACCTCACCCACACCGGTCGCAAGCTGGTGCGTCACTGGCAGCCCGAGGATATGGCCCGGCTGGAGAGCCTGTATGAGCAGATGCAGGCCTGCTACAGGAAAAACGATCTGATGGCGTTTCTGGAGCTGGGTATTGAGTACACCAAGGCATCGCTGGCCTATGCCGACAACTACTTCATTGTCTCTGCCATTGATGACCTCTGGCCTTCGGCAAAGCGCTGTGCCTTCGTCGCCTTCCAGGAAGGAGGCAATCGTGTCATTGAGGACAACCTGTCCCACATGGAACAGTCAATCAGTGCCATCAAGGATCGGGATGAGGATCGCCTGGCAGACATCCTGCACCGCTATGCCCTGCAACAATGCCAGCAAGTTCTCACTGCCATTGAAAAGACCGGCAGCAGAACGGCCTGACGGCACTCAGTAAAAGAGCTGGGTGAACGAGAAACCAATGTTCAGGTAGGCCGTCCAGTTGTCTTCGTTGTTGTACGCCGCGGCCACCTGAACGGGGCCGAGGAAGGTATCCACGCCGGCGAATACGCTGGACGATTTCACCGAACTGTCCCAGCTCGCCTCATCCAGAGAGGGCCAGGCATTACCCGCCTCGAATCCGGCGCCAACAAACCAGGGCAGCAGCGGGCCGCCAAAGGTCTGGCTGGCATAGGCTGAAACCATTAACGCGTTGTCGCCGGTGATCTCACCCGGCGCGTATGCCGATAGCCGGCGGAATCCACCCAGGCGAACGGCATTTTCAATTCCGGGGGTGCCCCGGGTTACCGCATGGCCGAAGACCAGTCCGGTCAGGGTCAGGCCTTTCCAGCTTCCGGTTCCCAGCGCCAAGCCGGTTACCGAATCGAACTCCCGGTCGGATCCCAGGCCCTCCCGTTCAAAACGTCCACGAAGGCCGGCAAAGCCACCGTCGCGGGGATAGAAAGTATCGTCCAGAGAGTCGTGTACCAGTTGCACGGCCAGCCCACCCTGGTGCACAGACCCCTCCGGCGCTACCGGTTGCCCGATCTGCTCGTCAACCGTGGCATAGCCCCGCGCATAGATCAGGCGAACTTCGGCATTGCCGCCGATTTCCATGCCCAGTGCCAGATCCGCTTTCCGGAAGGTCACATCCACCTCCGTAACGCGGGTTCCGGCGGCATCAAACAGGCTGAAGGTATCCCGGGAGTACTCGCCACCGAGCACCAGAAACCGCTCATAGCCGTAATCCAGCGGCTGATACCACTGGCTGCGAACCCAGGGCTCGGTGCCCAGCTGAACACCGGTCTGCCACTCCCCACCCAGGGCATTGAGCTCGGTCATTCGAAGGGAAGAGGCAAGATTGAACCGGGTTTCCCCGTCAAAGTTATCCTCATAACTCAAACCGAAAGACAGGTAGTTCGGCCCCCAGCTCTTCTCCTGAACGCGGATGGTCAGAACGGTTCCCTCGGGCAAAGACGAGGTCGAATAAGACACAATCTCGTAATAGCCAAGCCCGTAGATCCGTTTGAGGTCGGCTTCCAGGCGGGCGGTGTCCAGTGGCTCTCCGATTCTCTGCCTGATTCGTTCCTTGAGGAAGTCCCGGGCCAACCGACGACTGTCTTCGATCTCGATGCGTGACACGATACGCGCACCCGCGTCCTGCGCTGACACGCTGTCGCGCCAATCGGCCCAGGCCTTGCGGGATAATGCCAACGGACGCAGTTCGACGCCGTGTTCCCGGGCCGAGCTGGCGCCCAGCTCAAACAGAACCGGCGCATCGTAAAAATCAGCGGAGGTGTAGCCTTCAAGGTCGGGACGGATCAGAACATCGTCTTCGGCGAGCAGATCCAGCTGCTGGTCGGTGTTCCGACGGGTCATGATGGTTGTGAGTTGACCGACAACGGAAAACGCGCCCCGCAGCTCGTCGGTTTCCATCAGACTGTCGGTAATATCCACTGCGATGATGATGTCGGCGCCCAAATCCCTGGCAACGCTGATGGGCAGGTTGTTGGCGACGCCCCCATCCACCAGCAACTGGCCATCACGTTCCACCGGCGCGTATACCCCGGGAATACTCATGCTGGCACGGATGGCCTCGGACAGGTTACCGTCACCGATGACCACCTGCTCACCGGTCTCGAGATCGGTGGCAACCGCCCGGAAGGGAATGGGGAGCCGGTCGAAGTCTTCAACCAGGGCGGCGTTGTGGGTCAGCTCGTTGAGGATAAAACCTAGATTCTGCCCGGCAATCAGCCCGCCGCCGACACGCAGGCCATCGGCGCGAACACCGATGCCCGGGACCACCGGAAACCGCCAGTCATCCTGCTTGCGCCGAACCGGCTTGTAGACCCGGCCGGGATCGTCGCGAAAGCTGGAAAGCCAGTCCATCTCGATAAAGCGCTGCTCGATGTCACTGACCGGCATACCACTGGCATACAGGGCACCGACTGCGGAACCCGCGCTGGTGCCCACCACCAGATCAACAGGAACCCGCATTTCCTCCAGAACCCGCAGCACGCCAACATGGGCCATACCCTTGGCGCCGCCGCCACTCAGAACCAGCCCTACCTTGGGACGCTCCTCAGCCGAAGCCAGTGGTGCCAGGAGAATCATGATGACGGCGATCAGTCGAGGGGCATTCCGGCCCCAGGGGTTGCACTGGCTCACAATTGGGTTATTTCCGCTCGGAGGAGTCGTCGTCCGCCAGTGACAGGTGGGATACG
This sequence comes from Marinobacter sp. 3-2, assembly GCF_003751355.1. Lineage (NCBI taxonomy): Bacteria > Pseudomonadati > Pseudomonadota > Gammaproteobacteria > Pseudomonadales > Marinobacteraceae > Marinobacter > Marinobacter sp. 3-2. The sequence goes on along the minus strand of NZ_RJUQ01000001.1, from coordinate 70,825 downwards.
TCAGGTATCATCGGCGGCGGCAGGTCACGCTCGACACCCAGATCACTGCCAGCCGGAGCCAGGCTCCACTCGTCCAGATGCTGGAACATTGGTGGCTCCACTTCGGTCTTCTCTGTCAGGTTGACCCCGACCGGATCCAGACTCAGACCGGAGCCGGAAAGTATCGTATCCACCTTCTCGCCCGCCACCGGCAAACGATCGCCAGGCTCGGTTGCAGGAACCCCACGGCGCTGCTCATCCGCCGGCGGCGCAGAGGGTGTCGGCTGCGGACGGGCCTGACTTGCGGGAGCCGACGGGGCTGGCTGTGGTGCCGCACTGGCAGCAGGCCGGGCGTCAGCCATCGGCTGGACATAAGCTACCATGCCGTGCTTTTTCAATACCGCCCGGTATTTTTCAGCCTGAACCTCTTCCAGCTTGTTGCGAATAACCACCGGCTGACCACTGAACATGCGATCAACCTGATCAAGAGAAGCCTTGAACAGGGTTCTGGCATTGTTGCGCGCCGTTTCCAGATCCGTTCCGGGAACGCATTCCCCTTTAAAGACAAGCTGAAACATGCGTTTTCCTCTCTGAGTCCGTCTTACCCACATCATAGTTGATCGTGCATCGGACCGGGAGCCCGAAAGCCCGGTCGTCACTGTATCGGGACTGCAAACAATTGAAAAATTAATGTCACATATCACGCAAAATGCGACAGACTCTGCAATAATCAACGGTAACCAAACTTTACACTTGGTTACAGATTAACCGGAATGTCACCAGGGAGTGGCCTCCAATGACGATCACACGCTCACTTCGCCTCGCTGCCACAGCCCTTTTGCTGTCGGCACAGCTTGTTCATGCCGAAAATCTTGATGTACTCATGAGCCAGGTGTTTCCGGAAGCCCAGGCGACCTATATCGGGTACGAGAGCGTTGAACGGCAGGATATCCCCGCCAGCGCGGCGGTCGAGCGCAAATACCTGATTGTGGATTTCCGCCTGGCTTCTAACGACATGGCATCTGAACAGCTTCAGGCCAGCGTGCACAAGGTCTGCATGACTCTGCTGAAAGACCGCGACCTGATCCGCCAACTCTCGGATTCCGGTTACGACATGGTCTCGGTCGCTTTCGACCGTCGCTCTCAGTTCGATTGTCTGTAACCCACCCGGCTCTTACTCTTCGCGGCCGAGCAGCTTCGGGAAGGCCTCAAGAGCACTGTTGACCGCGTCCAGGTTGAATGCCTCGACATCCGCAAGCAGCTTCTCCCCGTAACGGGTAACGGAGCGTGACCGGAATCGCTGGCCCCAGGCCAGCACCCGGCGTGCAAAGTCTTTCATCTGCTCCGGATCGCCACTCTCTCTCACAGCTTCCCACTCGTCACCAAAGTCCGCCGCGAGCTGTTCCCTGAGCCAGCCCCGCTCCTGCATGCTGAGAGTCTGGGCCAGCAGCCGGTCGGATTCCTTGGGAACGCCCTCGTCTTCCGCCTGTTCCACCGTCGCCTCAACCCGGGGCAAGGTCACCGTAAAGACCGATCCGGAACCTTGCTCACTCTCAACTTCCAGCTCACCGCCCATCATGCGGGCCAGCTTCCGGCTGATGGCCAACCCGAGACCGGTTCCACCATAGCGCCGCGTATTCTGCCCCTCCTGCTGCTCAAAGGCATCGAAAATACGCTCCACCTGATCCGGCGGGATACCGATACCGCTATCGCTGACCGTGACGATCAGCTTGTAATACTGGCGTTCCGACGCTTCCGGGTTCTGTTCCGCTTCTGCCGACCGCTTCTTGAGCGGCTTCGCGGTTGCCCGAACTGTTACACCACCGTCGTGGGTGAACTTGATGGCGTTGCCGACCAGATTGAACAGAACCTGCCGAAGCCGGGTTTCATCCAGCATCATGGCGCCGGGCATTCGCGAGTCGACACTCACTTCCAGGGTTATGCCCTGCTCCCGGGCCCGCAGATCGAAAATGTGGCGAACATCATCCAGGAGACGACGGACCGATACGGCGGAATAGTCCAAACGCATTTTTCCCGCCTCGATTCGGGACAGGTCCAGAATGTCGTTGATCAGCATCAGCAGACTTCGACTTCCCGCCCGGATGGCGTCCAGGTAATTGCGCTGCTGCGGGTCGGTAACACTGTTGCTGAGCAGATCGCTGTAGCCGATCACTGCGTTCATCGGCGTTCGTATTTCGTGGGACATATTGGCCAGGAACTCACTCTTGGCCAGGCTGGCGGCCTCCGCCTCCCGGGCCAACCTCTCGGCTTCGAGCTTGGCGGCCCGCAACTCGTCTTCGCTCCTGCGCAGGGCATTCTCCGAACGGATACGCTCATCCACCTCCCGCGACAACTTGCGGTTCCAGTACAGAAAGATCAGCACCACCAAGATGGCGATCAGCACCACCCGCCGCACCACGGTGTAATCGGTCTCCTGCTCGATATCCAGGTGAATCCACCTGTTGTAGATGGACTCTGTCTCGCTGGCTTCGAGGCTGCCCAGCGCCTTGTTCAGCACCCGGTGCAGCTCAGGGTTGTCCTTGCGTACGGCCAGTCGCAGATCGTACTGGTAGGGAGTGATGCTCGTAATTCTTAGGTTCGACAGCCCCAGCCTGGCCACCGTGTAACTGACCGCCGGAATATGGGTAACCATGACATCCAGGTCGCCGTTGGATAGCGCCAGAAGCCCCTCCTCCACCGTATCCATCGGGTAAAGATCCAGGTTCGGATGATTGATCAACAGGTAATCGTGGGCCGCATGCCGGTTCACCACACCCACCCGTTCCGTGCGGAGTTCCCGGAGATCGCCGATAAAGCGACCGTCGTCCCGGATGGCAAGGGCGATGGGCACGGTCAGATAGGCCCGGGTAAACAGAAAGGCCTCTTCGGTGCGCGGCGTCCGGGACAACCCGGGAAGAATATCCACCTCGCCCGAACGCAGCTTTTCCTCAGCATCCATGCGGCTTCCAGCGACAGTGCGCGTAAACCGCACGTTCAGCTCGGTTTCCAGCCGGGTCAGCAAATCCGGAACCAGGCCGGTGGGCCGGCCGTCCTGGGTGTATTCAAACGGCGGCCAGTCCGCGCGAAACGCGACTTTCAGATCCGGATGCTGCTTGAGCCACTCCATATCCGATCCGGACAATTCCAGGCCACTTCGTTCGAGGGACGGCTGATCGGCCTGAAGCCACGACTGGCGGATGGTGCGGTGTTCGTTATGGCCGATTGCGGCAATGGCCTTGTTCAGCACCTGGTAAAGCAGGTCCCGATCGGTATCCACCCGTAACACCACATCTACCGGGCTGTTATCGAGCAGTACCGACAGACCAATACCATTCACCATCGCTGACTGGAGGTAATCGGACACCACGGGCACCGGCGCCAGAAACGCATCGGCCTGCCCCGAGAGAATCTGGCCGACGGCTTCGCTGACGTTGCTGACCGGCACCGGCGTAAACTCCTCGACGGGGTCCAGCATGGGATACTGGTTGGGGTCACCGGCAATAACCGCAATCCGGCTGCCCTCAAGATCGGCAAGGGTGCGGATGGCCGCATCGCCGGCGCTGACGAACACGCCATAGGTAAGAGACATCAGGGGATCGGTGAAACGCTTGCCGGGCACCACCGGCATCCCCGGCATTCTGGTGGTCAGAACCGCATCGGTTGCCAGCTCACTCCTGACCGGGCCGCTATCCTGCCCGGTTTCAAGGACGATGGGCTCCATGGCGACGCCCAGTTTGTCGGAGAGCCGGGCAAGGTAGTCAATGTAGGTGCCTGCAAGCACGCCATTGCCGGTATCGAAAACCAGCGGCACCTGATCGCTGCGAAGACCGATACGAAACCGGTCCTGCCCCTCCAGCCAGGTCAGTTCCTCTTTGCCTAGCACGGGGGCCGGCGATGCTTGCGGCGGTTCCGCCCGCAGGGGGGATTGAAACAGCGCCAACAGGCAGCATAGTAGAAAGGCAAGGGTAACCTTCACTGGATATCCTTAAGGGTTCCGCTACATTTCAGGGAACAATACCTGCAAACGCCATTGATTTCATTCAGGCAAACGGCCAACGGGAGACGAATGTCCATGGACACCAGCAAACACACCCTCAGTACTCTGTTCGAGCAACTAGGCTTGGCGTCCGACGCCAAAAGCATTGAGGATTTTGTCGCCAGGTACTCGCCCCTGCCGAGCGAAGTTGCCATCCAGGATGCTCCCATCTGGTCCGAAAGCCAGTCTCACTTCCTGGAAGAAGGCCTGGAGGAAGACAGCGACTGGGCGGAGGTGATCGACGAGCTGGACGCAATGATGCGTCACTAAACGTCGGCACTGTCGCTGATTATCACCTGGTCCCGGCCGGCGTCCTTGGCCTGATAGAGGGCCCGGTCGGCCCGGTCAAACACCGACTCCTCGGTGTCGCCGGCAATGAATCCCGCGAGGCCGGCTGAGAAGGTCACAGTGACCGGCTCGCCGCGGAAGTGGAACGGCAGCTTGCCGACATGTTCCCGCAACTTGTCCACCACGGCTCGCGCGTCCGAAGGTTCGGTTTCCGGGAACAACACCACGAATTCCTCGCCGCCAAAACGAGCCACAAAGTCCGTGGTGCGCAAGCGATCCCTGAACTCCCTCGCAACCAGCTGCAACACCCTGTCGCCGGCCTTGTGACCATAGGAGTCGTTGATCCGTTTGAAAAGATCGATATCCAGCACTCCGATGGTCAACGGATGGCTGTAGCGTTGCCAGCGGTTGTACTCGAATGACAGTCGCTCCTGCCAGGCTTCACGGTTGGGCAACTCGGTAAGCAGGTCGGTCATGGCCCGGAGCCGCTCCTTACGGACCTGTTCCTGCATCTGCTCGGAGTGGGCCTCCATGGCCGCCACTTTCTCCTGCATGGCCTCAAGCTGCTCGGAGAGCGCACGCTCGCGCTCGGATTCCTGGGTACGGAAACGGCCTACCGCCTGACCAATGGACTCAAGATGGCGACTGACCGACTGTTTTAGGTCCTGAAGGTCATCGCTCTCCTGCAAACGTTGCCCGACCCGCTCAATTTCCTCGCGGATCTCGCGATCAAGGTGCTCTGAGGCATCCAGTCGGCCGCACTGGGCCGAGGACTGAGCCGAGAAGTGTTCTTTCAACAGCTCCAGACGTTCATCAAGGCGTTTGAGAAAGGCTTCGAATTCTCGCTTGCTCCGGGTAACCGCAGCGATGACCAGCTCAGCCACGTGGTTCAGGCCTTCGCGCAATTCGTTCCAGTCGTTACTGGCGAGCAGAGATTGCTGCAGCGCCCGGGCCCGGGCCTCGGCGGCGGGCTCAAGGGAGACCTGGGTAAGCATCTGACCCAACAACTGGCCCACACGGCGGGCAATGCGCAACCGCTGGACGTTGTCCTCGATATCCTGTTCATTACCCGGGAGGGACTCCGGCTGCTCGCTGCTTTCCGGTAAAGGTTCCGCGCTGACCTGTTGCTGCTGTTGCTGGGGCTCTTGCTCTGGCTCTCGCGCCAGACGGGAGAACAAGGAAGGCTTCCTGTCGCTGGCCGACTGGCGCTCATCGAGCAGGGCGACCTGGCGATCAATCTGATCCTGCAAGTCCTTCCAGGCGTCCACATCTACCCGGTTCTTCCGCAGGTCCTTCCGGATGCGAGCCAGCAACCGATCCAGCTCCGGGGTCTGGCCTTCGGAGGCGAGGCTGGTGCGCACCAGCATGCGTTCAAGGGTATTCCGCTCCGCCTTCCACTGCTTTTCCCGATTGTCTGCAGACTCGAGTTCCTGAAGGTATTTTTCCTTCCAGGACTGATCCGATGCCATGGAGCGCTCCCGCCTATCCTTGCTGTACTGTTGATGTGTGAAAAACCCCTAGATGACCCGTGCTGGCCTCAGGAACTCTCGTCACTGGTTTTACCATGATACCGATCGCGTCGTGCTCTGGGGTGACTCTGGTCATAAACCCGAGCCAAATGTTGAAAATCAAGATGAGTATAGACCTGGGTCGTGGCAATGTCGGCATGGCCCAGAAGTTCCTGTACGGCACGAAGGTCACCACTGGATTCAAGCATGTGGCTGGCAAACGAGTGTCGCAGCAGGTGCGGATGGAGCTTCTGGTCGGCACCGCGGCTGATTCCCCAGCGGCTCAGGCGGGCCTGGATACTTCGGTGGCTGAGTCGTTCGCCCCGCTGGCTGACGAACAGAGCAGCCTCACCGTCATTGGCCAGCGCCGCTCTGTACGGTAGCCAGGCCTGTATGGCTGCAATGGCTTTTCGTCCGACGGGCAGCAGCCGTTCCTTGCCACCCTTACCCATCACGCGAACCTCACCACTGCGCAGATCGACGGTATCCAGATCCAGGCTTGCCAGCTCCGCCAGCCGCAACCCGGAAGAATACATCAGTTCGAACATACATAGATCCCGCACTTCCAGGGGATCGTCCGGCTGTCCGTCCAGTAGATGATTCAGTTGATCCACATCTGCAACGCGAGGCAGACGGCGGCCACTCTTGGGGGCCCGGATATCCAGCGCTGGATTATCCGATGCCAGCTTCTCCCTGAGCAGGAACTGGTAGAAACGGCGGGTCGCCGAGAGATGTCTGGCAATGCTCCGTCCTGACAACCCCTCCCGGCTGAGCGTCGCGACGTAGCGGCGCAGGTCGTGGTTGGTCACCCGTTGCCAGGCAACGAATCCACTGCGGCCCAGCCAGTCCGCCAGACGCAAAAGGTCGCGCTGGTAGCTGTCGCAGGTTCTCGGAGAATGGCGTTTTTCAGAAGCCAGGTGCCGGATAAATTCCGCCAGCGGCCCGGTCAGCTCATTGGGCACTGCCGGACTCTCCGGGGCTTCTGACACGTTAGCGGGACTCCGTCGCCATGTCGGTGACCGGAGCAGCCGCTGTGTGGCGCTGCACCATGGGCGGCAGCAGGCGGCTTAGTGTGTCGCTGATGTAGCTCAGAAACAGGGAACCCATGCTCTGGTCAAAGTACCCCGGCTGGCAGCTACCGACCGCAAACACGCCCACCAGCTCGTCATGCCTCAGCGGCACCAAGGCGACCGAGGCAATGGGTTCTTCACGGTCCGGAAACAGGAACTCCCGTTCGCTTTCACGGAACTGACCGCACACAGCCCTCTCGCCTTCCAGCAGGCTGCCCAGGCGCTCACGGGCCGCAGAAGGACTGACGACATGCAGGGCGCCTTGAGAGGCCTCAGGCAGCTCGACATCGGTAAACAACAACACGGAAGCGGCGTCGAGACCGAAATCACCACGGATACTGTCATCAATGGCAGCAGCCATATCGTTGAGCGTCCGCGCTTCAATCACCTGCATCAGCAAACGCTTGCTCTTCTCGAACAACCGGTCGTTATGGCGGGCAATGGATACGAGCTCTACCAACTCCCTGCGCAGGGTGTCCCGCTGCTCCCGGAACAGATGCACCTGGCGTTCGACCAGCGAAATGGCCCGGCCACTGTCGTGGGGCAGGGTCAGGCTGCGCAGCAGCTCGTCCTGGTCGATGAAGAAATCGGGGTTGGCGCGCAGGTAATCCGCCACCTCTTCCCGGGTGAGCTCACCGGCCTTCTGGCGGGCCGTTTGTTCTGTCATGGAGTACTCCTGGCTGTCAGGATCGTTGTTTATGGGGGCGAGCGCTCCTGCGTCGACGACCACCAGAATCACCCGGCAGCCTCAACTGCCCCTCAAATACGCTGGTTGCAGGCCCTTCCATCATAACAGGGGTCCCTTCACCCTGCCATTCAATGACCAGAGGGCCACCCCGCAATTCCACTTCCACGCGGGCATCCAGCAGGCCTCGCAGGCAGCCGGCCACCACGGCGGCACAGGCACCACTACCGCAGGCGAGGGTCTCGCCCGAGCCACGCTCAAACACCCGCAGGCGGACATGGGTGCGATCCAGAATCTGGAGAAACCCGATGTTGGCCCGTGCCGGGAAGCGGGGATGCCGCTCGAGCTTGGGCCCCAGCGTTTCTACCGGCGCCTGGTCTACATCCTCAACCAGCAGCACACCATGGGGGTTACCCATGGACAAGGCGCTCAGCTCCACTGTCTGGCCGTCCACATCCACGGTGTAGACATCCTTTCGACGGTCGGCGGCGAACGGAATGGCCGGCGGGTTGAACTCGGGCACGCCCATATTGACCATCACCATGCCTTCCCGGCCGACACGGAGCTCGATCACGCCCTTGGCAGTCTGGACGCGGATGACCTTTTTATTGGTCAGGCGCTGGTCCCGGACAAACCGGGCGAAGCAGCGGGCACCGTTGCCGCACTGCTCCACCTCGGACCCGTCCGCATTGAAAATGCGGTAGCGGAAATCGACATCCGGCAGCCCGGGCGGCTCCACCACCAGCAACTGATCGAAGCCAATTCCGAAATTCCGGTTGGCCAGTTCGCGGATCATCTCGGGGCGCAGACGAAAAGGCTGGCTGATGGCATCCACCACCATAAAATCATTACCCAGCCCATGCATCTTGGTGAATCGAAGCATGGGGCCCTGGGTCCGGCGTTGCTGTGTCATCTCCTCGCTCCCGCTCATTCCGGAAGGCAGCTCTCGGGTGCGAGCTGGTCTTCGAGAGTTTCACGGCGGCGGACCACATGCACCTGGTCGCCATCGACCATGAGTTCCGGCGGCCGGTTCCGCGTGTTGTAGTTTGAGCTCATGACAAAGCCATAGGCTCCGGCAGAGCGAACCGCCAGCAGATCCCCGGCCTGCAGGCGCAGGTGACGGTCCTTGCCCAGGAAATCGCCGGTTTCACAGACCGGACCAACCAGATCCCAGGCCTTTTCCTCACCATTCTGATGTGGCTTGACCGGGATAATCGCCTGCCAGGCGCTGTACAGGGCCGGCCGGATCAGATCATTCATGGCGGCATCAATGATGGCAAAGTTCCGGTGCTCGGTGCACTTCAGGAATTCGACTCTGGTAACCAGGATGCCAGCGTTGGCGGCAATGGATCGGCCGGGCTCCAGAATCAGCTCCAGTTTGCGGTCACCCAGGCGCTCGGCCAGCGCTTTCACGTAATCCGACGGCTGTGGTGGCTGCTCCTGGTTGTAGGTGACGCCCAGGCCACCGCCCATATCCAGGTGATGAATGTGGATTCCCTGGTCCGCCAGGGAATCAATCAGGGCCAGCACCCGGTCCAGTGCGTCGAGGAACGGTGACACGCTCGTCAGCTGTGAGCCGATGTGACAATCCACACCCTTCACGTCGAGATTCGGCATACCTGCCGCACGGGCATAGACCTGCGGCGCTTCGGCAATATCAATCCCGAACTTGTTCTCTTTCAGACCCGTGGAAATATAGGGATGGGTACCGGCATCAACATCCGGGTTCACCCGCAGAGAGATCGGCGCCTTTACGCCGAGCTCTCCCGCCACCGCATTGAGCCTGTCCAGTTCGGTATCGGATTCGACGTTGAAGCAGCGCACACCCACTTCAAGGGCCCGCTTCATTTCCCACTCCTGCTTGCCAACGCCGGAGAAGACCACCCGCGACGGATCACCACCGGCCCGCAGTACCCGCTCCAGCTCGCCGGCCGACACGATATCAAAGCCGGCACCGAGCCGCGCAAGAACGTTCAGCACCGCCAGATTGCTATTGGCTTTAACGGCGTAGCACACCAGGTGCGGGTGATCCCGAAGGGCGTCATCATAGGCCCGGTAATGTCGCTCAAGCGTGGCGCGCGAATACACGTAGGCCGGTGTGCCAAAACGATCGGCAATGGCAGAGACAGGGATATCCTCGGCGTACAGCTCGCCGTCGCGGTAGTTGAAATGATCCATGAGTTTCCTGATTCGTTTAACGGGGCCGGGAGGCCATGGCGCTAGTCGCGGGTTTCTTCGCGATCGGGCTCCTCCTGGGCCGAATCCGGCCCGGACGTTATAGAAGCGGCCTGACTGTCACGGTACAACGGACCTTTCTGACCGCAACCGCTCACAACCAGAGCCAGCATCAACGTCATGATCGACAGAGTCCACGCTCGCATATCGGCTACCTACCCCTGAGTTCACTATGGGCGCAGTATACCTGACACCCGCCCCGGGCCGCGAGGTCAGCGAGTCCTCGCGAGATGGCGGTTCAGGGAATCTTCCAGCACAGACCGGTAATACAGGTATTGGCTGGTCTGGATATCCTGCTGATACACCCGGGGGTCGAGGTCGTGGGGCAGGTGGATATCGGTCAGGTACACCGGGTAGACCTCATCGCTATGTCGGAGGGAGCGGATGTAGTGGGCCACTGCCGGAATCAACTGGTCGCCGTACTCCTGGACGCTGAATTCCTGGTCACCACAGAAAATGTCGAAGCGCAGGCGACTGTCACCCTCGTGGATGCCCACGGCCTGCACCTCAAATCCGGGGAGAGGCACTCCCGAATCCGACTCCGGCCGGTACTCGGCCCGCCAGGCCCCATCCCGCCGGACAATCTCGTAGCACTGGACACCGGCAACAACGCCGGCGGAATCGGTATGGCGCAGCAATCGCCGCTCGATCAGGTTATCCAGGAAACGCAGTACCGGCACCAGCAAATGCCGTCGACTGGTCACCGCCTGTTCCCAGCTGAACACAGAACCCAGTTCGTCTACGACCCAGAGCCGGGCCTGATCGCCGAGAATACGATAAAAAACCTGGATGTTGCCCGGTTCGCTGGCCAGGCAAACCGCCCGCAAGGCCGGCTCCTCCTGCAACGCGTAGCGATCGAACACCACCGGCAGGTACCGCTCCTGGGGCAGCGCCAGATGCTCCATCAGCGCCTCAAAGCTGTCGAGTGCCACAAACCCCGGTTCCAGGCCGTTGAACTGGAGCAGGAAGTAGCGACGATCCATTTCAATCACATAGCGCAGCGGATGCGGACCGGTACCTCCGGCAAAAAAGGGCCGGAGGACATCGGCAAACAGCTCCTGAACCCGGCGGGCAATGGCAGAGCCATGACCACGATTGTGGCAGTGAACCTGAACGGCCGGCAATTCGTCGGGATTGGCTGCCACCGAGGCGAGAACATTCTTCAGGCACTGAATCAGTGTATCGCCCGCTGCGTAATGCTGGAGACTGACTTCATGCCAGCTGTTGAAGGTAATCTGGTCGATGCTGATGACCAGATTCTCCCGCCCGCCGCTAAAGCCCAGAGAATCGTGCCGGGAACTGAGCTTGTGAAGGCCCTTTTCCGTGAGGTGGGCCTGAGGGTCAATGCCGACGTTCACCAACAGCAGATTCCTCAATGGCCGGACACCCCGGGACAACGCTTCCCGTTCCGCCGGTGCAATCGGAAATGGCAGGAACGCAGACAGGGCATCAAGCATTTCACGCAACTCGCTGACGGAGGCAATACTGGTGCCCGACCGCACATTCAGTCGAGTCGAGCGGGTCAGCAGACCGTTGCAATAGCACCAGACCATCAGTTCAGCCAGATTTCCGGAGCGACGGATAACCGGCTGCCAGAAAGCGTCTGCCGGGTCTTCGAGGTCCCGGTACAGCAGCCAGCCGTCGGCGTCGCCGCCCTGCTCCGACTGGTGATGAAATGCCAGGTTTTCCTCCGCCAGCGACGGGGCCAGCCCGGGATTGATCTGCTCGATCTTGCCCGCCTTGCGCTGAAACGCGGCATAAAGCTTGCGGCCGAGGAGATTGATATCGTTGGCGCTGATGGCGGCGCGTTGGCCATGCTCCCTGGCCATTTTCGACAGCAGGCGGTAACCGTGGGTCAATTCGTTGACGATGGTGCGACGCAGGGTGGTGACATCCTCTGCCCGCCAGCGTTGACGATCATCCAGCTCCGCCAGCGTGTTTTCACTCCAGCCCCAACCTGTCACCATCTGGCGCAGCAGGCGGGCACGCCACTGCTCACCGGAGACCTCTGACCGCGTCAGTGGCAATCCGGCTTTCAGATACAGGCTCCGGCGAACCAGGTCCAGCCTCGACGCCACTTCCGGCCCGGTCAGCCAGCCCTCCAGCCGATTGTAAAGCATGACGTAAGGGTCCAGACGGTCGGCATCGGTTTCGCCGCGGAAAACGGCCCGCTTGAACTGGCTGGACAACAGAGCCTCACCGGTGGTCCGCGCATAACATTCGATCAGAAGCAGTTTCAGAATCGATTTCCAGGGCGCATCAATCCCCTTGTACAACTGCCAGACGCCCGCACCAAGGAATTCTTCCTCGGGAATCGCCGGCACCGGGCCAAAATCGATGTAGTCCTCGGCGCGCACAAACCGGTAGTCCACCAGCTTGCGCATGCAGTCATCGTAGGTTTCCTCCCGCTCCGCAGGAATCAGCCACCACATGGGCCAGGCACCGGCCAGATGGATGCTGGTCCGGTAGAACTCGTCCAGCAGCAGGAAATGCTGGGCGCTGCCACAGTTCTCGCCGGTCACCTCTACCCGTTGCCGACCGGCACGCCAATCCGAAGCACAGAAGACGAATACGTGCAGTTCGACACCGAAAGATTCCGCCCAGCGGGCCAGCTTCGCGGCTTTGCGCTCAAGACAGCGGATGCCCCGCTCGGGCAGGTCACTGCGGTGACAGAGCCAGACGTCGAGGTCACTGGCTACGGAATGGCCAAGGGTTCCCGGGCTGCCCATCAGGAACATGGCGTCCAGATCCGGTTTGCGCTTGCCTTCATCCTTCAGCGAAAAAGTCCGGGCCAGCCGACGAGCCGCATTGATGGTGGCCGGTGACGGCTGATAGTTGCTCAGGCCATAGGGGCAATCGCTGTCCAGGTAACCGGGCAGGGCCGGATGGTTGAGATGAAAAACCAGAGGCAGAATCTCCAGCACCATTTGCTGGCGATAGGACAGGGCCGAGTGGGCACGATTCCAGCGCTGCTGATTGACCAGCAGAAACCGGTCCCTCAGGCGACGGAGGGTCTTGCGATCTATTCCCTCCTCAAAGTCGAGGGAAATCGGGGCAACATGGGCGGTCAAGGCGGCTCCGCAGAGAGGTTCTTTTCAGCATCAGTATGAGTATGATGTCGGCATCGTGGCAAAACCTTTAAAAAAATAAAAGCTGCAGGACACGCGAGGCCCACCCGCTGTGAAAGAATTCATCATTCGCCGCTACCGTTCGGACCAGTCCGAGACCTCCGGGCGCCAAACCGTTTTACGCATCGACGATGAAGGAAAAGTACTGTTCGCTGACCAACGGGCCGAGGCGGTGCTCGGCTATGAGAGCAGTGAACTGGAAGGCCAGCCGGTGCACCGGATCCTGGCATCTCGCCAGGATGATCCCTTTGCACCGGCAAACCGCCACCGGATCGAGCGTGGCCAGAACGTCCTGGTGACCTTCCGGCACAAGGAAGGTTTCTTCTACACCGCCTGCCTGAGCCTGCGACTCGACGTTCGGGATTCTGACAAGGCGGCGAGTGCCACGATTGCCCTGTGCGATAGGTCAAGCAGGGATTCCCGTCTGTTGCGAGCAGCGGAGAGCAGTGCCGGTTTCGGGATCTGGGAACTGGACACCCGCACGAATGAAATGACCTGGACCGAGGGAATGTTCCAGCTTCTCGAGCTGAGACCGGGCGCCGAAATCACGCCCGAACAGGCGCTTTTCTACTGCCAGACCGGCCAGACCAGGGTCCGGGCCATGTTCCGCCGCTGCCTCCGAACCGGAGACGCATTTTCCCTCAATCTCGATATCGTTACCTCGCAACAGAACCATCGGCGGGTGACGCTCAGTTGTCGGGCCCTGAAACAGGGCGGCCGGATTACCGGGCTCGGCGGCACCCTGGTAGACCGGACCGCCGATATGAAACTCGACAGGGCTCGCCAGCACGCAAACGCCATGCTTGCAGCGATCACCAGCGCCAGCTCCGATCTGGTTGTGGCGGTCGATCTCTCGTTCAACCTGCTCCACTTCAATGACGCCTGGGCAAGACAGTTTACCGAAACCTTTGGCGGGCGCCCGGAGGCAGGCGACAACCTGAGCGACCTGCTTCAGGAGTTCCCGAACGAACGCAGGCTGATGGAACGGCTCTGGCACCGGGCCTTCGAACGTGACAACTTCGTGGTCGAGATGCCCATGGCCCAGCAGTCGCGCCAGCTACCAGTGCATGAGTTCCATTACCAGCGCCTGACCAACGACCAGGGCGAAATCACCGGCGCGGTGCACGTGGCCCGTCGCATTGAGCCCAGGCTGAATCACGCCTCCAGTGAGGAATACCGGATACGTCACGATCCGGTTACCGGCCTGATGAACCGAAAGGCATTCATCGCTCGGGTATTAAGAACCCTGGAGCAGAAAACCCATCGGGAATCCTGCGACAGCCTGCTCTACCTGGATCTGGATGAATTCGAACGCTTTAACGATCTTGCTGGCAGCGGCACCTGTGACCGCTATCTCAGGGAGCTGGCCGGCAACCTCGGCGTGCGCGTCCGGCAGCGTGACGCCCTCGCCCGCCTCGCTGGCGACACCTTCGCCCTTCTGATCGAGAACTGCCCGGAAGCGCGGGCCCGCAAGATTGCCCAGGAAACCCTTGATTTGATCGGCGACTTTGTCTTCGACTGGCAGGGTCACAGCCTCCAGACCACCGCATCGGGCGGCCTGTTAATCCTGGACAACGACGTCCCCGCGGATCCGGAGCAGCTTCTGGGCCAGGCTGCGGATCTTTGCCACACCGCCAAAACCTCCGGACGCAACCGGATTCACGCGGCCAGGGCCATTGCCAACCAGACGGACGATTCAGTGGCCAGCAAACGGGTCGAGCAGATCCGCGAAGCGCTGGACAAACAGTCGCTGATTCTGGAATACCAGGCCATGAGGCCGGTGGCCAGCCCCACCTGGGGCGATCACATCGAAATCCTCTGCCGGATTCCAACAACGTCGGATGATGAGGCGACACTCCTGCCCGACGATTTCCTCCCCATTGCGGAACGGTTTGACCTGGCAAAGCGCCTGGATCGCCAGGTGATCCGGCAAACCCTGGAATGGCTCGGTAACCAGCCCTTGCTGGAACCCCGATTGAAGTACTGTGGATTTAACCTGTCACTGGCAACTGTGCTGGATGACACCTTCGCCGACTTCATGGCCGATGCCCTGAACCAATCCCCGTTTGCCCCGGACTGTTTCTGCCTGGAAATCCGTGAGGCCCACGCCACCCAGTATCCCGACGACGTGGCCGTGCTGTGCGATGCCCTGCATCGGGCAGGCTTCCGCGTCGCCCTGGACGGTGCCGGCGCATCGGTGGAAAGCTACAGCCTGGCGGCGAGATTACCCGTGGATATCATCAAACTGGACCGGAGAATGGTTCAGCAGCTGGAGGAGGACCCGGTGCAGCAGGTGATGCTGGAAGCACTGCACCGGATTGCCGAGGCCGCCGGCAAAGTGACGGTGGCCACGTTTATCGAAAGCGACGATGCCCTTCGCAAGGTACGGACTCTGGGCATTCACTACGGACAGGGCTACCGGCTATGCCGACCTGAGCCACTGGACGAACTCACGCCGGCGGCGGTAGACCTCGCTACGGGGCGAATCGGCGGTTAACCGTTTCGCCCCGCTGAGTGCGCCGGCTCAACCCAGCTGGTTGCGGGCCCGACCGACCGCCGCACGCACCTGATCCGGCGCTGTGCCACCGAGATGATCACGGGCCTGGACCGATCCTTCCAGGGTCAGCACATCGAAAACATCGGCGCCGATATGATCGGAGAACTGCTGCAGCTCTTCGAGGGTCATATCAGACAGGTCACGACCTTCAGCCACACCGAACGCCACGGACTTGCCCACGATCTCGTGGGCGTCCCGGAAAGGCACGCCTTTCTTGACCAGGTAATCCGCCAGATCGGTAGCGGTTGAGAAACCACGCTTGGCTGCCACTCTCATGTTGTCCGCTTTGGAGCGAATGGCCGGAATCATGTCGGCGTAGGCTTTCAGGCAGCCCTTGATGGTGTCGACCGTGTCGAACAGTGGTTCCTTGTCTTCCTGGTTGTCCTTGTTGTAGGCCAGCGGCTGGCTTTTCATCAGGGTTAGCAGGCTGATCAGGTGGCCATTGACACGACCGGTCTTGCCCCGGACCAGTTCCGGCACGTCGGGGTTCTTTTTCTGGGGCATGATGGACGAGCCGGTGCAGAATCGGTCCGGCAGATCAATGAAGTCGAACTGGGCGGAGGTCCAGAGCACAAGCTCCTCGCTGAACCGTGACAGATGCGTCATCAGCAGTGCCGCAAAGCTGCAGAACTCGATGGCAAAGTCTCGGTCGCTGACAGAGTCCAGGCTGTTCTCGGTGGGCCGGTCAAAACCCAGCAGTCGGGCGGTCATTGCCCGATCAATGGGATAGGTAGTGCCGGCCAGCGCAGCCGCGCCCAGAGGCATCACGTTCACCCGCTTGCGGCAATCCTGCAGGCGTTCGGCATCGCGGACCAGCATTTCGTACCAGGCCAACAAGTGGTGCCCGAAGGTGACCGGCTGGGCGGTCTGCAGATGGGTGAAACCGGGCATGATGGTATCCGCCTCACGCTCGGCCAGGTCCAGCAGACCCGTTTGCAGGCGTTTCAGTTCTTCGGCAATCACGTCGATTTCGTCCCGCAGGTACAGACGGATATCCGTTGCCACCTGATCGTTGCGGCTTCGGCCGGTGTGCAGCTTCTTGCCCGTGATACCGATACGGTCGGTGAGGCGTGCTTCAATGTTCATGTGCACGTCTTCAAGGCTGACCGACCACTGGAAGTTGCCGGTCTCGATGTCTGCCTTGACACCTTTCAGGCCCTCAATGATCTGGTCCCGTTCTTCGCTGGTAAGCACGCCAACCTCGGCCAGCATGGTGGCATGGGCAACGGAACCGGTAATGTCATGGTGGTAAAGGCGCTGGTCAAATCCCACCGATGCAGTAAATTTTTCAACAAAGGCATCGGTGGGTTCACTGAAGCGCCCGCCCCAGGGTTTTTCAGAGCTTGTGGTCTGGTCAGACTTTTTCTGATCCGTCATGGTCTATCTTTCCTGCTGACAGCCCGGCATCATCTGGCGGGAACTGGGTACATTGAACTTGGCGGGAGTATACCATTCTGACCCGGGTAAAGGAGACACCCCGTAACGGGGACAAAGGTGTGACAGAGAGCGAGTTCTTCGTTCCGGACCTGTGCCGGGTACGGGCCGTGTTCCTGTTGCTGGTCACCAGTGAACTGCTGGTTCTGGTGCTCGCCATCGTGCAGGCGGAGCGGGGCTGGATCGACTGGAATTACTTTGGGCTGTTGTCGCTGTTCGTGCAGTGGACCACCCTCACCAGTGCCGCCCTGATCTGCCTTTTACGCATCCGGCTTGCACGGATGTCCGTCTCCGGTGCGACAACCACCATCGTCGCCATTGTGCTGTTGGATGTGCTCGCCTTCAGCCTCTTTGCAGACAGCGTCCTGCACCCCCAGGACGGCGTTGCTGTCTGGCAGGGCGTGGCCAAGAAAATGTTGCTGGCGTTGCTGATCGTGCTCATGGTGCTGCGTTATTTTTACCTGCAGCACCAGTGGCAACAGCAGCGGGAAGCGGAGATGCAGGCGCATCTGGCATCACTCCAGGCCCGCATTCAGCCGCACTTCCTGTTCAACAGCATGAACACCATTGCCAGCCTGATTGCCATCAATCCGGAACGGGCCGAAGAAGCCGTTCTGGATCTTTCGGAACTGTTTCGCGCCAGCCTTCGCACCGGCGACCAACTGATCCCGCTATCGAGGGAACTGGCGTTGTGCCAGCGCTACCTCGCCATCGAGGCACTGCGCCTGGGCGACCGCCTGAAACTCGAATGGCAGATTGAAGAGGGTCTGGAGCACCAGGCCATTCCCCCGCTCACACTGCAGCCCTTGGTGGAAAATGCCATCTACCATGGTATCCAGCCGCGCCCGGACGGTGGCACCGTCAGGATTGAAGCCCAGGCCAAAGGCGAATTTGTCTACCTGCTGGTACAGAATCCAAAGCCGGACCAGAATAACCAGCAACATGACGGCAACCGAATGGCGCTGGCCAACATTCAGTCACGGCTACGGGCGCTTTTCGGTGAGCCGGCGGTGCTCAAACACAGCCACCAGCACGATGTGTACACGGTTACCCTGCGACTGCCGCGACGGAAGGCCGGCGAGCAGAGCGCCCGAAAACAATAAACCCCTGACCAACGGAAACGAGACAAGACATGACTGATACCCGCAGCGTCCTGATCGCCGATGACGAACCCCTGGCACGGGAACGCATCCGCCGGTTGGTGGAGGCGGTTCCGGGGTATCGGGTCTGTGGCGAAGCTGCAGACGGCGACAGTTGCTTGAAACAGGTGGCGGAACTGGAGCCAGACATACTGTTGCTGGATATCCGGATGCCGGGCATGGACGGCATGGAGGCCGCCAGCAGACTTAGCCAGCTGGCCAATCCACCGGCGCTGATCTTCTGCACGGCCTACGACCACTACGCTATCCAGGCATTCGACGTGCAGGCCATCGCCTACCTGCTCAAACCGGTTCGCAAAGAGGCCTTGGCGGAGGCCTTGGCCCGGGCCGGCAGGGTCAACCGGGTACAGTTGCAGGCACTCAACGGCCAGGCTGCCCACAGCCAGGAACAGTTGGCGGTGCGCACTCACCGCGGCACCGAGCTGATCGATCTGTCGGAAATCCTCTACTGCGAGGCAGATCAAAAATACGTCACCATCCATCACGCCCGGGGCGAAACCGTGTGTGACTACACGCTGAAGGAACTGGAAAACAGCTACCCGAGCACCCTGCTCAGGATCCACCGGAACACCCTGGTGGGGGTTCGCTTTATCCAGGCACTGAGACGGACGCCGGATGGCCACAACCTGGTCGCCCTGAGGGAAGGCCGGGGCGAACTGCCGGTCAGTCGCCGCCATGCCAGCAACGTCCGCCAGTGGCTTCAGGAACATCAGCCGGGCTGAATCAGCAGCGCGCCTGAGGCGGGAGCTGCGGGACTTTTCTGCCGCTACAAGGTAACCTTGGCGGACATTTTTCCGAACCGACAGTGAGTGTCATGTCCAAACGTACCCTTCGCATTGCAACCCGCAGCAGCGCCCTTGCGCTGTGGCAGGCGGAATTCATCAAGGCCGAGCTGGAAAGGCTGCAAGACAACATCACCGTGGAACTGGTCAAGATAAAGACCCAGGGCGACAAGATCCTGGACGTGCCTCTGGCCAAAATCGGCGGCAAGGGCCTGTTCGTCAAGGAACTGGAAGAAGCTATGCTGGACGGCCGCGCAGACCTGGCCGTCCACTCCATGAAAGACGTGCCCATGGAATTCCCGGAAGGACTGGGGCTGGTGGCGATCTGCGAACGGGAAGACCCGACCGATGCCTTCGTCAGCAACCACTATGACAACGTTGACGCCCTGCCCCACGGCGCCGTGGTTGGCACTGCGAGCCTGCGCCGGGAGGCCCAGCTGCGGGCCTACCGCCCGGACCTGGAGATTCGCGTGCTGCGGGGCAACGTCAACACCCGGCTGGCCAAGCTTGATGCCGGCGAATACGAAGCGATTGTACTGGCCAGCTCCGGGCTTAAGCGTCTGGGCTTTCACGAGCGCATCCGCTACTGCCTGCCCGACACGTTGTCGCTGCCGGCGGTCGGCCAGGGCGCCCTGGGCATTGAATGCCGGGTCGATGACCAGGATCTGCTGGCCATGCTCGAACCCCTGAAGCACAAAGACACCTGGGATCGCGTCACCGCCGAACGGGCTCTGAACCGTCGGCTGGAAGGTGGTTGTCAGGTGCCAATCGCGGCGTACGCGCTTCTTGAAGACGACGATACAATCTGGCTGCGGGGCCTGGTGGGCGCTGTTGATGGCACCCAGATTTTCCGGGTCGAAGGCCGCGCGCCACGTGCCGAAGGCGAGCGTCTGGGCCGGGAACTGGCCGAGGATCTGCTGGCTCTCGGAGCCGACAAGGTGCTGGCTGAAATCTATGGCCACACACCAACCTGAGCCCGACCTGAACGGCCGGCGGATTCTGATCTGCCGGCCCGAGCCCGAGGCTTCGCGCCTGGCCAGCCGGTTTCGTGCAGCCGGTGCCGATGTACATATCCTGCCACTGATTGACCGGGAACCTCTGCCGGAAACGCCCGAGCGCCGCACACTCATTCTGAGCCTGGATGAATTTTCCCATGTGATCGCGGTCAGCCCGTTTGCCGCCCGGCTGCTGCTGGAAGAGGTGGACACCTGGTGGCCCCAGGTGCCCATGGGCATCCGCTGGTATGGCGTTGGTGCAGGCACCGCAGCCGTGCTTGCGGAACACGGTCTCAGCCCGCGGCGGCCGCCCGAGGGCTGGACCAGCGAGGCACTACTGGCATTGCCGTCACTGCAAAACCTCCAGCATGAGCGGGTTCTGCTCGCTCGCGGGGAAACCGGACGCGAACTGATCCGCGAAACCCTTGAAGCCAGGGGCGCCCGCGTGACCCTGCTGCCCCTGTACCGCCGCTTTCGCCCTGACCACGCGCCGGAGCGGATCCGGGCCACCCTCGATACCTTTGCTCCGGAGGCCATCGTCGCCCTGTCGGGCGAAACCTTGAACAATCTCATCGCACTATGTGCGAATAGCGGCCATAATCTATACGATAGGTTATTGATTGTTCCCGCAGATCGGGTTGCCGAACAGGCCCGGGCAGCGGGATTCCGAAATCCGTGTATACCAGGAAGCCTTGCCGATAACGACATCGTGGCCACGGTTGCAGCGCAACTTGCCGGCCGGGACGGTGGCTCCGGAAAAGCCAAGTAAGGACGCCCGTGACAGAGACAACGAATCAACTGCCCGCAACCGTTTCCAAGGAACCGCCTGCTCGCCAGAAACTCTGGCCGGTATGGCTGGTTGCCATTCTCGCCCTGATTATCGCAATCGCCCTGGCGCTCTGGAGCTGGCAACAGTGGAACAACCACCAGGCTGTCATGCAGACACTCCAGAGTCTGAAGCAGGACACCGCCCAGCTTGAAAATCTCTATGGCGACCGCGGCAGCCAGCAAAGCCAGCGCCTGCAGTCCCTTGAAGAGAAACTGGCGAGCCAGCGGGAACTGATTGCCACCCAGCAGCGCCAGATCGACCACAATGCCCGTGAACTGCTGGAAGCCGGAAACCGCACGCGCACGGACTGGCTGCTGGCCGAGGCGGAATACCTTCTGCGCATTGCCAATCAGCGGTTGATGATCGAAAAAGACATCCGCGGAGCCATGTCGGCCCTGGAAGCGGCAGACGAAGTGCTGACTGAATCCGACGACATCGGTGTCTACCCGGTTCGCCAGCAACTGGCTCGCGAAATCCTCGCACTCAAGGGCCTGACCGGCGTTGACCGCACCGGACTCTACCTGACACTGGAAGCGGCCATCGACAGCATTCACCAGCTTACCGACCAGGCCCTGATCAGTGAGAACGCGCCCGGCTTTGTCGTCAGCGCTGCAGAAGGAGAAAGCGCTGGAACCGGCGAAGAACCCGGCGCCGTGGTACAGGCCTGGAACAAAGTGAAAGCAACACTGATGCAGGTGGTGGTTGTGCGCCGCATGGACGAGCCGGTCAAGCCCCTGCTCTCTCCCGACCAGAGCGCCTATGCCCGACTGAACCTACAGCTGATGCTGGAAGAAGCCGAGATGGCGGTGTTGCGGGGCAACCAGCCGCTGTATGAGCGCGCCCTTACCAAGGCCCGAACCACCATTGACGACTGGTACAACGCAAGCAATCCCCGGGTCACCGCCCTGAGTGAAACCCTGGCTGAGCTGGCCGGCAAGAACGTGGACCCGGAGCTGCCGGATATCAGTCAGTCCCTGGACCTGCTCAAGGAGCGGCTGGCCGGACGCCTCAATGCCAACAACGGTAATGGCGAGGACAACGCCGACGATGGTAATGGAGGCGGTGATTCATGATTCGCCTGTTACTGATCGTTCTGCTGGCGCTGCTGATTGGCACCGGCCTGTCCCTCGGATTGCAATATGATCTGGGCTACATCCGGATCAGCCTTGGCCATTACCTGATCGAAACCAACTTCTGGGTGGGGCTGGGCCTGATCGTGGCCCTGATCGTGCTGACCGTCCTGACCATCAACCTTATCCGCCGACTCAGAACCAGCACCGGCCTGGTGGCGGGCTGGATTGCCCGCGGAAATGAACGCCGGGCCCGACGCCGGACCACCCAGGGTTTGCTGGCGCTGGCCGAAGGCAACTGGCCCAGGGCCCGCAAACTGCTGACATCCTCCGCAAGCCATGCCGACACGCCCCTGATCAATTATCTTGCCGCCGCCCAGGCATCGTTCGAGACCGGTGATCACGAGGCCGTGGATGATCTGCTTCGCAAGGCCTTCGACAGCACCCCCGGCTCTGACATGGCCGTCGGTATTACCCAGGCCCAGCTGCAACTGGCAGGCAACCGCCTTGAACAGGCCCTGGCCACGCTGGTTCGCCTTCGCAAACAGTCGCCCCATCACCCCTTTGTGCTGAAACTGCTCAAAAACACCTATCTGCGCCTGGAAGACTGGCGCGAACTGTCCAGGTTATTGCCTGAACTTCGCAAACGCAGCGTGCTCTCGGAAGCGGAACTCAATGATCTGGAACGCCAGGTCTGGCATAACCTGCTGGAGCGTGCCGCGGAAGATTGCCGGCGCCAGCAGAAGCAGGATCCCGAGGCATCCCTGGAACCGCTGACCAGGCTCTGGGACGAATTGCCGGGCTTCCTGCGTCGCGACGAATACACCATAAGGGACTACGCCCGCCTGCTTGCCAGCCTTGGCGACGAGGTACAGACCGAAACCCTGTTGCGCAAGGTGCTGCGCAACCACTGGAGCGATGAGCTGATCAATCTGTACGGGCGGGTGAAGGGCCAGAAACCGGATGAACAGTTGTTACTGGCCGAACAATGGCTGAAAGACCGCCCCAACAACCCCGAGCTTCTGCTGGCCCTGGGACGGCTGAGCCTTCGCAACGAACTCTGGGGCAAGGCCCGTGAATATTTCGAGACCAGCCTGCGGCTGAAGCGGAGCCGGGAGGCACTGGCAGAGCTAAGCCGCCTGAATGCCCACATGGGCGAGGAAGAAGCCAGCGTCAAACTGTTGATGCAGGGGCTGGCCAAGGATAACGGGCTGCCGGAACTGCCGATGCCCAGGGCTTAGCGCCAGGGTGTAATGAGAAAGGGCCAGATGAACGTCTCATCTGGCCCTTTTTTATCCGACTACACAGGCTGCTTCACGAACGGGGGGCGTACTCCAGCACGTCAGAAAAGAACGCCTCTTCGGGCAGGCCCGCATCCACCAGAGCATCCATCAGTGTGTACACCATGGTGGGCGAACCGCTGGCATGAACTTCCACATTCTTCCAGTCCATACCGGATGCCAGAACCGCGCGAACCAGCTGGTCGTGATGGCCAGCCCAGTCATTATCCTCGTCATCTCCCACCACCGGCAGGAACGTGAAGCGGGGCCACTCGTCCTGCCACTGCTGTGCCAGGGCGCGAAGATACATATCCTCGTGCCGACGAACTCCCCAGTACAGCTTGACCGGTTGGTCATAGGACGTTTCCCGGAGGTAATCCACCAGGCTCTTCATCTGGGCAAAGCCGGTGCCGGCAGCCACCAGCAACAGCGGCCTGGTCGGCACTGACGCCAGACAGGCCTTGCCGTGGGGCAGCTCCACGGTCACCTCACCACCGGACGTCAGGGCATCAATCACCTTCTGCGCCGACACCCACTCGGGGGTCGCCTGGATATGCAGCTCGATATTCTGGTCCGATGGACTGCTGGCGATGGAAAAGTAACAGGGGTCAGCATCAGGCAGATTGACCGACAGATATTGCCCGGCATGAAACGACAGCTCCCGACGCCGCGGAAGCTGCAGCTCAACGCGATAGACATCGTGACTGATCGACCTTACGTCCACGACCTTTGCCTGAAACTTGCCAGGCTGATTGTTTCCAGCTGCCATAACGGCGGATATCTCCAGTTCCAGATCCGTGAGCGCGATGCTACGGCACATCATCAAGCGCTCACCGATCTTTATAGTCTGTTGGTTTCGGGTATTAAGCGCGGCGCCCTTCAGTAACCGGGCCTCGCAGATTTCACATACCCCGTTGCGACAGGCTACCGGCACCGCTACGCCAGCCCGCGCGGCAGCGCCGAGCAAGTCTGCCTCCGACGCTGCATTGAAGGCGATACCAGAGGGCAAAAGCCGCACCGCCCTGTGTTCACTGCCCATATCAGTCGGGGCGGGATGCCGGACTTTCAATACCCAGGGTATCCCACAGCTCGTCGACGCGTTTTTTCACCTCTTCGGTCATGGCGATCGGCTCACCCCACTCCCGGGTGGTCTCACCCGGCCACTTGTTGGTGGCATCCATCCCCATTTTGGAACCCAGGCCGGATACCGGCGAGGCGAAGTCCAGGTAATCGATGGGCGTATTCTCCACCAGCGTGGTATCCCGGGTTGGATCCATCCGGGTAGTGATCGCCCAGATCACGTCTTCCCAGTTACGGGCATTCACGTCGTCATCCGTGACAATCACAAACTTGGTGTACATGAACTGCCGAAGAAACGACCATACCCCCATCATCACCCGTTTGGCATGGCCGGGGTACTGTTTCTTCATGGTCACCACTGCAAGGCGATAGGAACAGCCTTCCGGTGGCAGGTAAAAATCCACGATCTCCGGGAACTGCTTCTGCAGAATCGGAATAAAGACCTCGTTCAGGGCCACCCCGAGAATCGCCGGCTCATCAGGCGGGCGACCGGTATAGGTACTGTGATAGATCGGATCCCGGCGATGAGTGACCCGTTCTACGGTGAATACCGGGAAGTGGTCCACTTCGTTGTAGTAACCGGTGTGATCACCGAACGGTCCTTCCGGCGCCATATCATCCGGGTAGATGAAACCTTCCAGCACGATTTCAGCGCTCGCCGGCACCTGAAGATCGCTCAGCCCCGCCTTGACCAGCTCGGTCCGGCTGCCGCGAAGCAGCCCGGCAAAGGCGTATTCCGACAGCGTATCCGGCACCGGCGTCACCGCCCCCAGAATGGTCGCCGGATCGGCACCGAGGGCCACAGCCACCGGATAGGGTTGGCCGGGATTGCTCTTCTGGAACTCCTGGAAATCCAGGGCACCACCGCGATGACTCAGCCAGCGCATGATCAGACGGTTGCGACCGATGACCTGCTGCCGGTAGATGCCCAGGTTCTGGCGTTCTTTATGGGGCCCACGGGTAATCACCAGTGGCCAGGTCACCAGCGGCCCGGCATCGCCAGGCCAGCAATGCTGCACCGGAATCTGATACAGGTCCACCTGATCCTTTTCGATCACGACATCCTGGCAGGGCGCGGAACGCAGTACCTTGGGGCTCATGCGCATCACCTGCCGGAACAGCGGCAGTTTTTCGATGGCATCGCGGAAACCCTTGGGGGGATCCGGTTCCTTGAGAAACGCGAGGAGCTTACCGATGTCCCGAAGCGCCGTGACGTTATCCTGCCCCATGCCCAACGCTACCCGCTTCGGTGTCCCGAACAGGTTGGCCAGCACCGGCATGTCATAGCCCTTGGGGTTTTCAAACAACAACGCAGGACCACCTGCCCGCAATGTACGGTCGCAGATTTCGGTCATTTCCAGATGGGGGTCGACTTCAACGCTGATGCGTTTCAGCTCACCCAGCTTCTCCAGCTGGTCAATGAAGTCTCGCAGGTCGTTGTATTTCATCGGTTACTCCGTTCAGATATGCCAGTACTACGGAGATCGGTGGTCGCTGGACTGCTTTTTTCGGAGTCAGAACAAGGTGAGGACCTGCTTTCCCAGACACGCCGTGAACCCATCCCTGGGGGCTTGGTCTTGCCATCCATGGCAAGACACAGTCTGTGAAAGCAGGTCCCCACCTCGTTCTTCAGATCACCAGTTATTCGCGAGGCGCTCTACCCGGGAAGAGATCAACGACGCTTCATGGACTGGAAGAACTCGTCGTTGGTCTTGGTGTCCTTGAGCTTGTCCAGCAGGAACTCGATGGCGGCGGTATCGTCGTCCATGGAGTGCAGGAGCTTGCGCAGGATCCAGACCCGCTGGATGTCGGCTTCACTCATCAGCAGATCCTCACGACGGGTGCCGGAGCTTCGGATATTGATCGCCGGATAGGTCCGCTTCTCGGCAATCTTGCGATCCAGGTGGATTTCCATGTTGCCGGTGCCCTTGAACTCCTCGTAGATAACCTCGTCCATCTTGGAACCGGTGTTGACCAGCGCCGTGGCAAGGATGGTCAGGCTTCCACCTTCTTCCACGTTACGGGCGGCACCGAAGAAGCGCTTGGGTTTTTCCAGGGCATGGGCGTCAACACCACCGGTCAGGACCTTGCCGGAGGACGGGATCACCGTGTTGTAGGCACGAGCCAGACGGGTGATGGAATCCAGCAGGATGACCACGTCCTTCTTGTGCTCTACCAGACGCTTGGCCTTTTCAATCACCATTTCAGCAACCTGCACGTGGCGGGCCGGCGGCTCGTCAAACGTGGAGGCGATGACCTCGCCGCGCACGGTGCGCTGCATCTCGGTCACTTCCTCTGGCCGCTCGTCAATCAGCAGTACCATGACATGGCACTCTGGATTGTTGCGGGTGATGGACTGGGCGATGCTCTGCATCAGCAGTGTCTTACCGGCCTTGGGCGGGGAAACGATAAGCCCGCGCTGGCCTTTACCGATGGGCGCAACCAGGTCCAGGACCCGGGAGGAGAGATCCTCGGTACTGCCGTTACCGGCCTCGAGCATCAGGCGCTCGTCCGGGAACAGCGGCGTGAGGTTCTCGAAGAGAATCTTGTTTCGGGCGTTATCCGGCTTGTCGAAATTGATCTCGCTGACCTTCAACAAGGCAAAGTAGCGCTCACCATCTTTGGGCGGGCGAATCTTGCCTGCGACCGTGTCGCCCGTGCGCAGGTTAAACCGGCGGATCTGACTCGGAGAGACATAGATGTCGTCAGGCCCTGCCAGGTAGGAGGCGTCAGCGGAACGGAGGAAGCCGAAGCCGTCCTGCAGAATTTCCAGTACGCCGTCGCCGTAGATGTCTTCGCCGCTTTTTGCGTGCTTCTTCAGGATTGTGAAGATCACATCCTGTTTGCGCGAACGAGCCAGGTTATCGAGGCCCATCTCTTGCGCAATATCGAGCAATTCGGGCACGGATTTCTGCTTGAGTTCAGTAAGATTCATAGTTTGTTGGATTTTCAGGAATGGAAGTAAACGAGTATTGGAATGACAGGGGTGCCCCTGAACGTATTGATCGTAAAAAAACGCTGAACTTGGTGCTGGCCAGTTGGAGCAACCGGTGTAGATGGAGTCCGGAATTAAGGTACTGAAGCCAGAGAGTGGGAACAACCGTTCGCCGGGCAAGAGCGATCATCGGCCACCTGACTGGCGAATGTCAAGTGCACTGCACAAATTAACAGCAATTTCACGCCAAACCGGCCACAACCGGCCGCTGGCGCCTCCCCCTGATGGGTTACTCCCTTCCATTAAAAGCCCGTGATGGCGATACTGGCGTATAACAACTTTTCAACGATTATGGAGCCCATCCATGAGCAGTGTACCCAGTACCGAAATGAAACCCCTGAACGTTGCCCTGCTGACCGTCTCCGATACCCGTGGGCCTGAACAGGACACGTCCGGGCAATTTCTGGAGGACAGCGTGGTCGAAGCCGGCCACAACCTGGTCGCCCGCCGGATCCTGCCGGACGACGTCTATCTGGTGCGGGCCTTGTTGTCCGGCTGGATTGCCGATTCACAGGTGCACGCAGTGATCATTACCGGTGGCACCGGCCTGCTTGAACGAGATAGCACACCGGAGGCGGTAAGGCCTTTGCTCGACAAAACCATCGAAGGCTTTGGTGAGGAATTCCGCCGCCTGTCAGCCGCCGAAATCGGATCATCAACCGTGCAGTCACGGGCGATGGCGGGAATGGCAAACCACACGGTGATCTTCTGCCTGCCCGGCTCGACCGGCGCCTGCCGCACCGGCTGGGAAGGCATTCTCCTCAGTCAGCTGGACAGCCGTCACACACCATGCAATTTCTCGGGGCTGGTCTTGCGCAAACCCGAGAAGCCAATGTCGCGGCTCAACGAAGTCATTGGACAGCGCGCCAAGCGCTGAGGCAGAAGACATCCCGATCGGAGTTAAGACTTGATGGCCAAGCCAAACCTCACGCCCCTGGAAGATGCCCTGGACCACTTGTTGTCGGAAGCACCGGTGGTTGCGCAGATTGAAACCGTCGCACTGGCCGACTCCCTGGGCCGGGTACTTGCCGAAAACCACTATGTGCCGGCCGACGTGCCGCCGGCTGACAACAGTGCGGTGGACGGATACGCCCTGCGCAAACAGGATCTGCATGGAGACCGGCCAATACCGGTCTCGGCCCGGATTCCGGCCGGTGAAGCACCGAAGCCCCTGGAACCCGGCACCGCTGCGCGCATTTTTACCGGCTCAGAGATTCCCGAGGGCGCCGACTCGGTGGTCATGCAGGAGCGGATTGAGGTGACGGAATCCGGCATTCTTGTACAGGCGGAAGTAGACGAAGGGCAGAATATTCGCCGCCGGGGGCAGGATCTCACCCGGGGCGATCTTGCTCTGGCAAAAGGTACACAGGTACGTCCCAATGAGATGGGACTACTGGCCTCCATGGGCGTTGCCCGGGTCGCCGTCCTGGCGCGGTTGAAAGTCGCGATCCTGTCAACGGGAGATGAGCTGGTGGACCCTGGCTTGCCGCTCGGCCCGGGCCAGATCTACAACAGCAACCGCTTCACCCTGATGGGGCTGCTCACCGAAGCCGGTTGCGAGGTCGTTCTGTGCGAAACGCTCAGGGACAAGCGCGAGGCGACCCGCGAAACACTGCGGCGTGCGGCCGAGGCCGCTGACCTGGTTATCACCAGCGGTGGCGTATCCGTGGGCGAAGAGGACCACGTGCGTGCAGTGCTGGAGGAGTCAGGCAGTCTGTCGCTCTGGAAGATGGCCATCAAGCCCGGGAAACCGGTGGCTTTTGGTGCCATCGGGGGGACCCCGGTGCTGGGACTGCCCGGCAACCCGGGGTCTGTGCTGGTCACTTTCCTGATGGTGGGCATACCCTATATCCGGAAACGCCAGGGGCGCAACCCGAAACCTCTCTCGGGCGAGCGGATACCGGCAGACTTTACCATTGACTCGCCGTCGATACGCCGGGAGTTCGTCCGGGCCCGCAAGGAATCCCGGGGATCCGGGCCGGTGGTGGCCGCCTATCCCAACCAGAGCTCCGGCATCCTGAGCTCTACCTGTTGGGCCGACGGCCTGGCCGTGGTGCCTGAAAACAGCACCGTCAGCCCCGGCGACCTGCTAACCTACTACTCGTTTGCGGAACTGTTGAGCTGACCATGAGTGATAACACGATTACAGTGCGCTTCTTCGCCCGTCTGCGCGAAGACCTGAAAACCGACCAGCTGGCTATCGACGCCAGGCCTGGCCTCACAGCGGGCGATGTACTCGCAGAGCTGGCCAGCCAGGGCGGCCCCTGGGATCAGTTGCAGGGCGACCAGCCGGTTATGATTGCGATCAACCAGGCCATGGCGAAACCGGGCTCTGAGGTGAAAGCCGGCGACGAGCTTGCCTTTTTCCCGCCGGTCACCGGAGGTTAAGATGATTTCGGTCCAGTCTGACGATTTTGATGTGGCCGCTGAATACGCGGCGCTGCGTGACAGTGGCGCCGGCACCGGCGCCATTGCAACGTTTACCGGCCTGGTGCGGGACAGCGGTGACTTGCAGGGCGTTACCGGGCTTTACCTGGAACACTACCCCGGAATGACCGAACAGGTGATCCAGGGGCTCATTGATGACGCCTCGAAGCGCTGGGATGTGCGCAAGGCCCGGGTGATTCACCGGGTAGGCAGGCTGGCGCTGTGCGACCAGATTGTCTTCGTCGGGGTGTGCAGCGCCCACCGTGG
Organism: Marinobacter sp. 3-2; assembly: GCF_003751355.1. Lineage (NCBI taxonomy): Bacteria > Pseudomonadati > Pseudomonadota > Gammaproteobacteria > Pseudomonadales > Marinobacteraceae > Marinobacter > Marinobacter sp. 3-2. Next base: position 41,020 of record NZ_RJUQ01000001.1, on the reverse strand, counting down.
GGACGCGTTCGCGGCCTGCGAGTTCATCATGGACGCCCTGAAGACATCCGCTCCGTTCTGGAAAAAGGAAATCACCTCAGACGGAGAGCACTGGGTGGAACAGAAAGAATCCGATCGGGCGCGCTCCGAGGACTGGAAGTAACTGGCCATAAAAAAACCGCCCGTGAGCCTGGGCTCAGGGGCGGTTTCTGGTGACCTGCCTGCAATCAGAGATTGCTGTCCAGGAAAGCCGCCAGCTGGGATTTGGAGAGTGCGCCGACTTTCGTGGCGTCCACGTTGCCGTTCTTGAACAGCATCAGGGTGGGGATACCGCGGATGTTGAACTTCGGCGGGGTCTGCTCGTTCTCGTCAATGTTGAGCTTGCAGACTTTCAGTTTGCCGTCGTATTCGTCGGCAATCTCTTCAAGCACCGGGGCAATCATCTTGCAGGGGCCGCACCACTCTGCCCAGTAGTCCACCAGAACGGGGACGTCGGACTGCAGTACATCCTGCTCAAAAGAAGCGTCGGTTACATTTACGATATTTCCGCTCATTACCTTTTCCTGATTCATGCACTACTGCTGCACATCGACATGTCCCTTTCAGGGAATAACCTGCCGGGCACAGGTGCTGTTGACTGTCGCTGAAGGCTGTCCGGGTTATACGGACAACCTTTCACCCAAATCACGGTAAGACATACTTTACGCGATTGATCAGCCGGATGTGAAGCGGTAAGAACCGATCCAGGCCTGACCCTCGTCAAATGCGCGGTTTTCCGGTTACTGACAGGCCTGAGGGATTTCGCTTATAGTACCCCGCACGTTCATCTCAAAAGGATTCCGACCACGTGACGGCCGCATCCACCGCCGAAAACGCTGCCGCCTCATCCGAGGTACTCGCAGCCATCGACATGGGCTCGAACAGCTTCCACATGGTGGTTGCCCGACTAGTGCATGGGGAAATCCGGACCCTCGAGAAGATGGGAGAAAAGGTTCAGCTCGGCGCCGGGCTGGACCAATACAACCGGCTCACTGAAGACGCCCAGGAGCGGGCCCTCGCCTGCCTGGGACGCTTCGCTCAACGGCTAAAGGGCATGCCGCCAGAGGCGGTGCAGATTGTCGGCACCAACGCGCTTCGCGTGGCCCGCAATGCCCATCAGTTCATGGCCCGGGCCGAAGAAGCGCTGGGCTACCCGGTAGAGATTATTGCCGGCCGCGAGGAAGCACGCCTGATCTATCTGGGGGTTTCCCATACCCTCTCCGACGACATCGGGCGTCGACTGGTTATTGATATTGGCGGTGGCAGCACCGAATTCATCATCGGCCAGCGGTTTGAACCCCAGGAGCTTGAAAGCCTGCACATGGGCTGCGTGTCGTTCCGTAACCGGTATTTCCCGGACGGCAAGATAACCAGGCGGCAGATGGACAAGGCAGTGACCCACGCAGAACAGGAACTGCTCAACATCCGCCAGCATTACCGCTCCGTGGGGTGGCAAAGTGCGGTGGGCTCATCCGGCTCGATCAAAGCCATTGCCAGCGTATTGGCGACCCTGAAGATCACCGACGGCACCATTACCCTCGCCGCCATGCAGGAACTTCGCAAGCGGCTGGTGGACATGGGTAAAACAGAAAAACTGGGAGATCTGGGCGTACGCTCGGACCGCCAGAGCATATTCCCGGCCGGATTTGCCATCCTGATGGGGGCATTCCAGTCCCTTGGTATCAAGGACATGGCGTTCGCCGATGGGGCTCTGCGGGAAGGTCTGCTTTACGACATCGTAGGGCGAATCCAGCACGAGGATGTCCGTGAGCGAACCATTTCTGCGCTTCAGGAGCGTTACCACGTTGACCAGGCACATGGCGCTGCCGTTGAGGAGACTGCCGTGGCAGCATGGCGGCAGGTTGCCGACGCCTGGGCCCTGAACACCCCGGCAGATGAAGAAGTACTGCGCTGGGCCTGCCGACTGCATGAGATCGGCCTGACCATTTCCCATAGCCAGTACCATAAACACGGCGCCTACCTGTTGCGCTACTCGGATCTGCCCGGCTTCACCCAGCAGTTCCAGCGCGACCTGGCAACTCTCGTGCGCGGCCACCGGCGAAAATTCGCCTCGGCAATCTTCGAGGGCCTGGACCCGGAAGACATTGCCAGGCTGCGTTACCTCTGCGTGCTGGTGCGCCTGGCGGTTCTAATTCAACACCCACGCAACATGGAGCCGCCTCCGGCCTTCACCCTGACGGCACACAAGGACAAGCTGGTGCTGGAGTTTCCGTCAGGTTGGCTGGATGACAGGCCACTGACCCTGGCCGACCTGGAAAACGAACGGGACTATCTCGCCAAACAGGACTTTGTTCTGGAACTGAACGGCGGCTGAGCGCGCTCAGCCAGCCAACTCGGCCTCCAGGGACTCCACCTCTTCGCTAACTTCAAGCCACTGCGCCTCCACCTCTTCCAGGCGGGCGGTTGCGGTGGCCTGCTCCGCCAACAACTCTTTCAGACGGGTCTTGCCGCTGTCGTCGTAAAGGTCAGGGTCGGATAGCTGCTCTTCCAGAGCTGACAGCTTCTGCTGAAGCTGGTTCATTTCCTTTTCCAGTGCACTCTGTTTTTTACGGTAGGGGCTGAGTTTCTGGCGAAGTGCCGCCTCTGCCCGCTTGCGCGCCTTCCGATCTTCGGCACTCTCGCCCACCGCTTCAGCGGCCTCGGGCGCCCCCTCCTGGCCGACCGGCACTCTCCTAGGTGCCTCGGTTTCGTCTTTCCGGCGGTCCGCCAGCCAACGCTCATAGTCTTCCAGATCGCCCTGGTACTCCGTTACCCGACCATCATTGACCAGCCAGAACTCGTCTACGGTGTTCCTGAGCAAGTGCCGGTCGTGAGAAACCACCACAATAGCGCCTTCAAAGTTCTGCAGCGCCATGGTCAGAGCCTGGCGCATTTCCAGATCCAGGTGGTTCGTGGGCTCGTCCAGCAGGAGCAGGTTGGGTCTCTGCCATGCGATCACGGCCAGCGCCACGCGGGCCTTTTCGCCACCGGAAAACGACCGGATGGCACTCAGGGCTTCATCGCCATGAAAATCAAAGCCACCAAGGAAATTCCGTATACTCTGCTCTGACGCCTTCGGGGAAAGCCGCTGAAGATGCAGGAAAGGGCTGGCATCCAGATCCAGGGATTCCAGCTGATGCTGGGCAAAGTAGCCGATGGCCAGATGCTCGCCACAGGTACGATCACCAGACATCAACGTGCCCTCACCCCGGAGTGCATCCATCAGGGTGGACTTGCCCGCACCATTGGGACCCAGCAGCCCGACCCTGCTGCCCGGCAACAGGGTCAGGTTAATGCCGTTGAGGATTGCAGTACTGCCGTGCCCGGCCTTGCCATTGCGTATCGACAACAGCGGATTGGAAACCTTCTCGGCCACCGGAAACTCGAAGCTGAACGGCGAATCGATATGGGCCGGGGCAATGCGCTCCATCCGCTCCAGAGCCTTGACGCGGCTCTGGGCCTGACGGGCCTTCGTGGCCTTGGCCTTGAACCGATCGATGAACCGCTGGATTTCGGCGATCCTGGCCTGCTGGCGTTCAAAACCGGCCTGCTGCTGGGCCAGACGCTCACTGCGCTGGCCCTCAAAGGCTGAGTAATTACCCGTATACAGTTCCAGGTTACGGCGATCGAAATGCACGACATGGGTAGCGACCCGATCCATGAAATCGCGGTCGTGGGAGATAAACAGCAGGGTCCCGGGATAGCGCCGCAGCCAATTCTCAAGCCACAGACAGGCATCCAGATCCAGGTGGTTGGTGGGCTCGTCCAGAAGCAGCAGATCGGACGGTCGCATCAAGGCCTGGGCCAGGTTCAGGCGGATTCGCCAACCACCGGAAAACGCCGATACCGGCCGGTTCGCGTCCTCGTCCGAGAATCCCAGCCCGCGCAGCAAAGCCTCGGCCCGGCGGCCGGCGGACCAGGCCTCGTGCACATCCAGCTCGCCGTGTATGCGGGCAATGGCATGATCGTCACCTGCGGCCTCGGCCCTGGCAAGTTCACCTTCCAGGCGGCGCAAATCCAGGTCGCCATCTAGAACAAAATCCCTCGCGCTGCGCTCGGTGGCTTCGACCTCCTGCGCCATGTGGGCAATCCGGCAACCACCCGGAAGAGAGACGGCGCCCTGCTCTGGCGCCAACTGGCCCAGCAAGAGCTGGAAAAGACTGGATTTGCCGGCACCATTGGCACCGACGATCGCGACACGCTGGCCGGGTTGCACCGTCAGGCTGACGGATTCTAGCAACCAGACGCCGCCCCGTTGTAAACTGAGATCGGTTATCGTTAACATGCTTTCATTTTATCAACGTAAAGTGTTCAGGGAAGGCACAGCGCCTATGTCGGTCCGCTCGGCGACCACCCCGGATTTTTCGACACCGCCGCTGGAACTTCCGGCAGATCTGGAACCGGACAACCCGCTCTGGCGTTTTGCCCTGGCGTTCTGGAAACGTCCGGATGTCCAGAACAGCTGCCTGGCGCTTCAGAATCAGGGCTGGAGCGTAACGCGGATTCTCGGTGCGGCCTGGCTTGCACTCTCCGGCAGGGTCTTCGCCGGGGTCGAGGACGCTACGGTAACAGAGTGGCGCGATCGTGTAACCGTTGCCCTCCGGAGCGCGCGGAAATCGCTGCCCGACAGCGCCGACAACTGTCAGAAGCTTCGCGCCGGCATCGCCGGCCTGGAGCTTGAAGCCGAACAGATTGAACTGGCCCTGAGCTGGCGAACGCTAATGACCATTAACCCGGAACACGCAGACATGCAGGGACGCGACGCACTGATCATCAACAATCTGTTTGCGGCAGCACCGACCTTACCCGTTGAGGAGGATGCAAGGCCCTTGCTGAATACACTGGCCGATACTCTGGCCCACTTTCCCAAGGGAGACCATCAGCCATGATGATGAAATGGCTCATACGGCTCTCGTTCCCGGCTCTCGGGTTATTGCTGTTGCTGATTTTCTTCGGTCTGAACGACCCGGAGCAGGTCTCCGAACCTGTGGCAGAGCACGAGCAGCCCGAGATTCCCGCGTTTGAAGGTCTGGTTCCGTCCCCGATTCCCACCGAGGGCCCCGAAATCGTGTTCAAATGGCAGGATACCGACGGCAACTGGCACTACGCAGACCAGCCGCCCGAACAGGGCCGCTGGAATACTCTCGCTATCGAGCGGCGTGACAAGGCCTTCCCCCGGATTCAGCCGCAGGAGCCGGAAACAGACTGGCAATCTCCCTACAGCGCACCTTTCTCCCTGGGTCCCTCCGCTGCCGGTACCAACGGCAGCTGAGCTGACACGTCCGGTTTCTTAACACATGTTCAGTGGCATCTGATGCCGGAACCCGTTACCTTCTGCGTTCTGACAAACACAACGCGGGGCCCTGCCCCAAGCACCGACGTTAAAGGATAATGCAATGAAGAAAACGCTCCTTGCACTGGCAGTGACCGGCCTCGTGGCCGGCTGTTCCACACCCCCCGAAGCCCCGGAACAACCGAAACTGGATTCCACCGATCAGAAAGTGAGCTATGGCATGGGCCTGGTTCTCGGTGAGCGCATGGGTAACGACCTGCCGAATCTGCAGATGGACCAGTTCCTCCAGGGCATCCAGCACGGCCACGCCGGCGATGAAGAAGCCAAGCGCATGAGCCGCGAGGAAATCCAGCAGGCTCTGATGACCTACCAGCAGCAGCTGCAGGAAGAGCAGGGCAAGCAGATGGAAGAATTGGCCCAGAAGAACCTGGATGCCGGCGAAGCCTTCCTTGCCGAGAACGCAGAGCGTGAAGGTGTGGAAACCACTGAATCCGGCCTGCAATACGAAGTACTTGAGCAGGGTGACGGCGAAAAGCCGGCAGCAACAGACACCGTTCAGGTGCATTACACCGGTGAACTGCTGTCCGGTGAAGTATTTGACAGTTCCCGCGAGCGCGGTGAGCCGGTTACCTTCGCCCTGAACCAGGTGATTCCCGGCTGGACCGAGGGCCTGCAGCTGATGAGCGAGGGTGCCCGTTACAAGCTCTACATTCCGTCCGATCTGGCCTACGGCCCCGGCGGCAACAGGGCGATCGGCCCCAACGAGACCCTCGTGTTTGATGTCGAGCTACTCGAGATCAACCCTGGCTCCGGAGACTAAGCGCCAGAACAGGCAGCTGTCAGTTCTGAGGCTGCCACACGAAAAAGCCCCAGCCGGCGATGCCGGACTGGGGCTTTTTTTGATTCAGGGATTTCTCAGGCAGAGGCTACTTTGCCGGCATGGGCATTGTGCAGATGCTCGATCAGGAAATCCTCCATCTCGAACCGGGTCTCCAGAGTTTCACCCAGCTTCGACAATTCACCGAACAGTTCTTTGACATCCTCTTCGGACAAATCCCGGCCATCCAGCCGGTCATTGAAGTTAAGGGCAACCTCGGTGGTTTGCTCAATACGGGGATAAACCTTGGCAGCCAGCTCCAGCCCGCCATCGTTAAATTCCCGGGCCTCTCGCACCAACTGCTCGTAGATCTCGAAATGACCGGTAGACACGTAATCCACCAGAACTTCACACAGGCGTACGAATTTTTCTCTCAATGCTTCGGTCTGCGAGAAGTCGCTTTCTCCGGACAGGTCGCAGTAATGCACCAGAAGCTCCTGACGCTCCTTGAGCCAGCGATCAATCAGCTCGCTGACGCCGCCCCAGCGCTCCCTGGCATTTCGGCAATTTTCCAACATGACGCCTGTTCTCCGCTTGTCTTGACTACTTCTGTTTCGGTTTTGATTTTTATTAGGTTTGGATCAACTTACCCCATGGCTGCGGTTCCCCGCAACCGTTTCAGCCTCGAATCCATTCCCGGGGTTTTTGCCGGCGAAACATCAAAACCAGACCGGTGATGACAAGCAGCGAGAAAAAGACAGCAGTCCAGCCGGGAATGCTCAAACCCAGGAACCGCCAGACCACTTCAGCGCAGTCCCCGGTTCCCTGGAGCGCGGTAGACAGAACCTCGAACCACGGCAGAACGTCCAGCATGTAGTCCACCGAAGGCCCGCATGCCGGCACCTGGTCCGCCGGCAGGCTCTGCAGCCACAACTGCCGCCCGGCGACACCCAGCCCTGCTCCGGCGGTCAGCACCAGCAGGAACCCATAGATCCGAACGCCGAATCCGGTGGGGCCATGGAGAAAGGCCAGGAAACTGACCAGACCGGCACCCATGAAGCCGAAGCGCTGTAACCAGCAAAGCGGGCAGGGCTCGAGCCCCATCACATGCTCCATATAAAAAGCCACACCAAGGAGTGCGGCACATACAAGGAAAATAAGCCCGAAAACCCATCTGCTGGTCAAAAGAACACCTCGAATCGTGAATTGAAACTGCAAGCGGCCACAGGGCCTGCTATTCTCGTCACTTAACCCTAAACCACGATCAACTTCAAGCCTATGACACGCCAGCCAAAATCTGTTCTGACGCTTCTTTTTCTATTGTTTGCAACGATCTCTTTGCCGGCCGTTTCCCAGGAAGAGGAAAATGCCGACGAGGAGGTGGCTGAAGAAGAAAACAGCTTTACCGACTACATCAGCATGGATCCACCGTTCGTGACCCACGTGGGTACGCCCGGCAACAAGCCAACCTATCTGAAAGCCGCGGTCAGTCTACGGGCAAACAGCGCGAGCGCACGGCCTGCCGTGGATGCCCACATGCCCCGATTGCGACACGAACTGGTCATGCTGTTTGGTGAGCAAACGGATACCGATCGCCTCACCTCAATGGAAGGCCAGGAGGCGCTGCGCGAAGAAGCCAAACAGCGAATCAATGCGGTACTGGAAGAGCAGCAGACCGGCGAAAGCATAGCCGGCGTGCTGTTTACGGAGTTTGTCGTGCAGAAGTGAAGCTGGAACCGGCCAGTGGTTCAGGCGATCCGCGAGAACAGATCATCTGACTGGTCGCGGTCATCACGGGCCACCTGATCGGCATCATCCCAACCGGCTTCCCAGGCCGCAATAACGACGTCACCACGATAGGGGCAGCGGGATTTGTCCATGCCCATGTTGGCAGACATATAGCCCTGACGGTAAGCCTTGTTCAGGGCTTCCACGTCCCAGCCGAGTTTGATATCCCTTGCCATAGCGGTCTCTCCCGATCCTGATGTTACAAAAATTAACAGCCGGACCGGAGGGAGACAAATCTTTGTTCAGTTTCTGTGCGTCAGGTCCGCAGACTCCTGCGACACCTCCCGAACCCAACGCTCAAGAGCTCAGGTACTGTTCCAGAAACTCGCTGAACGACAGGGTATCGGCGCTTTCCATGTCGGCCTGCTCGGTCAGGGATTCTGACGTCATGGCCTCAAACGCGCGGCGCACATCATCACCAAGACCTTCCTGCCTAAGGCTCTGCTGATGCTGCCGCGCCATTTCCATGCCCCACTCCCGGTGACCCAGGCCAGAGGAACGCATGGCATCGAGAACCCGGGCAGACGGCACGGTCCATTCACCGGTCAACACTTCGCGCTGGGCGGCAAGGGCGTTGCGGTAGGTGTCATCACCCCGCCAACTATCGAGCAGTTCCGCAAGGGGCTCCAGCTGCGACAGAATGTCGTTCGCAGCGTCGGATACCGGGGTACGATGCCCACCACGGCAAAGCGCCAACTCTCGATAACGCCCATTGGCGACCACATCCTTGTAGTTGTCATCCAGGCGCTCACACTCGGCATCGCCAATTCGGGGAGAGTCTGCTAACAGGCAGTCCAGCAGGAACAGATCCAGAAAATCGATCTGGGCCTCGTTCACGCCAACCGGCGAGAAGGGATCAAGGTCCAGACATCGCACCTCAATGTACTCCACACCCCGGGCTTCGAGGGCCTGGATGGGCTTTTCCTCACGCTGCGTCGTGCGTTTTGGGCGCACCGCGCTGTAATACTCGTTCTCGATCTGCAGTACGCTGGTGTTGATCTGGATGAACTTGTCGCCCCGGCGGGTGCCGATCGACTCATACGCCGGCCAGGTGGTGTGAATGGCCCGATCCAGAGTCTGGGTGTAGGTGCTCAGCTCGTTGAAACAGATATTCAGGGATGCCTGTGCGTTGTTGTGGTACCCAAGATCGCCCATCCGCAACGAGGTTGCGTACTCACCGAACCAGGTGCGTTCATCAAATCGCGAGAGATCATGGTTCACGCCGGCTACAAAGCTGGCATCCAGGGCGGGCGAAGCACCGAACAACAACATCAGCAGCCAGCTGCGGCGGCGGAAATTGCGAATCAGCCAGAAATACTGGTCCGACTTGAAGTCCTTCAGGCTTTGCTCGTTGCCCAGCAATTCCTGCCACTTGTGCCAGAAACTGTCGGGCAGGGACAGATTGTAGTGGGCGCCCGCGATGCTCTGCATCATGCGGCCGTAGCGCACGGCCAGTCCCTGCCGGTAAACATGCTTGAGCTGACCAATATTGGAGCTGCCATACTCGGCGATGGGGATACTCGGGTCACCATCCAGCTCACAGGGCATGCTTGTCGCCCAGAACACTTCGTCACCCAGGTTCTGCTGCACAAACGTGTGGATATCCCGCAGCGATTTCAGCATGCCTGCCGTGCTGTCGAACACCGGCGTAATCAGCTCCAGCAAGGCCTCTGAATAGTCGGTGGTAATCCTCGGATGGGTCAGCGCCGACCCCAGGGCTTCGGGGTGCGGAGTCTGGGCGATGAAGCCGTTGCGATCCACCCGCAGCCCTTCTTTTTCGACACCCTTGAGGAAACCATCCCAGTCGCTGGCAGCGAACTGACGAAATACGGAATGGCGGGATTCAGCCATGGTCGACTCCTGCTGCGGCCGGCTTGCTCTTTTGCATAACCGGCCGGTGAAAAGATTGTAAACCCGTCAGCTGTCCTTGCGCGCCGAGGCAAGTGCCTGGGCCAGCGCACCAGCCATGGCGCCCTGTGGGGATTTCTGACCGGAACCGGCATTACCGGCATTCCGGTTTCCGCCCTTGCGGCTGGCTCCGGAGCGGTTGGCAGCCATTGGCTTGCCTTCGTTTTTCTCGCCAGGCTGATCGTCCATACGCATGGTCAGGGCAATTCGCTTGCGCGGGATATCCACGTCCATCACCTTGACCTTGACGATATCCCCGGCCTTGACCACTTCCCGGGGATCCTTGACGAAGGTGTGGGACAGCGCGGAAATGTGCACCAGGCCATCCTGATGCACACCAATATCCACAAACGCGCCAAAGTTGGTCACGTTGGTCACCGAGCCTTCCAGCACCATGCCGGGTTTGAGATCGCTCAGGGTTTCGACCCCTTCCTCAAAACTTGCGAACCTGAATTCCGGTCGCGGATCCCGCCCCGGTTTCTCCAGTTCCGAGATGATGTCCTTGATAGTCGGCAAACCGAACTGTTCTGTTACGTAATCCTGGGGATTCAGACCACGCAGGAACGAGGAATCGCCGATGATATCGCCCACTTCGCGATTATTTTTCCGGGCGATGGCCTCGACCACGCCATAGGCTTCCGGGTGCACGGAGGACCGGTCCAGGGGGTTCTCACCGCCGGCAATACGCAGAAAACCCGCCGCCTGCTCGAACGTGCGGTCCCCGAGACGGGTGACCTTGAGCAGCTGTTTCCGGTTGCGGAACATGCCGTTCTGGTTGCGGAACTCAATGATGTTCTGGGCGATGGTCTGGTTCAGGCCCGAGACCCTTGCCAGCAGTGGCGCTGACGCCGTGTTCAGATCCACACCCACGCCGTTTACGCAGTCTTCCACTACGGCATCCAGGCTTCGTGACAGCTGCACCTGGGAAACGTCGTGCTGGTACTGCCCCACCCCGATGGATTTCGGCTCGATTTTCACCAGTTCGGCCAGCGGATCCTGCAGTCGGCGGGCAATGGACACCGCGCCGCGAATGGTGACATCCAGATCGGGCAGTTCTTTTGAGGCGAACTCGGAGGCTGAATAGACCGAAGCACCGGACTCACTGACCACGATCCGGGCCAGCTTCAATTCGGGGTAACGCTTGCTGAGGTCGCCGACCAGCTTCTCCGTTTCCCGGGAAGCGGTGCCATTGCCGATGGCCACCAGTTCAATCTTGTACTCCCGACACCAGGCCGCCAGTTGCTCGATGGAACGGTCCCATTGGTTCTGGGGCGCATGGGGAAAGATGGCACCGTGGCCGGCCACCTGGCCAGTGCCATCGATTACAGCCACTTTCACCCCGGTGCGTAGCCCTGGATCCAGGCCCAGGGTCGGACGTGGACCGGCCGGCGCAAGCAGCAGAAGATCCTTGAGGTTGGCGGCGAACACGTTGATGGCCTCGGTTTCTGCCGCTTCGCGGACCTGTGCCATGAGATCGGTTTCAATCTGGGTGGAGAGTTTCACCCGCCAGGTCCAGCGAACCACCTCCGAGAGCCATTTGTCGGCAGCACGACCATTGTCCCGGATATTCCAGCGAGCGGCGATGCGCTGCTCGGCCGGGTGGGGCGCACGGCGGTCATCCTCGGCATCACCAACAACAATCGTGTAGCCAAGAACGCCCTCGTTCCTGCCCCGCAGGATGGCCAGGGCACGGTGGGACGGAACTTTCTTAAGCGGCTCAACGTGGTCGAAATAATCACGGAACTTGGCCCCCTCGTTTTCCTTGCCTTCCACCACGGTGACTTTCAGCTGGCCTTCCTGCCAGATAAAGTCCCGCAGGCTGCCCAGCAGCTCGGCATCCTCGGCAAAACGCTCCATCAGAATGTAGCGGGCGCCATCCAGGGCAGCCTTGGTATCTTCCACGCCGGCGTCTTTGTTCAGGTAGCCCTGGGCAGTGGTTTCAGGATCGAGAGTCGGATCATCATAGAGGGCGTCAGCCAGCGGCTCCAGACCCGCCTCGCGGGCAATCTGGGCCTTGGTCCGGCGCTTGGGCTTGTAGGGCAGGTAAAGATCTTCCAGACGGTTCTTGGTGTCGGCGTCCTGGATGGTGGCCTTGAGCTCGTCGGTCAGCTTGCCCTGCTCCTCAATGCTCTTGAGGATAGTGGCACGACGGTCTTCCAGTTCCCGCAAATAGCGCAGACGTTCTTCCAGGCTCCTCAGCTGGCTGTCATCCAGTGAGCCTGTGATCTCTTTCCGGTAGCGGGCGATAAACGGAACGGTCGCGCCTTCGTCGAGCAGTTCGACGGTGGCATTAACCTGTTGCTCGCGGACACCGAGTTCCTCGGCGATACGCCTGGAGATACTGTTCATGCAACCTCTGTCTGATGCTTTGCCAATAAACCAGCAAAGGTACAGCGGCTTACTGCTGCAGGCAAGCGGCCTGTCCCCGCTTGTTCAGGAATTGCACAAGATCCGCCCAGGGCATGGGCCGGGCGTAGTAATAGCCCTGGATTTCATCGCAATGCTGCTGGCGCAGAAACTCCAGTTGCCCTTCGGTTTCCACTCCTTCGGCGACGACGCTGATCTGCAAGCTGTGGGCCAGACTGATAATGGCCCGGATAATATGTTCGGCGTCTGCCGAATTGCCCAGTTCCTGAACGAACGACTTGTCGATTTTCACCAGCGAGATCGGCAGATGCTGGAGATTACTCAGTGAGGAAAAGCCGGTTCCAAAGTCGTCCAGCGCGAAGCTGATACCCAGCTGGTTTAACTCCCGCAGGCAGCGCTGGGCGTACTCCGGGTCGTGCATCATGGCACTCTCGGTCAGCTCCAGCTCCAGCAGACTGGTATCCACGTTGGCGTTAAAGATGATGCGGAAAATGGTTTCGGTCATCTTGCGATCGTGAAACTGCCTGAACGACAGGTTGACCGCGAACACCAGCCCGGGGAAACCGAGCTCGGCGGATTCCTGCAGGCGTTTGCAGGCCTGCTCGATGACCCAGTAACCAATGGGCACGATCAACCCGCTGCGCTCGGCAACCGGAATGAATTCGTCCGGCCCCACCAGCCCGCGCTCCGGGTGATTCCAGCGCAACAGGCATTCGACACCCCGTACTTCTTCCGTGGCCAGATCAATCCGGGGCTGATAGTAAAGCTCCAGTTCCTTGCCTCGAAGGGCGTTGCGGAGGTCTGCCTCCAGACGAAGCTGGTAACCGGCGGAAATGTGCAGCTGGCGGTCGTAAAAACGGTAGCTGGTGCCCGGATCCCGTTTTGCTTCGAACATGGCGCGGTTGGCCCGGCGCAACAGATTCTCGGCGCTGTCTCCGGCTTCCGGGTAGGTTGCGACACCGAGGCTGGCACTGACCACGACCGTCTGGCCATCGATCGTAACCGGCTCATCAAGGGCGTTGACCACCTTGCGGATAATCTGGGTGATATCGAGGGAGTCCTCGACCTTTTCAACAATAATGGCCAGTTCGTCACCCCCGATACGCATCAGCGAATCGACGCGCCGGAGAGAATGACGAAGCCGCTCTGCCAGCTTCATCATCAACTGGTCGCTTTTCTGGTAACCGAAAGATTCGTTAATGCTGCGGAAGTCATCGATATTGAGGTGCAACAAGGCCAGCCGATGGCCTGCACGCTCGGCCCGCAGCAGGGCCTGCTGGAGACGATCGAAGAAAAGGTCCCGGTTGATAAAACCGGTGGCGACTTCGCGGCCCAGCTGACCATGGGCGGACTCGGACAACTGGTCCCGATACCACAGGCACTTCACGGCCCGACGGAACGTCCAGTGGTCCAGGGTTTGACGACAAAGGTAATCGGCAGCGCCGGCAGCCAGCAACTCTGGCGCGCGCTCCATCGGCGGCTCGGCACTGAGGGCCAGAACGGGTTTTTCATTGCTGGCGACCGCCAGATATTGCAGGAAAGACGCCTCTGAGCCACCATGGAACACGCAGTCCCAGACGATGACATCAAAACTGGCGTTACGGATCAGATCATCACAATCCACCAGATCCGGGCACCAGGTCGCGTCCGCACTGATGTCGACGTCACCCGCCAGAAGAGCATTCAGCCAGAGAAAATCAGCGTAGTCTGGTGTAAGAACCAAAAGGCGCAACTGTCCGGGCCTCATGGTTTCCAGTGGCAGTGTCATCAAGCAGGATCCATTTATGCGTGAACAACCGAGTCCGTTCTGTTAATCATAGTCTATAGATCCCCAAGGTACAGTAACTCTGTCTGGTGTAGAATAAGCCCACGTCTGTTATCCCCATTTCGTTCCATTCTGGCCATTTATTTGTGAACAAGCTCAACCCGAGACAAAGCGAAGCAGTCCGCTATGCCGATGGCCCGATGCTGGTGCTTGCCGGGGCAGGCAGTGGCAAGACCAGCGTGATTACCCGCAAGATTGCCTACCTGATCGAGCAACTCGGAATACCGGGGCGTCATATTGCCGCGGTCACCTTCACCAACAAGGCTGCCCGTGAAATGAAAGAGCGGGTTGGCAGGATCGTTGACCGGAAGCTGACCCGGGGCCTGATTGTATCTACTTTTCACAATCTTGGCCTCAATATGATCCGTGAGGAGCACACGCATCTTGGCTACCACCCCGGCTTCTCGATCTTTGATGCCGAGGATGCCAAGGCCCTGTTACAGGATCTGATGCTCCGGGAAGCCAGCGCCGAGGCCGGGGACGAACTCAACGACATCCAGATGACCATCTCCTCCTGGAAAAACGCCATGCGGGGGCCGGCCGAGGCCCTGAGCAAGGCTGCCGATGAGCGCGAACAGCGTATTGCCATCATCTACAAGAAATACAACGAGTACCTGAAAGCCTACAACGCGGTCGATTTTGATGATTTGATCCTGCTTCCCGTGATGCTCTTCCGCTCGAATCCGGACGTGCTCGCGAAATGGCGGCGTAAGATTCGCTACATGCTGGTGGATGAATACCAGGACACCAACGTGTGCCAGTATGAACTGGTCAAGCAGCTGGTGGCCGAGCGAGCCGCGTTTACCGTGGTTGGAGACGACGACCAGTCCATCTATGCCTGGCGCGGTGCCCGGCCCGAAAACCTGGCCCAGCTCAAGGAAGACTTCCCAAGCCTGAAAATCGTCAAGCTTGAGCAGAATTACCGTTCCACTGCCCGGATCCTGCGCAGTGCCAACACAGTGATTGCCAATAATCCCCACGTGTTCGAGAAGGCGCTGTGGAGTGATCACACCATCGGCGAGGAAATACGGATTGTCCGATGCCGCAACGAAGACGCGGAAACCGACCGCGTTGCCACCGAGATCCTCGACCAGAAGCTAAAAAAAGGACTCGATTTCCGGGACTTTGCCGTGCTGTATCGGGGTAACCACCAGGCACGACTGCTGGAAATGAAGCTGCAGGCCTACCAGATCCCCTACCGCATCTCCGGCGGCCAGTCGTTTTTCTCGAAGAACGAGATCAAGGACGCCATGTCCTACCTGCGGCTGTTGATCAATCCGGACGACGACGCCGCGTTTCTGCGGGTGGTCAATGTGCCACGCCGGGAGATCGGTCCGCGCACGCTGGAGCAGCTCAGTCACTACGCCCGGTCCCGCAACGTCAGCCTGTTCAAGGCCCTGGGTGACATGGGCGCAGAGACCCACGTGACCGAGAAGGGGCTGGATCGCCTGCGGCGTTTTGCCCACTGGGTGGATGCCACCTGCGAGCGATTGCACAGCGAGAACCCGATACCCGTGATCAAACAGCTGTTCACGGACATCGAATACGAGGAGTGGCTGCACCAGCACTCCGGCACCCCCAAACAGGCCGAGCGGCGGATGGAGAACATCTGGTACCTGGTGGAGTCCATCCAGCGAATGCTCGACGATGGCAAGGGCACGGCCGATGAGCTCGGCATCGAAGATGCCATCACCAAACTGATCCTGCGGGACATGATGGAACAGCGGGAAGAGGACGATGACAGCGACAAGGTTCAGCTGCTCACCCTGCACGCGTCGAAGGGCCTGGAGTTTCCCCACGTATTCATCATGGGGCTTGAAGAAGAAATCCTGCCCCACCGCAGCAGTATTGAAGAAGGTAATATCGAGGAAGAACGGCGACTGATGTACGTGGGTATTACCCGCGCCCGGGAAACGCTGACCCTGACCTATGCGGCGACCCGAAAACAGTACGGCGAGAAACTCGAAACCATCCCGAGCCGCTTCCTTGATGAGCTGCCCGAGGAAGACCTGAAATGGGAAGGGACTGGCGACCTGGATGTGGAAGCCAATCAGAAAAAGGGAAAGGCCACGCTCAGCGCCCTGCTGGGAGACCTTGGCCTTTAGCTGATCGTGCAGCTACAAAAAAAGCCCCGTTGTGGGGCTTTTTTCAGCAAGCAAAACCTTCGGCTTACTGGCTTTGCTCTACAAGATACTCAACGCCGGCCTGGATCTCTTCATCCGGGCAGTTTGCGCAGCCGCCTTTGGCAGGCATGGCGTTAAAGCCATTGATCGCATGGCTGACCAGCGTCTCGAGACCCTTGTCGATACGGGGAGCCCAGGCAGCAGTATCGCCAATCTTGGGTGCGCCAGCAGCGCCCGTGGTGTGGCATGCCATACACACAGCATCATAAACCTCACTGCCAGAACGAGGACCAGAGCTGGCGGTCTCGGTCGGAGCGGCGGCACTGCCACATTCGTCACCCTGCAGGCACACTTCGCCAACCGGCTGGATACGTGCACGGATTTCATCTTCGACGCTTGCCATTACGGCGCTAGCTGTCAGGCCTGCAACGACCAATACAGCAGCCAGGACTCTCTTCATCTTCACAATGCACCTCGCATTTGAGCGTTATAATCTTCGGTCGCCGCATTATAGCGACTGAAACCTGGCAAAAAAACCAAAGAGCAAAATCATAAATTGATTTCAACCATTTTAATTGCGATTTCGTAAGTCAGAGGGTGTTTCGCGAACAATCCGGTTACCATGGTGTTCGCCGACGTTTCATCATTCAGGACCTGTTTCCATGACCAATTCGGAACCGACTTCACCCCACCCGTTGCGCAAACCGCTGCTGATTGCCGAATTTACAGCGCTTGCCGTTTTGCTGGCTTCCATGGGGTGGTTTTCCAGCCAGACCAGCGACGGTCAGACCATCAGCGCCGGCTGGCTGCTGATTCCAGCCTTCGCCAGCCTCGGGGTCTTCATCAGTTTTATCGGCCTCATGTACCTGCGCTGGGTAGCCTCGGCGGAAAGTGGCAACCGGTTCAAGCACAAGGTTATTTTCTCACTTCTGGCCGTCACCCTGATCGGCGTCTGGATCTATGGCATTGCCAACACCTGGTTCAGTCTGACCGCCAGCTAGGAGAGCACCTGATGACATCCCCACACCTGTTGGCGCCGCCCACGGCCATCACTACCCTCTCGCTGATGCTGGCGGTGCCTGTAAACGTGGCGGCACAGACTGAGGAAGCGCCCTCCATTGATTCACCCGAACAGTGCGCCCTGATTGACGATGGCATCAAGCGACTGGCCTGTTTTGACAGCCTCTACAAACCCACAGAGAGCCAGGCCCAGGCATCGGAAAGCGCCAAGGAACAGGCCGAGAAGAGCGCGGAGCAACTGGCGCCCAATGGTAAAGATCTCGATGCCGTTGCCGGCAATGCCCTGGAAGGCGATTCCGACGCCGGCGTTATGTCCGCCTTGGTGGACCGCTATGTGGCCGCCGAGAAAGCCGTATTCTCCTTTTCCGGCAGCTTTGTGGGACACCGGCCCACCTACATCCTGCCGGTGAGCTGGGTAAAAGACCCGAACGAATCGCCATCCAGTCCCCGGCTAGGGTCCATCGGTTATGACTACGACCTGGAACGGGAAGAAGCCAAGTACCAGATCAGTTTCAAGGTCCCACTGCTGACGGGAATTCTGGACGACCGCACAACACTCTGGTTTGGCTATACCCAGACCTCGTTCTGGCAGGTGTACAACCAGGACGACTCCGCGCCTTTCCGGGAGACCAACTACGAGCCGGAGATATTCGCCCGATACCAGACCGACTGGGATATCGGACCGGGCCGACTCAATGGCGTGACCCTCGGATTCAATCACCAGTCCAACGGGCAGTCAGAACCGAGGTCCCGGAGCTGGAATCGCATCATGGGATCAGCGGCCTACAGTTATGATCGCTGGCTCTTTATGGTCCAGCCCTGGTATCGGATTCCGGAGAACAATGACGATGATAATGCGGACATCCAGCGCTACCTGGGGTATGCCAATTACCATGCGGTATACAAGCTGACCGAGGATCGGACGTTTTCGTTGCGGCTGATGAATAACCTGCGGTCGGATGATAACAAGACGTCGGTGGAGTTCGGGTACAGTTTCCCAATGGGGGATACGGTTAAGGGGTTTTTCCAGTACTACAACGGGTATGGGGAGAGTCTGATCGACTATAACCACCGGATTCAGCGGTTCGGTATCGGGATTATGCTGAACGACTGGCTCTGACTTTGCCTTGACGCTTCGGTGCAAGACCGCTCGTCACGGTTCCCCTTCCTGAAACACGCTCCTTGCGGCACATCCCTGTGGCGCTTGGGCTCCGCCATCCATGGCTCCGCACAGTTTCAGGAAGGGGAACCGCGCCGATCGGCCCCAAGCTGCAGCGCTAACCCTCTTCGTTCAATCTCTGCATTTCAGCCAGCAACTCTTCCGTCTTTTCTTCCATCAACGGAATATTCGCCCTTGATTCTACATTGAGGCGCACAACCGGCTCGGTGTTGGACATCCGCAGGTTGAAGCGCCAGTCGTCGAATTCGATGCTCACGCCGTCCACGTGGCTGACGTTCTTGGCGCCAACGCTGTACTTGGCTTCAATCGCGGCGATGACCTTGGGGGGATCATCGATGGTGCGGTTGATTTCGCCGCTGGCGGGGTAGGCTTCGATTCGAGCGTCAATGAGCGACGACAGGGTCTGACCGGACTGGCAGAGGCGCTCGGCGACCAGCAGCCAGGGGATCATGCCGCTGTCGCAATAGGCGAAGTCGCGGAAGTAGTGGTGGGCGCTCATTTCGCCACCGTACACGGCGTCTTCGTCACGCATTCTCTGTTTGATGAAGGCGTGGCCGGTCTTGCTCTCGATAGCTTCGCCACCGGCGGCTTTCACCAGATCAAGGGTGTTCCAGGTCAGGCGGGGGTCGTGGATGACTTTGCCGCCGCCGGTTTTGCGCAGGAACTGGTCTGCAAGCAAACCAACAATGTAGTACCCCTCGATGAAACGGCCGTTTTCGTCGAAGAAGAAGCAGCGGTCGTAGTCGCCGTCCCAGGCGATGCCCATGGCGGCGCCTTCCGCGATAACGGCGTCGGCCGTCGCCGCCCGGTTTTCCGGGAGGATCGGGTTCGGTGCGCCGTTGGGAAAATGGCCGTCTGGCTGGTGGTGCACTTTCACGAATTCAAAGGGCAGGTGCTGTTCGAGTTCATCGATCACCAGGCCGGCGCCGCCGTTACCGGCGTTGCAGACAATGGTCAGCGGGCTAAGCGAACCGGCATCGATATACCCCAGGAGATGGTCCACGTAGGCGCTCATCACCTCAAGCGGTTCGTAGCGGCCCTGCTGGGGCGCATCACCGAATGGCTCCAGCACCCGGTCGCGGATCTCGTTCAGACCGTTATCGGAGCTGATCGGCCGGGACTCAGGGCCGACCATTTTCATGCCGTTGTGATCTTTGGGATTGTGGCTGGCAGTTACCATTATGCCGCCGTCCATCTTGTAATGGCTGGTGGCAAAATACACCTGCTCGGTGCCGCACAGGCCGATATCAAACACATCCGCGCCGGCGGCCATGAGGCCGGAGCTGAGTGCCTCGGCAATGTCGGGACTGGACAGCCGGATGTCGTAGCCCACGATGACTTTTTTCGCGCCGGTAATTTCCACGTAGGCGCGCCCGATTTTTTCGGCCAGGACCGGATTCAGTTGATCCGGCACCCGGCCCCGCAGGTCGTAGGCTTTAAAACAGGACAAGTCCATTGTCTGGAGTTACTCCGCGGAGGATGACTGAAGCTGGATGTAGTTCTGAATGCCCATCTGGGAAATCATTTCCAGCTGGGTTTCCAGCCAGTCGATGTGCTCTTCTTCACTATCGAGAATGCTGCGGAACAGTTCACGGCTGGTGAAATCCTGCACTTCCTCGCAGTAGAGGATCGCTTCTTTCAGGTCGGTGTGGGCAATTTCTTCCAGTTTGAGATCGCACGAGATCATTTCCTCGACGTTTTCGCCGATCAGCAATTTGTTCAGATCCTGGAGATTGGGCAGCCCTTCGAGGAACAGGATCCGCTCGATAAGCTGGTCTGCATGCTTCATCTCGTCGATGGATTCTTCGTATTCCTTGGCGGCCAGCTTGGTAATACCCCAATCCTTGTACATGCGGGAATGGAGAAAGTACTGGTTGATCGCGGTCAGCTCGTTGCCGAGGATCTTGTTCAAGTGCTGGATGACCTTTTTATCGCCTTTCATGGTCGGGCTCCCTGATGGCCGAATGAATCAGTGTCTTAGGATAGCCCCTTATGGCGCAGGAGAAAAACAGAACCGGACAATCGTGCCGGTCAGGCAGGCTGGGCGAGCATGTTGGCCATGGCCAGGTAATCGGGCGTGCGGCTCTCGCGCAGGATTTCGCGGGCGGTGCAGGCACAGCGTCCACACTGGGTGCCCACACCCAGCTCTTTGCCAAGCTGGCGCATGGATGACACGCCGTTATCGGCAGCTTCGCGAATTTCCCGGTCGGTTACGCCGTGGCAAAGGCAAACGTACATAGCAGTGACTCACCAATGACAATAAAAGTTAGTGATAATTATTGTCATTGGCATCTCGAAATGCAAGCCTTCTGGCTTAAATTTGTGCAACTTTTGTGTTGCGAGACTCACAAACCCCGGGTCAGATTCCGCGAACCTGCGTCGGTAACCACCACGTTGTCCTCGATACGGATTCCGCCGCAGCCTCTCAGCCGGCCAATCAGCTCCCGGTTTAAATATTGCCCCAGCTCGCCTTCCAGCAGTGGATCCAGCAGCGACGGAATGAAATAGAGACCCGGCTCAATGGTTACCACCATACCGGGTTCAAGCCGGCGGGTGAGGCGAAGAAACGGCGCGTCGTCCGGAGGTGGCGTTGGTTTTCCAGCCACGTCGTGAACCTGGACGCCCAGGAAGTGACCGATGCCATGGGGGAAGAACACACGGGTGATGCCCTTTTCGACGATGTCCTCGTCATCCAGGCCGGTAACCAGACCGGTAGCCGACAGCAGGGCGGCAAGCCCCTGATGCGCCTTGCGATGGATGTCGATGTAGTCCACCCCGGGCGCGACCATGTCGCAGAGCCTGACCTGAAGCCGGTCGAGACCGTGGATCAGCGCTGCGAAGTGCGACTCTTCCGGACCTGCCGTGGTACGGGTGATATCGGAGCAGTAGCCCCGAAAACGGACCCCGGCATCGATCAGCAGGCTGCGGGTCTGCCCCGGCGGCTGCGTATCGTAATACTGGTAGTGCAACGTCCCGGCGTGCTCGTTCAGACCAATAATGCTGTGATAAGGCGCTTCGGCTTCCCGCTGACCGGTTGCCTGCTGGTAGGCCAGGTTGATGCCAAACTCGCTCTCACCGACCAGGAACGCCTCCCGGGCCGCCGCATGGCCTGCCAGAGCCAGTCTATTCGCCTGTGCGAGACACTCGATTTCGTAGGGCGTTTTGCACACTCGGGTCTCGTCCAGATCCCTCAGCAGGGCCTCCGGATTTTTCTCACCCGGAAAATTCGATATCAGGGCAGGATCCCCGATCACCGCAAGGCTTTCCGGATCATCCAGCAACGGGGCCTCGGGTGAGGCACTGCTGCGAACCTCGATGAATTGCTGCCACGGCTCTTCCGCCAGTGGCGAATTGGCGTGCCAGAAGTCGACCGGTTCGAACAGCCAGAGCACGGGCTTGTGCCCGGCCCGGATCCAGAGCCAGCAGTGTTCGCGACCGGCCAGCCCGGTCCAGTGCAGAAACGGACCATAACCCTGGAAATGCCAGGCCTGGTCATCTCCATAACGGTAAGGCGCGGCGCCGGAAGCAATCAGCAGGCTGTCGTAGCCATGCTCTGCCAGGGCCGATTCGTATCGGGCCTGCAGTTCTTTCAGGTGATCGGTCTGCAGCGACAACAGCGCATCATCAGGCATGGCCATCTTCCAGTGTTTTCCAGAGCGTTAAAAGATCGTCCGAGCGGGTGTCACGGAGACGGATCAGGCGAATTTCCAGGGGGACATCCCAGCCTTCGTCACCGGCTCGCACCAGACTGCCGAACTGTTCGCTTTTTTCTGTCATGCGCCGGGGCAACCACCCCATGCCGAAACCCTGCTTCACCAGCGCCTTGATGCTGGCGGACTGGGTGTTCTCGTTCAGGGGTAACAGATTGGCCGTCAACCTGTTGCGGGCAAGATGGCCTTCAATCGCCGATTGCAGGAAACCACGACTGTGATAGGCGATCAGCGGTACCGGCTGTTCCGGGCTGCCCGGCAAGGCAAACCGCGGATGCCCCTGATCGTCAGCAACACTGACCGGAACCAGGGATTCGCGAGCCAGCACCAGCCAGTCGTAACTATCGGCAGTCAGCCTCCCGCCCCAGGGCAGATCGGGATGCCAATAGCACAGCACCAGATCACACTCGCCACTGTCGAGCGCCTCCAGAAACTGCTCCCCCACCCAACTGGTGGCACTCAGGTTCAGTTGCAAACGCTCGGCAATGCCCGCGTCTTTCGCCCAGCCCTGGTAAAAGTGCGAAAACAGACCCTGCGTGGAACCCACACTGATCCTGGCAGACACCTCGGCTTCAAGGGCGCTGATTCGATCACGGGTATCCCGGACATCCCGGGTGATCCGCTCGCACAGCTCCCGGAATATCTCGCCAGCGGGCGTCAGCGAGAGCGGCAGCGTCTGGCGGTTGACCAGCGTGCTGCCCATGGCTTCTTCCAATAATTTGATCCGGCGGCTGAACGTAGGCTGGCTCACGTGCTGCAACTCGGCAGCACGTGAGAAATGGCGCGTTCGGGCCAGCGCCAGAAAATCTTCCAACCAGCGTACTTCCATGGAGTCCCCTGAGGGTATGTCGTTGTATCGATGCGAGTTCTGCTGCTGGCATCATAGCCTATCGCAGCGGCGCCGTTACAACCTGCCCTCTTCCACCGCGTGGCACGCAACCTGGGTTCCGCCATCCGTGGTGATCAGCTGGGGCACTTCCTGCCGGCATCGCTCGTTGGCATAAGGGCACCGCCCATGGAATACGCAGCCCGACGGCAGGTTCACCGGCGTGGGCACCTCTCCTTTCAGGCGGATGTGGTTGGGGCGATCGTCCTCCAGTTTCGGAATAGCCGACAACAGCGCCTGGGTGTAGGGATGTCGGGGCGCGGAAAACAGCGTTTTGGTATCCGCCAGCTCACAAACCCGCCCAAGGTACATGACGGCAACCCGGGTGCCGAAATGCTCAACCACCGCCAGATCGTGGGTAATAAACAGGTAGGTCAAGCCCCGGCTTTCCTGGGCGTCCATCAGAAGGTTCAGCACCTGGGCCTGGATCGACACGTCCAGGGCCGAGATCGGCTCGTCGGCCACGATGAACTCCGGATCGACTGCCAGGGCCCGGGCAATGGCTATCCGCTGGCGCTGGCCACCGGAGAATTCGTGGCCGAAACGGTTGCCCCAGTCCTGATCGATGCCCACCGAATGCATCACCTCGTGGATCTTGTCCCGCACCTGCACCGGGGACCAGTCCGGGTGATGGAACCGGATCGGCTCCTCCAGGGTCTGCTGGATGGTCATGCGCGGGTTCAGGGACGCATAGGGATTCTGGAAGATCATCTGCATCTTGCGCCGGTACGGCAGTGAATCCTTGCGCTCCAAATTGTCGATGCGCTGGCCGTCGTAGTGAATCTCGCCAGCGCTGGGCGAGAGCAACCCCATCACGGTTCGGGCCACGGTCGACTTGCCACAGCCGGATTCGCCCACCACGCACAGGGCCTCGCCCTTCTGCACTTCCAGGTCCACGCCGTTGATGGCATGGACTGCCTCCTGTTTGCGGCGGAAACGCCCGCCTTCGAAGGTGATCTGCTCCAGCAGGCTGCCGGACAGGTCAAAGCGTTTCTCGAGACCGCGGATACTTACCAGAGGGGAGGTCATGATTCGGCCTCCTGCATGCGTTTCTCCTGTTCAATCAGGTTGGCAACTTCGTAACAGGCCACATTCACATTGCCCGAGCGCACATACTCCGGCATGGCCTGCTTGCACTGCTCGGTGGCGAAGTTGCAGCGGGGATGGAACGGACAGCCGGAGGGCACGTTCTTCAACGATGGCATGGAGCCAGGAATCTGGAATAGCCGCTCGCCGGGCTCGCCCATCTGGGGCAGCGCGTTGATCAGCCCCTGGGTGTAGGGGTGCTGGGCATCATTGATAATTTCCCGGGTTGGCCCCTGCTCGATAATCCGACCGGAGTACATGACCAGCATTCGCTGGGTCACCTGGGAAACCACGCCCAGATCGTGGGTAATCAGCATCAGCGCCACGTTCTCCTGTTCGCACAGGTTCAGCAGCAGATCCATGATTTCCGCCTGAATGGTGACATCCAGAGCCGTCGTGGGCTCATCCGCGATGATGATTTCCGGATCCAGCAGCAGGGCGATGGCAATGATCACCCGCTGGCGCATGCCCCCGGACAGCTCATGGGGGTATTGATCGAGACGCTTCTCCGGAGAAGGAATCTGCACCTTCTGCAGCCGGTCCAGAGCAATGGCACGGGCTTCTTTTTTACTGATTTTCCGATGGGCAAGGATAGCCTCCACCATCTGGGTTCCGATGGTGAGGACCGGGTTCAGGGTCATCATCGGATCCTGGAAGATCATGGCGATACGGTTACCACGGATTCGGCGCAGCTCGCGCTCGCTCATGGCGGCCAGGTCCCTGCCCTCGAACAGGATCTGCCCGCCGGCGATGTAGCCCGGTTTGGCAATCAGGTTCAGGATGGAAAAGGCAGCCACCGACTTGCCGGCACCAGACTCCCCCACCAGGCCCAGGCGCTCGCCCTTGTCCAGGCTGAAGCTGATGCCGCGCAGCGCTGTCAGGTCGCCACCACGCACGGCAAAACGTACATCAAGATCTTTTACTTCCAACAGTGCCATGGTGTTACCCCTTGTACAGCCGTGGGTTCATCACATCCCGCAACCAGTCACCCAACAGGTTGATGACCAGCACGAGCACCACCAGCACCAGGCCCGGGATCAGGGTGATCCACCAGGAACCGCTCTGGATGTAGTCAAAGCCGGATTTGATCAGCGACCCCAGCGACGGCTGGGTCTCCGGCATACCGAGCCCCAGGAACGACAGCGCCGCCTCGGAAATAATGGCGTTGGCAATCTGGACCGTGGCGATAACGAAAATCGGCGACAGGGTATTGGGCAAGATATGCCGGAACATGATCCGTCGGGTCCCGAAGCCCATCACTTTGGCGGCGTCGACGTATTCCTTCTTTTTCTCCGCCAGCACCGAAGCACGAACGGTCCGGGCAATCTGGGGCCACTCGGCGACACCGATGATGAAGATCAGCATGTAAATGGCGATCTCGCCAAACATCAGGTTACCGAAGCTCGCCTTGAACACTGCGCCCACGATGATGGCAACCATCAGGGTGGAAAACGACAGCTGAACATCGGCAATGCGCATCAGCACCGCATCCACCTTGCCACCCAGGTAGCCGGCGAGGAGGCCGAACAGAATGCCTAGAAACGCCTGCAGGACCACCGCCCCGAAACCGATCATCAGGGACACCCGGGTACCGTAAAGAATGGTGGACAGCAGATCCCGGCCCTGAGCGTCGGTGCCCAGGGGGAATGCCGGATCGGCACCGCTCATGCCCACCGGGGGCAGCTCGGAATTCATAATATTGATCTGCGCCAGATCGTAGGGATCGGCGGGCGCCAGCAAGGGCGCAAACACCGCCGCCAGCACCATCAGCAGCAGCACGGCAAAGCTGACAATCGCCACCTTGTCGCGCTTGAAGCTGTACCAGAAGAAGGACTCGCGGAAGCGGTCCCAGCGGGAAACCGTTGCCGTTGTCATGCTTTCTTTCCTGTCAGTTTGACGGTGGGATTCACCAGACCGTAGATCAGATCCACCAGGGTATTGGTAACCACGAAAATCAGGCCTACCACCATCAGGTAAGCCACGATCAGCGGAATGTCACTGCGGGTAATGGCCTCCAGGAACATCAGGCCCACGCCCGGCCACTGGAACACGGTTTCGGTGAGGATCGTGTACGCCACCATTATGCCGATCTGCACGCCGCCCACGGTGATCACCGGAAGCATGGTGTTCTTGAGTGCGTGCAGGAAGTTAATGCGGCCGGCGCTCAGGCCCTTAGCCCGGGCGTAACGCACATAGTCGCTTTGCAGCACTTCCATCATCTCGGCCCGGATCAGCCGGATAAACAGCGGCAGCATGATCGAGGCCAGCGACACCGACGGCAGGACCAGATGCATTAGCCCGGTACCGGTGAAGAAACCGGACTCCCAGGTGCCGAAAAGGTGAGTCAGCTCATCACCACGGCCGTAGGAAGGCAGCCCGCCTTCGGTGCTGAAGAAATCATTGAGCCACTGACCCCAGCCGGTATCCGATGGGAACCAGTTCACCGTCACACCAATGGAGAACAGCTGAATCAGCACAATGGCCGTCAGGAACACCGGTATGGAAATACCCACGGTACTGACGCCCATAAAGAATTTGGATAACCATGCCTGGGGCCGGATAGCGGCATAAACACCGATCGGCACGGAAAGAAACACAATAATCAGACTGGCACCGATGACCAGCTCCAGCGTCGCCGGCAGGTGTTCGGCGATCACTTCCAGGGTCGGCTTGCTGTAGAAATAGGAGTTACCCAGATCGCCCTGGAGCGCATTGCCTGCAAACCGCAGGTACTGCACCACCATCGGGTCGTTCAGGCCAAGCTCCTCTCGAATGGCTTCCCTCTCCTCTTCGGAGACGGACATACCCACCATTTCCTGAAGCGGGTCCCCGAGGCCATCCTGAATGGCAAAGGCAATCACGCTGATCACAAACATGACCAGAAACGCCTGGGAAATCCGCTGAACCAAAAACGCTAACATGGAAAGCTTCCGGATAAGGCTTGCAAACAAAAGGCCGGCGCCGGATCACTCCAGCGCCGGCCGGCCATCAAAGGCAGTTACTCAACAACCAGATCACCCAGGTACGGGAAGTTCATGACATTGAGCACCGGCTCAATGTTCACGTTCTTCTTGGAGGCCCAGGCCAGATCCTGCCAGTGCAGCGGAACAAAGGCGGCATCGTCGTACAGACGCTGTTCCACTTCCTGTAGCATGGCGGCACGCTTGTCCAGGTCAGTTTCGACGTTGGCTTTCTGAACCAGGGCGTCGATTTCCGGGTTGCAGTAGTTACCGGCGTTGTACTGGCCAGCGCCAGTGTCGGCATCCGGGCAGAAGGTCAGGAACTCGTAGAAGTTGGCGGAGTCTTCGGTATCCGCGTGCCAGCCGATCATCATCATGTCCGCGGCGCGGTTGTCATACTCCGGCCAGTACTGGGCCTTAGGCAGGGTTTTCAGATCCACCTTGATGTTGATACGCGCCAGCATGGCAGCCACTGCCTGAGCGATCTTGTCGTCGTTCACGTAGCGGTTGTTCGGCGCCATCATGGTGATGGTGAAACCGTCCTCGTAGCCGGCTTCCTTCATCAGCTCCTGGGCCTTGGCCACATCGAAGCGCGGTGTCAGGGACTCGTTATAGCCCTGGTAGCCTTCAGGCGACATCTGGGCGGCAGGGGTGGCGAAGCCTTTCATGATCTTGGCGGCAATGCCTTCCTGGTTGATGGCATAGGCAATCGCCTGGCGAACCTTCGGGTTCTTGAAGGCTTCCACTCGCTCCTGGTTCATGTGGAACAGGATGATGCGGGTGCCACTCATGGTGACCAGGTTGGCGTTCTTGTCGTTGCGGATCCGCTCCAGATCATTGGGCGGAACCGGGGCGATAAAGTCGACACCACCGGACAGCAGCGCAGACACACGGGTGTTGTTCTCTTTGATCGGAGTCAGCACGATCTTGCCGACGTTGCCCGGAGACTCGGTATCCCAGTAGTCGTCAAAGCGCTCGAACTCGACGCGGACACCCTGCTTGCGTTCGGTCACGGTGTAAGGGCCGGTGCCCGACAGATTCTCGGATGCGAAGGAGTTGCCATGCTTGAGGATGGCGCTCTTGTCTTTGCCGTCTTCGGTCTGGCCGCTGTAGAACTCGCTGTCGAACGGAAAGATATAGGTGGCGGTGTTCAGCAGCAGCGGATAGGGCTCGCTGGTGACAAGCTCGAAGGTGTAATCATCGATGATGTTGATGCCGCTGAAAGGCTTGAAGATGGCCTTGAAATCCTGGCTCTGCTTCAGGCGGTCGAAGGTGAACTTCACATCCGCGGTCGTCAGCTCGTTGCCGGAATGGAACTTCACGCCCTCACGGAGTTTGAAGCGCATGGTGTTTTCATCAACTCGGGTCCAGCTCTCTGCCAGGCGCGGCTCGAAACCAAGATCCTTGGTCCAGCGCAACAGCGGATCAAAGGTCATATGGGACAGCTGGAGAATGCCACCAGACAGCTGCTCATGAATGTCGAGGGTCACGGGGTCGGCGTCGTACGCCATCTTCAGTTCCTTGGTCGCCTCGGCAGACAGGGCTACCGGCGCCGCCGCCAGGGCCATGGAACCGACAAATGCTGCAATCAGTTTTTTCATCGCGTTTTCCGTCGCTGTTTTAGGAATTTTCACGGAACATCGGCGCAGAACGGCGCCGAATGCCTGGCCAACAAGCTAGTCTCGGAAAACACTTAGGGCAATCGAAATTGCGACATGGGGCTATACGCCAGGTGAATGACCTGATTTGGCGCAGACTTACAGCCGGAAAACCAGAGGCAGGATCAGGGCAGTAAACACACCGGTAAGTCCCATTCCCAGAGACGCAAACGCGCCGGCGCTATGGCTGATTTCAAACGCCCTGGCGGTTCCGATGGCATGGCCATTCAGCCCCAGGGCAAAGCCCAGAATCCGTTCGTCTTCAACAGGCAAAAGCCGCGCGAGCAGGTCAACGAAGAGGGTTGCCACCACGCCCGTGATCAGGAGCCCGCCCATCATCAGGGGCACAGAACCGCCCAACTGCTCGGTAATACCGATGGCGATAGGCGCAGTAACCGACTTGGGCGCCAGCGATGCCAGGACCTCCGGTGTGGCCCCCAGAGCCCAGCCAATCACCACGGCATAAACCGCCGCCATGGTGGCGGCAATCGGCAGCGTGACCACAATCGGGCGCCACATGGCACGGATATGGTGCATCTGCTGGTACAAGGGAATGCCGAGTGCGACGGTGGCAGGCCCCAGCAACACCGTCAGCCAGCGCGCGCCCTGTTGGTAATCCTGGTAATCCACCGCCAATGCGATGAAGCCAGATAAAAGACACGCAGACAAAACAACCGGCGGCAGCCAGATAGGCCGGCCAATGCGGGAGAACAGCCAGTTGCCGGCAAAGAAGGCACCGAGGGTCAAACCGATCGCAAGAATCGGGGTGGCGGCAAGCGACTCCGGCAGGGCCTGGAAGCGCGCAAGGAGCTCACTCACCATCGCTAACGCCTCTTTTCGTCACCGCTTTCATCAACAACAAGGTGGTCAGCACACTGAGAAAAGTGCCCACCAGCAATGCCGCCGCAACCGCCAGCCACTGCCCGGAGAACTGGTTCGCCGTGAAAAACACACCCACCACCCCCGGCATGATCAAGAGCACCAGCACCGATATCAGCCCCTGGCTGGCCTGAGCAAGATCATCACTCACGTTGCCTTTAAGCATCAGCGTGAAAGTAATGACCACCATCCCCAGCACGCCACCACTCACTGGCAGCGCCAGCAGCAGGCGCACGGACTCGCCAAGAATAAAAAACAGCACCAGAACCAGAAAACCACGCAACATCGGCATGCGCTTACACTCACCCGGGAAAGAATTGCATTACACTAGCCCAAACCCCTATCCCGATACCAATGCAGGAAGCCCATGGCGCTCAAAGCAACCATTCTCAAGGCGACCCTCAATATCGCCGACATGGACCGCCACTACTACGCGGATCATCAATTGACCATCGCCCAGCATCCGTCGGAAACGGACCTGCGCGTGATGATCCGGCTGCTTGCCTTTGCCCTGAACGCCAGCGATACCCTCGAATTTACCAAAGGCCTGAGCACCGATGATGAGCCAGAGCTGTGGCAGAAAGACCTGACCGGCGAAATTGAATTATGGATTGAGCTTGGCCTGCCAGAAGAAGACCGAATAAGGAAGGCCTGCAACCGCGCCGGGAAAGTAATCCTCTATACCTATGGCGATCGCGCATTCCCAGTCTGGTGGGACAAACACCACGGCAAGCTGGAACGTTTCGACAACCTCACCATTGTTCACCTGCCGGGCGACAGCACTGAGGCCCTGGCAGCGCTCGCGGACCGGTCCATGAGCTTCCAGGTGACCATCCAGGATGGCGAGGTCACCTTCAGCAATGACAACAATCTGGTATCGATTACCCCCGAGCAGCGACTACCCCAAAACTGAGGGCAGGACTTGCCGCCGGGGGCTGGACAGACACCCGCTACGCACGTAAGATTGCGCACTCGAAATCGGCGAGTCATCGTCGAGCTCGAAGCGCCCGTAGCTCAGCTGGATAGAGCGTTGCCCTCCGGAGGCAAGGGTCAGAGAAAAAATCCGGAACCGAAGGCAACGGTCAAACATGCCAAACTTGTTGAAATCCGCCCGTAGCTCAGCTGGATAGAGCGTCGCCCTCCGGAGGCGAAGGTCTCAGGTTCGAATCCTGACGGGCGGGCCATTTTCTTGGCAATTCAATACGTTACGCCCCTCAATCCTACCTGCTATAGTTGTTTCGCGAAAATGCAATCGCTCAAGCTTCGAACCGGGTAATGACCTCTGCCCTGCTTTTGAAATTGCTCTGTCTGGCACAAGAAATTGAGCCTGTGTCCAAATTGTGTCCACGGTGTGTCCACAGCTTTTGGCACATTTTTCGAAGCTTAAGAATTCTGACCTTTGCACTGAATCCGAAAAATACTGACTTGGACACAGAGAACAGTCGAAAGCAATCTTTCTCTCGCGGCTTCAGGGGTCTCGTGCAATCACCATGAGCTAACAGCCCCTTGGTACCCACCAGCCCCACTCCTTAATGCTCATGCTTTCGAAAGCCCGCTGAGAACCTCTCTAAAGCTGTTCAATCCAGCCTCCAGATTTTCAATAATCTCCTCCGCAAGGTCATCCGGTTCCGGCAGGTTATCCAGGTCGGTCAGACTTTTGTCCTTCAACCAGAAAACATCCAGGCTGGTTTTATCCCGCGCGACCAACTCCTCATAATCGTATTTGCGCCAGCGACCGTCGGGATTGTTTTCCGGATGCCAGGCTTCCACTCGCTTGCTGGGATTCTGGGGGTTGTAGCATTTAATAAAGTCAGCCAAATGCTCATATCGCATGGGCTTTTTCTTGAGGGTGTGGTGGATGTTGGTGCGGTAATCATAGAACCAGACTTCTTTCGTCCAGGCATTGGGACTAGCGGGCTTGTTGTCGAAAAACAAAATGTTTGCTTTCACGCCCTGAGCGTAGAAGATCCCCGTGGGCAAACGCAGAATGGTATGCAGCGTGGTGTTTTCCAAAAGTTTCCTGCGAATGGTTTCACCGGCACCGCCCTCAAACAGTACGTTATCGGGCACAACTACAGCCGCCTTGCCTGTGGTTTTCAGCATACTGCGGATGTGTTGAACAAAGTTGAGCTGTTTATTTGACGTGGTGGCCCAGAAGTCCTGACGGTTATAGGTCAGCTCATCGGTTTCTTGCTCGCCTTCCTCATTGGTAAAACTCATGGAGCTTTTCTTCCCGAAAGGCGGATTCGCTAGCACGTAGTCCACATTGATGGGGCTCGCGGCGACCAGCGCATCGTTCGGGGAAACCAAGCTATCGCCGTCGATCTCCCCGATGTTGTGCAGAAACATATTCATCAGGCACAGACGACGGGTATTTGCGACGATTTCATTGCCAAAAAACGTACTGTGTTTTAGAAACTGCTTCTGATCTTTATCGAGCTGGAAGTTTTCCGGATCGGTAAGAAAGTCGTAGGCTGCCAAGAAAAAGCCTCCGGTGCCACAGGAAGGGTCAGCAATGGTTTTACCCGGCTCCGGCCGTAAACACTCAACCATGGCGCGAATCAGTGGTCGTGGCGTGAAATACTGGCCCGCGCCGGATTTCGTGTCTTCCGCATTGCGCTCCAACAGCCCCTCGTAGATATCCCCTTTTATATCGGACCCCATCATCACCCATTGGGTGCTATCGATCATATCGATCAGCCGATAAAGCTTGGCAGGGTCCTGAATCTTGTTTTGAGCCTTGGTAAAAATCTGCCCCAGCATACCGCTATGCTTCCCCAGCTCTCGTAGCAGCTCAACATAGAGAACCTCCAGCTCTGCCCCCTTCTTACTGGTAAGAACCGGCCAGCTGTATTTCTGCGGAATGCCAACATCACGGTTATAGGGCGGTTTGCTGTACTCGTCCGCCATTTTCAGAAAGATCAGATAAGTCAGCTGTTCCAGATAGTCGCCGTAACCCACACCGTCGTCACGCAAGGTGGTACAGAAGCTCCAGACACGGGAAACAATGGACGAAGTATTCATTAATGACGTTCCTTGAGGGCAAGCAATTACCTGCCTGATTCAGTGATACGGTACTTTTAGGTTCGGTTTCGAAGGTCACCAACCAGTTGAGCTCAAGTGAGTAAGCGTCAACCACAATTGCCGGATTCTTACTTGGACTCTGCTTGAAACCGACGTGGTCCATTTAATTGTTCGCTGAGTCGACGGACCATGTGTGTGATCAACCGCTGGGTGATTACTATACAACCACCGGCACACCAATCTGATTGGCAATTGGGGTATACAAATCAACATCAACTTCCGGAGCCCTGATGGATACCACCAGTGAGTACTTCACTGCCTGATTGTAGCGGCCCAAAGCAGGCCTGGTTTTCCACCAGCCAAGGGCTGGATAGACGGCAATAACACCCCGGCTGGCCAGCTCAGCGGCACTGCCTCTCCATTTATCAGAATGAAGCGAGCCCCTATGGCGATTACTCTTGCCAAGCAACCAGGCAGAATCGCTTTGGCCAGAACTTGAATATTCCTCGGCTTCCCTCGCGGCCACGTTGATTCGTGCCCTGAAATCGTCATCGCTCTCCAGCGGACGCTTCACATCAAAACGCAGGCCGTGGGACTCATACCGATAACGAGAAGTCACGCCACGCGCGGAAGGGTTGGGCTCTATGAAGTATGAAAGAGTTACCCTCATTTCAACCTCCGTTTCGCCCAAAGCCTCAAGCTCCGCAAGCGGCCAAGGCAGGCGATGCAAATTCATATCCTTGAGTTGAGGGTCGCTCCCTTTTTTCCGCTTGAATGGGTGAAGCTTCTCCTCGCATACCATCGTTAAAGAGTTATCAACACTCCACAACGCTCTGGCCAAATCAGGTTCGCCAAATCCGCAATGTCTCACCAGACTGGCCACCTGTGTTTTGGTCGGCTTACCACGAACCGGCAGAAACATTCGTTTCATGCCACCTGTCCATTCGGCAGAATGCACAATCAGACCGCGAATCGTCTCAGGGCGAAGCTCCGGGTATTCAGCCATTAGCTGCGCCGCCATCCTGGCCGCCAAAGCTGAGGCGGCGCTTGTTGCATTGGTTGTGGTAAAGATCCGTTCATTGACCTGAGCGTTCGTGGTCAGCAAACTCAGGCTTGGCATCCATGCCGCACCAAGCCCATCCGTTGCGGCGTTTCCACCTTCAAAAACGACGTCGGGTTTCAGCGGCCAGTGCGGCTGCCAAGTTTGAGACGTGGTACTAAACGGACTGAGGGCGCCCAACTCAGCAATCGGCTCGTAGTCGCTGGCATCCCCCTCGGTAATGTTAACAAGGTGGGTCATAGCGCCAACAGTGAGCACATTCCATGCTTGTGCCGGATCATGAATCGCATCGGTCGAATTACTATTTGGGTATTCCATCCAGGCGTTTGGATCTTGAATATTTCCGGCAGAGACAACGAACAACCTTGGTGTCTCGCCTTGCTCATCGGCATCGCAGGCCAGCCGATCTAGCGTCGCAGACCAAGCCGACGGGCGACCACGATCCCGGTTATCTTCAGCGGTAATGGCCATACTAAAAACACGTTTACGCCTCGCTGCGCTGATGGTCGGGCGCGCAACTGCTTCTGCTGTCAGATAGCCATGATGCTCCGGGTCTCCGCCATTGGCCCCGTCTGCCGGAATCAACTTCACAGATTCAAGCCTGTGTTTGACAGCAAGAGGTTGATTACTCTCCAAGGCATCCGTGAGATTGCCCATCAAGGCAATCCCGGCCATGCCTGTCCCGTGCCCATCGTGATCGTTTAAGCCCCAGCCGGGTTCTACACTGTGCGTGTCAGCGTTTGATAGTGCCCTGGCAAGCAGCGGATGACCATTGTTCACTCCGGTATCAAACAGACAAATGTGAGGAGCCTCCGTATCCTCACCCGGCAAAGTTAACCTCTCATTCAACTCATTCACCCACTCCACTTGTTCAGGTGGCGGCAATGAATCAAAAAAGTCGGCAGTTTCCTTGGCCCGTCTCAACTCGGCGATCATATTGAGGGTCATAACCGAGCGTTTCATTTGTTCCACTGAGCCAAAGACCAGCAAAATAGTTCTCTCGGGGAAGTAGAGTTCTCCCGATGCAACTTTAAAGCGCAGCCCAGCAGCCATTTCTCGGAACTGCCTGATTACGGCCTGACGATTTTTACGCACGGGAAGCCAGACTTCCCACCAAAGATACTCGTCATCAGATGTCGGCATGGACTCAGGCGTATCGGTCCATAACGCCTGCAAAGTAGCCGCTCGGATCTCCGCAACTGTGTTGAGCAAATTACTGCTTTTTGGTCCATTTTTAGTATCTTTCGATTCGTCCAGATAACCAGCGATAAGCTTTTCAAAAACTTCCAGCTTACCCTCCGGAACGAAGACAGTGGCGAACACCCTATCTTCTTCATATCTGACATTTCGTAATTCAATGCCTGACCTTTCACGCGCCAAAGACTCGAAAGCCAGCTCAACATCAGGAAAACCCTCGAACTCGATCTGTAAACCGACACCTTCCTCTATACCAGCACGGTGTTGTTGTTCAACGGCGTCTGCGAGGGTTGGGTGAAGACTCTGAAGTTTACCCAGCAAGACATTGCCATGAGCCTGACGGTCACGACTCGGTACGGGTACTCCGCCCCCTCCCTGACCCGGTGAAGTAAAGCTTTCTGACTTACCATTATTCTGAAAAATGAAATGTGGACGGTTATTTCCCTCGTTTACCGGCATGCAACATCCTTATTTTTAGCAGTTTTCGCCACTCAATCGATTCGATAGGCTCCTACGCTCTTCGAGAGACAGGCCAACATCTTTTTCAGAAATCTGGTCTTTACGTTCAATCAACGCGGTCTTCAATACTTCATCCGCCGCCCTGGTGAGCTCCGCATAACTCAAGCCAAGAGCCTTTGACGCCAGCCTTTTCCAAGAAATGTGTTTAACGGCCTTATGCTGTAGCCGGGCTTTTAAGACACCGGAGATATGCTTTTCATCGGGCAGTTCGTAGTGCAATAAATCATCAAACCGGCGAAAAAGCGCGTTATCCAGAATTTCAGGATGGTTTGTGGCCCCAAGAATCAGGCTATGGGATTGATCCTGCTCGATCATTTGAAGAAAGCTGTTCAGTATTCGCCGAACTTCACCCACATCATTGGTCAGCCCACGCTGTGAGCCGATGGCATCAAACTCATCGAAGAAGTAAACACCTCGCGCCTGCTGGGTTGCCTCAAAAATCTGCCGGAGCTTTGCTGCGGTTTCACCCATAAACTTAGTCATCAAACCATCCAGGCGTACTTCAAACAACGGCAGGCCCAACTCGCCGGCCAGCATTGATGCTGTCATGGTTTTACCCGTTCCCGGGGGGCCAACCAGAAGTAATTTACGCCTTGGTTGTAGACCGTGAGACAGAATTTCAGCCGCATGACGCTGTTCCCGAATAATGCGCTCA
Organism: Marinobacter sp. 3-2; assembly: GCF_003751355.1. NCBI lineage: Bacteria > Pseudomonadati > Pseudomonadota > Gammaproteobacteria > Pseudomonadales > Marinobacteraceae > Marinobacter > Marinobacter sp. 3-2. Next base: position 5,047 of record NZ_RJUQ01000001.1, on the reverse strand, counting down.
AGCTGTTGCTGCAGATCATCCGCCAACACCATGTCGACCAGACGATTTTTCGGATAGCTGACCGTTAGCAGATTGGCCAACTCACCGCGCGGCTTGCTTATGGGTACGGTCCTAGATTCTGATGACGTAACTTGGCGAGACTTCGCCTGATCAATCAGTGTGCGAAGTTCCTCGGCGAGCTTTCCGTGGCCCATCTTGGCCTCGCGGGCCGCCACCTGCATCGCAATGGAATAGAAGCGGGTGTCGTCACCCTCCAGATGGGAACGGAGTAGCGCTTTGAGTTGATCTGCACTGGCCATTAGATAGCACCTCTTATCGGAGCACTATTGTACGCAGCAGGCCAACGAACCTGAAACACTGACATTATGTCGTCTCCCGGAGATAGGAATCTAAGAAGTGCGCTGAAGTTCTAACCATCTGCTCTCCCTTTTGCTTTTCCGCACTCATTCGATCCAGTAGTTCGCTGGCCGGTTCGTCATTAGGATCCTGTGAGACCAGTTGACCGGAGAAGGCCTTTTTCAAAACAGATTGGCGGATTAATTCAACACGACGCAACTCCGTTTCGATGATCGAAGAGACGTTCTCTTCGATGGAGAGCAATTCTCTTAGCTTATTTACAATTTCATATTGTTCTTCAAGCGAAGGCAGGCTGATCTCGACTGAGCGAATATTGTCCAAGTTCAAACCCGGCTTTCCAGCTCCATAAGCAAACTTCGATAACTGCTTTCTGCCAGCTGCCTCTGACACCAAAAACCAGTACAGGAATTCTGAATCAATATCTTCTGTAGGCCTGCAAAGAGCCACATGCTGGCTTACGTACGCAGTGCCAACGTCGGCAGAAACCCGTCCTGTTTTGGTTACATTTGCACCTGTAATGGTGACAAGAACATCACCCACCTGGACTTGAGTTCTCCGCCCTTCAGCCTTTGTAGGCAAAGCAACAAAGGCTTTCTCATCTAAATCTAGCCTGTCATGCTTCAAGTTCTGAGCACGTATAAACGTGTCGCCACAGTCCGAGTAGTACTGTGCCCAACCACGAGATCCTGACGTTAACAATACGAGCAGATTACCCAGCTTTTCTAGCCGCCATGGCACAGTAGCGTTTTTTTCTCGCCATTGGGCAGTAAGCTTCCCCTCAAATGCGTGTTTAAGCGTGGCCTGTCGATAGACCTTGAGCTGTTCGCGGGCGGTTTTCAGCGCGACGATGCCGTTGTCCAATTCAGAAAAGAGTTCTTCGATTTTGGCAACGATGCGATATTGCTCAGGAAGTGGAGGTATTGCGAACGTCAAATTATGAACGAACGCTTTGGTAATCGCCTTGAAAGTAGAGCCTGTTCCCTCTCCAGACAGATTCAATTCAATGCTTCTGAACAGAAGCAGTATAAATTTTGAATCAACACCGCCAATAGGATGAATTGCCGCCAACCCCCTACCTATACAACAGCGGGACTGAGCCAAGTTTGTCGGCCCTACTGGCGCCCTTACTGAAAGCAGAATTGCCCCAGCCTCAGCAATTTTATTGGGTTCGGAGCAATACTTGTTAATCGTCGGGTAAACGGATCCAAACTCAGCTTTACCCTGAAAAAATGGCAGGCCATTACCATCAAGGTTGTACGTTTCTGAGGCCGGTGACTGTCCCATGGTGAGGTTCGTGAATTCAGGCAATTTAGCGATAGCCCAATGCTTCGGAAGCTTCTCATTGCCGAGATTTATAGCCTTCACGCCACCAACTCCTGATTCAACTCATCCATCACCCAGTCCATCTGGGCTCCAAACAACTGATACATCCGCCCCAACCCACCCTGGGCATCAAACGGAGCCATATCCAGATCATCCCGGTCAACGTGGAATGAGCTGGCAACGTGGTCGCGGATCAGGTGCAGCCAGGCCATTTGCTGTTCGTTGAATTTGTCGCTACCACCAGCGTGGTATTTCATGATCCAGTCCTGAAAGTTCTTTCTGACGGTGCTACCGAAGGTTCTGATTCCCGGGTCGATGCCGCATACGCGGCGTATCAGTGCCACCAGGGCGGTGAGCTCACTCAATGGGTTCTCACCTTTGTAATTGTCCAGGTGGGCATAAGCCTGCCAGACGCGCAATGGTGCGAGCTTTGGCCGTTCCTGCCTAAGCTGTTCCAGCAGGGCTTTGATTTGGGGGTAAGTCACTTCGCTGCGCCTGGCAGGGGTATGAAAGTAGATGCTCAAAGCGTCAATGTTGTCTGCGTGCCCCTGAAGGTAGTCGGCAAACTCCTCCACCAGGGCTTTGGCATTGTCCGTGGTTTCACCAGCCCATTCGGCGGTGATTATATTATCCAGGTCGTCGTGGACAATGGTTTGTTCCTTATCTCGGCGGATGCTATCGATCAGGTCGATCAAATCGCCGTTGAATACATTGGCAACCTGGCTTACCAGTTCTTTCTGGGCCTGATCACGGGCGCTCTCGCCAGGGTCTGTTCCCGCTGGCTGGCTGACAATTTCCAAAGCTTTTTGTTCCACCCGGTCGCCATCAATGGCATTGAACAGTTCACCTACAATCGTCAACAGGGGTATACCGCCCGCTTTCCCGACGATGCGGGCACGCTCTTTATCGTCCAACTGTTTATCAAGTCTTGCCAAGCGTCCAGCCAGGGAAGATACAGTATCCGTATCGCTGGCGCCCATCATTACGCCCATGGCTAGGTCTTTCATGGGCACGCTAGGTTTAGTGATCAGTGGTTGGCTAGCGGTTTTCAGGGATTTAGTCACGCCGATGGCGTCCACAATCACGTAGTGGGTTTTGGCGCCTTGCGCAGATGGCGTGACCTTTTTCAAACTGTCTTTATCCAGAGTTCGAGTGCCCCGACCTTTCATTTGTTCGAAGTAGTTCTTGCTCTTCACATCCCGCATGAACAGCAGGCATTCTAGCGCTTTCACATCTGTACCAGTGGCGATCATATCCACGGTCACGGCGATCCGCGGGTAGTAGTCATTACGAAACTGGGCGAGTACGGATTTAGGGTCTTCGCCTTTTTCGATCACTTTGCCGTCAGCATCCAGTTTGTCGTTGGCCACCCGATAGGTGACCTTTCTGCAGAACTGATTGCTCTCACCAAATTCCTCTCGCACCGTCTGAATAATGTCGTCGGCGTGGCTGTCGGTTTTGGCGAAAATCAGGGTTTTCGGGACTTCCTCTCGCCCTGGAAAAATGCTGGGCAAGGCATCCCTGAAGGCACGAAGCACCGTCCGGATCTGGTCGGGATTAACAATATTCCGGTCCAGTTGCTTGGCGGTGTAGGTTTCGTCTTCATCCTGGGTTTCCCAGCGCTTGCGACGGGTGCTACGTTCGCGCCTTTCCACCTGCTGTTTGGCGGTAATCTCGCCGCCTTTCCGAGTTTTCTCGGTTTCAATCACATAAACTTCGTTGCCAACGTTAACGCCATCCGCCACGGCTTTTTCGTGGTCGTATTCGCTAACCACGTTTTTGCGGAAGAAACCAAAGGTGCGGTTATCGGGTGTGGCGGTCAGCCCTACCAGATAGGCATCGAAATATTCCAGCACCTGACGCCACAGGTTGTAGATGGAGCGGTGACATTCATCAATGATGATAACGTCGAAAAACTCGGGAGGGATCTTGTCGTTATAGACCACCGGCAAGGGCTCTTTAGGCCGCGTGAATTGTTCTGCCGGGTTGTGTTCTTCAAATGATTCGTCCAAAGGTTCGCCCCTGAGGATGGAGTACATTCGCTGAATGGTACTGATACACACCTGGGCATCTTTGGCCACAAACTGATTTTTCAGGCGCTGGACGGTGTAGAGCTCGGTGAACTTCCGGTTATCGTCGTTCGGCAAAAAGCTCATGAATTCCTGTTCGGCCTGTTCTCCCAGGTTTTTGGTATCTACCAAAAACAGGATCCGGTTGGCACTGACCGGCTCTCTCAATAAACGGTAGCTGGAAGTAATAGCGGTAAAGGTTTTTCCCGAGCCCGTCGCCATCTGTACCAGAGCGCGGGGTTTATCCTGTTTTAAAGATTCTTCCAGATTGGTGATAGCGGTAATCTGGCAGTCCCGCAGACCGGTGGTGTTCAGCGGCGGAAAATCCTGTAATCGAGCGCGAAGGCTTTTTGGTTCATGTACCCATTTTGCCAATGTTTCGGGGCGATGAAAGTTGAACACTTCCCGTGAGCGGGGGTGTGGGTCGTTGCCATCGGTAAAACGGGTAATCACGCCCGTGCTTTCATACACAAAACGCAGAGGTTGGCTGTTGTTGACCCACTTCAGCGTGGCGTTAGCGTAGCCCTGAGACTGGTCTTCGACGATGGTGATTTTCTCACCCCAGGACTCCGGCTTGGCTTCGATTACACCAACGGCTTGTTTATCCACGAAGAGAACATAGTCGGCCGGACCAACATCAGTTTGGTACTCGCGCACCGCCACACCAAGTGAGGCAGAAAAATCGATCTTTTTCTTGTCCTGAACCGCCCAGCCAGCGATTGCGAGGAGCTGATCTATCTCGTCTCGGGCTTTTTGTTCCGGATTTTGATTGACCATGCGTACTTCCTTATTTACGTGCCCATGCCGAGTCTAGCCAACATGATCGCGGCTCGCGCGTTATCCTAGCTGCGCTTATATGAGTGAATCATCCGCAATTTTCTAACCGACTAGCTTCGAACAGAATCCCTGAAGACACAGCATCACTCTTCAATGAAATAGTCGGTATCGACCTGTTTGACTTCGTAAACGTCTTTGACGTTGACACCCAAGCTGTTCTCGATCATGAGCTGAGCCAGCTCACGCCCATCGATAAGTACAACCTTCATATCGAGTCCAGCGGCTGCATCGCGAGCACCGGATGAAAAATCCGATGTGGTTAGAAAAACACCTTTTCGGGCACGTTGCCGTGTGAGTGCACCGATAAACTTGTCTATTTCTGGGCGGTGGACCGTATTTGTCCAACGTTTGGCTTGAAGGTATATGTGTAGTTGCCCCCGCTAAACCGGACACCACCTCATTCGTTTGATGCCAGTTCCGCCCGGTACTCCCAGGGCGATTTCATTTTCAGCCCCTTGTGC
>NZ_RJUQ01000020.1:0-183811 GCF_003751355.1 Marinobacter sp. 3-2 | reverse complement strand
CCTCATAAACACAACGGCGGATTGCCGCCGAATGTGGCAGAACAGGCCTACTGGAAAGCTCAAAAGACGGTGGCCTAAAACACTTGACCACTACAGAGTGGCAGGAGAAGCCAAGCAAGTCGACCGAGTTAGTAGCCACCTCGGTATTGCTCGACGAAAACCTTGCAACCATTCGTGGTATGCGGCTATTTGGAAGATATCATTTAGGCGAAGATACGGGGTTTGAGTACATCCACTTGGGAATCAACCTTTCGAGTGGGTTCCGCTCGCGGATCTGCGGGCTTGATGTGCATCCAGAGTTCGAAAGAAGCCACTTCGATGCTGTCCACAAAAGCATCTACGGTCCGCACTTCCATCTCGGAGACTGCAGCAAGGTCTCACTCCACCAACACCATGTTTCGACTATTGCCAATGATTTCGGCGTAGACAATCTCCCCAGGTGGGTGGAGATTTTTAAGGAAAAAGCTAGAGTCCTGTCCCATAATAAGAATGATATGAGTGCTCCTCCGCTGGAACGCGACCTCCTCGGTTCAATACTATGATTTGCCAAGAGCTACTGTCGAACTCTTTAACATGTCAGTCGGTTAACACCGCGAAAGGTAGGATGCAGTACCTTTCACTACCCTATCATTTCAGCGATGGTTCCTGCCTGAGCGCTTATGTTATAGAGCAGGAGCGAGGCTGCCTTGTGAGCGATGACGGCGCCACCATCTTTAAGATCCTATGCAACGACATCGATCTCGGTGACCGCCGACGCTGGCAGCCAATCAAGAACATAGCGTCAAGATATGGTTATGAGTTAAATGACTCAGGGACGCTCAAAAAGTTCTATCCGCCCGACGAGGTCGCTACCATTCCTGGCGAACTTCTTTTGATGATGGCGGAAGTAGTGAGCTGGGAAGTCTCAATTCATGAAACTGGGGACTATGATCTTACCCTTCACGCCCATGTCGAGGAGCTTTTAACTGCCATATATCGAACGCAACCGGAATTAAACAAAGTCGTAACCGGGCCACACGGTGCTAAATACACTTTCGACTTCTTCGTTGCGGATACCTACATCGATGCGTTCAAGCCTCATGCCATTACAACCGGCGCGAAGCTTCGTAAGCTCCATGACCTAGCAAGACTGGATAACGAAATGAAGTTTATGATGATCCTTGATGATCGTTTTGACGCTAATAAAGCAAGCTCAGAAATGGGAATCTTTATGGATATTGCCTCAGCGACACTTCTGACTTCTTTAGAGGCCCGTGCGGGCGGGGCTGCCTCTCCCAGCATAAACTGAGGAGTTCAGCCGCAAAAAGACGCAATCTGCTGCTTGTAAAGGTTGAACTGTGACTGGGAGAGCCTCAAACCGTATAACTTTACGATCCTAAAAAACCTGCTCACGTATTGGCACCGACCAGAAGGTGGAAGCCACTCCTCCGGTCCTCGAGCGCCTTTCTGGCGATTCAATGATAGCTCTACACTCCAAAGATTCACAGGGTCATTCACGAACTTCTCTCGCTTCTCTCGAGACCAGGTATTGGCGCCATGCTCCCAGGCCCACTTGAGCGGCACCACATGGTCAATGTCTATCTCACTGCTATTCTGGATGATCTTACTTGTGAACGGGCTGATCCAGCGGCCTGTGACCACCCTACAGCGACGCTCGTCTGCAAACCGGACCTGTGTTGTAGATTGTACAATCAACGCCTCAGCACGGCTGTCCTGGCAATCTCCATCGGCGTCATCCCATCCATGACCGAAGGCCGAGCGATCATAGCCTGTTTGGTTAACAGATCGCTCCTCGGGTTCTTTCAGAGAAGCCAGAGACATCCCACTTGGCAGCTCACCGCCTGAGGTTAAACAGGCTTCGATCGAATCAAACGCCTGATATGCCTTGGTTCGCTCGTACCAACCACTCGCTGGCGGATGACACAATCCACTGTTCGATTTCTTTACAACGCCGGCAAACGCCGCACTACAAAAGAAAACACACCAACAGATAGCGAAGCACCGCAGGTGCTTATTAAGCCTAGTCATTCAGATAATTTACCCATTTTTATCAAGCCTGAACTGCCAGAGTCATTTCCGGATTGGTGAACAAAGACTAAATTACTCGGCCGAGAGCATCTGGTTTGGACGTTAGCACTCGAATCATAGGCTGACGCCCTACCATCACGCAGACAATATCGATCTCGCCGACTTATCAATGTTGTAAACCAAGCAGTAAAGGTACCCATGGCCCAGGAAAGTCACAAAGGCTCCTTCGATGGTTTTAAAACATAAAGCTTTGCTCACCAAATTAGTTGATTTTCTTGCCAAGCTGCGGCCTTCTGACTGGCCGCCCTGTGGGATCCTAATAAAATCGGAGAAAAAATAATAAGACTTGTGACTTCTGCAACAGGTTGGGATCTCCAGACCTAACAACCGAACACGTATTATTTCTGTGGTTCGTGATCTGCTGAACGTTACAGCCGGCCCATACGTTTTGTGGCGTGACCCTATATTGGATTTGTCCGCTACAAGTGGTGTAGAGTCCCGAATTCAAAAAGAGGATCTCCCATGCGTTTGATAATACTGTTTTTTGCGATGTTCAGCATGGCTTCGGTGAACGTCCATGCCTCGGAGGAGGTTGCAGATTACTTTAAGAAGTATCAATGGATAGAAAATGGTGTGAGCTTACTGAAAAACAGAAGCTTGGAATTAGCTCCGGTCACCAGCTGTAAAAAGCTCAATGCCATGTTTGCAGAGGATAATTTGACAGCAATCCAGAAAAAGCGTGAATGGGAAGCTTATAACGACAAGCTGATCCCGCTAACGGGCATCGTACAAGAAGTTGCTGAGATCCCTCTGACGAATGATTTTCTGGCGATCTTCAAGTGCGTAGGGTCGAAATCGTTTGTCTCGGACTTCACTGTGCGCATCCCCGCTCACAAATCTGATCTCGCCTACCAGCTGAACGTCGGGCAGAAGCGCTCCGTCGATGTACGACTGAAAGACTATAGTTCGCGGAATGGTATAGAAACAGAGATGGACTATGGCTCCCTAGCACACGGAAGCGATCGGTGCATGCCAACTCTCCGTCTGATTAAAAGATCAAACGGGGAAGTCATGTACGCCTGCGAAGGCAATGACTACATGGTCCGGAAAATCGACATGGACATGGGCGATGGCACGCTAGAACCCTTCTATATAGTTGATCTGCGTGAGACCGGCGATTCAGATAAAAACGTGGTTATTTATGCTTCGTTCCCGTTTCTTGGAGATGAAACAGTCTACGTGCATGTGAACTCGCGAAGAGAGAGAATCATGCACATTCCCTCTGCAGGGAGCTGTATCTTAGATGGGTCAAGCGATCCGGAATCTATTGCATCAGCTTTAACTGACAAAGATAAAGAAAGGATCGCCAGCATTGAAGGGATGAAGGAACTGACCAATCGTGAAGCGGTAATGGAGTATCTAGAATTAAAGAAAACCTTCACAGCATCAAATAGTAACTACCCCTGCGAGGTAAGGCAGATGATGTTATCGGGAGCGTATTCGTCTCTTATATTGAAACGTGCCCTGCAATGATCAAATGCACTCGTAACTCGAAAACTGACTCTATCCCGGAATTTCGGCCTGCTCAAAACTGAAAGATCCGACACCATGGAGCTTTGAGCCAGAGACAATTGCCGGTACCAAAGCGCTGTATACGTTCCCTTTTTGTCTTAAAAAACAAGTTCGACCTGAGACAGGCCACTGTATCATGTCAAACGGTGACCTAACTAAAGACGATCTGACCACATCGGAAGGTAGACCAGCAAAAAAATGGGGCCAGACCTCTCCCTGACAAGTCACACCACTGGGCAGGTGTCGCGTTCGCCTGGCATCCGTGCCGGCTGTGAACCTCAGCACCTTGGCCGAAAAGCTCAAGTGACAGCTTACCCCATCGATGCCTGATCTCTGTGAGAGATATCTCAAGTTAAAGTAAGAGTTTGCGTCAAGGGCCATAAGCGGTTCCATCTCGGTAAGCCAAAGCTACTCAGAAAAGCCTGTCTTTTTAAGAAACTCCACTCTAGCGCTCTGGATGGCATCGTCTTGGCAGGTCATAGCTTGCTCCGATCGCTTTCTTATCCCTGCTCGACCTTCTGCACCAAGCTTCAAAGCTTCCAGATATCCTTGGTGATAAAATCTAGCAAGCCGACATGAGCCATTGTCAGGATTAAATCGACCTGAATCTGCATACTCGGGGCAGTTCTCAACGAAATGTAAAAAGGAATCGTAGGCAAGGAGGTTTTCCACACCAGATTCTTCTTCTCTAGTGAGCGGTGGACAACGCGCCTTGAGCCATTCTTGGATGTGCGAAGGTTGCCCATTCAGTCCGACGAAATCTTGCATGGTAATCTGCCAAATATCCTGCGAGGACTTAGACAGTGCCTTTTCGATTATTCCCTCCCGCACCCCCATCTCCAGGAGGTATCCACGGAATTTCCTCTCTAGGTCATCTTGGATATTTTTTGCGTCGGTCAAGCTAACATCACGGTACACGTCAGGCATGAAGTAAGGGCGATGGAGACCTATCGGAGACTCGTCCCTCACGAATATCGGACTGGATAATACGAGTAATGCGCAGGCACTGTTACATACACCGTTTGGAACAACCGTGGTGAATGAATTTCGAAAAAACTGCCCGAGCTTGATGGCTTCCTCAACATTGCCACCTGGAGAACTGATGAGAACCCTGTCAGGCAATCGACCCCTGGCCCTTATCTGTTTTTTTACCTCCGCGTACAGACCTTCTTGTATCTCGCCATTTATCCAAAGAATCTCATTTGAACTATCTCCAGATGTCCTTACCTCGGCCGCTTTCATATATGGTGATAACAGGACAGCAACGCACAAAACAATGCCTTTCACTCAACCTTCCAACCATTTTTGTAGTTGTAATTCGCGCTAGAGCGTTCTGGAGTTGTTGTTACCATTCAACAGTCGAAGTATCAGTAGAGCAAACGCTCTCTGACTCCCCTCGTTCTCCAGGACCTCCATCGACAACTTCTCGTGATCGGTCATTGAATCCAGAACCAGATCGGTTAGCTTCTTCGGGAACAGTCCATGCATTACCTGCTCCGTAGAGTGGTTATTCACCTGAGCCATGACGGCTTCATCTCGACGGACTCGATCAGCGATGCCATTGGCAAAGTGCAGCTGGTCGTCATCACTGACCTCGGCACCGAAGATGTCGTTCAGCTTCTCGATGATCTCTGACAAGCGTTTCTTTTCTGGATCGTGCGGCTTACCCGAACCAAGCCCTGTGATTGGATCCAGGCCTTCTGGATCGTCTTCACCTTCCAACCTGAGTTCGTGTTCCTTGCGCTTAGTGATCCGGTAGTGCGTCAACTCCAACTCGGAGATGTCGATCTTTTCGTCATCCAACACTTCCTGACGCAACAGCGGAGCCAGGTGTTTAGCGAACACACACAACTGTTCCAACTCTGGGTCTTCAAAGAATACGATCTGGGATAGAAACTCATAGGCCCGGACGAAGCTGGTCAGGTTCTTCTTGAACAGATCGAGTTGATCCAATCCCTCGCCAATCTCTTTCAGCGTGGCATCTACCTGCTTAATGCCTACGTTGTTGCCATCTGCCTCAGCCTGCTTCCGGTGGGCCCTTACCTCACTGCGCTCATCCCGCAACGACTTATACCGTTTATTGAAGCGCTCTCGAGCTGGCTGACAGTAGTAACTGAGCTTTGATGACTGCGCCTTCGGGTCAAAAAAGGCTGAGGCAAACCCGACAACTTCGTTCCAATGGTAGATTTGTTCAGTGTCCAGGGCGTCTTGAAGGTCATAGACTACTTGAGCGTCGGAGACGCCCGTTAGCTCTGCTTTGTTGTAATAGGGTAGGAACGAATCCAACACTTCCTGGGCGTCGTTGATGAAGTCCAGGATGAAGGTTTCCTTACCTGGGAAAAGGCGGTTCAGGCGGGACAGTGTTTGCACACACTCAACCCCTTTCAGCTTCTTGTCCACATACATGGCGCAGAGCTTAGGCTGATCGAATCCCGTCTGGTACTTGTTCGCCACCAACATCACGTTGTATTCGTCTGTGTCGAACGCCTTTGCGTGGTCCCTCCCGTTCAATCCCGGATTCAATAAGGAACTGGTCTCGGTCACCTCTTCAGGAATTTCCTCATCTGGCGGCAGGCTTCCGGAGAACGCGACCAGGGGATGCACATCCTGATAGCCCTTTTCCTGAATGAACTTCTGCATCGCCAACTGGTAACGCACGGCTTCCTGACGGCTACTGGTCACCACCATGGCTTTAGCCTGTCCATCCAGTAGATGCCGGACGTTTTCCCGGAAGTGCTCAACGATAATCTCGACCTTCTGGCTAATGTTGTGGGGGTGGAGCCTCACCCATCGAGCCAGTGTGGTTCGGGCTTTCTTCGAATCGACCTCTTCGTCCTCTGCATCTGGATGCGCCAGCTTCCAAGCCACTGCGTAGGTGGTGTACCGCTTCAGCACGTCGAGGATGAAGCCTTCCTCAATGGCCTGACGCATTGAGTAAACGTGGAACGCTTCGGGTTTGTTGGTCTCACTGCGAGGCTGTGATGGGTCTGGCTCACGACCAAACAATTCAAGGGTCTTGGCCTTAGGGGTCGCTGTGAAGGCGTAGTAGCTGATCTTCTGGCTCGGTTTACGGGCTGCAACCGCAGCGTCCAGCAACTCCTCCGCACTCACCTCTTCACCTTCCGGCAAGTCGCCGCCGAGAATAGCCTTCAGCTTTGTGGCAGAAGACCCGGTCTGTGAGGAGTGCGCCTCGTCAGCTATGACGGCATATCGCCCTGCAGCCAACTTGGGGTGCTTATCCAGGGCATCGAACAAAGCCGGGAAAGTCTGGATCGTCACAATGATGATCCGGGTCTGTTCGGCCAGGGCTTCGGCCAACTGTTCCGACTTGCTCTGGTTGCCCAGATCCCGGGAAATAGGCCGCACGACACCCTGAGCGTGTTCAAACTGGTAGATGGTGTCCTGGAGCTGACTGTCCAGCACGGTACGGTCAGTGACCACGATGATTGAACTGAACAGCTTCTGCCCGTCCTGATCGTAGAGTTGAGCCAGTTGGTGTGCTGACCAGGCAATAGAGTTGGACTTACCTGAACCGGCACTGTGTTGGATCAGATATCGCTTACCGGCCCCTTCGGTTTGTGTGGTTTGAACCAGTTGATTGACCACATCCCACTGGTGGTAGCGGGGAAAGATTAGCGTTTCCTTGGTCTTCTTGTTTCCGTAGAAATCCTCTTCGGTTTTCTTTTCCAGGTGCAGGAACCGACCGATCACTCTGAGCCAGTTGTCTTTTTGAAACAGCTGTTCCCAGAGGTACGCGGTGGCATAGGTGTTTTCATCCTCGGCTCTGGGGTTCCCAGCACCGCCATCAGCAGTCCCTCGGTTGAACGGCAGGAAGAACGTGTCTTTGCCATTCAGTTTGGTGGTCATCGCCACCTCATCCTGGCTCACGGCAAAGTGGACCAACACCCCCCGCTTGAACGTCAACAACGGTTCGGGCTTTCTGGTCAACGGATCCTTTACTGGCCGATCTTTTTTGTACTGCCGTTTGGCATGTTCAACGGTCTGCTTGAACTCGCTCTTCAGTTCCAGCGTGGTGACAGGAATCCCGTTCACGAACAGAACCAGATCCAGGCGCGGATTGTAGTCGCCTTCACGAGCATGAGGTGAGTATGACACCTCTTCCACGACCCGAAGCCGATTGGCTTTGTATCGGCGCTCAGTGTCTGGGTTCATCCCGTGATCAGGCTTGAAGCTGCAGAGGTCGATCTTTACGGCAGGAATCTTGAAGCCATGACGAAGAACATCGAGGGTGCCACGCTTCTCTAATGCCCGGACGGTTTGCTGAATCAGGACTTTCTCAGGATTCTGGGGATTGCTTTTACACAGCTTCTGCCAGCGATCAGGCCAGGCCTCTTGGAAGTAGCCAACAAGGTCCTCGGGGTAGACCGCGTTGGTTTTGTCGTATGCAGACGCCTTGCCCACCAACCATCCCTGCTGACCCAATGCTCCAATGATGTCGCTCTGGAAGGCTCTCTCGCGGGCGTCTGCCATGACTAACTGCTCCTTGCTCCGATCAGGTTTAACTGACTTATTCTTTATTGGTTTTGTTCATCAACGGTTTGGCTATCCACCTGGGCGCTTTGCCAGTCGCCGTAGGTTGATTGACTTCCCTTCACGAGCCATTTCGTGCGGCCGTTCGTGTTGCGGCCGGCAACGATTGCAGCAGCGGCGCTTGGACTGTTGAACTCGTAATCCTTTGTGAATAGTCGCTTGCCACCGTTTTCCTTACCGAGTACACCATCTTTCACCAGTTGATCATAGAGGTTGCCATAGCCATTAGCTTTTGCCGTCCACTTAGGTCGCGCCTCTGACCCACCCATTACGACAAAACTACCGTCAACTTCTCGGGCCTGGGCTTTAACACCGTATTTCGGCAGTTCCATTTCAAATGATATGTCGTCTTCTGAGGAGGCTGGAGAGTATGAGGCTGTGGGATCACGCAAAAAATCGAAACCTAGTACAGGCAGGATGATTCGAATCTGCTCAATGAAGAATGCCATATCGGCTAAGTCAGCCTCAGGCAGAACCGTGTAGTCATGAGCCGTACCATTGACCAACCCACACCGCCCGGATTGCTTGGCAATCGCCATCAGCCGGCTCTCAACATACTTCACGTGGGCTTTGGTGAGGTTCTGGTCCTTGCTGGTGATCAGGCAAACACGCTCCCAGAAGTCCTTACCACCCTGATCCTCGGGACGGTTGTGCTGCTTGAGTCGCTTCGCCACATCATCAGACTCACCAATGTAGACAAGTGGTCGCATAGCATTGTCTGGATCTGGACCAACCAGGAAGTACACTCCTGTGCGACCGCACTCTGGACGCTGAACCAGTTCCGTGAGCTTGGTGCGTGGGCCAGTCAGTGCATGGCCAGTCCAGTTCATAATCTCGGCGGTCAGAAGGCCATTAGGTGAACCATCAACCAGGAACAACCGGATACCGCGACCATGGCTCATACCGCTTCCTCTAGGCCGGCCTGACGCACTTCCTCGTCAAAGGCGCTCTCGTCGGCCGGTGGCTGCCAAGCTCGGACATCGATCTTGCCGGTAACAGCGGCAGAAATGAGCGCTGAACGTCTCTCCACCAACAATTCAATGGTTATTTTCGATTCTTCGATCAAACTCTTGAACCGAGTTTTGATGATGGACACTTTTTGGTCTATCGCTTCCTGTTCTTCGATAGGCGGTATAACTAGTGGAATGTCGTAAACTTGCTCCACACGAAGATGGGAAACCGTACTCCCGTGCGCGACGCTTTCCATGTAACGGACGAGACAATCCGACGTTAAGAAGTCGAAAATGAAGCGTGTGTGCCTCGGATCGTCAGGAATAAAATTCATCATCCTTTGCCCGAGACAAAGTGGCACACCCTCGGGAACAATACATACTTCTCCTGCAGGAGCTTCCCTCGTAAATAAGATAGATCCCACTGGGGGAACACCCCTTTGTGTCCATATCCGGTAATTCTGCTCATCGGTGTAATAGGCGCCTTCTCTTCTGAGAGATTGATCCCTGACGTTTGACGTCCTTACCACCAAATAGTCACCATCATCGAAGTATTCGGGGGTCCTATTTTTGCAGTCGATGATCGTGGAGACGAACTTCAAGCGAGTAACTTCCCAATGCGCCGGCACTTCACCAAGCCATTCCACCCCAGAGTCCTTCATCGGCACATCCGGATCCAGTCCCTTTGTCACCGCATGCGAAATCACTGCCTGTCGTTTTTCCTGAAGCAGTTCAATAAGACGCTCTTGTTCTTGGATAAGGGCGTCGATCTTGGCGGTCTCATGATCCAGGAAACGGGCGATCTTGGTTTGCTCTTCAACCGTAGGAAGAGCTATTGGCGCATTATCGACCGCGTATTGACCCAACCCGACACGAGTTAAACCGTTTGCAGAAATGGCGAAGTACGACTTAGTTTCTTGCGACTCAAAGTACCGTCGCAGAAATGCCCCCACTGCAGATCCGTTCGCACGCGCTATCGAGAGATGGTAGCCATAGATGACTCCGGGCAACCGCTTTGAAACAAGTGCCGCAATGCCAATATCGTCAGCGCTCTCCGAATCTTTGGTGAACACCACATCATCTTGTTGCAGCTCGAAGCGTTTAGCCTGGTCTTCGGTCGCAGTGGCAGACATGAAGTCCAATCCAGCTTCGATGATGTCGTTGTAATAGACATCAGTGTAATTACACAGTTTTACTGGAACTTGGCCATCTACAGTTTTCTTATCAACATTGCTTGGGAAAACCTCAGCACAATGCTTCAGGCGCTCTAATTTCCAATGTGCGGGCACACTTCCCAGGAAGTCGGTATCTGAGTCTTTGTATGCCGAGTACGCTGGAATCCTCATGCAGACAGTCCCTCAATCATCTGCTTGATGCGGTCGGTACAATGCTTCAAGTCCGCATCAATATCTTTCAGTGGCCTAGGTGGAGTGAACTCATAGAAGTGACGGTTGAACGGTATCTCGAAACCAACAATACCGACTTCACCATCCTTCTCATCCCGTTTGGATTCATCGATCCAGGCATCCGGCACATGCGGCTTCACTTCCCGCTCGAAATAGTCATACACCGACTCGGTTAGGGGTACGTTCTCATAGTCCCGCAGGCCAGTATCAGGCTCGGGATTGCCTTTACTGTCGGTACAGACATCTGCTTCTGGGTCACGCTCACTCAAAGCGCTCAGAAGAGCTTTCAGTTGCGGGGCACTCAGGTATACCTGATGATCGGTTAGTACCGACTTGAGCGCCTCCTGGAACGCCTTACGGTTCCGGTAAACCGTCTCCGCATCCATCGACTTGCAGGCCGCTAAGATCTTCTCCTGCTCCCCCTGATCCAGTTTCTGGATCGCCTTCTCATCCATGATCCGGCCTACTCGTTCCTCACTGGTCTGGAAGTTCAGTTTCAAGGGACGTTCAACTGTTATCCGCCGATACCCGAAGGCTTCCACCGGGAACAGCTTGCTCTTCTTGGTTTCCTGGAAATCCCCGTACAGTTTGACAACCTCATCCTGATCAGACTCACTGATGAACTGGCGTTTGCTACCCAGTGACTTGCGCATTTTGCTGGCTCGGTCAGTGGCGTCAATCAGCTGAACCAGTCCCTTGCGCTCAGAAGGCTTGTTGTTGGATAGAATCCAAATGTAGGTGGAGATGCCGGTGTTGTAGAACATATCGGTAGGCAAGGCGACGATAGCTTCAATCATGTCGTTCTGCAGCAGGTAGCGCCGGATTTCAGACTCACCACTGCCTGCACCACCCGTAAACAATGGACTGCCGTTAAGGATGATGCCGATTCGGGAACCACCGTCACGGGGATCCCGCATCTTGCTAACCAGGTGCATCAGGAAGAGAAGTGATCCATCAGAGACTCTTGGCAAACCAGGTCCAAATCGACCGTCAAAGCCTCGATGCTTGTGTTCATCAGTAACCTGCTTCTGAACCTTCTTCCACTCCACGCCGAACGGGGGATTGGACAACATCACATCAAACGTATTGGACGCCAGCTGGTCATCAGACAAGGTGTTGCCCAGCTTGATATTGCTGATCCCCTGCCCCTTGATAAGCATGTCCGCCTTGCAGATAGCATAGGACTCAGGGTTCAGTTCCTGGCCATGCAAGGAAACCGTAACGCCTTCACTGATCTGCTGAATGTATTCGTCCCCTTCAGACAGGAACCCACCGGTACCGGCTGTCGGGTCGTAAATCGTGACAATACTGTTGGGTTCGAGCTTTTCATCCTGGCCAGTCAAAACCAGTGACGTAGTCAGATGAACAATATCCCGGGGTGTGAAGTGTTCCCCAGCAGTCTCGTTGGAGCTTTCAGCGAACTTCCGTATCAACTCTTCGAAGATGATACCCATACCGAAGTTGCTGATCCGCAGTGGGTTCAGGTCAAAACTGGCGAACCGCTGAACCACTTGATAGAGCAGGTCTTCAGACTGGAGCTGCTGGACAAAGTCATCAAAGTGAAAGTGCTCAAAGATCTCTCGGGCGTCCTTACTGAAAGACTGAACGTAGCTCATCAGATCTTCGGCCGTTTGACTGTCCGATAGCTTGGCCAGGTTCAATGGAGAGGCATTAAAGAATTCGTGGCCACTTGCTCTGAGCAACAACTGTTCTCGGACAGCATCCGGTTTCGTCTGATGTTCGTTGGCGGCGGATAACACTTTCTCTTTCGTCGGAGCCAGAACGCACTCCAGACGCCTAAGTATCGTGAATGGCAGGATGATTCGCCCGTACTGGCTCTGCTTGAAGTTACCCCGCAGTAGATCCGCGACTGACCAAATAAACGCGGCTGTTTGGGAATGGGCTGTTCTGTCTTCGGTCATCCGTGAAACTCCGTTGTATATCGATACGTCGACTGGACCAGAAGCTCTGAGAAACAATGGCTTTGGATCCAGACAGACTAATAATCTGGTGAGACAAGCGATGTCGTTTGCCATGCCATCTCTCGACTGGTTCGCTTGCTATATGACGATTGGTTTTACTTGATAATCAACACTGAGGCAATGGTGAGTATTCTCCCCTCAGAAAAAGACGACAACCGATAGGCTATCCTCCCTCATGAGCAAACCGGTATGACACCGATATACTAACTCCACCTCAAATCTAAGCCAGAACTCCGCCAGAAGCGTCCCCGGTGGCAAGCCAACAAATTCCTCACACTTCTCCGACCGACATACTTACTGGGCTGACAGCCCGGATGGTGACCATACACAACCGATACACTATCTCGGGTATCATTCGTGGCAGAAACCAGGTTTGAGCAACCTTATTTACTCGATTTATGAGTGGCTTGCGTGATCAGAGTGAACGAATCTTACTAGTAGAACTGTAGATGGCCTCCGGCCATTCGGTGAAGGTAGAAAAGGATATTGAGGGTAAGCATTGTCCTTTGCAGACGCGTCTTGAATCAGATGAACTGACCAGCTTTTTACGCTAATTTATATAGTTGGCCTTAAAATCTTTTTAAATCAGATCTTTGAAGACCTTAAATTCACGTTTTTTTGGATATCTATCTCCAAACAATCAACACTTTTTAGTTATTAGAGAACCACCCAACCTATGTCCGGGAAAAAACGAAACAGCCAAACCATTGAAATTGTAGGAGCTCCAGCTGGTATGGAGTTCCGCCCCTACTACCCCAGACGAAAAGGGCGATATACAAGCATCTCGCTCATCCGGGTGCGGAACAGCAGAGATCCTGAACCCGACCTGCTGGACCTATTAGGAAGCCTTTCCAAGGGCGCCAGAGACCTGTTCTTGGAAATCAAACGCAACATGGACTACCGGACCTACACGGCAACTCTGCCAAACAAGAACTTGCCCCGTAGCGAGATTAATAGGCGCAGCAGGGCAATCGACGAACTGCGCCGGGCCGGCAACGGGCTAGCGTGTAGGGTTCCAACCAAGGGTGTAACCAGCGTTGCAGGAGTGGATCAAGGATTCCGCCCAGGCACATTCATGCTGTCGCCCTATTACATTTACCCAAACCATCTTTATGAAAAGGAAATCCAGAATGTTTGGAACCAGTCCATTTCACACAACTGGAACCAAGGTAGAAGGGTGAACACACCCTCAGTCTCAGCTGAACCGGACGTAGCAGAGGCAACGGCGGAAGAGGAGAAGCCAAAGGAACTCTTGCTCAAGCAGCCTTCCAAATCGTCCGTCGCATGCGATGAAAATACCTAAAATGCCTACGGCCACAGTAAAGACTGACTGAACAGAAAAACCAAAGTACCCCCCCCCGGTATGGCCTTCCAGCCTTTCGGGGGAACTACCCCACCCTCGTACTACTTCACTCAGACCCACGACTTCAGCAACCTTTCCTCAATCTACACAGGCAGCCTACACCGCTACACACCTGGCCAGTCAGTCTAATGACCGGTTTCTCCACTGAGTTCGGTTCCGTAAAAGAGACTCGAACTGGCACATGTCTCCACGCGTGCATTGCGAATAGCCACAAACCTACACCGTTCCTCCCAAACGGCTTTCACACCTTCCACACCTTTGCCGCCACCGTGCCCTGACGCCACTGCGCTCCGCTGCGTGGCTTGGGCACTCAGCGGCAAAGGTGGACAGCTCAAACCAAGGAACAAAGCCACCTCATTAGATCCTGAGACTTGTAAGGCGTCCTCCGGACGCTTCATGAAACATTCAAAGAAAGGCTGTTCTGAGAAAGTTTGAGACGCCCTCCGGGCGTTCCATGCACCAAACAAAAGGACGGAATTAAGTCAGTAAAAGAGAAGCGGAGCCGGGGGAATTTCCGCCGGTTCGACAGACCGGAGGACCGGGGGGGAATTCCCCCTATATATAAGAGTCGTTTTACAGGAGAACCAATTGGACATCAGACCCATTGAAGAAATGACACACCTGGCAGCGAGGCTAGGTCAGTCAGGAATGGACAGAATTCGTTATGCAGGTAAAGCCAATACGGAGAAACAACCACGCTCAACCAACATAGAGAATACCGTTCTTACAGAGATACAGACTGTAAGACCAAACACACCTGGTTGCACAGTAAACGAACTGATTGCAGGAGCCGCAAGCCTTGATATAAACCAATCAAAGCCACTGAACATCAATCGGATCTTCAACATTCTGCAATGCATACAGGTGATCAACACTCGAGAGATCAAAACAATGACTGGACTTAATAAACGGCAGGCTCAGAAGTACATGAGAGCAGTTAAGTTCATCATTCCGTATCTGGAATCATACTTTAACTCCATAGAGGCGCCCGACCACTTCATTCAACCCATAACACATTGACCAAACCGCTTTAATCAAACCACGAACTGATAACAACCAAACCAGACATCCCAACAATCGGAATCAAAGGTTTCAGAACTCCACTCGTGAGATTCAGAGACGCCTATGAGCAATCCAGTTAACCAAGACGCAACATCACAACCTCAGTTCTACACAACTGAACCTCCTAAAACCCCAATCAATAAACCGCTAAGGACATTTCATGGCATATATACAAGGATCACCACCGGTTAAATCCAACCAAACCAGCGCAGAGAACACCTCTCAGGTACTGCTACCCAAACCACTCACATTAAACCCCGACATAAAAGGAGGAACACACATGTATAAGGCACGCTTTGATCCAAACTACGTTCAGGTCGCCAAACATGAAGCCGCAGAAATTCTGGGCATCACTACTGAAGAGCTGGATCACCGAAGAGCACGCGACAAGCATTGCCCAAAAGGATTCAGAGACTGGGAACGCTTTCCGCCAACCACCCGCTTCCGACTCTCTGACATCTACGAATACAGTGAAAACATAATGAACAGAGCACAAGAAGCCCCCACAGATCCCATTGTCGATTAGAACAAGCGTTCAGTGATAAAGGAGCAGTCATGCACCAACTAGACTACAAACATATAAACCCATATCACGTTCAAATCCCCAAGAAGCAGGCCGCAACTATACTTGGAATTAGCGTTTCCGAGTTAGATAGGCTCAGAAAGTCAGATCCCCGGTGTCCCAAAGGGCACAAAAGAGATCCTGAAAGGCTTGCCAGAGTATATTTCCGCTTGTCTGACATTTATGCCTATAGCGAGGCTCTTATAGCAGACTCGATGCCGACTGAAAGCTACCAAGACGCCGGAAATGAATCTTAAACCACTAACAGCCCTCCGAAGAGCTCCAAGTACCTGAAAACCTCATGCATATATGGACTTGCGTAAGCACTCGGGCTATATAAATGGCTCGCTGGGGAACTTTTGAGACTGACTTAAGTTGATAAAAGCCCTCATGCTTCCCGCAATGTCAGCATAGCGGAAGGCACTTGAGGGAAGACTGGCGTAATGGCCTGTCGTCAGACGAAAACCCTTACCCAAAAGGCTCTTCCGAGCACCAGTACTACGCCTGGGAGCATCACCGGCTCATGCACGACGAGTTTGTTCGGGATTGTCTGGCGCCTTCCTATTCAAAGAACCAAGGACGTACCCATGAAAAAGTTGTTGTTTGCCATGCTGGCACTGACCATTTGCTTGCCCGTACAGGCTCTTGAGCAATATGAACCTAGCACCTGTATGGATCACGCGGATATGGCCACAGTTGTCATGGAATACCGACAAACCGGACAGCTACGTAGTCGACTGATTGAAATAATCGACGACGCCTACGAGAAAGGCACAGCAATACATAGTGTCAACGTGGAAATCGTGAACCAGGCCTACCTTAAACCAGTCCTCGTTGATCCCCAGGCAAAGCAGGACGCTGTTCATCAATACGCAGTCTATTGGTACAACGTCTGCCAAGACGTACAAAAGAACCAATAATACTGCTGCCCCTTGGTTTCAGGGGGCATCGGAGAGGGGTTGGATATAATGGACGACATCTGACCTCAACCCTTCAACAAGATCTGCCGTTATCGGCCACCCTCAGCATTTTCTGTCCGGCGAACCTAAGCAGGTCTTTCGCTGGGGGAGCAGAATCCTTATAGCAACCTGTTCAAAACTGGCACTTAGCCTTCAAGGCCGTAAATTGCCACATCACGAGTCAACTTGACCGCCGGCAAGAACTGAATCTTCTTGAACAAGAGCCTTTCTTGTAAATCCGCAGATCGCAGATTACTAGCTGTCGACTCTAATCCAGCAATACCACGCCTTACCTCTCAACAACCGTTTGCACCAGTCCAGCAACTTCGTTGATGACGTGTAACCGCTTAATCAATCAAACAACTAAACCCATGTACAAACAAAATACAACGCACTACTGCACACCCAATAGTACCAATAGACGGTACAGCCACAACAAGCCCAACCAATACACCAACGCGGGGGGTAGATGATGAATCAACCCCGCTGGGTACTTGAACGAAGACTAACCGAACTCACTGGCCTCACCAAAGAACAAGTAAGACTCCGAAGATCCCAATGGATTGAGAGTCGACAGTGGAAAGTCGGGCCAGACAAATCCTTTTGGTACAACCTTGAAGAGATAGACAAATGGGTAGAACTAGGAAGGGCAGCTTAAGCCCTGAGGAGGAACGCAAAGCGATTGAACAGTTGGTTCAACAGTCACCAGGCATTGAACTGCGGGGTGAAGCGCTCCGAATTGATTTCATGTATGAAGGCAAACGATGCCGGGAAACACTGAAGATACCGTTAACCTTTTCCAATGTTGAATATGCGGTCAACAAACGTAAGAGCATTCAGTTGGAGATCCGCCAAGGCACATTCGACTACGCAGTGCATTTTCCTGAGTCGGCAAAGTCTCGGAACACTCCGGCAAGTCGAAAGATCACACTGAAGGAGTTGTATGACCGGTATTTGTTGGTTAAGACCACAGATATCACTGAAGAAACCGAACGGAGATACAAGGTGGCTCTCAAAGTCTGTGGCGAGATGGTTGGCTGGTCTGTGCCGGTCAACACGTTGATGCCCGAGGATGTTGACCAACTCAGAGCTCGCCTGATAGCGAGTCGAAAACCCGCCACAGTTAACCATTACCTAGCCACATGGAACGGAATGGTGGAATGGGGACGGTCAAACGAGTACGTCACCAGATCATTGGAAGCGGTCTTCTTCAAAAATCGGGCAGAGGATCCAGACCCGCTCACTTTGGATGAATACAAGCAGATCATCGAGAAAGGCTGCCTACACGCCCAGGATAAAGCGCTGGTGACGTTAGCGGTCTACGCAGGCCTACGTCCCGGGGAGCTCTGTGCATTGGCAAGAGAAGACGTGAAAGGCAACCTGCTGCATGTTCGCCGTTCAGTGACTGCCTCCAAGGTTCTAAAGGTACCGAAGACTGGCATGGCTCGGAAAATTTGGTTGGTTCCTCCCGCCATGGAGGCCGTAAACGCTTTGCTGAAAATGACCGAGAATGCAAAACCAAAGCAGGAGACCGTTGAGATCAGCCGCCACCAGACGCGCCAGGAAACGCTCACACCACTGGTCACACCATTGCAGGCCCGAAATAAATCTGTCGCCACTCCTCGGATGCAAGTTGGATCATGGGCCAGAAAATGGGCGAAGCTGTTGTCAAGGGCGGGTGTCCGACGTCGGGTGGCCTATCAAACCAGACACACTTACGCCTGCTGGTCTCTGACTGCCCATGGTAACATTGCGTTCATTGCAAAGCAGATGGGCCACAAGGACTATTCCATGTTGGTGAAAGTCTATGGCCGGTGGATGGATTCAGAATCTGAAAACGAGGCGGAATTCATCTGGCAACAGTTGCAGAAAAGCGGTGCGTTTTGCCCCACGATTGCCCCAAGCTAATGAGGAAGTATGCCGAAAGTCAGTAACGAAGCGCCCTCCAGCGAGTTATCCAAGCACACCCCAATGATGCAGCAGTACCTGAAGATCAAGGGCCAGCACCCCAATGAACTGGTTTTTTACCGCATGGGGGACTTTTACGAACTGTTCTATGAAGATGCCAAGAAAGCGGCCGAGCTGATGGATATTACCCTCACCGCCCGGGGCCAATCTGGCGGCAATCCGATCCCCATGGCCGGCATCCCCTATCACTCTTCTGAGGGCTACATTGCCCGGCTGGTTCGGGCAGGTCAATCCATCGCCATCTGCGAACAGATCGGAGATCCTGCCACCAGCAAGGGTCCGGTTGAGCGACAGGTGGTGCGGATCGTCACACCGGGGACCCTGAGCGACGACGCCTACCTGGAGGATCGACGGGACAATCTACTGGTGGCTATCTATAACCATCGGGAGCAGTTCGGTTTTGCCTCGCTCGATATTTCCAGCGGCCGTTTTGCCGTGTCGGAGCTGGAAAACCTGGAGGCCCTGCAGGGCGAACTGCAGCGCCTGCGTCCGGCGGAAATCCTGATCAGCGAGGATTTTCCCTACGAGGACGTTCTGGAGGGTTTCACCGGAATACGCCGTCAGGGGCCCTGGCTCTTCGAATCCGATACGGCCCGCAGGGTTATTACCCATCAGCTTCAGGTCAGGGACCTGACAGGTTTCGGCTGCGAGGAACTCAATCTCGCCGTCTGTGCCGCGGGCTGCCTGCTGCAGTATGCCAAGGAAACCCAGCGTACCGCCCTGCCCCATATTCGCAAGCTGACCCGCGAACGGCGCGATGAAGCAGTCATCCTGGACGCTGCCAGCCGTCGCAATCTGGAAATTGACACCAATCTCATGGGCGGCCACCAGTACACCCTCGCCTGGGTCATGGACCGCACTGCCACATCCATGGGTGGACGGGAACTCCGGCGCTGGCTGAATCGGCCGCTTCGGGATGTGGAGATCGTCCGCCAGCGTCAGCAGGCAGTATCGGCGCTGCTGGACGGGTTCCACTATGAGCCGGTGCACGATCTGCTGAAAGCTGTTGGCGACATTGAGCGCGTGCTCGCACGGGTCGCCCTTCGTTCGGCCCGGCCAAGAGACCTGGCGCGGCTTCGGGATGCCTTCCAGGCCCTGCCGGACCTGCAGGAAACCCTGAAACCGGTCAATTCCCACCACGTCGTCAGGCTGGCGACCATCATTGGGGAATACCCGGAACTGGCGGATCTGCTGGAGCGCGCCATCATCGACAATCCCCCGGTCGTGATCCGTGAAGGCGGGGTCATCCGGGAAGGCTTCGACGAGGAGCTGGACGAGCTGCGCAACATCAGCGAAAACGCCGGCCAGTATCTGCTGGATGTCGAAACCCGGGAGCGGGATCGCACCGGTATCAGCACCCTCAAAGTAGGTTACAACCGGGTCCACGGCTACTACATCGAAATCAGCCGGGCCCAGTCCGATCAGGCGCCGGTGGATTATATTCGCCGGCAGACCCTGAAAAACGCCGAGCGATTCATCACGCCGGAACTCAAGGAGTTCGAGGACAAGGCCCTTAGTGCCAAGAGCCGGGCCCTGGCCCGTGAGAAAGGCCTGTACGATGACGTACTGGAAACCGTCGCCGGGCAACTTGCGCCACTTCAGGATGCCGCCCAGGCACTGGCAGAACTGGATGTGCTGAGTAATTTTGCCGAGCGCGCCACCTCCCTGCGCTTTTCCGCGCCGGAGTTCAGCGAATCCCCGGGTTTTGACATTGAAGAAGGGCGCCATCCGGTGGTTGAACAGTTACTGGACGAGCCGTTCGTACCGAACGATCTGCTAATGGACACCCAGCGCCGCATGCTGGTGATAACCGGCCCGAACATGGGCGGTAAATCCACCTATATGCGTCAGGCCGCGCTGATTGCCCTGCTCGCCTACACCGGCAGTTTCGTGCCCGCCAACCGGGCAGTGATCGGCCCCGTGGATCGGATTTTTACCCGCATGGGTTCCTCGGACGATATCGCCGGCGGCCGATCCACCTTCATGGTGGAAATGACCGAAACCGCCAACATCCTGCACAACGCCACCGAGCACAGCCTGGTGTTGATGGACGAGGTTGGTCGTGGCACCAGCACCTTTGATGGCCTGTCCCTGGCCTGGGCTACTGCCGAACACCTTGCCCGGGAGATACGCTGCTACACGCTGTTTGCCACCCACTATTTCGAGCTGACCCAGCTGGCCGATGAGCTGCAGCATGCCGTTAACGTGCACCTCACGGCCACTGAGCACGACGACAGCATCGTGTTCCTGCACAACGTGCATGATGGCCCGGCAAGCCAGAGCTACGGTCTGCAGGTAGCAAAGCTGGCAGGCGTGCCACAGGATGTGATCCGTAACGCCAAAACCCAGCTCTCCCACCTGGAGGGCAGCGCTTCGCCAGCGGCGCCGGCAGCCTCGGCCGCCGAACAGGGCAACAACGCATCCCTGGCCAAGCCGGCAACAAAGGTAAATGAATCCGTTTACCAGGGCGACATGTTCGCCAGCCTGGAGCCCAGCGCCGTGGAAGAGGCACTTAAAGACATGGACCTCGACGGACTAACCCCCCGGGATGCCATGAATCAGCTTTACGAACTGAAGGCGTTGATGAAGAAATAGCGAAGAATTGATCTGTGTAATAAGGTTATAGCAGTCGAACGCTTGCGGCTGTGCGGGTCGCTCCCTACAATATCGCGCACCAAAATATAACGGCAGCGCCCGACGGCGCTCCTGATGAGACTGACCGACCACTGGACCAGGGATCTGACTATGGCGTTTATCGTTACTGATAACTGCATCAAGTGTAAGTACACAGACTGCGTGGAAGTCTGTCCGGTAGACTGCTTCTACGAGGGACCGAACTTTCTGGTAATCGACCCGGACGAATGTATCGACTGCGCCCTGTGCGAGCCAGAGTGCCCGGCCGAAGCCATTTTCTCGGAAGACGAGCTGCCGGCCGATCAGGTCCAGTTTGTGGAGCTGAATGCCGATCTGGCCGCCAAATGGCCGAACATCACCGAAAAGAAAGATCCGCTGCCAGACGCTGAAGAGTGGGATGGCAAGCCGAACAAGCTTCAGTATCTGGAAAAGTAAGCATCCGGAACTGGAACAAAAAAGGGAAGCCGAGGCTTCCCTTTTTCTTTGCCTGAAGCTCCATGATTGCGTCAGGTGCTGGCCAGCTTGGCGCCCATGGCCACGAAAAACCCTCCCGTCAGGCCGTTCAGCGTTCGCTTCACACGCGCGTTTACACCAAGACTCCGAAACGTAACCACCACCCAGGCCAGACCACACTGCCAGAGCATTGCCAGCAGAAAATGCACACCGGCCAGCATCAGCGATTGCTGAAAGGCGTTGCCTGCCGGATCCACAAACTGTGGCAGCAAAGCCATGTAGAACAGCGCGGTTTTGGGATTAAGAACGTTGGATAGCAGGCCCTCACGAAAGGACACCGCCAAGCCAACCTTCCGGCGGGCGACCGTTACATCCTTTGCCGCAGGCGCGTCACCCCTGCGAAGGGCCTGGCGCAACGAACCGATGCCGAGCCAGACCAGGTAGCAAGCGCCGGCCCACTTCAATGCAGAAAATGCCCAGGCGGTTTCCACCAACAGGAGCGAGATGCCCAGCGCCGAGAGCGTGGCATGAATGAACAGGCCGCTACAGATGCCGACACTGGTCACGCACCCATCCCGCAAACCGCCCCGGCCGGTGTTACGCATCACCAGCAGGGTATCCACACCGGGCGTGATGGTGAGCAATGTAATGGCAACCAGATAGGCCCAGAACAGATCCGATATCAACGTCATGCCCTCTCAAAATCCTGAACGAAACCTTCCCCGGGGCCCTGCCGACAATCTCAGACTCAGGCCTCCTGCTGGAGAATCTTACGCGCAGCGGCGGACTTGTAAAATGGCGCAAGGCGCCGACGAATCAGGGCCTCAACATAGCCCTCTTCACGCAACACGTCTATAACCGGAATTGCGTAGGCATCTATCTCCGCCATAACAACCTCGCGGCTCACCCCCATATCGCCCAGCAGGTCTGTAAGCGGGCGCTCGCCATATTTGTCGAACAGGTGGGAAACCACGGCCCGGGCACAGTTCTCAAAGTATCCGGTCTTGCGAAACTGCAGCCAGAACTCATAGCCCAGCACCACAAACTCCTGCAGCTGCACGTCTCCGAGCCCCTCGTGAAGCTCGGCAATGGTGCGATCCTCCAGAGACACCCAGGCGGCCATCACACTGTCGCGCAGCTCCTCATCAGACAGGGCACTGTGCAGGAATTGCTCACTGCGGCTGATCAAACCGGGCAGGCTGTCAGACAACCAGGCTTTCAGTCGACGCTCAAAGGTTTCATCCAGCCCCGGCACCGCCCGGTTGGCCATCCGCTTGCCAAATTTCATCATCGAACCAACGCCCGGCACAGACTTGGTGATCAGGTTATCCTCGTACAGGTAGTTCACCAGGCCGTGGTAAACGACATTGGACACCAGCTCCTGATAGACCGGGTGCGCCATGATCTCGCTGATCACCCGTTCACGTTGCTGCCGGAGCTCCAGAGCTTCCTCCAGAAAGCCCGTGGCCTGTTCGCGGGTGATGATCTCGCCAAGGGTGGTCTTTGACTGCACATCGGCATTGAGCACCTCGGTGGCCATCTCCGCGGCCAGTTCCGGAATGCCTGCATCCAGTTCCATGTCCATAACGATACGCTGGATAACGCCCATCACCTGCTCTTCCGAGGTTATCCGGCCAAGGGTTATCTCGCCGGCATAATGCCAGAGCTCATCGAGCTCCTGCTCCAGGAACTTGCGCAGCTTAGCGCCCTTTAGCGAAGCCAGCTCATGTTTCACATGCTGCTCAAGCAGTTGGTTGGCGAGATCCGTTTTGCCTTTGGTCATGGCGTCAGTTGTCCTGTTGAAGAAATGAAACACACAGGCCAGAGGCTAACACGAACGAAACGCTGGCAGGTTTGCCAAAACTACAGGTGGAGAGGCGCGGCCGGGCCAGTATGCTTCAGTCACGCACCCTGAGAAGGAGTTACTGAAAATCGTTGAAGGTGTGGGGTTCCGCAGCAAGTGCGAGGCAAAGACTGCCGGGGCCAATGTAGATGCTGCTGGTAATCCCCATCTGGGAGAGCAGCAGTTCCACACCATTGCGTTCGCAAGCATCGCGCAGTCGGTTGAGCCCGGGCAAATCCTCGATCTCCGTCCAGGTAAGACCACAGGACAGGCTTACATAGGGTGTCAGAAGCCCGGCTTCGACACGGGCAGCGGCATAGTTCATCACCTTTTCCACGGCCACGTCGAAACTCCGGGTTTTGGCCGCAGGCTGGCCCTCAGCCCCCTGCCCGAAGATAACCGGCGTAATGTTCAGTGCTTTGCCCAGGAAGGCAACCAGCGCCGACACACTCTTGTCACCACGACGCCGTGCCCGTTCACGGATGTAGTGCAGATCCCTCGGAATGACGCAGGTGTAGATCTTGTCGCTGAAGGTTTCCACCTCATGGCGCAGGGCATTCTTGGACACATTCTGGTCAATCAGCTTGAGCGTGTGGGCTGCCAGCAGGCCCTGGCCGGCAAAAATCTGTTTACTGTCGATCACACGCATAAAGAACCGGCCATCACGACCGGCGGCCTCCCGCGCACCTTCGTAATTCGCCAGGACACTGTTCATAGCCTCGGTGGCATTCTGGAAAATCAGGCTTCGGGATTTCGTGACCGTCTCGCAGATAGCAACATCGAACTGGGTGACGATCTTCTCCATGAACAGGTCGTGTATCTGCTCTGCGGTGAAGGCGCGGGTTTCCGCCTGATGCCCTTTCTGCAACAGGCCGCTCTGGTAGAACTCCTGGGTCCGAACCGGATCATGCTTGTCTATGTAGGTCTGGCCATCGATTACAGCGGT
Source organism: Marinobacter sp. 3-2 (assembly GCF_003751355.1). Classification (NCBI taxonomy): domain Bacteria; kingdom Pseudomonadati; phylum Pseudomonadota; class Gammaproteobacteria; order Pseudomonadales; family Marinobacteraceae; genus Marinobacter; species Marinobacter sp. 3-2. Next base: position 159,532 of record NZ_RJUQ01000020.1, on the reverse strand, counting down.
TACCGGCAGCACGAACAGGTCGTGCTTGCGGCTGAACTCATAGGGTAAGTCGCACGCAGAATCGACGATCAAACCAACTCGCATGGTGGGCCTCCAGCTCCGGGTAGCTTCTCGAACGGAAGCCCCCCTTTATTGTCGTTATTCTTTGTGCCGCACAGTTTTACACACCGCGATCAGAATTTCAGCAACCCGGCCCTATCGTGCTGCCGATGTCATATCCAGCTCACGGAGATTCTGCTCGAGCAGCTCGCGGTTATCCTGCTGCCAGGGGTGAAAGCCTTTACGGAAATACGCCAGGAATTCCGGCAGACACTTGCGGAGCACTCCGGGCTTGCCCCAGAGAAAATTAAACCCACCAACCCAGGTGCGCAGGCTCCAGAGTTTGCCATCGGCCTTCAGCAGGCTACAGGTATTCAAAAAGGTGTACTTGAAGAAATTCCAGGTAACAAAGAGGAAGACGATCCGGCGAAGCCGCTCATTGCCGACACATTCCCGGTAAACATCAAAGGCGACGGATTTGTGTTCGGTTTCCTCAATCGCATGCCATCTCCAGAGCTTTGCCATGGTCGGCGTGGCGCCTTCCATCCACTCCGGGTGGCTCAGGATGGCATTGGCCAGGACGGCGGTGTAATGCTCGGCGCCACAGGTACCTGCCAGTTGGCGGCTTGGTGGCAGTTTGCCCACCCACTCCATATGCTTGCGGAACCGTTGGTCCAGGGCATCAATATCGTAACCCCGGGCCTTCAGGGCCTCGTTGTAATCCTTGTGCTCCCTGCTGTGCAGGGCTTCCTGGCCAATAAATCCGCGGATCTCCGCTTTAAGCTTTGGATCCTCGATCTTGTCCCGATAGAGCCTTACGGCATTGATGAACTGCTGCTCGCCATCGGGAAATTGCAGGGAAAGGGCGTTGAAGAACGCGGTCCGGAAAGCATCGTTGCCATGCCAGAGCGTTTTCAGATCCTCGCTGACATCGAACCGCAGATGTCTCGGCTCAACGGACACCCCCTCGGGCGTGGAGCTGATGGTCATGACTGCCTCCTGTTTTTGTAGTGTTGTTATCAGTATTGAACAGCGGACAAAATTTCATCAGTTCTGGCAGTTTAAACCCGGAAACCGCGCGGAAGGAATACTTCGGGAGGAAAAATTAGACAAATTGTCACGAAATGACATTCTGTCAACGCCCATGCTCAGGGAAACATTCAGGCATAAAAAAGGGAGGCACGAGGCCTCCCAAGGACACACAGGGGGTCAACGCCTTCCGGTGCAGAGCCGGAAGACGCAGGTTTAGTGCTCTTCCGCGGCTTTCACGCCCGGCGCTTCCGGGTCGGCGGTAAAGCCAAGCAATTTGGTACGTTCAATCAGGAAATAGAGGACGGCGCCGGTGGCCAGGCCCCAGCCAGCGCCATAGACGGCCAGAACAACGCCCATGGTGCCGGCAATGCCACGCTCGGTGTTATTCTCCAGCTGCTCCAGCCCTACCATCAGGCAGATATAGCCGGTCAGCAGCAGTGTCAGTGACAGGGCAATCGGCAGCACCGGTTGGAAGAAGCTCACCAGCGGCAGAACGAAAAGGGCAATAAAACCCGTAATCCAGAAAGTACCACCGCCACTGTAGATGGAGTCCATGGCGTTACGACCGTACTTGTAGCGCTCGGCCATGGTGGCAGTGACAGCCGTCCAGATCGGGCCCGCCAGCCCCGGATAGGGTGCGAAGAACGCGTGGCCACCATTGCGGATAGCGGTTACCAGATGCACCCGGTCGATGCTGTTATCGATATCTTCGTCTTTGCGCAGATGATCAACGCGGTTCATCAATGACTGGCCGACCACGATATCGCCGAAGGCAATCACGTAGGCGATCACCGCCGTGGGAATGGCGTACAGGAAGACGTCGGCATCCGGGAATCCGACGGCGAACGGCAGGTAGTTCCACAGCTCATCAAACGCGGGTTTGGTGATGCCCCACTCCACATTGGGCACCTCGTATTCGCCAGTTGCAAAGCCAACCAGGATCGCAACCACCATACCCGGCACCATGCCGTAGTTGGCAATCTTGCGGGCGATTGAATTGCTTTCCACAAAACCTTTGAACGATACCGAGAACATCAGGTAGAGGCACACCAGGCCACCGATGATCAGGGAGATCGGCGTGTTGGCGAGACGGCCGCCTGCCTCAATCTCACCCATCAGGGCGGCGATACCGGCACCGATGATAATCCCGCCTTTCATGGAACGGGGAATCAGCTCCACCAGTTTGCTGCCCAGGCGGGTAATACCCAGAACCAGGAAGATAATGAACACCAGGAACTGCAGCGCGAACAGCGCCTGAATCGCCTCGGGGCCCGGCTCATAGTCGCTCAGGAACAGCAGAACCACAGGAATCCCCGGCGTAATCCAGCCCGGAACCAGGGGAACACCCAGCAGTGCCGGCAGCATGAAACCGATACCACAGATCACCACGTAAGCCAGAGCCACGTCGTAGGGCACACCCAGGTATTTCTCAAGAAGGGGAATCATGGCCAGGCTGACCACGAACATGATCAGAGCCTGCACCATCTCCGCGAACTCCCAGCGGTAATGAACGAACGGCAGACGAACCTTGAAGGGACCGGCCGGCCAGAACGGCTGCTCTTCCCCGTTCTTTCGGTGAAACATTTGCATAAAAAGGTCTCCGGGCTCACGCGGCGCGTGTGCCTGACAGCGTTGTTTTTTCTGGTTTAATTCGGCTGCGCCGGGGCCGGCGCAGCCGATCGGGGAATCAGTCCAGTTCTTTGGCCTGGTCCCTCAGCACGAACTTCTGGATCTTGCCCGTGGAGGTTTTGGGCAGCTCCGAGAAGACGATGGTCTTGGGTACCTTGAACCGGGCCAGATGCTCGCGGCAGAAGTTGATGATGTCTTCCTCGCTGACTTGACCGGCTTCCGGCTTCAGGGTCACAAAGGCGCAGGGGGTTTCGCCCCACTTTTCGTCCGGCCGCGCAACCACAGCTGCCTCAAGCACAGCCGGGTGGCGGTAAAGGGTATCCTCAACCTCAATGGTGGAAATGTTCTCACCACCGGAGATGATGATGTCCTTCAGCCGGTCCTTGATCTCCATGTAACCGTCTTCGTGCCATACCGCCAGGTCGCCGGTGTGGAACCAGCCACCCCGGAAGGCCTCTTCGGTGGCTTTGGGGTTCTTCAGGTAGCCCTTCATCACCGTATTGCCGCGCAGGAAAATCTCACCGATGGTTTTGCCGTCTTTGGGCACTGGCTCCATGGTGTTCGGGTCGCCGACCATCGTGCCTGCCAGAGTGTGATAGCGAACGCCCTGACGGGCCTTTTTCCGGGCACGATCATGCAGTGGCAGCGCATCCCACTCGGATTTCCAGGCACAAACGGTTACCGGGCCATAGACTTCGGTCAGACCGTAAACGTGAGTCACCTGGATGCCCATTTCCTCGATGGCACCAATGACCTGGGCGGGGGGTGCCGCGCCTGCTGTCATGGACTTCACGTCGTGATCAATGCCGGCCTTGGCGGATTCCGGCACGTTCAGCAATGCGTTAAGCACAATCGGGGCGCCACACATGTGGGTAACCTGATGATCCCGGATCAGCTGCAGAATCTTCTCGGGATCAACCCGGCGCAGGCAGACGTGAGTGCCGGCCATGGCGGTGATGGTCCAGGGGAAACACCAACCGTTGCAATGGAACATCGGCAAGGTCCACAGGTACACCGGGTGCATGTCCATGGACCAGACTGTCTGGTTGCCGATGGCATTGATGTAGGCGCCACGGTGATGATAGACCACACCTTTTGGATTGCCGGTTGTGCCGGAGGTGTAGTTCAGAGAGATCGCATCCCACTCGTTCTCCGGGAAGCTCCACTGGAATGCCGGATCCCCTTCCTGAAGGAACGCCTCGTAGTCCAGATCGCTGACCTGAACACCCTCGCCATACTCGGGATCGTCCACATCGATCACCAGCGGCTTGGTGTCCAGCCGGCTGACGGCGTCCCTGATCACCTCACCGAACTCCCGGTCGGCAATCACAACCTTGGCCTCACCGTGATCCAGCATGAAGGCGATGGCCTCAGCGTCCAGGCGAACGTTCAGGGTGTTCAGCACCGCGCCAATCATGGGCACCCCGAAATGGGCTTCCACCATCGCGGGAATATTCGGAAGCATGACGGCAACGGTATCACCGCGTCCGATGCCGCGCCCTTTGAGGGCTGATGCCAGACGGCGGCAACGTTCGTAGGTCTGCGCCCAGTTGTAACGGATGGCCCCGTGAATGACGGCGGGATACTCCGGGTAAACCGTGGCGGTACGTTCGATGAAATCAACGGGAGATTGGACGGCGTAGTTGGCGTCGACGGGCGCCAGGCCTTGATCAAATATCGAGGTCATTGCGTGGTCCTCTTGAGTACTGTTGTTCTTATGGCGTATTCAGGAATATCGCTAAACTAGCTATACTTCGGGCTGGTCAGAATAGTATTGGATAGCAAAAACACTAGAAACTATACCAACGTATTATAGTTAATTTACTATAACGATAAGCCATGAACGATTTTTCCACTCCAAGTGTATTTAGTTTGCATGACGCCGACCCGCAACCCGGTTTGATCCTGGATGCGACAGGCAGCGTTCTGGAGGGCAACCTGGCCAGTCTTCATCTTTGCCAGAACGCCAACCTGACCTCGCTGTTCCATCTGCTGCCGATCAACGTTCAGGCGCTTGTGAAGTCGTCCCTGGAGCAGGAACGATCGATCGAGAATGTGGAAGCCAGAATTCCGGCGGACACCACCGAGCGTTTCCTGGTGTGGACGTTCGTCCCAGATATCGGGAGCTCGACGGTTCTCGCGCGGGCCAGAGACGCTACAGACGAAATCATCAACCGGGACGAAGCGACCCGCTCCAACCGTCTCTACCGACTGATTACCGAGAACACCACCGACCTCATATCCCGCCATGCCCCGGACGGACGGTTTATCGATGCCACGCCCGCATCCTGGCGGCTGCTGGGCTACTGGCCGGAAGAACTGAGGGGTAAGCCTCTGGAAGAAATTTTCCGGGGCGATCAGGTGGCTCAGAAGCTGGCTGAAACCCGCAACCAGTTACGGGACGACGGCTACGCCACCATGACCCTGGAGATCATTCACCGGGACGGTTCCCGCCGCTGGTTCGAGATTGCCAGCAGGGCCATTCGGGAAACCTACACTGGCGCTGTGATTGAAGTCATCAGCGTATCCCGGGATATCACTGCCCGGGTAGAGTCCGAGGAGAACAACCGCAGGCTGGCCGACGAACTCGCCCACACCGCCAGGCTTGCCACTCTGGGTGAGCTCGCCTCAAGCATTGCCCACGAGATGAACCAGCCATTGGCCACCATCGTGAACTTTGCCAGCGCCAGCCAGCGCTATCTCAAAGGCGCCCGAACCAATCCCGAATGCCTCGATCGAGTGGACGACGGCCTCCAGAAGATTGTTCACCATGCCAACCGGGCCTCGGAGGTCATCAAACGTTTGCGAGCCTTCCTGCGCAAGGGCCAGAAGCGCACCGCACCAATCGCACTGAACGAAGTCGTCAGCAATGTCGCCCGTCTTTGCCAGTGGGAGGCCGAGAAAAACAAGGTGCAGATCCGCGAGAATCTGGCCTGTTGTGCGCCCGTCATCACCGCCGACCCGGTGCTGCTGGAACAGGTGCTGATCAATCTGATCCGCAACGGTATCGAAGCCACTGTTGAGGCTCGCGGTGAGCATAACCCGGGCCCACACTCGCAGATCACGATAACGACTTGCATCAACGATCAGAACGAAACCCTGATTGAGGTCATCGACGAAGGCCCGGGGCTCGACGCGCAGGGCATTCGCCAGATGTTCCAGCCGTTCTATACCAGCAAGCCCCAGGGGCTTGGCCTGGGGCTCTCGATGAGCCGTTCGATTATCGAAGGCTTTGGAGGCTTCCTGGACGCCAGGCCGGCAGCAACGGGCGGACTCTCGCTGATCTGCCGTTTCCCGGCCAGCCCGGGCCACAAGAACAGAACCCCGAACACGGAGATGCAGCCAGATGAGTAATCAAGCGACACCGGAAGCCACCACCGTCTATGTGGTTGACGACGACGCCGGCATGCTGGAATCCACCCAGTGGTTGCTGGAATCGGTCGGCTTGAACGTGGAAGCCTACAGCGACGGCCGGAAATTCCTGGATGCGGTTGGCAACAAGAAAGCGGGCTGCGTGGTTCTGGATGTGCGGATGCCCGGGCTGGGCGGCCTGAACGTTCAGGAGGAGCTTCAGAAGCGGGGGCTGGACCTGCCGATCATCTTTGTCTCCGGGCACGCCGACGTTCCCATTGTGGTGAGGGCGTTCAAGTCCGGGGCCTTCGATTTCATCGAGAAGCCTTTCAATGAACAACTGCTCCTGGACAGCGTCCAACAGGCGCTGCAGGAACATCAGCAGTCCGCTCCAGAGTTGCAAGGTGATGAGGCAACCGAAGCCCTGCTGGCCACCCTCACCCGCCGTGAACGGGACGTGTTCCTGCCACTGGCCCAGGGCTACACGAGCCGGGAAATCGCAGAACAGCTGGATGTCAGTGTCAAGACGATTGATCTCTACCGGGCACGAGTCATGAAACGCCTGGGCGCCGATCGCCTGCCGGATGTGACCGGCACCGCCATTGCCGCCGGCCTTCTCGATCCGCTGGACCTGCGTGGCGAGAAAACCTGAACGGCACTAACGCGCCGCAGACTGGACGTCGTGCGCCAGCACACCCAGCCTGCCCACGGCATGCTCGATGCGCTCACTCCAGGGGTTGGCGCTGTTCAGCCTCAGGCAATTGTCGTATTTGTCGGCGGTTGAGAACATCAGCCCCGGCGCCACGTTGATATCCTCCGCCCTGGCCTTGTGGTAAACCTCGGTGCCGGAAACGCCGTCGGGCAACTGGACCCATAGCACAAACCCACCCTGGGGACGGCTCACTGCCGTACCTTCCGGGAAGGCCCTGGCCACAGCAGTCCGCATCCGTTCGGTGGCTTCGCGATAGTGCTGCCGGGCTGAACGGAGGTAGCGATCATAGCCGCCCTGCTCCAGAAAATGCGCTACCGCCATCTGTGGAATCGATGACGTGGCCAGATTAACGAAATACTTGTGCTGCCTGGCGCTGGCCATATGCCGCCCCGGCACCATCCAGCCCAGCCGGAGGCCCGGTGAAATAGTCTTTGAAAACGAACTGCAATAAATCACATTGTCCGCCCGATCAAAGGCCTTGGCCGGTTTCGGCCGGTCCCCGGTGTGATGAAGGTCGCCGTAGATGTCGTCCTCGATCAGCGGAACAGCCGCTGCCGCCAGCATGGAGACCAGCTGCTTCTTGCGCTCGTCGGACATTTGCGCACCCATGGGGTTGCTGTGATTGGTCACGACCACACAGGCTTTCAGGGGCCACTGTTCCAGGGCCAGTTGCAGGCCTTCAAGGCTCAGACCCTCGGAAGGATGCGTTGGGATTTCAATGACCTTCAGCCCGACCACTTCCAGAGCCTGAAGAATGCCGGGGAAAGACGGCGATTCCACGGCCACAATATCTCCGGGCTGGGTTACCGCCCTCAGCGCCAGTATGATCGCCTCCTGGGCGCCATTGGTGGCAAGTACGTCGTCTGGCGTCACCGGCACACCGAGGGTCGCCATCCGCTGGGCGATCTGCCGGCGGAACGATTCCTTGCCAGGAAAGGCATAGTCCAGGGTTTCCAGACCCCGGCGTGCCGCCCAGAGCGTGCTGTGCTGGATCTGGCGGAGCGGCAGGTAATCCGGGTGGGGGATCGCCGTAGCCAGCGGTACCATGCGCTTCTGTTCGTCCGCGCACAGGTCCAGGGTCATCTCCCTTGCACTGACTGGAACCGGACGGCTTCGGTGTCGGCGCATAACAGGCTCGGGGGCGTCCACAGTCGGTAGCCGCACGAAGTAGCCGCTACGTTCCCGGGCCTGCAGGAAGCCCCGCGCCTCAAGCGTCTGGTGTGCCTGGAGGATGGTCGAGATGCTAACGCCGAACTGCCGGCTCAACTGTCGCACGCCCGGTAGCCGTTCGCCGTCCCGGTACACGCCTTCATGAATCAGCCCCTGAAGCTGATCCGCGACCTGGTTGTAGAGAATGCCCATTGCCCGCCCTCGCCTGCGAAGCTTCATCGTGATAATGATCTATTGCACCAGAACCCGAGCTGTTCGGTGCAGTACAGATTGCTTCCGATATGACCAGTACAGATCTCACCAAATACATTCTGTACCGGTTCAAAACCAGATTATCTGAATCTGTTATGGCAGTCAGATCTTTTCCTACAATAGGCTCGAAATCAGATGATATTTCCAAACAGGCCAGCGCTTTAAAATAGGAGAAGAGACCGTGACTTTACCCATCTATCAGGTTGATGCGTTCACCAGCGAGGTGTTCGGTGGCAACCCGGCCGCGGTCATGCCGCTGGACCAGTGGCTGCCAGATAACCTCATGCTCTCGCTTGCCGCGGAGAACAACCTCTCCGAAACAGCCTTTTTCGTGCCTCTTCCGGCCGGCGAGGACGCGGATTTCCATATCCGCTGGTTTACTCCGGGCACAGAGGTACCACTGTGCGGCCATGCCACCCTGGCCAGCGCCTGGATCATCTTCAACAAACTCGGCTGGGACAGAGAGCAAATCCGTTTACGCTCCAAAAGCGGCCCACTCTCCGTCCGGCAATCCGACGACGGCTGGCTGGTACTCGATTTCCCGAATCTGGCCTACGAGAAACAGCCCACGCCGGCCCTGATTCGGGAAGCTCTGGAAAGCGCGCCTGATACAGCGTTTTTTGTTCCAAACGACACCAATTACATGGTGGTCCTGAAGGACGAAGACGCTGTGCGGTCTGCGCAACCGGATCTGCGCAAATTAAAGCAACTGGGCAACCAGGGGCTGATCATCACCGCACCTGGCAACAACTGCGATTTTGTCAGCCGCTATTTCGCGCCTGGCGCCGGCATTGATGAGGACCCGGTTACCGGTTCCATTCACAGCGTGCTGGTGCCTTACTGGTCCGAACAACTGGGCAAAACCGAGCTTGAGGCTCGGCAGATTTCTGCCCGGGGCGGTGTACTTCGCTGCGAGTTAAAGGGGGATCGCGTCGACATTGCCGGCCAGGCAGCCTTCTTTATGGAAGGCGCCATTCATTTGTGAGGCACACTTGCAGAGTGCAAATGAAAAAACCGACATGGTCGCCGGTGATAGCTCTGACGGTCAGTTTCGTAAACTTATCCTCAATTCTTAATCAGAGGCGAAGTGATGACAGCGACCAAAGCATTTGCAGCACAGTCACCAACGTCCGGCATGGCACCTCATACCATAGACCGCCGGGAGCCACGTCCCGATGACGTTGCGATCGAGATCGACTACTGCGGGGTCTGCCATACCGACATTCATTTTGCACAAAACGACTGGGGGATCACCGAGTATCCGGTTGTCCCCGGCCACGAAATTGTGGGGCGGGTCACGGCCGTTGGTCCCGAGGTCAAAAACTTTAACGTAGGCGATGTCGTCGGCGTCGGGTGCATGGTGGATTCCTGCCGTACCTGCTCAGCTTGTGAAGCAGGTCTGGAGCAGTACTGCAGCGAAGGCATGACTTCCACCTACAACGGCCAGGACCGCCACGATCACTCCATCACCTTTGGCGGCTATTCCGAGCGTATCACCGTCAGCGAACGGTTTGTCGTTCGCATTCCGGAAAAGCTGGATATCAAGGCCGCTGCGCCTCTGCTTTGCGCCGGCATCACCACCTACTCGCCGCTGCGCCATTATGGCGTCAAAGCGGGCCACAAGGTCGGTGTCATCGGCATGGGCGGTCTCGGTCACATGGGTGTTAAATTCGCCCGGGCACTTGGCGCGGAGGTGACCATTTTCACCCGCTCCGAGAGCAAGGTTCCGGAAGCGAAAAAGCAGGGTGCCGATCATGTAGTGATCTCCACCGATGAAGATCAGATGGCCGCAGCCGCTGAAAACTTTGATTTCATGCTGGACACGGTTCCAGTCCAGCACGATCTGAACCCTTACCTCAACTGCCTGAAGCACGATGGCACTCACATACTGGTTGGCCTGCTGGAGCCGGTAGAGCCACCGGTAGAGGCTGGCGCCCTGGTATTCAAGCGCCGAGTTCTGGCCGGGTCGCTGATCGGTGGCATGCCGGAAACCCAGGAAGTTCTGGATTTCTGCGCAGAGCACGACATCAGCTGCGACGTCGAGATGCTCGACATAAACAACCTCAATGAGGCCTACGAGCGCATGAAAAAAGGCGATGTGAAGTATCGCTTCGTGATCGATATGCAAACCCTGAAAAACGGGTAACTGCAAAGGCGACCGGGCCCCACGGGCCCGGTCTCTGATTCCTTCTCATCCCGCCACTTCATACGTGGTTACCCCGGCACCACAGACGCCAGCCCCCCATATCCGTATAATTCGGCCACTCAATGTTCGTACTCGGTTTGTGGTTACCCCATGCCTTCACACTACGATGTCATTATTATCGGCGCTGGCGCAGCAGGCCTGATGTGCGCGGCCACTGCGGGCTATCGCGGCCGCAACGTGCTGGTGTTGGACCACGCCAATAAACCCGGCAAGAAAATCCTGATGTCCGGCGGCGGGCGCTGCAATTTCACAAACCTGAACAGTACGCCGGCCAACTTCCTTTCGGATAACCCGCACTACTGCATTTCTGCGCTAAAGCGCTATACCCCCCAGGATTTTCTGGAACTTGTAGACCGCCACGGCATTGAACATGAGGAAAAAGCCCCTGGTCAGTTGTTCTGCAAGGACAGCGCCAAGGACATTCTCAATATGCTGCTGACCGAATGTCAGTGGGCGGGCGCGGACGTGAGAATGAAGACAGCGGTCGACCGCATCACCGAAACCGACAGCGGCTACCGCTTGCGCGTCGGCTCCGGCGACCTCACCTGTGAATCCCTGGTGATCGCCACCGGAGGCCTGTCGATTCCTACCATGGGCGCCACAGCGTTTGGCTACCGGGTAGCCGAGCAGTTCGGCCTGGAAATCCTTCCTACCCGCGCTGGTCTGGTGCCCTTTACCCTGCAGCCGGAATTGAAAGAACAGCTCGCACCATTGTCCGGTGTCAGCTGCCCTGTCGATGTCCAATGCCACGACCAGCACTTCCGGGAACCCATGCTGGTCACCCATCGCGGGCTCAGCGGCCCGGCCATGCTCCAGATTTCCAGTTTCTGGGAGCCGGGCGACAGCCTGGCCGTCAACCTGCTGCCGGCCTGTCAGATCAAGGACGACCTTTTGGACCTGCGGAAAACCCGGCCACAATCCACCGTTGGGCACTACCTGGCCCAGCACCTGCCAAAACGGTTTGCCCAGGCCTTTAACGAACTCCACGGCTGGACCGGCCCGTTGCAGGGCTACAAGAACAGCGATATTGAACAGGTTGCCGACGTTCTGGGCCAATGGTCGATCAAGCCGGCTGGAACCGAAGGCTACCGAACGGCAGAGGTTACCCTTGGTGGCGTCGATACGCGCCAGCTGTCATCCAAGACCATGGCGGTGTTGGAACGTCCAAACCTGTATTTTATCGGTGAGGTAGTGGATGTCACCGGCCACCTCGGCGGGCACAACTTCCAGTGGGCCTGGGCATCGGGTGTGGCGGCCGGCAGCAGCGCCTGACCGTTCATCCGACTCCACAATCCGGCCGTAGAACTGGTAACCTGAGTCCATGTATTGGCCTTGCCGGAGAACACGACAGACAGGGGGAACGGATGCTCCAGAATACCAATAACACCACCAGCAACGCCCTTGTCGTCGAAGGCGGCGCCATGCGCGGCATCTTCGCCGCAGGTGTACTTGATGCCTTTCTCGAAAAGCGGTACCAGCCTTTCACCGAAGCCTGGGGCGTCTCCGCCGGTTCAACCAACCTGATTGGTTACCTCTGCGGCCATCACGGCCGGAATCACAGGGTGATTACCGACCACGCCTGTCGGCCGGAGTTTATAAACTGGGGGCGATTCTTCCAGGGCGGGCATTTGTGCGATGTTAACTGGCTCTGGCACCAGTCCTACCGGGAGGTGCCACTTGATCTGGACCACTACCTGTCTGGCACCACCAAACTCTGGGTAGCAACCACGTCGGTCATGACGGGCGAGGCCCGGTATTTTTGCGTCGACGATCACAACATCCACGATGTGCTCACGGCCTCATGCTCCATTCCCCTGGCCTACCGTGACTATCCGAGCGTCGACAACGAGCCCATGAGTGATGGCGGAATCGCTGATTCCATTCCGGTTGTAGAGGCCTACCGCCGGGGTGCGCGGGACATCACCGTCGTGCTATCCCGGCCGCTGGGCTATGAGAAAAAGCCGTTGGCGTTTCCGGCGCTCACCAGGCGTATGTTTCGGGAGCAACCGGGACTTGCCGAGGCACTGATCCATCGGGGCGAACGATACAACGAGACGCTGTCGTTCATTCAAAATCCGCCGGACGACTGCCGGCTTCGGATCATTGCGCCACCGGACGATTTTCCGGTAAGCCGGTTGACGACCGATCTCAACAAACTGGATCTGGGGTATCAGCAAGGCCACCGCGCCGCGATGGCCTATCTTGCGGAATTGGCCCAGGAAGTAGCCTAGCGAAGGACGACGAGGGGCTTTCTGGCGGTTTCCAGCATCCTGGTGGTTGTACTGCCCACCAGGAACTGACGGATGCGGGAGTGCCCGTAGGCGCCCATCACCAGAATGTCGATATCATGTTCTTCCTGGTAAGCGTGCAATGTGGGTTCCACATCACCGGCGCGGATCGCCAGAGTGATCTCGGATTCCAGCCCCGCCAGCATTTTCTCGGCTTTTTTGAGCTGCTCCCAACGGTCATTGGTATCCGCTCCAACCATCACCAGATGCAGTGGCATGCCTTTGAGAACGGGGCTGCCGGCCAGCAATTCCACACCCTTGAAGGCCGTGGCACTGCCGTCGAATGCCAGCATGGCACTGCGAGGCTGGGTGTACTCATCCGGCACCAGGAGAATCGGGCGATGCATGCTGCGAATCACCGTCTCCAGCTGGCTGCCAATGTGAGTGTCACGCTCCGAGCTACTCTCACCGTGCAGCCCCATGACCAGCAGCCGGGTCTGATTCTCCAGCGCCAGCAGGGACTCGGTCAGGTCCCCATGTCGCTGTCTCTGCACCACGTCTGAGATGCCAGCTTCGCCAACCCGCTTTTGGGCTTCATCCAGCATGTGATGCCCGTGTTCGAGGGCCAGTTTGGCGCGTTTTCGATCCAGTTCTGCGAGATCCTCCAACAGCTGTTCACGACTGCCAAGGCCGATGCTTCCGGCCAGATCCGGCTCTGCCGGATAACGCTCTTCATCAAGCACGTGCAATAGCATCATGGGCGTTTCCATGTGCTTGCTGGCCCAGCTGGCGTAATCGCAAACTGCGGGAGCGGCCTGGGAGCCATCAATACAGGCAACTACTCGTAACATCTCAACCTCGCCTTCATGATCCTTGTGATTTTTATTCTGACTGCGATCGCTGTTGGATTCCCTGGTCTGTGTCATGTCAGTGCCCCATCAGCTGGTCAACGGCGTCCGGCTTGTCGTGCACGCCAAAGCGGTCAACGATCGTGGCACTGGCTTCATTCAGACCGATCACCTCAACCTCCGAGCCTTCACGGCGGAACTTGATCACGGCTTTGTCCAGGGCACCCACTGCGGTGATATCCCAGAAATGCGCGCGACTCAGGTCGATCACCACATTATCGACTGCTTCCTTGAAATCAAAGGATTCCATGAATTTTTCCGAGGAGCTGAAGAACACCTGACCCACAACGCGGTAGGTGCGGGTGTCGGTGGTTTCATCCAGCTCGGAGGTCACCAGCATGTAGTGGCCCACCTTGTTGGCGAAGAACAACGCCGCCAGCAGCACGCCGGCCAGAACACCGAAGGCCAGGTTATGGGTGGCAACGACGACAATAACGGTTACCAGCATCACGATGTTGGTGGAAAGCGGATGCTCACGCAGATTGCGAATCGAATCCCAGGAGAAGGTACCAATCGACACCATAATCATCACCGCTACGAGGGCCGCCATGGGGATCTGGACCAACACGCTGTCCAATAGCAGCACCATAACCAGCAGGAAAAGACCGGCCGTGAGGGTGGAAAGCCGGGTCCGGCCGCCGGATTTCACGTTGATAATGGACTGGCCGATCATGGCACAGCCGGCCATACCACCGATCAGGCCGGAGCCGATGTTGGCAATGCCCTGACCCTTGCATTCACGGTTACGGTCACTGGTAGTGTCCGTCAGGTCGTCCACGATGGTGGCCGTCATCATGGATTCCAACAGCCCCACAATGGCCAGCGGAATCGAGTACGGCAGGATGATCATCAGGGTTTCCAGGTTCAGAGGCACGTCCGGCCACAGGAATACCGGCAGGGTATCCGGCAGATCGCCCATGTCCCCAACCGTCCGGATGTCCATTCCGCTAACCACGGCAACGGCTGTCAGAACGACGATGCACACCAGGGGCGAAGGCAGAACCTTGCCCACAACGGGTAGCAGGGGAAACAGATAGATAATTCCCAGACCCGCGGCTGTCATTGCGTAAACGTGCCAGGTGACGTTGGTCAGCTCGGGCAACTGTGCCATAAAGATGAGAATGGCCAGGGCGTTCACGAAACCGGTCACCACCGAGCGAGAGACGAAGCGCATCAGGCTGCCAAGCTTCAGATAACCGGCAATCAGCTGCAGCACGCCTGTCATCAGGGTTGCGGCCAGCAGGTACTGCAGGCCATGCTCTTTCACCAGCGTCACCATCAACACCGCCATGGCTGCGGTTGCGGCAGAAATCATCCCGGGGCGCCCGCCCACGAAAGCGATGATCACGGCAATACAGAAGGAGGCATACAGCCCCACCTTGGGATCGACTCCGGCTATGATGGAGAAGGCAATGGCCTCGGGAATCAGTGCCAGCGCCACAACGATACCGGCGAGCACATCGCCACGAATGTTCGAAAGCCAGTTGGCTTTAAGGGAATTCACCATGATTTCGGGGTTCCAGCTTGCTACGAATTCAAAGGTCGCGAAGCTTATCAGCCCCCTTACAGGAAAGTAAGGTCGCTAGCGGTAAGTTCTTAGACGTCTAACGACCGGCGCCCTCTACTGCTATTATCAGAACATCATTGATTTACAGGAGCTTGCATCGCCCCATGGACGACGTTGCCGCCCAGTTTCTCGCTGGAAACCAGACTACCCTGAATCTCGCCGTTGCTCTTCTGCTTGGCGCCATCATCGGCCTCGAGCGGGGCTGGGACGCGCGGGATCAGAAATCCGGCGAGCGAATTGCCGGTATCCGCACCTTTGCTCTGGTGGGCCTGCTTGGCGGTATTTCCGCGTTACTGGCCCGGGAAATCACGGAGTGGGCGTTTCCGGTGCTCCTGGTCAGTGTCGTGGCCATGGCCATCGTGGCCTACAGCGAACGCCTGGAGCATATCCGCAACTTCAGCATCACCGGTATGGTCGGCATGGTGCTGACCTTCTGTTTCGGGGCAGTGGCGGTGGCTGTGGACCCGGTTATCGCCACAGCAGCCGCTGTTGTGACCGCTATCATCCTGGACAACAAGCAGGAAATTCATGGCTGGGTGAACAAACTGAAGGAACATGAACTGGATGCCGCCCTGAAACTACTGCTGATTTCCGTGGTCATGCTGCCGTTATTGCCGAACGAAAAGATGGGTCCGGGCGGCGTTCTCAACCCCAGGGAAATCTGGTGGATGGTGGTGATGATCGCCTCCATTTCCTTTGTCGGCTATTTCGCCATACGGGTCGCCGGTACCCGCAAAGGCATCCTGTTTACCAGCCTCTTCGCCGGGTTGAGCTCGTCCACTGCCCTCACCCTGCACTTCGCCCGCCAGGCCTCGAAAACTCCGCAGCTCAACGCCCAGTTCGCCACCGGTATCCTGATTGCGTGCGGCACCATGTTCCCCCGCATCCTGGTTTATTGCCTGGTGATCAATCCCGATCTGTTGCCCAGTCTGATCTGGCCCGTGCTTGTGATGACCGCCCTGCTCTATGGGCCCGCGCTCTTTATCTGGCGGAAAAATGATCGAGAGCTCCAGGTAAGCCAACCAACCCTCAACCAGAACCCGCTGGATTTGACCTCGGCCCTGGTTTTTGGTGCGTTGCTTACAGCCATCCTGCTGATGGGCGAGTTCCTCGGCAACTGGCTGGGTGATGCGGGCATCTATTTCCTGGCAGCCACCTCGGGTATCGCGGATGTGGACGCAATTACCCTCTCCCTGACCCGCATGTCCAACAACAGCCTGGCCATGGGAACAGCAGTCATCGGCATTGTGATCGCCGCTGCCACCAACAACCTCGTGAAATCGGCGCTGGCCGGGTTTGTCGGCAATCGCCAGATCGGGCTGCTGGTCGGGGGGCCGATGGTGCTTTCTCTGGCAGCCGGGCTTCTGGTCGCCTGGCTGCAGTAATCCCTTACCTGGCCCGACGGAACGTCAGATTGTAACGATACCCGCCCGTTAGCGGGTGCTCCCCAGCTTTGAGGGTCAGCACGCCGTGATAACGCATCCGGGCCGGGCCGCCCCAGACCACAACGTCACCATGGGCAAGTGGCACGCGGATGGGGCGTTCGCTGCGTTTGAGACCACCAAACTGGAACACCATCGGCAGGCCCAGAGAAACCGACACGATGGGCTGCGTGAAGTCCTGCTCATCCTTGTCCTGATGCAGCCCCATTTTTGCCCCGGGCTGGTATCGGTTGATCAGACAGGCGTCCGGTTCAAATCCCTCAAAACCAGCGGTTTCGGCGGCGCTTCTGGCCAGTTCCCGGAAAGCCGCGGGCATGGCTGGCCAAGGCCGGCCGGATTCCGGATCCTCCACCTGATACCGGTAACCCCGTCTATCGGTAACCCAGCCAAGATCCCCGCAGCAGCTCATGGCGGCAGACATGGCATGGCCACCGGGGGTCTTCATGTGTCTGAACGGCGCTTCTGAGGTAACCGTTTCAATGCCGGCCATGAGCGATTCGGCGTTCGGGAGCGCGAACTGCCGCAGCACCACCGCGCCATCCACCAGAGGCTCGACTGTCTGTTCCGGTGGCTGTTCGCCAAACAGGTCCTGAGTCATAACTACCGATTCCCCCTGAATAAACGGAAAAAGTGCCGGGCAGCGACTAGTCTTTTACTAAACAGGTCTTCTCCGCCGTCTTACGCCAATCCACACCGGTAAGGATCATTCATGCATCGAAAACGCCAGGCTGCCCAGATTTCCCTGGCCCTTCTGATTGCATCAGCCATTACGCTCGGCATGCTGGTTCTTACCATTGTGCTGATCGGTCAGAGTTTCCGGGGCATGGAGGCAGCCAAGGTGTCCGCCGCTGGCGCCACCGCCCGCCAACTGGCCATCAGTGTTGACGACCGGATACAGGCCATCACCGCGCCACCGTCCACCGCCCTAGCGGTGCTCAGCCACGACAGCCTCGCAGGCGCCAATACGCTGCCCCAGCGCCTCGACCGGCTGCCGGTTCTGGCCGACATACTCACCAGCAGCGACATTGTCAGCGCCGTTTATGCCGGTTACCAGAACGGAGACTTTGTTCTCCTGCGCAAGGTTCGCAGTTCCGGAATACTGCAGTTTCCTGATGCCCCCGAAGAAACCCGCTTTCTGCTGCAGACGATTACCCACGGGGGCAATCAAACGCCGGGTCAATGGTATTTCTTCAATGCCGACATGCAAGTGATTGAAGAACGCCCGGTACCAGAATACAACTACGATCCGCGTACCCGGCCCTGGTTCAATGCTGCCCAGGCATCGGATGCCACGGAGCTTTCCGCGCCCTACGCGTTCTTTACCACCCGGGAAACCGGCATCACGCTGTCCCGTCGGGCATCGGAAGAAACCGGGGAGCAGGGTACGATTTTCGGCATCGATGTGACCGTGACCGACCTGAGCACCCAGTTGGCAGAACTCCGCCAGACACCGAACACCCGGATAGCCATTGTTAACCAGTATCGGGAAGTGCTGGCCGATTCGGGCGATGCAAAAGAGCCCGGACCGGCGATTTCGAAAGCTTTGGATCGGGTCGGGGATCGCAAGGAGGGCAGCTCTGTCACAAGCTTCAGCGTTGACGGAAAAGACTGGTATGCAATGACCGAGCCCCTCGGTGCACTGGAACAGGAGGGGCTGACCATCGCCGTGGCAATACCCTCGGATGAACTGCTGGCCGAGGTCTGGGCGGCATTGGCCAGACAAACGGTTATCGCCGGACTCATTGCTATTGTGTTGCTGGTGATCGGATGGTTCCTCGGGCGGCAGGTAGGTCGCCCACTGGAGCACCTGACCGATCAGGTGAGCCGGTTGTCGCGGTTCCGCTTCGATACGCCGGTCAAATCCGACTCGAACATCCGGGAAGCCCGCCAACTGAGTGTTGCGCTGGATGACATGGCGAAAACCATCCGCAGTTTCCAGAGCATCGCCACCGTGCTGAACCGGGGCCAGGATCTGAACCATCTGCTTCGGGACATCCTCGAACAGATTATCCATATTGTCGGGCAGGAGCGCGGCGGTATCTACCTGTTCACGAGCCAGAAGAACCAGCTCTCTCTTGCTGTCAAACAGGATCTGCAACTGCCGGACACCATCTCGAATGTGCACGCGAATCATGATGACAACGACATCATCCGTTTGCTTCGGCAGCACATCCCGGGGCACCCGGTGTTCGCCGTACTTCGCAACCGCCGGAAACAGCTGATCGGCGTCCTGGCGATCGAGATGGAGGTGGGCGACCACACCCAGTTGAGTGACGATCTGATCGTCTTCGTGGATGAAATTGCCGGTTCCGCCGCCGTGGCCATCGAAACACGAGAACTTATCGAAAGCCAGCAAGCACTTCTCGAAGGCATCATCCGGCTGGTGGCTAATGCCATTGACGCAAAATCCCCCTATACCGGCGGCCACTGCGAGCGGGTACCCAAGCTCGCCCAGATGCTGGTAGATGAGGCCATCGCCAGCGACGACCAGGCCTTCGATTCGTTCACCATGACTGAAGAGCAGCTGCAGGAATTCCATATCGCTGCCTGGCTTCATGACTGTGGCAAGATCACCAGCCCGGAGTATGTGGTCGACAAGGCGGTCAAGCTGGAGACCATTCATAACCGCATCCACGAGATCCGCACCCGATTCGAAGTGCTGCACCGGGATGCCGAAATCCGCTTTCTCAAACGGAGACTCGCTGGCGACGACGAGGCGCCCGCAGACGAGGAACGCCAGGCTACCCAGGCCCGATTGCAGGAGGAATTCGATTTTATAGCAACGGCCAACCAGGGCGGTGAGTTCATGGCCGACGAAAATATCGAAAAGATCCGCAGCATTGGCGGGCAAGCCTGGGTGCGGCATTTCAGCGACCGTCTCGGCCTGTCTCCGGACGAGAAAAATGCCCTTGAGGGTTGTCCGGAACGGCCACTGCCCTGCACCGAAACGCTGCTTGCCGACAAACCGGAACACCTCCGGCCCTGGGGAGAGCACATTCCCCCGGTCAGAAAGGAAGACCCGAGAAACCGCTGGGGGTTCGATATGGAATTGCCGGAGTTCGCCTACAACCGTGGTGAGCTACACAACCTCACCGTGGCCAAAGGGACGCTGACCGACGAGGAGCGCTTCAAGATCAATGAACACATTGTGCAAACCATCTGCATGCTCGACGCCCTGCCACTGCCAGACCGGCTGGCCAATGTTCCGAGACTGGCCGGCACTCATCACGAACGCATGGACGGCCAGGGCTATCCCTGCGGCCTGACGGCGGCCGAGATGGGAATCCCCGAGAAGGTCATGGCGGTAGCGGATGTGTTCGAGGCATTGACGGCTGTCGACCGCCCCTACAAGCAAGGCAAAACCCTCACAGAATCCCTCACCATCATGGCTCGGATGGTTGAAGAAGGACACATTGATCGCGCGGTATTCGAGCTGTTCATCCGGTCAGGGACCTACAAGCGCTATGCCCGTCAGCACCTGCAGCCCGGGCAGATCGATCACGTCGATGAAAGCCTGTTCATGAAGCCGGGCTGAAAAACACGTATATTCTATGGGCTGATTCATTCCTGTTAAGGACTCATTAATGCTGTTTGCAATCATAATTGGCGGTCTGATTGGCTACGCCTTTGGCAAATTCCCGGGCTTTCTCATAGGTGCGGCGATTGGTGCCTTTCTCTTGAACCTTCTCAAGCGCCGCCTGATTGGCAAGCTCCAGAGCATTCAGTCCGGTTTTATTGAATCGGTTTTTGCGGTGATGGGTGCCCTGTGCAAGGCAGACGGCGTGGTATCCAGGGATGAAATCCAGATGGCCGAAGCCATGTTCGTTCGCTTCCGCCTGAATGAAGAACAGAAAGCCAAGGCCAAAACCGCCTTCAACCGTGGTAAAGAGCCGGATTTTGACCTGGATGCCGAACTTAACCGGTTCCTCCAGGCCAGCGGACGCCAACCCGCGTTTCTCCAGATGTTCCTGCAGGTTCAGGTATCAGCCGTAGCTGCGGACGGCAAGGTGCACCCGGCCGAACACGAAATGCTGGTAAAAATCGCCCGTGGGCTGGGGCTACCGGAGAGCCAGGTGGACCAGCTGGAAGCCATGCTCCGAGGAGCCCACACCAACCGGGCCGGTGCGGGCCAGCCCTCCTCCGCTGATCAGATCAGCGATGCCTACAAGGTTCTTGGGGTATCGCCTTCCGCCAGTGATGATGAACTCAAGAAGGCCTACCGCAAGCTGATGAGCGAGAACCACCCGGATAAACTTGCCGGCCGGGGATTGCCCGAGAGCATGCGGGAGATGGCAGAGGAACGCACCCGCGAAATCAGTCATGCCTACGATGTGATCAAGGAAGCCCGGAAAAAATCTGCGTAAGGCCCTCTGCCGTCACCGGGTCAGAACCAGCGCGGTACCCGCACGCGATAACGCTCGTAGTCCTCGCCAAATTTATCCGCCAGCGCCTTCTCCTCCTCCCGGGCCTGGCGGGTGATCACCAGTACACCGGCCACCAGGCATACCAGGGAAAACACACTGGGCAAGGCCAGGAAAAAACCGAGCTGCCCAGCCATCACAGCCAGGAACAGGGGATTACGGGAACGGCCAAATGGCCCGCCTGTGAGCAGTTTGCGCTCATCCTTCCGAGGATCGATACCAGAGCGCCAATCCTCATGCATGTAGGCCTGCAGATAGTTCACGGTAGTAAATGAGCCAATCAGGAGGAGCATGCCAACCATCAAAATCGGCCACACATAGAGCGGGCCGAACACGCCCAGCCAGGGGTCGATATCCGCAAAAATCCGCACCACGCAGACGCCGAGAATGAACGCCCGAAACACATTGAAGGTTTGCCGGTGCCACCAGGGCGCACTCCCTCGCTCACCATAGTTAATGTGCGAAAAGCGCATTCTCTGATACAGCCCGAGGCTTCGGCCAGCAAACTGCAGACCGATCATCAGAAAGAAAATGCCGAGAAAGTGGCGTACGAGGGGTTCAATAAATTCCATCAGGATCGCTTACAACGTTTTCAGGCCGACAGCTTATTATTTGAAGAGGTCTGTGAAAAGGCCCTGTGCTAGCCGCCGACCACTCACCCTACCTAAAATGACATGTCATCACGTTTTCAAATGCAGTAGAGTCGTTGAATCACTTTCAAGGAGAGTCTGGCCATGAGCGCCCCGCAGTCCTGCCACAGTTTCAGAAACGACGCGATAGGTTGCGATGACGCCACTGCCCTTGCCGAACGGGTCCGCCGCCGGGAAATATCGATCACCGAACTCACTCAAGCCGCTATCGCTCGCGCACAGGCGGTCGAACCGCTCCTTCACGGTCTGGCCTCGGCGAATTACGACCAGGCGATCCGGACTGCTTCAAAGCTTGATGCCGCCGACCAGACCGGTTCCTTTCCCCTGTTCCGCGGTGTTCCAACACTGATCAAAGACAACACCAACGTGTCGGGCATGACCACACGGCACGGCTCCCTGGCCGTGCCCAGCGTTCCTGCATCCGATACCAGTCCATTTGCCCGCCAGTTGCTTGCCCAGGGTTTTCTGTGCCTGGGTAAAAGCACCCTGCCGGAATTCGGATTCAACGCCACAACCGAGCCCGCACACGCGCCGGCAACCTGTAACCCGTGGAACCTGGCCTATTCCTCCGGAGCCTCCTCAGGCGGTTCAGCGGCCCTGGTGGCGGCCGGCGTGGTACCCATTGCCCACGCGAATGACGGCGGAGGCTCCATACGGATTCCGGCCGCCTGCTGCGGCCTGGTCGGCCTTAAGCCCACACGAGGACGATTGATAGACAACGAAGCGGAGGCCTCCCTGCCGATCAACATTATCAGCGAGGGCGTGGTGACACGCTCGGTACGGGATACCGCCAATTTTTTCGAGCAGGCCGAGACCTATTTCCGCAATCCCGGCCTGCCGGCCATTGGAAGAACGGAGGGCCCCTCCGGTCGTCCTTTGAAAATCGGACTGGTGCTGGATTCCATCAACGGTCAAAAAACCGATGACATCACCCGACGGACTGTCGAAGAAACGGCGCTCAGGCTGGAAAAAATGGGCCACCGCATTGAGCCAGTACCCGTTCCGGTGCACAGCACCTTCCCTGATGACTTTGCGCTTTACTGGGCACTGCTTGCCTTCGGCATCAGGGCCAACGGCAGGAAACTGCTTCACCCGGCCTTCGACAAACACAAAACAGACGGCCTGACCAACGGCCTCGACAGGATGTTCCGGCGACAGTTCTGGCGCCTGCCAACTGCGATCTGGCGGCTCAAGCGTTCCTGGCACGACTATGCACATGCCATGGCCGGATTTGATGCCGTGCTTACGCCGGTACTTGGCCACACCACATCCGCCCTTGGCCATCTGAGCCCCGATGTGCCTTTTGACACCCTGTTCGAACGGCTGCGCGAGTATGTGAGCTTCACCCCTCTGGCAAACGCCACGGGCGCACCGGCAATCTCACTGCCCATGGGCCACACGCCCGATCAACTGCCCGTGTCCGTTCAGTTTATGGGGCGGCACGGAGGCGAACGCACGTTGCTGGATATCGCCTTCACTCTGGAAGCCAACCATCCCTGGCCACTACTTTGCGATTTCAACCGGAACCATCTTGGCAGTGGGGAACAAAACACCAGGGACTCACTGGCCAATCCCGTTTGAAGTTGGACACTTATAAAAACAGCTGCCATATTCTTTAAAGAACTTAGACGTAACCTGATCAAGTATCCAAACCGAGAGCCAAGGCCGTTCGTAATTCTAAGAAGGACAATTTATTGAGCCCGGCCATGCGTGACAGTGAAGTCCTCGTGACCCACCACAAGGCACTGATGGAGCTGAGCCACAATACCAGCTTTATCGAGATGCCCCGCCCCCGGAAGCTGGCAGCCCTCATGGAGCTGTGCACCCGGCTATTGGGCGTGAAACGGGCGAGTGTCTGGCTTTTCCCTCCGGAACGGGACCGGATCACCTGCGAGTGGCTTCACGACAAAGAGCTGCCCGGCCGCAATAGCTGCATCGCGCAGAATGGCTCAGAGTTCAACCTGTTTCGCTCAGACCACCCTGACTACTTCCGCGCCATCACCGAAGAACGAGTCATTGCCGTAGAGGACGCCCGCAATGATATCCGTACCCGTTCCTTCGACCGCGATTATCTGTCCGTGCAAAACATTCATTCCATGTTAGACGCGCCGATTTTCGACGGCGAACAACTCAGCGGGGTTGTCTGCCTGGAATCAAGTGTGCGCCGTGACTGGTCGGTCCCGGACATTTCTCTGTCAGCTGCCATTGCAGACACCATAAGCCTGATGAACACTCACGAGGCATGGCTGAGATCCAAGCGGGCGCTGGAATACGTCAGTCGCTACGATTCTCTCACCGGACTCGCCAACATTGATTCACTGCGTGACCGGCTGAACCACCTGGTGCGCAAGATCAAAGGCCGGGGCACCGGCAGTCTTGCACTGCTCTGGATTGACGTTGACCGCCTTAAAACCATCAACGATGGCCTTGGCCCTCAGGCGGGGGACCAGGTCATCGCCGATATCGGACAGCGCCTGAAGGAAATCCAGTTGGCGGGCAAGGACTTTCTGGCGCGCATTGGAGGGGATGAATTTGCCCTGGTTATTCGCAACTACACCCAGCCGAGCTTTCTGGACGAGGTGATCCGCGAGATCCACAACCGTATTCGCCAGTCGATCCGGGTGTCCGATCAGGATCTGAATGTCAGTGCCAGTGTGGGCATTTGTCACTTCCCGGGCGATTGCCACGAGTCAGAAGAACTGCTCAGAGGTGCAGAGGCTGCGATGTACCACGCGAAGCGGCAGGGCGGGGACCGTTCGACCCTGTTCGATTCGGAAATCCAGATGACAGCCCGCTCCCGGTTTGCGCTCGAGAGCGAGCTGCGGGAAACACTCAGAACCAGCGGCCTCGATGTCTTCTACCAGCCAATCATGGACCGCACGGGAACACAGCTGGAAAGCGCCGAGGCCCTGGTTCGCTGGCAGCACCCGCAACGTGGCTGGCTGTCACCGATTGAATTTCTGGACGTGGCGCGCAGCGCCGGCCTGATGTATGAGCTGGGCGCCTGTGTGCTGAAAAACGTCTGCGCCCACTGGCGTGAGGCAAGAGACCGGAACACGCCATTACCAACGATATCCGTCAACCTGTCGGCAGAGCAGATATTGGTCCCAGAATTGCCAGAGCTGGTAAAAGAGATCTGCGGTAACCGGGGCATGCCGGTCAGTGCCCTGCAGTTTGAGGTGATCGAAGACTCCATCCAGGGTGATTTCAGTGTCATCGGTCGGGTTCTGGAACAGCTGGTACACGCCGGCGCCGAGCTCGCTATCGACGATTTTGGCACCGGCTACTCATCGCTGTCCCGTCTCAAAAGCCTGCCCTTCTCCCGCATCAAGATCGACCGCTCGTTCATCAACAACCTTCCGGATGACGAAAACGATTGCGCTATCACCCTGTCGATCATTGGCCTGGCCAGGGGGCTTGGCCTTTCTGTCGTTGCAGAAGGTGTGGAGAGCGAAGCCCATGAAAGCTGGCTGTTCGAGAAAGGCTGCGACTACCTTCAGGGCTACCGTTACAGTAAACCGCTTCCCTACCCAGAGTTTATAAAGCGCTACTTTTCCGAGTGATCGTGCACGTCAAATCCCGGGAATAGCGATAACACCTCCAGAAAACTGGCCTCCGGAGCGGCGCTAATGGTCATTGGTTCACCCGAAACCGGGTGTCGGAATGCCATCCGGGTTGCGGCCAGCATCAACCGTCCCTGGCCGAATCGCTCTGCAAAATAGCGATTATGGCGGCCCCGGCCGTGATTGGCGTCGCCAATGATCGGGTGGTTGATGTGTTTCATGTGCCTGCGCAACTGGTGCTTTCGGCCGGTTTTCGGGTTCATTTCAACAACGGCGTAGCGACTGCTCGGGTATTTCTCGATCTCCACTGGTATCTCGGTCGTCGCCAGCGTGTGGTAATAAGTGAGAGCGTCCCGCACCGGCTGCTCTTCCCCTTTCAGCCGTCGATCCTCCGGTTCCTCTCGCAAGGGGTGATTAATTTCCCCGTGTTCCGGCGGCCAGCCACGCACCATCGCAAGATAGGTTTTCGCCACCTCACCGGTCATCATCGCCATACCCAGCGTGCGGGCAGTGTCGCTGTCCCTGGCAAACACCAGGACGCCGGAGGTAGGCCGGTCCAGTCGATGGACCGGGTAAACATGCTGGCCCCCATTTAGCGCCCGGGCATATTGCAGGGCAAACTCGGTTTCGTGTTTGTCGATAGGGCTCCGGTGCACCAGCAGCCCGGCTGGCTTGTGGACGATCAAAAGGTGATCGTCTCGAAACAGAACGGTCAGTGGGTTACTCATAGGGTAGGTGTCATAAAAGTTTCATATTCAAAAGAGCCGATTTCAGTCAAGAGCACTTCAGAACGGCCGATACAACACTAGATAACCTGATCAGCCATTTGCACGTATACACTAACGACACACCGCTAACCCCCGATCGAATTCAGGACTTACCAATGAACTGGTACTCGAAAAGCATTCTTAACCGGGTTCTTCTCGTCGTTTTAACGGCGAACCTTATCGTCGCTGCGGTGGCGGTGGTTTACCTGAATTTCTCTCTAAAAGTCAAAGATGACTTTAACAGTCTTGTCAGCACCAGAATGGTTAACGCCCTGGAAGCCCAGGACGTGCTGTCTGACTTCAAGACCCAGGTCCAGGAGTGGAAGAACGTCCTGATCCGCGGATCGGACGCAGACCAGCTCGAAAAATACTGGACCCGTTTCAAGGAACGTGAAGCGTCGATCCAGAGCCAACTTGATGAACTCATTCCCCGAATTCAGGAGTCCGAGGCAAAAACGCTGATGTCTGATTTCAAACAGGCACATCGAGCTATGGGACGGGCCTATCGTGAAGGATTCGAGGCGTTCACCCAATCCGGTTTTGATCCGAACGCGGGCGATACGGCCGTTCAGGGCATTGACCGGAAACCCGCCAGGTTGATTGAGGATGCGGCAACCGCCGTTCGGGAAGACAGTCTTGTCAGGGCCGAGGACCTCAACGCCGTAGTTACAGAGCGCAGTTGGCTTGTGGCAGGCCTACTGATCACTGCAATTGTTCTGGGTACCATCGCCCTGATCATGATTCTGCTGTCCGGTGTGGTTCGTCCCGCCCAGAAACTCACCCGGCAGATCTCCCGTCTCGGGAACGGTGACCTGTCCGATCCGGTCACGATGCAACGTGCCGACGAGCTGGGGCAACTCGCCGATGCCGCCCGCAGCCTGCACCGGTTCCTGAGCGATACTGGCACCCAATTGAGTGAAAACGCCAGGCAACTCAACGAAACCGGCGAATTGATCCGTCAGAACGCCGACAGTGTCGTCAGCCAGTCTGACCTGGCCCACCAGCGCATCGAGCAGATTGCGACAGCCATGAACGAAATGTCTGCCACCGCGGAAGATGTGGCCAGTCATGCTGCCTCGGTAGCCACCGAAGTGAGCCAGACATCCGACGAGACGGCTACAGCGGATTCGCAGATCAACAAGGCGGTAGACAGCATGCGGCGGCTGACCGACCAGATCCGGAACTCGGCCGAAACCGTTAACCAACTCGCCAATGATGGCAAGAAGGTCGGCGACGTTATGCAGGTTATCCGGGAAATTGCAGACCAGACCAACCTGCTGGCACTGAACGCCGCCATTGAGGCGGCCCGGGCCGGCGACGCAGGTCGCGGATTCGCGGTGGTTGCCGATGAAGTCCGGAACCTGGCTGCCAAGACCCAGGAAGCCACCGTGGAAATCGACCAGATCATCGGCGCCATCAGTGGGGCTTCGCGGGACGCCACCGAGTTCATGCAGGCCTCAGGCGTTGTAGCTCAGGAAAGCAGCGAGGCCGTTGAAGCCGTACGCGCCACCCTGGCCGAAATCAACCGGCGCATGGGCAGCATCAACGACGCAACAACCCAGGTTGCTACAGCGGCCGAAGAACAGACCAGTGTCTGTGAAGACATCAACCGCAATGTCACGGATGTGGCCGAAACCTCCGAAGCCATGCACCAGGCTGCTGAAAACAACCTGCGCACGGTACCTGAACTGGAAGCCATGGCTGCCCGGGCCCAGGAACTGGCGGGCCGGATCAAGCATTAAGTCGTTCGGAAGCGGCTGGTCAGTCTCCCGAAAGCCTGACCGGCCCGGTTACCCAGCACCAGCAATGCTGGTGTGAGCAACAGCGTCAGCACCGTAGCAAACGCCAATCCTCCCGCGATGGCACTGGACAGCTGGGTCCACCACTGGGTTGATGGCGCACCAAGGCCCAGGGAGGGCGTCAGCAGGTCCACATTGACGCCGAGGACCATGGGCATCAACCCCAGCACGGTGGTGATGGCCGTCAGCAGCACCGGCCTCAGGCGAAGGCAACCGGTTTCCAGGGCGGCCTCGTAGGCTTCAACACCGTCCTTGCGCATCTGATTGTAGGTATCGATCAGAATGATGTTGTTGTTTACCACGATGCCTGCCAGGGCAATCGTACCCATGCCCACCATCACAATGCCGAACGACTGACCGTTTACCAGAAGGCCGAGCAGCACCCCGGCGGTGGAGAGCACAATCGCCGAGAGAATCAGGAAGGTCTGGTACAACGAATTGAACTGAGTCACCAGTATCAACAGCATGAGACCGATGGCTACCAGGAAGGCCGTCGCAAGGAAGTTGGATGCCTGCTGCTGATCCTCGTTCTCGCCGGCAAACTTCACCGAAATTCCTTCTGGCGGTTCCGGCATCTCGGCCTGCAGGGCCCGCAGCAGCTCATCCACGCGGCGACCCTGTGCCAGATCGGATTTGATAGTTACCGTGCGCTGGCCATCCACCCGGACAATACTGTTGGTTTTGTCGCCCGGGCGAAGATCGACGAATTCCGAGAGCGGCACCTGGCCCCGGGAGGTATGAATGGTCTGGCGCTGCAGATGATCCAGTTCCCGCCAGTTGTTCGGCACGCGCACCACAATGTCCACTTCATCCCGCACGTCTTCCGGGCGATAGGTTGCCAGTTTCAACCCGTTGGTCACCAGGCGCACGGCACTGCCGATACCCAGCACATCGGTACCGAAGCGAGCGGCGGCTTCACGGTCAACCTGCAGCCGCCACTCAATCCCCGGAAGGCTGCGGTCGTCTTCAATGTCCACGAACCCACCGAGCTCACGCATACGGTCTTTGATTTCGTCCACGTAGCCATTGAGACTGTTTGCTTCGCGGCTGCTCACCTGTAGCTCTATCGGTTTGCCTTCGGCAGGCCCACCTTCCTGTTTGCGGAATTCCAGCTCAACGCCCGCGATATCGGAGGTCATGTCGCGGAAATCCTCGAGAATCGCACTGGCGGGTCGCCGGGTGAACCAGTCGGTAAACTGGAATTGCAGAACGCCGATGACATCTGGCGCCAGTTGCGAGCTGGTCTGTACCATTGAGCGGGCGTACAGGGCCTTCACCTCGGGCATGCCACGCAACCGCTGCTCCACTTCACGCACAATGGCATCCCGCTCCCACACTGAGAGATCACCCCTAGCCCTCACCTGAACCTGGGCGGAATCCGGCTCAACACTGGGGAAGAACTCAACCCCATGGTTAAAGCGGGCATACGCGGCGTAGATCACGGCGATCACGCACAGCACACCAATCAACGTCAGCCCCGGTGAACGAAGTAGCAGCCCCAGTACCCGTCGATAACCCTCCATCAGGCGCCCCGAAGAATGCCCCTGCCGCGCCCGGCGCCCGCCGCTGGTGCTGCCCAGTACGGGCAGGAACACCAGCGCCATGGCCAGGGACGCAATCAGGCAGATGATCACCGTGAGTGGCAGGAACTTCATGAACTCCCCCACCACGCCCGGCCAGAACAGCAACGGCACGAACACCGCCAACGTGGTTGCCGTAGAGGCAATAATGGGCCAGGCCATTCGGCTGGCCGCCTCGGCCCAGGCGTGTTTTACCGTTTGCCCTTCCGACAGGTTCCGGTCCGCCAGCTCCGAGACCACGATGGCGCCATCCACCAGCATACCCGCTACCAGAATCAGACTGAACAACACCACGATATTGAGCGTGAGCCCCATGCTCCAGATCACCAGGATGCCGGTCAGGAACGCCCCCGGAATGGTCAGCCCGACCATCACCGCAGAACGCGGTCCCATGGCGGCGATCACTACAATCAGAACCAGCACAATGGCGGTAAGCACGTTGTTCAGCAGATCACTGAGGATATCGCGCACCTCTTCGGACTGATCCATGATGTAGCGGATTTCCAGCGAGTCCGGCAACTGAGGCCTGGCCTCATCGATCAATTCGCGAACCTGGGCAATGGTCTCGATGATGTTGGCACCCGAACGCTTGGACACCTCCAGCACCAGCGCCGGCTCGCCGTTGATGCGGGCAAAGCCGGTGGGGTCCTTGAAGGTGCGCTGGAGCATGGCCACGTCGCCAAACGTAACGACCGTGTCACCATCCACTTTCACCGGCATGGACATCACATCTTCGATGGTTTCGATCACGCCGGGCACTTTCAGGGCCATGCGGCCGTTGCCGGTATCGAGGGAGCCTGCAGCGACCAGTTGGTTGTTGCGGGTTACGAGGGACGCCAACTGGTCAAAATCAATGCCGTAGCTCTCCAGAACCTGGGGATCGACCACGATTTCCAGCAGGTCTTCCCGGTCGCCGCCAATCTCCACCTCAAGCACTTCCGGAATCGACTCGATGGCATCCTGGAACCGGCGGGCGATGGTGATCAGCTCGCGCTCCGACAGTGGCCCGGACAGACCGACGGATAACACCGGGAACAGGGACACGTTGATTTCGTTCACCCTCGGCTCATCTGCTTCCTGGGGCAGCTTGGTGCGAGCGGTATCCACTTTCTCGCGAACGTCCTGCAGCGCTTTGTCCGGATCAAATCCGGCATCGAACTCCAGCATCACCGAGGCATGCCCTTCAGAGGCCGTACCCCGCATTTCCTTGATGCCTTCCAGGGAACGCAATTCCTGTTCCATGGGACGAACAAGAAGGCGCTCGGCGTCCTCCGGGCTGATGCCGTCCAGGGTCATGGAGACATAGATCATGGGAATGGTGACGTCGGGGTTGGCTTCCTTGGGGATGGTCTGAAACGCGGCAATCCCCCCGAGAATCAGGAAGAGCAGCGTCAGCAAGGTGGTCCGGCTGCGGTCGATGGCGGCAAAGATCAGTGCGCGCATGCGGTCTAGCCCCTGTCTTCAGCGGCGTCGACCGGCACGACCTGCTCACCGGTGCTCACGAACCCACCGCCCCGGGTAATCAGACGGATCTCATCCGGCAAACCGGTCACCCAGGCACCATCGGTAGACACGCTGAGTAGTTTCACTTCGCCGAACTCAACACGGTTCTCGCCGTTCACGTACTTCACTCCGGGGCGACCGTCGTCACCCAGTGACAAATAGGCAGGTGAGATAAACATCGCCTTTACCTCGGGCAGTGCCACCCGCAGGCTGGCGCTGCCGCCAGCCACTCGTTTGCGATCCGGATTTTCCACCGCGATTTCCACGGCAAAACTCCGGGTTTCCGGAGAAGCGGCGCTGGCCACAAAAGTCACGATGCCAGAGAGACGGCTGCCATCCAGCAGGTCCACACGAACCGCCTGGCCGGTTGCCACATCACCCACCGACTGCTGGGGAATCTGCGCCGTGGCTTTCAGGCGATCCACCCTCACCAGTTGAAACAAAGGTGACCCCACCTGCACAAGATCGCCGGTGTCCACCGACTTGCGATTAATGGTGCCGTCAAATGGCGCTTCCGGGGTGAGATGATTGATTGCCTGGCGGGCGCTGGTCAGTTCGGCATTGGCCGCAGCCAGCTCGCTTTCCAGAGCCAGGACCTCGGATTCCGCCGCAAGATTGCTGGCCCGCAGCCGGCGAGCGGCTGCAAGATCCGCCTCCAGTTTCCGGACCCGGGACTGCCAGCGCAAAACGGCTGCACTCCTTCCTTCATCGGCAATCGTAAGCAATGTCTGGCCTTCCCGGACCTGCTCTCCAAGCCCGACTGCCAGGGACTCCACCCGCCCGGGCACCTGGGCGCTCAGCATCACCGAACTCCAGGGTTCCAGCTGGCCCTGGAGCATAAGCCCCGGCTCGTGGAGCCGTGCCGAAAGCGTTTCCACCTGCACGGTCGTGAGCTGGTCATCGCCGCTGTCCTGACGCTCCGGCGCCTCGTCACTGGCCACCTTCACCTCGCCAGTCGCCATCCAGATTACCAGCGCAATCACGATCAGAAGTGACAGTCCGAGAGAACCCCATTTTGCTTTCGTCATTGAATGCTCACTGTTCCTGAATCGAGGGTGGCAGAAAAAACCGGCAATTAACGGTTGCATCCGGCTAAAAACGTGGGGTAGATTCTACACAGAATCTTTTTACGAATTCAGAGCAGACTGTCGATTTTATGAATCTCAACGCAGTGATTGTCCTTGTGAAGCTAGTCCTGGTGGTCGTGGTACCGTCCGGGGGCTTCTGCGTGGACAAGCGGGTGAGATAGCGACAAACCTGACAAGACACCAGAAACCCCCGGCACCGAAAGGTCCCGGGGGTTTCTTTTTTTACGGCAAAAGAAAAGGGAAAAACGACCATGAACGGCGCACAGCACATTCTTGAAGCGTTCCACCGCCATAACATCAGCACGGTCTTCGGGTATCCGGGCGGCTGCATCATGCCGCTATACGACGCGCTGGTGGACGATGTGGGCGTGGAGCACGTGCTGTGCCGCCACGAGCAGGGATGCGCCCTGGCGGCCGACGGCTATGCCCGGGCCAGCGGCAAGCTGGGCGTGTGCATTGCCACGTCCGGTCCCGGCGCCACCAACCTGATCACCGGTGTTGCCAATGCCCACCGGGACTCCATTCCCATGCTGGTCATCACCGGCCAGGTGCCGTCTGGCCTGATCGGCACCGACGCCTTCCAGGAAACCGACGTACTGGGCATGACCCTGGGCATCGTAAAGCACAGTTACCTGATCGATGATGCGGACAGCCTGCCAATCATCATGGAAGAGGCGATCGAGCTGGCCCAGAGCGGTCGCCCCGGACCGGTCTGGATTGATATCCCCAAGGACCTGTTGCTGAGCGACTTGGCCGATGCACCCTTCCCCCAGGCCCAGCCCTCTGAGCCGGCTTCGCCAGACCTGAAGGAAGCCCTGGCGATGCTGCGCGCCGCTCGCAAGCCCCTGCTGTACAGTGGTGGAGGTATCAGCCTGGCCCACGCCGAGGAGACCTTCCGGGCCTTTGCGGAGTCCTCAGCCCTGCCGGCAGTTGTCACGCTGAAGGGCATTGGCAACCCCGGCAAACACAACCCCTACAACCTCGGCATGCTGGGCATGCACGGCTCCCGGGCCGCCAACAAGGCCGTCGACGAGTGCGACCTGCTGCTGGTCATCGGCGCCCGCCTGGACGATCGCGCCACCGGCAAACTGGACGGCTTTGCACCCAATGCCAAAATGATCCACATTGATGCTGATGCCGCCGAGATCAACAAATTGCGCGATGCCGATCTGGCCATTCGCGGTGATCTGAACCACGTCCTGAAAGCTTTGGCGGGCGCCTTGCACGCCGACCCACTGGCCATCAGTGAGTGGCAGAAACAGTGCCGCACCTGGTACACCACCGGCGGCTTCCACGCCGCCGACAACGAAGAGCCCCTTGCCCCAATTACCGGCCCAGCCTTTATCCGCCAACTCTCCCGGATTGCCCCGGACGACACCGTGATCGCCTGCGACGTTGGCCAGCACCAGATGTGGGTAGCCCAGCACTACGACTTCGATCACCCGCGCCATCACCTGACCAGCGGCGGCCTCGGCACCATGGGCTTCGGCCTGCCCGCCGCCATCGGCGCCCAGTTTGCGGATCGCAACAGCACCGTCATCAACGTTACCGGCGATGGCTCTTTCATGATGAACGCTCAGGAACTGGCCACCATCCGCCGCTACAACCTGCCGGTGAAACTGATCGTCATGGACAACCAGTGCCTGGGCATGGTCCGCCAGCAACAGGAACTGTTCTACAACAACCGGGAAAGCCAGATAAACCTGGACGACAATCCGGACTTCGTTGCCATGGCCCGGGCCTTCGACATTCCGGCCCTTTACATCGAACGCACCGACCAGATCCGCCGGGGCATTGAAACCATCCTGGCCTACAACGGCCCGATGCTGCTGCACGTTGCCATCAGCCGTGAAGAGAACGTCTGGCCCATCGTAAAACCCGGCGCCAGCAATACCGACATGATCGACGAAACCGCCCGCACCGCCAAAGCCAGCAAGGAGCAAGTTGCATGAACCCGCAAAGCCAACCTTCGACACCCAGCTATACCATCAACTGCCGCATGACCCACGAAGCCGCCGCCCTGGAGCGGCTCTGCCAGGTGGTCCGCATCCGCGGGTTCCGGATTGCCACCATGGTGGTGGAAACCGCCGGCGAGCATTTGAATATCGCGCTGACGCTGGAGGGTACGCGGCCGATTGCCATGTTGCAGTCACAACTGGAGAAGCTTCACACCGTTGCCGAGGTTGCCCTCGCGGCTGGATCTGTGGCCCGGTCTCGTTCGGCCTAAGCTTGCGAGGTTGTCTTCGTTAGCCTGAGGTTTGGGGGGCAGAGTCTTTTTGTAGCCTTCGGTCTGGCGGGCAGGTACGAGGGTGGGGGTATCTTTTCTTCGGGGAAAACAACTCGCTGCGCTCAGACATCTTTTCCCTGTCAGAAAAGATACCCCCACCCCCTACCGACGGGCAGAAACGATATTTCTGCAGAAAAGAGAAAACACAACGTCTTTAAGCCGGTGAACCCGCGTTGCACGTCGGCGCGGGGTGGTAGGCGGATTTTTCGCCGGAAAAAGATGTCTGAGCGAAGCGAGTTGCTTTTTCCAAGAAAAACTCCACCTGCCACCCCGCAAGCCCGCCCCTCAACCAACAGGCTACAAAGGCGGGCCCTCCGAAGTTTCTGGCGAAATGATTACCAGGCTTTGTAAGGCAGGAACTTCCCGTTCATGGTAACCACAACACGGTCGCCCTTCGGATTCTCTTCCTTCTCGATGTCCATGGTGAAATCGATGGCACTCATGATGCCGTCGCCGAATTTTTCGTGGATCAGTTCTTTCATGGTATCGCCGTACACACCCACCACCTCGTACAAACGGTAGATCAGCGGATCCTGCGGAACGGCACCGTCCCAGGCTTTCTTGGGGCATACCTGCAGGGCCTCTGCCACCGGCTTATCAAGACCGAGGATTTCGCACAGGGCGAAGGCCTTGTCTTCAGTGAGGCTGTTCATCCCCAGGGCTGCTGAGGTGGTGAATACCGGAGACATGCCGATGGTTTCGGCGATGGATTCCCAGGTCATACCCTTGGAAACTTTGGCTTCCAGGATTTTTGCGGTCATCAGTTCTTTGTTCATCATGGCTGTTTCCTCTCTTCGGTTTTGACGTCAGGCATTCACCGCACGGGCGGCAGTTTCGGATTCGGTTTCAGATTCGTCAGACGCCGGCCCTGACTGGGCAACGCCTTTGGCGGGCTCCACGATTTTCGGGGTGCCGTCTTTTTCTGGCAGGGCCGAGCCACTGCGGTTGACCAGGAAGTCCACCAGGTAGTCCCGGGTCTTGTGATAGGCCGGGTTCTGGAAGATGGTGGCTCGGGCCCGCGGGTGCGGAATGTCCACTTTCACACTTTCGGCGATGCGGGCATTGGGGCCGTTGGACATCAGGAAAATGCGGTCGGACAACAGGATCGCTTCGTCCACATCGTGGGTGATCATGAACACGGTCTGGCGGGTCTCTTCCCAGATTTTCACCAGTTCGTCCTGAATCACGCCCCGGGTGAGCGCATCGAGCGCACCGAACGGCTCATCCAGCAGCAGGAGTTCGGGCTGGGTGGCGAAGGCGCGGGCGATACTTACCCGCTGGCGCATACCGCCGGACAGCTGGGACGGCTTGCGATTCAGTGCGTGGTCCAGGCCTACCATCTTCAGGTAGCGTTCGCTGTGTTCTTTCACCTTTTCCTTGGACCACTCGGGCCAACGGGCGCGTACGGCGAAGACGATGTTGTTCAGGGTGGTTTTCCAGGGCAGCAGGCTGTAGTTCTGGAACACCACGCCGCGCTCAAGGCCGGGGCCTTTGATTTCCTTGCCATTCATCACCACGTTGCCGGCGCTGGCTTCGTCCAGGCCTGCCAGCACGTTCAGGATGGTGGATTTACCGCAACCGGAGTGGCCGATGATGCAAACAAACTCACCTTTCTCCAGGGCAAAGCGGATATCCTCGAAGACGGTGAGCTCACCGCCCTGGCCGTCCGGGTAGACTTTGGACAGGCCATCAACTTCCAGGAATGATTTACTCATAACAGGTCTCCGTTCGGAGGGTTGAGGCCGGCACCGGAAACCGGTGCCGGACCGCTCATTCTTTGTATTCCACCAGTTTCTGGGCCTTGCCCAGGGCCAGGTCGAGCAGCATGCCCACCACCCCGATCATCAGGATGGAGAAGATCACACTGGCCAGATCCAGGTTGTTCCATTCGTTCCACACGTAATAGCCAATGCCGGTACCGCCCACGAGCATTTCTGCGGCCACGATGACCAGCCAGGCGATGCCGATCGAGATCCGCATACCGGTCAGGATCGTGGGTGCGGCGGCCGGCAGGATCACGGTAATAGCGGTGCGCAGGGGCCCGAGTTCGTGGGTGCGGGCCACGTTGACCCAGTCCTGCCTCACGTTGGCCACGCCAAAGGCGGTGTTCAGAAGCATTGGCCAGATCGAGCAGATAAAGATCACGAAGATCGCCGAGGCATCCGAGTCCTGGATGATGAACAGGGCCAGTGGCATCCAGGCCAGCGGCGAGATCGGCCGCAACACCTGGATGTACGGGTTCAGGGCCTTGTACATCAGCGGCGACATGCCGATCAGGAACCCAACAGGCAAGGCAATAGCCATGGCCGCAAGGTAGCCGGTCAGCACCCGGTACACCGAATAGGCCAGCTGGATGCCAATACCCTTGTCGTTGGCGCCGGCGTCATAGAACGGATCAGACAACTCCGCCCAGGCCAGCTTGATCACCGCCGAGGGTGGCGGCACCCGGGATTCCTGCTCCACACCACCCATCAGCATTTCGTATTCGGTCAGTCCTGTCTGGGCCTCCGGGGGCTGGGTTGCCATTTCCCAGAGCCCCAGGGCCAGAATCAGGAACGACACCGACAGCAGTGCTGCCCGGACGTTCAGGGAAGCCATGGTTACACCCTCCCGATGTCGAAGCTGCGTGCGTATTCTTCGGCACGATCAGAATCGAACGTCTTGCCCATGATGGTGTGGGTCTTGTAGGTCTTGTCCGGAGCGGTGTAACCCAGTTCTTCCATGATCTTGCCGGTCTCGCTCGCCAGGTAGACCTGCTCGGCAATGCCTTTGTAGTCCACATCACCCTCGATATAACCCCAGCGCTTCATCTGGGTGAGGATCCACACGCCCATGGAGTGCCACGGGAACGGGTCGAAGTCGATGCGGTCCGGCACGTCTTTTACCTCGCCAAGGCCATCGGCGTAGTAACCGGTCAACACCTGCTGAATCACCGGTACCGGCTGGTTCAGGTAGTTCTTCGGTGCGATAGCTTCGGAGATTTCCTTACGGTTATCCGGATTGTTGGAGTACTGCGTCGCGTCGATGATGGCGCGCAACAGGGCGCCGTAGGTGTTCGGGTTCTGGGTCGCGAACTGCTTGCTGCAGGCAAAGGCGCAGCACGGGTGGCCTTCCCAGATGTCCTTGGTCAGCATGTGGATGAAGCCCACCTTCTCCCAAACAGCTCGCTGGTTGAACGGATCCGGTGACAGGTAGCCATCCAGGTTACCGGCGCGGAGGTTGGCAACCATCTCGGGTGGCGGGACCACTCGGATCTGCACATCTTTGTCCGGGTCGATACCGTTCTCGGCCAGGTAGTAACGCAACAGGAAGTTGTGCATGGAGTACTCGAACGGCACGCCAAACTTGAAGCCTTTCCACTGTTTCGGGTCGCGCTTGTCCTTGTGGTCGACGTGCAGCACGATGGCCTGGCCATTGATGTTCTCAACGGCCGGCATGATGAACGGCTCCGGTGTGGAGCCCGCGCCCATGGTCATCGCCAGGGGCATGGGAGTAAGCATATGTGAGGCGTCGTATTCGCCAGCCAGGGACTTGTCCCGGGCCACCGCCCAACCTGCGGTCTTGGTAACGGTCACATCCAGGCCGTAACGCTCATAAAAGCCCATCGGGTGGGCCATGATGATAGGCGTGGCACAGGTGATCGGTACAAAACCAACGTTCAACTTGGTCTTCTCGAGCTTGCC
Organism: Marinobacter sp. 3-2; assembly: GCF_003751355.1. NCBI lineage: Bacteria > Pseudomonadati > Pseudomonadota > Gammaproteobacteria > Pseudomonadales > Marinobacteraceae > Marinobacter > Marinobacter sp. 3-2. Next base: position 121,655 of record NZ_RJUQ01000020.1, on the reverse strand, counting down.
CAGGGATTCCTTTACCGCGGCCTTGGCCTTCTCCATCGGGAACACGCTGCCCAGAACCGCCGCTGCAGTGCCCGCGCCCATCATTTTCATGAAGGCGCGTCGGCTGTGCTCGTTGTGGCCAAACACCGAGCGCACCACCGCGCCCTCGATGGCGCGATCCATCATCGCTTCTGAATCCAGATGCTCGTCAGCAACTGCCTGCTGGCCGGCAGAGGGCTTGAGATCGAGGGAAATCGACGGGGTGCTGTCGCCGGGTTTGCACTCGGGGCAGCCGCAGGTCTTGGCATGAATCAGGGACTTGTCACCGTCAAACGGGTTTCCAAGGCTTTTCGTAGTCATGGCGCACTCTCCTGGGTTTGGGACCTAAGTTTTGGGTTATTTCTGCACTCTCACGGTGCAACAAAGGTGCGGCTCGGGCCCGAGGCTGGAAATGGTCGGGTCGGCTCCGCGTTCTGAGAGAGCTATCGCAGGGTTTGTGCCAAGTCCGGTTATTTTTTTAACTGACTGTTTTTATTTGAATAAAATTAAATTACCTGCAAATGGAACGACTACGAACTTTCGTAATTCACGATTTCTCGTAGTCCTAACTGCGATTTTTCGTAGTTGGCACAGGGTTTGTTGTGTTTTCCCGGACTGCCCCCAGGACATCGCCATGAATACCGAAGCCATCAATGCCCCGGAACTTACCGGAAACTGGATCGACCACCTGCCAGAGGCTGCCCTGCTGGTAGATGCAGGCAGGGACCTGATTCTGTCCGCCAACAGCGCCATGGGCCGAATGATCGGCTCCGACCGGCAATCCCTCGTCGGAACGCCATGCACCCACCTGTTCACCGACCAGCGCCCCCAACTGATTGCCTTCACCGAGGAAACCCTGTTTCGCAGCCACGGCTGGAGCCGCGACTTCTTTCTCCAGCACCGGGACGGCCATACCGTGGAACTGGAGATCTCCTCATCCAGAGTTGGCGAGGCGGAAACCCAGAATGTGCTGCTGTTGCTGAGGGACAGACGGCAGCTGCGAACCCTTCGGGAACGCCACGATGCCAACCACTACCATCGGGGCGGCCTGCTTGAATGGCGGCGGGTGGAAGAGCTGTTCAAGGACATGGAGCGGGAAAACCAGCTGATTCTTCATGCTGTCGGGGAAGGCATCTACGGGGTGGATGCCGAGGGGCGCGGCACTTTCGCAAACCCCGCCGCCGAGCGCATGCTCGGATGGCGAATTGACGAGCTTATGGGTCGGGTTCTGCATCGCGTGGTGCACCACTCCCATGCCGATGGCAGCCTTTACCCACTCAAGGACTGCCCGATATACGCCGCCTTCCGCGATGCCAGCGTGAAGCGCGTGGGCGAAGACTGGTTCTGGCGCAAGGATGGCAGCGGCTTCCCGGTGGAATACACCAGCACGCCGATTCTGGATAACGGGCATCCGGTAGGCGCAGTGGTGGTATTCCGGGACATATCGGCACGCCAGGAGGCCCAGAAGGAACTGCAGAAAGCGCTGGAGGAAGTGGAGACCCTCAAACACCGGCTGGAAATGGAGAATGCCTATCTACAGGAGGAGCTCAGCGCCGAGTATCATTTCCACGAAATCTTTGGCCAGAGCGAGGCAATCAAAGCCATCGTGCGACGTATCGGCATGGTGGCGCCCACGGATGCCAACGTGCTGATCACCGGTGAATCCGGCACAGGCAAGGAGCTGATCGCCCGTGCCATCCATCAGTCCAGCAGCCGGAGAGACCGCCCCCTGATTCGGGTGAACTGTGCGGCCATCCCCAAGGATCTGTTCGAGAGCGAGTTCTTCGGCCACATCAAGGGCGCCTTCACCGGTGCCGTCAGCGATCGCGTGGGCCGGTTCGAACTAGCCGACGGCGGCACCCTGTTCCTGGACGAAGTGGGCGAAATCCCGCTGGAACTCCAGGGCAAACTGCTCCGGGTGCTGCAGGACCAGCAATTCGAGCGTGTCGGCGAGAACAACACCCGGGCGGTGGATGTTCGCGTCATTGCCGCAACCAACCGGGACCTGAAATCGGAAGTTCAGGAGAAGACCTTCCGGGAAGATCTCTATTTCCGCCTGAACGTGTTCCCCATCGAGTCGGTGCCATTGCGCCGGCGCCTGGAGGATATTCCCATCCTCGCCCAGGAGTTTCTGAACCGGGCCTGCCAGAAGTTCAACCGGTCGCAGCTGGCCCTGAAAGAGCGTGACGTTGAAACCCTGAAAGCCTACCACTGGCCCGGCAACGTGCGGGAGTTGGAGAACGTGATCGAGCGCCAGGTAATCACCTCAGACGGTCGGCTGGATCTGGACCTGCCAGGTCCGGAATCCGCAGCCCGAACCACCCCGGCAGAAGTGGCCCCGGCGAGACATTACAGCGGTGACTTGATGACGGAACAGGATTTGCGGGAGCTGGAGAAACAGAACCTCACCCGGGCCCTTACCATGAGCAGTGGTCGGGTCTTTGGTGACGACGGCGCGGCCGCCATGCTTGGCATCAAACCGACCACCCTGACCTCTCGCCTGAAAAAGCTGAAGATCGAACCGAGAGAATTCCAGGTCAGGCCGGAGTAATACCCACCTGGTTCAGGGCGTAGGTCACCACAATCCAGAACAGCATCACCAGCGGCAGATAGCGGCCAATCAGGTAGATCCGCCACTCCCACCAACGGCTCTGGGTACCCAGCACTGTCCGGATTTTCTCGGGCGGAATAAACCAGCAGAACAAAGCGGCGCCCAACACCCCGGAGAAGATAATCACATTACCCCCGGCCACCCGGTCGATCACATCCAGTACCGGTTCCCCCGCAATGGTCCATTGCAGGGGCGTAAAGCTCAACGCGGATGCCGTGCCCAACACCAGCATGACCACAGTGACAAGACTCACAGCCTTGCCATTGCTGAGCCGAAACTCTTCCGCCACCGCAGCTATCATCACCTTCAGCCCGGCAAGGCTGGAACTGAACGCCGCCATGAAAAACAGGCTGAAAAACATCGTACCGACCCAGTAGCCGCCGACCATACCCTCAAACACCCGCGGCATGGTCACAAAGGCCAACTGGCTGCCCTCCGTCGGCTCCATGCCCAGACTGAACACGAACGGAAAGATCATCCAGCCTGCCAAAAGAGCCACGCTGGTCTCGGTACCTGCAACAATCAGACAGGCCCGGGGTACGTGAGTTTGTCTGGGAATAAAGCTGCCATAGGTCACCAGGTAACCCTGGCCAATAGCCAGAGAATAAAACGCCTGGCCGAAGGCAAACGCCCAGAGCTTGCCGTCCGTCAGACGACTCCAGTCCACCTGAAAAAAGAAATCCTTCGTCTGCTCCCAGCCGGAGGTGCGGCTGGCCAGAATCACCAGTCCGATCATCACAACGATCAACACCGGCATCAGGATCTTCGACAACAGCTCGATCGCTGTTACATCCCTGGCCAGGATGATCGCCCCAACGACAGTGACCGCGAAGAAATACCAAAGCGAGTTGTACCCCGCGGTAAAGTCATCAAAAACCTGGAGGTTGTTTGTTGCCGCATCCACTGCATAACCCAGGGTCCAACCGGTGATCACGAGGTAATAGCTGGTAATGGCAACGGTGATCAGCACCACAAACCAGCCATACACCACGCCGAAGCGGTTCACCTGCCGGTAGGTCTGAACCGTACTACCCTTGGAAAGACGCCCCGCCGACACTTCCAGAATCATGATGGGCAAAACCACCACAATCAGCGCCAGCAGATAAGCCACCACAAAAGCGCCACCACCGTTCTCACCCACCATGTACGGAAACCGCCACAGGTTCCCGAGCCCCACAGCCGCTGCGGCCATCGAAGCAACAAACGCAGGCTCGGAACTCCACTGTTTGCGGGATTCCTCAATAAACTTGTGGCGCTTTCGCACGGGGGTTCTTTCTCCAATGCCGGGGAATTTCAATGCATTGAAGGCTAGCAAATCATGGGTTTGGCCGCATGACTGATGTCAACTTGGGGTCTCTGGGAGTTTTAGGACTTCGGCCTTGGGGGAGTGGCCGGCGATGGGGGTACCTTTTCTTCTGGGAAAAACAACTCGCTTCGCTCAGACATTTTTTCCCGCCAGAAAAGGTACCCCCACCACCGTCCTTCGAACTAAGGGATTGGGGTCTCTGAAGTAGAGAAAAAGGGAATTTGTATTTCGCGATACCTCGTGGGTATCTCGGCGCGGGGTGGCCGGTGAATTTTTCGCCGGAAAAAGGTGTCTGAGCGAAGCGAGTTCTTTTTCCAAGAAAAATTCACCGGCCACCCCGCAGCCCGCCCCCAAACAGGCAGGCTACGTAGAGAAGCGATCAGAACAATTCAATAGCAACCGCAGTGCCCTCGCCACCACCAATACAAAGCGAAGCCACACCGCGCTTCAGACCACGCTGCTTCAGGGCATTGATCAAGGTAACGATAATCCGCGAACCGGACGATCCGATCGGGTGCCCCAGGGCACAGGCGCCACCGTGGACGTTGACCTTGTCAGCCGGCAGCTTCAGCTCGTTGATGGCTGCCAGGGTCACGACGGCAAAGGCTTCGTTGATCTCGAAGAGATCCACGTCGTCCACGCTCCAGCCGGCTTTCTTCAGCACCTTCTCGATGGAACCGATGGGCGCAAGGGTGAACTCGGCCGGCAGACGTGCGTGGGTGGCGTGGGCCACGATGCGAGCCTGGGGTGTCAGGCCACGGGCGTCGGCTTCGGCGGCGGAGGCCAGCACAAGGGCGGAAGCGCCGTCACTGATGGAACTGGAGTTGGCCGCAGTCACAGAACCGTCTTTGGCGAAGGCCGGCTTGAGGTGCGGGATTTTCTCCGGTTTGGCGTTGCCCGGCTGCTCGTCGGTGTCAACTTCGGTATCGCCGCCACGGCCGGAAACGCTGACCGGAACGATCTCATCACGGAACCAGCCGTTTTCGATGGCTGCCAGGGATTTCTGCAGGGAGCCGATGGCAAATTCGTCCATGGCCTGTCGGCTGATGTCGCATTTATCAGCGGTGCGCTGGGCGAAAACGCCCATCAGGCCGCCTTCGTAGGCGTCTTCCAGGCCATCCAGGAACATGCTGTCCATCACCTGGCCGTGGCCCATGCGCATACCACCACGGGCTTTAGGCAGCAGGTACGGCGCCTGGCTCATGTTTTCCATGCCGCCAGCGATCATGATGTTGTTGGTTCCTGCCTTGATCTGGTCGTGAGCCATGATCACGGCCTGCATGCCGGAGCCACACATCTTGTTGATGGTGGTGCAGCCGGAGCTGTCGGGAATACCGGAAGCACGGGAAGCCTGGCGGGCCGGGGCCTGGCCGAGGCCTGCGGGCAGTACGCAACCCATGATCACTTCCTGCACATCCGCAGGCTGGAGGCCGGAGCGTTCAATGGCCGCCTTGATGGAGATGGCGCCCAGATCCGGGGAGCGCACGGAGCTGAGGGAGCCCATCATGCCACCCATGGGGGTACGCGCCGATCCTGCAATCACTACGTCGTTGTTGCTCATGGTTTTCCTCACTTAATCAGGCTTTGCCCAGCACAGAGCGGGCAATGATTTCTTTCATGACTTCCGAGGTGCCGCCATAAATTCGCTGCACCCGCGCGTCGATAAAGGCCCGGGAAATCGGGTACTCGGTGGTGTAACCGTAACCGCCGAACAGCTGCAGGCAGCCATCGGCCACGCGGCACTGCATCTCGGTGGCGCTGTACTTGGCCATGGAGGCGGTTGGCGCGTCCAGTTCGCCCAGGTCGTACTGGTCGATGCACTGGTCCACGAACGCCTTGTTCACCCGGTAGTCAGTTTCCATGCGCGCGATTTCAAAACGAGTGTTCTGCAGTTGGGCCAGTTTCTGGCCGAACAGTTCCCTCTCCTGGGCGTAGGCAATGGTCAGATCCAGGGAGCCACGGGCGGCGGCCACGCCAAGGGCGCCAATCACCAGCCGCTCCCGGGGAAGCTCCTTCATCAGGTACACAAAACCCTGCCCCTCTTCACCGAGGAGTGCGGAAGCCGGGATGCGCATATCAGAGAAAAACAGCTCGGAAGTATCCCCGGAATGCTGGCCGATCTTGTCCAGATTGCGGCCTTTGCTGAAGCCAGGCAGCGACGTGTCCACCAGGAACAGACTGATGCCCCGGGCGCCGGCCTTCGGATCGGTTTTCGCGGCAACGATGACCATATCGGCGTGCTGACCGTTGGTGATGAAGGTCTTGGAGCCGTTAAGTATGTACTCATCGCCATCTTTCACCGCGCTGGTGCGAATCGCCTGCAGGTCACTGCCTGCGCCGGGCTCGGTCATGGCAATGGCACCAACGGCTTCGCCGGAGACCAGCTTGGGCAGCCACTGCTGCCGTTGCTCTTCATTACCCATGTGGCTCAGGTAAGGAGCCACAATGTCCGAGTGCACCATCACGTTGGTGGACAGAGCGCCGAATCCCATGCGGGCCAGCTCTTCACCCACCACCACGGAGAACTGGAAAGGCGCACCGATGCCACCCCACTCTTCGGGTACATCCACGCAGAGCATCCCGGCATTGCCCAGGGTGTTCCAGAGCTCGCGGGGAACCAGCCCGGACTTCTCCCAGGCTTCGTAGTGCGGCGTCACTTCTTTTTCCAGGACCTTGATCACGGAATCCCGGAACATCGCCAGTTCTTCTTTATCAACAGACACGGTCATGTATGTCTCCTGCAACTGAATGCTTTACTTGGGCGCCATGCGAAGCGCGCAGTCCAGACGAATCACTTCGCCGTTGAGAATCGGGTTGCGCACCATCTGGTCAACCATCATGCCGAATTCTTCCGGCTTACCGAGGCGCTTCGGGAACGGCAGCGTGGCAGCGAGGCTTTCCTGAACTTCCTCGGGCATACCCGCCATCATGGGCGTCATGAACAGGCCCGGTGCAATCGTATTTACACGGATGCCTTCGCGAGCCAGCTCACGGGCCGACTGCAGGGTCAGCGATACCACACCGCCCTTGGAGGCACTGTAGGCCGCCTGGCCAATCTGGCCCTCGTAGGCGGCCACCGACGCGGTGTTGATAATCACACCGCGCTCACCATCGGCGTTGGGTTCACGCTGGGCCATATCCGCTGCGGCGAGGCGCAGGATGTTAAAAGTACCAATCAGGTTGACCTGAATAACCTTGCTGAAGTTCTCCAGCGGCATCACACCCTCACGGCCCAGAATCTTCGAGGCCGTGGCAATACCGGCGCAGTTCACGGCAATACCGCAGGGGCCATGGGCCTCGCGGGCGGCGTTGATGGCGGCTTCGGCGCTGTCGGGGGAGCTTACATCGCACTCAAGGAAAATCCCGCCGATGTCCTCAGCCACATTGCGGCCCTGCTCTTTCTGCAGATCCAGGATCGCCACCTTGCATCCGGATGCCGCCAGCGCACGGGCCGCACCCTCGCCCAGCCCGGAAGCACCGCCTGTTACAATGGCTGCCACATTTTTGAATTCCATCGTTCACTCCCCTTTTCAGGATTCTGTTTGTTAAAAATCGGACCCTAAAACTACTTTACGTTTACGTAAACTTTATCTAACCTAAGTCTAAAAAGGAAATCCCAATGGACATTAAACAGACATACAGCATCAGCGAGCTCGCCAAAGAGTTCGACGTGACAACCCGGAGCATTCGTTTCTACGAGGATCAGGAGCTGCTCAGGCCCACGCGGCGCGGGCAGACACGGATCTTCAGTTCAAAGGATCGAGTGCGTCTGAAGCTTATTCTCCGCGGCAAGCGAATGGGATTTTCCCTCGCGGAAACCAAAGAGCTGTTCGACTTGTGGGACGAAACCCTCAGCGGCAATGAAAAACAGCTGCTGAAGATGCTGACCATCCTGGAAAACAAGCGGGCTCAGCTGGAACAGCAGAAAAACGACATTGCCCAGGCAGAAATGGAAATGGATACAGCCGAAGCCCGGTGCCGAGAGGCCCTGGCCGAGCTGCAGAAGAAAAAGAAACAGCAGGCGCCGGCGAAAGAAGAAGCCAGGCAGACGGCTGAAAACTAATGAATGACAGAAATCAAAGGTAGCCAACGATGAAATCACAATACTCAGAGCTCAACTTCGGCCTCGGCGAAACCCTCGATATGCTCCGCGAGCAGATCAACGGCTTTGCTGCTTCCGAAATCGCACCGCGCGCCGAGGAAATTGACCGCAACAACGAGTTCCCCATGGACCTGTGGCGGAAAATGGGCGACATGGGCCTGCTGGGTATCACCGTGAGCGAAGAATACGGCGGCTCCGACATGGGCTACCTGGCGCACGTCATCGCCATGGAAGAAATCAGCCGTGCTTCCGCCTCCGTTGGCCTCTCCTACGGTGCCCACTCCAACCTGTGTGTGAACCAGATTCACCGCAACGGCACCGAAGAACAGAAACAGAAATACCTGCCGAAGCTCGTCAGCGGCGAGCACATTGGCGCCCTGGCCATGTCCGAGCCCAACGCCGGCTCCGACGTCATCTCCATGAAACTGACCGCCAAAGATGAAGGTGACCACTACCTCCTCAACGGCAACAAAATGTGGATCACCAACGGCCCGGATGCGAACACCTACGTCATCTACGCCAAAACCGACACCTCCGCCGGCTCCAAGGGCGTAACCGCCTTCATCGTAGAGCGCGACGCTCCGGGTTTCAGCCGCCACCAGAAACTCGACAAACTCGGCATGCGCGGCTCCAACACCTGTGAGCTGGTATTCCAGGACTGCAAAGTACCCAAGGAGAACGTCCTGGGTGGTGTTGGCAACGGCGCAAAAGTCCTCATGAGCGGCCTCGACTACGAACGCCTGGTTCTCTCTGGCGGCCCGCTGGGCATCATGCAAGCCGCTATGGACGTGGTCGTACCCTACATCCGCGAGCGCAAGCAGTTCGGCCAGGCCATCGGTGAATTCGAACTGGTCCAGGGCAAAGTCGCCGACATGTACACCTGGATGAACACCGCCAAGTCCTACGTCTACATGGTTGCCATGTCTGCAGACCGCGGCGCGGAAACCACCCGTAAAGACGCCGCCGGCGCGATCCTCTACTCCGCCGAAATGGCCACCAAAATCGCCCTGGATGCCATCCAGCTGCTCGGCGGTAACGGTTACATCAACGAATACCCGACAGGCCGCCTGCTGCGGGACGCCAAGCTGTATGAGATCGGTGCTGGTACGTCCGAGATTCGTCGGATGCTGATCGGCCGTGAGCTGTACCTGAACAAGTAAACAGCCGCTGATCACATCGATTTACGGAAGATAACTCCCTCGGTACGCCGAGGGCGTGGCGGGTGTTCCTCCCGGGAATGTCTGCGGCCATGGATGGCCGCAGTCAAGCGCACATGGACGTGCTCGTAGCGTTTCCCGGGAGGAACAGCCGTCACGCCCGGATGCCCCCGAATAAGAAGGCAGGGAAAATGACCATACTCCAAAGCAAAATCAATCCGCGGTCCGAAGAGTTCCAGGCCAATCAGGAATCCATGGCCCAGGCCGTAGCCGACCTGCGCGACAAAGTTTCCACCATCCAGCAAGGCGGCGGCCCCTCCTACCAGGAGCGCCACATCGCCCGTGGCAAGCTCCTCCCCAGAGAGCGCATCAACCGCCTCCTGGACGACGGCTCCCCGTTCCTGGAAATTGGCCAGTTCGCCGCCTACAACGTTTACGATGAAGAAGTTCCCGCAGCAGGCGTGATCGCCGGCGTGGGCCGCGTTTCCGGCACCGAATGCATGATCATTGCCAACGACGCCACCGTAAAAGGCGGCAGCTACTACCCGCTGACCGTGAAAAAGCACCTGCGGGCCCAGGAAATCGCCCTGCAAAATCGCCTGCCGTGCATCTACCTGGTCGACTCCGGCGGCGCCAACCTGCCCCGCCAGGACGAAGTCTTCCCGGATCGCGACCACTTCGGCCGCATCTTCTACAACCAGGCCCGCATGTCGGCCGATGACATCCCACAGATCGCCGTCGTCATGGGCCTGTGCACCGCCGGTGGCGCCTACGTGCCCGCCATGGCCGACGAATCCATCATCGTCCGCAACCAGGGCACCATCTTCCTGGCTGGCCCGCCGCTGGTAAAAGCTGCCACCGGTGAAGTGGTCAGCGCCGAAGACCTAGGTGGCGCCGACGTCCACTGTAAAATCTCCGGTGTTGCCGACCACTACGCCGAGAACGACGCACACGCCCTGGAAATCGCCCGGCGCAGCGTCTCCAACCTGAACCGTCGCAAGCCAACGGATGTGGAAATCCGCAAGCCCAAGGCACCGCTGTACGACGCTGAAGAAATCTACGGCATCGTCGGCACCGACCTGCGCAAGCAGTTCGACGTGCGCGACGTCATCGCCCGCACCGTAGACGGTTCCGAGTTTGACGAATTCAAACGCTATTACGGCCAGACCCTGGTCACCGGCTTTGCCCATATCCACGGCTACCCGGTCGGCATCATCGCCAACAACGGCATCCTGTTCAGCGAAGCCGCCCAGAAAGGCGCCCACTTCGTTGAATTATGCTGCCAGCGCAACATCCCGTTGCTGTTCCTGCAAAATATCACCGGATTCATGGTTGGCCAGAAATACGAATCCGAAGGCATCGCCAAGCACGGCGCCAAGATGGTTATGGCCGTAGCCTGTGCCAACGTGCCCAAGATCACCGTGCTGATCGGTGGTTCATTTGGTGCGGGCAACTACGGCATGTGCGGTCGTGCCTACAGCCCGGATTTCCTCTGGATGTGGCCGAACGCCCGCATCTCGGTGATGGGCGGCGAACAAGCCGCCGGCGTTATGGCCACCGTTCGCCGTGAAGGCATGGAGCGCAAGGGCCAGGAATGGAGCGCCGAGGAAGAAGCTGAATTCAAGAAGCCGATCATCGACACCTACGAACACCAGGGCCACCCGTACTACGCCAGCGCCCGCCTCTGGGACGACGGCGTCATCGACCCGGCCCAGACCCGGGAAGTGGTTGCCCTCAGCCTGTCTGCCACCCTTAACCGACCCGCCAAGCCGACACGCTTTGGCGTGTTCCGGATGTAATCGGGGAGACTGACATGACAGACAACGAATCCGCAGTTCTGCTCAAACGTCGCGACGAAGGCATTGCCGAGGTGGTTCTCAACCGCCCTGACAAACGCAACGCCTTTGACGACGTGATCATCCAGCAGCTGATCAGCACCCTCACCGAGGTGAATGCTGACAACAGCGTGAAGGTCGTCATCCTGCGCTCCGAAGGCAAGCACTTCTCCGCCGGGGCCGACCTTGGCTGGATGCGCCGCATGGCAGAGAACAGCCGCCAGGAAAACCTGGATGATTCCCGGGAACTGGCGCGGCTGATGAACGTACTCAACCACCTGTCCAAGCCCGTGATCGGCCTGGTACAGGGCGCCGCTTTCGGCGGCGCGGTGGGCCTTGCCGCCTGCTGCGACATCGTAATCGCCACCGAGAAATCCAGCTTCTGCCTCAGCGAAGTGAAGCTCGGCCTGATTCCGGCCGTGATCAGCCCCTACGTGGTGCGCGCTATCGGCGAACGCCAGGCCAGGCGGTACTTCATCTCGGCCGAAGTATTCACCGCCAAGCAGGCTCAGGAATACGGCCTAGTGCACATCGTCTGTGACGATGTCGATGCCATGGAAGCCCGCTGCAACGAGATGCTCCAGCAACTGGCCATGAACGGGCCCGAGGCCATGAAAGCCGCCAAGGACCTGGTATTCGCCGTCAGCCACAAGCCCATCAACGACGACGTGATTGACGACACCGCACACCGCATCGCGGATATCCGGGTGGGTGAAGAAGGGCAGGAAGGGCTCAGCGCCTTCCTGAACAAGCGCAAGGCCAACTGGGTTCCGGAGGAAGAATAACAATGTTCAGCAAGATACTGATCGCCAACCGGGGCGAAATCGCCTGCCGGATCATACAAACCGCCCACCGCATGGGCATTCGCGTTGTCGCCGTCTATTCCGAGGCTGACGCCAATGCACGGCACGTGGCCATGGCTGACGAAGCCTTCCACATCGGCCCTGCACCTAGCTCCGAGAGCTACCTGCGGGCCGAAAAGATCATCGAGATTGCCAAAAAGAGCGGTGCCCAGGCCATCCACCCGGGTTACGGTTTCCTCTCGGAAAACACCGGGTTTGCCGAATCCTGTGAAGCCAACAACATTGTCTTCATCGGCCCGCCCTCCTCGGCCATCGCTGCCATGGGCTCCAAGTCCGCGGCCAAGGCCATCATGGAAAAGGCCGGCGTTCCGCTGGTGCCCGGTTACCACGGCGACGACCAGTCGGTTGAAACCTTGCGGGCCGAAGCCGAGAAATGCGGCTTCCCCTTGCTGCTCAAGGCTGTTGCCGGCGGCGGTGGCAAAGGCATGCGCGTCGTGAACAACATGGGCGAGTTTGACGATGCCCTGGCTGCTGCCAAGCGCGAAGCCCAGAACGCGTTCGGCAACCCGGACATGCTGATCGAACGTTACCTGACCCAGCCCCGGCACGTGGAGATCCAGGTCTTCTGCGACCAGGAAGGCAAGGGCGTTTACCTGGCCGAGCGTGATTGCTCCGTGCAGCGCCGCCATCAGAAAGTCCTGGAAGAAGCCCCGGCCCCGGGCCTGAGCGAAGAAACCCGCAAGGCCATGGGTGAGGCGGCCGTGCGCGCCGCCCAGGCCATTAACTACGTGGGTGCCGGCACCGTTGAATTCCTGTACGACGTCGACGGCTCCTTCTTCTTCATGGAGATGAACACCCGCCTTCAGGTCGAGCATCCGGTGACCGAAATGGTCACCGGCCAGGATCTGGTGGAATGGCAGCTGAAAGTGGCCTGGGGTGATGCCCTGCCGCTGGAACAGTCTCAGGTGAAAACCCGGGGCCACGCTCTGGAAGCGCGGATCTACGCCGAAGACCCGGACCAGGACTTCCTGCCGGCCACCGGTAACCTGCGCTACCTGAGCACCCCGGATGAAAGCGCCCATGTGCGCGTCGACACCGGCGTGACCGAAGGCGACGACATCAGCATCCACTACGACCCCATGATCGCCAAACTGATCGTGTGGGACGAAACCCGCGACCAGGCCATCAACCGCATGGTTCAGGCCCTGGAGCACTACCGCATCGCGGGCGTGAAGACCAACATCCGGTTCCTGCACGCCCTGGCGGACGCCCAACCGTTCCGGGAAGCGGAACTGACCACCGGCTTTATCGACGATCACCGGGAACTGCTGTTCCCGAAATCCAAGCTGGATACCCATAAAGCCCTGGTACTGGCCGCCGGTTTTGTTCTGGAACAGCGCAAATCCCGGGAAGTGGTCAGCACCGACCCCTGGTCGCCGTTCGGTCGCCAGAACAGCTGGCGCATGAACTCAGAGTTTGCCCAGCCGCTGCAGCTGCAGGTGGGCGAAGAGATTCACGACCTGAAGGTGCTGGAGCGCGACGACCGCTATCAGGTATTCGTTGGTGACAGCGTCTACAACCTTACGGCCCGTCTGGATGACGACTACCTGCAGGCGGTCATCAACGGCCATCGCATCAGCATCCACGGCAACCTGCACAACGACCAGCTGGTGCTGTTCTACGAAGGCGACACCTTCAACTGCACCGTGTACAAGGAAAGCTACGGCTTCGAGGAAATGGCCGGCGAAGGCAGCCTGGCCGCGCCCATGAACGGCGCCATCGTCGCTGTGCAGGCCAAGGTTGGCGACAAGGTCACCGCGGGCCAGAGCCTGGTGATCATGGAAGCCATGAAGATGGAACACGCCATCAAGGCCCCTGCCGACGGCGTGGTCACTGAAATCTTCTTCGCCGAGGGCGACCAGGTTTCTGAAGGTGCCGAACTGATTGCCATTGAAGTGAATGAAGAGGAGGCAGGCTGATGGCCTTTCCCAAACAGGTTCGCCTGGTTGAGATGAGCCCCCGGGACGGACTCCAGAACGAGCCCGGCCCGGTGATCGCCACCGCCATCAAAACCGGGCTTATCGACCGCCTGGCAGACAGCGGCCTGAGCCACATCGAAGCCGCCAGTTTCGTGTCCCCGAAATGGGTGCCACAAATGGGCGACGCCGCCGAGGTGATGGCCGGCATCACCCGCAAGGCTGGCGTCCGCTACTCCGCGCTCACCCCGAACCTGAAAGGGTTTGAGGGGGCACTCGCGGCGAAGGCCGACGAAGTGGCCGTCTTTGGCGCCGCGTCCGAATCCTTCACCAAAAAGAACATCAACTGCACCATCGCCGAGAGCCTCGAGCGCTTTGCGCCGGTCGTCGAGCAAGCACGCAAACACGGCATCCCCGTGCGCGGCTATGTCTCAACCGTGATGGGTTGCCCCTATGAAGGTGACATTGCCCCGGAGCAGGTGGCCACCGTGGCCAAGGCCCTGTACGACATGGGCTGCCACGAGATTTCCCTGGGCGACACCATTGGTGTGGGCACTCCGATCAAAGCCAAACGCATGCTCGAAGCCGTCGCTGCGCACGTGCCCATGGATAAACTGGCTGCGCACTTCCACGATACCTACGGCCAGGCACTGGCCAATCTGTATGCGGTGCTGGAAGAAGGCGTCAGCGTTATCGATGCCTCCGTCGCCGGACTCGGCGGCTGTCCCTACGCCAAGGGTGCTTCGGGCAACGTCGCAACCGAGGACGTGCTATACCTGCTTAACGGCCTTGGCATCAAGACCGGCGTCGATCTTGAAAAACTGGTCGTCACAGGCGACTGGATCTGCAGCCAGCTGAACCGTCACAACGGTTCAAAAGTCGGCCAGGCAATGGGCGGTAACTGTTAAAACCAGGAGTAGTTATGAGCAACAAGAATGTGGTCGCGCTGGATCTGCCGATTCCCGAGATCAGCGACATGCCGGAGGACACTCAGAAGTACTTCCAGATCTGCCAGGAAAAGCTGGGCATGATCCCGAACGTACTCACCGCCTACAGCCAGAACCTCAAACAGCTGGACGGCTTCACCCGCCTGTACAACGAGCTCATGCTCGGCGAAGGTGAACTCTCCAAGCTGGAGCGGGAAATGGTGGCCGTGGTGGTTTCCTCCGAGAACAAATGCTTCTACTGCCTGGTCGCCCACGGCGCTGCCGTGCGGGTGCTGAGCGGCGATCCCCAGCTGGGAGAGCACATGGTGATGAACTACCGCAGCGCCAAACTCGACAAGCGCCAGCGGGCGATGCTGGATTTTGCATCCCACCTTACCCGCTCCCCGGCCACCGTCACCGAAGACGACATCCAGGCCCTGCGGGATGCCGGTCTGAGTGACCGCGGCATTTGGGATCTCAGCAACCTGATCGGTTTTTACAACATGTCCAACCGGGTGGCGATTGCCAGCGATATGCAACCGAACCCCGAATATCACAGTCAGAGTCGCTAGCAGGTAAACCACCCTGCTCGCCCTCGAATACAAAAACAATGGAGGCAGAGATATGAGCAAGACTCTACCAAGTTATACCAGCGGAACCGCGGAAGTGCCCCTGCTGGGCATGACCATCGGTGAAATGCTCGACCGCACCGCCGAGAAATACCCGGACAACGAAGCCCTGGTGTGCCTGCACCAGGACATTCGCTGGACCTACAAAGAGTTTGTTGAAAAAGTCGACGAAGCCGCCCGCGCCTTCATGGCCATTGGCGTCAAACGCGGCGACCGCGTGGGCATCTGGTCCCCCAACCGCTACGAGTGGACCGTTACCCAGTTCGCCACCGCCAAAGTCGGCGCCATCCTGGTGAACATCAACCCGGCTTACGGTGTCCACGAACTGCAATACGCCCTCAACCTCGCTGGTATCACCACCCTGGTGACGGCTGACAGCTTCAAAGCCTCCAATTACCGCGAGATGATCTACGAGCTGGCCCCGGAGCTGAAGCGAAGCTCCCCCGGCAAGCTCAAGGCCGACCACGTTCCGGAATTGCGGGCCGTGATCAATGTGCACGAAGACAAGCACGACGGCATGTGGACCTGGAAGGAATTCCTCGGCTTCTCAAGCGACGTGTCCCAGGACGATCTGGTAAAACGCCAGGGCGAACTGCAGTTTGATGACCCCATTAACATCCAGTTCACCTCCGGCACCACCGGCAACCCGAAAGGCGCTACCCTCACCCACCACAACATCCTGAATAACGGGTACTTTGTGGGCGAGAGCCAGCTCCTGACCGAGAAAGACCGCCTGGTGATCCCGGTGCCCCTTTACCACTGTTTCGGCATGGTCATGGGCAACCTGGGCTGTATCACCCACGGTTCTACCATGATTTATCCCGGCGAAGGCTTCGAGCCCAAGTCCGTCTTGCAGGCCGTGCACCAGGAAAAGGCCACCGCCCTGTACGGCGTGCCCACCATGTTCATTGCGGAACTGGCCGAGCCGGAATTCGAGACCTATGACCTTTCCAGCCTGCGCACCGGCATCATGGCGGGGTCCATCTGCCCGGCAGAGGTCATGAAGAAGGTCAACGGCAAGATGAACATGAAAGAGGTTCAGATTGCCTACGGCATGACCGAAACCAGCCCGGTTTCCACGCAGACCAGCTCCCTGGATCCGTTCGAGAAGCAGGTCACCACCGTGGGCCGCACCCAGCCGCACCTGGAAACCAAGATCGTTGATCCGGGCACCGGCAACGTGGTTCCGCGTGGCGAGATCGGCGAACTGTGCACCCGTGGCTACAGCGTGATGCTGAAGTACTGGAACAACGAAGAGAAAACCCGCGAAGCCATCGACAGCGCCGGATGGATGCATACCGGCGATCTGGCCACCATGGACGAAGAAGGCTACGTCCAGATCGTTGGCCGCATCAAGGATATGGTCATCCGCGGTGGCGAGAACATCTACCCGAAAGAAATCGAAGAGTTCCTCTACACCCACCCGGCCATCGAAGAAGTGCAGGTAACCGGCATTCCCGATGACAAGTACGGCGAAGAGCTGATTGCCTGGGTGAAGCTGGCTCCAGACGCGGCGCCAGTCACAGCCGAGGACCTGCAGGCCTTCTGCAAGGGCAAGATCGCTCACTTCAAGATTCCGAAGAACTACAAGTTCGTGGACGAATTCCCGATGACCGTCACCGGGAAGATCCAGAAATTCAAGATGCGGGAGATTTCAATCGAGGAGATGGGACTGAAGAAATAACCACGGTCCCTGCTTTGGTTGAACCGACAAACCCCGGCACTTGCCGGGGTTTGTCGTTTTCCGCTCCAGCGAATCAAGGCCGAATACGTGCTTGTCAGCGCTCCACCGCCATGCTTCACTTCTGTGATTAGCATGCAACCGGAGACGCCCCTATGCCCAGCCCCGCAACCGACTACTCGAAAACAAAAATCAGCCTTCAACGTGTCTGGGTGCTATTGCTCAGCGCGGTGCTCCTTGGCGGGTGCTCCACGGTGTACTACAAAACCATGGAAAAGTTCGGGTATGAAAAGCGGGACATCCTGGTGGATCGGGTTGAAGATGCCCGGGACAGCCAGAACGACGCCCAGGAAACCTTCCGTTCGTCGCTTGAGCGTTTCCAGAGTGTGGTGGACACGCCTGACACCGAGCTAAAGGAACAATATGCCGAAATCAGCGATGCCTACGAAGACAGCCTGGCGAGTGCCGAAGAGGTTAGAGACCGGATCGACAAGGTAGAAGAAGTCGCCGAGGACCTGTTCGATGAATGGGAAGACGAACTCAGCCTGTACGAGAGCGCATCACTGCGCCGCAGTAGCGAACAGCAGCTGAAAGAGACCCGCGTTCAGTACGGCCAGCTGATCAGCCGGATGCACGACGCCGAGGACAGAATGGAACCGGTGCTGCAGGCATTTGAGGATCAGGTGCTGTACCTTAAGCATAATCTGAATGCCCAGGCGATCGGTTCGCTGGAAAACGAACTTGTGAGCATCCGTCAGGATGTAGATTCCCTGATTCGCAATATGGAACAGTCAATCGCGGAGTCTGAAGCCTTTATTCAACGCTTTCGCCAGGGCGGGTAATACCTCAAGGGAGCCAACGCTATGGAGCGCCAAGACGCAGATCCTGCGCTCAAGCCGGCATTGATGCAATTCGACATGGCGCTGGCAGAATTTGCCCGCGCCCGCAAATCGGACCCCAAAGCCTCCAGTCTCAGTCTCCTGGAGCGCACACGGATGCTGATGACGCTGCCAGGCGGCTTCGACGCCATCTACCGGCGCGTAAGGTCGCTCGAATCCGCCGGCATTTTCGGCACCAGCGACTGGGCCCGACCAGCCCTGCTGCAACCGGCGCTCGCCAAACACTCGCTGAGGGAGGCGGGTGCCGTTACCACCATTGTCGAGGCGATCAGCGAACTGCGTATGCTGGCCGTCACCCGTGGCAAATACTTCCATCCCGGAATTTCTGCTGAGCAGGCACGCCACTTTCTCACCCAGGTGATGGCATTAAACCTGGACCTGCTGTCTGGCCAGCTCACCGAAGCCGATCGTGAAAGACCCAAGCAACTTGGCACCATCGTTCAGGAACTCTATCGGTACCTGATCTCCCACCTCGGTTATGAAAGCCTATTGGACAGCCTGGTGGCGGAAGTCTGGCGATTGCTGGACCAGGGGCCGGTGCAGGTCGACAGTATTCGGGAGATGATCGGGCAGATCGCCAAATGCCTTTACGACCCCGACATCAAAACCGGACGCAATGCCGATGCCACGCGGCTGGTGAAGGCCCTCTTTGCCCCCACACCTGCCAGCGCCGAGGACCCCGGCCTTGCCGTTTACGAGCAGCGTTTGAAAGACATGGACGACGTGGCGCTCTCTTCCGAAGCCACCTACTTTGCCCGCAGCATGTTCGACACCGGTCTTGCCTCTCCCTACCACGCCGTGATGCTGCGGTTCCTGCGCGCCAGCGGCCAGGACGATCTCATCCCCAACACACTGGGGCTGACCATGACCGGGCTGGACGATCTCTACTGTTACACCGATCTGGTCCATGCCCTGATTGATGAGGCCATCTATCCGGAAACCTGCCAGGCCGTCTATGGCCTGACCATGATGCTGGAGCGTGGATCGCTGTTTACACCCTCTGTGGCCCAGGCCCTGTGGCGGCAAATCAAACTGAAGCCCTCTGCGGAAACCGATCAAGCCCTGAGAGAGGCGTTCGGCGATGCCCGGCCACCCCGGGTATTCCTGCTGGCCGGGGTTATCAACCTGCTGGGCCAGCCGCTGGGCGTTGGTCAGGGCAACAACCCCACCTGCCAGTCTGCCATTGGCCTCTCCATGTGGGCGTCAAACGAGGCGGATTACCTGTTGCAAGTCCTGGCCTGGGCAGCACGCGACAACGAAGTACTGAGCCGCTTTGAAGGGCAGGAGGTTTCTTCCCGCGATCTGGAACCCGGTCTGGTGAAGGGCACGCCGGTGGATGTGGACCCGGTATCGCTCGTGCTCATACCCCATCTTGATCGCCTCTACGGCGAGATGTGGCGCCGCTGTGAAACCCGGGACGACGACGCCCATCGCTGGATCAACCCGGAGTTCTACGGCTGGTGGGTCAGCCACGGCTTTCGCGTGGTCGCCGACGTAAAAACCGGCGAGGTGAAAGACTACGAGGGGTTTATCCGGCATTTCTACGCGAGCTATCACCCCTTCTACAACGGCAACATACCGGTCATTCACGCCCAGCCTGCAGGGATTGCTGTAACAGACAGCGCCGCCCGCTTTGTTGGCCGGCACGCCATCAATATCCTGCGGGTTGCCCTGAGCCCGAAGAACGAGATGCGGGTGTACTTTTTCAACCCCAACAACGACAGCGGCCAGAACTGGGGCCAGGGCATTACCTGCTCAACCCATGGCAATGGCGAGTTTCGCGGTGAAGCTTCCCTGCCCGTGGCCGAATTCACGTCTCGACTGTACGCCTTCCACTATGACCCGCTGGAACTGGGCGACCTCTCGGCGATACCCGATGAGGAAGTCGCCCGGGTTATGGACCTGGGCTACACAAGCTGGGCGGCGCCGAGAGATACATCCGAGGAATAACACTCTCGGCTATCCACCCTAATAGCTCTCGGTCTTACCGGTGACCGGCGACAGGGGCTCGCCCTCCTCGTTCTGCAGCTGATAGTCGTAAGCGGCCTGCAGACCGGTATCCTCTTCGGTCTCGTCATCCGGTTCATATTCCAGATGCCTTGGATAGAGCGGCGACAACATGGCCACGATAATGCCGATGGCGCAGAACATGGCAAAGGCATCGGCGTAACCCACATTACCCACAAGCATACCGACTATCGGCGAGCCGGCCGCCTGGCCCAGTGACACCGCCATGAAAGGCAGCACGGGGCCCATGGACAGCCGCCCCGGCAGCAGGCGAATGCCGGTCATCAGGTACAGCCCGGTCAGACTCATGTAGGCCAGACCAAACACCAGCGCTGAAAACGCCGAAATCATCAGGTTGTCGGGGCTGGCCGCCAGCAACGCCAGGCTCGCGGCCAGTGTCATCAGCATCAGGGCCTGGGTAACCGGCGGGTTGTTCCGGTCAGCCAGGTCGGCCACCACCGCGCCGCCAAGGCCGGCGATACCCACCCCCAACCACAGCCAGGCCGTGGCATCGGATGGCATGGACCCGAGATTAACCACAAGGTCGGGTGCGAAAATCCAGTAGGCGGCAGACACGAAGCCCATCATGAACGCGAACAGCGAGAGCCTGAGCAGTCGCCACCACTGATCCGCACTGATCGGCTGCACCGGCGCGGCGTTGGCGGGCACAACGCGGGATACGGAGGGAATGAAGAACCAGGTGGCAATCACGCCGATTACCGCCAGCACGGCAAAGGACGCGTAGGCATAGCGCCAGGCCCCGGCGAGGAACAGGATCGTCGGCACAGCAACGACGACACCGATACTGGTGCCCGCGTTCATCACCGAGCTTACCCGGCCATGGAGCGAGCGTCTCACCAGCGCCTGCATGGCGGCTGTGAGAGCCGGCATCATCAGGCCCGTGCAGATACCACAGAGAACAACACCCACCCCGAGGGAGACGGCCCCCACGGCCTGGCTGATCAGCGACAGGCCAACAACACCAAAAATACCGGAGGCCATGGCGGTATTGCGGGCACCAAGCCGATTTGCCGAGAGCGGAGCAACCAGGGTAGCGAATACGAAACTGATCAGCGGCAGCGCACCGATCACACCGATCACATCCGGCGCCAGCCCCAGGTCATCCCGGATCGGGGGGACGAACAGACCGAACGCAAAGCGCGCCAGACCATAGCTGATCGCGATCAGTGCTGCGCCGAGGAGTGCAAATGACGTGCTCGAAGGAAACTTCATTCCGCTGTGCTCCTTGCGCTGTCCATCTTCGTCAGACTAGACATCAAAGCAGGATTTTTAAAGCAGCGGATGGCCTGCTCCAGCGATCAGCCTGCGGTCTGGGGCAGAAACCGGCGGTCCCAGACCCGCTCAGCGGCCTCGAACAGGCTGTCCACCGTCAGCGCGAGCATGCCAATCAGAATCGCGCCCTGCAACACGTAGGCTGTGTTGCCATTGACTAGACCGGCGATCACCGGATCCCCCAGGGTTCTGGCACCGATGGTTGAGCCAATGGCGGCCGTTGCAATGTTGATGGTTACCGAGGTCCGGATACCGGCCAGGATCACCCTGCCCGCCAGCGGCAACTCCACCTGCAACAGCACCTGAAAAGGCGACATGCCCATACCGAGTGCCGCCTGCCTCACTGTGGGATCGACACCCTCCAAGCCGACCAGGGTATTGCGCAGAATGGGCAGCAATCCATACAGAATCAGCGCCACCAGAATCGGCGCCTCACCAAACCCGAGAACCGGCACCGCCAGGGCGAGAACCGCCACCGGCGGGAAGGTCTGGCCGATAGAGGCGATCTGGCTAACCAGCGGCAGAAAGTCGCGCCCAGCCGGGCGCGTGGCGAAGATTCCCCCGGCAACCGCAGCGACGGTTCCAACCAAGGCGGAAATCACCACCAGCATCAGATGGTTCTGGAGCAGAAAGAGAAAGCTCTCCCGCTCGTAGATCACATTCTGTTTATCGGGCTGCACCCACTCGAAAAGCGGTTCGAGAGCCGGCATGCCCGCGCTGAGGGCACAGAGGAGCACAGTCAGCAACACAGGCGGCAACCAGACCCGCATCAGGCACCTTCCCGGATAATGCGGTCACGGGTGATGGTTCCGGTTTCCTGGCCATCGGCATTGAACACCGGCACCTGGCTCCAGTTCTGCCAGAGCATGATTGAAAGAGCCACTCGCAGGCTGTCGTCTTCCTTGAGGCCGTCGGCGCCGGGCTCTGGCTCTCTGGGCTGAGGGTGAGCCTCCATCAGATCACGCACGGTATGCAGGCTCATCAGTTTCAGGCCTCGGTCCTGCTTGCCCACGAGGTTCTCCACGAAAACGGAGGCGGGTCGCCGGAGAATGTTCTCCGGCGTGTCGTGCTGGATAATCCGGCCCTGATCCATCACGGCAATGCGGGTCGCCAGCCGCAGGGCTTCGTCGATATCGTGGGTCACAAAGACCGTAGTTTTCCGCAGCTGACTCTGGATACGCAGCATCTCCAGCTGCAGGTTCTCCCGGGTGATGGCATCCAGCGCACCGAAGGGTTCGTCCATCAGCAGAATATTGGGGTTGGCGGCCAACGCCCGGGCCACGCCTACCCTCTGAGCCTGCCCGCCGGACAATTGCTGGGGATATTTGTTGGCGTGGGTGGCCGGGTCCAGATCCAGCAGAGTCAGCAGCTCATGCACGCGCTCGTCGATCCGCTCCCGTGGCCATTTCAGAAGCTGGGGTACCATGGCGATATTGCGGGCCACCGTCCAGTGTGGAAACAGCCCCGTGCCCTGAATCACATAGCCCATGTTCAACCGCAGCTGCTCAGGGTTCATGGCGGTAACATCGTTACCATCCACCAGGATCTGCCCCTCACTGTGGGGCAGCAACTGGTTGATCATCCGCAGGGTGGTCGACTTGCCGCAGCCAGAGCTGCCGACCAGCACGCACACTTCGCCGGTTTCGACCGTGAGGTTTATCCGGTCCACCGCCACGGCATCGCCAAAGCGGCGGGTAACGTTTTTCAGTTCAATCATCCGGGCTTATCCCTCTCCTGTCAGGCCGTCGCCGGTGTCGGCTTGAGACTGGCCGCCAGCATGGTGAGCAGAGCATCTGCCAACAGCGCGAGTGCAATGGTGGGCAACGCACCAAGCAATACCAGATCCATCGCCGCCTGCCCCAGGCCCTGAAAGATAAAGCTGCCAAAACCACCGGCGCCAATGAGCGCGGCAACCGCGGTCAGGCCAATGGCCTGGATGGTGGTAATGCGCACGCCTTCCACAATCACGGGAAGCGCCAGTGGCAACTTGAGTTTGAAAAACAGCTGTCGCTCGTTCATTCCCATACCCCGCCCGGCATCGGCGAGGCTTTCCGGCACCTCGGTAAGCGCGACGAAGGTGTTGCGCACCATGGGCAACAGGCTGTATGCCACCAGAGCCAGCAAGGCCGGAGCCCAGCCAATGCCACGAATCCCCATGGCCTGCAGGGCTGGAAAGGCAGCCGCCAGCGCACTGAGCGGTGCGATCAGTAACCCGAATACCGCCAGGCTGGGAATAGTCTGAAGAAAGCTGACCGCGCCAAGGATGGGACGGCGCCAGGCCACACTACGAATCATCTTCAGGGCCAGTAGAAAAGCCAGACCGGCGCTGATGCCGACCGCGCCAAAGGCCAGTGCCAGATGAGTCCACAGGGCCTGCTCGAACTTGTTGGGGCGGGCGTTGAATTCCCGAACCAGCGACAGACTCTCCAGCCCACCGCCACGAAGGATCCACAGCCAGCTGCCAACGATGACGGCCAGTATCATCAGCTGCAGCCCTCGCCCGCTCCCGAGGCGCCCGAGAATTTCGATCAGCATCAGCGACAGCAAAAACAGCAAACACCAGAAACCGGCTCCGATGGACGACCGCGCGTAAGGTGCGTCTTCCGGCAGGTGCCGGCCCGCGAAGACCTCAAGCAATAGGGGCAGCAGCGCCAGGGAGAGGCCTACCAGGCCCAGAAGCGGCAGGTACCGCCGGCGCAACGGCAGAAAAGACAGCAGAACGCAGCCAGCCAGAACCAGTGACACCAGGCCAGCCCAGGGCCCGCCAACGGCCGAAATGAGGCCGTGACCGGTACCCGGAACGATGCGATTGGGTTGAATGACGCCCAGGTCCAAAAGCCAGACCAGCGCCAGGGCAAGACACCCCAGCACAGGCAGGACACGGTTCGACATGGTGTTCGGGGCAACAGGGCTGTAAATCGACAAACCTCAGTCCTGGGCCAGGGAATCCAGGTAATCCCGGGCGACGGTATCCGCCGGTACCCCGTTCACCGCCACTTGGCCATTCAGGCGCTGCAGCGTTTCGAGATCCAGCGATTCGAAGATCGGCGTCAGCACTTCCCGGATCTGCGGATAGGCTTCCAGCACCTCGCCACGCACGATCGGCGCTGGCTGATACACCGGCTGAACGCCTGCGGTATCTTCCATTACCTTCAGATCCAGCGCATCCAGCCCGCCATCGGTGCCGTAAGTCATCGCGCCGTTTATGTCGTTGTTATTCAGGGCCGCCGCGCGCAATGTCGCCGCCGTGTTGCCACCGGAAAGAATCAACAGCTGGTCGGATTCCAGCTTGAAGCCATAGGCCTCCTGGAACGCCGGCAAGGCACTGGCGGATTCCACAAACTCGGCGCTGGCCGCAAACTTGAAGGCACCGCCCTCATTGATGTAATCCGCAAGGTCTTCGAGTGTGGCCAGGTTATTTTCCCGCGCCAGATCGCCCCGCACGCTCATAGCCCATGTGTTGTTTGCTTCGGCGGGTTCCAGCCAGACAATGTTATGTGCCTCTTTATCCAGGCGAGCAGCCTCCTGGTAGGCCTTATCCGCATCTTTCCAGATATCCCGATCCGCCTGATCGTGAAAGAACGCAGCATTACCGGTGTACTCGGGGTAGATATCGATTTCGCCGGCCTTGATCGCATTGCGGACGATGCTGGTGCCCCCCAACTGGAGCCTGTTTTCAGCCGGAATACCGGCCCCCTCCAGGGACTGCAATACCATCTGCCCCAGCACCGAGCCTTCGGTGTCGATCTTGGAGGACACCACCACGGGATCAGCAGCCATTACCGATCCGGACATCACGAACGCTATCAATGCCGCTGTGCGGCGCAAAAGGGATTTGGGAGTCACGGCCATTCCTCTCGGTTTTTGGTTACCACTATCAGTCTAGAGGCCGCATCTACGAAGGCAAACGGGATTTGGTCTTGCCGGCATCGGCCCGCAGGAAGCCAGCTCGGAAATCGGGCGGAACGGACATCGTATTTGAAATCCGGAAAGCCAACGGGTTAGGCTGTCTAAAAAGCGAGCAGCATGGTAGTGAAGGTTATGGCACAGACCCTGGAAAAGACCCGTGAACCCACCTCCACCGTAGCGCCCCTGAACCCTGATAACGTGGCACTGCTCGAACAGGAAGGTTTAACCCTCAAGCCACTGGATCCTATCGGCGTTGAGATCTACGGATCCGACGTGCGCAACCAGCTGCCAGAGCCCGCTATCAAGGCCCTGGAAGAGGAAATGGCGAATCGCGGGTTCATCGTATTCAAGCACCAGGCCGGCCTTTCCCCCGATGAACTGATTGAAGCCTGCAAATGGTGGGGCGGGCGCGAGATCCATTCCACCCATGGTGTTCATCCTGCAACACCCGGCCGCAACCGGCATATTTTCCGCTGCTCCAATGACGGCCGACAGGGCATTCTCGGCGTTGGCCCGCAATGGCACAACGACGGCAGTTTCGAAGCCGCCACCTTCTCCCACAGCGCCTACTACATGGCCCGTGCGCCCGAGAATGGCGGCGGTACCCACTTCGCGCACCAGGGTGCGGCCTTTGACGCACTCCCTCCGGAGAAACAGGATTTCTGGGAACGACTGGTGTCGGTAAACTCCGCATCCAGTGTGACCCACCCCGTGGTTCACACCCACCCGATTTCCGGTCGCAAGAGTGTCTGGCTGCATCTGGGGATGACCGGCGCCGTGCTGGAGCGCCTGCCGGAAGAAGGCCTGACGCTCGACCAGTTGAAGACCCTGCCCGCACCCGCGGACAGCTTCCACCTGCTGGACGAGGCCGCCATGAAGGAACTGTTCAACGATTACAACGATCTGCTGAACGATTCCTTCGAGGGTGGTTACGGAATTCGCTACGAATATGAAACGGGCGATCTGTTATTTATCGATAACTGGGCCGTCGCCCACCGCGCCGCGCCAGAAGCGCATCTGCCGGCAGAGCAACAGGGACTGCGCATCATGGACCGGGTTACCATCAAGGCACCGCGAAACCTGTCGCCCCATTTCGGGCTACCCCAATACATCAACATGGCCGGCCCCCACCCGTTCAACAAAGACGGCGTATGGCAGGCCGGTGGCGTGGGCTTCCGGTGGAAAGACGATATCCGCATGCAGAACTGATTCACCCGTTTTGCATGCGGCCATGCGTCACTGCACCGGCTGACAACCGCGCACAGCGAGAGAGATATTCGTTGCCGCCTTGATCTGATCGTAGTATTTGGCGGCGGTTTTCACGCCCATATCCGCGTAGTTCCCGGCACTGGGACTGATCAGGGTGCCCAGCTGGGCCCAGGCCGCAGCGGATTGCCGGTCGCTCTCATAGGCTGAAAATGCCTGGTAGATTTCATTACAGGTAATGCCGTCTCCATCCATCGCTGCGGAAGAAACATGAGAGGACGTCTGACAGCCCGTCAAAGCGCCAACCGCCAACAAAAACCCAAGACTCTTGTACTTCATTGATCAGGTCTCCCGGGCCGCAATGGCCTCTTTTCGAAAGTATGGATAGCATGGTCTTATACATTCCAGCCCGATGCCAGAGCTGCCGGTCTCAATGGAAAGATGTATTGAAAATTCCTCGCCACAAACTAAGCTATTCCTGTCTCTACACTCTTTTGAGCATGCCCATGAAAGCGTGTCTTCATGCAGTTCTCGCTCTCGCGCTATCCACTCTGCTTCTCTGGAGCCCAGCCCGAATTGGCCATGCGGAAACCGTCCTGCACGTTGCCTACGAAGATAAAACGCAATTCCCCTATTACATGGGCGACACCCAGAAGGTTCTGGAGAGACCCGGCGCAGCGGTGGAACTGGTCAAACTGCTGGAAGAGCGGGTACCGGGTTTGCGGATCAAGTTCAGCCGCTATCCCTGGAAACGATGCCTGGCAGTGCTCGAAACCGGCCAGGTGGATGGAATATTCAATGCATCCTACAATGATGCACGCACCCGCATAGGCGAGTATCCCCGGCAGAATGGTCAGGTAGACGCCTCACGTCGCCTGACTACCATCAGCTACCATCTATACGCCCTGCCAAATGCTGAGCTGGGATGGAACGGCGAGCTCTTTGCAGATCCCGATCTCGAGATCGGCGCGCCGCTGGGTTATTCCATCGTGAACGATCTGGAGAACCTGGGCGTGTCGGTATTGAAGGTCCGCAGTTCCAGGCAAAGCCTCCAGTTGCTGGTCGCAAAGCGGGTGGACGCTGTCGCCCTCCAGTCGGTTACGGCGGATTTTCTGTTGAGCAAGAATCCTGGCCCATTAGCGGACATTGTCCGGATCGACCCACCCCTGAAAACCAAACCCTACTACCTGATGCTGTCCCGGCAGTTTAAAGCGGCTAACCCTGAGCTTGCCGAGCAAATATGGAACGCCATTGGCGAACTTAGAGAAGAAAAGCTTGAGGCCCTGGCCCAGCCCTACTTATCAGAACCGAGCTAATCGGATTTCCGCATCTGATTGAGGCGCGTCAGAACTACCGCGGCAATAGCGAGGATCAGTATCGCAATGGCCTCAAAGAGAATATTCTCCGGCGCCATATCCTTGCCTTGCAGGATGATAAGTCGCGCCAGTGCCGTGATAGCAATGAAAATCGGGAAAACAGACGCAGACTGACGGTCCGAGTAGAACACCGCCACCATGCCGATAACCTCCAGATACAGAAACATCAGCAGAATATCTGCGAGATTGATGCTTTGGGCGGCGTATAGAGAGTGAAGTTCGAAGGCCACCCCACCAAGAGTCATCAATACAACGAGGAACAGCAGAATGCGCTCGATTATCTGAAAAAGACCGAGCGCCAACTTCTTTTCGGAAGAATCCATGGGGTTTGCCTTGTTGTTTTAGGGTACGTCTCTTCGGAAAGTCTAGCCAAGTAATCAGCCAACGCCGATCACATTGATTAAAGTGCGGTTCCGCGATGAGCCAACCCGTAATCAATCGCCGCACAAACCGCCGCGGCCTGCGCGGCATTGCATTGCTCGGGGGTTACACGGGGGCTGTCGGGATACACCTCGGTGGTGGTCCGGTAGGGAGCGCGGGTCATGCCAGCGCACAGCCCCCACTGCGAGAGCGGATACTGGATCACGCCCCGGGCAACCACCGGAGAGCCGAAAATCTCGCCTTTCTCGTCGGCCGGTGCAATGTGCGCCACCTGCTCCACCGCCTTGATCAGTGCCTGCTGGAAATCTGGCTGCGGGTTTTCGCTATCGTCCACCACATAGAAGCCATCGGGAATGCCGGCCGGCTCGAATGGCTTGCCATCGCGAGCGGCCAGCGCCGGGCGGAACTCCGACTCGTCGGTATCGGTGGTTTCGTGAAGGTCGATATGAATCAAAACATGCTCACGCACAGGCGCCACCAACCGCATCAGCGCGGCAGACTCCCCGGCCGGGCTGTCCTCGTGGAACGAGCGGTTCGGATCAATCGCGTTCCGGTTCCAGCGATGAATGCGCTCGTATGCCCAGGGGCTGACACAGGGCGCAACCAGAAGGTTCACGCGCCCGGCATAATCCGCCGCGTGCTTATCGAGGAACTCAAGCGCGCCATGAACGCCGCTGGTTTCGTAACCGTGAACGCCGCCCGTGATCAGCACCACGGGCAGGTCGTTGTTCCAGTCGCGGCTGCGAATCGCCTTCAGCGGATAATAATCCGGGCCGTAATCCAGCCCGCCGTATTCTTCCACATCAAACCGCGCGCCAAGGCGCTCGATCACACTCAACACCTCCGCCTCGTAACTGCGATGACGGGTCTGTTGTGACAACCACTCGGCGCGCTCTGCCTCGCCCCAAGGAGTGCCAGGGGTGCCGATTGGATAGGGTGTTGAAGCTGTGTTCATAGCAGCGCTCCGTTAACGATCGCCCGCAGCTCCTGACGGATGGGGTAGGTGGACGACGGAATCAGTTGCGTCATGAAAATCATCACCAGTTCCTCTACGGGATCGACAAAAAAGTTGGTGCTCGCAAGGCCACCCCAACCGTACTCACCGACCGACCCGTTGGTCTGGGATTTGGCGACGTCCGTTTTTACCGAAAAACCCAGACCAAAGCCAGTCCCGGCAAAAGGGGTCTCACTGAATGCACCAACAGACAGGCCCGGCAGGTCCTGATTGTTGGGCAGATGGTTACGGCACATGAATTCCAGAGTTTTTCGACCAATAATCCGCCGCCCCCGGAACTCGCCACCCTGACACAGTGCCTGGGCGAAGTGGAAATAATCGTCGATGGTGGAAACCAGCCCGCCGCCGCCAGACATAAACTGGGGCTTGCGCCGGAAGGGAGACGTCTCGGGGTCATCCTGCAGCGTGAACTGATCACCAGCCTGGTACTGATAGCAGGCAGCGAAGCGGTCAAGCTGATCGTCACGAACCTGGAAGCCGGTGTCAGGCATGTCCAGAGGCTCAAAGATATGCTCCCGCAGATACTCATCAAACGGCTTACCCGACAGCAACTGCACCAGATACCCCAGCACATCCGTGCTGACCGAATAATTCCAGGCTGTGCCCGGGGAAAACTCCAGCGGCAGCTCTGCCAAGTGATCAACCAGGGCTTCCAGGGACATACTCCGGCTGCCATCCAGCTTGAGCTCACGGTAGGCAGCGTCAACGTTGGTGCGCTGCATGAATCCGTAAGTCAGGCCGGACATATGCGTGAACAGGTCGCGAATCGTCATGGTGCTGGATGCAGGCGTGGTCAGGAAGTTCGGATAAACCCCGCTTTTGTAAATCCGCAGGTTTCTCCAGGCAGGAATATACTTGTGTACGGGATCATCCAGTAAAAACCGCCCCTGCTCATAAAGCTGCATCATGGCGATAGACGTGATCGGCTTGGTCATGGAATAGATGCGGAACACCGTATCCCGGCGCACCGGCTTGTTGCGTTCCACGTCCATCAGCCCCTGGGCTTTCACATAGGCAATCTCCCCTCGCCGGGCAACCAGTGTCAGCGCGCCGGGTAGCTTCCCGGGCTGGAGATAGCGACGGTCAAGGTGATGTTCAATATTTGGAAGCTGTTCCGTAGACAGGCCGGCCACCTGTGGGAGTTCCGTCATTGCACGGGTACCTCTTCAAGCGCCTCATCCCAGGCTGCCCTGCTCGCCGTGAAAATATGCGCCGTTGGCTTTATGGAGACTTCAGTGTCCAGACACCCTGCTGGAACCACAAGCAAACCTTCAAGCTGAATGCCTGGCAGTGCGGAACCACACCGCTTGCAAAAGCTCTTGCTGTGGCGGGTGCCCGGAAGCGTAAAGGAGGTCACGGCATCCTCACCGGCCAGCCAGGTCAATTTGGCGGATTGTGAAAACAGATTGGCTGCATGCGCGGAACCCGTATCTTTTTGGCAGTGTTGGCAATGACACAGGTAAAAGTTCTCGAAATCGCCTTCTACATCAAATTTCACGGTGCCACAAAGGCACGAACCAGAATGAACAGTCATCGGTTTTTCTCTATCGCCTGGTACTGAGACACCCGCAACATCGCGAACAAGTAGCCCAGTCGTAAATATTATTTTCGTGACCGAAGTGCTGCACCAGAGACCAGTGCCGCCCAATAAAGCATTTCCTATGCGAGATCGTGTTTTTCTGACCAAATCCTGAGGTCATCAAGAATCTTCAGCGCGCTGCGGCCAAACTCCGTCAGCTCGTAGGTTACCGCGACTGGCCGGTCATTGATGACCTTTCTCACCACCATCTCGCGCGACTCAAGCTCCTTGAGACGCTGATCAATCATCTTCTTGCTGGCACCGCCAAGCATGCGGGCAAGGTCATTGAAGCGCACCGGGCCGTCTTTCAAATGGTAAATGATGGAGCCAGTCCATTTTCCGCCAATGATGCGCATGCCCCTCTCGATGGCGCAGGGTTCCATGCAGGCATTGAAAACTTTTTTCCGGCCGTAATGGTCTGTTTCTACGCGACTTTCCATCTTTTCTCCAGCACCTGAAGGCAGGTTACTAAAAGTATACTAATTGATCACCGTTTGCAGGTAACCATAGTATACCAGCGGTATATTTGTTACCACAGATGGAGGTTCCGATGAGCAATATTCTCATCATCAATGCGCACCATTACTATCCCTTCGCAGAAGGCAAACTCAACGGAACTCTGGTCCAGATGGCCGACGAGTTGCTCACTGCCGACGGGCATCAGACAAGAATCGTGGAAGTCGATATAGGCTGGGACGTGGACCAGGAGCTGGAAAACCACCAGTGGGCAGACATCATCCTGCTGCAAACCCCGGTTAACTGGATGGGCGTGCCCTGGAGCTTCAAAAAATACATGGATGAAGTCTACACCGCCGGTATGGGCGGAGCGTTGTGCAACGGCGATGGCCGCACCGAAGAGGCACCCAAGGCAAATTACGGCAATGGCGGCACGCTGCAAGGCAAAAAATACCTGCTATCGCTCACCTTCAATGCCCCCGAAGAAGCATTCAATAATCCTGATGAGTATCTCTTCCGCGGCGGAAGCGTGGACGACCTGCTCTTCCCCATGCACATGAATTTCCGCTTCTTCGGCATGGAGGCCCTGGAGACCTTCGCCTGCTACGACGTGATGAAAAACCCGCAGGTGGAGCAAGACTTCGAGCGGTTCAAAGCCCATCTACAGGCGCAGATTCCGAGCCCGCGGAGCACATCATGACAGATTCACATAAAGTTCATTGCGACTGCGGCGAAGTGGAAGTCACCGTGACCGGAGCCCCGAAAGTCCATGCGTTCTGCCACTGTGAGGATTGCCGGGAACTGCTTCAGGTTCCCTATCACTCTGTGCTGGCCTGGGAAGCGGATCAGGTTTCGGTGACGAGGGGTGAGTCGAGTGTAAGAACGTACCAACACCCTTCCAAGCGGATGACACGCGTGTTTTGTCGTGATTGTGGCGAGGTGCTCTACAACACCAACGCTATGGGTTGGAGGTTGGTTTCACAGCTTCTGGTGCTCAAGACCAACGGAAATACACTTCCAGAGTCTTACCAGCCAAACGGGCATTTCTTCTACGACCGCCGAATCATCGACATTGATGATAAATTGCCAAAACGATAAAAGCTGAACGGTTTCGGCACAAAGCGGGCCATCACCGCATGGCCCGGACATCCTCGATATCTACCGGCCTTGAGAGCACGGATTTATACCAAACGAGATCCTCCTTCAGCATCAGAGGAAGCTCAAGGCCGAGGAAGTGCACCGTCTCGTATCGAGAAAAATCGATGCTTAGCGCAATCCAGGTTCTATTTTGCGCATCGAAGATTTGTGCAGCCTCGGCGTTACCCACTTCCACTTTGACACCCTCATATTTGAACTGGACGTAGGTCAGGTCCCAGCCCTCTTCCTGGCGGTGGGCAGCCGCTTTGGATACAAACGGCTGCCCTGCCTGGACCACAGACAAAAAGTGCTCCCCAGGGACAAAGAGATCAATGTCATGCAGATCGCGTTGAGAGCCATATCCCCTTGCGGCGAGCCCGCCACAAATGAGGAAGGGAATGTTCCTTTCCCTCAGTAGCGACACAATCCACTCGGCGGCTGATTGATGCACGCTCTCTCCTTTCGTGCTTAAAGCTGAACACAGCAGTGCGGCACGCAGTTGATGGACCATTGAGGGCTTATTTGTAACCGTTGATTCTTAGCTGCAGCTTAGACATTTGCCTCCTGGTTGCAACGCTCTCTTCCAGTAACGCTAAGCTCATTAGCGCCTGGTAGCTCAACGCCACGCCCCTCGAAGTAGTTTGGTGCATGGGGTAAATGACGTATGGGCCATAGCTTCTCCCTGATTTACTTTGATTGCGGATAAGGAGGAAGCGATGATCAGGATTGGGACCGTCTCATCCATATGGCGATACCCTGTAAAAGGAATGGCTGGCGAATCGTTAACACGGGCAGATATCGGATCAATGGGGGTTTCCGGAGATCGGATTCTTGCGGTGCAGGACGTTGCCCGCCAGGAGATTCAGAGCTGCAAGTTCCGCCCGGAGTTGTTGCAGTGCCGTTGCAAGGCCGTTGATAACGCGGAAACCGTGGAAATTCTCTTTCCGGATGGCGAGGTTAAACTAAGCTCTGATCGCGATGTGAATGACAAAATATCCCAACTGGTAGGCCATAAGAGCAAGCTGCAATCATTACGCCCCAAAAGTGACTCGAAGTTCTATCAGCGTTTCAAGCGGGATGATCATTCATGGCTGACTGAATTGAAAGCAACCTTCGCGAGAGAGCCCGGCGAGCCACTGCCGGACCTGGATAATCTGCCTGACGAGATGCAAACCTATGTGTCGTTACTCGGGACTTTCTTCCTGGTGTCCCCGTTTCACATCATCACCACCGCCAGCCTCAAGCATATGCGATCAATCCACCCCGGCCCCGACTGGAACGTGGAACGGTTTCGGCCCAACCTGATCATTGAAACGTTGCCGGAGATATCTGGATTGGCCGAACAGGAATGGCTCGGGCGCTCGCTAGTAATTGGTGACGTCACCGTCAAGCTTGGTGAAGCCGCACCACGTTGTGGAGCCGTGGTGAGGAAACAACAGGGCTTTTCCGAAGATAGAAGCATACTGCGCAGTATTGTGCGTGATGCGGACCAGAACCTCGGAGTTTACGGCGATATCCTTGCCACAGGTGCCATCCATGCAGGCGATCAAATCTACCTCGTGTAAATCTGCAGAACCCCGGGAAGAGCGGTTGAACGATTGTCTCTGATATCAGGATGCTTCGATTCCGCCCAACGCATCTGATAGTGTAACCGGCCTTTCTCTCACTGTTCATTGGAACTCTGGCATGGCCTCCTCCAAGCAGCACCCATGGCTTCCGCTACTCATATTCCTGGGCGCGGCCTTTACCTTCAGTGTGACCATGATCGGCACCACCATGCCGACACCGCTCTACCCCATCTACCAGGACAGGTTCGGCTTTTCGGATCTGATGATCACCATCATCTTTGCCGCCTATGCCTTTGGTGTGATCGCCGCACTGGTAATGACGGGGCGTTGGTCTGATCAGATAGGCCGCCGGCCGATGCTGTTCGCGGGCCTGGCGTGCTCCATCATCAGCGACCTGGTGTTCTGGCAGGCCAATGGGCTGGGAATGATACTCACCGGCCGGGTGCTGTCCGGTCTGTCTGCGGGGATCTTTACCGGCACGGCCACCGTGGCCGTGCTTGAATTGGCACCACCCCACTGGCGGGACAAGGCAACCTTCTTTGCCACGGCTGCGAACATGGGCGGGCTTGGCCTCGGGCCCATGCTTGCGGGCGCCCTTTCCGAGTATTTGCCCTGGCCACTGCACCTGACCTTTCTGGTGCACTCGGCCATGGCCCTGCTGGCCGTGTGTTGCATCTGGGCAGCGCCGGAGACTGTCTCAAAACCCGCCCACCCAAAACTGACTATCCAGCGCCTGAGCGTGCCACCGGAAGTTCGCGGCGTGTTCATTCCCGCGGCCATTGCCGGATTTGCGGGCTTTGCCATGTGCGGGTTCTTCACCTCCATCGCCCCGGCGATGATGGGCAAGGTGCTGGGCTATGACAATCGGTTGCTGATCGGTGTTGTTGCCGGCAGCATTTTCATCGCCTCAACCCTGGGCCAGTTCCTGCAAGGCGCCCTGCCGCTGCGGCTGCGCCTTCCCCTGGGCTGTGTGTCTCTGATGCTAGGCGTGATTCCGATAGCACTGGGCATCTATTCCCAGTCTCTTGCCCTATTCGTAACCGGGGCCGTGATTGCCGGCATGGGCCAGGGTATTTCGTTCCGGGCCGGCATGGGTGCAATCGCGTCGGCCAGCCCGACTGCGGAGAAGGCCGCCGTAACGTCCGCCTTCTTTGTTGTGGCCTATATCGCGATCTCGGTGCCGGTGATCGGCCTGGGCGTGATGGCAACCGTGACCAGCCTGACGACGACGGGAGTCAGTTTCGCCGCTGTTATGGGGTCACTGGCGGCGCTGGCATTGGTGCTGCTGATTCGCCGGGAACGGGTAGAAGTGCGATAAGGCCGGCAAACGGGCGCGTACTACTGCGACTGGTTATGAATTGGCACTGCAACCACCGGCCTTAAGGACACGTTTGGTTGACGCCGGATACTTACCAAGCAGTGACGCAGGGCGAATCGGACGGGGTGAGAAATTACCACCACAGTTGGGGCATCGGTTACCCAAAATACCCGAGGCGCACGATTGGCAGAACGTGCATTCGAATGTGCAGATGACTGCCTCACTGGAGTCCGGCGGCAGATCCTTGTCGCAGCACTCGCAATTGGGTCTTAATTCGAGCATAGAATTCTCCGTACTTCTTAATTTGTACTATTTCTAGCCGCTCACATTTCTCGCCCTGTGGTGCAGAACACGCTGGCCTCGGTCACGACAAGCTGGGCCAAAATAAGCCGTTTGTCTGACTTATCCAAAGGCACCCAATTTTCCTCTGGTAGCGACAGCGATTTAGGATCGAGGGTTTCCGGATCACCAGCGATCTCGGCGCGACGATCAGCCTGTGTCTTGATGCAGTTGTACACCTTTTCACTGATGTTCGTCGCTTCTTTCATTCCCACCAAAAAATGGTCCAGCTCGGCGCTGGTAAGCTTGCCGTCTGCATCAAAAGGTGGGTCAGTGAACAGTTGATCACATGCACTGGTGAATAGTGCGATAGACGTTAACAAGAAAGCACGCCCAAATCTCAGACCTTTTTCCATGCATCTAGGTCCCATGCAATGGTGTTGAAACCATAAATTGGCTGCTAATCCAGTCTACTGTTCTATCGCCAAGTAAGCCTTCCTTAGCAAACGTTTTTCAAGCAGATTTCATGCTGCCAATAATGACTAAATCTGCAGCTAAGAAGATTAGCGCTTTTGTTTAGCTGCGGCCATGTAGCGCAGCTAAATGGGTGTCCGGTGGAGGGTAGAAGGCCCGAAACAAGCTACTATCACTTGTTACGCGTCACTCCTCGTCGCCCGATGGAAACCGATCATGAGCCTTTAATGTGCCGAGGTGGGGAACCCACGCTTGGCGCTCGGCCGTTTGAATCTGGACCGCGGGTGGTAGCGAGTTCGGGTTATCGAGAGTGGCGGTCTGAACGTCAATAAGACCTGGCAGAACATCGGCATTTCGGTAGAACAGCCCTGTGCCACACTCTGGACAGAACGAACGCATAGCAGCGCCGGATGAATTGATTGTCTTCGGCACACCCGCGATGACCTTGACCGATGATTCAGGAAACATAGCCCAAGCAACAAGTGGTGCCCCAGCACTGCGTTGACAATCTCTGCAATGACAAACAGCCACTAAATTTGGGCTGCCTGTAATGTCGTATTTAATCGATCCACACAAGCATTGACCAGTTTGGTTCATTGTCATTTCCTCGCGAGCTGAACAGTGATGTTGTTCTTGTGCAGTGAGGCATAACGCTGAGCTAAGCGGCGCCACGTCAGTGGCGTCCGGTGGACGGCCGCTAGGCCGGGAACATACTTAAGCGACTGGTTATGTGGCATGCATTCACGACGCACCAAAGTTCTCCCACGGAGCGAGGAGCACCGCAATGGTGAACGGTACTGCTAAACCAACCAAGCAAACCAAAATTGCTTCCGTCAGTGAGGCATTATCACCATTGCCGATCTCCGCTTTCGGAAATTGCCCAACGCTCAGTACCCGACAAATAGGCCAACCGAAATACCAGGCCAAATTCACTATAAGGTATTCCCAAGCCGCAACGACGAGCCAAACCATTGATCTTGCAGCTAAACCGACTAATTTCAGCAGCCAGCCAAATATGCCTGCGCCTATCTCTTCCATGTTCGGCTTTCCTTACACATAACAGCTAATTATACGAACGCGTTCGTATATCACCCGTTCGTAAAACTCCATTCAAACACGCTCAGGAAAAAATGAGCTTCTCTATTAAAAACAGCATCTTGAGCATCAATTACCACGGCTACCGCCGGAGTTATACGCGCTCTCCTGAGCCACTCCTGCTCCCGCTATAGGCGTATAACTCCGCCCAGATTTCCTTCACTTTCCAACCCTATCAGATAGTTACCGGCATTTCTCATCTGACATCTGGAGTTTTGGGAACGCGTGCGTATAACTCCAGCTTGTCGGCACTACCCTCCCACTCACATACCTGAGATACTCATCTATACCCA
The DNA here is from genome assembly GCF_003751355.1 of Marinobacter sp. 3-2. NCBI lineage: Bacteria > Pseudomonadati > Pseudomonadota > Gammaproteobacteria > Pseudomonadales > Marinobacteraceae > Marinobacter > Marinobacter sp. 3-2. The sequence continues at coordinate 84,326 of NZ_RJUQ01000020.1, read as the reverse complement.
CCAAACAGGATGTACCGGCCGTTTCCATTCGCCGGAGAGTGGGCAAAGTTGCTCCCCGGTTCCCAGGTGGAGCAACGGGAAACAACACGACTGGAGGTCACTCCCATGAAACGCATTGCTGTCTGCTTTGATGGCACCTGGAATCGCCCGGAGGAAATCCTGGGTGAGGACTTTCCCACCAACGTTCTGCAATTTGCCCGCGCCATCCGGCCTACCGACGGTAACGGGGTGGAGCAGGTGGTGTTTTATGACTGGGGCATTGGCTCCTACCACGATTCACTTCGGGCCGGCGCCACCGGGTACGGGCTGGAGAAGAACGTGATGGACGGCTACCGGTTTCTGGTGCACAACTACGAGCCGGGTGACGAGATCTTCCTATTCGGATTCAGCCGCGGTGCCTACACGGCCCGCAGTCTGTGCGGGATGATCAATAACTGCAGCATTCTGCGAAAAGAACACGGCAGCCGGATCGAGGAGGCGTTCAAGCTCTACAAAACCAAGAAGCACAAGGCCAACGGCGACCACTCCATGGCCTGGAAGGCGAAATATTCGCTGGAGCAACGCACGCCCATCCGGTTTGTCGGGGTGTGGGATACCGTGGGTGCCCTGGGCCTGCCCTTTACTTTTTTCGGCCTGATCAAGGATCGGGACCTGTTCTACGATTGCAAGATCGGCAGCAACATTCGCGTCGCCCGCCACGCGCTTTCGCTGGACGAGCAGCGGGAGGATTTCGAACCCACGCTCTGGGACCCGCGAGACGGTACCGATCTGGCCCAGGTCTGGTTTGCCGGGGTGCACTCGGACGTCGGCGGGGGTTACGAGCCAGACAAACAGGGCCGCACCCTGGCGGATATCCCCCTGCTGTGGTTGAAAGAGGAGGCGCAAAAACACGCCCTGGTGTTCAACGATTCCCTGCCTGCCGCAATCCACGCCAACGCCGATCAGCACAATGAGTACAAGGGCAAGTACAAGTTGCTGGGCAAGCTGGTGCGTGAGATACCCCCGCCCGAAAAAAACCGCACCTGGGTGCATCCCAGCGTTAAAGAGCGCTATGCCGGCGGCTACCGCAGCGAGCCGATCGAGCGATACAACAAGCTCCACGGCCAATGGCCACCGCTCTGGCCGGGATAAGCCCGCGCGTTATCGGCCTGGTTTTTGATAGACTCCGCAGCCACAGAGTGCCGTTCGGTCTAGCCGTGCGGTTGTTCACCAATGGGGGCTGTAAGTTGTGAAGAGCTGGATTTTTCTGGGAGTTGCCATCGTAGCGGAAGTGATTGCCACCACCGGCCTGAAAGCCAGTGAAGGGTTTACCAGACTCTGGCCCAGCCTGCTGGTGATTGCCGGCTATACAATTGCCTTTTACTTCCTCTCGCTAACCCTGAAGGAAATTCCCGTAGGCGTAGCCTATGCCATCTGGGCGGGGATGGGCGTTGTGCTGGTGGCACTGATCGGCTGGCTGATTTACGGGCAGGCTCTGGATGCCGCCACTGTGATTGGTATGGCGCTGATCATCACCGGTGTTGCAGTGATCAATCTGTTTTCCAAGTCAGTCGCTCACTAACCTGAAGCTAAAACCGGAGCCCCCATGCATCTCCCTTTCTGGCTGACGACTACCCTGCTCTTTCCGGTACTGCTCTATCAGGGCAAGCAGGCGCGCCGCACAACGCCCAGGTTGCCGGAGGCCGGGGGATCTCCGTGCGGCCAATATGGCGAAGGTACTCCCGCCAGGCGAGTCCTGGTGATTGGCGAATCCACGGCGGCCGGCGTGGGTGTTGAAAACCACGATCAGGGCCTGGCCAGTCAGTTGGCAAGGGAGATTCACGAGCGCACGGGCCAGACCATTGCCTGGCATACCTTCGGGGTCAACGGCATCCGGCTCGGGGCGTTGATTCAAAAGCTGGAAACCGCCGAGTTGCCAGAGGCGGATGTGGTACTGCTGAGCATGGGGGTGAACGACACCACGGGCTTCACGCCCCGCTTTCGTTTCCGCCAGCAGTTGCGGGCATTGCGTGAATTGCTGGCGCCACGATATCCAGGGCCTATTCTGCTTCTGAGCGTGCCGCCGATGCATCTGTTCACGGCACTGCCTTCGCCGCTTCGACATGTTATGGGGTGGCGGGCCCGGCAGCTGGATAACCTCTATATCCGTCTGGCTCGCCAGTTTCCTGAAGACTTCCGTTACGTGAACTATCCGGTGGTTACCGATCCTGAACTTCTGGCCAGGGATGGCTATCACCCCGGCCAGAAGGGTTACCGCTACATTGCCGAAGCACTGGCAGACAGGGTCAGCCCCACCAATCGGCCAGACTAACCCTTACTTCCCGCCTCAGGGCGCCAGCTTGCGCTTCAGCGCCTTGGACACCGACAGTGGCAGGCTGGGCAGTGAGCGCAGCATCCACGGCAGTATCCGGCGTTTTACCCCACTCAGGGATTCCGGGATCACGGCTTCGATCAGGTGTGGGCCCGGCATTCTCTGGGCGTATTCCAGGGCTTTTGCCATTTCCTCGGCGGTGTGTACCCGCACGCCGTGAACGCCCATACCGTTAGCCATTTCCGCGAAGTTGATCACCGGGCCCCGCAAGTCCAGCTGGGATTTGGCTTTCTCTCCGGCTTCTTCGGCGCCTACCCGCTCCAGTTCGATATTGAGCACGGAGTAAGAGGCGTTGTTGAAGATGATGGAGGTTACGTTCAGCTGCTCACGGGCCATAGTCCACAGGGCCTGGATGGTGTACATGGCGGTGCCGTCGCCGATCAGGGCGATAACCGGCCGGTCCGGGCAGGCCACGGCTGCACCCACGGCATTGGGCAGGCCCTGGCCGATGGCGCCACCGGTGAGGGTGATCATGTCGTGCCGCGGCGCGCCGGCAGTCATCACCGAAAGCATCAGGCTGGAGGTGATGCCCTCGTCGACGATGATGGCGTTCTCCGGCATCAACTCGCCCACCGCTTTGCAGACTTTCTCGGCAGTCAGCTTGCCCCGTGGCCGGCCCGGTCGCTTCTCGGGCTGGAGCTTCGGCTGCGCCTGGCTAGCACCAACAGCGTCGTTGAGTTTGTTGAGGCTGGCCAGAATATCCTGGTCCGGGGCGGCCAGGGTGTGTACCTCGCAGGTATCCGGCACCAGGTAGCTCTTCTTGCCGGGATAGGCGAAGAAGGAAACCGGCGCTTTGGAATCCACCAGGATCAGCTGTTCTATATCGGTCAGCTGCACAGTGGCGAGCTCCGCCAGGTAGGCGATTCGTTCGATGTAAGGCAGGCCGGCCCCCCGCTCCATGCGGGTGGGGAAGGTCTCCGCCAGCAGGGTAACGCCGCTGTGGGCGGCCAGTTTGGCGGCCGCCAACATGCTGGGCTCTCGCAGGGAGTGGCCGCCCATCAACAGGGCGGTTTTCTTGCCGGAGCGGATGGCCTTGGCAATGGCCTCTACCGTGGCATCGTCTGCCGGCTCCGGTGTAGGCGGTGCCATGGGCGAGCTGGGGACACCGCCCTCGCCCCAGGACACATCGGCCGGCAGTATCAATGTGGCTACCTGCCCGGGCGCTGTGCGGGCAGCCGCGATGGCTTCGGCGGCATCCTGGCAGAGGGTTTCCGTGCTCTTGGCGGTGCGCACAAAACCCGGGGACACGTTGCGGGCCACGGTCTCGATATCCGACTGCAACTGGGCATCGTATTTCACGTGGTAGGTGGCGTGGTCACCCACAATGTTCAGCACCGGCACCTTGCCCTTGCGGGCGTTGTGCAGATTGGCCAGGCCGTTGCCCAGCCCGCAGCCCAGGTGCAACAGCGTGGCGGCAGGTTTGTCGGCCATGCGGGCATAGCCGTCGGCGGCACCGGTGGCGACCCCTTCGAACAGGGCAAGCACCGCCCGCATTTTGGGCTCGTCATCCAGGGCGGCCACAAAGTGCATCTCGCTGGTGCCGGGGTTGCTGAAGCAGACCTCAACGCCGGCATCCACCAGGGTTTTCATCAGGGCTTGAGCGCCGTTTGTCATTGTTGTTCTCCAAGCTTTCCGGGTTCGGGGTTTTGGTTGTGTGTTTTGCCCACAGGATTCAGCCTCCGGCTACGATGGCCCGCACCGCCGCCCGGGCTGTCATGATGCAGCCCGGCAGGAAGGTGCCTTCCAGGGAACGTTTTCCGTTCGCACCGCCGCCACCAAAGCCGGCCGCCTCGCCGACACAATACAGGCCTTCAACCGGGTGCCCGTGGGTGCCCAGGACGCGGCTCTGCAGATCGGTTTGCAGGCCACCCAGGCTCTTGCGGGTAATCAGCTGCATGCGGATGGCAATAAAGGGGCCAGCGCCGGATTTCTGCAGCGGGGCCGGCTTGCAGGTGCGCAGGCGGTCCGGCTTCCATTCCCGGGCATGCTGGATCATCCGGATCTGGGGGTCGTCGTGGAGGCTGGTGCCTGCCGCGAAGTTGGCATCAAAGGCATCCGCGGTGGCCTTGAGTGTTGCCGGGCTGATGTCGTTGGAGCAGGTCAGCGCGTTCATCTTGCCTGCCAGATCCGTCAGGCTGTCCGCCACCAGGAAATCCCGGCTTTCATGCCGCATCTGCCGAATCAGGGCGTGGTTACCCAGCAACAGCTCTTTCACAAACTGGGGGAACTGTTTATCCCGGATGCGGGCGTTGTGCTCGGCGCCGGAGATGGCAAATTCCTTGGCGGCGATGCGCCAGTTAAGCAGGTGCCAGGTCCAGGGCTTTTCCTGTTCGGCCACGCGCTGGCACAGCCAGTGGGTATCGAAGCCGGTCACCAGGGGTTCCGGGCCAATCCGTTCGCCCCGATGGTTCAACCACAGGGCGGATTTACAGGGAATGGTGGACAGGCCGTGGCCCGGAAAGTGGGGGTACGGATGCGGAAAACCGGCCGCGTAATTCCACATTTCGCCAGCGTGGGTAATCCGGCCTCCGAGGGTGTCGGCCACCCAGTGATGCATGCGGCCATCGGCATAGGGGTGGGCCCCATTCAACATGCGGGTGGGCTGCGGGCGATCCACCGGCCAGTTGGCGCGGCATTCCTTGTGGCTGCCGTTGATGCCGCCAGTGGCCAGAACCACGGCCGACGCCGCGAAGCGGACTTCCTCACCGGTGGCTTCGTTGATGGCCAGGGCGCCGCTGACCTTTCCCGCTTCGTGGTCCAGTTCGGTAATGCGATGCTGGTGTAGAAGTATGAGCTTGCCGCTGGTGTTCTCCCGGTGCAGCGCCGTCATCAGGCAACGCACCAGTTCTCTGGCGGTGCCCCACACCACATGGTAGCGGGGCAAACGGTTGCCATCGCCGAACCGGCCGCGCTCAACCCAGTTCACGGCGGGCAGGAACTTGATGCCTTCGTTGCTGAGCCAGTCGTAGACCTCGGAGCGTGAATGCTCCACGTAGTAACGGGCCCACTGCAGAGGCAATTCATCGTCGGGGGCCAGCTCGCCAAAGCTGAGCCAGTCTTCCAGGGCGATTTCCGGTGTGTCGGCAATCTTCATGCGTTTCTGCAGTGGCGTGCCCACCAGCATCATGCCGCCAAAGGCCCACAGCGCCAGGCCACCCATGCGTTCTTCCGTGTCACGGTCCGCGAGGGTTACCGACTTGCCGGCGCGCAAGCCTTCCAGAGCCGCGACAATGCCGGCCAGCCCGCCGCCGACCACCAGAATATCCGAGGAAATCACCTTGGCCATATCGCATCCGACCTGATCGCAATGAGTTGTCAGCTTTAAAGATATACCGGTACCATGGCTTTAAAATTGACTTCAGAGGCCAACAAAATTGACAATAGAGGCCACAGTTTCCATTGGCTGGGTCAACACCGTGATCGGTGCTGCGGAAAGGCTGTCTTTGCCAGCTGAAGAACTGCTGGCTGCGGCGGGTATTCCGCACTCTGCCTGCGAACTGGAGCGCTGGCCGATCGACGATATTACCCGGCTCTGGCACGCTGCCGAACGCTGCACCGGTGACCCCGGTTTTGGTCTGAAAGTGGGTGCGGAGTTCTCCCCGATGAGCATCAGTGGCGTTGGGTTTGCACTGCAGTCTGCGGCCACCCTGCGGGAGGCCATCGTGATGGTTCAGCGTTTTCAGCGGCTGATCTCCGATGGTGGGCGTTTCCAGGTGGTCGCCGGCAACGCCGCGACCTGGCTGGTTTACCATCCACGACAGGGCCGGCTTGCATTCAGTCCCCATCAGATCGAGGCGGTGCTGGCTTCGGTGGTCGGCTTTGGAAGCTGGGTTACAGGCACCCGAATGCAACCGGCCAGGGTGCAGTTCAGCCAACCCCGGCTGGGGCCGCTGGCCGGGTACCAGACCGTGTTCAATTGTCCTGTTGAATTCGAGCAGGCGTTCAGCGGTGTACAGATAGACAACGCCGTTCTTGACCAGCCCTTGCCCCAGGCCGATCCTCAGCTCGCGCAGGTGCACGAGCGTTACACTACCGCCCGCCTGGCCGCGCTCTCTATAAACAGTGCCTCGGTGCCGGAAATACGAAGATGGCTCACTGCCCGGATAGGCCCGGTTCTGCCACGCCGGGCAGACGCCGCGGAGGCCCTGGGCATCAGCGAACGGAGCCTCGCCCGGCGGCTCCGGGAACAGGGCCAGACCTTTGATGGGCTGGTCGACGACGTACGCCGAGAGAAGGCCCTGCAGGCGGTTGCCGATTCCTCCTCTTCCCTGCCGGAAATCGCCGAAGCGCTGGGTTTTGCGGAAGTCAGCACATTCTACCGTGCATTCCGACGCTGGACCGGCATGCCACCGGTGCGGTGGCGCAAGCAGCGAAATCAGGCTGAATCCGGCCCAAACTGACATGCAGGGTAACACCGCCAGCGTAATTTCATGTTGAGCATAAGCAGTCCAAGCAGTAACCTGCTGATCAGACATTAAAGCCTGAGGCCCCATGAAGCCTGACCCCGATCAGCTCCCAGACAATCCCAATGATGCACAGAGTTTTCAGGCGCCCCCAGACACCCCGGAGCGTATTGCTGAGCTGATTCACCGCGTCGCTCAAAAAGACCGCCAGGCTTTCGCCCTCCTCTACCAGGCAACAGCGCCGAAACTTCTGGGCACCGTGTTGCGTATCCTCAGAGACAGAGGGTGGGCAGACGATGTTATCCAGGACAGTTATCTCAAGATCTGGCAAAAAGCCGAGCAGTTTCAGGACGGCAAATCCTCGCCGATTACCTGGCTGGTGTCGATTGCCCGTAACGGTGCCATTGATGAGCTGCGCAAACACCCCGCCGGACGCACCACGAACAGCGACGAGCTGGATGAGATGCCAGGCCGGCAGACATCAGCTCAGGAACAGCTGGAAGACCAGCGGGCGGCAACTCAACTGAATCACTGCATCGACCAACTGGAAAAAGACCGACAGGACATGGTGCGCCTGGCCTACCTTAACGGATGGTCCCGGGAGGACCTGGCAAGCCAGTTTGAACAGCCGGTCAACACGGTAAAGACCTGGCTTCACCGCGCCCTGAAACAGCTCAAAAGGTGCCTCGAATCATGACTGAACGCGACGACCTGGACATGCTGGTTGCAGAGTTCGTTCTGGGCACATTGCCAGCCTCGGAGCGGGCCTATCTTGAAAGCCGACGCAATGAGGACCCGGAGGTAGAAGCGCTGATTCTTCATTGGGAAGAGCGCCTGGGTAAGCTGGCCGAGGAAACCGAGCCCGTTCAGCCCTCACCGGCGCTGTTCGCAAAAATCGAGAAGGCTCTGGACCGGGTGGAATCGACGCCTCGAGAGGCTGCCGAAACGTCAAACGTGGTTGCGCTGCGCAGCCAGCTGAACCGCTGGCGCTGGAGCACGGCGATTGCCTCGGCGGCCGCCCTGGTTCTCGTGGCCATTCTGGCGTTCCAGCCGCAGCCCGAGCCTCAAGCCCAGTCGTTTGTTGCGGTTTTCCAGAACAACGATGAGCAGCCGGCCTTCCTGCTGACGGTGGACCTGAAGGAGCAACGGCTCAACATCCGGCCGGTCACCGCCGAGCCAAGACCCGGAAAATCCTATCAGTTGTGGATCAAGGCCGACGAGCTAGGCCCAAACCCCCGCTCCGTGGGCGTTCTGGGCAACGATTTCGCGCTGGATGAAGGGGCGTTGAGCAATTACGACCCTGCCCTGCTCAAGGAGGCCACGTTCGGCATCAGCGTCGAGCCCGAAGGCGGCTCACCCACCGGACAGCCCACGGGACCGGCGATTCACGGTTACCTCTACCCCACCGACGGAAACAATTAATAGGCAGGTGCCAAAAAAATCTTCCGTGCCTGAAACTTTGCGCATCGGCTCCCGTAGCTGCAGTTAACCCGCCCAAAAACAACCCAACGGGCGGGAAACACTGACACTCAGGAGAACGCAATGATCAAGCACGCAAAAACTTCCGCACTTCTGGCCGCCCTGGTTTCCGGCGCTTTCGCAACCGGTTCAGCGTTGGCCGCTGAACACAAGGCCGGTGTCTGGACCAACGATCAGTCTGTTGCCAACGGCGTTGTATCTGCCAGAAAGGTGGTTGCCGAACAGAATGGGTGGCTGGTGGTTCACCGCACCGACGAATCCATGAAGCCGGGCCCTGTTGTCGCCCACGCGCCGTTGCGCAAAGGCATGAACATGGACGTCGCCGCCATCCTGACCGAGGAAGTGCAATCCGGTGACATGCTGATGCTGATGGTTCACAGCGAAGACGGCGGGATGAAAACCGGTATTTTTGAATACACCCTGGGCGCCAAGGAAGACGGCCCGATCAAAAAGGACGGCAAGCTGGTGATGTCGACCATTACCGCGAAATAATCGCCCACGGTCTGGCTGCCTGCACATCTGGCGCATGCAGCCAGCGCTACTCTGACTGACGCTTGCTCGCGTACATGGCCGCGTCGGCCTTGCTGAACAACAGCCGGGCGGTTTCACCATCCTCCGGATACACGGCCGAACCGATACTGCAGCAAACGCGAACCGTTTTGCCACCGATGGCAACCGGCAAACTCAAAATTTCGCGAATCTTGGCTATGGCATTCTCAACTGACCCACGCCCATGAACATCGGTGAGCAGAACAGTAAACTCATCACCGCCCATCCGCGCGACAGTATCTGTCCCACGGGTGCAGTCCCTGAGCCTCTGGGCCATCTCGATCAACAGTTCATCGCCGGCTTCATGACCCAGCGTATCGTTAATCTGCTTGAAGTCATTCACATCGAGGTACAGCAGCGCCAGCCGCCCCTCGTTCCGGCTGGCTGATCGCAGCGCGGTCTCCAGGCGATCGTAGAACAGGGAACGATTGGTTAACCCGGTAAGCCCGTCGTGATGCGCCAGGAATCGGAGGTTTTCTTCCGAACGCTTGCGCTCTACAACCGTCGCAACCTGGGTTGCCACGAACTCCAGCAGTGACTTGTCGGCCTCATCAAAGGACACGGCCGCTGTACCACGCTCAATAACCAGGACGCCCATGGTGGACTCGTGAAAAACCAGAGGCACCCCCAGCCAGTTGGCAACCTCCGAGCCGGTTTGAGGGTGCATTCCCAAACCCGGATGCGCCGGATCCCGCACTGCCATAGACGATTTTCGGGTATGGATGACGTCTTCAAGAGCCGATCCCGGGGCCACCTGCCAGTCGATCCAACCGCTCTTCGTGCGCCAGTCGGGCAAGCTGAGCCGACCGGAGTGCGACTGATTGAAACCCAGGTAGAGATCGGACTCGGGGAAAAGCTCACCAATAATTGAATGAACACCATCGCACAAATCGCGGAGCGTCTCTGCCTCGTGAGCTGCTTCGGAGATCCGGTAGAGCGCGTTGCGGGTCTGGTCTCCCCGTCGCAATGCGGTGACATCCCGAGCCACCGCAATCCGGAGACGGTCTTCCTCAGACCAGCGAGCCGACCACAGGATATGCACGGCATGACCATCCCTGTGCAGGTAGCGATTTTCGAAGTCCGTGTGGGTGTGCCCACTCATTACCCTGCGGGCAGCAGCCAGCGTGCGCTCCTGGTCTTCCGGGTGAATGTAGTTAAGCAGCGGTGTTCCGATCATTTCCGAAGGCGAGTAACCGAGCAACCGCTGGCACGCTTCGCTGACAAAAACGATCTGGCCAGACTCGTCCACCACGAAGATCGTGTCGAGTATGAGATTGACCAGCTTGGGATAGAGAGGACTGAAATCGATGGTCACATCCCGTCTCCCTTTACGCCCAGGCGGTCCAGATAGAGATGAAGATCCGCCTCGCTCATGTCCACATATTCCAGCACCCTGCCATACAGCATGGCGGTCGGGACATTGCGGCCCTTCAGCTCTTTCTGAGTTTCATGCAGGACGTAAAGAATGATTCTTTCAGTGCGGGTAAAGCCGTCTCTGGCGTCAGGGATCACTTCAAGGAGAGTGCGGGAGTAGTCTGAACCGGCCATGATGTACCTGGTATGGAGCAATGGACCAGCACATAGTAGCAGGCTGGCAGCGAAGCCCCCAGAGGGGGTCGCTGCCTTTTACCGCCAAATCAGATCTGTTTGTAGACCACTTCAGACAGCCGGCTGCGATTACCATCGGTGTCCAGGGTACGGATAGCAAAGTACCAGGTGCCTTCAGTCAGCTCATCAACCAGCAGCTCGTCGACGGAGGCGTCACCAATGGCCAGGCTCTGGTCGAGGTTTTCAGCGCTGGTACCGTAGACCACCTCGAAGCCTGCAATTTCACCCATGGCCAGGCTGTCGCCATTTTCGCGGGTCAGCGGCGCGGTCCAGCTCAGCAGTGCTGTGTTTGCAGGAGCGGTTTCCTCAGGCGTCGTCTCGGTGACGGGCTCGCTGGTTTCAGTGTCTGTTCCTGTGTCCGCTACGGTTTCGTCGGTGGTTGTATCAGTCGTTGTATCGGTGGTTGTATCACCGCCTGACGTCGAGTCACCTGACGTATCGGGCTCAGTTGTACCGGCAACCTGCTCGTCGGTTGAACCTGTTGAGGTATCGGTCGAGGTATCGGTGCTGGTATCGGTTGAGGTGTCAGTGGTGCTGCCGGAATCAGTTCCAGCGGTTTCATCGCCGCCAGTGGTTCCGTCGGTGGTATCACCGGAATCGGCGACGTCGGCATTGCTTTCTTCGTTAACATCGGCAATGGTTTTGAAGCGCTGTACATTGCGGTATTCGACCACCACCAGCTTCTGGCTAATGACGCTTGAATTCACCACGTTCTGCAATTCTGAGGACTGCAAGGCCGCCGCGCTGACAAGATCTGCCAGTGCCACGTTGGTACCATCGCCCATAACGCTGATCTGGCCGGTGGCACTGACCTGTGAAGTAACGTCATCCAGGACAGCTGAAATCGAATCCCACTGGGCGTTGTCATTGACCAGCGCCAGGAATGACGCATTGGCAATCGCCACCTGAATGGCATCGGCGGTTACGCCGGTCATTCCGTCCAGATTCGTCAGGTCGGGGGGAGTCAGGCGCAACGCACCGGCCGGAAGGGCGAACCAGTTTTCAACGGTGGTGTAAGCGCTGGAAATCGCTGTCGGTGAGAGACCTTCTGAACTGCGCTCAGCCAGTTTTACAGCCAGGTGGGTGAGCGGCGTAAGGTTTACCGTTTCGTTCCGCAAATCGCCAGCACCCAACAGACTGAAGTTGCTATCCAGCGGCATTACCTGCCCAAACGGCACTGGCTCGGCACCGGCCTGATCGCATTGGGGCAGAACGTCACAGACCATGCGAGTGCCGCCGTCCGCAGAAAGCTCAACCAGCGCCCAGCCTTCGGCCTTACCGCGAAGCTGCCAGGTATAGCTGCCATCGTCTGCGGTTAATACCGGTTTGGCTGCCTGACGCTGCGGGGCGTAGTAGCCGTCTTTGTCGGCAATAAGCCGATTTGCAACCACCAGGCCTTGTTGAATGATTCCTTTAACGGCCGCGCCGGCGATCTGGACTGTGGGCTCAGGCGTCGCGGGAGCAGCCTGCGCCGCCGTGGTGCTCTCTTCACTCGTAATGTCCAGACCGCAGCCCGAAAGCAGAACGACCGCAGGTAACATCAGCAGTCCTTGCTTCGTTAATTTTTTGCCGCAATTTGACATTGACTCACACCATTTATTTGACGGATTTGAGCGAATCTTACAGCGGCAGTTTTCGGTTATATGCGGCGCAGTTCCGGATTTTTCGGCGGGATTACGTCAGAAAATTGGCGTTTACGGAGGGATACACGTTGTGATGGAAGGTTACAGCATGGAGCCCGAACCCCCGAGCATAGGCCATTGTTTTAACGAGTCTTTTTACAATTCGCTTGAATCCCGGCTGTGGGCCGGGAGCCAATAGCGGGCCGACTGATTACAAATTTAAACGTTGATGAAACGGGTACCGTTTCACAGTTTTCCGGGGACTCAAACGCCCAACCTGTCCCGCAGCGCATAGTACCAGGCTCCCATCGCCGTCAACGGCACCCGGAAGGCGCGCCCACCCGGGAACGGGTAATGCGGCAGGCTGGCGAACGCATCAAACCGTTCCGCCTGATCCTGGATTGCCAGTGCCAATGCCTTGCCTGCCACGTGTGTGAAGGTAACCCCATGGCCGGAGCAACCCTGGGAGTAGAACACGTTCTCGTGCAAGCGCCCGAGCTGTGGCAGGCGCGACAGGGTCAGCAGGAAATTGCCGGTCCAGGCGTAATCGATCTTCACATTCGCCAGTTGCGGGAAGGTTTTCAGCATATTCGGGCGAATCAGCCGTTCGATGTTAGCCGGGTCGCGGGCGCCGTAGACCACGCCACCGCCGTAGATCAGGCGGTTGTCACCCGACAGCCGGAAGTAGTCCAGGAGGTAGTTGCAGTCTTCGACGCAGTTGTCGTTCGGCAGCAACTGCCTGGCAACAGCCTCCTCCAACGGTTCGGTAGCAATAATCTGCGAGCCGCAGGGCATGGATTTGGCCCCGAGCTCTGGCACCAGGCCGCCAAGATAGGCGTTGCCCGCCAGGACAACCGTTTGCGCCCTCACCTCGCCCATGTCGGTTTTAACGATTACGGTTTTCCCGGGGACGACGCCGGTTACCCTGGAGTGCTCGTGAATCAGGCCGCCGCGCGACTCGAGGGCCGCGGCTTCGCCGAGAGCCAGATTGAGCGGATGAATGTGGCCGCCGGTGTGATCAATGGCGCCGCCGACATACCGTTCCGTGCCCACGCGGGAACGGATGGCATTCCTATCCAACAGTTCCAGTTGGTCGTAACCGAACCGGCGCCACAGCGCTTGCTGAGATTCCAGCTGCCTGAGCTGCTTTGGATTGAGCGCTGCGAAAATACCACCTTCTTTCAGGTCGCACCGAATGCCGTAACTCTTCACCCGCTGGCGAATGATCTGGCTGCCCTCAAAGGCCATCTCGGACAGCAGTTTCAGGTGGACTTGAGAGGTCTGTCGTTCGATGCTGTCCAGATCCCGGCTGAAGCTGTTAACGATCTGGCCGCCATTGCGCCCCGAAGCACCCCAGCCGACCGTCGCTGCCTCCAGAACCACCACCCTGAAGCCAGCTTCCGCCAGGAACAACGCTGTCGAAAGGCCGGTGTAGCCGGCACCGACGACGCAAACATCGGCCTCGCAAGACCCTCGCAGCGCCGGGCGCACAGGGGCCGAGTTGGCGGAAGCTGCGTAATACGAGGGAACCGGGGGATACTCGATCATTATGTGACGCCAGAAAAGGTGATAGAGACGTTCAGGATCAGGCTGCAACGATGCGCGCCGCAGGAAGTCTATGCCAGCGCCGCGCGTTCGGAAAGACACGTTCTTATACCTATATCGCGGGCGGCGCCTGGGGATAAAAGTGCTGCTATGATTGCTCAACTCTACAGCCTGCGAGGCGCCCATGAATCAACCCGTCAGCTCTTCCACACCGACCAGCCAGGCCGAATGGCAGGCCCTGGCCACAAACCTCACTCTGGAGGGCCGCGCCTATCTGAACGGCGCCTATCAATGGGCGGCCAACGGCGAGACGTTTACCTCGGTCAGCCCGATTGACGGGCGCGAGCTGGCCTCTATTGCCAGTTGCGATCAGAGCGATGCCGACCAGGCCGTTAGGGCTGCAAGGGCCGCCTTTGAGGCGGGCATCTGGAGCCAGCTGGCACCGGCAAAACGCAAGGCGGTGCTGCTCCGGTTCGCTGAGCTTATCGAAGCCCACGGCGACGAGCTTGCCCTGCTGGAAACCCTGGACATGGGCAAACCCATCAACCACGCCAGGAATGTGGATGTACCGGCCACCGCCCGGGCAATCCGCTGGACCGCCGAGGCCATCGACAAGGTCTACGGTGAACTTGCCCCCACGCCTCACAACCAGATCGGCATGATCTCCCGTGAGCCGATGGGTGTGGTGGCGGCCATCGTGCCCTGGAACTTTCCGATGATTATGGCGGCCTGGAAAATTGCCCCGGCCCTGGCTACTGGTAATTCCGTCATACTGAAACCCTCCGAGAAATCGCCCCTGAGCGCCATTCGCCTGGCCGCCCTGGCCGGGGAAGCGGGCGTTCCCGCCGGCGTTTTCAATGTGCTTCCAGGCTATGGTCACACCGTGGGCAAGGCCCTGGCGCTGCACATGGACGTGGACTGCCTGGTGTTTACCGGGTCCACGAATGTGGCCAAGCAACTGATGATCTACGCCGGCCAATCCAACATGAAACGGGTATGGCTGGAGGCCGGTGGCAAGAGCCCCAACATTGTCTTTGCCGATGCGCCAGACCTGAAAAAGGCCGCTGCCGAGGCGGCCAGTGCCATAGCCTTCAATCAGGGCGAAGTGTGCACTGCCGGCAGTCGCCTGCTGGTCGAGAACAGCATTCGTGCCGAGTTTGTAAGGCTGATATGCGAGGCCCTGAAAACCTGGCGCCCCGGCCATCCGCTGGACCCGGCGACTACCTGTGGCGCGATCGTGGATCAGGCCCAGCTTGATCGGATTATCGACTACATCGGCATCGGGCAGTCTGAGGGCGCACGCCTGGTGGAAGGTGGGCAGCGGATTCTGGAAAACACGGGCGGCCTGTTTGTTCAACCCACGGTGTTTGACGGGGTGAATAACCAGATGCGCATCGCCTCGGAGGAAATCTTCGGGCCGGTGCTTTCTGTCATCGGGTTCCATACCGCAGACGAAGCCGTCGCCATTGCCAACGATTCCATCTACGGCCTGGCCGCAGCCGTGTGGACCTCCAATATCAATACCGCCCATAAGGTAGCCAAGGCCCTGCGAGCCGGCAGCGTGTGGATTAACCACTATGACGGCGGCGATATGACCGCACCCTTCGGTGGCTTCAAGCAGTCCGGCAACGGGCGCGACAAATCTGTGCACGCCTTCGACAAGTACACGGAACTGAAGGCCACCTGGCTGGTGCTGGAGTAGTTCGGAATAGTCCGTTGCAGTCCGGCAAATGAAAAACGGCGCCTTCAAGGCGCCGTTTTTTATCCCGGAATTGATCAGACAGTGTGCAGGTACCAGAGATACTCGAGATCGGAGATGGTCATCTCGAATTCGTTCAGTTCATGCTCCTTGCAGGCGACGAACACATCCAGAAACTGGCTGCCAAGATAATCGGCCATCACTTTCGATTGCCCCAGCTCCCGCAAAGCATCCCGCAGGTTATTCACCAATGAGGCTTCGTGCTGTTCATGGGCATTACCCACGGTGACCGGTGGTGGCTCTATCCTGTTGGAGATGCCGTAGTGAATACCCGCCAGCACCGCAGCCATCAGCAGATAAGGGTTGGCATCGGCACCGGCGACCCGGTGTTCGATTCGCAGGGCCTCGGGATCACCGCCCGGCAGACGCAGCGATGCAGTGCGGTTGTCCACGCCCCAGGTGGCAGCACTGGGCACGTAGTACTCCGGGCTGAACCGGCGGTAGGAATTGATATTGGGGCAGAACAAGGCCATGGCGTCGTTCATGGTAGCGACCAATCCACCCACGGCCCAGCGCAGCATGTCGTTTGGCTGCTCGGCGTCGCCGGCAAACACGTTACAGCCTTCGCCATCCACCAGGCTCACGTGCAGGTGCATGCCACTGCCGGCCTGGTTGTGATAAGGCTTGGCCATGAACGTGGTGTCCATTTCATGGTCGTAGGCCATGTTCTTGATCAGACGCTTCAGCAGAGTGGCGTGGTCGCAGGCCTGCACGGCGTCATCCACGTAGTGCAGGTTGACCTCAAACTGCCCGGGCGCGGATTCGGCTACCAGCGCATCCGCTGGCAGCTCCTGCTCATGGGCGGCATCCAGCACGTCCGCCAGGAATTCTGCGTATTCGTCCAGATCATCAATGGAATAGGCTTGCGTGCCCGCCGGGCGTTTGCCAGAGAGGGGTGATTTGGGTGGCTGAGGGCGACCGGCGAGGTTTTCCTGGTCAATCAGGTAAAACTCCAGCTCAAAGGCCGCCACAGGAGTCAGCCCCAGTTCCTCGAAGCGCTTGATGATGTTCTGCAAAACCACCCGCGGATCTGCGAAAAACGGCGTCTCGCGATCCAGCTCATACATGGTCAACAGAAGTTGCGCAGTGGGCCGCTTCTGCCAGGGTTCCATAGTGAGGGTATTTTCAATGGGCAGACAGACACGGTCTGCCTCGCCAATATCCAGGCCGAGGCCGGTTTCTTCCACCGTAGTGCCCTGAATATTCAGGGCAAAGATGGACGCCGGCATAGCCACACCGCGCTCAAAAACCTTCGCCAGCGCAGACGGGTCTACCCGCTTGCCGCGAACAATGCCATTCATATCCGGGATCAGCAGATCAACAAACTGCAGTTCGGGGTGTGCCTGAAGGAACGAGTCGGCACTCGAAGAACCAGAAGCCATAAGGGAAGCCATCCACAACGCAAACAGGCCTGGTGCCGAGGAGCCGGCGCAGGGGTTTCAACACTCCTTTATCCCGGTTTCCTGAGCGTTTGGCAAGATACGCACATACCGTATTTTGCCCGGATTCCGGGCAATTAAGACGACAGCTGCCCAAAGCCCGCCCCGGGAAAACCGTCCTGTCCCGATGTGATAGCATGCAGAGGTTGCATACCGAGCAGCGCAGCCACTTACCGCCACGCAAGGGAGCCACGTTCCATGAAAACTCTCGCAGGCCTGACCCTGATTCTAGCCACTTTCAGCACCGGCAGTTGGGCTGAGCCGGTCGACTTTAATAAACGCAACGCCCACATTTTCTGCTCTTCCCACCTGGCTGTTATCAGCGAGTCTGCGGACAAAGGCTCTGAGGAATACCAGGCATTACGTTATCTCTCCGGCATGCACCGTAAAGAAGCTCAGGCCATGGGTGCGACCCGGAAGCATTTCCTGGATGTTTTTCGTTACCTGGAGCAGGTACGCGACAGCGACACAGAGAAATGGCGGAGCCTGTCTGCACGGAGCCAGGAAGTCTGCATACAAGACTGATTTGAATAGGAATACCCCGAACGCGCCTTTGTTCTGAAGCAAAGCGCGCGCCGCATACGCATAACTCCGAATCGGTCAGCGAAAATTTCCGTAGCGCATTCCGCGATCTCATGATAAATATCGCGAGAATTCGGCAGGTTCCCCACCGCCGTTTCCAGGACAAGCCTTAAAGGAGTCAAAAGGCGGCGACCGGTCCTTCCCGGGACAACAGCCACCTGCGGCCACCCTCAGCAGACCTGCACAACACCGCGTGCGTCCTGCACGTTTTGTATTTATCCCTTTTGAGTGAGGGACATCATCCAATGTTGAAGTTGTGTAAGCCACAGGCGCTGGCCGCCTCTGTTGCGTTGTCTCTGTGTGCCTCTTCCGCGTTTGCCGCCGAGGAAGTGCGTGTCTACAACTGGTCCGATTACATCGCCGAGGACACCCTGGCGAAGTTCACGGAAGAAACCGGCATCAAGGTGATCTACGACGTTTACGACAGTAACGAGATCCTCGAAGCCGCCCTGCTTTCCGGTCGTTCCGGCTACGATCTTGTTGTGCCGTCCAACCACTACGTGGCCAAGCAGATTTCTGCCAACGCCTTCGTAGCGCTGGACCACAGCAAGCTGCCGAACATGAGCAACCTCAACCCGGATCTGATGGACGATCTGGAAAAGGTTGACCCGCGTAGCCAGTTTGCTCTGCCTTATCTCTGGGGCACCAACGGCTATGGCTATAACGAAGGCCGTATCCAGGAAATCCTGGGTGACAGCGCTCCCAACGATTCCTGGGCCCTGGTATTCGATCCTGAAGTCACCGGCAAGCTTGCCGCCGGCGGCTGCGGTATTGCCATGCTGGATTCCGGCGAGGAAATGGTTCGTGCTGCCATGGCCTACATTGGCCTGGACCCGAACAGCAACAACGCCGACGACATCAGGAAAGGCGGCGAGGTGATCAAGGCCATTCGCCCGAACATCACCTACTTCCATTCGTCGCGTTACATTGGTGACCTGGCCAACGGTGACCTGTGTGTGGCTGCCGGTTACTCCGGCGACATCCTGCAGGCCGCCGCACGCGCCGAGGAAGCCGAGAACGGCAACGTGATCCGCTACACCATTCCCAAAGAAGGTGCAGTGCTGTGGTTCGACATGATGACCATCCCGGCCGGCGCACCGAACGTTGAGAACGCCCACAAGTTGATGAACTTCCTGATGCGTCCGGAAATCATCGCGGACGTGACCAACTATGTGTGGTACGCCAACCCGAACAAGCCGGCCAACGAATTCGTTGATCCGGAGATTCTGAGCGATACCAGCATCTACCCGACCGATGAGGTGATGAAGAAGCTCTACATCATGGAAGGCCGGCCTCAGGACGCCCAGCGTCTGATGACCCGCACCTGGACCAACGTGAAGTCTGGTCGTTAAGCGGTGGAAAACGGCAACAACACCTCCGCGCAAGCGGAGGTGTTACTCAGCATTCGGGGCATCTCCAAAAGCTTTGATGGCACGCTGGCCGTGGACAATGTGAACCTGGACATCCACAAGGGCGAGATCTTTGCCCTTCTGGGTGGTTCCGGTTCCGGCAAGTCCACCCTGCTGCGCATGCTCGCGGGTTTTGAAACGCCCAACGCCGGCTCTATCATGCTCGACGGCCAGGACGTTACAGCTCTGCCCCCGTTCCTGCGCCCGACCAACATGATGTTCCAGTCCTATGCTCTGTTCCCCCATATGACGGTGGAGCAGAACATTGCCATGGGCCTGAAACAGGACAAGCTGCCGAAAAGAGAAATTCGCGACCGGGTGGCCGCCATGCTGAAGCTGGTCAAGATGGAACCCTATGCCCGGCGCAAACCCCAGCAGCTTTCCGGTGGTCAGCAGCAACGCGTTGCCCTGGCCCGCTCACTGGCCAAACGTCCCAAGCTGCTGTTGCTGGACGAGCCCATGGGCGCCCTGGACAAAAAGCTGCGTACCGAAATGCAGCTGGAACTGGTGGAGATTCTGGAAAACGTGGGCGCCACCTGCCTGATGGTGACCCACGACCAGGAAGAGGCCATGACCATGGCCAGCCGCATCGCCATCATGGCGCAAGGCCGGATTGCCCAGATCGGCTCGCCCATCGACATCTATGAGAGCCCGAACAGCCGCATGACGGCAGAGTTCATTGGCTCGGTGAATATTTTCGAGGCCCACATCCGGGAAGACGAGGCCGACAGCGTTACTTTGACCAGCGACCTGCTGGACGCCCCGGTTTTTATTGATCGCGGCGTGACCACGCCGGCGGAAAGTACCGCAACACTGGTGGCCCTTCGCCCAGAGAAGATCTACCTGACCCCGGATAAACCGGACGGCGAGCACAACTGGAGCTGCGGAACGGTGGACAACATCGCCTATCTGGGCGACATCACGTCTTACTACGTAAAGCTGGCCAGCGGCAAACGGGTTCAGGCGACCATGGCGAACGTCGAACGCCGTGGTGAGCGGCCAACCTGGGGCGACAGGGTATTCGTATCCTGGGAAGCCTCCAGCCCCATCCTGCTCTGGAACTGAGCCAATGAGACGGAAACTTTTACCCACCTCTCTGACCGAGCGGGTGCGTGCAGTCCTGTTCAATCGCCGGGTGGTGTTCGGCATCCCGTTCCTGTGGCTGCTGTTGTTCTTTCTCCTGCCCTTTGCGCTGGTGCTGAAGATCAGCCTGACCTCGGCGGTGATGGCCATCCCTCCTTACGAGCCCGTCTTCCGCTGGGTGGACAACACCCTGTCGGTGGTGGTGAATACCGGGAACTACCTGTTCCTGCTGTCCGACAGCCTGTACATCGCAGCCTACTGGGGATCGGTGAAAACCGCTTTTCTGGCCACAGTCGTGTGTCTGCTGATTGGCTATCCCATGGCGTATGCCATGGCCCGGGCTCCGAAGCACTGGCAACTGGTGCTGCTGTTGATGGTGATGCTGCCCTCCTGGACCTCATTCCTGATCCGGGTCTATGCCTGGATGGGCATCCTTGGCAATCAGGGGCTGCTGAACAGTTTTCTGATGTGGCTGGGTTTGATCGAGCAACCCCTGAAAATGCTGAACACCAACTTCGCGGTGGTACTGGGCATTGTCTACGCCTACCTGCCGTTCATGGTGCTGCCCATCTACACCAATCTCGTGAAACTGGACGTGCGGCTTCTGGAAGCGGCATCAGACCTTGGTTGCCGCAGCCTGACCACCTTCTGGGCCATCACCCTGCCGTTGTCGAAGGCCGGCATTCTGGCCGGTTCCATGCTGGTGTTTATTCCCGCGGTGGGCGAATTCGTGATTCCGGAGCTGCTGGGCGGACCAGACACGCTGATGATCGGCAAGGTGTTGTGGGAAGAATTCTTCAACAACCGCGACTGGCCTGTGGCCTCGGCCCTGGCGATCGTGATGCTGCTGTTACTGCTGGTGCCGATTGTGCTGTTCCATCGGTTCCAGGCCCGGGAGATGGAAAAGCATGGTTAAGTCCCGCTCGTTCAGTTTCTCGAAGGTGATGCTGGTCCTGGGCCTGCTGTTCCTGTACCTGCCGATGTTCGTGCTGATCGTGTATTCGTTCAATGCGTCACGGCTGGTATCGGTGTGGGCCGGTTTCTCCACCCACTGGTACGGCGAGTTGTTCCGGGATGAACAGATCCTGTCGGCGGTGTGGATGAGTCTGCGGATTGCCTTCTACTCTGCGAGCATGGCGGTGTGCCTGGGCACACTGTGCGCGTTCGTGATCACCCGCTTCAAGAAGATGCGCGGGCGCACGCTGCTGTCCAGCATGATTACCGCGCCACTTGTTATGCCGGAAGTTATCACCGGCCTGTCGCTGTTGCTGCTGTTCGTGCAGATGGCCCAGACCATTGGCTGGCCCGTGGATCGGGGCATGGCAACGATCTGGATTGCCCACACCACGTTCTGCAGTGCCTATGTGGCGGTGGTGGTGTCAGCCCGGTTACAGGAAGTGGATCGCTCCATCGAGGAGGCGGCCATGGACCTGGGGTGCACCCCGCTTAAAACCTTCTTCGTCATCACCCTGCCGGTGATTGCCCCGGCGCTGGTGTCTGGCTGGTTGCTGGCCTTCACCCTTTCGCTGGATGACCTGGTTATTGCCAGCTTCGTTAGCGGGCCGGGTGCGACAACGCTGCCGATGGTGGTGTTTTCATCGGTGCGGATGGGCGTTTCGCCGAAGATCAACGCGCTCGCCACACTGATCATTTTGGCTGTCTCTCTGATTGCGTTTATCGCCTGGTACCTGATGCGCCGCGCTGAACGGAAGCGCCTGCAGACACCGGACGCCTAGCGCGCGAAGGCCACACCTGTGGCTTTACAGGGCATCGGGAAAGGCAGAGACAAGGTAATCAACCAGCACCCGGACTTTGGGTGTGACGAACTTGCGGGTGGGATAGACGGCGTAAACGCCAAGCTCGGTGGAACGGTAGTCAGGCATCAGTTCCACCAGCCTTCCGGCGTCCAGGTCTTTATGCACCAGGAACCCGGGCTGCAGAACGATGCCCTGCCCGGCCACAGCGGCGGCGCAGCAGGTTTCACCGTTATTGGCGTACATCCATGGCCTTACGCGAACACTGGTGGCGCCATCGGGGCCTTCAAAGGGCCAGTCGTTGCCGGTGGTGAAGTTGCTGTAGCCGATGATCCGGTGGCTGGCCAGATCTTCCGGTTTGACGGGGGCGCCGTGGGTGGCGATGTAATCCGACGAGGCGCAGGCAATGAGCCGGGTGGAGGTGATACGTCGGCTGACCAGCGTGGAGCTTTGCAGCGTGGCAATCCGGATGGCCAGATCAAAACCCTCCTCGACGATATCCACCAGCCGGTCCGAGAGATCTATCGACAACTCCACATCCGGATAGCGGGCGTGAAATTCTCCCCACAAAGGCGCCAGGTGGCTTATTCCGAAGCTGACCGGCGCATTCACCCTCAACGTGCCCCTTGCGACATCATTGCGGGCGGTTATTTCTGCTTCGGCCTCCTCAACCCCGGCCAGTAATTCCCGGCACCGGACGTAGAACACTTCGCCCTCCCCCGTGAGCGACAGGCGGCGGGTGGTCCGCTGCAGCAGCCGGACCCCGAGACGACTTTCCAGTTCGCTGACATAGCGTGAGACAGCGGCCTTGGACATTCCCAGATTCTCTGATGCAGCGACGAAGCTGCCGGCCTCAACCACGTTGCAGAACGTCTGCATCTCCAACAATCGATCCATTGTCTCAAATTCCGGAACAGTTAATTCAATAAAGCTACGTTTATCCCGTTTATTGATATTTGTAAAGTATTCGCATGTTCAAAACACACCCCAAGGAGATTCATCATGAACAACGCATTCCTGAACAAACTGATCAGCACTGACGCAGGCTGGGGCGCTTTGGCCCTCCGGATCCCTGTCGGTATCATTTTCGCCGCCCATGGTGCCCAGAAACTGTTCGGCTGGTTTGGCGGCTACGGGCTGGAGGGTACCGGTCAGTGGATGGATTCTATCGGGCTCAGCCCCGGCTACCTGATGGCCCTGCTGGCCGGCGGTGCGGAAGTCTTTGGTGGCCTGGCTCTGATCATCGGTCTGCTGGTTCGCCCTGCCAGCGCGGTACTGGCATTCGCCATGCTGATCGCTATTTTCAGCGTTCATATCGGCAACGGCCTGTTCATGAGCAACAATGGGTACGAGTTTGGCCTGGCTTTGCTCGCCGTATCCGTATCCCTGGTATTCAGCGGCGCAGGCCGCGCGTCCATTGATCGCGCGATTGCAGCCAGATAACACCACCGCAACCCGGAGGAGCAATCATGAGTCTGTTTGTTTCCCACGGCGCTCCCACCTTCGCACTGGAGCCGGGCCTGGCTGGCCCGGCCCTGACCGAGTTGGGCAAACGCCTTCCCACGCCCGAAGCTGTGCTGGTGGTTTCACCCCACTGGATGACGCCGGAAATCCGGGTAGGCGTTTCCGGAACACCCGAGACTATTCATGATTTTCGCGGTTTTCCAGCCGAACTCTATGATCTTGAGTATCCGGCATCCGGGCACCCGGACCTGGCGCACACCGCCCTGTCGTTGCTGGAAGCTGAGGGCTGGAGCGTCCGGGCTGACGGGGCCCGGGGGCTGGATCACGGGGCCTGGGTGCCAATGATGCACCTTTTTCCCGATCACTCGGTGCCGGTGTTCCAGGTTTCGATGCCAACGGATCTTGACCCTGAGTCAGCCTGGCGGTTGGGCCAGACCCTGCAGCCACTCGAGCATGAGGGTGTGCTTATTGTCGGATCAGGCAGCCTTACCCACAATCTGCACGACGTTCGCTGGGGTGACCCGAACGCATCCGGGTATGCGAGGGAATTCACGGATTGGGTCCGAGCCAAAGTGCAGGACGGCGACCATCAGCAGCTGATAGCAGCGTTGGAGGAGGCCCCCCATGCCAGGCGGGCGCACCCGACCACCGAGCATTTTCTGCCTTTGCTGGTGGCCGCCGGTGCGGCCGGGGAGCAGCAATCCGGCGTGCTGATTGATGGCGGGATCGAACACGGTGTTCTGGCCATGGATGCCTTTGTTTTCCGGCATTCGGCCTGAACTATCAGCAGACTATGCCGCCGGTTGGCGGCGATCCCGAACAGACTGGATCCACTTGTAAAACACCGGCACCAGCAATGTACCCAAAACGGTGGCGGCAACCATGCCACTGAGAACCGTGATACCGAGGCTAACCCGGCTTGCCGCACCAGCGCCGCTGGCAAAGACCAGCGGCAGCACGCCAAGCACGAAAGACAGAGCTGTCATCAATACCGCCCGGAAGCGAAGGACAGCGGCTTTCTGGGCCGCCTCCGCGGTTGACATGCCCGATTGGCGCAGTTGCATGGCGAATTCCACAATGAGAATCGCGGTTTTGGTGGAGAGTCCGATCAGCAGCACCAGGCCCACCTGGGCGTAGATGTTGTTGGCGAGCCCCACCAGCCAGAGTCCCGCCATGGCGCCGGCAAGGGCAAGTGGCACTGCACCGAGCACCGCCACCGGGAGGGTGCAGCTTTCGTATTGCGCCACCAGGAACAGGTACACAAACACCAGGGCCAGCAGGAAGATCACCCCCGCCAGGTTACCCGCCTGAATCTCTTGTAGGCTCTGGCCGGCCCAACTGAACTCATACCCCTGAGGCAGGCTCTGTGACAGCTCTTCCATGGTCGCAATGGCGTCGCCACTGGCAAAGCCGGGCGCCGCCTCCCCAGAGATGGTTACCGAGCGCTTCAGGTTAAAATGCTGGATGCTTGAGGGCCCGAGCACGGGTTTGAGCGAGGCCAGCGTGGTCAGCGGCACCATGTCGCCATCCCGGTTGCGGACAAAGTAATGGGAGAGGTCTTCGGGGCGCTGTCGGAACTCGCCTTCGGCCTGCAGAAGCACACGGTAGTTCTTGCCGAAACGGGTAAAGTCGTTCACGTAAAGCGAGCCAAGCTGGGTCTGCAGGGTAGAGAAGATATCGGAGAGCTCAATACCCAGAGCCTTGGCCTTGTTCCTCTCGACTTCCAGCAGGTACTGCGGAATGTTCGCGCGGTAGGTGCTGTATACCCGGGAAAGCGCTTCACTCTGGTTGGCCTCGTAGATGAGGCCATTCATAACCTGCGCCAGCTCCGAGACGTCCCTGCCCTGATTATCCTGAAGGCGGAAGTCGAAGCCGGATGAGGTTCCCAGCCCGGGGATCGGAGGCGGATTGAAGACCATCACCTGTGCCTCGGGGATTGTCCAGAGCCTGGAATACAGTCTGGGAATGACCGCCCCCAGACCCAGACTGGCATCTTCCCTTTCTTCCCAGTCTTTCAGCATCACAATGCCAAGACCATTGTTTGAAGATGCGCCACCCAGCAGCGAGAAGCCGGATACCGTAATGAAGTCCGTTACTGCCGGGTCTTCCAGAACCATGTCCGTTACTTTGGTTAGCACGGCTTCCGTGCGCTCCAGGGAAGCAGCATCGGGCAACTGCACATCCACAAACAGGAAGCCCTGATCTTCCGGCGGGACGAACGCCGAGGGCACTGATTTGAACAGGCCGGCACCGGCAACCAGAATCACCACCAGGGCAACGCCAACGAGCGCCCCTTTGCGCAGGAGCTGCACAACCAGCTTTGAATAGCCACTGGTAGTCCGCGTGATCGCCACCTCGAACGGCCGGAGCCAGCCAATGGCCTTTTCCCCGCTCCTGCCAAGCAGCGCAACACACAGGGCCGGGCTCAGTGTGAGCGCATTGATTGAGGAGATGATCACAGCAACCGAAATGGTGACCGAAAACTGCTGGTAAAGCTTGCCGGTTATTCCGGGCATGAACGCAACAGGCACGAACACCGCCAGCAATACCAGCGTGGTGGCAATTACCGGCCCTGTGACTTCCGCCATCGCCTTGGTGACCGCCTCGCGGATGGGCAGCTTTTCTTCCGCAAGGATGCGTTCCACATTCTCGATAACCACAATGGCGTCATCCACCACGATGCCGATCGCCAGCACCAGCCCGAACAGCGTGATGGTGTTGATGGAATAGCCAAGCACTGACATAACCGCAAAGGTGCCGATCAGGGAAACCGGGATGGCAATACTCGGAATCAGCGTGGCACGCCAGTTCTGCAGGAACAGGAACACCACCAGGATCACCAGGCCGACGGCCTGGAACAGAGTAACGATGACTTCACTGATGGAGCGGCTGATGAATTCGGTGGTGTCGTACAGAACAGTGTAATTCACGCCCGCCGGAAAACTGACTGAGGCCTCTTCAACCAGGGCCTTTACCCGCTCCGCGACCTCCAGCGCATTGGCATCGGGCAGTTGGTATATCACCAGGAATGCGGTGTCCTGATTGTTCAGTTTCGCGGTGGAGGTATAGGAACGGGAACCCAGCTCGATACGCCCCACATCCCTCAGGCGCACAAATCCGCCATCGGGCCTGGAGCGGAGAATGGTCTGAGCGAACTCGTCGGGATCTGACAGGCGTTCCCGGGTCTGGATACTGTAGACAAACTGCTGGCCCGCAGGCACGGGCGGCTGGCCGAGTTTACCCGCCGCGACAATCTGATTCTGCTCACGAAGCGCGGCCGCAACCTCGGCGACGGTCACATCCAGGGAGGCCATCCGGCGGGGATCCAGCCAGACTCGCATGCTGTAGTCTTTCGCGCCCATCACTTCCGCCGAGCCTACCCCTGGCACCCTACCAAGGGCTTCGACAAGGTTATTGGAGGCGTAGTTGCTGAGGAAGACGCCGTCGAGATCCGGTCGCTCGGAGGTCAGGTTAATACCCATCAGCATGTTGCCAGCCTGCTTGCTGACCACCACGCCCTGTCGCCGGACTTCATCGGGCAGAAACGGTTCCGCCAGGGCAACGCGGTTCTGGACGTTTACCTGGGCAATGTCTGTATCGGTGCCGCTCTCAAACGTCAGGGTGATCTTGGCCGTGCCATCGCTGGACGCGGTGGATTCAATATAAATCATGCCCTCCACGCCGTTCAGCTGCTGCTCGACCGGCCGGATAACCGCCTCTTCCACCACCTGGGAGCTGGCGCCGGGAAGCGAGGCGTTCACCTGGATCTGGGGCGGGGCCATGTCCGGATACATGTTGACCGGCAGAATGCGTAACGCCAGCAACCCGGCCAGGGTGATCAGGATGGAAATAACAAACGCAAACTTCGGTCGATGAATAAAAACCCGGCTGATCATTGGCCAGCCCCACCCATCTGGATGAGCGCTCCGGTTTGCTGATCAATCTGTTTTTCAACGGGACTGACCGTAACCCCGGGCCGCACTTTCTGCAGGCCCTCGACAATCACCCGGTCACCGGCTTCGAGCCCTGAATTGACGACCAGCAGCGCGCCTTCCCGGGAGCCGGTCTGGATAAAGTGCTGGGCAACCTGGTTCTGGTCATCAACCACCAGCACAAACTTGCCTTCAATGGTTTCCTGAACCGCCACTTGAGGAACGAGCACCTGCGGTTCTCCGGACTGCCCCTCAACCCGGAGCGTTACGTAGAGGCCCGGCACGAGCACCGCGTCGGGATTGGGAAAGACCGCTCGCATCGCAACGGTGCCGGTGCTGGCGTCCGTCTGCACGTCGGCGAAATCCAGCACACCAGCCTGCTCATAGCGTTCGCCGTCTGGCAGGGTAAGATAGAGCCCCAGGGATCTGGATAGCGCTTGAGCAGATTCTGCTCCCCGGCGGCGGAAGTTGATAAAGTCAGCCTCGTTGATCTGGAATTCGACGTAGACAGGGTCGGTCACCTGGATAGAGGTTATTGCTCTAGAAGAGGGACCGACCACGGCTCCAACGTCATAGTTCAGGCGGCCGATCCAGCCATCAAAGGGTGCGCGTATTTCAGCGTACTCGAGGTTACTTCCGGCCTTCTGAACGGCCGCCTGGGCCGCCTGAAGGCGGCTTTCAGCTGCGCTGAAGCGGTCTTTGAGTTTGTCCAGGTCCGCAGCCGACAGGAAGCCTTTCTCCGACACTTCTTCCCCTCGTTTCAGATTTCGGCTCGCAGAATCCACTTCGGCGCGGGCCGCAGCCAGTTCTGCATCCGCCTGTTGGAGATCAGCGCTTGCGCGAGTGTCCTCAAGCCGGATCAGGAGGTCGCCCTGGCTGACTTTCGCGCCCTCGGTAAAAAGAATTTCCCGGATTTCCGCTTCTATGCGCGGCGTGATATCCGCTTTGGCGGAAGCGGCCGTTCTGGCAACAAACTCCCGGGAAGGCCGGATTTCACTGGCCTCAAGCACCACCACGGAAACGGCAACGGGACTGGTTTGCTTTGGCTCCTGAGGCTCGGAACAGCCTGCCAACAACAAACCTGCACACACTGAAAATACGGCAATGCGGAATTTCTTATAGCCTTCCATCGTCTGTCTTCCCTGAAATGGCAGTCTCTTGGCGGGGTTCAATCAAGTCGAAAATAAGATTAGTCGAATCTTTGCTATATTTCCCTGAATCGTTCGTTTCAGAGATCCACTCAATGAAAATCCCCAAAACCTTAAAATTTACTTCCGTCATCATCGGGCTTTCCCTGGCGGGATGCTCAATTCAGAACACGCTGTCACTGGGCGTTGACGATCCCTGCGCCTCACTGAAAGGCATCGTTGCTGATTACCCCTCTGGTTTTGAGGCTTACCGTGGCAGCTCCAATAGTTTCAGCTCGGTAACTGTCTACAATGCCAAAGAGCAGATAATCCGCGGACACTGCGAAGTCTGGAGCTGGGCCAATAACGACAGCGCCTACGTCTGCTCCGGCAATACTCCCAACGACGAGGTGGCGACCACCAGGTACAACACGGCCGTAAACTGGATGGGACAGTGCCTGGGTGATGACTGGTCAAGCACGGAAGGGGAAAGAGCGAGGGATGGGATGAATGCAGGAATGGTAACCCGGTTCAGCTCGGCTGAGGCTGGGAAACCGAATGTATCGGTTCACAAGGTGGCCTTCCGCGGCGATTCAGCGGTTTATGTGTATGTGGGTACACCCAGTCGTTTGGCGGAGTTCTAACCCGAGAAACCCTGCCAGTTGAACAACAAAAAGGGCCACCCTCAGAGGTGGCCCTTTCTGTTTTCCGGGCTAAAGCAGGCGTCAGCCCAGGTTCTTTTTCACGAACTTCTGGATCTCTCCCACGATACCGCTACGGAATGCCAGTACCGTCAGGACGAAGATCCCGCCGAGGATTGGGTCCACCCAGTCACGCAGGGCACCCTGGGACAACTGGTACTCGATGTTAACCACGAAGGTGGCACCAACCACCGGGCCCAACAGTGTTCCCATACCACCAACCAGAGTCATTAGGATGACCTCGCCCGACATATGCCAGTGGGCATCGTTGAGGGAGGCAAGCTGGAACACCACAGACTTCATGGAACCGGCCAGACCGGCCAGGGCCGCCGAGATAACGAACGCAAGCACCTTGTAGCGATCCACGTTGTAGCCCAGGGAGACGGCACGGGGTTCGTTCTGCTTGATCGCCTTCAGCACCTGGCCGAACGGACTACCGACGATACGCTGTACCAACAGGTAGCAGGCGATGAACACCGCCAGGACGAAGTAATACATGTTCAGGTTGTCTTCAAGATTGATGAAGCCCAACAACTCGCCACGGGGAATGCCGTGCATACCGTCTTCACCACCCGTGAATTCAGACTGGACGAAGAAGAAGAACACAAGCTGGGCAAGCGCGAGGGTTACCATCGCGAAATAGATACCCTGGCGACGAATCGACAGCAACGCAAAGCCAGTACCAAGCACTGTGGCCGCCAGCGTACCGGCGATGATGCCCATCTCGGTGCTTAGCCCGCTGTAATTACTGAGCAGGTAACCGGTGGTGTAGCCCCCTGTGGCCAGGAAGGCTGCGTGGCCAAATGACAACAGGCCGGTGAAGCCGAACAGAAGGTTGAACGCCACCGCAAACAGCGCGAAGCACAGGATCTTCATGAGGAAGACCGGATAGATCATGAACGGTGCCGCCAGCAGCAGGAGCAGCAGGACACCGTTCAGAATCATCTTTTTGCGATCCTGAGCGGCCTGTTCCTGAACGATAGCCTTGTGAATGTCGGCGGAATTGACTGGCTGATTCATGGTTATGCCTCCTTACCGAACAAGCCACTGGGCCGGAACATAAGAACCAGAACCATGACCAGGAAGATGATCGCCGAGGATGCCGGCGGGTAGAAGGTTTTGGTGAGCCCTTCAATCACGCCCATCAGAATACCGGTGATGATGGCGCCGCCGATGGAGCCCATACCGCCGATAACCACCACGGCGAAGACCGTAATCAGTGTGGCCGACCCCATGACCGGTGTCACCGAGTAGATGGGCGCGGCCAGAACACCTGCAAAGGCTGCCAGCGCAACACCAAACCCGTAGGTGAGGCTGATCAGAAGCGGCACGTTAATGCCAAAACCCTGCATCAATTGAGAGTCTTCCGTGCCGGCCCGCAGGTAGGCGCCCAGCTTGGTTTTCTCAATCACGAACCAGGTTGCAAAGCAGACGACCAGTGCCGCTACGATGACCCAGGCCCGGTAGTACGGCATGAACATGAAGCCGAGGTTTACGCCACCCTTGAACATGTCCGGCATGGTATAGCGAAGCCCGGAAACCCCGAACCAGTTCACCAGTACACCCGAGATGATCAGCGCGACGCCGAACGTCAGCAGCAGACTGTAGATGTGATCCTGCCCCGCAATGCGACGCAGCAGAAAATATTCAATGGCGACACCGAAGGCACCAACCAGAAGTGGCGCCAGCAATAAGGCGACCCAGTAATTCACGCCCAGATAGTCGAACATCAGGACGGTGGTCATGGCGCCGAGCATATACATGGCGCCATGGGCAAAATTGATGATCTTCAGCAGACCGAAGATGACCGCGAGCCCAAGGCTCAGAAGGGCGTAAAAGGCGCCGTTGATTATTCCGATCAGGAGCTGGCCGGATAGCACAGCTAAAGGGACGCCGAAAATCATGGACATTGGGCTAACTCCAGAAGCAGCACAGGGATTGTTTTTTGGCTTTATTCTTTTCCGTTTTCATGGGTTCGCCCTGCCCTGTTGCAGGACGAACCCATAACGGTCGCTTTTAGTTATTGACCAGCTTGCACTTGCTCTCGGAGAGCGGACGGTAGGACTCTTCGGCCGGGATGGTCCGCAGAATCTTGTACAGATCCCACTCGTTTTTGGACTCGGCCGGGGTCTTCACTTCCGCCAGGTACATATCGTGCACCATGCGGCCGTCAACGCGGATCTTGCCGTTCTTGGCAAACATGTCGTTGATCGGAGTGTCCATCATCTGCTTGCGCACAGTCTGGGCATCGTCAGAACCGGTGGCCTCTACGGCTTTCAGGTACTGCATGGCGCTGGAGTAGATGCCAGCGTGAACCATGGTCGGACGCACGCCGGTTTCTTCCATGAAGCGATCAGACCACTCACGGGTTTCATCGTTCATGTCCCAGTACCAACCGGTGGTGAGCTGGATACCCTGGGCCGTCTGAGCGCCAAGCGCATGCACGTCAGTCAGGAACAGCAGCAGTGCCGCCAGAGTCTGGCCGGACTGGGTTACGCCGAACTCACTGGCGGTGGTGATGGCGTTGGTGGTGTCGGCGCCGGCGTTTGCCAGACCGATAACATCAGCACCGGATGCCTGAGCCTGCAGGATGAACGATGAGAAGTCCTGAGTGGGGAACGGATGACGCACTGAACCGATGATTTCACCACCGTTGGCTTCGACCACGCGAGTCACGTCGCCTTCCAGGGCATGACCGAAAGCGTAATCGGCAGTCAGCATGTACCAGGTTTTGCCACCTTCTTTAACGACCGCACTGGCGGTGCCGTTGGCCAGCGGATAGGTGTCGTAAACGTAGTGGATGTGGTTCGGGGTACAGTGCTCGTTGGTGATACTGGAAGCCGCTGAACCGGAAATGATACCGAGGCGATCGTGCTCTTCCAGAATCTTGCTCACGGCGATGGAAACAGAGGAAGCCACCATACCGGCTACGAGATCGACATCCTCGTTCTCAACCCAGCGACGTACGGTGCTGGATGAGGTATCCGGGCTGTTACGGTCATCGGCGCTTACCACTTCAATCTTGGCGCCATTTACCTGGCCACCAAAATCGGCAATCGCCATTTCCAGGGCTTTCAGCCCGTTGGGGCCTGCCAGGTCACGGTAGGTGCCGGACATGTCCGCCAGATAACCGATCTTGACCGTGTCGTTGGAAATGGCCGCCTGGGCTCCGCCTACCATCATGGCTGATGCAACGGCTGATGTCAGAAGCTTTTTCATCATTGTCATTGTTGTATCTCCGCTACTGTCTTGCGTTGGTTCGGGTTGTTGTTACTTTTCTTGCTCTCGTCCTATCCGGGATCAGACCCCCAAATAGCCATCCAGCACCGACTGTTTTGCACTCAGTTCGTTGGCGCTGACTTCTTCCACAATCTGACCGTGCTCAACAACGTAATGACGGTCGGCTAACGGTGCTGCGAAGTGGAAATTCTGTTCAACCAGGACAATGGTCAGGCCCTTGTTTTTCAGGGCAATCAGGACCTCTCCCAGCTTTTCTACAATAACCGGGGCCAGGCCCTCTGTGATCTCGTCCAGCAACAGCATGTTGGCGCCGGTGCGCAGAATACGCGCCATGGCCAGCATCTGCTGTTCGCCGCCGGACAGCTTGGTGCCCTGGCTGAAGCGACGTTCATAAAGGTTGGGGAACATGTTGTAGATTTCTTCCAGGCTCATGCCGCCGCTACGCACAACTGGCGGTAGTGTCAGGTTTTCCTGGACACTGAGTGAGGAAAAAATGCCCCGATGTTCGGGGCAATACCCGACACCCAACCTGGCAATATGATGAGGTGCACAGGACATTGTCTCCTCACCATTGATCATAATGGAGCCGGTGCGCCGGCCAACCATATTCATGATGGCTTTGAGCGTTGTGCTACGGCCCGCGCCATTGCGACCCAACAAAGTCACCAGTTCCCCGCGGTTCACCACCATGTCGATGCCGTGGAGGATGTGAGATTCGCCGTAAAAGGCGTGCAATCCGGACAGTCGCAGCTGTTCGTACTCGCGGTCGGATTTCGTGGTCATTGCGCTGCCTCCGCCTGATCGTTGTCGGCGGTGGTGCCGCGCTCGCCGCTACCATCACTGCCCATATACACCTCGCGAACCCGTGGATCGCCGGAAACAGTCGCGTAATCGCCTTCGGTCAGAACAGCGCCCTGAGCCAGTACGGTGATGCGATCACAGAGTTTGCTGACCACGCTGAGGTTGTGCTCAACCATCAGGACAGTTCGTCCCTCGGCAGCCTTGCGTACCAGTTCCACAACGCGATCAACGTCTTCCGAACCCATGCCCTGGGTTGGCTCGTCCAGCAACAAAAGTTGGGGCTCCATGGCAAGCGTGGTGGCCAGTTCCAACGCCCGTTTGCGCCCGTACGCCAACTCAACCGTGGTGGTGTTGGCGAATTCAGCCAGGCCCACGGCGTCCAGGAGCTCCATGCAACGCTGATTGAGCTTGTGCAGGGAGTTACCGGATTTCCAGAAACTGAAGGAGGTGCCCTCGAACGTCTGCAAGGCTACCCGGATGTTCTCCAGCGCGGTCATGTGTGGGAATACGGCTGAGATCTGAAACGAGCGAACAATGCCCTGGCGGGCAATGGCGGCGGACTTCATGGTGGTGATGTCCTGATCCTTGAACAGGATCTGGCCCCGGGTCGGGATCAGGAATTTGGTGAGCAGATTGAAGACCGTGGTCTTGCCAGCACCATTGGGGCCGATCAGGGCGTGAATGTGGCCTTTCTGGACCTTCAGGTTCACGTCGTCGACCGCAACAAAGCCCTTGAATTCTTTGACAAGGTTACGGGTCTCCAGAACGTACTGTTCACTCATGAGCCAATCTACCTTTGTTATTGTTGTGCGTTTTATCTGACTACCAGATTAGATTGACGTATACGTAAACGTCAACACTTAATTGCAGTTTTTAAGTACACTCTCGCTACGCAAAAAGTCGTATAGGAGTTCTACTACCTGGTCCTGCTTTTCCAGGTGTGGCGAGTGCCCCGCATCCTCGAGAAGAACGCCGCGGGCCTTTGGTCCGATGCCGGCAACGATATCCGTGACCTGCTCCGGCACTCCGTATTCGTCGTTTTCTCCCTGAATGATAATAGCCGGACATTCAATTGCCGCCAGCCAGCGACTGAAATCCATCGCCGCCTGAAACCCTTCGTCACGCCAGACTGTCTGCCAGGCGTTGAAAAGATCGTCAGTCCGGTTGCCGTGATAGCGCGCCAAACGATCCCGGATATCCGTCTCCCGGTAACGTACGGCCATTTCCTCGATACCAGCGAGGGTCAGGTGATCGGCATAGATGTGCGCCGCCATGGTCGCCAGCGCCTTTACACGGCCCCCCATGGTGCCGGCAGTCACGAGGGCAATGGAACCACCGTCGCTGTGCCCTATCAGCACCACATCCCTGATTTCGAGCTTGTCCAGGAGACGGGGCAACCACTGTTCGCCAGCTGTCTCGAGGTAATCGTGTGGGCGCGGGAGCTCTTCATCGGAAGAATGGCCATAGCCCTGACGATTGTAGATCAGCGCGTCGCAGCCGGTTGCTTTCGCGAGCTTTTCCGGAAACTTACGCCACAAGGCGATGCTGCCCAGGGACTCGTGGAGAAAAACCAGCACCGGCCCTTTCGGTTCCGCGTGCTGGATTCGCCTGACTTCCAGCTCAATACCGTCGCCTATCGGCACCATCATGTCACGAATCTGCATGGGATTACCGGTTTGGCGGAATTGAATAGGTCATGGTGGAGTGAGCAACCGGCTCTTCGGCACCTTCCGAGTAAACGAACACTTCGCCCACGCCCATGGTACGGCCGACTTTCAGCATGGTGGCACGGGCCCAGATGGGCTGATGCGCCACCGGCTTGCGCAGAAAATTAATGTTCAGATTGGTGGTCACCGCCAGGGGAACCAGGCCAATCTTGCTCAACAGCGCCGCATAAAGGGTGACATCCGCCAGCCCCATCATGGCCGGCCCGGAGACGGTGCCCCCGGGCCTGAGATGCGCCTCATCCACTTCCAGTTTCATTTCTGCCCAGCCATCCCCGAGCTTCTGCAGGGTGCCGTAGGCCTCCCCCTGCGGAAACTGCTCGTCAAGGAAGGCCTGCAGCTCTTCGAACGTAATGATCATGCGCCGATTTCTTCCTTGGCCTGATTACGCAGGACAAACCGCTGGATCTTGCCGCTGGGAGTCTTCGGCAGCTCATCGACAAACTCAATCTCCCGGGGGAAGGCGTGGGTCGAGAGCCTGCGACGCACCAACTCCTGCAGTTCGTCTTTCAGGGCCTGTTCGTCTCCAAGAGCGTAATCGCCCTTGATCACCACATAAGCCTTGATGATGGAACCGCGCTTTTCGTCCGGCTTGCCGACAACGCCGGACTCCGCCACAGCGGCGTGCTCGAGCAGTGTGCTCTCGACGTCTGCCGGTCCCACCCGATAGCCGGCCGTGGTGATGATGTCATCATCCCGACCACTGAAAGAGAAGTTGCCATTGCCGTGGTTGATGACCATGTCGCCGGTGAGGTAGTAGCCGTTAACGAACGGGTCCTTTTCACCCCAGGTGTAACCGTCGAAATGGAAAAGCGGGGACGCTTTTACGTCAACCGCCAGCTGACCAACTTCACCCTCGCCTACAACCTCGTTTTTCTCGTTCAGCGCGACCACCTTGTGGCCAGGAGAGGCATAGCCCATGGAGCCTTCACGGACCGGATGCGCCAGACCGTGGAAGTTGCAGCAGGTCATGCCAGTCTCGGTCTGGCCGTAATGATCTTTAACCGGGCAGTAGTGACGGTTGCGAATCCAGTTCACCACTTCCGGGTTCAGAGGCTCGCCGGCACTGCTGGCAACCCGAAGGCCCAGGTTCTCGCCTTCCGGCAGCACGTGATCGTTTGCCTTGAGCAAACGGTAAGCCGTAGGCGCCGCAGCCAGGTTGGTGATCTTGTACTTGCGGATCATGTCGTAGGTGGATTCCGGGGTAAAACCACCCGGGTTGAAGTGCGTGGCGTGGCCCATCAGCAGCGGCCCAACCACGGCATAGTAAAGACCGTAGGCCCAACCGGGATCGGCCACGTTCCAGAACCTGTCACCATCCTGCAGATCAATGGCGTATTTCATGTAAACGTAGAACGCCAGCAGCGCTTTGGCCGGTACCGCAACCCCCTTGGACTTACCCACGGTGCCAGAAGTGAACATCTGCAGGAACGGATCGTCGCCCTTGATCATGACAGGCTCAAAATCGCTCGACTGGGCCGCCAGGGTCTCTTCGAAGCCAGGGATGTCCGCGCCAATCTCACTGGCGTTCACACCCACAACCGGCGGGCAGACTTTGACGTCGTTCAGCTTGGGATAGTTCTCCGGGTTGGTCACCACCAGCTTGGTGCTGGCCCGCTCAAACCGGTACTCAATGGCCCCGGAACCAAAGGCCGTGAACAGCGGCTGATACACGGCACCAGCACGCAGGGTTCCGGCGATAACGATCAGCAGCTCCGGAGTGCGCGGCAGGAGTGCAGCCACACGGTCGCCCTTTCCGATGCCCTGGGATTTCAGATAATTGGCAAAACGCGCAGAGGCCTCTTTCAGCTCGGCGAAAGTCAAAGTGCCGTCACCGCCATCTTCGGTTTCGTAGTAAAGCGCAACCCGACTCGGGTCATCTGCCCATTTGTCGCAGATTTCGTGACAGACATTGAGCCCGCTATCCAGACGTCCATCCAGGATGTCCGCTTCCAGAGCAGCAGGATCGAAGTTGTTGTAAACGTCGGTATATTCCGGAAGGCTCATTCTCAACTCCTGTTGTTTTTATCATTGAAAGCACGGGTCAAGGTTTAGCACAGGCTTCACTTTACGTAAAGGTAAACTTTAGACCAAAAAGGAAGAAATCTGTGTGGCTTTATGAGCAGGAAAAGCGGGTGCGACAGGCCTGCCGCACCCTTGAAGGGATCAAACACAAAAATCAGGATTTCGGCGTAATCTTCCCGGGATGGCGGCTTGAAAGTATGTGGTGCAGGGAGCCGCACTCCACCATGGGATCATCGCAATTGACCACGATGTCGGAGCGGGCAATGACATAACCCTTGCCGGTGATGCTGTTTTTGATCACTTGGTACTCACCCTCTTCCTCAACAGAAGTGAATTCACCGATAAAACCCGTCTCTCTGAGGGAAACGGTTTCCAGCTTGTCGCCCGGCTTGATACTGCCTTCGTAATTCATCAACGCCAGACGGGCGGAAGTGCCGGTGCCCGTTGTGCTCCGACAGATCACACCGGGATGCACATAGGTTGCCGAGCGGGACCGGTAATAGCCCTCTGCCACATGCTCCACAGGGCCCATGAAGTGCAGGAACGGCAGTGGCCCTACGTCGCCAAGCGTATAATGGGAAAAGCCCCGCTCTGCCTGAATCGCCTCGACAATGGCGTGGGCGGTTTCAGCGAGTTTGCGTTCTTCGTCCAGGGTCAGATCGAAGCCCATGCTGGCTGAATCCACCAGCGCATAAAAGCCGCCGCTGTATGCAACACTGTAGGTAATCTCGCCCAGCGAAGGCACGTCGATGGTGGCCTTGTAGGTGTGGATATAGCTGGGCAGACCTTCACAGGTGATGGCTTCTACCACTCCGTCGTGCACCGTCGCCTCAATCTGGACCAGTCCGGCGGGCGACTCCAGTATAAAACTCTGCTGGCCTTCCTGTTTGGGCACAATGCCCGCTTCCAGCACCGCAGTAGCCGTGCAGATAGTGTTGGAGCCCGAGTAGATAGGGTAGCCCATGACTTCCATGATGATGTAACCGGCGGCAGCTCGCGGATCCGTGGGCGGCACCAACAGATCCACAGACATTTCCGGTATCCCGTAGGGCTCTTCCAGCAAAAGCCGGCGTAGACCGTCGGCGTCATCCCGCAGGTACTCCATCTGCGCTCGCACGGTATCGCCGGGCAACAGATCAATACCACCGGTCACGATCCGGCTGACATCACCGCCGGCATGGGTATCCATCAACTGAATGGTCAGTTCCGGTTTCATCAAGCGCTCTCCAGTGACCAGGGTTGGCCGTGTTCTTCCCATTGTGAGTCGGGAACGATCACGATCTTGCCGAGATAATTACTACCCCGGTTCACAAAATATTCTTCTGCCCGGTGCAGATCAGAGAGCCGAAACGCACCGTGCAGAACCGGTTTCAGTTGCCCTCCCCGGATCCAGGCCATAAGTTGTTCCGCCTCTTCTCGGGTGCCATGAGATACCCCGAAAATCTGTACCTGATAGAGGTAGATCCGGGTCCACAGGATTTCGCTGATGTTGCCGCCACTGGCCCCGGCAATACTC
This sequence comes from Marinobacter sp. 3-2, assembly GCF_003751355.1. Taxonomy (NCBI): domain Bacteria; kingdom Pseudomonadati; phylum Pseudomonadota; class Gammaproteobacteria; order Pseudomonadales; family Marinobacteraceae; genus Marinobacter; species Marinobacter sp. 3-2. Next base: position 46,193 of record NZ_RJUQ01000020.1, on the reverse strand, counting down.
AGGCGCGGGTAGGTGCTGCGGGCGTTCATATCGAAGATCATGGTGTCGATGAACACATCGGTCATCTCTCCGCCCACCAGGTCCATCACCGCATCAATGGGCTTGCCTCCGGTTTCCGCTTTCACCCGATCTACAAAGCTGTCCATATCGGAGCGATCCAGCACCGCCTCGGCGCCCAGTTCCAACAGCGCTGCCGCTTTGTCCTGTTTACTGAGAGCATAGGGAATAGCCCCCATAATTCGGCAAAGCTGGATCAGGGCCGTGCCAACGCCCCCGCTGGCGCCGGTCACCAGGACCCGCTCTCCGGCCTTGATGTTGGCCGAGGTAAGCATGTGCATGGCGGTCTGGTAGGAACACATGCCCATGGACGCCACTTCGGCATCCGCCAGTTCGGCATTGGGTATGTGATGGAACTGGTCAGCCGGCAGCGCTACGTATTCCGCGTAACCGCCGTCGGCACCGTGGCCGTAGTAATCGGGCGTGAGATTGATGTCTCGGCGGTCATTGGCGTAGATGTTGAAATCCAGAAGCCCCCGTTCTCCAATGCGGGACTCATCCACACCGTCACCAACAGCTACAACGCGCCCGGCGATGTCTGCCCCCTGAATCCGCGGAAAAACCAGCGTGGGCTTGCCGCCCATCTGGAAGGATGTCATTTCGCCTTTTTTGGTGGGATACAGCCCTTCCCGTGCCTTGCGGTCGGTGTTGTTCTTCGCCGTTGCCGTAACCTGAACAAGCACCTGACCGGCTCCGGGCGCAGGAACAGGCACGTCCTGGTACTCCAGTTTATCGACATCACCGTGACCGGTAAGAACCATGGCTTTCATGGTGTTCGGGATCATGGGCTGACGATCCTCCCTGTTTGCTGAATTTCGGGTATTCAAAGAGGATAGGTGAGTTTACCGGGCGTGTCAGTGCGTGTTGCGGGTATCCATTATCAGACTACCGGGCAATCACTTTATAGACAGGACGCAGCTTGGGAATCTGCTTGAGTACCACCTGGATGACCGTCATCAGAGGCACCGCCAGTAGCACGCCCACCGGCCCCCAGAGCCAGCCCCAGAAGAAGATCGAGACGAAGATGATCACCGGATTGATCGCCATCCGAAAGCCGTGAATCCAGGGTTCGATAAAGAACCCGACCAGCGTGGTCAAACCCAGGAAGCCCAGCGGCGCAATGGCCATCATCCAGAACTCATCAAGGCTAATGGCAGAGACAATCGTCAGCATGGAGATAGAGAGAATAACCCCCAGATAGGGAATGAACCGGGCAAGCCCGGCGACCAGTCCCCACACAGCCGGATCCGGCAGCCCGACGGCCCAGCAGATCAGGCCCGTTGTGGTGCCGACGGCCAGATTACTCAGGCCGAGAACGCCCAGGTACTGGGCAATCTGATGCTGAGAATCGTGGGTAATCCGAAGCACGGTTTTCCGCTGATCAATGGGCAACTGACGGACAAAGTTCTTGATCAGACGATCACCGCTCACCAACAGGAAATAGGTCAATGCCAGCGCCAAAGCCAGGCCAGCGATGCCGTTCCGGGCTTTGGCCATCAACTGGTTGCGCCATGAATCCGTCTGCAGAACAACCGTCGTTGGCTGTTGCCTTTCTGACTCCGAGAGCTCCTCAACGGACTTTTCAACCTGTTCCGCAGACTCGGAGACTCTGGCGATCTGGCGACTGATTTCGCTCTCGCCCACCAGCAGCCTCGATATCCCCTGGGGCACTTCCTCAACCCACTTGAGGGCAGGCGTCGCGACGGCCAGTGTAATGCCGACGATGCCGGCGAGCACCAGGAGCACAAACACCAGGGAGCTGATCATCCTGGGAACCCGCCACTTAACGTATGCCTTCTTGACCAGGGGCGAGAGCAACAGGCTCGTCATCACCGCAAGAATAATGGGCAGGACAATCTGATGAGCAACGTACAGGGTGTACAGGATTCCCAAGCCGAACAAGCCGTATATCGGCGTGGCAAGATCCGATGAAATCAGTAGGCGCTTGTTCTCACCCGGCGGTTCCTTATTTGTGGATTGGTCTTCCATGATGAAGCCTGTATACCGTGAAAAAAAGCTGGCCCGGTAAATCCAGGCCAGCGTTAAAAACGGTCAGTCTACCTTCACCATGGCGCGAGCGCACCCGGGAGAGGGTTACGCGGGGTTCACTTGAGTCGTATTCAGCGCCCGATCAGCTCGCCATCTTTGGCAAAAAGGAGGTGTCCACCCAATACCGCTTGGGGTTTGTGGGATTGATGTAAACGGGAATGGACTCGCTCTGGATATGGTCCGAAGGATCAAACCAGAGGTTGCCGCTCCTGAAGACATGGATATCGGAGGTGACCGGATTCTGCCACTGGCAAACGATCTGATAGGGGCTCTTACCGTTCATGACGATCATCTGGTTCTTTTCGACACCCTGGAAGATACCCTGAACCCGTTGCCCGGTTTTGCGAAGTTTGGCAGCCCCACTGTTCCTAATAGCCGGCACAACAAACATACCGGCTCCAACCATAAAGAAAACACCGCCCAAACCCCCTACGATCAGGGTTACTCCCCACAGCGAAAAGAATCCATCGATTCTTGCAGACTCAGCATTGCCGGGCATGAACAACACACGAACCGTCTCTCCGCGACTGTAACTCGGAGGGTTGCTGCCGCTGGATGAGAGGAACTCTGTGAGCCTGCCTTTTTCGTCTTCAAAACGGACGAGAGGATAGTAGGCATTGGAATCACTGGATCGTGATCGAATCAGGTCGGTTACAACGCCCGGCTTGGCTGTCGCGGTTTCAAGAAAGGTTGAAGTGCTCTGGAAAGAGAAAAAGACGCCGACAAGCATGCCGACACCCACGAGTGAAAAAATCACCCGCAGCGTATTGAAGGTTTTCATATCAGTTCCCTTGAAGATTGCTTCCTTGCCCGAAAACACCCTGTTTTCGGAGCTCGGAATTATACTCGATTCAACAAGGCTTGAAAGTCACAAGATGAGACGCGGTTCCTCCAATCCATACAAACTATCTCTATGGTAATTCTGTTGCTCCAAGCAAGTTGATAGAATATTCCCAACACATGGAGTGTTAACCCCATTGCACGGAGCAAGCATGCGTTACCTCGTTTTTTCTTCTCTTGTTGTCACTTCTGCCCTTTCCGGTTGTAGCCTTTATTACGAGTCCCAGGCAAAAGACATGATTCAGCGTCAGATGGACGCCATGGTTTTTGTGGAAGGTGGGGAGTTTATGATGGGGAATCCTGGGGGGTGGGACGGAAGCAAGGACAGCTGGCCGCCGCATAAAGTAGTTCTGGACGATTTCTATATTCAGAAGTATGAGGTCACTCAGGGGGACTTTGAGCTGTTTATGGCGGTGACGGGGTATGAACACTCGAACAGTTCCTACGAAAGCCTTAGAGATCATTCTCCGGATCGCTTTCAATCAAGCTTCCCGGCAGTAGTGTCATGGAAAGATGCGTCGGATTTTTGCGAATGGCTTGGATCTCAGACTGGCAAAGCCGTTGAACTCCCGACGGAAGCACAGTGGGAATATGCAGCCCGAAGCGGTGGCAAACCGTTTCGCTATGCTACTGAGAACGGAGACGCGAAAGAAGGTGTAACAATGGCAGCACGCCCATCACAGTACAGACGACAGAATAAATCACTTCCACAGCCGCCAGGGAGCTACCCTCCAAACCTGCTTGGCCTGTACGACATGTCAGGGAATGCTGCGGAATGGGTGAGAGATTATTATCACGCCGATTATTATGAGCGCTCCCCCGTAAATAACCCTAAGGGACCCGAGAGCCCAATCATAGAAAGCTGGAGCAACGAGCCCTTCAGGGTTCTTCGAGGTGGTGACTTCAAAGATTTTTCAGGCAACACAACCGTCACAAGGCGCAAAGCTATACAACGAGTAACCAATGAAACCACCGGTTTTCGTTGTTCTCTCGCCGATAATTAAACTATCGAATCAAGCCAATTCTCTGCTCTTTGCGCTTGAGACGATTGGAACAATCGTCGCGGGAAGAGTTTGTAATAGTTGCTCATTAAGTCTTGAAGCGATCCCTTTCCTGATTCATTCCCGATTCTTTTTAGGACTTCGATAAACTCTCGATGACTATGAATGGTCTCAAAGATCTCGATCATAGCTTGATTAGCGATTCCTTGATGGGGATCGCGTCCGCCCAATACGGGCCCGCTATCTTGATTCAACATCGTCAGTAACTGTGCTTTAGCAGAGGGTGTCAGTACCTCCAGACGATTATTTTCTAGCACGCCCTCAGCAATCTTTCGAACCTCTCCATCTGCTTGATAAAGCGACCGCCAGATTTCCGATAAGGTATCTGCCCCCTTGGCAACTATCGACGCAAAAGCTTCCTCACTGAAAGCAAACATACTCAATAGGCGAGATAAACTTTCGAAAGCTTCTACCGAAATCCAGTCCAAAAAACGAAAATCACTCACTTCTAAGGACCACCTAACGAACTTAACTAACTCCCAAATTTGTTCGCCATTCAGTTCTGCAGCAATACCACCGCCCCCGCCAGGTCCCAAGACCAGCCTTCCCTTTACAGTCATGTACAACTGGCGATCCGACAAGAACACTTTAAAGTCAAACCCCGCACCGATCCCAGTTGATATCGCGAATTCGGGTTTAACCTCCAACAAGGATCGATAACTTTGGTCGACGTCACGCTGGCTTGGGCTCAATTCTGTGGCTGGAATCTCCATTTCCTGATATGCAGCCCTCCACTTGACCCCAAAGCTGGCCTCATTCCTCAAGGTCGCTCCAGCAAAAGCTTCACCATTGGTCTCTCCAGAAATACTAACGTCCCCGGGTGCGCTGGATAACTTCGCGTTTGCTGCGAGAGACAGACAGGCACCCGCAAACCCCTGAATCCGGTATTCCGCGTCTGCCCTGAAGTATCCACAATGGAGCTTTATCGAGTTTCCCTGATGATTTTCGTACTCGAGGAGCACCTTTGCTCCGGTCTCATCCGGCAGCCTGGCGGCAAAGGTCGCCTCACCCTGCAGGAGACTGTACGTTCCTTGCATTTGGGTACCAATATAGGCTTGGCCCTTTTCGGGCTCGTAGTTGGCCTCCAGGCTGCACTGCGCGGCAAACCGGAACATCTGTGCTTCGGCACCTGCGGCGAAACGACCATCTTCGGTTGAAGCTTCTTTTTTAAATAATTCAATTTCCAACTGGTTAAAGAAGTTGTCCTCTTTGCTCTTCCACTCAGCAAACTTCACCTTGAGCGACCGGTCGTTCTTCAGGCCGTTTTTCGCCTCGTTCCAGGCCCGTTCAAAGTCGGCTGCACTCATAACTGCTCGAACATCCGAAGCCTTAAGCGGCTTCCAGTTACCGCGTAATTGATTCAGAACCTCCTGGCGGGCGTAGCGGTAACCCGCGCCACCGGTATGCTTTAGCTCAACCAACGGTCGAGACTTCATTGAGCCGATGTTCGGCTTGGCAAGAACATCGACCGCAGAAGGCGGACTGGTGTCCACCAAATGCCTCAGGGTTTTCTCTATATCGACGATAAGGTCCCGTCGCTCCTGCTGTTCCTGGCGGTGCTTTTCAACTTCATCATGGTGGATTACGTTCCAGAGCCGGACAGCCCAGGATACTTTCGCGGCATATTCGCTGACGTAATCCATGTAGGGAATCAGCTCATCATCGAGTTGGTTCAGTCGCTTCTTTTTGTCTACCAAAGACTGAATATCAGCCTCTGCAATGAAATCTGGCCAGCGGGTGTATTTCTTAAGTTCCTGGGTTTCATGCGCGAGCCGCTGCACTCGGTGGCTATCTGCGCCCTGATCAATCTGAACCATCCGATACTGAAGCTCAGCCTCCAAAGCCGCCCTGAGGAACCTGAGCCTCTCATCCATTTCATCAAAGTCTTGCTTGCTGGCTTCGGTTATCAGCTCGTGAGCCTCAACCTTTGCCTTCACGCCAGGCAGTGTCGCTTCCAGTTCGGCACAAAGCGTTGTGAAAACTTTTACTGAGAGCAGGTCTTTCCTGTCTGTAAGGTTGGCTTGACTCGCGGGAAACAGAATCTGGCTTCGGATCTGATTGATCTCATATTCAATCCGTTTTTCTCTACGACGCTGATGCTCGAGTCGTTGTCGCTCTCGTTTCCAGCGGGCCTCGTAGTCATTGAGCAGCTCCTTTGCTGTCGAACTTTGCTCAGTTTCGGGGAGTGCCCCCAACTCTCGAAGGCTGTCCCACGCCTTTTCGCGCGCAGCAGGTATATCCTCTACGGGCCCCGCTTCCGCTTCCTTTAGCTCAATCAAGGGCTCGTTGAGAGTCTCAATCTCACCAATCAGATCCTTCAGCTGAGTGCGACTAAGCGCATAGACAGTGTCTTCCTCACCAGTGACGTGGACAAGCGCTTCGCACTCAATTGAACACTGAGAGCATTCAAGATGATCTTTCGTATCATCATTAGCCGATTGCGCTGCCGGAAAAGCCTTTTGGTCTACGGAGTTTTCAGGGACAGTGAGATTCCATCCAGCTTCAATGTGATTCACATCCTTGATGATCGGATTCTCATTTTTGATCGCACTCAACGAAACCTGATACTTCGAAGCAATAGCTGAAAGCGTTTCCCCTGACTGAACTTTATGCTGTGGCATCCGTGCCCTCCAATATACGTTCCATCGCGTTCATACGGTCCGCCGGCGTCATCTCCGGGGCTTTCATAACTTTCTGAAAATCTGACGTCCCAACCAGATCAGAGCCAATGCGGATGCAAAGTCGCAACCAACGCTCTTGTAAAGAAGCGCTTTCAAAACCAAGTTTCGAAGCTCTCTGAAGCTGCTCCAAAACCCAGACTCTTCGGTCTCCGCTTTCAGGCAAATAATCCCGATAGACTTGCTCATAAGCCATTGCACGATCAGCCAATCTATAGGGCGGCAACGCGGATAGTTCAGACTGAACCAACGAGGGTTGTTCGGGGAGTTCTGTCTTTCCGGCTTTATCAGGCGACTGGTATGCTTGCCACTCCGACCCGCTATGCCAGTAGATTGTTACTCCGGCATTCACGATCGGTTTTGCTCGTCCTGTAAAAGCCGCCAGCAATGGACGAAAAGACCTTGGATCGTAAAATCGAAACAGTCGCTCATCTGACTTTGCAAGTGCTAGCAACCATCCCTGAGCCCAATTAAAAACGCACGTCGAGCTTTCCGGCGAATCAATGAGGACTCCCAGCGGCACAAAGCTCAATCGCTCTTTAAGCTTTCTATGAAATCGGGTGTCTCCATTGAGCGCCAGAAGTATGGGTCCTTGCTTCCATGAGGCCTGCCATCGGGTATTCTCCAGAAGACTCCACCACTGAACCGATCCATGCTGGTCAGCTTCGTAAAGAAATCTGATGAAGCTATCATCGACCGCGAGGTCAATGACGGCAAAGTCCGCGCTGGAGGGTTCCTGGGCCAACAAATCCAGGCTATCAAGCGTGCTGATGTAGTTTGCAGCGTCCATTCTCATCAAACTCACAATCGGAAACGACAGGCGCTCCCTGGTTGGCTGATTCCTTCAGCAATGTTGAGTGATCTGCCAAAACCTGCGGAGCACTCTTTCCGTTACCACGTTGGGTGGTTTCTTCAAGCTGCGAAACCTCCGAGCCTCCGGTTAAGCCAGCAATCACGGCAGGCAGCTCCGGGACTTTATATGCCACCCCACTCCCACTCGCAGGCCCACCGCCAGAGTTCATGCGCACCGAAGGCCCGGAGACCGTAACGCCACTGGGATCCAGCTTCAGAAAGCTACCACCTGCTTTGAGTGTGAGTTCGGCGCCAGCCTCGATTACGACTTTCATACCCGCTTTGTGGTGGATCTCGGTGCCAGCTTCAACGAGCTGGTTTTTGCCCTGTTTGCTGTGAAGACTGCCACCGATGGAGAGGCTGTAATCACTCCCGACCGACTCACGCTGTTCGCCATCGACAGTGCGGTGCTCATTGCCTTTGACGTGACTGAAATCGTTGTTTTCGACCGTGCGGTGACTGTCGTTCCGAATCACCTCCGTGCGGTTGTTCTCGGTGAGCAGGTCCAGGTCTTTCTGGGCGTGGACGTAGATCTGTTCCTGATCGGCCTCATCCTCAAACCGCAGTTCGTTGCTGCCCTCGCCCTTGTGGGTCTTGGTTTTCAGGGTGGTGCGGGTTTTGTGTTCCGGCAGCCCATAGGGTGGCGTGTTGGTGATGTGATGGGTTCGCCCGGTGATGATGGGCTGGTCCGGGTCGCCGTCCAGGAAGGAGACAATTACTTCGTGGCCGATTCGTGGCAAGGCCATGAAGCCATACTGGCCACCGGCCCAGCCCTGACTGACTCGGAGCCAGGCGCTGCTGTGTTCGTCGTTTTTCGAGTAGCGATCCCAAGGGAAACGGACTTTGACCCGGCCATGTTCATCGCAGTGGATCTCTTCGCCTTCCGGGCCTGTGACAATCGCAATTTGCGGGCCGTCCATCAGAGGACGATGGGGCGTTCGGGGACGCCAGGTCAGGTCTGCAGGTATGGCATTGAACCGGTTGTGATAGGTGGTGGGTTCGCTGCCGCCCTCCTCTTCCAGGGCCTGGGGCTGGGTCCCGGTGTGAGTGACTGCGGTCAGCAGCCATTCCCGATTCAGGGCGTCGCTGTCGTGCTCCTTCAGTTCAACCTTGGCGCCGGCGCTGAAGTCCGGGCGATTGCTCTTACCGGATGCGGTACTGGCATCATTGCGGAGGGATTGCAGTCTGGCTTCGGTAAACGGCTGGCCACTGGCATCGGCCTTGAAGCGGCCGGGGTAATCGTAGTGCTGGTAATCTTCCCGGTGCTTCAGGTCGCCGGAAGCATGCTGATGCATCAGAGCATAGGCGGGGTTCTTAAAGGTATAATCCTTCATGGCCACAGAGGCCACCCGCACCCGCTCTTCATATCGAAATCGGTACACGACCGGGCGCCTGCTGCTGCCGCCGGCTTTGGCGTTATATTCTGCCGGCTCCAGCTTCGGCGCATCGCCATGATGGTCGGCGATTACAAGCGCCGGCTGTGTGTCTGCGTCCACGCTCCCGTGTTCATACCTGTAATGCCAGCCCTCTTCAGCCGCGAGGCGTTCGAGGAAGGCCAGGTCGCTTTCTCGATGCTGAACACAATACTCCCGCTGCTCTGGAGTGCGTTTCAGATCGAAAACCGAGTCGATAATGCCGCGCTCTTCCAGCAAGGTACGCACGATGGTTTCGCTGCTTTGGGTCTGGAAAATCCGGCTGTTGTGCATCAGCCCCAGACGCCAGAGCGGCGACTGGATATTCAGTTCATAACGGGTGCGCCGGTGACCTGCATCGCCCCGAACAAATTCGTTGACCACACCGGTGAAGCGCCTTAGCGGCTCGCCATCCTGCCAGACCACAAGATCCACCGGTTGCTCAAGAATTTCCGCTGCCTGAATTGAGGGATCGGTACTGGCCAGCTCAAGCCGACCGTGAAACACCTCGGACAGGCATTCGGTCAGGGTAAAACCGACGAGTGAAAAAATATCAGAGGGGAGACCGCCAACGCGGACGGTGAACTGCAATCCATTTGCCTGGGGCATGTCTTCAATCCTTTGAAGTCATCAATCCGGATGATTCTGCTACAAAAACTGCACTATCCCTGGCAGTTCTTCCATCGTAGCGGGTGAAACATTAACAGCGTAGTAGCGGTTATTCAACGAAAAGACCGAACGTTACTCACTCGCCTCCTGGAGCGAACGATACCATTCGGCGTACGGCGTGTTCTCGATCTTGCACTGGGTATAGTCCGGTTCGTCATCAGACCACCAGACCGGCCCGCGCTCACCCAGGGCGCGCTTGGCGTGATCCACCTGTTGCCGGGCATCACGCTCTTGGCTCTCATCGCCGGACGCTTTCGCATCACGCACCATCCGGCGAGCAGCCATCAGGCGCTTGACCTGTTCCTGATACACCGATTCCGGGAGACTGGGATCCGAACAACGCCAAAGGCGCCCCTTGATCACAAGGTAGCGCTCGTCTGGCGTTTTCATCGTTTCCTTGGTCAACCTTTATTCAGGCTTGTAAAGCCGCTGAATGCTGGAGAAATCCAGGCCACCATTACCCTGCCCGGCGTGCAGCTGGAACAGGTTACGGGCGAGAGAGCCCATAGGAATGGAAGCCTGATTCTTCACGGCGTTGTCGAACGCCAGCCCCAGATCCTTTGTCATCAGATTGACCAGGAAGCCGCCCTCGTAGTTACGTGACGCGGGTACGCCCTCCATCACACCTGGCCAGGGGTTGTAGACGTTCAACGCCCAGTTGCCGCCAGAGCTCTGCTTCATGATTTCCGAGAGCACCGCCGGATCCAGACCGTTCTTCACGCCGAGCGCAAGTGCTTCGCTGGTGCCGGACATCAGGATAGCCAGCAGCATGTTGTTGCAGATCTTGGCCACCTGGCCGGACCCATGATCACCGGCATGGAAGATGTTCTTGCCCATGGCGTCAAGAATCGGCTTGGCCTTGTTGAAGGCCTCTTCCGAGCCGCCGCAAATGAAGGTCAAGGTGCCGGCCTTGGCACCGCCAACACCGCCGGAGACGGGCGCATCGAGGAACGGGATATCCTTGGCTCGTGCAACTTCGGCAACACCCCGGGCTGTTTCCGGAGCGATGGTGGAAGAATCAATCACCAGGGTGCCGGCCGGCAGTTTTGCCAGCAGACCATCGTCACCCAGGTATACCGCTTCTACATGCTGGCCGGCAGGCAGCATGGTGATGACACACTCCGCGCCACTGGCTGCTTCGTGGGCGGTGCCTGCTGTTTTCGCGCCTTCGGACACCAGGGCAGCAACAGCGTCTTTGGACAGGTCGAATACGGTGACCTCGTGGCCGGCTTTTACCAGGTTCCCGGCCATTGGGCCGCCCATGTTACCGAGACCGATAAAGGTAATCTTTGCCATGTCTTTTCTCCTTGTTCTTGTAATAGATCAGCTAAAAAAATCGTCGATCCAGGCGCTGTCCATTTCGGCAAGGGACGCATAGCGCCAGCGGGGCTGCTGGTCCTTGTCGATCAGAAGCGCGCGGATGCCTTCGGCAAACTCGCCCTTGGTCAGGCACTTGGTGGAAAGCACCAGTTCCTTGTCGAGCACCTCTTTCAGGCTGTCGTGTTTGCAGCCGTGCAGGTGCCGCCAGACCAAAGCCAGGGATGTGGGTGACGCACCAGCCAGGGAGCGGGTCGCTTTCGCCACCCAGCCGTCGCCACCAGACAGTTCCTTCAATTGGTTAACGGTCGCTTCCAGGGAGTCAGCATCGGTAACCCGATTGATCTCATCGAAATGAGTGCGAACCGGTGACTCCGGCATGGCGTCGGCGCTCTCACGCTCGTATTGACGCAACACACTACCGACCACTGCATGAGCATCTTCGCCCTGCCAGTTACGCTTGCACAGCTCGGCAACAACATCGGCCTTCAGATCATGCCGGATGAAGCGGTCGGCAAGGCCAGTGAAGATTGCGTCAGCGCCGTTCAGGCGAGCACCGGTCAGCCCCAGGAACAAGCCGGTGCGCCCGGGGGTGCGGTTCAGGAACCAGCCCGCCGCAACATCGGGGTAGAGGCCGATGGTGATCTCGGGCATGGCAAGCTTCGATCCTTCTGTCACCACCCGGTGAGACGCGCCCTCCATAATGCCCATACCGCCACCCATTACGATGCCGTGTCCCCAGCAAACGAGCGGTTTCGGGAAGGTATGGATCAGGTAATCCAGCTCATATTCCTCGGTGAAGAATGCCTCACCCTCACTGGCACCCTGTGGCTCGGTCATGCTGCGATACAGGGCAACGATGTCGCCACCGGCACAGAACGCCTTGTCGCCCTCGGATTCCAGCCAGACGGCCTGGATTACGGGGTCCTCCGCCCAACGCTTCAGTTGCGGAGTCAGCAACCGGATCATTTCCAGAGACAGCGAGTTCAGCGCTTTGGGCGTATTCAGCCGGGCCACGGCGATCAGCGCGCCATCGCCCGTCTTCCATTCTTCGAAGATAATGGGTTGATCACTCATAACAGGTCCTTGAGCCAGCCTTCAAAGCCGGCTTCAGCGGTTTTTCCATTCCGGCTTGCGCTTTTCGAGAAACGCGTTTACGCCTTCTTTCTGGTCTTCGGTAGAGAACAGCTCAACAAACAGTTCCCGCTCCATGCGCCAGCCGTCGTCGTGGCTGCGGCCATCGCGGGCGCTCATCACTAGGGTCTTGCAACGAGCCGTTGACGACGGGCTCTGCTGGCACGCCATTTCCGCCAGCTCCAGCGCCTTATCAAGGCTCTGTCCGCTCGGCACCACTTCCTCAACCAGGCCGATTCGCAGTGCCGTATCGGCCTTTACCCGCTCACCGCACAGAATCATCCGCTTGGCCCAGCCCTCACCCACCAGCCAGGGCAGGTTCTGGGTGCCGCCGGCACAGGGCAAAAGGCCAACGCCTGCTTCGGGCAGTGCCATCTGGGCATGCTCTTCGGCAATGCGGATGTCACAGGCCATGGCGCACTCCAGGCCGCCACCCATGGCGTAGCCGTTCACCGCCGCAATAGAAACACCGCGGAACCGCTGCAGCGTGGAGAAGGCCTCGCCAAAAAGCTGGCCCATCTCGTTCGCCCGGGCCTTGTCGCCATCGGCGAAGGTTTTCAGATCGGCGCCGGCGGAATAGAACTTCTCGCCCTGCCCGGTCATTACCAGGGCAAAGATGTCCCGGTCTTCGTTCAGTTCCTTGACGATGTTCGTCAGGGCAATGAGGGAATCCTTCGTCCAGGTGTTGGCCGGTGGATTGTTGATGGTCAGTACCGCTATATGTCCGCGTTTTTCGAGCTGAATCAGGTCACTCATTTTCTATTCCTCATACTGAAAATGGGGTCGGATGACGATTTCATCAGACCCCATTTCTATGCTTATTGAATTGCCTCAGCCACGCCGTCATCGAGCAGGCGACGGGCAACAATCAGACGCATGATTTCGTTGGTGCCTTCCAGGATCTGGTGCACACGCAGGTCACGCAGATAGCGCTCAAGCGGGTATTCACGAATGTAGCCGTAGCCGCCGTGAAGCTGCAGGGCCTCGTTGACCACTTCGAAACAGGCATCGGTGGCGAACCGTTTGGCCATGGCACAATGCAGTGTCGCTTCCGGATCGGCGTTATCAAGCTTGAACGCGCCCAGACGAACCATCTGCCTCGCGGCAACCAGGTTGGTGGCCATGTCAGCCAGCTTGAACTGCAGAGCCTGGAAAGCCGCCAGCGGCTTACCGAACTGTTCCCGCTCGTGCATGTAGTTACGGGCACGGAGAAGAGCCGCTTGGGCACCACCAAGGGAACAGGTGGCGATATTCAGACGCCCGCCATCGAGCCCCTTCATGGCGATGGCAAACCCGTCGCCCTCGTCACCAACTCGGTTGCTGGCCGGAATGCGGACATTCTCCAGGCTGATCATCCGGGTAGGCTGACTGTGCCAGCCCATTTTTTCTTCGTTCTTGCCGTAGGAAATGCCGTCGGCATCTGCGGGAATCACGAAGGTGGAAATACCTTTATAGCCGGAATCCGGCGCTCCGGTTCGGGCCATCAAGACCAGAATATCGGTGGCCCCAGCGCCGGAAATGAATACTTTACTGCCGTTGATTACGTAGCTGTCGCCATCGCGCACGGCCTTGGTGCGAAGACTGGCCGCGTCTGAGCCGGCACCCGGCTCGGTCAGGCAGTAGGAGGCGAGCCATTCGCCGCTGGCGAGTTTAGGCACGATTTCCTGCTTGAGATCATCCGACGCAAAGCTGGCGACCATCCAGGTAGCCATGTTGTGGATGGTGATAAACGCGGCGGTTGAAGGGCACGCAGCAGCGAGCTCTTCCACGATAACCGAGGTGTCCAGCCGGGACAGCCCCATACCGCCAAGCGCTTCGGGGGTGTACATACCCATGAAGCCCATTTCGCCGGCTTCCTTCATCATATCAACCGGGAAAATATGCTCGTTGTCCCACTTCGCAGCGTGGGGCGCCATGGATTTTTCCGCGAACGCCCGCGCGGCCTCGCGAAACGCCAGCTGATCTTCGGTGAGGTTAAAGTCCATCGTTACGCTCCAGATAGAGAGGGCTTGGCATTGGGCGGGGAAAACAAGGGGCCGGAAAAAGGTTCCGGCCCAAATACCCCACCTTCAACGCAATTAACGCAACTGGATAGAGAAGTTGGCTTCCGAGCTGGTCGCTTCACTGGAGAACCAGCGGGAGGTAACCGTTTTGGTTTCGGTGTAGAAGCGAACCGCCTGCTTGCCGTAGGCATGCTGGTCACCGTAGAAGGAACCCTTCCAGCCGGTGAACGAGAAGAACGGCAGGGGCACAGGAATGGGGATGTTCACGCCCACCTGGCCTACGTCGATCTCATGCTGGAAGCGACGCGCGGCACCACCGGAACTGGTAAAGATGGAGACGCCGTTGCCGTACGGGCTGTTATTTACCAGCTCGATGGCATCACCGAGGGTGTCGGTTTCCATGCAGGAGAGCACGGGACCGAAGATTTCCTCGTTGTAGATATCCATCTCGGTGGTAACACCGGAGAACAGAGTCGGGCCAACCCAGTTGCCATCGGGCAGTCCGTCTACGGTGCAGCCGCGACCATCCAGCAGAAGGTTAGCGCCCTGCGCTTCACCGGTCGCGATCAGGGACTCGATACGGTCTTTCGCTTTCGCGGAGATGATCGGGCCATAGCTGGCACCGGAATCGTTCCACGCGCCTGGACGAACTTTCGCCATGGCTTCTTTCAGCTCCGGAATCCACTGCTGGGCTTCGCCCACAAAGACCGCGACCGAAATTGCCATGCAGCGCTGGCCGGCAGCACCAACCGAGGCGCCAACCAGGGCATTGATCACTTGCTGTTTGTCAGCGTCCGGCAGGATGACCATGTGGTTCTTGGCACCGGCGAAACTCTGCACACGTTTCATGTTGCGGGTGCCGGTCTCGTAGATGTAACGGCCAACAGGCACAGAACCTACGAAAGAAACGGCCTTGATGGCGGGATCAGTCAGCAGTACGTCAACCTGCTCCTTGCCACCGTGAACCACCTGCAGAACGCCCTTGGGCGCACCGGCTTCTTCAAACAGCTCGGCAAGGCGCATGGGGGTCAACGGATCCTGCTCGGAAGGCTTGAGGATAAAGGTGTTACCGCAGGCAATCGCCATTGGGAACATCCACAGCGGAATCATGGCCGGGAAGTTGAACGGCGTAATACCGGCGCACACACCCAGCGGCTGGATCCAGGAGTGGGTATCCACTTCACGGGCAACGTTCTCAACCGTCTCGCCCATCATCAGAGAAGCGACGTTTCCAGCGTGCTCAACTACTTCAATACCGCGCCAGACGTCCCCTTTGGCGTCTTCAAACGTTTTGCCGGTTTCCTGCGAAAGGATTTCAGCAATCTCGTCATGATGTTTTTTCAGAAGTGCCTGATAGCGGAGCATAACCCGGGCGCGCTCGGAAACCGGCACTTCCTTCCAGGTCTTGAATACTTCACCGGCATACTTGATGGCCTGCTCCATTTCCGCATGAGTCGTGTTCGGAGCCTTGGCGATCACTTCGTTGGTGGCGGGGTTGGTAACTTCAATCCAGTCCTTGGTCTGGCTCTGGATGAATTCACCTGCAATATACAACGGTACATTTTTCATGTTGATGTCCCTGTTTGTTGTTGTACGGGAAGCCGGCCGGAACCTGAGGGTTCCTTGCCACGTTTACCCAAAGGCTAGCACGGGATTGACCAATGGGTGATTGACTAAATTTCGCCCGTAATGGACTATCTTTCGATAAAGCTCAAACAAACAAGACCAGAAATGACCCAAACCTCACAGTGGCCGGTGCCCAAAGACAGCATTCGCTACGTGGTGCCTGAGCCGATCATTCGACTGCTCGCGAGCCATCCACTTACCCGGGATCTCTATCCGCTGGCGTTCGGCCACTACCGGCGCGCCGTCGGCCATCACATGCATCGGGAACACCATCACGACAATCTTTTGATCTACTGCACGGAAGGCCGTGCGTTCCTGAACGTAGGCGGGGAGCCCTACACGGTGGAGGCTGGCGATCTGCTGCTTCTGCCGGCCGGTGCCAACCATCGGTATACCGCCGATCCGGACAACCCCTGGACCATTCACTGGGTGCACTACACCGGACCACTGGCAGCGGATTTTCAACACTACATGGGGTTCGACGGCCCGACCCGGATTCGTCATTTGGGCCGGCAACCCCGGCTTCTGGTTGACTTCAATGGCCTGCTATCGGTGCGACAGACCGGTTTCCGGGCCCGCGGCCTGATCCACGCGGCCAACCGGCTTCGGCAACTGTTGGCTGCGGTTCCGATCAACGCCGACGAAACCGGGCACGAGCGGCAGGCCGAACTGGAAACCATTCACAATTATATGCGGGAGCATCTGGATGAGCGTATCAGCCTGGAGCAACTGGCCGATCTCGCCGGCCTCTCACCGGCTCATTTTGCCACCCGCTATCGGGAACAGACCGGCACCTCCCCGATCCAGCACTTCCTGCACCTGAAGGTGGAACGCGCCTGCCAGATGCTGGACACCAGCAGCCTGAGCTTCGCAGACATAAGCCGACGCCTGGGCTATGACGATGCTTACTATTTTTCGCGGCTTTTCAAAAAGGTAATGGGTCAGTCACCCCGGGACTACCGGCATACCGCCCGACACTGAACGGTCAACCCGGGCCAGATTGAAACCTGCCGCCTTCTACGACTTTTGTTGTAGGAGCCAAGGGGTTAGGCTGGGGGCATCGAATGACAAAAAGAGTGAGCCCATGGCCATGTACACCATTGAAATTGATGAAACCTTTGACGTACCCCGACGACGGGTTTTCGCCCTGTTCGCCGACCATTACCGTTTCGGAAAACTGCTGGGAGCACCGGTCAAACGAATCAAGGACAGCGATCAGGCTGATCCCAACGGCATCGGCTCCGTTCGCAAAATCGGCATCGGGCCGGTCGGTCTGGAAGAAACGGTGACCAGCTTCGAGCCGGATTCACTGATCGAATACACCATCACCAGCATGAGCCCGATCCGCAACCATCTGGGAAGAATCCGTTTCGAGGACACACCGGAAGGTCACACCCGGGTGAACTACACCATCACCTTCGAAGACATCGTACCGTTCACCGGGAAGGTCGTCAGCAGCGCCCTTGAACAGGGTATTCGCCGCGGGATCAAACGGGTACCACAGCTGGCCTGAGAGCCGGCAACAACAAATCGTTACTTGAGGAATATCAGAGAATTGACCTGAGGCAAGAGTTGGCTTTTGTCAATTTTGTAATCTCCGCGCAGCTTGCAATATCCGGCCATTCCGGCCGGATCAAACTGTATTTTGCGGGAGACCGAAATGGCAGCCGAACCCATTGTCCTGTTCGATAACGGACACCACAAATGCCTGATGTTCGATTCCCTGGTAACCGGAGAGGGCGTCCAGTCCAACCAGTTCCTGATTGTCGACGGTAAACATGAAGCACTGATCGACCCGGGTGGTGACCTCACCTACACCCCGCTGTCGGTAGCAGCATCGCGCTACATGAACATCCGCGACATGGATTACGTGTTCGCCTCTCACCAGGACCCGGACATCATCGGCGCCATCGACCGCTGGATCGTTCACACCCGCGCGAAGATCGTAACTTCGAAACTCTGGGCCCGGTTCCTTCCGCACCTGGTTTCCAGCTACGTGACCAACCAGCTCAGCGGCAGCGTATACGACCGCATCGTTAGCGTTCCGGATGCCGGCGCCAATGTGAAGTTCGGGGAATCCTATCTGCAATGTCTGCCAGCCCACTTCATGCATTCGGTCGGCAACCTGCAGTTCTATGATCCGGTCTCGAAGATTCTGTTCTCGGGCGACCTGGGCGCCTCCATGGGTGGCGAGGACGATCACCTGCCAGTAAAGGACTTCGACAAGCACATACCGAGCATGATCGGCTTCCATCGGCGCTACATTGCCTCCCGGAAGGTTTGCCAACTCTGGGCGAATATGGTCCGCGACATGGATGTTTCGATGATTGTGCCCCAGCACGGCAAACGCTTCGAAGGACCGGTGATGGTTGATCGCTTCCTGAACTGGGTCAGCGATATGGAGTGTGGCATCGACCTGATGACCCAGGAAAACTACCGGCGCCCGGTCGATTACGTGTAGCTAGGAATAAAAGTGGCAGCCATAAGGCTGCCACTTTAAGAACGATGCCTTCAGTCAGGCAGTTACCAGTATCCGATTTTCTGGAACTACTGCTTGCCGCCTCCTCCGCCGTTCTTTTTCCATTCCTGCGACTTGTTCATTCCGCCGCCATTCATCATGCCTTTCTCGCCGTCATTCATCATGCCCGTGCCCTGGCCCTTTTTCTGGCCAGCAGCCGTCGGTGGCAGATTTTCCACATCAACACCACGGGCGCGCGCACGCTCGACCATCCTCTGATGATGCTCCTGGCGGAATGCCTGCCGCTGCTCGGGCGTCATTGAGCGCATTTGCTCCCGGAACTGCGCCCTTTCCTGCTCGGACATCATGCCGTAGCCGGAGATGGGGTAACCGTCACGATCCATTTCCTGGTCCTGCGTTTGGGTCTGCAGGCGATCCCTCGTCTGGTCCATATCCCGGTCCTGATCCTGCGCAAAGGAAGAGGACAGAGGTAGCATCAGGCACACTGCCAAAGATGCTGAGTACAAAGTTGTCAATTTCATGAGTGCACCTCCACTATCAGCCCGGAAATCCCCGGCTTCGGGAACTGCTGATCAAACCTGGGGTATCCGCCTCAGGGCGGAAGCTCCATAGTTTGAGAATACTCCCGGAGATACCGTCAGAAATCTGACCAAAATCAATTCCGGCCCTTCATGAACACAAATTCATCCTCTGTTCATTTCTCCACACAGGTGTCCGACTCACGCCGTCCTGGCGCCGCTGGTAAGCTGTCGGCAAGGCCGGCAAGAAACTGTTGCGCACTGGGTTGACCGCTCGTTGCAGCCATCCTGATCAAACATAGCCCCTCAGCGATCCTCCCCTGTTCATACAAGTTCTTCCCCAGCCGCCAGCGGGCATCACTGTTTCCCGCTTCCGCAGCTCGCCGATACCAACGGAGTGCTTCGTTTTTATCCAGGACCGTTCCCCTGCCCTCTTCATAGGCCATGGCCACTTCGACCATACTGATGGAATCACCGCTGTCGGCTGCACGCAGGTACCACTGGAAGGCTTTCTCCTGGTTTTGTTCAACGCCCTGCCCCTGGGCATACATGTTGGCCACATTGAGCATGCCCTGGCGGCTGCCCTCCTCTGCCAGCTCCAGATACTGCTCGAAGGCCGATTCATATTGCCCCATCTTGTAGACGACATAAGCGTTGAAAACCCGGATCATGTCCCGTGCCACCTGGTCCTGATCGCCGTTCTCGTTACCCCCGGCACTCGCCAACGAGCATGAAAAGACCAGGCACAGAAACAGCATCCGAACCATTGTCTGCGTTGCGCTTTGTCTTTGCATTCTGTTCCCCGACGCCTGCCAGTTGTCCTCTCACGCTAGCAGTGGCTTGCCGATAGGTCTGTGCATCAAAAGTGCTGTCCTGCTGGCACCTTGGTATTGGCGGATCGTGAAAACCATCCCGGAACAGGGGCCAAATAAGCCTGTCCCAAACCGGCAATGTTGAGTAAAATCCGGCCTTTTCCAGAGAACCAAGAGGCAGCGCAGATGGGCAGAGCCTACCAGAACCGCAAAGAATCCATGGCCAAGACGGCTGCGGCAAAAACCAAGGTCTACAGCAAGTACGGCCGCGAGATTTACATGAGCGCCAAGTCCGGAGGCCCCGATCCCCAGGCCAACCTGTCCCTGCGCGGACTGATCGAGCGGGCCAAGAAAGACCAGGTGCCTTCGCACGTCATCGAAAAGGCCATCGACAAGGCCAAGGGTGGCGCCGGCGAAGACTATGCTGCAGCTCGCTACGAAGGCTACGGACCGGGCAACTGCATGGTGATCGTGGACTGCCTGACCGATAACCCGAACCGCACCTTTGGCGACGTGCGCCTGGCCTTCACCAAGACCAAGTGCAAGATCGGCACGCCCGGAGCCGTGTCTCACATGTTCGACCACAGCGCTATTTTTGCGTTCAAGGGCGAGGATGAAGAGGCCGTACTCGAGGCGCTGATGGAAGCGGATGTCGATGTAACCGACATCGAGAACGAAGATGGCCTGATTACCGTGTTCACACCGAACACCGAATACGCCAAGGCTCGCCAGGCACTCGTGGACGCAATCGAAGACATCGATTTTGAAGTGGATGAAATCCAGTTCCTGCCCAAAACCACCACAATGGTGGAAGGCGACGACATCCCCATGTTCGAGAAATTCCTGGACATGCTGAACGAACTGGACGACGTGCAGAACGTGTTCCACAACGCCGAACTGCCAGAGCAGTAAACAACCCGGGCCGCCGGCCGCGCAGGAAGATAGCACCATGCAACAGAACGCTCCCACAAACCGCAAGGCGCGCGTGGTGGTCCTTAAAACAGGCACCACCTACCCGGACATTCGGGCAAGGTTTGGCGATTTTGACGAGTGGTTCCTGCGCGGGTTGTCAGACGAGCTGGATATCACCGTTGCCAATGCCGAGGCCGGTGAACTGCCGGGGAATCCTGAAGACTGGGACGGCATCGTGGTGACGGGCTCCCCTGCCATGGTGAGCGACCGGGCCGAGTGGAGCGAGAACGCGGGGCGTTGGCTGGTAAAAGCCGTCAGAAGCGAAGTGCCGGTGCTTGGTGTCTGCTATGGCCACCAGTTACTGGCCCACGCGCTGGGCGGGGAAGCTGGTTACCATCCGAATGGCCGGGAAACCGGCACCCACGAGGTTGAACTCCTTCCCGAGGCAGCTTCCGATATCCTGTTCCGGGAGCTACCGGAAAAATTTCCGGCCCAGCTGACACACCGGCAGTCCGTGCTGCGCCTGCCTGAAGGAGCGGTGTTGCTGGGACGCAACCAGTTCGAGCCTCATCAGGCTTTCAGAATTGGTCCCTGCGCCTGGGGCGTGCAGTTCCATCCGGAGTTCACGGACGCCATTATGAGCGCCTACCTGAAG
Source organism: Marinobacter sp. 3-2 (assembly GCF_003751355.1). Taxonomy (NCBI): domain Bacteria; kingdom Pseudomonadati; phylum Pseudomonadota; class Gammaproteobacteria; order Pseudomonadales; family Marinobacteraceae; genus Marinobacter; species Marinobacter sp. 3-2. The sequence goes on along the minus strand of NZ_RJUQ01000020.1, from coordinate 25,119 downwards.
GTCCAGGCGCCCGACCTGACACGGGAGGGGCTTGATGCGGAGGCCCTGATCGCCGGTGTAAAGCCAGCGCCGGATGCGTCCTCGCTGCTTTCCCGTTTCAGCAGATTTGTTCAGGATCGGATCCGGTAATTCGCGGGCCAACCGTTAGGGTCAGTCGAGGATATAGGCGGTTTTTTCCATTGCCTGCTCTTCTTCATCGATGAAACGGAACTCATTCCAGCCAATGCGCACCATGTCGTTACTGTTGAGACGCTGGCGGTCAGCAACCCGCAATTCGTTCACAAAAGTGCCATTGGTGCTGTTGCTGTCGGTAATGTAGTAATCCACCGTACCTTCCAGATAGGCATTGGGCACCGCTTCTATCAGGGCGTGCTGGCCGCTCACAGAAATTTCATCAATCTGGATATCGTTGTCCGGGCGCCGACCGATGCGCGTTTCCGGTTGCCCGAGTTCAAAGGTGTTAACAACAACGTTATCCACCAGTTGCGAAAGCGAAGCCATGTCAGTTTCCTCAATACTCCAACGTCAGTAATACCACAGACACATTGTCACCCGCCTCGTTTGCCAGGCCGGCATCAATCATTGCCTGAACCGTGCGCTCCATGCCGTCACTTTCCTTATGGATTTCAAGCCACCGGTATTCCGGAACCGAATCAGTTAACCCATCGGAACACAGCAGCAGCACATCTCCTTCATCAAGCGTTTCACGCCGATAACTGGGGGCCGCCTGCTCCGCCGTTCCCACGGCCCTGGTCAGGACATTCCGGAACGGCACATTGGGCACGTCGGCCCTGGTAATGCTGCCGTCTTCCAGCATGTTCTGGACCACGGTATCGTCCCGCGTGAGACACAGCGCCTGGCTGCCACGCAGGCTGTAGCACCGGGAATCGCCAATGTGAGCAATATGCGCCTGGTTGCCACTCAACCAGGCCACCACCAGTGTCGTGCCCATCTTTTCAAGTCTTGGATCCCCGGAACGGCGGCTCACTATGCGCTCATTGGCCAACCTGAAGGCCCGATCCAGTTTTTCCCGGATATCCGCATCTGTGGTGCGGCTCGAGGCATCGACGATTTCAGGCTCAAGGGATTCGATGATGGCATCAACCGCAAGGCGACTGGCAACCTCGCCTCCCTGGTGACCGCCCATACCGTCAGCAACCACCAACAACGCCTGGTCACCCGCATCATTGATCCGCCAGTCCACCACATCCTGGTTTGATTCCCGGACGGCCCCGCGATGAGTCTGGCCGGCAACGTGATATCGCATCAGGACGACACCTCCTGGCCAGCCTCACGAACGGCCAGACGACGCACGGCCTCGGCCATGGTGGCGGCACTGGCGAAGCGCTTGTCCGGCTCGCGCTGGATAGCCTTGTTGATCAAACGGACCACCCCGTTTGGCAGATCCGCGTTGAACTCGCGGACGCTGCGTGGGCGCTTGTTAAGAATCTGGTAGGTCAGGTTGGCCAGGGTATCGCCCTGATAGGGCGTTTCACCGCTCACCAGCTTATAAAGCGTTACGCCCAGGCTGTAGATATCGGATGCACCGGTTACCTTCTGACCCTTCAACTGCTCCGGCGACATATACAATGGGCTGCCCATTACCGCGCCGGTGCGGGTTCGCGAGTCATCGGAGATCTTGGCAATGCCGAAATCGGTGATCTTTATATCGCCATTGTCGGGATTGAAGATGATATTCCCGGGCTTGATGTCGCGGTGGACGATTTTCTGGCTGTGAGCGTAGGCCAGAGCGTCCGCCACGCGGGCAACGATATCCAGAACCCTGGGCAGGGGCAGTAACCGTCCGGTTCTGCCGAATTCACTGAGCGGACGTCCTTTCGCATAGTCCATGGCGATATAGGCGAGGTCTGCCTCCTCGCCAACGTCATACACGGTGACGATAGCCGGGTGGCTCAGGCGGCCAGCGGCTTCTGCCTCCCGGAAGAATCGCTCCTTGAGATCCTGAAGCTGTCCATCATCAAACGCCTGGTAGCTGAGAGTCTTGATGGCAACGGTACGGGCAATCTTCGGATCCTTGCCCAGATAAACCACACCCATGGCCCCTCGGCCAATCTCCCGCTCGATTTCGTACCTTCCGAGGGTCGGGCGACTAACGGTGGGCTCGGGCATCAACAGGGTGCGGGTATTGTCGAAACTCCCTCCCTGCATCAACGAGTTATCCGGTGCGAGTTTCTCCAGTGCCGACAGCCTCGCGGCGGTATCCCGAAAACCTTTCTTTCGCACCTGAATACTGCGGTAGGTGCTGACCGCCTTGTCGTACTGGCGCTTGCGCTCCTGCTGGATGGCAACGTCGTAGCGCAGCTCGATCTCGCTTTCACAGTCGGGGCAGCGATCCAGCGCTTCGAGGGCCCCGTCTGTATGACCTTGCTGCAGAAATACCTTGGCCAGCTTCAGCCGCGCATCCCGCACATTATCTGTCAGCGCACGGATGTGTTTGCGGGGCTGCAGCCAGAACAGCATCACCACGTAACCGACCACCAGCAACGTGAGCACCACGCCAAACGGCACCCAGGCGTTGCGGTAGAACATCAAAGCCGCCTGGATCACCACGAGCGAGCCACCAAGCAAAAGAGTGACCGGCAGGGAAACGGCCGCGCCCATCGCCGGAATTGCAAGCACCAGATACAGTGCCGCAATTGCCAGCCCGGCGGTCACCGCCATGTCGGACCAGAGTGGTTCCGAAAGCCCCCGATCAGCCATAGCCGGCCCGAATGCCTCCTGCGGGAGAATCGTGGCCGGGGTCGCGCCCTCTGGCACGCCGAGAATGCTGAATAGCGCACGGTCAGCCCAGCCAACGAGGGCAAGCTGGTCCCCCATGAGGGCAAACACAACAGCCAGAACGAGAATAACGGCCCGCAGACTGAACAGGCGCGGTATGAAAGAGAGTATGGCGTTCACAGGCAACTTTGTTATAAATGGTTGATCTGACTAGTTTAGAAAGCGTGGCGGAACTTCGATACAACGACCGGGGTGTTTTTTGTAAGTGTTTGTTTACCTGAGAGAGAGGTCACGTATAGTTATGCCGTCGTTTACCTCAGGGATGATGGAAATACACACATGACACTGAAGTTACTGATTCTCCTGCTGTTGCTCACCCTGGCCGGCATCGGCCTTTACCACACCCAAAAGCCACTGCCGCCAGGCATCAGCTATCGTGGAACCGCGGTGCCATTGGAGGAACCCGTCCTGCTGACAGACGTCACCCGTCACTATCAGGACGGCCGTGAGGAGCGAGACCATGAAATCTTCGACGAGGTGTTCCGGCTTGTGGGACAGGCCAACGAGTTCATTCTCATCGACATGTTTCTATTCAATAGCACCAAGCCGGAAGATGTAGCCCACCGGCCTCTGGCTCAACAGCTCACAGAAGCCCTGCTGGCGAGAAAAGCGGAGAAACCGGAGCTATCCATTACGGTTATCTCCGACCCCCTGAACACCATGTATGGCGGCACGACCTCACCCTGGTTTCAAGCCCTGCGCGATGGTGGCATTCCGGTTGTGGAGACGGCACTCCGGCCGCTACGGGACAGTAATCCCACCTGGTCTTCAATCTGGCGGCTGTGTTGTCAGTGGTTCGGCAACAACCCCGACGGAGGCTGGCTGGACAACGCCCTGGGCACCAGGCCTGTTACCCTTCGAAGCTATCTCGCCCTACTGAACTTCAAGGCCAACCATCGCAAGCTTATGGTCGCGGATGAGGCGGGCTCCCTGAGGGCCATCGTTACCTCGGCCAACCCCCACGACGGCAGCAGCCGGCATAGCAACCTGGGGCTTAGCTTCACGGGGCCGGCGGTCTTTGATCTGCTGAAAAGCGAGCGGGCGGTTCTCGCCATGTCGGGAGCGGACACCACGCCCATTGATGAGCGAATCAGCATGGCTCCCGACCTCACTGGAGAACCGCAGAAATCCGAAATCCCCCTGGTGGCAGTGCTGACCGAATCGGAAATCCGGGATCAGGCTCTGTCCATGATTCAAGAGGCCTCGGCCGGTGATCAGCTGGACATGGCCATGTTTTATCTCTCACATCGCGATATTGTCACAGCCCTGGTCGACGCCGCCAGACGGGGCGTTGCACTGCGAGTTCTGCTTGATGCCAACAACGAGGCCTTCGGCCACCAGAAGAGTGGCATTCCCAACAGGCAGGTCGCCATGGAACTGGTTCGCGCGGGCGTTCCGGTACGTTGGTGTAATACCCTGGGTGAGCAATGCCACACTAAACTGTTGATGTTGGCCAGAGAAAACGGCGCAACAGAACTGCTCCTGGGTTCGGCCAATTTTACCCGGCGCAATCTCGACGATCTGAATCTCGAGACCGATGTCTGGGTATCGGTGGTGGAGCAGTCACAGGTTGCGAGCGGAGCCCGGCGATTCTTTGACGAGCAATGGCAAAAAGGCCCTGGCGACGATCCGGTGATGAGCCTGCCCTACGAGCGTTGGGCCGACGAATCCAGACTTCGCTATTGGCGCTACCGGATTATGGAGGCGACCGGCCTGTCGACCTTCTGAACAGAACAGGACAAAAGCCATGACAACACCCGTGCATGCGCGCCCTATCGCAGAGCGTATCGACTGGCTGATGGAGCTCAGCCGGGCCCATTCGGCCAGCTTCTGTAGCCCGGAAAACCATCTGGCCAGGCAGCGCTACCTGGCAGAGCACAATACCCAGATCATTGCCATGAAGTGCATGGATGGCCGCATCCACCTGCCCTACGTGACCCAGACGCCTCTTGGTGTCATTCACCCGTTCCGGAACCTTGGCGGGATCTTTGAGCTGGGCTGGCCCTATCTTGGCGACATGCTGGCAGACACGGTCCAGCAAGCCGTAACCCAGGGACGACGGGTGCTGATCATCATTACCTACCACTATTCAAAAGGTTCACGGGAACGGGGCTGCGCCGGCTTTGACTGCGACCGTGAGGCCGCCATGCGCCATGCGTTCCAGATCCGAAGCCAGGTGGAAAAGCTGTTCGGAAACGGCCACCGAACGGTCTATCCCCTGGTATGTGGTTTCGAGAGCGACGAGGATGCACTGGTTCTGCACGGTAGCCAGGAGCGAACCCTGGATCTGTCTACCATTCCTGTAACGCGACTTGCCGATATGGCCTCCGAAATCGCCGCCCTTTGTCCGGATATGCCGGAACCGGTTCAGCGTGATCTGCTGCCCCTGGTTGAGGGCAATATCCGGCACGTGAACGAGATTCGGCGTTTTGACCGGGAACTGAACATAGAGCACCGGGAGTGGGTCATCTGCCTTGGCAGGGGGTTCGATTTCCTGCACGCACCCAACGTAGCCCTGATCATCGGCCCCTACAGCCCGGATCTGTCCCATCCCATCCGCCAGGCCGCCGGGATCATAAAGAGCAACATGGATAATGGCCGTGTTCCGGATGATGGTTTCCTGCTGCTCTGCTCCGCGCCCTACCAGGAACCGGGCACCCAGAAGGCCCGGGCAGAACTGAAATCGGCGTTCCTGGCAGAGTTCGGTGCCAACGTTATCCGCCAGGCGTACCCAGACCTCGCCAGCCGAATGGTCGCACGCTCGGCTATACTCCATTGGCCGGAGCGAAAGCTGCAGGTTTGTGAATCCTGAACGATTCGTATGTTGAGGGAACGCAACCGACTGTTTTATCGTCCGGTTAGTGCAAGATGACTAACAAACCGCTACACCGGAAGTAGCCAACGAACAGGAGTGACCCATGTCAGGCATTCGCAAGCACTTGAGGTACGTTTCCTTTTTTATGGCCATGATGATGGCCCTTGGTTCCGTCTGGTCGGCCACCGCTACCGCCGGCATGGTTGGAACCGGCGAAATGATCGGGCAACAACAGGTTCAGCTGGACCGGCAGGAGCTGATCAGCATGCTCGACAGACAGGATGTGCAGGCCAAGTTGGCAGACCTTGGGGTCAGCCAGGACCAGGTCAAGGAACGCATCCAGAACCTCACGCCCGCGGAACTGGCGGATTTTGAACGTCAGCTCGCCGAGGCCCCTGCAGGGCAGGATGTGGTCGGCATCATTGTGTTGTTCCTGCTGGTATTCATTATCACCGATATGCTCTGTGCTACGAATGTCTTCCCGTTCGTGAACTGCATTCGATAGCGGGATCAGTGGCTGTCATTTTTCCCTCTCTAGAAGCGACATCCAGCAGGCTGATCCTGATGTTACTGGTCAGCCTGCTGGCCGGTTGCGCCAGTGCTCCCAAATGGCCAGCGCCCGAAACTCACCAGGCCATGCTGCCCGACAAGGTTGTGCTGGACGACGTACCTTTCTACCCCCAGGAAAGGTATCAGTGCGGGCCTGCGTCGCTGGCAATGATGCTGAACAGCCAGGGCCTTTCATCCAATCCCGATATTCTCAAGGAGCTGGTTTATATTCCGGGCCGGGAAGGCTCCCTTCAGGTCGAAATGATCGCTGGCGCACGCGCCCATGGCATGTTGGTTTACCCGCTGGACGGTAGATTAGAAAGTGTCCTGACCGAGATCGCAGCAGGCAATCCAGTCCTGGTTATGCAAAATCTGAGGTTTGGCTGGTGGCCCCAATGGCACTTTGCGGTTGTCATCGGCTATGACGCCGGCGAGCGAGACCTGATACTCCACACCGATACCCGCAAGCGTGAAGCGATCGATCTGGAGGTTTTCACAAATACCTGGGGGCGGGCCGACAACTGGGCCGTCACTGTTCTGCCGCCGGATCGGGTTCCAGCTACCGCAGCACCGCTTCGTTTTCTGCAATCCGCCCATGACCTCGAAACAACCGGACGAACGACAGCCGCCGGCATTGCCTATAAGACAGCCGAGACGACCTGGCCGGACCAACCGACGGCCACTATGGCCAGAGGCAACCTTGCCTGGCAGTTGGGCCACCAAGGCGAAGCACAGGAGCATTTCTTGCGCGCGGTGAAACGTTTTCCGAAATTCGCCGAAGGCTGGAACAATCTTGCTTTCGCGCTGCAGGCGAGCGGCTGCACAAACATTGCGACCCAGGCGGCGAGATGCGCCGCCGCACTGACACCGGACCGCTTCGGTGAATCAGAATTGCTCAAACCAGAAGGCACCACATCCGCGGAACAGTGTCCTGCACTTCCCGAGTGCCCAAGGGAAGCCCCCTAGGCTGGCTTCCGGAACAGAGCCACATCCTTTCTCGGTATTTCCAGGTGCCAGCCAAACCGGTTGGCGAGCAGCTTGAAGGTGAATTCCCGGTAGAAGACCACATGGGTCGGGTCACGGCGATAATGCCAGTTGTCGAACCGGTCATCGTCGGTCTGGAAGCAGGTCATCACACCCAGCCAACCACCGGGCTTCAGCATCCGGTCGAGTTCCCTGAAGACGCCAGCGGGGGCGTAAAGATGCTCTACCACTTCGGTACAGGTTATGAAATCGTAGGTCTGATCGAGAGCCACTGCTAAGGGATAAAAATAGGGATCGTAGAGACTGACTGCCATGCCTTCCGCCTCAAGCATCTGCGCCAGTGCAGGGCCGGGGCCGCAGCCGAAATCCAGGCCGCTGGCGCCCGATGGCAGGCGCTCAAGCAGAGGTTCTGTCAGTTTCGAGAGAAATGTCCGGTACCCCGGATCAGACGGGTCATTATCATGCAGTTGGTAAATTTCCCGCTCCTGCTCAGGCGATAACCGGCAGGACGCATCCATCACCGTCGCCTCGCAGACATCACATCGAAGGTAACGCTGGGCCTTCACTACACGGAAATCCGAGAGACTGCCCTGCTCGCACACCGGACAATGACTCACGCCCTCACCTCGGATCAAGTCCCGCGGCCGCCCTCATGCGGGCATCGAGTTCCCGGGCGTCAATCTGATCGGACGCTATGATCTCTGCCCGGCTGTAGGCTTGCGGTTCACCCTGAATAACGGTCAGGGCTCCATCAACCACATTGATCGCCCGCCAGCCGTCCACGGTCTGAACGACAGCCTTGAAGCGCACAAAGGCTGAGTCCATGGCCATCACCAGCAATGCGTTCTCATCGAGTATCAGTTCCGGATGTATGCGCCAGCCAACACTGAAATGCCCCTGCCCCTGATTGGTAATCTGTTGCCAGGGCTCGTCATCAATAGCGGGGGCCGGCGATGCAGTCTTATGATGTTGGTGATGGTGAGCTTCCGGATCGGTCACCGGCAGAGCATCCGACTGGCCGTCCAGCCAGCCCGGTGCCAGATGCCCGAACCGCGTGTGGTGAATCGCCCGCTTGGCGGGTTCCAGTTGTGCGGCCCACTCATCAAAATGAGTCAGTTGCTCCGGCGTGCAAAGATCAGTCTTGTTGGCAACGAGAATATCCGCCGCAGCCACCTGGTCCCGGAACTGCACATTGCCGAGCACCTTCGGTTCTTCGAGCCTTCGGGGGTCCACCAGGCAGATTACAGGGCCCATGGCGAGCACATCCTGATAGTGCTCGCTGGTCAGGGTGTCCAGAATCTGAGAGGGGTGACCGAGCCCGGTCGGCTCAATCAACAGACGATCGGGCTTTGCCTTGTGAATCAGCTGGTTGAGCCCTATCTGCATCGGCAGGCCGGCAACACAGCACATGCATCCGCCGGGTATTTCCTTGATGAAGGCGCCTTCGGTCTTCAGCATGGCGCCATCGATGCCCACCTCGCCGAACTCGTTGACCAGAACCGCCCAGACCTCGTTTTCCGGTTTGCTTTTCAGAAGATCCAGAATGGCGGTGGTTTTACCGACACCCAGAAAACCAAGTATCAGGCTGGTAGGAATAGGTTGAGCCATGGCGCCGGAGGCACTCCTCTAGGAATCAAAATGTTATATTATAACAATTTATCCGCCAGAACGATCCTCTTTCAGGAACAGTCCGACGGCCTTGTCTGATAGCAGGGCATGAGCAAGTGCCGGATAGGGCAAATAGTGAACAAACAGGGTGGCGAGTGTGACTGCATCCATGCCGGCATCCAGGAACATCCAGGCCCCGAAGGCGACGAACAGGGCGCCCAGAAAACCGCCATAGATCCATAGCGCCCGTGAGCGCTCCTCCGGCATCGGCAAACGCTCAAGGGTCCGTGCGATTGAGAAGCTCATGTAGACGGCAATCAGGGCCGCAATGACCAATGAGGCCAGCAACCCGGTAAATCCGATCAGATACCGGAACAGGTAGTTGGTCAGGAAAAACAGGGCAATGCAGGTAACGGCAACAATGGTGATGCGTGTTTTTTCCATGGCGGCTCAGGGTTTGTTGGTTTTAAGGATAGGCGCAAAGAATGGCAGAGACGCCCGGAAAGAACCACCCCTGCTGCGACCGGGGTTCCAGACTGATATGATGCCCGTCATTCTCACTGGCAACCGGACACCCGATGACCACTGGCAATTCCACCCGGCTCAACAAATACATCAGCGAAAGCGGCATGTGCTCCCGCCGGGAGGCCGATCGCTATATCGAGCAAGGCAACGTCTACATCAACGGCAAACGAGCAACCGTGGGCGACCAGGTGCTTCCGGGTGACACGGTCAAGGTGAACGGCCAGGTGATCGAGCCACGGGCTGAAGAAGATCTCGTGTTCATTGCACTGAACAAGCCGGTAGGGATTGTCAGCACCACGGACAGCGCGGAGAAACACAATATCCAGCGCTTTGTGGGTCACAGCGAACGCATCTTCCCGATCGGACGCCTGGATAAGGACTCCCAGGGCCTCATCTTTATGACCAGCAACGGCGACCTGGTCAACAAGATACTGCGGGCGGGCAACAACCACGAAAAGGAATACCTGGTTACCGTCGACAAGCCGGTCACCCGGGAATTCGTGGAGGGTATGGCCAATGGTGTGCCGATCCTCGGAACCATGACGAAAAAGTGCAAGGTGTCGCGGGAGTCACGATTTGTCTTCCGGATCACCCTGGTTCAGGGCCTCAATCGCCAGATCCGTCGCATGTGCGAGTATTTTGGCTACGAGGTTACCAAACTGGAACGGATCCGGATCATGAACGTGAGCCTGAAAGGGCTTGCGGTGGGCCAGTGGCGGGACCTGAGCAAGAAAGAGCTGGCCGGGCTGTTCGATGCCATCCGGGATTCGTCTTCCGAAGCCCCGCCCGGCGCTGGCAAGCCAGCAAAAAAGAAGTCCGGAACGAAGGCCAAACCAAAGCCTGATCGCAAGCCTGGCTCTGCATCCGCACCAGGTAAGCCCGGTGGCGCCAGGCGCCCCGGCCCGAAAGGCAAGCCCGCACCTGGCAAAAAGCCGGCATCGGGCAAACGGCCAAAAGGCGGCAAGCCAAGGCAAAAGAGCGTTAAACGGTAAGCGGGGCTTGCACCTGGCCGCGCCGGGCTACTTTTTCACCCACTTACCGCCCATTTGCACATACTGGCCGGACGGAGTCTTCTCAATCGCCTTCTTGCCTGCAACCGTCTCCACCTGGGTTACCGGAATGTTGTGTTTTTCGGCAATGCGCTTGTACTCATCCCGACGGGCGCTGTTAATGGCTTCCACCACTTCCTTCGCCTGCCCTTCGGCGCGCACCACTTCCAGATAACCCGTCGGTGTTTCTCCAACCAGCCCCTGCTGCTTGACCGAGTCCAGTTTCTGTTTGGCTTCATCCAGCCCCATGGCAAGCACGGAGACGCTGATACCGAACGCCAGAACCAGCGCAAACATCTGTATCAATCGTTTCATCTTCAACCCCTCAAACTTTCCGGACACAGTCAGAACAAGCCCTGTTCGCTGAACAGGTCATCCACTTCCTTATCCACTTTCACGTAGATTTCGTGCTGGATTTTCACGTTCAGGTTGACCGTAATCGGCTCCTTTGGCGCCGCCATCTGCACTGTCGGCGTGCAGGCAGCCATCGCCAGAGGAAGCATCAGTATCGTCAGTGTTCTTGCCATGGGCGACCTTTCAGGCCACCAGGGCCGCACGGGTTTTATCATGGTGCTTTCTCCTCACCGGATTCCTGCAGCAATTTCCGGACGCGCCTGGTAACAGCTTCATTGACCCTGCCACTCAACTGCAGGCTGGTGAGCAGCGCGGGAATGTCTTCCTCAAGATTGACATTGAGTACCACCGGCTGCCCACCCCTCAGGTCCGGATTCTTACCTTCGAGGCGAAGGCCAAGGCTCAACTTACCCTGTTCATCGTAGTCTATCGTGCTGTTGAGGACTGAATAGTGAAAGTTTTGCAACGCCTGGACCACGATGTCCATGGCCTGGTTGCCACCGAGCATCGCCTGGAGCTTGTCCGCCGGCAACTGCAAACGGCCGCCAGGATCTATTGCGGAAATACTGCCTGCACTCACCTGCACCCCATCGCCACTGATGCCCAGAGGAACTCGCCCACGAAGCAACCCGCTTCCAGACAGTCCTTCGGCTGGATACACGGCCATCAGACGGCTGAGGGAGACGTCCTCAATCTCCACAGGGATGCGGCCAGACCCACCGCCCAAGTCGTACCTGGCAGGAGGCACTCTGAGGGTACCTTCGAGGAACCGGGCCCTGGCCTGCTGAACCTCCAGAGTGCCGGCCAGCAGCTCCGTGACCGGCGCGCTGTAACTCCCGGAAAAAAGAACCGAGGTGACGGCAATGCCGGCATTGATCTCGCCAACGGTCATGTCCCTGAAACGGGTCGTAATCCGGGAATTTTCCAGCGATCCCCGCACCTGGCCGGTGAGCCCTGATACCGCGGTCCGGTTGAATACCCCGCCAACACCCTGCAGCTCGGCACTGCCACTGGCGGCAACTTCACCACCCTGACCGGTCGAAACTTCCATCGACAACCGGGCATTGCCAGAATCCACTGTCAGCAGATCCGGCCATCCGACCAGGGTTTCTGCCAGGGCCCGAACACCCTGTTTACCGTCGATAACAGAGTCGATGGCGACGGATACGCCGCCTTCGGGATTGAGCTGGATATCGAGATCAGCCGTAAAGCCGGACTCGGAAGCCAAGGTGCCCTGCACCCTGAGATCTGCCAGGCGGCCCTTTGCCCTTCCCTGGAAGTTCCACTTTTGCGGCAGTAATTGCGGATGTTCGACGCGCGCGGCATCGACCCTGATGTCGCCATCAATGGAAATGCGCTGCGCCCAGGGGCCATTTGCGCCATAGTCCAGGGTTACCGTTGTATTGCTGAGATCCGTGCGCAGGTTGTTGAGCGTTAGCGGCTGGTCTGCACCGACAAACGTGAGATGTTCCGTCAGAACAAGAGACGAAGGGGCAAAATCGATGGTTGCGACATCACCGTTGGCGGTCACAGAAGGCCGGACATCTGCACGGCTGCCTGTTACTTCCCATCCGCCGGACCGTATATCCGGCAATGCCATACCCACCGAGCTCTGTTCAATGGCAAAGGACCAGCCTGCAACCGCCAGGGGCCAGGCCACCAGAGCCATCCCACCGGCCCAAAGAAGCCCGCGGCCGATGCGTTCAGGCTTTACAGACCCTCTACTGGGCAAAACGACGCTCCTGTCGGCTCGGTTTACTCACCACGCCAGGTCACGCTGTACAGATCGTGCCGGCGGTCCTGAAGGTTTTTAACGGTACCACTGTTGCGGGCAGTGATCAGTACTTCCGGGCGCAGATCCGCAAAGGCAACCGTCTCCACGTTGGGCTCGGTGTCAGCGGCGATGCCATCCCGGGCGAAGGGAAAGTCGCATGGCGTCAGGATGCAGCTCTGGCCGTACTGGATTTCCATGTTCGGGACATTCGGCAGGTTGCCGACGTTGCCGGACATCACCACGTAAACCTGATTCTCCACAGCTCTGGCCTGGCAACAATAGCGAACCCGCAGGTAGCTCTGCCGCTCATCGGTACAGAAAGGCACAAAGATGATATGCACGCCCTGGTCCACCAGGTGGCGGGTCAATTCCGGGAACTCCGCGTCGTAGCAGATCAGCACACCGATGGTGCCGCAGTCCGTCTCGATGGCGCTGACCCGGTTGCCGCCCTGAACGTTCCACCAGAACGCCTCGTTCGGCGTCGGATGAATCTTGGGCTGGCTGAACACCTGGCCATCCCTGAGAAACACGTACGCCATATTCCGGATGGTGCCGTCTTCCTCACGGACTGGCGTTGAGCCGGCGACAATATTGATGTTGTGGCGCAGAGCCAGATCCCGCATCAGTTCACGATAACGCTCTGCGTAGTGGGTGACTGCGGCAAAGGTCTCCGCGGGGCTGCCCTTGCGGGCTTCGATGGAAAGCAGTTGCAGGGTGAACAGCTCGGGGAACACCACGAAGTCGCCCTTGTAGGTGGAAACAACATCGACAAAATAGCGGACAATCTCGCTGAATTCGTCGAACGATCCCACCGGGCGTTGCTGGTACTGAACCGTGCCGATTCGCACGGTATCGCGCATGCGTTGACCGTAGCGCTTCCGACGGCCGTTGTTCTCCGACTGGGGTACTTTCGGGTTACGCCAGACCAGATGAATACCATAGCCCATGGAATCGTGGTCGGCATCGAGATAATGCGGAATAATTCCGTGCACTTCGAAGCCCTGATGAAGCTGGAAGGAAAGCACCGGATCCTTCTGTTCCTTGCTTCGAATGGCCTCCACATATTCCTCGACGCTCGTGAACTTCTTCAGCCGCTGGCGCAGGCTCGGCAAACGGCCGGCAAACACCACTCCCTGCAGGTTCAGGGCCTGGCATAACTGCTTGCGCTCGTTGTAGAGCCGCTCCCCAATGCGGTAACCCCGGCATTCCGGATCAACACAGACTTCCATCCCGTACAACCAGTCCCCCTCCGGGTCATGCCGCGAGGCATAACCGTTACCGGTGATGGAGGTCCAGTCGTGGGCAGCGAGTGCGATCTCTTCCGCGATCCGGAACGTGGCGCAGTAGCCGACCACGGTGTCTCCGAGCATGGCAACAAACTGGCCGTCGGGAAAGGTATTGATCTGCCCGGTCAACGGACCCTTGGTATAGCCATACATGCCCGTGCCTTCATAAACCCGGCGACTGAGCTGGATGATGCCTGGGATATCTGCAAGCGTGGCATTGCGGACGTACAGACGCTGATCAGGATCGGAAAACGGGGGGCACATAGACACCTCAGGAAAGGCGTTGATTTCCCCTCATCTTTGTTGGGACGACAGGGATTCGTCAAGACAAATCGGCTATCCGGCGTTGCGCAGGGAGAAGCGATCGACCACTGAATACACGGAACCGGCCGGGCCAGGTTTGCTTTCGAAAAGCACAAATTCAGTAACCTGGAACTGGCCAAATCCATTGTCACCATATTCAACCAACAACGGTTCAACAGAACCCGGCTGGCGTTTGAAACGGGCCAGCGTAATGTGCGGGCGAAATGCCCGACGTTCAGCCACAAAGCCCAGACTCTCCAGTCGCCGCCCGAGAGTCTGGTGCAGCGCAGCCACCGGTGCCGCCGGCTGAACACCGGCCCATAGATTCTTCGGCCTTTCGGGCTGGCCGAAACAATCAACGCCGGCAACCTCGAGCGGGAAGGATTCCGAATCTATCTCAAGGGCTGAACTGGCTACGGCTTCGAGACCTTCCCCGCTCACCTTCCCCAGAAACAGGAGGGTGATGTGCAATTGCTCAGCACTCTGCCATCTGGCGCCTGTCACCGGTGATCTGACCTTCAGCAACCGGGCCTTTATTTCAGCCGGAAGCTCCAGCCCGAAAAAAAGCCGTGGCAACGCTCTATTCCTCGTAGATCATCTTGCGCACCATGCCGCCATCGGCCACAAAATTCTGGCCAGTGATAAACGAGGCCTCGGGCGAAATGAGGTAGGCCACCAGGGAGGCAATATCCCCAGGCTGCCCTACCCTGCCCGCCGGGTGCTGGAGGTGGTCGTTTTCGGAAAGCGGTTCAACCGGCTCTGCGCCGCCCTGCCAGGCCCGGGTATCGATCCAGCCGGGACTGATGCAGTTAACGCGGACATCGGGCCCCAGGCTCACAGCAAGGGCATGAGTGAGTGCCACAATGCCACCCTTGGTAGCGGCGTATGCCTCGGTGTCCGGCTCGGACTGAAGCGCCCTTGTGGAGGCCATATTAACGATAGCGCCTTTCGTTTTTCGAAGGTGCGGCACCGCATGCTTGGTGACCAGGAACGGCCCGGTCAGGTTCACGTCCAGGCGGCGCTGCCACTGATCCAGGCTCAGTTCCTCAATCGGCCCCGTCTCGGGGTTGGCGATTCCGGCATTATTGATAACCGCGTCCAGACGGCCGCCCCAGCGAAGGGCTTCGGCAACGATGCGCTCCACATCGGTTTCCGAAGCCACATCGCCGGGCAGAAAGTGCAGTGCATGATCGGCACCGGCGGCCAATCGCTCACCGACGGCACAGTCGGTGTCACAGAACGCCACCTTCCAGCCAGCAGCGGCCAGGTGAAGCACAATGCCCCGGCCGATGCCTTTGGCGCCGCCGGTCACCAATGCGACGCGATCGGTTTGACTCAAAACAACCTCCGTTACGACCGCCCCACCGGTTACTGAACCTTGGGCGTGGGCCGGACAAGAATTTCATTTACATCGACATGTGCCGGCTGAGCCACGGCATACATGACCGCATTGGCAATGTCCTCCGGCTTCAATGCATGGCCAGGACGTTCATCAAAGAAGGGCGTGTCCACCATGCCCGGTTCGATCAGGGTAACGCGGATACCAGAGCCTCGAAGCTCCTCACGAACACCATAGCCAATGGCGGTTACCGCCCACTTGGTCGCACTGTACATGGAACCGGGAATGGTGGCACGGCCTGCCGCAGAGCCGGTTAACAGCAAGTGGCCCTTGCTCTCTTTGAGCGCCGGCATGCAATGCTGGAGGGTCAGGCCCACACCGTAGATATTGGTGAGGATCATATCCTTCCAGACGTCCGGGTCAGCACCGCTGAATCCACCCGGCTCACCACCGCGGCCGGCGTTGGCAAACACCGCATCAATGCGGCCAAAGGTTTTCAGGGCCTGGTCGACCATGTTTTTCTGGTCATCACCGCTCTGGACGTCGCACTGGACCGTCAACACCTTTTCCTCGCCACCCAGCTCCTGCTGCAGGCCTTTGAGTTTGTCTTCAGAGCGCGCGGCCAGAACCAGCCGATAGCCCTGTTTCGCGGCCGCTCGCGCTGTTTCCGCGCCGATGCCTGACGACGCGCCGGTAATCAGCATTACAGGTTGATCTGCCATAAGCTTTTTCTCCTGTTGCTTGGGAAGTGTGGGTAGGGCTACGCCCGGTGACCCCAGACCGATCAGTCAGTAGATCTGCAGCAGGATGAGAGCGACGATGGCCAGGGCCAACAGAAACCAGCGGGCGTAGTGGTCGGGGCGGTCCTCTTGGTCGCTGGCAGCCCGGCTGAGACTGCTGCCTGACGTCTGCTCATACTCGGACACCAGTTGCCGCGCCCGGTAGAGATCCTCATCATCGACATGCACGTTGCTGAAGCCCGCGGCACCAATATCACCCATGGCACCCTGAAGGTAATGGCCTCCGACATGGGCCTCAATACCGTTGGCTTCCAACAGACCAGCCACAATGTGGGCTTCGGTTATGTCTCTGGCCCGATAGGCTATTTGCAACACGCGACTCCTTCTGTGACCGTTCCGGGCAGAACCGGGACAAATCTGCGAGTATCATTTGAAGGATAGTTCGACCTGCCCGGTGGGGCCAATAACATACGGATCGACCATGCTCTGGATTATTCTCGCCATCATCGTGTTCATCGTTGCCGCAACCCTGCTTCTGTTCCGGCTTGAGGATCTGTCTCATCTGGATCGGGATGATTACCCGATCAAAGACGCAACACCCAGCGAAGCCAACCGGGAAGTGCTGGGACGCATCCGCGAGCTGGGGCAATCTTCAAAAGGCCTGCGCGGTAAGGCGCGGTTGATGGCACTCCGAAAACACATGGACGGGCTGAGTGAAGGCATCGAACTGGCCTCTGAGCTGCGCCATTGCGAGTCACCCCGTGGCGAATGGGTTCTCGCCCCGGGATGTGATACCCGCCGCCGCATCCTGTACATTCATGGTGGCGCCTGGGCCGCTGGCAGCCCCAGAAGCCATCGGGCCATTACCGACCGTTTATCGCAGATAACCAGAGCCGCAGTGTTCGCACTGGACTACCGTTTAATGCCGGAGAACCGGTTTATGGACGGTGTAAGGGATTGCCGCGAAGCCTATACATGGCTCCTGAAACACGGCCCTGATGGCGCCGAACCGGCTGATTTCATGGTGGTCGCCGGGGATTCTGCCGGCGGTAGCCATACTCTCGGGCTGATTGCGTGGATTCGTGACAATGGCCTGCGCCAGGCGGATGCCGCCATCGCGTTCTCACCATCCACCGATCTGACCCTGACCGCGCCGAGCAACCGCAACAACATCGGTACCGATCCACTGCTCGGGCCTGTGTTTGGTGGCCTGTCGAAAATCCCACTGCCGGTCATCTGGTGGGCCACACTGGCGGCATTCCGGGTCTCCCCGACCAGCCCTGTCGCCTCACCATTACGCGGGAATCTGAAGGACCTGCCCCCAACGCTGATACAGGCCAGCGACACCGAGATGCTGCTGGACAACGCGCGGCGTTACGCCGCGCGGGCAGAAGCAGCAGGTTCTCCGGTTACCCTTCATACCTGGCCGGGAATGGTGCACGTATGGCAGATCTTTGTGCCCTTACTTCCGGAAGCGGAGGAGGCTTTCGATGACATCAGGGCTTTCCTGGAGCAGCTGGAGTCCCGGGGTAGCGAACAGGCTTCGGCCTAAACCTGGACCTTGCCCCGCAGGGCCTTGGTTTTACCTTTTTTGGTTTTCTTGTCCACACGCTTGCGCTGTGAGGACCGGGTCGGTTTGGTGGGACGTCGGGCCTTGCGGGGTTTGACGGCCTCCTGGATCAGCTCTTTCAGCCGCTCCAGCGCATCCTCCTTGTTCAACTCCAGGGTTCGGAAAGATTGCGCCTTGATGATCAGCACACCTTCTTTGCTGATTCGCTGATCATTGAGCGACATCAGTCGCTCCTTGTAGAACGGTGGCAGAGAGGAGTGAAGAATATCGAAGCGCAGGTGCACCGCGGAGGCGACTTTATTCACGTTCTGGCCACCGGCACCCTGGGCCCGGATCTGGGTGATTTCGATTTCCCAGTCAGCAAGTTCAACAGCGTTGGATAGTTTCAGCATCTGCTAAGGTTAACAGAATCCAGAACCGTGGGCTTTCAGCACCGGGATTTGTGTGAGGAACAACCAGTTATCATGTGCGGACGATTCACCTTTTATACCCCACCCGACACCCTGATCCTCGAGTTTTTTCCCGAGGGCATGGAGGTGGACGGGCATTTTGACCCCGGCTACAACATCCCTCCCGGCACAGGTATTCCCATGATCCGGATGAGCATGAACGGCAGCCTGATCATGGCTCACTCCCACTGGGGCTTCCGGCCGGCCTGGGCGGATCAGAAAGCGCCGGCTCCGATCAATGCCCGTGCAGAAACAGCAGCCACATCAAAATACTTCCGGGACGCCTTTGCCCATCACCGTTGCCTGATACCGGCCAATGGCTGGTACGAATGGCAACAAACGGAACATGGGAAAGAACCTCACTACATAACGCCAGCGAATTCCGGGAAGTATCCGGCGATTTTCTTCGCCGGCCTCTGGACCCCGAGAGAAGGCGACGAGACCACCGCCTGCGCCATCATCACCGAACCGGCCAGCGAACACCTGAAGCATATCCATGAACGTCAGCCCGTGGTGCTTGATCCGGCCTGCCTGAGGGACTGGCTGAATCCGGAAATCACCGACCGGACACAATTGCGAGCAGTGACCCATCGCCTGGATCCTGAACAGCTGAAAGCCATTCCCGTTTCGCCGGAGGTGAATAATCCGAGGCATAACTCGCCAGACCTGATCCGGGAAGCCTGAGGCCTGTAGTAATCCTCTAATACCCGCTTCTTCACCGACGCTGATACTGTTTCCAGACTTGGCACGACAATCACAAGGAGACAGCCATGAGCGGGAAAAAGATTCTGATGATTACCGGTGACTTCACCGAAGATTACGAAACCATGGTGCCGTTCCAGGCACTGCAGGCCGTCGGGCACACGGTTCACGCTGTCTGCCCCGACAAGAAAGCCGGCGACACGGTTGCCACCGCCATCCATGATTTCGAGGGAGACCAGACCTACACCGAAAAACCGGGGCACCGGTTCGCCCTGAACGCGGATTTTGACGGGCTGGACCCCGCGAACTACGACGCATTGGTGGTGCCCGGCGGTCGCGCACCTGAGTACCTGCGGCTTAACCAGGATGTACAGAATCTGGTTCGCCATTTTTTCGAGACTGACAAGCCAGTGGCAGCGATTTGCCATGGTGCCCAGCTGTTGGCCGCAGCCGGGGTTCTGGAGGGGCGCAAATGCTCGGCCTATCCTGCCTGCCAGCCGGAGGTGGAACTGGCCGGCGGCAAGTTCGCCGGTATCGAGGTTGATCAGGCGGTCACCGATGCTAATCTGGTAACAGCGCCTGCGTGGCCCGCTCATCCGGCCTGGCTGGCGCAGTTTTTCAAGCTGCTGGATCAGTAATGCAAACGGGGCCGGCCCTCCGGCCCCGCCACGCTCTCAGGGAGGCCCGCATGTGCAAGCTCTTTATCAACGCCGATCCGGAGCTTTGGGTCAGCCGGACCCACTCCCTGCGAATCGATGGCATGGTGACCAGTGTGCGAATGGAAAACGCCTTCTGGCAGGTACTGGCCGAGCTGGCCGAACGAGATGGCATGAACCTGCCCCAGATGATCACACGGCTTTACCACGAATCCATTGATGCCGGCCACGACCTCGGTAACTTCACGTCCTTCCTTCGGGTGTGTGCGCTCCGCTATCTGGAGCTCCAGCTGAGCGGCGACGTTCCCCGGGATACCCGGGTTCCGATTGCCTCGCTGGATGCAGACCGCATTCTTGCCAGCAAATCCAGTGAGCCGGCAACACCGGAGGTGGTAACCAAGGCCAGGCACTGATCAGAGGAGACCAGTCAGCGCTGGCGTCCCCGACCCGCCTGTTTTGCCTTGATATCCCGGGTGTCTGCGGTTTCTACAACCTCCTGAAGATTCCGCCTCGGAGCCGCGGGCAAATCTGTCGCCGGGTAACCCAACCTGAGCAAAATCTGCGGGAAACCCGAACGCCCAAGGAGGTGCTGGAGTTTCGGGCGAAGCACGGCGACCTGAATTGGCTGGTTCAGATAGGAAGCCTGCAGCCCCTGCCCCAGGGACCGGAGCAAAACCCGCTCCAGCGCCTGCCCTGCCTTCAGCCAGTCTTCTACGCCATCCCCGGCCGTTCCCAACGCAGCAATCACGGGTGATTCATCCGCCAGTTGCCGGTCCTTGGCGCCAACGCCGTTGCCCATATCAAATGTGCGCACCACCAATTGGGCCACGGGCGCAACCATGCCGGGAACCGTCAAACCGTCACCCTTGCGGCGGGGATGCATCCAGGCAGCCAGCTCCCTTCGCCAGCTCGGGTTGGACCACTGGGCAGCGTCGCCCTCCGCCACAAGATCGGCCACCTGATGACGCGCATGCTCCGATTCCAGAACCTGGAACCATGCTCCTTCGGTCTCCGCCGACTCCTCAAGGATGCCCAGCACCTCGGAAGGCACCTGCTTTGACTCAAAACGCTTGCGATAGGTGCGTCGCCTGGCAATCGCCCGGAACAGTTCCGTTTGCCGGCCCTCCTCCCCGGATACCGGTGAAAACGAGACAGTCGCCAGCAGATCCTCGTCGCCCGGATCCGGCAAAAGCTGGCATTCGGTATTGAATCCTGCATGAGCAGCGGCAATCCGAAGATTAAACAGGGCACACCCGCAGCTGATGGTGAGTTCCCGGTCGTCGGGGTCGTTGACCGGCAATGCCCGTAACCGGTCCGCAAACAGGGAAATCCCGGTTTGGCCCAGTTCAAATCGCCAGGGCTGGGTGTTGTGGCTTGATGGCGCCAATGTTGCGCTCTCGAGGATGGCCGCCAGGGTGTCTCGCGGTATGGGGGTGTTGCGTGTTCCTTCGCTCATTGCAGCTCTCCCGAATGGTCTCGTGACAGACTATTCCTGCGTGAAAGGAAAAGATAGCCGGTGATGCCCGGCGACTTCGTTGAGCCGCATCAACAAAATCTCACGCTCCGTAACCTGACATTCCCGGGCGCGACAATTAAAGTGAAGACAGTGAAAACTTGCACAGGGTCTGAGATGCGTTATTCCTTCAGAAACATCTTATTTCTGGCATTCGTGGCGCTTGCGCTCGGCGGCTGCGCCAGTAGCGGAAAGCTGCAGTCGGGTTCTACGCCTGGACTACAGACCGTTCCTGTCGACGCATCCAGTTCGGAAAAGGCCCAAAAACTCTGGCAGGTGTTCGAGCGTTACCGGGGCACCCCCTATGAATACGGTGGCACCTCCGGCAACGGCTTCGATTGCTCAGGATTCATTCTTACCGCCTACCAGGAAGGTCTGGGCAAACAATTGCCCAGGACAACGACCCAAATGCTTGCCAGTGGTGACGTGGTTCATCCCGGCGAGATTCGACCTGGCGATGTGGTGTTCTTCCGGATTGGCGGAAAGGAACAACACGCCGGTATCTACATGGGCGGGGACCGCTTTATCCACGCATCAACATCGGCCGGCGTAATCCAGTCCTCGATCAGCGGCTACTACTGGAAAGGCCGCCTGACCGAAGCGAGACGCTTTGACTGAGCCAGGCTGAATAACCCGCTTCAACGCTTTTTCCGGCGCACATAGAGTACTTTGTGGACGCGCGCGACGAGCTCACCGGATTCATCAACAATATCCACGTCCCACTCTGGCAGCATTTTGTCTCCGTTTGCCGTTGTGGCGCGGATCTCTTCAACACGCTCATCGGTCAATTCAAAGCGTGCCATCACCTTGCCCTTGCCGGGACGGATAAAATCAATACTCGCCGATTTATCCCACACGATGTATTCATTGCCCAGCCGTCGCATCAGCAGCAGCATGTACATGGGATCAACCATGCTGTAGAGCGAACCGCCAAAGTGCGTGCCCACGTAATTGGTGTTGTACCAGTGCTGGCCCATCTCCACCCGGGCCGAGCTGAAATCCTCAGCAATGTGGGTCACCCGGATTCCAGCACCGATATAGGGAGCAAACGTGGAAAGAACACGGCGCATGGCCCCGGCACTGGCAAGCCAGCGACGTAGAGTGGCGTTCATCAAACATCCTCGATGGTATAAATGACTGCAAATTCAGTAGCACGCTATCTTCCAACCCGACGCGCGCCGATGCAAGAAATTCATACGACCGTTTGAATATTAAAGACCACTGAACGTGAGATGCAGGGCGATAGCGGCCATCATGATTCCAATGACACCATCAATAATCCGCCAGGCCAGCGGCCGGGAGAGAATGGGCGCCAGCGCCGAGCCGCCCCAGGCAAGCAGGCCGAACCAGAGAATCGAGGCACTGCTCGCACCGGCCACAAAGGTGGTCGCGTCCTCTTGCTGGGCTCCGATGGCAGGAATCAACAGCAGCGTATCCAGATAAACCTGAGGGTTGAGCAGAGTGACTGCCAGGGTCGTGAACACCACGGCTTTGAGGCTTCGTTTGGTTACCTCACCCGCTTCAAGAACCGCTCTGCCGCGGCTGGCGCGAACGAAGGACTGAATCGCAAGCCAGCCAAGGAAGGCCACACCCAGCCACCGGAGAATCTCCAGGGCCTCTGGCATGGCCATCAGGGCAGCACTGATGCCGAACATGCCCAGGGTAAACAGGGTGATATCGGCCACTATGCACAACCCGGCTGACCACCAATGATGTTCCCGGCGTATTGCCTGGCTCAGCAGGTAGGCGTTCTGCGCACCAATCGCCACGATAATGCCGCCACACACAATCAGACCGGTCAGGTAACTCTCAAGCACGTGAATCTCTCCTTAATGAATGGCGCAAGGTTACCGCTTCCCAGCTATACTTGAAATTCATACTCATAATGCTGCATCAGTTTTACTTATGATTGACTACAAATTGCTGGAAGCCCTGGCGACGGTCATTGAGTGCGGAGGGTTCGAACGTGCCGGCCTGGCGCTCGGGCTGAGCCAGTCGGCCATTTCCCAGCGAATTCGCACCCTTGAAATCCGGCTCGGACAGCCGGTTCTGGTGCGAAGCCCGGCACTCAAGGCCACACCGGCCGGACAGCGTCTGCTCAACCACGTTCAGCAGGTGCAATTGCTGGAGCGCGACCTGACCAAGTCCATCCCGGCACTCTCGGAACCCACAGCGAGACTGCGCATCGCGCTGAATGCCGACAGCCTGGCCACCTGGTGGGCGGCCGCGGTAGGCAACTTCTGCGCGGAGGAGACCCTGCTGCTGGATCTTGTGGTCGAGGACCAGGACATTGGCCTTCGCAGGATGCGCGAAGGGGATGTGGCTGCCTGCCTGTGCAGTAGCCCCCAGCCTGTTGCCGGTGCCCGCTGCGTGCCCATTGGCACCATGACCTACATGCCACTGGCAACTCCGGACTATGTGCACCGATACTTCGGGAAAGGCCTGAGCGAAACCAGCCTGAAGAATGCCCCGGCCATTGTTTTCGGGCCGAATGACCAGCTGCAACACCGGTTCCTGGCCCAGTGCGGGTATCACGGCACCTTCCCTCACCACCTTTGCCCATCCTCGGAAGGTTTTGTGAAACTGGCGCTGGCCGGCATGGGGTATGGCATGATTCCGGAAATGCAGGCCCGCCCGGAAATATCTGCCGGGCGCCTGGTGAGCATCGCGCCTGAACAAACCCTGGAAGTGCAGCTATACTGGCACTTCTGGCGCCATGGCGGCGGCGTGATGGACCGCCTGACCAACGCCTTGCGGTCTGCGGCCACGTTGAATTCAAACGTGTAAACAGGGGGAGCAACGATCAGAGTGAAGCACCTTGTGGCGGTTTACGGCACGTTGAAACGTGGCCGGAACAACAGCCATATTCTGCGGGGCGCCCGGTTTGTCGGGACAGACTGGATGCCCGAACTGAGCCTGTATCACCTGGGCCCCTACCCGGGTGCCATAGAGGAACCTTCCCCGGGCGTCCGCGTGGAAGTCTATGCGGTTACCGATACGATGCTGAAAGCACTGGACGAACTGGAAGACTTCTTTCCTGAACGCCCGCAAAGCAGCCTGTATATCCGCCAGACCATGGACACTCGCCACGGGTCTGCCTGGGTGTACATTTACAATCGGCCGGTTAAAACGATCCAGCGGCTGCGCTCCGGGAGCTGGTAGACCATAGCCCACACACCTTCACCATAAGGACACCAGATTGGACCTGACAACGCCTGCCCTGCTCTTCCCGGCGATTTCACTGCTGTTGCTGGCCTTCACCAACCGGTTTCTGGTGTTGGCGCAGCTGATCCGCCAACTCAAGCAGATGGACACCGAGGAAGACCACGCCCTGATTGCCCGACAGATCGGCATGCTGCGCAAACGGATTGTGCTGACCAAACGCATGCAGGCGTTCGGCGTACTCAGTTTCTTCCTGTGTACGGTTTCCATGTTCCTGCTTTTCCTGGGTGCCGATCTGCCAGGGGTGATCGCGTTTGGCGCCAGCCTGGTACTGCTGTCTTTCTCGCTGCTGTACTCGCTGTACGAAATCCAGATCTCAACCAATGCCATCAATGTCGAGCTGGCCAGCTTTGAGGCCCGCAAGAGTGCCGGCCGGGAAGATGTCGACTATTCGTGAGGCCTGTTTGCGCCGGAATTCACGACCCGGACACCAAACCAGCGCGGAAACCGGAGCAGACAAAACAGGGCAATCATGTCGTAAAGGGCGTGCCAGACCATGACCAGAGCAAGGCTTTCGGATAACAGGTAGGCCGCCCCCAGAACCATGCCAAGGCCGGTAGCCACCAGAAAATAGGTAAATGAGACATAGTGCACCAGACCGAACAACACCGATGCCGCAAGCACGGCCGTTACAGGGTCCGTCTTTGTCATCAGCCAGCCCTGGAGTGCGCCCCGGAATAACAGTTCCTCACCGACTCCGGCCAGGAGGGATAGCAGAATGAGTACAGCCGGGGAGTAGCTGGAGGCAAAGTCATACAAACCTTGCATCTGCCGCTCAAGGTTTTCCGGGTATACGGATTTAATGGTTGATGGGGCACCTTCACCCCACCAACCTGATACCACCCTCAGATGGTTGATAGATTGACCCCGTAGTTGAGTTCC
>NZ_RJUQ01000019.1:0-192488 GCF_003751355.1 Marinobacter sp. 3-2 | reverse complement strand
GTGAAACAGACCAGCGCCGATGGTAGTGTGGCGTTGCCCATGTGAGAGTAGGTCATCGTCAGGCTCCTAATACCAAAACCCCAGCATCCTTGATGCTGGGGTTTTTTTATTGCCTGAAATTTGGCAAATGCCAAAACCATGACGCTGCGCACAGTGACAACATGTAACCGAGGTTACACTTCTGTAAAAGAACTGGCTAAAACAACACCAAAAATCCAAGCCAGCCTCAGAGACGCTCATCAGTCATCTTTAAATCAGCCGCCAATAACAAGAAGCGGCCGCGGTGAGATGTGACTATGAGTAAACCATTTTATTCGTTTCTCCTCCTGCCTTTACTGGCCTCGGGGGTCAACGCCGAACTGCGCCCGATTTCAGATCGACAGATGTCTGAAGTCACAGGGCAGGCCTTTGTATCGGTTGACCGCCAGTACCATCCTGATGCCAACGACAACACCGCCTATACCCGGGTCAATCTCGGAATGGACATTGAAATCCAGACCAATGTGGATGTGCTGGAAATGGGCCGTTACGACCGGGAAGGTGAGAAACCGGGTACTTCGGATGTCTATATTGAAGATTTTGCCCTTGGTTACATTAACAATCAGGCTTACTTTGACGCCAATCCCAAAGCCCCGAGACAGCGAAAGCCCGATGGCAGTACCTATGCCGAGGGGGAAATCGTTCCTTTCTTGATCCAGAATCCGTTTCTGGAGTTCGCCTTCGATGAACAAACTGAGGAAGTGGTCGGCTTCCGACTGGGTTTCGGTGAATCCATGGGTGTCCTGTCCGGCAAGATTGAAACGCTGACTGGCAATGTGAACGTGGACATCATTGACCGCGGTGAAGGGCTGAGCCAGGCCAGCTCAAGCGGTAACCTTTTTGACCAAATCATCGTGCTCCTCACCCCTCTACTCGAAGGCGGTAGTCCATTATCCACCAAGGCAGAGCTGGTTTACGGTGCGGAGGGCGATCCAAACATTGGCTCCCTGGACCCGGTAAGAGCGGAATACATCGGTATCCCGGATGGCGAACGGTTCATTCTCGAAGGCGCAAGCGGCTTTACCCGCTGGTCGGTAAAGAATCTGATCGGCTGGGGGTCGAGTTCCCGAATCGAGGTTCCGGATTGTTCCTTTTTCAGCTGTTCAGGCGGTGACATTTATGTTTACGCGGAGGACTGCCTGGTCCTTGGAATAGATTCCTGTTTCGACCTGGATATCTATAACAGCTTCCCGGTAGGAGAGGTTGGTGAGGTCAATGGCGAGCGACGTATCACCGGGCCGGCCGACGGTGCTTTTATCTCATTCCAGACCAAAGATCTTGATTGGCTGAAGGATGTAAAGAAAACAGACTTCACGCCCGAAGATTTTATCAAGGCCACATCAGGTGCCTTCTTCAATATTCCCAACGGCGCTACTGAGGTGAATCTCAACGAGGCGCTCTATGGCACCCAGCGTTACCGCACCGAATACATCGACCGCGGCAAAGGTCTGTTCTGAGGAACTTCGTATGAAATGGTTGAGTTTCAGTCAGCTTCCTGTTTTCGCGCGGCTCCTTCTGGTGATGGCGGCTGTTCTGACCGCCCCAGTGCCTGTTGAGGCGGAACTTCAGGGGCTTTCGGAAACTGAAATGTCCTCGATTGATGGAGCCGGGATCGGCCTTGTACTGGAGAATTTCAAATTCTCCCATGGAACGGATGAGCCGGATGCCGCGGGAGAGCAGGCACGCATTTTCCGGATTGGCGGGATCAAAAGCACCGATGGCCGTGATGTCGATATTACGGTAAACCATCTCTACATCGCCGGGGCCAATAGCAACTACGGAGAGACTCTGGGCCCGGTCAATCTTGGGAGACTCCTTAACCCGTGGAAAATCGATGTGGTGGATGGCAATGACATTGGTATCGCTGACAAGGCGGTGCTGGAGTTCGCAGCCAGTGCCATGGTCAATAGCGATCAGGGTTATGACTGTATGGACTCCGGGGCCAGTCCAGGCAGCGGCACCTGCTCGAGTCGCCCGGCTTCAGCTGGATACATCGGGGAGCGAGCGGACATCGGCATGCAGATGAACGTGGCAGTTGGTGACGACCGGTCTGCCAATATCAATATCCACGCAAAGAGTGCTGTCATCGATGGTAGCTATCTGCGCCTTTGGGGCGATAACGATCGGCGCCAGATGGTCGGCCAGTTCAAGCTGAATTTCTATTCCCCGGAACTTTCTATCAATGCCTGCGCACAGGACGGTTCCACCTGCGGATCACGAATACTGATGAGCAATTTTGCGCTCGAACTGGCGATTGGCAACCAGCTTCAACCGGTATTCTTCGACGTTGATGGCAGTGGAAACTTTGTAGTGGAGGTTGCTGCAATTCGGCGCCCTCAGCCGGGCGAGATCGGTGCCGACGGTCTCCGCGGCAGCAGTGATGCGGATGCCTGGGATTTCTACGAGTCCTACTACACGAACCCGGAGTTTCGCAGCAATCTCAAGATCGGAAATTTCAGTGTTGGCGACCGCGATTTTGGTTCGGCCCGTGTACAGGGAATGCTGATACAACACTTGAACATTAAGACCAGGGATCTGAGCCAATGAAATCCTTTCTGCGCAGAACAATACTGGCTCTCCCTGTTTTTCTGTTTTCACTCCCCAGCCTTGCCGAACTCGCCCGCCTGGAAGATGAAGCTCTCTCGGATATCTCCGGACAGGGTGGGATCTACCTGTCCGGAGATATCAGCATCAATGAAATGGGCGGTCCGGTTGAGAACAGTTATTTCGGACGTTGTGATGACGTGGACAAGAAGTGTGGCGCCCGTTTTGCTTACCGGCTGAAAGAAAACGGCGGATGGATGGTGCTTGATGATATTCGGGGCAATTTCGCGTTTGAGGGCCTGACACTGCGGGTCCGCAAAGTCGATTCGGGATTCGGTGGTGATGGCGAACTGTTCAATCGGGATGTGCTGGAGCTTGGGCTGCCCAATACTGTTCGGTTCAACGACGTTCAATTCAAGATTTCTTCCAGCAGCACGGCCCGGCCCACCGACCCCGGCTTTCAGCAGACCGACATATTCTCTGTTGATATGCGAGGGGACGTTGTGATGGAAGGAAACCTGCTCGTGTTCCCGGCGGGGAATCCGTGAGATTGAAGAGGTTAACGGTTATGGGCGCGCCAGACAGAATCAAACAACTTACCCCGATTGCCACTGGGCTGTTTTGTGTGGTCCTCGCCTTGCCGGTGGTCGCTGACATGAAAAGCCTGGACGATTCCACGCTGGCAAACATCAGTGGCCAGAGTGGTTTGTCGGTAGAGCTCGATCTTGGCCTGACGGCAGATCGACTGTCCTATGTTGATGATGGCAGCGGCATCCATCTGGACGGTTTTCGCATTGGGTCCGCCATTGATCCTTCTGGTCAGGCATTCCACCTGATTCGCATCGATGTTGAGGAGGATGCATCCCTTAACCTCGATTACCTGGTGAAAGACCGACGGATCGAGTTCGGTGATATCCGGCTCGCCGGGGCCCCCGGTGTCAGTATGGGGGGGATCTTTTTCGATCATTCTCTGGAAGGGTATTTAAATATAAGGCAGGGCAGCTCCGTTGGCGGGGCCGGATATACCTTTGACTCCGCCTACACGATGACTGGCGGCCGTCTGGGATATCGCACCAATGGCAATGAAGTTTTTCTGGACGATATTTCCATGAATGTGGAGGCACTGGGAGTAACCCTGGATGTGGTCGGCGACACTCTGGCTCTGAATGCGCCCAGAATAACCGGGGATTGGGAGGTCGGCGCGATTCGTTACAGCAGCAACCCCCTGAATCATGGCGTATCCGTCGATTCCGGCAACGGACAGCCTCTATCCAGCTATGGCAGCCTGAGTGGAAGTTACGAGCTTTCCTCCAGCACCAGCCTGACTGCCGGCGGCCGATCCGGAGAGGGCCTGCGAATCGATAACGAGACCGTTATACACTCGGCCTCTTTTCTGTACAGGGATGACGGAAAGGCCCTCGCGCTTCGAGACATCACTGGCGTCTATCGGATTAACGACCTCCGGCTCGATGTGGCGACCGACTGGCAGAATAGATCGGCCCTGGCCCTGACCCTTGGCTCCATGGATGGTGAATTCAGCATTGGCGCTATTGAGGTGGGTGGCAATGGCAAGAGTATCGGTCAGGTGAATGTCAGCTTTCTGCTTGAAGATCAGGTGTTCAACGGCCGCAGCTATTCCAATGCGATCTATCTGCAGGGGGGTGGACACCCTGACGCCGGGCCGCAGGGCTTGCGACTTGCCACTGAATGGAGTCTTCGGCTTGCTGATTTCAGCTACACCGAAGACGGCAACCGGGTGATCTTCAGTGGCCTGCAGTCCTGGGGGCAGGGCGATGTAACGGTCAATGTAACTCGCGATGGCGTCACCAACGATACCGAGTTCTTCGATGGTCTGCGGATTGGTTTCGAGGACATCAGGGCCGGCTACCGGATCAACGGTCTGCGAGTAGGAAGTGATGACGCCCCCTTGCAGGGTGGCACAGAGCTGCTGCTGGCACTGGGGTTCTATCCGGCTTACGAATTCGAGCTTGATGGCCATGTGACGCTCGGTGCAGGCGGCGCATCGGGTGAGGGAATAACCATCAATTCCGATGTCAGCATCAGGAACGGCAAGGCGGCGATTATCGCGGTGCCCTACGATGAAGGTAATGGTGAGATTCCCCAGAAGGGTCTCTGGATTACCGAACTGGATTATGACGCGCATGTCCGTGACATGACCGTTGATGTCAGCCAGGAGGGGCTTGCGGTGATCAAGGGCGAATCCTGGAGCACCATGGATATCGGCAATCTGAGAATCGGCGACAAGGAATCCGGTCAGAGTTTCGGGAGGTTCGTGATTAAGAAATACGAAACCGGCAGCAGCATGACCGTCGTCCCCGGCGGGGCCGGCGATGTCTGCGCCGGTGGCATGGGTGATAGTCCATCCGCCTGTGCGGCTTCCGGAGGTGTCTGGGAAACCCGGGGTGAGGAGGGGCTGACGGTCCGCCTGAAGCAGGTGCTTGCCAAGGCCATCAATGAAGCCCGGAAGAACTCGCTGACCTGGGAAACCAACCGGCAAAGCAGCGGTGTTGGTGAGGCCATGAACGGAACCGGGACGAGCCTCGTTCTGAACGATATCCATACCAGCGATGGTGGGGATTTCGATGGTGATGGCGTAGACGACAACTCGTTTGGGCTACGCACCGATCTTTCCGTGGATGTCTATCAAACCCGGGTTGTGAAGAAAGAGGACGGTCCGGATGCAATGGGAGTGACAGGCAACCGGGGCGATGAAAAAATCATGGATGGTTCGTCCACTGCCGGTTACCGCTATGTCTCCAATCCAACCCTCGCCGAGGCCGACAACAGACCGCTCGGGTTTGCGGTGAAGGCGAGAAGCCGGTTCAAGGAACTCTCGATCAACAATATTGATCTGGTTCATCCCGTTGGTGGTGCTCAGACGGCCGTCTATGGCGTCAAAATGCAGAACTTTGATATCAAGGCCAATCTGACCGCAACCCCGATTCCCTGATCTTCCTGCAGGCGGTTCGCAAAGCGACGCCGCCAACTTTGTCTTTTTCCCTTCCCTGGTGTTTAATCCGGCCTTACCCAATTTCATGGCTGGATGCATCTTATGAAATCCAAAGCACTTATAGAGCTGCTCAGTGACGGTCAGGTTCACTCCGGAGCCGCGCTGGCCGAAAAGCTCGGGGTTAGTCGTACCGCAATCTGGAAGCAGATTCGTCGCGCGATGGAGGAAGGTGCTGACATTGCCACGATTCGCGGACGTGGATATCAGCTGGTGTCCCGGGTCGACCTGCTCGATAGGGCGCGGGTGCTTCGTGAAATTGCCGCCGGCCGGGAACAGGAGCTTTCACTGACAGTCCTCGACGAGGTTGACTCGACCAATGCCGAGGTGATCAGGCAGATTACCGGCGGAAGCAAAGGTGTCCCGGTGGTTATCGCCGACTGTCAGACGTCCGGCCGAGGCCGACGGGGGCGTGTATGGCAAAGCCCCCGGGGCGAAAACCTGTACCTGAGCATGGGGCTCACCTTCCACGGCGGCTTCGGTGTACTGGATGGATTGAGTCTGGTGCTCGGCGTTGCGGTGGCCAATGCCCTGGAACGACTGGGAGTGCCGGAGGTCGGACTCAAGTGGCCAAATGATATTTTTCTGCCGGACGGCAAGCTTGGCGGCATCCTGGTGGAGCTCCAGGGCGAGCTGGAGGAAGGCGTGGTGCAGGTCATTGCGGGTATTGGGCTGAATGTACATATGTCCCGGGCTGATGGCGTCGATCAACCCTGGAGCAGCCTCGCCAGGGCCTGCCCTCAAGTCGAGTGGTCGCGCAGCCAGATCGGCGGTGCAATCATCGATGCTGTATTCGATGCTGTCGCGCTGTTCTCGGATATCGGGTTTGCAGATTTTCGGGAGTCCTGGCAGCGTCGCGATGTGTTCATGGGAAAATCGCTCAAGGCCCGGGGCGGTGATGTCGAAGGTGTCGGTTGTGGCATTGACGACGCCGGCAACTATCAAATCCGGACCGAAAACGGGCTTGTTCCGGTGCGCGCAGGGGAAATCAGTCTGCGAGTGGCAAAATGAATCTGTTTATTGACGCGGGTAACACCCGGCTGAAGTGGTGTCTTGCAAACCAGGATGAGGTTCTGGCCTCGGGGACCGGCTCTCTCGAAGACGAGAACCCCCTGGGCATGTCGGGAGAACTGATCGGAAAGGTTGTGTCTGTCGCCATATCCACCGTCGCGTCTGAAGAAAGGCGAACTCATTTGGCGGGCTCCGTCGAGAAGCTGTGTCAGGCGCCGGTTCGCTTTTACTGGTCGGAACAGTCCCGGAATGGCCTCATGAACGCCTACCAGGATGTCTCGAGAATGGGGGCTGATCGGTGGCATGGAATGTACGGTGCCTGGCTCGATCACAGGCAGGGCTTTGCGGTCTTGGACGCAGGCAGTGCCGTTACTGTCGATTATGTTGATCGGCATGGTCAGCATCTGGGTGGTTATATTCTTCCTGGCCTGCAGATGATGCTGCGCAGTCTTCGGACCGATGCCGCCCGGATCTGGTTCGACCCGGACCAGGGGCTGGCAACGGACCCTGGCAAGAGTACCGGAGAGTGCGTGAACCATGGTCTTGCCTGGCTGTCTGCTGCGATGATTGAGCGGGTGATCGCTGACGCCCGAAAACTGTCACTGTCTGAAATTCTGGTTACTGGCGGCGATGCTGACCGGCTTATCGGTCTTGGTCTGCCCGGTATTTCTCGCCCGGATCTTGTGTTGTCGGGACTTCGTGCAATTCATGCGGAGGAAACCTCCGGATGAGGTGGTTGGCGTTGGTGCTGGTGCTGGTGAGTATTGCTATTTATTACCTGCCGGACTTCGTGGGGCCATCGGGCGGCATGGCCAATGTTGCCAGTGGCAGCCTGCCAAGGGTGGCCAGCCTCAAATCTCCGGGGCAGGAAGACTCCGGTGTCGGGCCTGGTGCACCCGCCGACGAATCCGAAATGTCCTGTGCCCGCCTTGGATGGATTGAAACCGCGGAGCGCGCCCGAAGCCTGATGGACAGTCAACCTCTCGCGGAGGAGGCGGGTTTCAGGATTGAAGAAGTCGAAAGAGAGCTGGCACCCCTGCACTGGGTTCTTATTCCACCCCAGCCCGAGGCTGTCGCCCTGAGCCAGTTTCGTGACATTCAGAGGCGGGGGATCGACTCCTATCTGGTTACCGAGGGCGAAAACCGCAATGCCATTTCGCTGGGGCTGTTCGAGTCCCGCGAATCTGCAATTTCCGTGCTGGAAGAAAAAAAACGTCAGAATCTTAATGCGGTACTGGTCAACTTCCCCCGAAATCAGATAAGCTACGCGCTCTCTTTTGAGGCGGAACCGGAACTCGCTGAAGAACTGGTTCAGGCGGTGAAAGCGGATTACGGCAGCAATTTTGATTTCGTTGAAATCAGGCCTTGTGAAGGTGTTGCAACGCCAGAAAAAAATCCGTAGTATACCGCCCTCGCTGACGAGGCGAATGTGAGCTGGCGTAGCTCAGTTGGTAGAGCAGCTGACTTGTAATCAGCAGGTCGGGGGTTCGATTCCGTCCGCCAGCTCCACTTTAAGTTTTGACGGATTTGCTCACGCGAATCCGACTCGGAGGGGTTCCCGAGTGGCCAAAGGGATCAGACTGTAAATCTGACGGCATCGCCTTCGCAGGTTCGAATCCTGCCCCCTCCACCACTAAATTGCTCGCGGGCATCGTATAGTGGCTATTACCTCAGCCTTCCAAGCTGATGACGCGGGTTCGATTCCCGCTGCCCGCTCCAATTTGTTTTGTAATGCTCATGTAGCTCAGTTGGTAGAGCACACCCTTGGTAAGGGTGAGGTCGGCGGTTCAAATCCGCCCATGAGCTCCATTATTTATCCGGTCAACGTTACGATCCTGGTTGATTAGGGAGATTGGTCGAATGTCTAAGTCTAAGTTTGAACGTAATAAGCCGCACTTGAACGTAGGCACCATTGGTCACGTTGACCATGGTAAAACCACTTTGACTGCTGCCCTGACCCGTGTATGTCACGAAGTTTGGGGTACAGGCTCTGCGAGTGCCTTCGACCAGATCGATAACGCACCGGAAGAGAAGGCGCGTGGTATTACCATTGCGACTTCCCACGTTGAGTACGATTCCCCGAATCGCCACTACGCTCACGTAGACTGCCCGGGCCACGCTGACTATGTGAAGAACATGATCACTGGTGCAGCGCAGATGGACGGCGCGATCCTGGTTTGCTCCGCAGCTGACGGCCCCATGCCGCAGACCCGTGAGCACATCCTGCTGTCCCGTCAGGTTGGCGTACCTTACATCGTTGTGTTCCTGAACAAAGCGGACATGGTAGACGATGAAGAGCTGCTCGAGCTGGTTGAGATGGAAGTTCGTGATCTGCTGAGCCAGTACGACTTCCCGGGTGACGACACTCCGATCATCACCGGTTCTGCGCTGATGGCGCTGGAAGGCAAAGACGACAACGAGATGGGCACTACCGCTGTTAAGAAGCTGGTGGAAGCTCTGGATGACTACATCCCCGAGCCGGAGCGTGCGATCGATCAGCCGTTCCTGATGCCGATAGAGGACGTCTTCTCTATCTCTGGTCGTGGTACTGTTGTGACCGGCCGTGTTGAGCGTGGCGTTATCAAGACTGGTGACGAAGTGGAAATCGTTGGTATCAAGGATACCGTGAAGACTACTTGTACTGGTGTTGAGATGTTCCGCAAGCTGCTGGACGAAGGTCGTGCCGGTGAGAACATTGGTGCGCTTCTGCGTGGCACCAAGCGTGACGACGTTGAGCGTGGTCAGGTTCTGGCGGTTCCGGGTTCCATCACTCCGCACACCAAGTTCGAGTGCGAAGTGTACGTACTGTCCAAAGAAGAAGGCGGCCGTCATACTCCGTTCTTCAAGGGCTACCGTCCGCAGTTCTACTTCCGTACCACCGACGTGACCGGTTCTTGCGAACTGCCGGAAGGTGTGGAAATGGTTATGCCGGGTGACAACGTCAAGATGAGTGTTACCCTGATTGCTCCGATCGCCATGGAAGATGGTCTGCGCTTCGCGATTCGTGAAGGCGGCCGTACCGTTGGTGCCGGCGTAGTCTCCAAGATCATCGAGTAATAGACTCGAGAGTAAGTGCACTGAGTTGTTTCGGTGCAGGCCAGTAGCTCAATTGGCAGAGCAGCGGTCTCCAAAACCGCAGGTTGGGGGTTCGATTCCCTCCTGGCCTGCCATTTTTTAACATCCGGATACATAAGTTGATTCCTATGGAGTCAAAAGCCGTTCAGTCAGCCAGCCGTTTCGATTTCGTGAAGTGGCTGGTTGTTTTCGTTCTGATCGCCATCGGTGTGGTGGGGAATCAGTATTATAGTGCCGAGTCTCTGCTGTATCGGGTTCTGGCTCTTGTAGGTCTCGCAATTGTGGCGGCGCTTGTTGCCCTCCAGACCGACCGTGGTCGTCGCTTCGCGACGCTGCTGAAGGAAGCGAGAGTAGAGATCCGGAAAGTGGTATGGCCCACCAGGCCCGAGCTCGTGCAGACGACAGCGATTGTTGTGGTGTTTGTGCTCGTTGTGGCTCTGTTGTTGTGGGGTATGGATTCGCTGATCAGCTGGCTGGTCGCCGGGTTTATCGGTTAACAGGAGTGGGCAATGGCTAAGCGCTGGTACGTCGTTCATGCGTATTCTGGCTTCGAAAAGCAGGTAATGCGCACTCTCAGGGAGCGCGTTGCGCTGCACGAGATGGGAGACCGTTTCGGCGAGATCCTGGTTCCGACCGAGGAAGTCGTCGAAATGCGAGAAGGGAAGAAGCGCAAGAGTGAGCGCAAATTCTATCCCGGGTACGTACTGGTCCAGATGGAAATGGACGATGCGACGTGGCACCTTGTGAAAAATACTCCGCGTGTTCTTGGTTTTATTGGTGGTACCAAGGATAAGCCTGCACCGATTACCGAAAAGGAAGCGGAAGCGATCCTTCGTCGAGTCGAAAGCGGTGCAGACAAGCCCAAGCCGAAGACGCTGTTCGAGCCGGGTGAGATTGTTCGCGTTGTTGAAGGTCCTTTTGCGGACTTCAATGGTGTGGTTGAGGAAGTTGACTACGACAAGAGTCGGGTCAAGGTTGCCGTTCTGATCTTTGGTCGTTCAACTCCGGTAGAGCTGGAGTTCGGGCAGGTCGAGAAAGACTGACCGGTAACGGGAAAGCTGAAAGCTCGCGCGCTCAAGCGACGCGGGCTTTTTGTGTCTGCTCTTAGCAGTTGTAAAAACGGGGAGCCGAGAGGCGTTTGAACCCACAGGAGATCTATCATGGCAAAGAAAATTGAAGCGTACATCAAGCTTCAGGTTGCTGCCGGCAAGGCCAACCCGAGTCCCCCCGTTGGTCCTGCACTGGGTCAGCGCGGCGTAAACATCATGGAATTCTGCAAGGCGTTCAACGCCCAGACTCAGGACATGGAGCCTGGTCTGCCGATTCCGACCGTGATCACCGTTTACAGTGATCGCAGCTTTACCTTTATTACCAAGACTCCGCCTGCACCGGTTCTTCTCCTGAAGGCCGCTGGCATCAAGAGTGGCTCCGGTCGTCCGAATACCGAGAAAGTCGGTACCGTGACCCGCGAGCAGCTTGAAGAAATTGCCAAGACTAAAGAGCCGGACCTGACTGCAGCCGATATGGACGCAGCGGTACGTACCATTGCAGGAACAGCCCGCAGCATGGGCCTGAACGTGGAGGGCCTGTAACATGGCGAAGCTGAGCAAGCGTCAGAAGCTTATTCGTGAAAAGGTAGACTCTACCCGTTCCTACTCTGTCGACGAAGCAGTTGCACTGCTGGTTGAGCTGGGCCAGAACGTGAAGTTCAAAGAGTCTGTCGACGTAGCCGTCAATCTGGGCGTTGACGCACGTAAATCCGACCAGGTTGTCCGTAGCAGCACTGTTCTGCCTCACGGCACCGGCAAAACCGTTCGCGTCGCTGTATTTACCCAGGGCGCCAATGCCGAGAAAGCAACGGCTGCTGGTGCAGACGTTGTAGGCATGGACGATCTGGCGGACGAAGTTAAGAAAGGCAACATGGATTTCGACGTGGTTATCGCCACTCCGGACGCCATGCGTGTTGTTGGTCAGCTGGGCCAGATTCTTGGTCCCCGTGGCCTGATGCCGAACCCGAAGGTGGGTACTGTGACTCCTGACGTCGAGACTGCGGTCAAGAACGCCAAGGCCGGTCAGGTTCGTTACCGCACCGACAAGAACGGCATTATCCACGCTCCGCTGGGTAACGTTGAATTCTCTGCGCAGAACATCAAGGAAAACCTTGAAGCTCTGGTAGCAGATCTGAAAAAGGCCAAGCCGTCGTCGGCGAAAGGTGTGTATCTCAAAAAGATCACCATTTCCTCGACTATGGGTCCTGGCCTGACTATCGATCAGAGCGGTCTCGCTATTTGATCCTTTGATCGGTGGTTACTTTGTAGTCTGGGCGGAAGCCAAGGCTGTCAAAGACCGCAGGCCCCCGAAGCACTTTCGGTCTGACTGGAAGTGCTGCAAGGGTTAAAGCAACGCCTGCGCAGACGGTGTGAAGACGTTCTCTCTGAACCCAAACACCGTTAGGAGCCCCGCGAGGGGTATATGTGGGTTTGCCGGGAAGACCCGGCGAAATCGAGGAGAAATCCAGTGGCAATTAGACTCGAAGACAAGAAAGCGATCGTCGCTGAAGTCAACGAGACTGCCGGTGGTGCTCTGTCTGTGGTTATGGCTGACTACCGTGGTGTTACCTCTGGTGACATGACGGCGCTTCGTGCCAAGGCTCGTGCCGAAAACGTGCGTCTGAAGGTTGTTCGTAACAACCTGGCGAAGATCGCGATTCGCGGTACCGAGTTCGAGTGCATCGACGAAGCCCTGGTCGGCCCGACCATTCTGGCATTCTCTATGGAAGATCCGGGCGCGGCAGCGCGTCTGTTGAAGGATTTTGCCAAAGAGAAAGAGGCGTTCGAGATTAAGGCACTGGCCGTCGGCGGAGAGCTGATGGGTGCAGACCAGATCGACCGTCTTGCCAAGCTGCCAACACGTCACGAAGCGCTGACAATGCTGGCCGCAGTAACACAGGCACCGATCACCAAGCTGGCACGGACACTGAACGAAGTTCCTTCGAAAGTGACTCGTGCTGTAGCGGCAGTTCGCGACCAGAAGCAAGAAGCTGCTTGATTCTGTTGAACACCATTTTTTATATTTTTGGGAGAAAGTCATGGCTCTGTCTAACGAAGACATTTTGAACGCAATCGCTGAAATGAGCGTAATGGACGTAGTTGCGCTGGTTGAAGCAATGGAAGAAAAATTCGGTGTTTCTGCCGCTGCAGCCGTCGCTGCTGCGCCGGCCGCTGCTGGTGGTGGCGAAGCTGCTGCTGAAGAGCAGACCGAGTTTGACGTTGTACTTACCGGTCCTGGTGAGAAGAAAGTAAACGTAATCAAGGCCGTTCGTGAACTGACTGGCCTGGGTCTGAAAGAAGCCAAGGAAATGGTCGACAGCGCTCCTTCCGTTATCAAGGAAGCAGCTAGCAAAGACGACGCTGAAGAAGCCAAGAAGAAGCTTGAGGAAGCAGGCGCTTCTGTTGAGCTCAAGTAAGAGTCGGCTGTTGATCGAAACCGTGCGATAAGCATGGACAGGCTGGTGGCTTTGGGCCACCGGCCTTTTTCTGTTGTATATGCTATAGAGTCTGGTGAGCAATTGCAGGTTGATGTCAGATCTATAACCTACAGCCAGAGTCTTGTTCAAGACGGCGCGATAAGCCGAGCAATTCGGCCCCGAAGCAGAACATTGGTTGCTTCTTGATACCAGGTATCAGGTCTAAAGCTGGGGAATGCAGATGACTTACTCCTACACTGAGAAAAAGCGGATTCGCAAAGATTTTAGTAAATTGCCTTCCGTGATGGACGTCCCCTATTTGCTGTCTATTCAGCTGGATTCGTTCCGGGACTTCCTCCAAATGGAAGCCGCTCCTGAAGACCGCCGGGAAACCGGTCTTCACGCAGCATTCAAATCCGTATTCCCGATTGTCAGTTACTCTGGCAATGCCGCGCTCGAATACGTGAGCTATCGTATTGGCGAGCCGGTTTTTGATGTCAAGGAATGCCAGCTTAGGGGCGTAACCTATGCAGCGCCGCTGCGGGTGAAGGTCCGCCTTATCATTTACGATAAGGAATCGTCCAACAAGGCGATCAAGGACATTAAAGAGCAGGAAGTCTACATGGGCGAGATGCCCCTGATGACCGAGAACGGTACCTTCGTTATCAACGGTACCGAGCGCGTTATTGTTTCCCAGCTCCACCGGTCTCCGGGTGTGTTCTTCGATCACGACAAGGGCAAGACCCATTCCTCCGGCAAGCTGCTGTATTCTGCCCGGGTGATTCCTTACCGTGGTTCCTGGCTGGACTTCGAGTTTGATCCGAAGGACTCCGTGTTCGTTCGTATCGACCGTCGTCGTAAGCTTCCGGCATCCATTCTGTTGCGTGCCCTGGGCTACACCTCCGAGCAGATGCTGGAGATGTTCTTCGAAACCAGTAAATTCAGCCTGGGCGCGGAAGTGTGCAAGCTGGAGCTGGTGCCGAGCCGTCTGCGTGGCGACATCGCAACCTTCGATATCAAGGACAATGACGGTAACGTGATTGTCGAGGAAGGTCGCCGGATTACGGCCCGCCACATCAAGCAGTTGGAAAAAGCCGGCATCAACGAGCTTGAGGTGCCGACCGAGTACCTGTACGGCCGTGTACTGGCGAAAGACATGATCGATCAGGCTTCCGGTGAAGTCCTGGTGGAGTGTAACTCCGAGCTGACAGAAGAGCTGGTCACCAAGATTCTCGACGCTGGCGTGAAGGATATCGAAACCCTTTACACCAACGATCTGGACTGTGGTCCGTTCATGTCTGACACCCTGCGTATCGATCCGACTCGCACGCCGCTCGAAGCGCTGGTTGAGATCTACCGGATGATGCGCCCGGGTGAGCCGCCCACCAAAGAGTCGGCTGAGAACCTGTTTAATAACCTGTTCTTCTCTGAAGAGCGCTATGACCTGTCTGCGGTTGGCCGGATGAAGCTGAACCGCCGTCTGCGCCGTGAAGAAAGCACAGGTGAGGGCACCCTGACCCACGAAGACATCATCGACGTTCTCAAGACCCTGATCGACATCCGTAACGGCCAGGGCAATGTGGATGATATCGATAACCTGGGTAACCGTCGTGTTCGCTGTGTTGGCGAAATGGCGGAAAACCAGTTCCGCGTTGGCCTGGTTCGGGTTGAGCGAGCGGTTCGTGAGCGTCTGAGCCTTGCTGAAAGCGAAGGGCTGATGCCGCAGGACCTGATCAACGCCAAGCCGGTAGCAGCCGCGGTTAAAGAATTCTTCGGCTCAAGCCAGCTGTCGCAGTTCATGGACCAGAACAACCCGTTGTCTGAGGTCACGCACAAGCGTCGTATCTCTGCTTTGGGCCCAGGTGGTCTGACCCGTGAGCGTGCAGGCTTTGAGGTTCGTGACGTACACCCGACCCACTACGGTCGCGTATGCCCGATCGAGACGCCGGAAGGTCCGAACATCGGTCTTATCAACTCGCTGGCGACTTACGCGCGCTCAAACTCCTACGGTTTCCTCGAGAGTCCGTACCGGAAAGTTGAGAACGGCGTGGTAACCGATGAAGTGGTTTACCTCTCCGCTATCGAGGAGAGCAACTACGTCATCGCCCAGGCCAGTGCTGCCATGGACGAGAAGACCAAGCGTCTGACCGACGAACTGGTTACCGTTCGCCACCAGAACGAATTTACCGTTACTCCGCCGGAGAGCGTTAACTTCATGGATGTATCTCCGCGCCAGGTAGTATCGGTCGCGGCATCCCTGATCCCGTTCCTGGAGCATGACGACGCCAACCGGGCACTGATGGGTGCGAACATGCAGCGTCAGGCGGTTCCGACACTCAAAGCCCAGGTTCCCCTGGTAGGAACCGGTGTTGAGCGTACGGTTGCCCAAGACTCTGGCGTCTGTGTATCGGCTCGCCGCGGCGGTGTGATCGAAAGCGTTGACGCTTCGCGCATCGTGGTTCGTGTCAATAACGAGGAAACCGAAGCGGGTGATGCAGGTGTGGATATCTACAACCTGACCAAGTACACCCGTTCGAACCAGAACACCTGTATCAACCAGCGCTCCATCGTGCGTCAGGGCGATATTATTGCCCGTGGCGACGTGTTGGCAGACGGTCCCTCTGTGGATCTGGGTGAGCTGGCACTGGGGCAGAACATGCGCATCGCGTTCATGCCCTGGAACGGTTACAACTTTGAGGACTCCATCCTCATTTCCGAGAAAGTGGTGCAGGAAGATCGCCTGACCACCATCCACATTCAGGAACTGACCTGTGTGGCTCGGGACACCAAGCTGGGTAGCGAAGAAATCACCGCGGATATTCCGAACGTTGGTGAAAGTGCGCTGTCCAAGCTGGATGAGTCCGGCATTGTTTATATTGGTGCTGAAGTGGGCCCCGGTGACATTCTGGTAGGCAAGGTCACACCGAAGGGTGAGACCCAGCTGACGCCGGAGGAGAAGCTGCTGCGTGCCATCTTCGGTGAGAAGGCGTCCGATGTTAAGGACACCTCCTCCCGCGTGCCGACTGGCACCCGCGGCACCGTTATCGACGTTCAGGTCTTTACCCGCGACGGTATCGAGAAGGATCAGCGTGCCCAGTCCATCGAGAAAGAGCAGCTGGACCAGTATCGCAAGGATCTGAAAGACGAATACCGGATTGTTGAAGGTGCGACTTTCGAGCGTCTGAACAGCGCATTGAAAGGGCAGGAAGTGATCAGTGGGCCGGGCCTGAAGAAAGGTGCCACCCTCGAAGAGAGCTACCTGGCCGAGCTGCCGCGTTCTGACTGGTTCAAGCTCCGGATGAAAGACGAGAGCCTGAACGAGCTGCTGGAGAAATCCGAGCAGGGTCTGGAAGACCGCAAGAAGGAACACGAAGCGCGCTTTGACGACAAGAAAGGCAAGCTTCAGCAGGGCGACGACCTCGCACCGGGCGTACTGAAGATCGTAAAGGTATACCTGGCGATCAAGCGTCGTATCCAGCCGGGTGACAAGATGGCCGGTCGTCACGGTAACAAGGGTGTTATTTCCTCGGTGATGCCGATCGAAGACATGCCTTACGACGAGCACGGCAACACGGTTGACGTGGTTCTGAACCCGCTGGGTGTTCCCTCGCGGATGAACGTAGGTCAGGTGCTTGAGACTCACCTGGGTGCTGCAGCCAAGGGTCTGGGTGAGCGTATCAGCCAGATGCTGGACGAGCAGCGCAAGGTGGCTGAATTACGCAAGCTGCTGGATGAGATCTACAATCACTCAGATGAAGTGTTCAAGGTGGACCTGGATTCCCTGTCCGACAAGGAAATCCTGGAGATGTGCCACAACCTTCGCGGCGGTGTGCCCATGGCAACGCCGGTATTCGACGGTGCCAAGGAAGCCGAGGTCAAGCGCATGCTTGAGCTTGCGGGACTGAGCACCACCGGTCAGACCATGCTGTATGACGGTCGTACTGGTGATATGTTCGACCGCCCGGTAACGGTTGGCTACATGTACATCCTGAAGCTGAACCACCTGATCGACGACAAGATGCACGCTCGTTCCACCGGTTCCTACAGCCTGGTTACCCAGCAGCCGCTGGGTGGTAAGGCGCAGTTCGGTGGCCAGCGCTTCGGTGAGATGGAAGTGTGGGCCCTTGAGGCCTACGGTGCGGCTTACACGCTGCAGGAGATGCTCACCGTCAAGTCTGATGACGTGAACGGTCGGACCAAGATGTACAAGAACATTGTCGATGGCGATCATCGGATGGAGCCGGGCATGCCCGAATCCTTCAACGTTCTTGTCAAGGAAATCCGCTCGCTGGGTATCGACATCGAGCTGGAATCCGAGTGAGCCGAATTGTTTTTGGCAGCGTGAGCGGGCACGACCAGTGCCCGCCCGAGATTAACGCCATCCGGAGCTTTTACTGATGAAAGATTTGCTGAATCTTCTCAAGAGCCAGAACCAAAGCAAGGAATTCGACGCCATCCGTATTGGCCTGGCGTCGCCTGACATGATCCGTTCCTGGTCCTTTGGCGAAGTGAAGAAGCCTGAGACCATTAACTACCGTACCTTCAAGCCGGAGCGCGACGGTCTTTTCTGTGCCAAGATCTTCGGCCCGATCAAGGACTACGAGTGCCTGTGCGGTAAATACAAGCGCCTCAAACATCGCGGTGTTATCTGCGAGAAGTGTGGCGTTGAGGTTGCGCTGGCCAGTGTCCGCCGTGAGCGGATGGGCCACATCGAGCTGGCCAGCCCGGTCGCGCACATCTGGTTCCTGAAGTCACTGCCGTCCCGTATCGGTCTGATGCTGGACATGACCCTGCGCGATATCGAGCGGGTCCTGTACTTCGAGTCCTTTATTGTTATCGATCCGGGGATGACCACCCTGGAGAAGGGCCAGCTGCTGAACGATGAGCAGTACTATGAAGCCCTGGAAGAATTCGGTGACGAGTTCGACGCCCGCATGGGTGCCGAAGCGGTCAAGGAGCTCCTTGAAGGTATTGACCTGCAGGAAGAGGTCGATGCCCTGCGTGAGGAGATTCCGCAGACCAACTCCGAAACCAAGATCAAGAAGTTCAGCAAGCGTCTGAAAATTCTTGAGGCGTTCCTGTATTCCGGCAACAAGCCAGGCGACATGGTCATGACCGTGCTGCCGGTGCTTCCGCCGGATCTGCGCCCGCTGGTACCGCTGGACGGTGGCCGCTTCGCGACCTCTGATCTGAACGATCTTTACCGTCGGGTGATCAACCGGAACAACCGTCTCAAGCGCCTGCTGGAGCTGAACGCTCCGGATATCATCGTGCGTAACGAGAAACGGATGCTGCAGGAAGCCGTTGACGCGCTGCTGGACAACGGACGCCGTGGCCGGGCCATTACCGGCACCAACAAGCGCCCGCTGAAGTCCCTGGCTGACATGATCAAGGGTAAGCAGGGTCGTTTCCGTCAGAACCTGCTTGGTAAGCGTGTGGACTACTCCGGTCGTTCAGTGATCGTGGTCGGTCCGTACCTGCGCCTGCACCAGTGTGGTCTTCCGAAGAAGATGGCACTGGAATTGTTCAAGCCGTTTATTTTCTCCAAGTTGGAGCACCGCGGCCTGGCGACCACCATCAAGGCCGCCAAGAAGATGGTCGAGCGCGAGGAAGGCGTGGTCTGGGATATCCTGGACGAAGTCATCCGTGAGCACCCGATCATGCTGAACCGTGCGCCGACCCTGCACCGTCTGGGTATCCAGGCGTTCGAGCCGGTTCTGATCGAAGGCAAGGCGATCCAGCTGCATCCGCTGGTGTGTGCGGCCTACAACGCCGACTTTGACGGTGACCAGATGGCGGTTCACGTACCGCTGACCCTGGAAGCCCAGCTCGAAGCCCGTGCGCTGATGATGTCCACCAACAACGTACTGTCGCCGGCCAACGGCGAGCCGATTATCGTGCCGTCCCAAGACGTGGTACTCGGCCTGTACTACATGACCCGTGAGCGCAAGAGCGCCCTGGGTGAGGGTATGGTGTTTGCTGACGTCAAAGAGGCGCATCGTGCCTATGGCGCTGGCAAGGTCGACCTTCAGGCGATCGTCAAGGTTCGCGTGAAGGAAGTGGCGATTGCCGAAGATGGCTCCCGTACCGAGCAATACAAGATTGTTGATACCACGGTTGGTCGTGCTCTGCTGTTTGACATCGTGCCTGATGGCCTGTCCTACGAGCTGGTCAACAAGCCGATGGTCAAGAAGGCAATCTCTAACCTGATCAACACCTGCTACCGTGATGCCGGTCTGAAAGACACCGTCATCTTCGCGGATCAGTTGATGTACATGGGTTATCACTACGCGACCGTTTCCGGTATCTCTATTGGTTTCAACGATTTCGAGATTCCGCCGGAGAAGTACGAGCTGGTTGATGCCGCATCCGCTGAGGTGAAGGATATCGAAACCCAGTACGCGTCCGGTCTGCTGACCCAGGGCGAGAAGTACAACAAGGTTATCGACATCTGGTCACGTGCCAACGATAAA
Organism: Marinobacter sp. 3-2; assembly: GCF_003751355.1. Classification (NCBI taxonomy): domain Bacteria; kingdom Pseudomonadati; phylum Pseudomonadota; class Gammaproteobacteria; order Pseudomonadales; family Marinobacteraceae; genus Marinobacter; species Marinobacter sp. 3-2. The sequence continues at coordinate 172,852 of NZ_RJUQ01000019.1, read as the reverse complement.
GTTTCCAAAGCCATGATGGAGCGTCTGGCGAAGGAGCAGGTTATCGGGCCTGACGGACAGCCGGTGAAGGGCGAGGATGGCGAATACCTGATGCAGGAGTCGTTCAACTCGGTTTACATGATGGCCGATTCCGGCGCCCGGGGTTCCGCGGCCCAGATCCGTCAGCTGGCCGGTATGCGTGGCCTTATGGCCAAGCCGGACGGCTCTATCATCGAAACGCCGATCACTGCGAACTTCCGTGAAGGTCTGAACGTACTCCAGTACTTCATCTCCACTCACGGTGCCCGTAAGGGTCTGGCGGATACCGCTCTGAAGACCGCGAACTCCGGTTACCTGACCCGTCGTCTGGTAGACGTCTCCCAGGATCTGGTCGTTACCGAGCCTGACTGTGGAACCGACGAAGGTCTGCTGATGACGCCGCACATCGAAGGTGGCGACGTTGTAGTACCGCTGGGTGACCGGGTTCTGGGTCGTGTGACCGCCCGTGATGCGTTTACTCCGACCGACAAGGACAACGCCGTTATCGAAGCCGGCACTCTGCTGGACGAGAAGGCCGTTGAAACCCTTGAGCGGGCCGGTGTGGATGAAGTCTGGGTTCGCTCTGCGATCACCTGTGAAACCCGCCACGGTATCTGCTCCAAGTGCTACGGCCGTGATCTGGCCCGTGGTCACGAGGTCAACGTCGGTGAAGCTGTGGGCGTTATCGCTGCGCAGTCCATCGGTGAGCCGGGTACCCAGCTGACTATGCGTACCTTCCACATTGGTGGTGCGGCCAGCCGGGCGTCCGCGGTGGACAATATCCAGGTCAAGCATGGCGGTACCGTCCGTCTGCACAATATGAAGTCGATCGAGAAGGCCGACGGTACTCTGGTAGTGATTTCCCGTTCCTCCGCGTTGGCCATTGCCGATGACCAGGGTCGTGAGCGTGAATGGTACAAGCTGCCATACGGCGCTGTTCTATCCGTCAAGCACGGTGATGCGGTTGAAGCGGGCGTTGTGGTTGCCAAGTGGGATCCGCACACCCACCCGATCATCGCCGAGGCTGGTGGTACCGCAAAATTCGTCAACATGGACCAGGGCATCACTGTTCGCACCCAGACCGACGAATTGACGGGCCTGTCCACCATGGAGGTCATCGACTCCAAGGAGCGTCCTGCAGCTGGTAAGGACATTCGTCCTGCGATCCAGCTCATTGATGAGAAGGGTGAAGAAGTGGAGCTGCCAGGTGGCGGTACCGCGATCTTCTTCCTGCCGGCAAACGCTCTGGTCACCATGGCCAACGGTGCGCGGATCGAACTGGGTGACGTGGTAGCACGGATCCCGCAGGAAAGCTCCAAGACCCGGGATATCACCGGTGGTCTGCCGCGGGTTGCCGACCTGTTCGAGGCCCGTCGTCCGAAGGAATCCTCCATCCTGGCTGAAATCAGCGGTATGGTCTCGTTCGGCAAGGAAACCAAGGGCAAGAAGCGTCTGGTTATCACACCGAAGGATGGGGATGCTTACGAAGTTCTGATTCCGAAGCACCGTCAGCTCAACGTCTTCGAAGGCGAGACCGTTGAGAAGGGTGAGGTAATCTCGGACGGTCCGTCCAACCCGCACGATATTCTGCGTCTGCTGGGTGTGGTGGAACTGGCCAAGTACATCACCAACGAAATCCAGGACGTTTACCGTCTGCAGGGTGTTGTCATCAACGATAAACACATTGAGGTTATCGTTCGTCAGATGCTGCGGAAAGTGGAAATCACCGATCCCGGCGATACCACTCTGCTTTCCGGCGACCAGGTGGAAATCACTCAGGTGCTGGAAGAAAACGAGAAGGCCGATGCCGCCGACAAAGAGCCTGCACGGTTCGAGCGTCTGCTGCTGGGTATCACCAAGGCTTCCCTGGCCACCGAGTCGTTCATTTCTGCGGCTTCGTTCCAGGAAACCACCCGGGTACTCACCGAAGGTGCGGTTACCGGTAAGCGTGATTACCTGCGCGGCCTGAAGGAAAACGTTGTGGTTGGTCGACTGATTCCGGCCGGTACCGGTCTGGCATACCACAACGAGCGTCGTCGCAAGCGCGACCTGGAAGAGCAGGGCGTAACCGCGGCCGACGTGGAAGAAGCTCTGAGCGCCGAGCTCAACCGCGAAAGCTGAGTTGGGACGGCGCGCCGCCTCCGGGTAGTTACCTACCCGAGAGGTGGTCAAAAAGAGACCAGTCATCTTGACTGTCCGGGGGCGCAGGCTTACACTTGCGTCCCTTAAATTTTACCCCCTGCACAGGGGGTAAGTTTCATTGATATGGTTTTTTGGAGTTTGCTTACATGGCAACGATTAATCAGTTGGTGCGTAAGCCTCGTAAGCGCAAGGTAGCCAAGAGCGATGTTCCTGCTCTCCAGGCCTGCCCTCAGCGCCGTGGTGTGTGCACTCGTGTGTATACCACAACGCCGAAGAAGCCGAACTCAGCACTGCGTAAAGTGTGCCGTGTTCGTCTGACCAACGGCTACGAGGTTTCCTCATACATTGGTGGTGAAGGTCACAACCTTCAGGAGCACAGTGTTGTGCTTATCCGTGGCGGTCGAGTAAAAGACCTTCCGGGTGTGCGCTATCACACTGTTCGCGGAACGCTGGACACCCAGGGTGTACAGAACCGTAAGCAGGGCCGCTCCAAGTACGGTGCAAAACGACCCAAGTCCTGATGTCCCGAGCGGGTGTCTTTTATCGTTGCTTGTCAGAACGGTAAGAGTAAGGCTGAGTAGCATTTGCTATCTCAGGGGTTCCTGAAGACCTTTTAGATATATAAGGGCTTATCGATGCCTAGAAGAAGAGTTGCAGCTAAACGGGAAATTATCCCGGATCCGAAATTCGGCAGTGCACGTCTTGCCAAGTTCATCAACCACGTGATGGAAAGTGGCAAGAAGTCTACCGCAGAGCGCATTGTTTACGGCGCTCTGGACATTGTTGCCGAGAAATCCAAAGAAGAGCCGATCGACATGTTCGAGAAGGCCCTGGAGAACATCCAGCCGATGGTTGAGGTTAAGTCCCGTCGTGTTGGTGGTGCTACTTACCAGGTGCCTGTCGAAGTACGGCCTTCCCGTCAGAACGCGCTGGCAATGCGCTGGCTCGTAGAATATTCACGGAAGCGCGGTGAGAAGTCCATGGCTCAGCGTCTGGCTGGTGAAATCCTGGACGCCGCTGACAGCAAAGGCTCCGCTGTTAAGAAGCGTGAAGATGTTCACCGCATGGCAGAAGCCAACAAGGCGTTCTCTCACTTCCGTTTCTAATCAGCCGAGGTTTATACAGTGGCACGCAAGACTCCTATCAAGCGTTACAGAAACATTGGTATTTGTGCGCACGTTGATGCGGGCAAAACCACGACCACCGAGCGGGTACTGTTCTATACAGGTATTTCCCACAAGATCGGTGAAGTTCATGATGGTGCAGCTACCATGGACTGGATGGAGCAGGAGCAGGAGCGTGGTATTACCATCACCTCTGCTGCGACTACGACATTCTGGCAGGGTATGGACAAGCAGTACCCGGAGCACCGGATCAACATCATCGACACCCCGGGGCACGTTGACTTCACTATCGAAGTAGAGCGCTCCCTGCGCGTACTCGACGGTGCGGTTGTCGTGTTCTGTGGTTCCTCCGGTGTTGAGCCGCAGTCCGAGACTGTATGGCGTCAGGCCAACAAGTACGAAGTTCCCCGCATGGTGTTCGTCAACAAGATGGACCGTGCCGGTGCAAATTTCCTGCGCGTCGTCGAGCAGATCAAAAAGCGTCTCGGTGCGAACTGCGTTCCCATCCAGTTGCCGATCGGTGCTGAAGACAATTTCGCCGGTATCGTTGACCTGATCCGGAACAAGGCCATCTACTGGAACGAAGCTGACTCTGGCGCAACTTACGAGCAGAAAGACGTTCCCGCGGAAATGGAAGACGAAGTCGCCATGTACCGCGAGCAGATGGTTGAAGCTGCTGCAGAAGCCAACGAAGAGTTGATGGAAAAGTACCTCGAAGAGGGTGAGCTCTCCATCGACGATATCAAGAAGGGTCTGCGTATGCGTACCCTGGCGAACGAGATCGTTGTTGCTACCTGTGGTTCTGCGTTCAAGAACAAGGGTGTCCAGGCGGTTCTGGATTCCGTTATTGAGTTCCTGCCGGCGCCGGACGAAGTCAAGGCCATCCGTGGTGAAGTTGACGAAGACGGTACCGAGGAGCTTCGTGAGGCGGATGATGATGCGCCGTTCGCGGCACTGGCGTTCAAGATCGCCACAGACCCGTTTGTGGGCACGCTGACCTTCTTCCGGGTTTACTCCGGTAAGCTTGAGTCCGGTAATGCCGTCTACAACTCGGTCAAAGGCAAGAAAGAGCGCGTCGGTCGTATGGTTCAGATGCACTCCAAGGATCGTCAGGAAATCAAAGAAGTACTGGCGGGCGACATCGCTGCTGCGATCGGCCTGAAGAGCGTGACCACCGGTGACACCCTGTGCGACGAGAATCACAAGATCATTCTCGAGCGCATGGAATTCCCGGAGCCGGTAATCTCCGTTGCTGTTGAGCCGAAGTCCAAGGCGGACCAGGAAAAGATGGGCGTTGCCCTGGGTAAGCTGGCTCAGGAAGATCCGTCGTTCCGCGTTCGTACCGACGAGGAATCCGGTCAGACTATCATCTCTGGCATGGGTGAGCTTCACCTGGACATCATCGTTGACCGTATGCGTCGCGAGTTCAAGGTAGAGGCGAACATCGGCAAGCCGCAGGTGGCCTACCGTGAGCGCATTCGCAAGTCGGTAGACGTCGAAGGCAAATTCGTGCGTCAGTCTGGTGGTCGTGGTCAGTATGGTCACGTCAAGATCAAGCTTGAGCCGTTGCCGCTGGATGATGAAGATGGCGAAAACTTTATCTTCGTGAATGAGATTGTTGGTGGTGTTGTTCCCAAGGAATACATCCCGGCAGTTCAGCAGGGTATTGAAGAGCAGATGCAGAACGGCTGTCTGGCCGGTTATCCGCTGCTGCGTATCAAGGCAACCCTGTACGACGGTTCCTATCACGACGTCGACTCGAACGAGATGGCCTTCAAGGTCGCTGGTTCCATGGCAATGAAGAAGGGTGCCCTCGAGGCGAACCCGGCACTGCTCGAGCCGATCATGCGTGTTGAGGTTGTGACGCCGGAAGATTACATGGGTGATGTTGTAGGCGACCTGAACCGTCGTCGCGGCGTTATCCAGGGCATGGACGAAGGTCCTGCCGGTAAGGTCATCCGTGCAGAGGTTCCGTTGTCGGAAATGTTCGGTTACGCCACCGACCTGCGTTCTGCAACGCAAGGCCGGGCGTCCTATGCGATGGAGTTCTCTGGTTATTCAGAGGCACCTTCGAACATTGCCGAAGCGATCATTAAAAAGGGTTGATCCCCAGGACTTAAGAAACAGGAAGAGGTGTAACCGTGTCTAAATCTAAATTTGAGCGTAATAAGCCGCACTTGAACGTAGGCACCATTGGTCACGTTGACCATGGTAAAACCACTTTGACTGCTGCCCTGACCCGTGTATGTCACGAAGTTTGGGGTACAGGCTCTGCGAGTGCCTTCGACCAGATCGATAACGCACCGGAAGAGAAGGCGCGTGGTATTACCATTGCGACTTCCCACGTTGAGTACGATTCCCCGAATCGCCACTACGCTCACGTAGACTGCCCGGGCCACGCTGACTATGTGAAGAACATGATCACTGGTGCAGCGCAGATGGACGGCGCGATCCTGGTTTGCTCCGCAGCTGACGGCCCCATGCCGCAGACCCGTGAGCACATCCTGCTGTCCCGTCAGGTTGGCGTACCTTTCATCGTTGTGTTCCTGAACAAAGCGGACATGGTAGACGATGAAGAGCTGCTCGAGCTGGTTGAGATGGAAGTTCGTGATCTGCTGAGCCAGTACGACTTCCCGGGTGACGACACTCCGATCATCACCGGTTCTGCGCTGATGGCGCTGGAAGGCAAAGACGACAACGAGATGGGTACTACCGCTGTTAAGAAGCTGGTAGAAGCTCTGGATGACTACATCCCCGAGCCGGAGCGTGCGATCGATCAGCCGTTCCTGATGCCGATCGAGGACGTCTTCTCTATCTCTGGTCGTGGTACTGTTGTGACCGGCCGTGTTGAGCGTGGCGTTATCAAGACTGGTGACGAAGTGGAAATCGTTGGTATCAAGGATACCGTGAAGACCACTTGTACTGGTGTTGAGATGTTCCGCAAACTGCTGGACGAAGGTCGTGCCGGTGAGAACATTGGTGCGCTGCTGCGTGGCACCAAGCGTGACGACGTTGAGCGTGGTCAGGTTCTGGCGGTTCCGGGTTCCATCACTCCGCACACCAAGTTCGAGTGCGAAGTGTACGTACTGTCCAAAGAAGAAGGCGGCCGTCATACTCCGTTCTTCAAGGGCTACCGTCCGCAGTTCTACTTCCGTACCACCGACGTGACCGGTTCTTGCGAACTGCCGGAAGGTGTGGAAATGGTTATGCCGGGTGACAACGTCAAGATGAGTGTTACCCTGATTGCTCCGATCGCCATGGAAGATGGCCTGCGCTTCGCGATTCGTGAAGGCGGCCGTACCGTTGGTGCCGGCGTAGTCTCCAAGATCATCGAGTAATCTTCTCGTTTGATCAGGAAAAAAGGGGCTGATTCTTCAGCCCCTTTTTCTGTTTCAGCCGCAAAGCCAGCCTGACCCGGTCAACCAGTATTGCTGTTGACAGGGTTGGGTATTATGCATACAATGCGGCTCCTTTTTTTGAAGGTCGGCTAACTAGTAGCTGCTACGAGTGGAGTTTGGTGCATCATGCAAAGCCAAAAAATTCGAATCCGGTTGAAGGCGTTTGATTATCGCCTGATCGACCAGTCCACGCAGGAGATCGTCGATACCGCCAAGCGGACCGGCGCTCAGGTGCGTGGCCCTATCCCTCTGCCGACGCGGAAGGAAAAGTACACCGTATTGATCTCTCCGCACGTCAATAAGGACGCGCGCGATCAGTATGAAATTCGTACGCATAAGCGTTTGCTCGACATCGTTGAGCCGACGGAAAAGACAGTAGATGCTCTGATGAAACTGGACCTGGCAGCAGGTGTAGACGTTCAGATCAGCCTCGGCTAATACCGCCCGGTATTAGTCTGTGTAACTGTCATAAGGCCATAGAGGGTGAGAGCCCCGTACACTTAAGAGGTGAAACATGGCAATTGGTGTTGTCGGTCGTAAGGCCGGTATGACCCGTATTTTTACGGAAGATGGGCAGGCACTGCCCGTAACGGTAATTGAGGTTGAGCCCAACCGCATTACCCAACTGAAAACTCTTGAAAGCGATGGCTACCGCGCCGTTCAGGTGACTGTCGGTACTCGTCGTTCCTCTCGTGTTACCAAGAGCGAAGCGGGCCACTTTGCCAAGGCGGGTGTTGAAGCCGGTCGTGGTATGTGGGAATTCCGCCTTGCCGATGGCGAAGGTGAAGACCTGGCCGCCGGTGGCGAGATCACGGCTTCTGTATTCGAAGACGGTCAGGTGGTAGATGCCATCGGCCAGTCCAAGGGTAAGGGCTTCCAGGGCGGTGTTAAGCGCTGGAACTTCTCCATGCAGGATGCCACTCACGGTAACTCTCTGTCTCACCGTGCTCCGGGTTCCATTGGTCAGAACCAGACTCCGGGCAAGGTATTCAAGGGCAAAAAGATGGCGGGCCAGATGGGTAATGCTCAGGTAACTGTGCAGAACCTGAAAATTGTCCGTGTCGACGCCGAGCGCAACCTGCTGCTGGTAAGTGGTGCCGTTCCCGGCGCAACTGGCGGCGATGTTGTCATCAAGCCTGCAGTTAAAGCCTGAGGAGCGGTGCGATGGAATTGACTATTACAGGTAGCGGCAAGGGAATTTCTGTTTCCGACGCTGCATTCGCCAAAGATTTTAACGAGTCGCTGGTTCACCAGGTAGTGACTGCCTACATGGCAGGCGCCCGCCAGGGTACCAAGGCTCAGAAAACGCGTTCCGAAGTAAGCGGTGGCGGTAAGAAGCCATGGCGTCAGAAGGGCACCGGTCGTGCCCGTGCCGGTACTATCCGTAGTCCGATCTGGCGCTCCGGTGGCGTTACCTTTGCAGCCAAGCCTCGCGGCTTTGAGCAGAAGGTAAACCGCAAAATGTACCGCGCAGCGATGCGCTCCATTTTTTCCGAGCTGGTTCGCCAGGAGCGTCTGGTTGTTGTTGACGACATGAACGTTGACAGCCCGAAGACCAAGGCATTCAACGCCAAGCTGAAGGATATCGGTGTGACCAATGCGCTGATTCTGTCCGACAACGTCGAACAGAACCTGCATCTGGCCTCACGCAACATTCCGCACGTTGACGTGCGTGATATTGCTGGTCTGGATCCGGTTAGCCTGGTTGCCTTCGAGAAGGTCGTTGTGACCGTTCCCGCTCTGAAGAAGATCGAGGAGATGCTGGGATGAATCAGGAACGTATTTACAAGGTCCTGCTTGGGCCGCACGTATCGGAAAAAGCGTCTCTGGCAGCAGAGCGTGGTCAGGTAGTGTTTCGTGTAGCACCTGATGCCACCAAGCCCGAGATCAAAAAAGCCGTTGAGCAGCTGTTCAACGTCACCGTAGAAGGTGTTCAGGTTCTGAACCGTAAGGGTAAGCTCAAGCGCACTATCCGCGGGTTCGGCAAGCGTAATGACATTCGTAAGGCTTACGTAAAGCTGGCAGAAGGTCAGGACATCGATTTTCTGGATGTGGAATAAGGTAAAGGGGTCGTAATATGCCGATCGTCAAAACCAAACCAACATCTGCCGGACGCCGTCACGTTGTAAAGCTTTACAACCCGGATCTGCACACTGGGCGCCCCTACGAGCCGTTGGTAGAAAGAAAGAACAAGACGGGTGGTCGTAACAATGTAGGCCGCATCACAACCCGTCACACGGGTGGTGGCCACAAGAAGCACTACCGTGTCATCGATTTCAAGCGGACCAAAGATGGTATCCCGGCGACTATTGAGCGCCTGGAATACGATCCGAACCGCTCTGCGCACATTGCACTGCTGAAGTATGCCGATGGCGAGCGTCGTTACATCATCGCTCCCAAGGGTATGCAGATCGGTGATCCTGTGCGCTCCGGTATCGACGCGCCAATCAAGGTGGGTAGCACGCTGCCGCTCCGGAATATTCCGGTCGGTTCTGTGATCCACTGCGTCGAACTCAAGCCTGGCAAAGGTGCACAGCTGGCTCGCTCTGCGGGCGCATCCGTACAGCTGGTTGCCCGGGAAGGTGCTTATGCCACCATCCGCCTGCGCTCAGGTGAAATGCGTAAGGTGCTTGTTGACTGTCGCGCAACGTTGGGTGAAGTATCCAACAGCGAACACAGCCTCAAGCAGCTTGGTAAAGCGGGTGCATCACGTTGGCGCGGCAAACGGCCAACAGTACGTGGTGTTGCTATGAACCCAGTTGACCACCCGCATGGTGGTGGTGAAGGGCGTACCTCTGGCGGGCGTCACCCGGTTACTCCGTGGGGTGTTCCGACCAAAGGGCATAAGACTCGTAAGAACAAGCGTACTGACAAAATGATAGTACGTCGTCGTTCGGCCAAGTAAACGACTACATAGAGGTAATTGCTGTGCCACGTTCTTTGAAGAAAGGTCCTTTTATAGACCTGCATCTGTTGAAGAAGGTCGAGGCAGCTCTGGAAGCTAACGACAAGCGGCCGATCAAAACCTGGTCCCGCCGGTCGACAGTCTTTCCGGAGATGGTAGGCCTGACCATTGCAGTCCACAACGGCAAGCAGCACGTGCCGGTTTATGTCACCGAAGATATGGTTGGACATAAGCTGGGTGAGTTCGCGGCAACGCGTACTTATCGTGGTCATGCGGCCGACAAGAAAGCTAAACGCTGATTCTGAGGTAATCAAAATGGAAGTAGCAGCCAAGTATAAGGGCGCTAACCTCTCAGCTCAGAAAGCACGTCTTGTCGCTGACCAAGTACGTGGCAAGGCTGTTGAGGATGCCCTGAACATTCTGACTTTCAGCCCGAAGAAGGCGGCGGTCGTGATCAAGAAAGCTCTTGAGTCCGCCATCGCCAACGCTGAGCATAACGAAGGTCTGGACGTTGACGAACTGCGGGTTTCCACCGTGATGGTGGATGAGGGTCCGACGCTCAAGCGAATCAAAGCTCGAGCCAAGGGGCGCGCTGACCGTATTTTCAAGCGCACCTGCCATATCACCGTCAAGGTCGCCGACAAGTAGGAGATGCTCAGATGGGTCATAAAGTAAATCCAACCGGCATTCGCCTGGGTGTGATCAAAGAGCACAACTCAGTCTGGTATGCCGACAAAAAGGAATACTCCAAGAACCTGCTTAATGATATTCAGGTTCGCGAGTTCCTCGACAAGCGTCTGGTTAAGGCGTCTGTCAGCAAGATTGTGATCGAGCGCCCTGCTCAGAACGCCCGTATCACGATCCATACTGCCCGTCCCGGTATTGTTATCGGTAAGAAGGGTGAAGATGTTGATCGTCTGCGTCGCGAAGTCAGCGACATGATGGGTGTGCCTGTGCACATCAACATCGAAGAAGTCCGCAAGCCGGACCTCGATGCCCGCCTGGTAGCGCAAAACGTTGCCGGCCAGCTGGAGCGTCGTGTGATGTTCCGTCGCGCTATGAAGCGTGCGGTCCAGAACGCCATGCGCCAGGGTGCCAAGGGTATCAAGATCCAGGTTGGCGGTCGTCTCGGGGGTGCTGAAATCGCGCGTTCCGAGTGGTATCGCGAAGGTCGTGTTCCGCTGCACACACTGCGTGCAGATATTGATTACGCAACCTACGAAGCGCATACCACTTACGGCGTAATCGGCGTCAAGGTATGGATCTTCAAAGGTGAGATTCTTGGTGGTATGGAGCAGGTCCGTGCTGACAAGAAAGCCTCTGGGAAGAAAGGTTCTAAGTAAAGGGGCACTCTTATGCTGCAACCAAAACGCACCAAATTCCGCAAGGTAATGAAAGGCCGTAACACCGGTCTTGCTCACCGCGCCAACAAGGTGAGCTTCGGTGAATACGGATTGAAGGCTACGAGCCGTGGGCGTATAACTGCGCGCCAGATTGAGGCAGCGCGTCGTACCATGACTCGTCGCATCAAGCGGGGCGGTAAGATCTGGATTCGGGTATTCCCGGACAAGCCGATCACCGGTAAGCCGCTTGAAGTTCGAATGGGTAAAGGTAAGGGTTCTGTCGAGTATTGGGTGGCTGAAATCCAGCCTGGCCGCATGCTCTACGAGATGGAAGGTGTTTCCGAGGAAATCGCTCGTGACGCATTCACTCTCGCGGCGGCCAAACTGCCGGTACAGACCACCTTTGTAACGAGGACGGTGATGTGATGAAAGCAACAGAGCTGCGTGAAAAGTCAGTCGAGGAGCTGAACAAAGAGCTGATCGACCTCCTGAAGGAGCAGTTCAACCTGCGCATGCGTAAGGCGACAGGTCAGCTGAATCAGTCTCACCTTCTCGGCAAGGTGAAGCGCGACATCGCTCGCGTGAAAACAGTATTGAACGAAAAGGCAGGACAGTGACATGACCGAAGCTACCCAAACTGCCAGAACTCTGAGCGGCAAGGTCGTGAGCAACAAGATGGAGAAGTCCATCGTGGTGCTGGTCGAGCGTCAGGTGAAACACCCGCTGTACGGTAAGTACATGAAGCGTTCAACCAAGATCCACGCTCACGATGAGAGCAATCAGTGCAACATCGGTGACACTGTGACCATTCAGGAAACCCGTCCGGTCTCCAAGACCAAGAGCTGGGCCCTGGTGGAAGTCACTGAACGTGCATCCAAGGTGTAATTCGCCCGGAGAACAACCATGATTCAGACTCAAACAATGCTTGAAGTCGCGGATAACAGCGGTGCGCGTCAGGTGATGTGCATCAAGGTCCTGGGCGGTTCACATCGGCGTTATGCCAGCGTAGGGGATATCATCAAGGTGACCGTCAAGGAAGCCATCCCCCGCGGTAAAGTGAAGAAAGGCCAGGTCCTGAAAGCTGTCGTGGTACGCACCCGCAAGGGTGTTCGCCGTCCCGACGGTTCGCTGATCCGTTTCGACGGAAACGCGGCGGTACTTCTGAACAATCAGGACGCACCGATTGGTACCCGTATCTTCGGACCGGTTACCCGTGAACTGCGTAATGAAAAGTTCATGAAGATTATCTCACTGGCACCCGAAGTACTTTAAAGGACCAGAGGCCGGTTATGAAAAAGATCAAACGAGATGACGAAGTAATCGTCACCACGGGGAAAGATAAAGGCAAACGTGGTAAAGTCCTGAAGGTTCAGGACGATGGCCGCATGGTGGTTTCTGGGATCAATATGATCAAGAAGCACACCAAGCCGAACCCGATGCTGGGCTCCCCAGGTGGCATCGTCGAAAAAGAAGCACCTATCCAGGCTTCCAACGTGGCTATTTTTAATCCGCAGACCGGCAAAGCCGATCGTGTAGGCTTCCAGATCAAGGAAGACGGCGCGAAAGTGCGGATCTTCAAGTCCACGAATGAAGCTGTCGATAACCAGTAAGCGGTGGTGGTTACGATGCTTAACATGAAAGAGCAGTACAGTAAGGAAGTGGTACCCGCCCTGCAGAAAGAGTTCAGCTACAAGAACATCATGCAGGTGCCGCGTATCGAAAAGATCACCCTTAACATGGGTGTCGGCGAAGCGGTTGGTGACAAGAAGCTGATTGAGAATGCTGTGGCGGATCTCGAGCGCCTGGCAGGTCAGAAAGCGGTTGTTACCAAGGCTCGTAAATCCGTCGCGGGTTTCAAAATCCGTGAAGGTTGGCCTATCGGTTGTAAAGTTACCCTGCGCGGCGAGCGTATGTGGGACTTCTTTGATCGTCTGGTTCACATTGCGGTTCCCCGCATTCGTGACTTCCGCGGTCTGAATCCCAAATCGTTCGACGGTCGCGGTAACTACAGCATGGGTGTGCGTGAGCAGATCATTTTCCCCGAGATCGAGTACGACAAAGTCGACAAGATCCGTGGTCTGGATATCACCATTACCACCACTGCCGGTACCGACGATGAAGGTCGCGAACTGTTGAAAGCCTTTGGCTTTCCGTTCAAGAAATAAGGAACGAGTGTAATGGCTAAGGTTTCCATGAAAAACCGTGAGCTCAAGCGCGAAAAGACCGTTGCGAAGTTTGCAGCGAAGCGTGCCGAGCTCAAGGCGATTATCAAGAACCCGAATACCAGCGATGATGACCGTTGGGACGCACAGATGAAGCTTCAGCAGCTTCCTCGCGATGCTTCTCCTTCGCGTCTTCGTAATCGTTGCCAGGTGACTGGTCGTCCCCACGGCGTTCTGCGCAAGTTTGAGCTGTCACGGATCAAACTCCGTGAATACGGCATGCGCGGTGACGTTCCGGGCCTGACCAAGGCAAGCTGGTAAGATAGGCACCCTGACCTCGGTCGGGTGCCTGTTGGTAAGCGGTGCGGCAAGCCGCTGCACAACTAAAAAGATCAGGAGCCTCATACCAATGAGTATGCAAGACACGCTTGCGGATATGTTTACCCGTATCCGTAATGCACAGATGGCATCGAAAGCAGACGTTACGATGCCGTCTTCAAAAATGAAGATCTCCGTAGCCCAGGTCCTCAAGGACGAAGGTTACGTCGACGATTTCTCCGTTTCAGCCGACGCGAAGCCCGAGCTGACGATTACTCTGAAATACTTCGGTGGCAAGCCGGTTATTGAAGAGATCAAGCGGGTCAGCCGTCCGAGTCTGCGCCAGTACAACGGCGCTGGGGAACTGCCGAAAGTATCCGGTGGTCTGGGAGTCGCGATTGTCTCAACGTCCAAGGGCGTTATGACAGACCGCGCCGCACGAGCTGCTGGCGTGGGTGGCGAAGTCATCTGCACCGTATTCTAGGAGATACACATGTCCAGGGTTGCCAATAATCCTGTCGTGCTGCCTTCCGGTGTTGAGGTTAAGCTGAACGGACAGGAAATTAGTGTGAAGGGCTCCAAGGGAGCGCTTCAAATCACCATTCACCAGGCGGTTGAAGTAAAGCAGGAAGAAAATGTTCTGCGCTTTGCGGCCCGCGATGGTGCTACCAAGTCCCGCGCTCTTGCTGGTACTACTCGTGCACTGGTCAACAACATGGTGACCGGTGTTTCCACAGGCTGGGAACGTAAACTCCAGCTGACGGGCGTAGGTTACCGTGCCCAGGCGCAAGGTAAGAAGCTCAATCTGACTCTGGGTTTCTCACACCCGGTCGAGTATGAGCTGCCCGAGGGGATTACCGCAGAAACTCCGTCCAATACGGAAGTTGTGATTCGCGGTATCGACAAGCAACAGGTTGGCCAGGTCGCTGCGGAAGTCCGCGCGTTCCGTCCGCCCGAGCCTTATAAGGGCAAGGGTGTTCGTTATGCGGATGAGCAGGTCAGACGCAAAGAAGCCAAGAAGAAATAAGGCGGGACTATGAGCGCGAATACTGAAAGATTGCGTCGCGCACGCAAAGTGCGCATGAAGATCCGTGAACTGGGTACCAATCGTCTGTGCGTTCACCGCACACCGCGTCACATGTACGCCCAGGTCACAACTGCAGACGGCAGCAAGGTGCTGGCTTCTGCCTCCACGTTGGATAAGGAACTGCGCCAGGGTGCAACCGGTAACGTGGACGCTGCCAAAAAGGTCGGTCAGCTGATCGCTGAGCGTGCCAAGGCAGCAGGTGTAGAGCAGGTTGCTTTTGACCGCTCCGGTTACCGTTATCACGGCCGTATTCAGGCTCTGGCCGACGCAGCCCGTGAAGCTGGCTTGCAATTCTAAGAGGTGGAGAAGATGAGCGTTAACGAACAGAAGGCGCCTGAGCTCCAGGAAAAGCTGGTTCAGGTCAATCGTGTCGCCAAGGTTGTTAAAGGTGGCCGTATTTTCGCCTTCACCGCACTGACTGTAGTGGGTGATGGTAAAGGTCGCGTTGGTTTCGGTCGTGGCAAGGCGCGTGAAGTGCCGGTTGCCATCCAGAAGGCCATGGAAGCTGCACGCAAGAACATGGTAGAAGTTCCGCTTGACGGTACTACCCTGCAATACCCGGTCAAGGCTCAGCATGGCGGCTCCAAGGTCTACATGCAGCCTGCGTCCGAAGGTACTGGTATCATCGCCGGCGGTGCGATGCGCGCAGTACTGGAAGTGGCGGGTGTTCAGAACGTACTGTCCAAGTGTTACGGGTCTACCAACCCGGTGAACGTGGTACGTTCCACCATCAAGGGTCTCCAGGCAACTCAAGCGCCTGAAGATATTGCAGCCAAGCGCGGTAAGACCGTGGAAGAGATTCTGGGTTGAAGTCATGGCGAACGCAAAAACGATCAAAGTAACTCTGACCCGCAGCCCCATCGGCTGCCAGCCCAAGCACAAGTTGTGTGTGAAGGGCCTGGGTCTTCGTAAAATCGGTCACACCGTGGAAGTGGAAGATACCCCTTCCATCCGCGGCATGATCAACCGGGTTGATTACCTGGTTCGGGTTGAGGAGAACTAAGATGCGTCTGAACGAACTTAGTCCGGAACCCGGTTCACGCCAGGCCCCCAAGCGGGTCGGTCGTGGTATCGGTAGCGGTCTCGGTAAAACCGGCGGTCGTGGTCACAAGGGCCTGAAAGCCCGCTCCGGCGGCAGTGTAGCGCCCGGTTTCGAGGGTGGTCAGCAGCCGTTGGCCCGTCGTCTGCCGAAGTTTGGCTTCACCTCCCGTCAGCAGCGCTACGTTGCTGAAATTCGCCTGAACGAGTTGGCGAAGGTTGAAGGCGATGTGGTGGATCTGGAAGCCCTGAAAAAGGCAGACATTATTCGCGGAGAGATTCGCGAAGCCAAGGTTATCATGTCCGGCGAACTGAGCCGCGCGGTAACTGTCAAGGGACTTCGGGTAACCAAAGGCGCGCGCGAGGCAATTTCTGCCGCGGGTGGTAAAGTCGAAGACTAAGGCGAGTCGAGGACTAAATGGCCAAGAACGCATCATTGCCTGCGGGCGCGGGTAAAGGACTGGCAGAGCTGCGATCGCGGCTCTGGTTTGTCTTCCTGGCATTGCTGGTGTACCGGATTGGTGCCCACATTCCGGTGCCGGGTATCAACCCCGACCGTCTGGCGGCACTGTTTGAACAGAACCAGGGCACAATCCTGAGCATGTTCAACATGTTTTCCGGTGGTGCGCTTGAGCGCATGAGTATCTTCGCTCTCGGTATCATGCCGTACATTTCGGCCTCTATCATCATGCAGCTCATGACTGCGGTTAGTCCGCAGCTTGAGCAGCTGAAGAAAGAAGGTGAGGCTGGCCGTCGAAAGATCAGCCAGTACACACGGTATGGTACGGTTATCCTGGCCCTGGTTCAGGGTTTTGGTATTTCTGTCGGTCTGGCATCTCAGGGTGTCACTTTCAATGACAGCTTCAGCTTCCACTTTGTGGCGGTTGTGTCATTCGTGAGTGGTGCCGTGTTCATGATGTGGCTTGGCGAGCAGATCACCGAGCGGGGTGTTGGTAACGGCATCTCCCTGCTGATCTTCGCCGGTATCGTCGCCGGGCTTCCCGGTGCGATCGGTCAGACGCTCGAGCAGGCCCGAAATGGTGAGATGAGCCTGCTGGTCGTGCTCGGTATTGGTGTTCTTGCGGTTGCTGTTATCGGCTTCGTGGTCTTCATGGAGCGCGGGCAGCGCAGGCTGACAATCAATTACGCCAAGCGGCAACAGGGTCGCCGGGTGTTCGCCCAGCAGTCCAGTCACCTTCCCCTGAAGGTAAATATGGCCGGTGTTATTCCGCCCATCTTTGCGTCTTCCATTCTGCTCTTCCCGGCATCGCTGGGGCAGTGGTTTGGTCAGGGTGAGGGTATGGAATGGCTGAGCGATGTATCCCAGGCTCTGGCGCCGAGCCAGCCGTTGTACATTATCCTGTTTGCAGCAGCAGTGGTTTTCTTCTGCTTCTTCTATACAGCCCTGATGTACAACCCGAAGGAAGTTGCGGATAACCTCAAGCGCTCTGGAGCGTTTATTCCGGGCATTCGTCCTGGTGATCAGACTGCCAAGTATATCGATGGTGTTCTGACCCGTCTGACGCTGTTCGGTGCAATGTACATTGCAGCAGTTTCCCTGTTCCCTCAGTTCCTGATGGTGGCCGGGAATGTACCGTTCTATCTGGGTGGTACCTCTCTGCTGATTGTTGTAGTCGTGGTGATGGATTTCATGGCGCAGGTTCAGTCGCACCTGATGTCCCATCAGTATGAATCACTGATGAAGAAGTCCAATCTCAAGGGCTATGGTCGGAACGGTTAATCCCGTTCCCCTTGAAAACTGGAGTCGACAATGAAAGTACGCGCTTCGGTAAAGAAAATTTGCCGTAACTGCAAAGTAATTCGTCGCAATGGCTCGGTACGAGTCATTTGCTCGGAGCCTCGTCACAAGCAACGCCAGGGTTGATTCCGAGAGGAATCGTTCCTGACATTGTAGGGTTTCGGAATGATGGCGCTTGACTCCATGCGGGGTCAGGCGCTATTATTTCGCGCCCTTTTTGTGGCGGAAAATTCACACAGCAAAGCTTTGAACGCGGAGTAATTTGGATGGCACGTATAGCCGGTGTCAATATACCCGATCACAAACATGCTGTTGTCTCGCTGACCTACATCTTTGGTGTTGGCAAGACCACAGCCCAGAAGCTTTGCGATGCAACCGGCGTCAAGCCGGACGTCAAGGTCAAAGACCTTAGCGACGAGCAGCTTGAAGCACTTCGTACTGAAGTGGGCAAGGTGTCTGTCGAAGGCGATCTGCGTCGTGAAGTACAGATGAACATCAAGCGTTTGAAGGATCTCGGATGCCACCGTGGTCTGCGTCATCGTCATGGCCTTCCGGTCCGTGGCCAGCGCACCAAGACCAACGCACGCACCCGTAAAGGTCCACGCAAACCTATTCGTAAGTAACAGGTAGGCAAACATGGCAAAGCCAGGTACACGTACCCGTAAAAAGGTGAAAAAGACGGTTGTTGATGGCGTCGCGCACATTCACGCGTCCTTCAACAACACTATCGTGACCATTTCTGACCGTCAGGGCAACGTCCTGTCCTGGGCCACTTCTGGTGGTTCCGGTTTCCGTGGGTCACGCAAGAGTACACCTTTTGCTGCGCAGGTAGCAGCTGAAAGAGCCGGTAATGCGGCTGCTGAATACGGCCTTAAAAACCTGGACGTAGAGGTTAAGGGTCCTGGGCCCGGACGTGAATCTGCAGTTCGCGCGCTGAATGCGTGTGGCTACAAGATCACCAACATCACAGATGTGACGCCGATTCCCCACAACGGCTGTCGTCCGCCCAAGAAGCGCCGCGTCTAACACAGGAGACAGTGAATTATGGCTCGTTATATAGGCCCGAAGTGCAAGCTGTCTCGTCGTGAAGGGACAGATCTTTTTCTGAAGAGCGGTGTTCGCGCGCTCGATTCCAAGTGCAACATCGAGACTCCGCCGGGTATGCACGGCGCGCGTCGCGGTCGTCTGTCCGAGTACGGCGTACAGCTTCGTGAGAAACAGAAAGTTCGTCGTATCTACGGCGTTCTCGAGAAGCAGTTCCGCAACTATTACAAAGAGGCCGCCCGAGGCAAAGGTGCAACTGGTGAAAACCTGCTGCAACTGCTGGAAGGTCGTCTCGATAACGTTGTATACCGCATGGGCTTTGGTTCTACCCGTGCAGAAGCCCGTCAGCTCGTCTCTCACAAGGCGATCCTGGTCAACGACAAGACGGTTAATATTCCGTCCTACCAGGTCCGTCCGGGTGATGTTGTGAGCGTGCGTGAAAAGGCGAAGAACCAGCTGCGTGTTAAAGGCGCACTGGATCTGTCTGCAAGCCGTGCACCGGTGAGCTGGGTAGAGGTCGACGCCAACAAGATGTCCGGCGTTTACAAGTCAGTGCCCGAGCGTACTGAACTGCCGGCCGACATCAACGAGAACCTCATCGTCGAGCTTTACTCCAAGTAAAGCCCAGTTAGCAACGATAGCAGATAGGGGCGTCTATGCAGCGTTCAGTACATGAGTTATTGACACCTCGTACCATTGACGTGAAGGAATCAAGCGCCACACGTGCCAAGGTTACGCTTGAGCCTCTGGAAAGGGGCTTTGGCCATACCCTGGGCAGTGCACTGCGCCGGATTCTCTTGTCTTCGATGCCGGGCTGCGCCGTGACTGAAGCGCAGATTGACGGTGTCCTGCACGAGTACAGCGCCATTGAGGGTGTCCAGGAAGACGTCATTGAGATTCTTCTGAATCTCAAAGGCGTTGCCGTAAAAATGAACGGTCGGGACGATGCCGAGCTTACGCTCAGCAAGAAAGGCCCGGGCGTTGTGACAGCCGGGGATATCAAGCTGGATCATGACGTCGAGATTGCCAACCCGGAGCACGTGATCTGTCACCTTAGCGAGAATGGTGAAGTGAACATGCGTCTCCGTGTTGCACGCGGTCGCGGCTATGAGCCGGCGGACCAGCGCGGTCTTGACGAGGACGAAACTCGCGCCATCGGACGCCTGCAGCTGGATGCAACATTCAGCCCGGTTCGTCGTGTGGCTTACGCCGTGGAAAGTGCACGGGTAGAGCAGCGGACCGATCTGGACAAGCTGGTTATCGACCTGGAGACCAATGGCACCATCGACCCGGAAGAAGCAATTCGCCGGGCGGCCACCATCCTCCAGCAGCAACTGGCGGTGTTTGTCGATTTCGATCATGAGAAAGAGCCCGAGCGCGTTGAGGAAGAGGAAGAAATTGATCCGATCCTGTTGCGTCCGGTTGATGATCTGGAATTGACAGTGCGTTCAGCTAACTGCTTGAAGGCTGAGAACATTTACTACATCGGCGATCTTATCCAGCGCACAGAAGTTGAGCTGTTGAAGACGCCTAACCTTGGTAAAAAGTCGCTGACCGAGATCAAGGACGTTCTGGCGTCCCGTGGTCTGTCACTGGGCATGCGTCTTGATAACTGGCCGCCGGCTAGCCTTCGTGGCGACGACCGGGTTCTGGGCGGTTAATCGCCGATTAGTTTAAGGTAAGGAATCAGAGCAATGCGTCATCGTAAGAGTGGTCGTAAGTTCAGCAGGACCAGTGCGCATCGCAAGGCCATGTTCCGTAACATGACTGCGTCACTGGTTGAACACGAGCTGATCAAAACAACGCTGCCGAAAGCCAAAGAGCTTCGTCGGGTAGCTGAGCCTTTGATCACGCTTTCCAAGAATGATTCGGTCGCGAATCGTCGTCTGGCGTTCTCACGCCTGCGTGACGATGCAGCGGTTGCCAAGCTGTTTGACGAGCTTGGTCCTCGCTACAACGAGCGTCCGGGTGGATACCTTCGTATCCTGAAGTGTGGCTTCCGTGCCGGCGACAATGCCCCTATGGCATTCGTTGAGCTGGTCGGTCGTCCGCTGGATATCGAAGCGGAAGAGGTGGACGAAGACGAGGATTAATTCCCTCGGCTTTGGCCAACCACAAAAAAACCGGGTTCCGCGAGGTTCCCGGTTTTTTTGTGCCTGAAGGGTAGGAGTTTAGTAGTCTGGAGGCTTGGGTGGCTGGCATGGGGGTGGGCATTTATTTTCTTTGGGAAAACAACTCGCTTCGCTCAGGCATCTTTTCCCGGCAGAAAATAAACGCCCACCCCCTTGCCGACAGAACTCGTTATTGCCCGCCGATTACTTCTCTAGCATGGGCTTCAAGTAGCGACCGGTGTGGGAAGCAGGGTTCTTGGCAACCTCCTCCGGCGTTCCCTCTGCAATGATCTGGCCGCCGCCGGAGCCGCCTTCCGGGCCCAGATCGACAATCCAGTCTGCGGTTTTGATGACATCCAAGTTGTGCTCGATCACGACGATGGTATTACCGTGATCACGTAGGCGCTCCAGTACATTCAACAGCTGCTGAATGTCGTAGAAGTGCAGGCCGGTTGTGGGCTCGTCCAGGATGTAGAGGGTTTTGCCAGTATCCCGTTTGGACAATTCTTTGGCGAGCTTTACCCGCTGGGCTTCGCCGCCCGAGAGCGTCACTGCGCTTTGCCCCAGACGGATGTAGGAGAGGCCCACATCCATCAGGGTCTGGAGCTTACGGGCCAGGAAAGGCACGGCGTCGAAGAACTCCCGGCCTTCCTCAACAGTCATCTCCAGCACTTCGTTGATGTTTTTGCCCTTGTAGCGCACTTCCAGGGTTTCCCGGTTGTAGCGCTTGCCCTTGCAGACGTCGCAGGGCACGTAGACATCCGGCAGGAAATGCATCTCTACCTTGATTACGCCGTCGCCCTGGCATGCCTCGCAGCGGCCGCCTTTCACGTTGAAAGAGAATCGGCCAGGTTTGTAACCCCGGGAACGTGCCTCCTGTGTTCCGGCAAAGAGTTCACGGATGGGAGTGAACAGGCCGGTGTAGGTGGCGGGATTCGAGCGGGGGGTGCGGCCGATGGGGCTCTGGTCAATGTCGATGACCTTGTCCAGGTGGTCCAGTCCTTTGAGCGACTGGTAGGGGGCATGGTTGAGGCTGGTGGCTTTGTTGAGTTTGGCGGCAGCTACCGGATACAGGGTGCTGTTGATCAGCGTGGACTTGCCAGACCCGGATACACCAGTGACGCAGGTCATGATGCCCAGGGGCAAATTGAGCGTAACGTCTTTCAGGTTGTTGCCAGTAGCACCTGACAGGGTCAGTGTTTTTCCGCTGCCTTTGTTGCGCTGTTTCGGGATGGCGATTTCCCGGGTGCCGTTGAGGTATTGCCCGGTAAGCGAATCGGGGTTGTCGATGATCTGTTGCGGTGTGCCCTGGCCGATAACCTTGCCGCCATGAACGCCAGCGCCCGGTCCGATATCAATGACATGATCTGCAGCGCGGATCGCATCCTCGTCGTGTTCGACAACAATCACGGTATTGCCCAGATCCCGGAGATGGGTGAGGGTGGCCAAAAGCCGGTCATTGTCCCGTTGATGCAAGCCGATGGAGGGTTCGTCAAGAATGTACATGACGCCTACCAGCCCGGCGCCGATCTGGCTTGCCAGGCGAATACGCTGCGCCTCACCCCCGGAGAGTGTATCGGCACTTCGTTCAAGCGTGAGGTATTCCAGCCCGACGTTCACCAGGAACTGAAGGCGCTGCCGCACTTCCTTCAGAATTTTTTCGGCTATCTCACCTTTTCGACCCGGTAGCGCGAGGGTTTCGAAGTAATCATGTGCGTCACCCACCGGGAGATGGGTGACATCGGAAATATTGTGCTCTTCGATAAAGACGTGGCGGGCGCTGCGGCGCAGTCGTGAGCCGCCGCATTCTTTGCACGGCTGGGTGCTCAGATTGCGGGCGAGCTCCTCTCGCATGCTCTGTGAATCGGTCTCGCGGTAGCGCCGTTCAAGGTTCGGCAGAATGCCCTCGAATGGATGTGCCTTCTCCATGATATGGCCACGTGAATTCACATAACGGAATGGGATATCCTCATCGCCCGAGCCGAACAGCAGCACGTTGCGAAAATCCTCGGGGAGATCCGCCCAGGGCGTTTCCAGATCGATGCCGTAGTGATCTGCCACGCTGCCCAGCATCTGGAAGTAATAGACGGCCCGGCGATCCCAGCCCTTGATGGCGCCGGATGCCAAAGTGGCTTCCGGGTGCTGGACAATTTTTTCGGGATCAAAGAACTGTTTAACACCCAGTCCGTCGCAGGTAGGGCAGGCACCCGCCGGGTTGTTAAAGGAAAACAGTTTCGGCTCGAGCTCGCTCAGGGCATAGCCGCACTGGGTGCAGGCATAACGGGCGGAGAAGGTCTGTTCTTCCCCCTCACCACTCATGGGCGCCACAAGGGCAATCCCGTCAGCCAGGTCCAGGGCGGTTTCGAAACTCTCGGCAAGCCGCTGCTCCAGGCCTGGCTTGACCTTGAACCGATCGACGACCACATCAATCTGATGTTTGCGTTTTTTGTCCAGGGCCGGCACATCGTCGATGTCATAAACCGTGCCGTCCACCCGAAGGCGGATAAAGCCCTGGCTGCGCATGGTTTCGATAACTTGAAGATGTTCGCCTTTCCGATCCCGGATGACCGGTGCCAGAATCATCAGTTTGCTGTCCTCTGGCATGGCCACCACCTGGTCTACCATCTGGCTGATGGTCTGCGCTTCCAGAGGTTGGCCATGGTCGGGGCACCGGGGCTCCCCGGCGCGGGCGAAGAGCAGGCGCAGGTAATCGTAGATTTCCGTGATGGTGCCAACGGTGGAGCGAGGGTTGTGGGAAGTGGACTTCTGCTCGATGGATATCGCTGGCGACAGCCCTTCGATATGGTCCACATCCGGCTTCTCCATCATCGAGAGAAACTGGCGGGCATAGGTAGACAGCGACTCCACATAACGTCGCTGCCCTTCAGCATAGAGCGTATCGAACGCTAGGGACGATTTACCGGAACCGGAGAGGCCGGTAATCACGATCAGTTTGTCCCTTGGCATATCCAGGTCGATGTTCTTCAGGTTGTGGGTTCGTGCCCCTTTGATCTGGATATGGTCCATAACACCTCGCTCGGATAAAAACGAAAATTATACCGCGTTGGGCCCGCTGCGGCGAAAATGATACCGGGACCAGCATCACGCGGGTTGTCCCCCGTCAGCGCCCCTTCTGTTACAATGCGCCGCCTGCGATGGGTATCTGCCCTCAATCTGACCGCTTTCAACCCCGGCTGAGGTACGTAATTGCCATGAATGCGCTGGAAAAACGCTCCGTATTCGCCCTGGCGTCTGTTTACGCCATGCGCATGCTCGGACTGTTCATGGTGCTGCCGGTATTCATGTTGCTGGGCGAAGATCTCAAGGATGCAACGCCCGCACTGCTGGGTTTCGCTATAGGCGCCTACGGACTCAGTCAGGCCCTGTTGCAGATTCCCTTCGGCATGCTGTCTGATCGGGTTGGCCGAAAGCGCATGATCTATATCGGGCTGGTACTTTTTGCCGCAGGCAGTTTGCTGGCCGGAGCCACGGACTCCATATACGTTGTAATTGCCGGTCGGATTCTTCAGGGCGCCGGTGCGATCGCCAGTGTGCTGATGGCGCTGCTCAGTGACCTGACTCGCGAGGAAGAGCGGACCAAGGCCATGGCAACGGTGGGGATCACCATCGGCCTGTCGTTTTCGGTATCGCTGGTTCTTGGGCCCCTTCTTGGAGCCTGGTGGGGACTGTCCGGGATCTTCTACGCCACGGCAGCACTGGCCGTGGTGGCTTTGGTGATCGTCAACCGCGCGGTTCCGACGCCCCATCAGCACAAGACCAGCCCCGACACGCATCCTGCCCGGGAGATGTTGGGGCGGGTGCTTTCAGACGGTCGTCTCCTCCGCTTGGATTTCGGTATCTTCGCGCTGCATCTGGTGCTGACCGCTCTGTTTCTTGTGTTTCCCTCCATGCTTCAGGAGCAGTTTGGCCTTGCCAGCAGGTCACACTGGTGGTTTTACCTGAGCGTGATGGTCACGTCTTTCTTCGCCATGGTGCCGTTCATCATCATTGGCGAGAAAAAACGCAGGATGAAACCGGTGCTTTGTGGGGCAATTGCCTTGCTGACATTGGCTACTGCCGGGTTTACCGGTGTTTCCAGCAGCCTGGTTGCGGCCTGGGCTGTGCTGTTTTTCTTCTTCATGGCCTTCAACCTGCTCGAGGCCAGCCTGCCGTCATTGATCAGTAAGGAGGCGCCGGCTGCAAGCAAAGGCACAGCAATGGGGGTGTACTCCACCTCCCAGTTCATGGGCGCGTTTCTGGGGGGCGCATTCGGCGGCTACCTCCTGGAGGTAGCCGGGCTGCAGGGCGTGCTCTGGTTCATGGTGGTAGTGCTGGGCCTCTGGCTGCTGATAGCGCTCACCATGCCCGCGCCCGGTCACACCACAAGTTTCGTGGTACAGTTGCAGCAGGTAATGAACGACCAGTACGACGACATCGATGACAATCTCCGCCGCCTTCCGGGCGTTCAGGATGTGGTGATTGTGGAAGACGCTGCCACCGCCTATCTTAAGGTGGATCGTCAGCAATTTGATGAAGCGTTACTTGCGGACTTTTCCTTTGTCCGGCAGGCTAACCATTCTTGAAATCCGGAGGCTCGCACGGAACGCGGGCGTCCCTGAAAACAGAGTCAGGAGCAGAACATGGCACGAGGCGTAAACAAGGTAATCCTAATCGGTAATCTGGGGCAGGACCCGGATACCCGCTACACCCCCAACGGCAATGCCGTAGTAAACCTGAACCTTGCAACAGACGAAAGCTACAAGGATCGTCAGACCGGTCAGCTGGTGCCGAAAACCGAATGGCACCGGGTTGTCATGTTCGGCAAGATCGCCGAAGTTGCGGGACAGTACCTGCGAAAGGGCTCGAAGGTTTATATTGAGGGCAAGCTTCAGACCCGCAAATGGCAGAACAAGGAAGGGCAGGATGTCTATACCACCGAGGTTGTGGTGGATATCAATGGCCAGATGCAGATGCTGGACAGCCGTGGCGGCGAAGGCGGAATGAGCCAGGGCGCGCCGGCAGGACGGCCTCAGCAGTCCGGCTACAACGCGCCGGCTGGACAGCAGAACAATCCGCCACCGCAATCCGGTGGCTACAGCAACCAGCCTTCGCAGGGCAGCATGCCCGAACCGGTTGACGACTTTGATGATGACATTCCGTTCTGACTCTCCCCACGAGACAAACGGGATTTGAGCATCCGAACTCTATAAAGCCTCCGCATTGCGGGGGCTTTATTGTTACTGACTTGCAAAAACGGTGTGAAATCAGCCAAAAAAACGTGGAGTTACGTTCGCTTTCTCATCTATTATGTAATCCATTGCGAAAAATGCCGGTTTTTTGGGCAATACAATAGTCACGCGAGGCTGGCGAGTGGCCTTCGGATCCTTTTTGCGGACCCCATGACAAAGACACCGATATTACGAAAATTGACCGGCCTATTCAGGCACTCCGGGGCACGTCTGCGGGTATGTCTTGAGATTCGTCCGGACGGCATTGCCTGGGCGGAATCAGCAGGACGATCAGGCTTCAGTGATTGTCTGCCTGCCAGGCGTCTGGAAACCCTCGCCGCATTGGTGGAAAGTGAAGGTTGGTCCGGCGCAGCGACGACGCTTGTCCTGCCTCTGGACCAGTATCAGGTGTTCCAGATGGATCGCCCGGAAGGCATCGAGGAATCGGAACTGGGCGATGCTCTCAAGTGGAAGTTGAAGGATTTTCTGGACTTCAGTCCGTCCGAAGCCGTTTCCGATGTGTTTCCCTTTCCCCGGGACGCATCCCGTGGGCGAGGTGAGCTGGTTAATGTAGTCGCGGCCAGGAAAGTTCTGGTCTCGGAACTGGTTCGGCTGGTTCAGGAGTCGGGCCTGGAGCTTGAGCGCATTGATATCGCCGAGCTGGCATTGCGAAACCTGGTGTGCCGGCTGGATGAGAATCGACGCGGGGCAGCACTGGTTCATCTGAAAGACAATTACGGCCAGATGGTGATCTGCAGAGACAATACCCTGTATCTGTCGCGCAAACTGGATGTGACCTCCGAAGACCTGCGTGATGCGGCCCGTCAGGAATCGGCCGTTCAGTCGTTGGCTCTGGAAATGCAGCGTTCCCTCGATTACTACGAAAGCCAGCTGGGCCAGGTTCCGCCGGCGATGATCCGTCTTGTCGCCCGCGACAGTGTCCTGCCACTTGCCTCCATGTTGTCCTCGTATGTAGCCGCTGGTATCGAAACCCTCGACTGGAACGCCCTGGGCCTTCAGGCCGATCTGGACAGTCGTTGCCTGCCTGCCTGGAGCGCATGCTTGCCAATGCCGGAGGACGGTCGCCCATGATCCAGCAGGTCAATCTGTATACAGACGAGCTTCGCCCGCATAAGGAGAGGCTACAGGCGGGGACGGCGGTTGGTGTTCTGCTAGTGGGGTTGCTGCTGGTGGCGTTCGTGGCCGGTTTCCTGATTTACGAGAACTCCGTGATGGCCAACAAGGCCTCGCGCTTGGACCGGCAGAATCAGCAGCTTGAGCAAGCCGTGGCGGAGCTTTCAGCGGCGGTTCAAGCTCGCCAGCCGGATGCGGAAGTGGAGGAGGCTCTGAACCGTGTAACCCAGACCCTCGCTCGTCGCCAGCGTTTGCTGGAACGGGTAGAGAGTCTCGTGCTCTCGGAAGGCCGCAATTTTTCGCCGCAATTGTCAGCTCTGGCCCGGCAGATCCCGAAAGACGTCTGGCTAACTGACGTTATTCTCGAGTCGGCCCCGGACAAAGTCACCATTGAGGGGCGTAGCCGTGATGGCGCTCTGGTGCCTCGATACCTTGAAAATCTGGGCGACGAGGCGGCTTTTGCCGGAAAAACTTTTGGTGCGTTCCGGTTGTCACGGTCGGACGAGGGCCGGTGGATCGATTTTCATGTGTCCAGTAAACGCGACGGGGAGACCAACTGATGGCGGATGCGTCCAACACCTCCCTGGCACGAGTGGCGCAGTGGTATAACCTGCGCCCGATTCGCGAGCGGGCACTGATTCTGCTGACGGCGCTGGTGCTTTTCCTGGTTGTCGTCTGGGAGCTTGCGGTTACGCCGTTGCAGCAACGGCATCAGAACCTGGAGAATCGCCTCCAGATGCTGTCCAGCAGTCGGGATGACCTGCTTGCGCAGCAACAGACGCTTAACGCACAGCTCGCGACCGATCCCTCCCGGGAGTTGCGCAATCAGCTAAACGCCCGGCAACAGAGATTGGAACGGCTCGATCAGCAGATCGCGGATACCACAGGGCAACTGATCGCGCCCACAGCGATGGTGGCACTGCTCAGGAATATTCTGGCGGCCCAGGAATCGCTGGAATTACAGGCACTCGAGCTACAAACTCCAACCCCGGTTTTCGCACCGGATGCACCGGAGCAGTCGCCTCGGGAGCCGCAGGCTGCGCCTGAGCCACTGCTGTATGCCCACGATGTCGAGCTCCGGATCAAAGGGAGCTACCTCGATGTACTGAATTACCTGCAGCGGCTGGAGGCAATGGATGAGCGCCTCGGCTGGATCAGGCTGGAATACAGCGCGGGAGACTGGCCTTCGGGAGAGGCGGTCATCAGGGTGCAAACACTGAGCCTGGATCAGGCCTGGCTGGGGGTATGAGATGAGCAGACGCCTGAATAAGACAGCAAGTTGGTGGTTTGGCATGGCGCTCGGCTCTATGTTTTTTTGTGCGGGCCCGGCCCATGCACTGCAGGATCCGACCCGCCCGCCCGGTCCGCAGGCCACAGTTGCCCGGCCGGCGCCAGAGCGGTCACTGGCTCTGGATTCCATTCTTTTCAGCAAGGACAGGCGAGTCGCCGTAATCGAAGGTGAGGCCCTCAGGGAAGGCCAGGGTTTTGACAACGTGCGGGTTATCCGGATCTACGCCAATCGGGTTCTGGTCACGGATAACGGCCGCGAACGGGTGTTGTACCTGGAGAGACTTCCGCAGGTTCGGGGAACTCAATGACAGACAATCGGATACTCATGACAACCATTAAAATCACAGGTGCACTGGCGTTGAGTCTGGTGTTGACGGCGTGCAGCAACAATCCGTTGATGCGGTCGGCAACGGCTACCTCAACCGATGCTGCGGACGCTATTGACCAAAGCCTTGAAGAGGCCACGCAACCAGAACCGGCGGCGCCAGCATCCACCGAGGCCTCAGCACCTTTACCTGCGGACGTAAGCGCAGCATTGCTGCCGTCACTGTCCGGCGGCGCGGATCTGGACGAACGTTTTGACGTCAATGCCCGGGGAGTGCCTGCTGCAAGCTTTTTTGAATCGCTGGTCGAGGGGACCCGCTACAACGTGGTGGTCCATCCCGATGTCACTACCAGCATCGATCTCCGGTTGGGTGATGTCACCGTACCGGAAGTTATGGATATAGCCGGTGACCTGTATGGCCTGGATATCCGCCGCAATGGCCGGCTGTTCCGTGTTCAGGCGGATCGCGTCCAGACGCGGATGTTCCCAATTGATTACCTGCATTTCAAACGCAAGGGCGGCTCCGAGACCCGCGTAAGTTCCGGGCAGGTGACGGGCGCGCGCAGTGGCAGTTCCGGTAACTCCAATAGCAATGGCGACAGCACTGGTTCCGGCGAGACCCGCAACCTGGTGGGAACCACCATTTCCACGGAAACGGCGTCGGATTTCTGGAAAGACATTCAAAGCGCCCTGAACATGATTGTCGGTGGCGGTGATGGCCAACAGGTGATTGTCAATCCGGGTGCCGGCCTGGTTATGGTCCGGGCCGGTTCCGAAGATTTGCGCATGGTTGAGGAGTACCTTCGCCGCACTGAGCTGATTATGCAGCGTCAGGTGATCCTGGAAGCCAAGATTCTGGAGATCGCGCTTAACGAGGGCTACCAGCAGGGCATCAACTGGTCGGATATTCAGAGCGCGTCCAGCATTACCGCCTCGGATGGTTTGCCGGAGGATTTCACCGCGCAGGCTTTGGCGGGCCAGGTTATTCAGACATCCGATATCGGAGGCCTGTTTTCTGCCAGCGTGCGCGCCGGCGATTTTACCGGCCTGATCGAGCTGCTCGGGAAACAGGGCAATGTGCAGATTCTCTCCAGCCCACGGATTTCAACGGTGAATAACCAGAAGGCGGTCATCAAAGTCGGTACCGACGAGTTTTTTGTCACCGATATTGATTTCGATGACAACAACTCCGCCGTTACAGCCACAGATTCAACATCAACCTCCGTGGAGTTGACCCCGTTCTTCTCGGGCATCTCGCTGGATGTCACTCCCCAGATTTCTGAAAGCGGCGTGATCACCTTGCATGTACACCCCTCTGTGAGTGAGGTGACCGATCAGGAAAAGGTGATCACCATTGGCGAGCGGGACGTCACGCTGCCCCTGGCCAGCAGCACCGTTCGTGAAACCGACAGCGTGATCCGCGCCGAGAGTGGCCAGATCGTTGTGATCGGTGGTCTGATCCAGAACTCCAGTGAGGACAACAATTCCGCGGTTCCCTTCTTCAGCGAGATCCCGCTGGTGGGCGAATTGTTCAAGCAGCGGAGATTCCAGTCGCGCAAGAGTGAGCTGGTCATCCTTCTGCGACCGGTTGTGGCCGGAACGCCGGAGATGAACGCGGACGTGTCCGCCAGCC
Organism: Marinobacter sp. 3-2; assembly: GCF_003751355.1. Classification (NCBI taxonomy): domain Bacteria; kingdom Pseudomonadati; phylum Pseudomonadota; class Gammaproteobacteria; order Pseudomonadales; family Marinobacteraceae; genus Marinobacter; species Marinobacter sp. 3-2. The sequence continues at coordinate 142,793 of NZ_RJUQ01000019.1, read as the reverse complement.
GGGAGCGCATGAATGTGCTGCGCGAGTTGCTGCAGTCATCTGAATCCGTCACACCGGAACCGGAGAAAGCCGTTCGATAGCATGTACGAATCCCATTTCGGACTGCAGGAAGCACCGTTCGCATTGACGCCCAATACCCGCTATTTTCTGCGGGCGCCCAGCCATGGCGATGCGCTGGAACTGTTGTTGGTGGCTCTGAAAGAGCGTGAGGGCTTCATCAAGATCTCCGGAGAAGTCGGCACTGGCAAAACCTTGCTGTGTCGGCTGCTGCTTAACGAACTCGAGTCTATTGCCCACACTGCGTATATCCCCAACCCGCAGCTTACCCCGGATACCCTTTACGAGGCGGTAGCCGAAGAACTGGGTGTGGATATGTCCGGATGCGCCAATGCCCACCAGGTACTCAAGGCCATCAACGAAAAGTTGATCAGCCATGCCATGGAGCAGAAGCCGGTCGTGTTGGTGATTGACGAGGCCCAGGCCATGCCGGAGGAAACCATCGAGGCGTTGCGTCTGTTAACGAACCTGGAAACCGAGAGTGTCCGGCTGCTTCAGGTGGTTCTGTTTGGCCAGCCGGAACTTGATGTACTGCTAAAAAAGCAAAGCCTGCGCCAACTGAATCAACGCATCACCTTTCACTATCGCCTGACGCCACTGGACCGGAACTCGGTTGCCCAGTATCTGCGGCATCGCCTGGCGCAGGCCGGCTATAACGGCGCTGATCTTTTTGCGCCGGGTGCGCTTCGTCTGATTACCCGGGCTTCCGGTGGTATTCCGAGGCTGGTTAATATTCTTGCCCACAAGTCCATGTTGGCGGCCTGGGGCCGGGGCGACCGCCTCATCGAGCGGGGCCATGCCATGCAGGCCATTCGCGACACCGAAAGCGTGCGGGTGCCGGGCCTGATCGGGAGGTGGTTATGAGCCTCCTCAACGATGCTCTGCGTGCTGCAGAACAACGTCAGAACCGACCGGAGGTGGCCGCGGCCTATGCCGGGCAGTCGCAATCCCGGGGTCGCCCGCGTTCCGGATTGTGGGCCGTCGTATTGCTCTTCGCCGCGGGTTTGGTTGGCGCGTTTGTCTTCTGGTTCATGACTCGGACCGGCAGTGAAGAGATGCCTGTTGAGGTGATCGCGTCGCCAGCGCCGAAAACCATCATGGCACCGCCAATTGATCAGGATGCCGGAACCGAAAAGAGTTCAATTGATTCTCAGTCTGTGGGTGGTGAGCAAGATACCATCGAGCAAGCTGTGTCCGGGATCGAGAATGAGCCGGTCAGCCAGCTGCCACCAGCTCCTGAGCTCCCTGCCGAGGTACAGCCTGAACCGAAAGCCATGGAAGCAGCCGAGACGGTCGTGTCAGAGCCAACGCCCGAACCGGTTAGACGCCAGACTTCCAATCCTGAAGACGCTGTCAGTGAGCCCGTGGTGGCAGAGAGCAAGCCTGCCCAGGAGACAGAAGCACCAACGTCGTCGGTGAAGCAGGTCCGTGAGACGCCCGAAGCTATCGATCGCCGGGTTAGCCGCGAACTGGCCTCTTTACTCAGAGGCGGGGATGCCCGGGAAGCCGAGCAAAAATTGCAGGAACTGGCCGCGACTCAGGCGGCGATTGCCAGCCGGGAAGTATTCGCGCGTCAGATGTTGGTTCAGGAAATGCCGGACAGGGCACTGGCATGGCTTCCGGAATCGGTGACGAACGGTGATGCCGGTCTGCGGCTTCTCAGGGCCCGGGCGCTTCACGCCAAGGGCAGGTTGCCTGACGCAATCACTGCCCTTGAGCTCAGTGTGCCCGCTGTGCGCCAGAACGTGGAATATCGGGTAACCCTGGCAACCTTGCTGCAGCAGGCAGGCCGCAATACCGAGGCAGCCCGACACTGGTCGGCCCTGATTGCCGAGGACGACAGCCGCGCGGCCTGGTGGGTGGGCCTTGCGATTGCCCTCGAGACGGGCGGCGAGATCAATAGTGCGGTTCGGGCCTACAGCCAGGCCGCCCAGTTACCCGGGCTTTCGCCTTCCCTGGCGGATTATGTTCGTGAACGACTGAAATCTTTGCAGGCGGGATGATGACGACAGAGCCAAAAAAGAAAGTCCGGTTAGGCGACCTGCTGGTTCAGAATGACGTTATCACTGAGCAGCAGCTGATGACGGCCCTGCGCGAGCAGAAGAGTACCGGTCGCAAGCTTGGCAAGACGCTGACGGATCTTGGCTATGTGGACGAAGACAGCCTGCTCAATATCCTGTCCCGTCAGCTCGATGTACCTTTTGTTCAGCTGCGTCACTACCAGTTCAACAATGAGCTGGTAAAGAAACTTCCGGAAGCCATGGCCCGTCGGTTCCGCAGTATCGTGCTGGCGGAGCATAGTGGCGAATTGCTCGTGGGCATGGCCGATCCTCTGGACATCTTTGCCTACGATGAGCTGGTCCGCATTCTGAAGCAGCCCATCAAACAGGCCGTGGTGCGGGAAAGCGAGCTGCTGAACACTCTGGACCTGGTGTACCGGCGTACCGATGAGATTGCGTCGCTGGCGGAAGAGCTGGAAGACGAACTGGGCGACGATGCCTTCGACCTGGCGGACCTTTCCGCCGAATCCGAAAGCGCTGAAGCGCCGGTGGTCAAACTGCTGCAAACGCTGTTCGAGGATGCTGTTCAAGCGCGCAGTTCGGACATCCACATCGAGCCGGACGAGACTGTGGTCCGCATCCGGCAGCGGGTGGATGGTGTGCTGCAGGAACAGGTGATGAAGGAAAAGCGGGTTAATGCCGCGCTGGTATTGCGCCTGAAGCTGATGGCAGGCCTGAACATCTCCGAGAAGCGGATGCCCCAGGACGGGCGCTTCAACGTGCGAGTGAAGGGCCGCAGTATCGACGTGCGGGTCTCCACCATGCCCGTTCAGTACGGCGAATCCGTGGTGATGCGTTTGCTGGACCAGAGCCAGGGCATGTTGAACCTCGACGGAACGGGGATGCCAGCTCAGTTGCTGGAACGGTTCCGCCGGATGATCAAAAAACCCCATGGCATGATCCTGGTGACCGGTCCCACCGGTAGCGGCAAAACGACGACGCTCTATGGTGCTTTGACCGAGCTCAACCGCCCGGAAGTGAAGATCATCACTGCTGAGGATCCGGTGGAATACCGTCTGCCCCGGATTACACAGGTACAGGTGAACCCGAAGATCGGTCTGGAGTTCTCCAATGTACTTCGGGCCGCCCTGCGACAGGACCCGGACGTGATCCTGGTGGGCGAGATGCGGGATCGCGAGACCGTGGAAATCGGCCTGCGGGCGGCCATGACTGGCCACCTGGTGCTCTCCACCCTGCACACCAACGACTCCATCAGCAGTGCCATGCGGCTGATTGATATGGGCGCAGAGCCTTTCCTTGTGGCCAGCTCCCTGCTCGGTGTTGTCGCCCAGCGCTTGGTGCGGCGGGTCTGTGACAACTGTGCCGAGGCCTACACGCCCACGGAACAGGAGCTGGTCTGGCTGCGCAGCTTTGATCTGGATCCCCTGGATATGGAAGCCGGATTCGTTCATGGCCGTGGTTGCTACCAGTGCAGCAACACCGGCTATAAGGGTCGGATTGGCGTTTACGAGATGCTGGAAATGAACGAGGCGATGCTGGATGCTCTTCGACGCCAGGATGTCTCGGAGTTCACCAAAGCGGCCCGCCTGAGCCCCCTGTACCGGCCCCTGGGGCAGTGCGCCATGGACTTTGCATTGCAGGGCACGACGACACTGGAAGAGGTGGCGCGGGTGGCCGCTACATCCGAGGGCGAGTTCTCGCCCGAGGATGACATTCCCCTGCCGGATGAACCGATCGGGGGAGGTGCCTGATGCAGTTCAGCTACCGGGGCAAGGATGATCGTGGCGGTGTCCAGCAGGGTTTGCTGGGCGCTCCGAATGCCGATGCCGCAGCCACCGAACTGATGCGACGGGGTATAACTCCGCTCGTCATCCGGGAGGTGCAGGAAACGGAATCGGTCATTGATCGATTGAATCGTCTGCCGATCTTCCGGAAGAAGGTCACCCTCGATGAGCTGATTGTGTTCTGCCGCCAGATGCATGCGCTGACCAAGGCTGGCATCCCCCTGATCCGAACCATGCGTGGCCTGGCAGAGACCACGCGCTCGCCGGTGCTGGCGGAAGTGCTTGAGGATGTGACCACACGTCTTGAAGGCGGCACCACCATGGCGACGGCCATGCAGGCGCATCCCAAAGTCTTCTCGGAGCTGTTCATTGCCATGATCCACGTAGGCGAGAACACCGGGATGCTGGACGACGCTTTCCGGCGCCTGTCGGAAATTCTCGAGCTGGAGCGGGATACCAAGCGGCGCCTGAAGCAGGCGATGCGTTATCCGATGTTTGTCATCATTGCCCTGTTATCGGCTCTGATGATCGTGAACTTTCTGGTTATCCCCAAATTCGCATCGGTGTTCAACAAGCTGGGGGCAGACTTGCCGTTCCTGACCCAGGTACTGGTTGGCACCTCCAATTTTCTCCTGGCCTACTGGTACGTGATGCTGTTTGCGGTTGCTGCTGGCGGACTGTTGCTGCGGCAGTGGAAACAAACGGAACAGGGACGGCTGACCTGGGATCGTTACAAACTCAAGTTACCGATTATCGGACCGCTGCTGGAACTGATAACACTCAGCCGATTTTCGAGGAACTTTGCCACCATGTTGTCCGCGGGTATGCCCGTGACAACCGCATTAACCGTGGTGGCAGACACAACCGATAACGCGTGGATCTCGAGTCACATCAAGGATATGCGGGCCGGCATCGAGCGAGGCGAAAGCCTGCTCCGAACCGCCCGGCACAGTGAAATGTTCACGCCGCTGATTCTTCAGATGATTGCCGTGGGTGAGGAAACCGGTTCTGTGGACGACATGCTCAACAACGTGGCGGATTTTTACGATGAGGATGTCGACTATGGCCTGAAGCGGCTGGCGGAGTCGATTGAACCGATATTGATTGTGGCCATGGGCATTCTGGTTTTGATTCTGGCACTGGGTGTGTTTCTCCCGATCTGGGACCTGGGGGCCGCCGCCATGGGGCGGGGCTGAGTGCCAGCGGCAAAACAGGCGGACGCCAGCGGGTACGCGCTTTCCCGCAAGTTTCGTCTGGCAGTCGTGGTCATCGTGCTGGGCGTTCTGTGGTGGTTTCTGCTCGGTGTGCTGGAACGGGAAGCACGAAACGCCGAGGAACGGGCCGCCAATATGGTGATCAGCCAACTGAGATCGGCGCTGGTCATCAAGGGTGCAGAAGTGATGCTGAGCCGCGGCGAGCGGCTTGCGGAGCACCGGGGCATCAACCCGTTTGAGCTGGTGGAACACCAGTGGGGCAATTACAAAGGGCAGTGCCAGGCCGAACAACTGGCACCGGCCACCTGGTGCTTCCGGGCCAGAGAACAAAAAGAAACAGAAAACGGGCCCAAAGGCTGGTTAATTTATAAACCAGGGCAGCCAATAACCATAGATGGTCGGCACGCCAATGAAGAACAGCCTCTGGCCTGGGCAGTGACAACGGAATTTGCAGACCGCAACGGGAATGGTGCGCGGGAGCAGGAAGAGCGGCTGACGGGGTTAAAACTGGCCCCGGTGTCGTTGACAGAAGAAGCAGCGCAAACGCAGGATGCGCAACGCTGACCAGACGCACAGACACAATCTGAAAGAGGTCGACGAATGATGCAGTACGACAGGAAGCGAAAACAGAAAGGTTTTACTTTGATTGAGCTGGTGGTAGTGATTGCCATCTTGGGGATTTTGGCAGCTTTTGCATTGCCACGATTTGCTCAGCTTTCGGAGCAGGCGCATCAGTCAAGTATTAAGGGAACCGCCGGAGCGCTGAGTGCGGGAGTTGCACTCGTTAAAGCTCAGTGGGTGTCGAATGGCCAAACCGCAGCCGCGGCAACAGTTGATGGTTTTGGCGATGACGACGTGGCGGTCAACGACGAAGGTTGGGCGACCTCGACCAACGGAAATACCGGTGCCCCGAATGAAAACCGTTGTATACAGGTGTGGCAGGGATTGCTGCAGGCTAACGCCCCGACGATCTCAACCGCTACCGCCGCCAATGCGGACGCCGACTATTGGGCGGCTGTGGTTGGCACTGCTTGCGAATACGAATACCAATTGGATGGTCAGGGCAGCACCATTACCTATGACACCGCAGATGGCTCTGTGGTCACCAATATTAATTAAGACGAACACGGCAGTTTCACTTAGAACTTCACGACAAACGTAAGAGGTAACGACAATGAAGAATATGATTCCTGCGAGAAATCAGAAGGGTTTCACCCTGATTGAACTGGTTATGGTAATTGTGATCCTAGGCATTCTGGCGGCGTTTGCTTTGCCGCGGTTTGCGGATTTTGGGACTGAGGCAAAAGTGGCAACGCTTAATGGCGCTGCTGGATCGGTAAAATCTGCAGCCGCGATTGCTCATGCACGTTGGGTTGCAGACGGAAGTACGGCGAGTGCGTCCGTTAACTTGGATGGCGCTACCGGAATAACGATGTCTGCAGCAGGTTATCCAACCTCAGATGCGGCGGGAATTGGCACTGCTGCGCAGCTTAGCGATGAATTCACAATCACTGACGGAACAGATGTAAGCACTGATGCAGCGACGATTTCTCTGGATGCAAGCTCTGGAACTTGTGAGTTTGATTATGACCCGACCACCGGCAATACGACGCTTAACTCAAGTAATAATTGCTAAGTCTTTGGGGATTGGGTTGTTTAGCGAAGCGCGTCTCTGTAGCCGCGTTGTACGAAAATGTGCTCGCAATTTGCTTCGCTAATCCCAGCTAATTTCCGGGAGTTTTGGAGGGGCTATGAGAAGAAAAAGTGCCCCGAATGAATCGGGCTTCACTCTGGTAGAACTGGTAACGGTCCTCATCCTGATCGGAGTCCTCTCCGCTCTGGGCGTTGGCCTGTTCGCCAGCCGCTCGGCCTTCTCCCCCTTGCTGGCCACCCAGCAACTTGCCTCCGCCACGCTGCTTGCCCAGCAGGCAGCGCTGGCGGGGAATCCCGCCAACACCCTGACCATCGAGCAGGGTGGGGATACTTTTCGATTCATTGTGGGGGCTGGTTCCGGCAATGCGCGTACCTTCGAAATAGCCCGGGAAGGCACCAGTCTGTCAGCTCCGGGCGGGTTGCCATTGACTCTGACCTTCGACAACAAAGGGGCGCCTTCAGCCGGCACCAACCTGCAATTTACCTTTTCAGGTGACAGTACCTTCCAGACCTGCCTCAGCTCTCTGGGTGCAGTATATGCCGGGAGTTGCCAGTCATGAGGTCTACCCAAACTGGCGCAACCCTGGTGGAGCTGGTGATCACGATCGTGATTATCAGTGTGGCCATTGCCGGCGTTGTCGGTGCGTTTTCGCTGATCGCAGGTCGAAGTGCGGACCCGTTGAATCAGACCCGCGCTGTAAAGCTTGCTCAGCTCTACATGGATGAGATTCTTACCCAGAAATACGATGATCAAACGCCCCAGGGCGGGTTCCCCAAGTTTTCGGGGCCCTGTTCAATTGGCCCAGACGGTGAAGGACGAACGACGTTTGACGATGTCGATGACTATGACGGTCTCAGCGGGGCACCGTCGACAGCCACCGGATCCGCGTTGACTGGCTATTCCGGTTTCGCCATTTCGATCGCTGTTACCTGCGCCGGAACGGAAGTTGGCTTGCCCGCGGAAGAAGCCAAACGGATTGATCTCGATATTACCGCCCCCGGTAACCAGACCTTTTCATTCACCGCATACCGGGCCAACTTCTGATGCATCGGTATCGCGGTTTTACCCTCGTTGAACTTGTCATTGTGATCGTCTTGCTGGCCATCGTCGCCACGATTTCGGTCCGCTTTGTCAGTCTGTCCACGCAGGGTGCACTGGATGTCAGCTCCCGGCAACAGCGTTCCCTGGCGGGTGTGGTGATCAGCGAGCAGATAAGTCGCGAGGTTCGGGAGGCACTGCCAACATCAATCAGAACCAATCCAAGTGGCAACTGCCTTGAGTGGATGCCAATCCTGGCCGCCTCCAACTATCTCGATCTTCCCCGGGGTGCAAATCCGGATTCATTTCAGGCTGTGCCACTGCCAGGCGGCGCATCCGCCTCTGGACGAGTGGTGGTGTATGGCTATGGCTCAGACGTTTACAGCCCGGGCAGTCCCGGTCCGATCTCGCCACCGGCGACGATGCCCTCCGGTGCTTCGCCAGTGACCGTTACCTTCGATTCAGGGGCAACACACCGTTTTTCGGCGCAGTCGCCGGAGCGCCGATTTTATATTGTGGGCGAGCCGGTTTCTGTGTGTCAGGTAGGGGTGTATCTATATCGATACCGGAACTACGGCATCAACACCTCACCCGCATCGGGCCTGCCGTCGAGCTATCCGGATCGGGAAGTCATGGCCACGACACTGGCCAACAACTCGCTGAATTTCCAGGTAACACCGCCAAGCCTGCAGCGAGGCGCGGTGGTTTCGTTCGGCTTTGTGCTGGCGGATCCGGATTCCGGTGAGACTACCGATATCAGCCAGGAGGTTCAGATTCGCAATGTACCCTGAACCTCGTAATCTGGTTAATCAGGGCGGCGCAGGTCTGCCCGTTGCGTTATTCATTATCACCGTCCTGGCTCTCCTGGTGATTGGCATGGCTCAACTGCAGCAGGCCAGCGGTGACTCTGTCAGCCTGCAGATTCAGTCCCAGAGGGCGTTCTATGCAGCTGAGAGTGGCGCGCAGGTGGCCGTGAGGGATGTGCTTGAGGCGGGTAATTGCAGCGCTTTGACAACGCCTTTGTCCTTCTCCGCATCAGCGCTCAGCGGTTGCAGCGCTGCGCTGACCTGTGAATCCGTTACAGAAAACATCAGTGGCCCCGGTGGTGACACGGTTTTTTCGATCGCCAGTACGGGGCAGTGTGGCAGCGGACCTGATCGGGCTGTCCGGACAATCGAGGTGCGTGTCAGATGAAGTGGACCAGAACCAACCGCCCGATATCCGGTTTGCTATCTGTACTGGTTTTAATGGCCTGGGCCGGATTTTCTGAGGCCGCATGGTTTGATCCTGACTGGAACTACCGCAAGGCGATCCAGATCCAGGCCAGCCAGGTGGTGGGTGATCAGTCAGATTTCACCGTTATGTTCAGGGCAATAGACTCAGATCTGGCCAGCTCCGCACAAGCAGACGGCGATGACATTGTTTTCGCCCTTGAGGATGGAACCCAGCTTGACCATGAGCTGGAGCGCTATGATGGAAATACCGGTGAGCTGGTGGCGTGGATCCGGATTCCAACCCTGCCAGCATCCGCCAATTCCAGTCTCTACCTTTATTACGGCAACCCATCGGCGGGAAACCAGGAGAGTCCGGCAGGCACCTGGGACAACGACTTTCAGATGGTTCACCACCTGGAAGAGTCAGGGGACCGGCAAACCACGTTGGAAGATTCGACCGCCAACCTGAATAATGGAGATCTGCTAGGGCAGGGCAACAACTACCCGACGTATCTCAACAATGGCATTGTCGCCGGTGCAAGAGCGCATCCGGGGCAGTTCGCTAACGGACAATCTGAAGATCCGGCGGTGCGATTTTTCGATTTCGGTGACCCGGGGCTGACAACGAGCTTCACTGCCGAAGCCTGGGCAAGGATATCCGGCAACCAGTCAGGAAGCGATCATCACCCGATTCTCTGGAAAGGCAATGTTATTGGCTGGGGAGCCAACTACTTTTTTCGAATTGCCGTCAGGCAGAACAACGGCATCACCTGGGGGGTAACCTGCGGCAACACGGAGGCATGGTTCGATGGCGGCAGTGCCAGTTCCGGGTGGGCCCACTACGCCATCAGTTTCGACGGCACCACTACCCGTGCTTACATTAACGGGCAACAGGTTGCATCCGATAATGACTGTGCAGGTAGAACGCTCAACATAACCGCACAGCCCTTCAGATCTGGCCATGGCATCGTGCAGGGCAATGGTGAAACCATCTTGAATGGTGACGTTGATGAAGTCCGCATCTCTTCCCGTGCCCGCTCTGGTGGCTGGCTGAGAACCCACTACAACAACCTCTCTGATCCCGCGGCCTTCTTCGTAATTGGTAATGAGGAAACCGGCGGGTTCTGCAGCACATTGACGGCGCTTTTCTGCGACGATTTCGAACGCAATTCGCTTGGGCCGGATTGGTCTGTTGTGACAGCGTCCGGCGGCGATGCCGGTATCAGTTCGCAAACCAGCAAGAGCCCCACGCGTTCTCTTTATACCTCAAGCGGCTTCGCCGGGGTCACACTTGCGCCTCTTGATCTTTCAGGGCTGACATCGGGCACCGTTGCCTACTGGTGGAGGCGAGGCGATGATGCGTTCAGTGAAGACCCTGATGGCGGGGAAGACCTTCGAGTCGAGTACCTTGATGACGCAGGCAACTGGGATCTGATTGATCGATACCCCGGTAACGGGACCAACGGTGAATCCGGCGACGTCGTCTTCACACTGCCGCCCGATGCATTTCACGGTGATTTCCAGATGCGGTTCGTTCAGGAATCGGGCAATAGTGGTAACTTCGATTTCTGGCACATCGATGATGTTGTGATTGACGGCAACTCCTCTCCACTGACTTGCGCAGGCGACACCTTTGGTACGGCCACCCTGTCACCGGATGACTGGATCACCAATGTTTCAAGCGGCAGCTTTACACCAGGTATTGTAAACGGCCGCCTCCGTATGACAGAGGCCTCAGGGAACCAGGCGACAGCGGCAACGTTCCAGAACCTGATTCCGGGAGCGGACAACTATGTGAGACTTGAGTTCGACTATTTTGCATACGGTGGCAATGGTGCTGATGGTCTGACAGTTGTGCTTTCGGATGCCTCGGTTACCCCTCAGCCTGGCAGTTTCGGGGGCTCCCTTGGATACGCACAGCGCAACAACGGCGATCCCGGTTTCGCGGGCGGTTGGCTCGGGATTGGTCTGGACGAATTCGGCAACTTTTCCAACGCTACTGAAGGGCGCGTTGGCGGTACCGGATTTGTTCGGGACGCCGTCGCCATCCGTGGTGCCGCCCAGAGCAACTACCAATACCTCGGGGGAACCGGCTCACTGAACCCGGGGATCGACCAGCCTGGAAACAATCCGACGCCCCACCGCTACCGAATTATTGTGGACTCAAGAGGGGGGATCGGTCCGATTGTCTCCGTCGAGAGGGATGTTTCCGGAGCAGGCAACAACTTCCAACAACTTGTTCAACTGGACCTGAGCAGTTTTCCGAATCAACCGGCGACTCCTCAGAATTTCTATCTCTCGTTGACTGGCTCAACGGGTGGTTCGACCAACATCCACGAGCTCGACAATTTACAGCTTTGCGCAGAAAAGCTGAATCCAGTCGGGAAGTTGGTTGATCACTTCGAGTTTGTGCATGATGGCACAGCACTGACCTGTCAGCCGGAAACAGTAACGGTCAGGGCCTGTGAAAATGCCGATTGCAGTGTGCTTTTCACCGACCCGGTGGACGTGACATTGAGCCCTTCGGGATGGGTTGGTGGTGACAGTTTTGCATTCAGTGGCGGCCAGGCTAGCCGCCAACTGCAGATCACGACGGCGGGAACGGCGAGGCTGGCCATTGCATCCTCAAGTCCTTCAACGAAGGCCTTTACCCAGACGCTCTGTGATAATGGAGGCGGCAGCGTTTCCGCCGCCGCTTGCGATCTCCCTTTCCTTGATGCGGGGCTGGCCTTCGATATACCAGACCTGATTTCTCACCAACCAGCGACCTCAATCCAGATAAGCGCCGTGCGCCGGGATAACCAGACTGGCGCCTGCGTTCCGGCTTTTGAAAATGTGCAGCGGGAGGTGAATTTCTGGTCGACCTATGTTGATCCGGGATCGACCGGTCGCCCCGAGAGCCGTCCGGTGTTCGTTGACAATACGGCGGTTGGCGCCGGCCAGTCGAACGCCACGCCGATCAGCCTTCAGTTCGGTGCCGGCGGTATTGCAGAGGTGGATATTCTCTACCCCGATGCAGGCCTGATAAATCTCGACGCCCTCTATCTCGGTTCAGCAGCAACCAACGATGACGGTTTGCAAATGCCGGGAGCTGACAGTTTTGTCAGTGTTCCAGCTGGCTTCTGTGTGACATCGGCGGGTGATTGTCCGGCCGGAGACTCGACCTGTCCTGCATTCAGGAAAGCCGGACAGTCGTTTGATCTCTCGATTACCGCTGTAGGCTGGGAGCAGAATGGTGATGGTGACCTGTGCCAGGGTAATCCGGTCACGCCGAACTTCCGATTACTCGATATCCCGTTGTCCACTACGCTGGTTCAACCAGATGGCGGGGCATCCGGCTCCGTTTCGCCGGTCAGCTATTCCCATACAAGGTCTTCATCGGCGGAAGAAATTGTGGGAGCTGAGGTCTCGGAGGTCGGTGTTTTCCGTTTTGAGGCTTCTCCCCTGCCAGGAAGCTATCTGGGGCGAGATGTTCCCAGTGGGAGTAGTCTGCCGATCGGACGCTTTTATCCTGATCGTTTTCAGGTATCCGTCGACCCCGGCGAGTTTGAAGCGCAGTGCTCGACCGGCTCTCCTTTTGCTTACACCGGAGAAGCCTTTGACTGGCTGGTCACGCCGTCGTTGACCATTGAGCCGCTGTCTGTGCAGGGAACTCGCACCCTGAACTACACATTCACTGGCTTTCAGAAGCTTGTGGCATCTGATATCAACCGCTTGTATCCAAGCTCCGACTCTGCAGCCGTCGACAGGGTTGGCGCTTTTATGGCGCTCTCTCCAACCGAGTTTGGCGGCAGCCTCACAGCTCCGGTGTCTTCTCTGGGCTCGGGATTGATGCGTTATGATTTCTCTGCGTCTGACAGCTTCGCGTATAACAAAACTACCGATGCCCAGATTGCGCCATTCGCTCCCCAGCTTGAATTTTCTGTGACCAGCCTGGTTGACTCCGATGGTGTCGCGGCCGCCGCTGCTCCCTACTCGTTCACGCCGGTGGCCGCGTTCGATATCCGTTATGGCCGGTTCTCCCTGGAAAATGTCTACGGTCCTGAAAACATTGGATCGCTCCCAATGCCGTTCAGACTTGAATACTGGGACGGATCCCGTTTCATGACCCACATGGATGATAGCTGCACAACCTGGAATACGGCTGATTTGACCAATTCGGCAAACCATCATTCGCTCAGTGCCGGTGCGCCTCCGAGTGACACCTTCTCAATGGGCGAGGCTCCGCCGCTGGAACTCGTGCCGAACGGAACCCGTGGAACCGATTCGTTGGTCTGGAATGTTGATGCCTGGTTGGAGTTTGATTGGAATGATGATGGCACTCTCGAAGATCCGGTTGGGCTGGCAACCTTCGGCGTCTATCGGGGCCACGACAGAGTGATCTACTGGCAGGAACGATAAAAAAGGGCAGGACCTGAGTCCTGCCCCAAAACATCAACGAACCCCGGCGGCTCGCCAATCGTCAGTCGTCTTCGTGTTCCGGATGATCCATCCCCAGTTCGTTGATCTTCCGGGTCAGCGTATTCCGTCCCCAGCCCAGCAGTATTGACGCATCACGGCGTCTGCCGCCGGTGTGCTTCAGGGCAGTCTCGATCATTATTTTCTCGAACTCGGGCACGGCCGTATCGAGAATGCCTTTCTTGCCCCGCTTGAGTTCCTGTTCGGCCCAGTTTTTCAGGCCCTCTTGCCAGGTTGTGCCGGTGGTTGGAGCCTCTGCCTGGTGCAGCAATTCCGGGGGCAGGTCATCGATATGGATCTCGCGACCGCTGGCCATGACGGTCAGCCAGCGGCAGGTGTTCTCCAGCTGGCGGACGTTGCCCGGCCAGGGCAGGGTGGTCAGGTATTCTTCCGCTTCTTCACGCAGGATCTTCGGCTCTACGGCCAGCTCTTTTGCGGCCCGTTTCAGGAAGTGCTGCATCAGGCGGGGGATGTCTTCCCTCCGCTCGGCCAGCTTGGGCAGATGCACGCGAATAACGTTCAGGCGGTGGAAGAGGTCTTCACGGAAGGTGCCCGCCTGGACCAGCTTTTCCAGATCCTGGTGCGTTGCCGCGATGATGCGCACATCCACCTTTATCGGGGTGGTGCCACCGACGCGGTAGAACTCGCCATCGGCCAGAACCCGCAATAGTCGGGTCTGGGTGTCCGCGGGCATGTCGCCGATTTCATCGAGGAAAAGGGTGCCGCCGTTCGCCTGTTCAAAACGACCCTGGCGGGCGGCGCCGGCACCGGTAAAGGCACCTTTTTCGTGGCCAAACAGTTCGGATTCAATCAGATCTTTGGGGATGGCGGCCATGTTCAGGGCAATGAACGGGTGGTTGGCCCTGGGGCTGTGGTTATGCAGTGCCTGGGCCACCAGCTCCTTGCCTGTGCCGCTCTCGCCGTTGATCAGCACGGTAATATTGGAGTGGGACAGCCTGCCAATGGCGCGGAAAACTTCCTGCATGGCCGGTGCTTCACCAATAATTTCGGCGTTTCGCTGGGCCATCTCGGCCTGAGGCTCACCACTGGCCCGCTTCTCGTGGCTATGGGCCACAGCGCGTTTGACCAGCGCCACGGCGTCATCCACATCGAAGGGCTTGGGAAGGTATTCAAACGCGCCGGTCTGGTAGCTGGTTACCGCACTCTCGAGGTCCGAGTGGGCGGTCATTATGATCACGGGCACGTCCGGGTGAACGTCCACAATCTGGGAAAGCAGGGTGATGCCGTCAACGCCGGGCATGCGGATATCGCTGACGATGGCATCCGGCTGTTCGTGCTCCAGCCGCATCATGATGCTTTCACCACTGTCAAAAACTCGGGGCTGCATACCGGCCTGGTTAAGGGCGCGCTCCAGCACCCAGCGAATACTGCGGTCGTCGTCTATGATCCAGACGTTCGCCGGTTGGCTCATGGGGTGTCCTCCAGAGGCAGGAAGATGATGAAGTCGGTTCGGCCTGGTTCGCTTTCGCATTCAACCAGTCCGCGGTGTTGACCGATGATGCTCTGGGTGATGGAGAGCCCCAGACCGGTGCCACTGGCACGGCCACTGATCATCGGATAGAAAATGTTCTGCACCAGCTCCGGCGGAATTCCGGGTCCGTTGTCGATCACGTCGACCCGACACACCAGTTTGTGGCGGCGGTTGCCAATGGTGAACTGACGCAGGGTGCGGGTGCGGAAGGTAATGGTCGGAGGCTCTTCAGAGCTGTGACCGCCCTGGTTTTCAAAAGCCGCCTCCATGGCGTTCCGGGCAATATTCAGGAACGCCTGAATGAGTTGTTCCTTGTCGCCCTTGAACTCGGGAATGCTGGGGTCGTAATCCCGTTCGAAATTCAGTCGCCCTTTGCTTTCCGCCTCGAGCAGGGTGCCCACTCTTTCCAGGATTTCATGGATGTTGGTCGGCGCCAGCTTCAGTGCCTTGTTGGGGCCCAGCATCCGGTCAACAAGGCTTCTGAGGCGGTCCGCCTCGTCAATGATGACCCGCGTGTATTCCCGCTGGTCTTCACCGCTGAGTTCCCGGTCAAGCAGCTGGGCTGCGCCCCGGATGCCGCCCAGCGGATTCTTGATCTCGTGGGCCATGCCCCGCACCAGGATACGGGTGGTCTCCTGCTGGGAGATGATGTCTTCCTCACGGCTGATTCGCATCAGCCTGTCCCTGGGCTGGATTTCGATCAGCAATTCCGTCGGCTCCAGGCTAATAGGCGTTACGGAATAATCCACCGTAAGCCGTGAACCGCTCGTGAGCAGAAACTCAGCTTCTCTACGAGTGTAGGATTGCCCATTCCGAACGGCGGCGAAAAGGGTTTTCAGGGCGTCTTCGGATTCGACCAGAATATCCTGGAAAGGTTGGCCCTGGCTGCGGGTCATGCTGGTTTCAAACAGGCTTTCTGCGGCCGGGTTGAGGTACTGGATAGCCAGGCTATCCTCGAGCACCAGAACAGCCGTGGTGAGGCTGTCGAGAATGCTCTTGTATCCCGTTGGATGGGCCGAGGGCAGTGCCATGCGTGAATCCCGTTGGTTCGACATAAAGTGACTTCCGGAGTTTTGCAAAAAGCGAACCACTTTGAGCCAGGTTCACAAATGAGTGGGCAAAGTGCGGGCAGAGGGGCTTATTGGCGCTGAAAAGTGCCGTAAGCTGGTGCAAATCGGGAGCATGCCTCTGAACAGCCCGGTATATTCGCCCCGTTGCTGATCAGAGTATGGCTTTTTTATGGTGCGCGCGCACCACAATAGTGCGCGCAGCCGGGGTGGCAGGGTCAGTTCAAAGCGGAAGGGCGGTGAACAGTAAATGTGATTGGAGAACCGGTTTTCACCTGAACCCCGTTTTCATCCACGATGTGTGCGCGAGCTTCATGGGTTCCACGGAACACGTTGTTGACGGTAATTGAGCCGGAGGAGCTCTGACCGACAGGCTGGCCGTCGAGGGTCACCTCGTATTTGTGGCCTGGCTGCAGGCCAGGGGTGCTGCGAACCTCGAACTGAACATCGCCGCTGCCGCTGTGGAACGCCTGGTTGTTATCCGGATAGGCGAAAGAAACGCTTTCGTAGGCAGCGCCTTCCCGCTGAACTTCTTCCCGGAGTTTGTCGGTTTCCTGGACCACCTCTGGCTTGGGCAGGGTGATTGTGGTGACCGGCTTGACCTCTACCGTTTCAGAGCCTTCGCTGGGCTCGTCAGAGTAGGTCACGTTGCCGTAGGAATCGACATTGCGGTAAACCTCGGCAAAGACCGGAGTTACCAGAAAAAACAGAAGGCCGGCACACAATCCAGACTTTGGATTCATAAGCTCACCTGTTATTGGGTTTCCCCGATTATCGGCGGGGCCCGGGGCGTTTTCAACGCCTGTCGCCCGGATGTTGGTTACATATCGTTAAGGGCTGCAGGCACTGTGCTTTCGCTCACAAAAAAGCCCCGCACGGGGCGGGGCTTGTCTGCTGGACCTCTGGGAAGAGGTTATTAGCAGGAGTAGTACAGATCGAACTCGATCGGGTGGGTCGTCATGTTCAGCTTCTCGACTTCACCACGCTTCAGGCCAACGTAGCCTGCGATCATGTCTTCGGTGAATACGCCGCCGCGAGTCAGGAACTCATGGTCTGCTTCCAGGCAGTCCAGAGCTTCGGACAGAGTCTCGGCAACCGTCGGGATGCTCAGGGCCTCTTCCTTCGGCAGGTCGTACAGATCCTTGTCCATGGCGTCGCCAGGGTGGATCTTGTTCTGGATGCCGTCCAGGCCGGCCATCATCAGTGCTGCGAAGGCCAGGTACGGGTTGGCAGACGGGTCAGGGAAGCGAACTTCGATACGACGCGCCTTCGGGCTGTTCACGTACGGGATCCGGATAGACGCTGAGCGGTTACGGGCAGAGTAGGCCAGCATAACCGGCGCTTCGAAGCCCGGAACCAGCCGCTTGTATGAGTTGGTGGAGCTGTTGGTGAAGGCGTTGATGGCCTTGGCGTGCTTGATAACACCACCAATGTAGTACAGAGCGGTTTCGCTCAGGCCGGCATAGCTGTCGCCAGCGAACAGGTTCTTGCCGTCTTTGCTCAGAGACATGTGAACGTGCATACCGGAACCGTTGTCACCGACAACCGGCTTGGGCATAAAGGTCGCTGTCTTGCCATAGGCATGCGCTACGTTGTGTACGCAGTACTTGAGGATCTGAACTTCGTCAGCCTTTTTGGTCAGCGTGTTGGCGCCAACACCGATTTCACACTGGCCGGCGGTGCCGACTTCGTGGTGGTGTACTTCGATGTCCAGGCCCATGGATTCCATGGCGGCACACATGGCGCCACGCAGGTCGTGCAGGCTATCAACCGGGGGAACCGGGAAGTAGCCGCCTTTCACGCCCGGGCGGTGACCGATGTTGTTGCGGTCGAAATCTTCGCCGGAAACCCAGGCAGCTTCTTCAGAGTGGATGTGGTACATCGCGCCCTGCATGTCTACGTTCCATTTTACGGAGTCAAACACGAAGAATTCCGGCTCCGGGCCGAACAGGGCGCCGTCGGCGATGCCGGTGGACTTGAGGTATTCTTCTGCACGACGGGCAACAGAGCGCGGGTCACGCTCGTAACCCTGCATGGTAGAAGGCTCTACGATGTTGCAGGTGATGTTCACGGTGGTTTCTTCGGTGAACGGATCGAGTACAGAGGTCTCGTCGTCCGGCATCAGAATCATGTCGGATTCGTTGATGCCTTTCCAGCCCGCGATGGAGGAGCCGTCAAACATTTTGCCGTCTGCGAAAAAGTCTTCATCTACTTCGGTGGCAGGCAGTGTTACGTGCTGCTCTTTACCGCGGCTGTCAGTGAAGCGCAGGTCAACCCATTTGACTTCGTGTTCTTTGATCAAATCAACTGTCTTGGACATTGTGCATGCTCCGTAAGTTATACCGCACAGGCGGCTGTATTCATGTTCGTGGCGCCGGATCGCCCGGGCTAACGGGTTCCGATCTGTTTCTCAGGTTCGCGCAGCTTAGCAAATGCTGTTGCGTCTTACCTGTAAATTTCGGCTGATTTCGATAAAGCAAGGCGCTTGCCAATTTTTAGGGCATGCTCCAGAACAGCGCAACTGCAAGGGTTTGGGGCATATTGGGAGGAAAATGCTCGCCCTATGGCGAAAACCTGCACTCAAATGGTGCACCTTGTTGGTGCGTTTATTGGGTTTTTGCCCTGATCAGGTGCATCCGTTCCGAATATAGAATAGGCGTTTTTCTTCATATTAACGACACCGACTTTTCGCTATACTGCGCGCCGCTTCATTTTTTACCCTGTCATTTCCTGATCATGGATCGGAAAGCACCATGCAGGGTGCCGGGCAGCCAGCTCCGGTGAATGAGTTCATTTTACGGATTTGAGACGGCATGTGCTGGGATTCCCCCTGCGATCGACCTTCTCAGGTCATTGAGTGCATGCCGCAGGAATATTTTTGTGATTGAAAAACTTCGTAATATCGCCATCATCGCCCACGTTGACCATGGTAAGACTACCCTCGTAGACCAGCTCTTGCGCCAATCCGGCACCCTGGATCGGAAGGAGCTCGATAGCGAGCGGGTCATGGATTCCAACGATCAGGAAAAGGAACGGGGCATTACCATTCTGGCGAAAAACACCGCCCTGAAATGGAATGGCTACGACATTAACATTGTCGACACCCCGGGCCACGCTGATTTTGGTGGTGAAGTTGAGCGTGTCATGAGTATGGTGGACTGTGTGCTGCTGGTGGTCGACTCCATCGACGGCCCCATGCCTCAGACCCGTTTCGTTACCCAGAAAGCATTTGCCGCGGGGCTTCGCCCGATTGTGGTGGTAAACAAGATTGACCGCCCGGGTGCGCGCCCGGATTGGGTGGTGGATCAGGTGTTCGACCTGTTCGACAACCTCGGTGCCACCGATGAGCAGCTGGACTTTCCGATTGTGTTTGCCAGTGCGTTGAACGGCATTGCCGGAATGGATCACGAGAATCTGGATGACAACATGGATGCCGTGTTCCAGGCGATCGTTGATCACGTACCTGCTCCGAATGTTGATCCGGACGGCCCGTTCCAGATGCAGATCTCCCAGTTGGACTACAACAGCTTTCTGGGTGTCATCGGCATTGGCCGCATCATGCGCGGCAAGGTGAAGACCAATTCGCCGGTGACCGCCATCGGCGCCAACGGCAAGAAGCGTAACGGTCGTATTCTGAAGATTATGGGCCACTCCGGTCTTCAGCGTGTTGAAGTCGACGAAGCCCAGGCTGGCGATATTGTCTGTGTCAGCGGCATGGACGAGCTGTTCATCTCCGACACCCTCTGTGACCAGGCCAACGTTGAAGCGCTTCCGCCGCTGACCGTGGATCAGCCGACAGTATCCATGACGTTCCAGGTGAACGATTCGCCCTTCGCCGGAAAGGAAGGCAAATACGTTACCAGCCGGAATATCAAGGAACGTCTGGAAAAGGAGTTGCTGCATAACGTTGCGCTGCGCGTTGAAGAAGGCGATTCGGCTGACAAGTTCAAGGTGTCCGGTCGTGGGGAGCTGCACCTGTCAGTGCTGATCGAAAACATGCGCCGCGAGAATTTCGAGCTGGCCGTAGGGCGGCCTGAAGTTGTGATCCGCGAGATTGACGGTGTCAAGCAGGAGCCGTACGAGAGCGTCATCGTTGATATTGAGGAGCAGCACCAGGGGCCGATCATGGAGCAGATGGGCTTGCGCCGGGGCGATCTGACCAATATGGTGCCGGATGGAAAGGGGCGTATGCGTCTTGAGTACACCATTCCCGCCCGAGGCCTCATCGGTTTCCGGAACACTTTCCTGACCATGACCTCGGGTACTGGCATCCTGACCTCTACCTTCAGCCATTACGGCCCGATCAAGGTGGGCGATGTCACCAGCCGCCAGAACGGTGTCATCGTGTCTATGGCCACAGGTACCGCACTGACCTACTCGCTGGAAACCCTGCAGAGCCGGGGCAAGCTCTTCCTCGATCCGGGGCAGGAAATCTATGAGGGGCAGTTGTGTGGCATCCACAGCCGTGACAACGACCTGGTGGTTAACCCCACCAAGGGCAAAAAGCTGGATAACATGCGTGCCTCTGGCAAGGATGAAGTGATCGGGCTCGTGCCGCCGATCAAATTTACACTCGAGCAGGCGCTTGAGTTTATCGATGACGACGAGCTGGTTGAGGTAACCCCGAAGTCCATCCGGCTGCGCAAGAAGCTTCTGACCGAAAACGAGCGCAAGCGCGCCAACAAGAAGTAATCCCCCGGCTCTTATCGAGCATGGGTAACAAGGGCTGGATGAATGTTTCATCTGGCCCTTTTTTTGTGGTGTTAAGCTAAACTCCGGTTAAATCCTTCACGCGGAGCGTTTCATGCTCACCCTCTACCCGGAAATCAAGCCCAATGCCCAGCATCGCATAGCCGTTGATCCTCCCCATGAACTCTACGTTGAGGAAAGCGGGAACCCGGACGGGATACCTGTTCTGGTGGTCCACGGCGGCCCCGGTGGCGGCTGTGAAGACTACCACCGGCGCTTTTTCGACGCCGAGAGATTCCGGATCATTCTGATGGATCAGCGCGGTGCCGGGCGGTCCAGCCCCCTGGCAGAGCTCGAAGGCAACAGCACGGACAAGCTGGTTGAAGACATGGAAGTGGTGCGTTCGTTTCTCGGTATCGACAAGTGGCTTCTGTTTGGTGGCAGTTGGGGATCGACTCTCAGCCTGGTATACGCCCAGGCCCATCCGGAAAGGGTGTCGGGACTGGTTCTTCGTGGGATTTTTCTCTGTCGGCCGCGGGATATTCACTGGTTTTATCAGGAGGGGGCGAGCCGGGTGTTTCCGGATTACTGGTCTGACTTCGAGGCGCAGATTCCGGAAGCCGAACGGGCTAACATGGTTTCGGCCTACTATCGCAAGCTCACCAGTTCCAACGAGCTGGAGCAGATCCAGGCGGCCAAGGCCTGGTCGGTCTGGGAGGGCAGGTGTGCGACGCTGCACCCGAACCCCAGGGTGGTTGAGCACTTTGGCCATCCCCACGTGGCCATCGCCCTGGCCCGCATTGAATGCCACTATTTCATGAATTCCGCTTTTCTCGAGCCGGACCAGATCATCCGCGATGCAGGCCGCCTGGTGGACATCCCGGGGATTATTATTCACGGACGGTACGATATGGTCTGCCCGTTGGATAATGCCCTGGCGCTCAGTGAAGCCTGGCCCGAGGCAGAGTTCCAGATTATTCGGGATGCGGGCCACTCCGCTTCCGAGCCCGCCATTGTCGATGCTCTGATTCGGGGTGTTGAGTCGGTTGTGGCGAAAACTGATAAAAGTGCCGGTTGAATCCCGTTTTCAGGGTTGCGGCCCGTAACCGCCATGGATACACTCTTGCTCGATCTTAATGTTTGCCTGTTCAATCGTCCCCAAGGCAGTTGATGAAAGGATTGATCCAGCGAGTGTCGCAAGCCAGTGTTGCCGTGGACGGTGAGCAGATAGCCTCGATTGGCCCTGGCGTTCTGTTGTTGCTGGGCGTTGAAAAGAAAGATGGAGAGCGCGAGGCAAGGGAACTCTGCCGAAAAATCCTCACTTACCGTGTGTTTCCCGATGACGCAGGCCGGATGAATCGCAGCCTGTCGGATATCGGTGGTTCCCTCCTTGTTGTTCCACAGTTTACGTTGGCGGCAGATACGTCATCCGGGTCCAGGCCGGGCTTTTCGCTTGCTGCTGAACCGGATCTTGCCATCAAGCTGTACCAATCGTTTCTGACGGCTGCGCGATCACAGCTAGGGCCGGACAAGGTGTGTGAGGGCAAGTTTGGCGCGGACATGAAGGTTGGTCTGATCAATGACGGCCCTGTCACGTTCCTGCTTGAGAGCAGAAAAAAGCGTGCGTAAGTACTTGCACTAGTATTGTGCGAAGGCCGTCATGCGGGCCTTTTATGGTGCAGAATTAGAGTGCGAGTCCTTTTCAGGTTTGAGCGCGGATAATCTAACGTTATGTTTATAAAGCGTTAATGTGAATCTGGCCTCGGATTTGAAACGCAACTGTAACGCAGCTCATGAGTGCGAATTAGCATAAATACTTGCTTTTCTGCTGCCAAAAGAGCTAAAAATGCACCGCAGTTAATTTGCAAAATGAGAATTATTGTATTAAAACAGTTTCATCATTCAGAGCTTTAAGAAAGTTCTGTAAGTGTTTGAGCTGTATAGATCTGGAATTCTCCGGATTTATTCGAAAAAGAAGAAAAGTTACTTCTCTGTCATCAAACTGACATGGGGGTAATGCAGAATCGGCCTCATCCAGCCTGACTGGTGAAGCCTTACAAAATCGGGATAAGAACCCGTCGCTAAAACCTGAGTTAACTCAAAAAGGAAGACGCAACATGAAAAAAACGCTCATCGCATCTGCTATTGCAGCCGCCACCTTCTCTGGCAGTGTTTTCGCACAGTCTGAAATGTCTGCTTCCGAACTGGCCGCCAAGATGGATTCCATGCCGTCTGTATACGGTAACATCCAGTACGTTCTGACCCACACAAACGTTGATGGCGCCGGCTCTACTGTTGAGCACGCTGATAACGGCTCTACCCTGGGCGTGAAGCACGACCATGAAATTGCACCGGGCATCACCGGCTTCTTCAAGCTTGAGCTCGAAGGCATCAACGCCGATGATAAATCAAGCAGCAACGGCATCGACGCCCTGGACGAAGCGTACATCGGTGTTAAGGGCGACAGCTTTGGTCAGGTTTGGGTTGGTTCTGACGACTCCGTATACGAGAGCGCCATCGTTAAGATCGGTAACTTCCACGAAGTTGGCTCCGACATCTTTGGTAACTACTCCACTGGTGAAGGCGATCTGGTCCAGTACATGTCCCCGTCTTTCGGCGGTCTGACTGTTGCTGCCGCTGTTCAGGTTAACGGCGACAACGACACCAAGGGTGGTGCAGACAAGTCCTATCCTTACCAGTTGGTTGCGACTTACGCTGTAGACGCTCTTGAAGTGTCTTTTGGTATGGACTCTAACGACGGCGGCGCTGCAGCCGACAACAACGAAAACAGCTACGGTCTGACTGCAACCTACAGCGCTGGCGACTTCAGCGTTATCGGTGAATACCAGACTCGTAAAGACGTGAACGACATCGTTGGCGTGATGGGTGTTTACACCATGGGCGCTAACCAGTTCGCTCTGTCTTACCAGATGCTGGACGACGATGCCTCTGGCGACAAGAAAGACACCGTTATCCTGCAGGCTCTGCACAACGTGTCTGACCACATGTATGTTTACTTCGAAGGCTACCTGTCTGGTGCCGACGCAGCTAACGAGTACAGCCTGGAAGGCGCGTCCGGCGACGAGCAGTCCATCGCAGCTCTCGGTGCTGTTTACTACTTCTGATCAGCCAATCGGCTAATCCTGTAGTATGAAAACCGGCGACCCTTGGGTCGCCGGTTTTTGCATTTATGAATTGCGAAAAACAGGTCCGTTGAAATGGCTACCGAACTGGAAATCAAGCTCAGTGTTTCGGACGAGGCACAGTCGCGAGCAGTGGAATGGTTATCAGCTCGCCCCGAAGTGCAGCCCGGCAAGACCAAATCCCTGGTCAATCGCTATTTTGATACGCCCAATGCCGACCTGAATCAGGCCAGAGCTGCCCTTAGGGTCCGCAAAGCCGGCAATGATTACATCCAGACCCTGAAAACCCGTGGCGAGTTCGTTGATGGCGCTCACCGTCGTGAAGAATGGGAGTGGCCGGTTTCCGGTCCGGGGCTGGATTTGTCATTATTGAAAGAAACCCCGCTGAAGTCCGAGCTGGATCTAAGCCGTCTTCAGGTGGCATTCGAGACCAACTTTCAGCGCCAGGAGCTGTGGCTGGAAGATGGCAAGACTTTGATTGAGGTGGCCGTGGATTCCGGCACTGTTGCCGGCAATGAAGCGAGCTGGCCGCTGCACGAAGTGGAGTTTGAGTTAAAGAAAGGAGACGGCTCAAGGCTGGTGGCGTGGGCACTCGAGCTGGCCCGGGAAGTGCCGGTTTTCCTGAACCTTGTGAGCAAGGCCGAACAGGGCTATTTTCTTGCTGGTCTTTATCGCCCTGAGTTGCCCAGTAGCAATGATCCTCTGACAGTCACAGCCTTTCTCAAGGCGTTGGGCGCCTGCTGGCTGCTGGATAGGCCGTTTCCTATAGACCAGTATGATTTGTCGCCTGTAGCGAAAGCAGTCGGTAGCGCGGGGTGCGTTGCGATCTGGGAGCATGTGATTGGACAGTTGGCAGAGGGGTGCTCTATCCGTCAGCTCGCCGCGGACTCGACGGAGCTCGGCGTTCTCCAATTGCGGCTGGCCACTGCCGAGCACTAACGATTGGGTCGCAAAGTCAGGCGGCCTTTAACGGGTTGAGTTGTTCTTTGCCGGCTCCTCCGCTTCGCCGGTTTCCCGGGCAGCGGCATGAGCGCGCCACTGCTTCAGGAATACCCGGTATCGCTCCAGCGCTTCCTCCACCACAGAGACCTCTGGCGTTTCGGCGGATTTGACCAACACGATCAATCCCTTGCCTTCAATTTCCTCGTTAGTCGGCGGGTGGCAGATGACTTCATTGTCGTTGTCAATGTAGGCGAGCGCCGTCCCGATGCCATGCCTGACCAGGGCGCTCACTATGTCGGCCCAGTTGAGATCGTCCAGCGTCAGGTCATAGCGATGGGGATGGTCATGTTCGTAGTTGAACAGATCTTCCAGCACTTTCTCTGAGCCGGGCGCTACAACCGAGCGCACCATTATTTCGGGGTAAGTCCGGACCGGACGGATGGTTGTGCGCACGCCGAGCGCCTTGAAGCGTCCCCTGTTTTCGTCGTTGACGCACTCCACGATTGTGTGGTTCCCGAGATTCAGTTCGGTAAGCCGATGCGCAATATCGAAGGTAAGGCTGTCGGAAGAGGCATCGGCTTCATCGGCTGCAAGCACGATGATATGACGCGCACTGCCGGCGTGAACGGCTTTCAGTGCTTCCGGATCAAAGCCTGCACCGTGGTAGTGCACAACTCCGATGTCCGAAAGTTCGGTGGGCAGTCCCATCGGAAACTGGCGAGTCAGGATCATGATGGGAATGGTTTGGTAGCCCGGAATAGCACGAATCTGGGAGGCGAACCTCATGAAGTACTGGTCGCCGCCATGTTGGGGGGTGTTAATAATGATGATGTGGTCATTCATTTTATAGGTCCACCTTCCTGACAAAATGCGTTCCCGGCGGTAGAACCGGTATTCGATATAGTCGCTGACGATCAGTGTCAGCAAGGTAATTGAAGTGATAAACATCAGCACAATGGTGCTGAAACGCCCGATCATGGTCTGGGGCGCATAATCGCCGTAGCCAACGGTCACCAGCGTGGTCATGGTCAGCCAGGCGGCCTCGAATAGTTCCAGATCCTCGACCGCCCAGATGATCAGGACCTGCACCAATAACAGCCCGCCCAGAATCGCAAAGAGGCGCTTCATCCGTCTCCGAATCATCCCGCCCATGGGCAAGTGAGTTTCCTGGTGCTCCGGATTCAGTGGGCGGCGGTTTCGTTGCATCCGTGTCTGCGGCCTGTTCAGTTGCGGGTAAGTTCGTTATACAGTACCCGAAATATAACAGAGAGACAGGGGTTTGCATTATGTCCGAGCCATGGCACAGCCTTCCGAAACCGCTGGCGGATGATGTCGCCGGGTGCTGGGAATCAGTGTTCCCGGAAGGGGTTCCGGCGTGGTTGACCTCACCGGAGGGTATGGATGACACCGCAGTGGCTACGGCGATCTCCCGCAGTTTGTTCCTTCGCCAGACTCTGGAACGCCATGCCGATCAGGTAGAGGCATTGATGGCTTCTCGTTCGTTGTCTGAGCCAACCACTCCGGACTATCTGGAAAGTCGATGGCAGGAGTACCTCTCTGAAGTTGACGGTGAGCCTGGCCTGCATTCGGCCCTCAGACAATTCCGCATGGAGACCCAGTTCCGGATTATATGGCGGGATCTGATGCGATGGGCGGACCTTGCTGAGACCATGGCGGCGACGAGTGTATTTGCCGATATCTGTATTGATGGAGCGCTCAGCTGGCTATACCAGGACGCCTGCGAGCAATACGGTACGCCTCGAGGGGCCGACCCGGTAACCGGACAGGAAACCGACCAGAAAATGGTGGTGCTGGGTATGGGTAAGCTGGGTGGTCGGGAGCTGAACGTCTCCTCGGACATTGATCTTATCTTTGCCTTTCCGAGCAAGGGGGAAACCGTTGGCGGGCGGCGCTCACTGGATAATCAGCAGTTCTTCGTTCGCCTTGGCCAGCGGCTGATTCAGGCTCTGGACCAGATTACGGCAGACGGTTTTGTGTTCCGGGTGGACATGCGTCTCCGGCCTTATGGCCAGAGTGGCGCGCTGGCGCTGAGTTTTGCTGCTCTGGAAACCTACTATCAGGACCAGGGGCGGGATTGGGAGCGGTACGCCATGGTCAAGGCCCGGGTGGTGGCGGGCGATCAAAGGGCGGGTCAGGTGCTCATGGAGACGCTGCGCCCCTTCGTGTACCGCAAGTACATCGATTTCAGCGCGTTCGAGTCCCTGCGCAGCATGAAGGCCATGATTGGCCGGGAGGTGCGCCGAAAGGGTCTCGAAAACAACATCAAGCTGGGTAGCGGCGGTATCCGAGAGATCGAGTTTGTGGTTCAGGCATTCCAGCTCATTCGCGGTGGCCGGGACAGGGAGCTTCAGCAGCGGGAGCTGCTGGTCATCCTGAAAGAGCTGGAAGAGCTCGAGCTGTTGCCGTCGCCGGTGGTTGGTGAGCTTCGCGACGCCTATGTGTTTCTGAGAAACCTGGAGCATGCGCTCCAGGGTATGGAAGACAAGCAAACTCAGTTGCTGCCGGAAGATGAGCTGTCCCGGGCACGGGTCGCCACAATTATGGATTTCGAGAACTGGCAGGCCTGCGAACAGTGCCTCAGAGAACACCGGGAGCGGGTCGCCACGCATTTTTCCAACATTATTACCACGGAAGATGACGAAGATGAGGGGCAGGGGGCCCTCGAAGAAGGGTGGTTCGAGCTCTGGCTGTCCGAAATGGAAGAGGCTGCTGCCGCCGACTGGCTCAAATCACGGGGCTATGAAGACCCCGGTGCTACGTTGGCGGAGCTGGCTGAACTTCGTGAAAACAGGACTGTTCAGAATCTACAGACCCAGGGGCGCCGGCGACTCAATCAGTTCATGCCAATGCTGCTAGAGGCGCTCACCCAGGTTGATAACCCGTCCGAGACCCTGTCCAGAGTGTTGCAGTTGGTGGAAGCCATACTGCGTCGCACGGCCTACATGGTGTTGCTACTGGAAAATCCGGGCGCCTGTACTCAACTGGTGCGGTTGTGCAGTGAAAGCCCCTGGATTGCCAGGCAGCTGGCGGAAACACCGCTCCTGCTGGATGAGCTGTTGAACGCCGAGAGCCTGTACAGCCCACCCGCGAAAGCAGAATTGCAGGATGATTTGCGCCAGCAGATGCTTCGGATTCCGTTTGAGGATCTGGAAGAGCAGATGGAGTCACTGCGGCATTTCAAGAAAGCCCATATCCTGCGGGTTGCGGCGTCCGAACTGAAAGGCACATTGCCGTTGATGAAGGTCAGTGACTACCTCACCTGGATCGCCGAGGTTGTTCTGGATCATGTGGTGGACGTAGCCTTCGCCAACCTGGTCAGCCGCCACGGCTATCCGCGCCGGGAAGATGGCTCCGCCTGTGAAACCGATTTTGCCATCATTGGCTATGGCAAGCTGGGCGGGATCGAACTGGGCTATACCTCCGATCTTGACCTGGTGTTTGTGCACAAAGCTGATCCGGAGCTGGCCACCGACGGTGAAAAGCCCATCGACAATGCGGTTTTTTACACGCGGCTTGGGCAAAGGATCGTCCACATCCTCAACACCCAGACGCCCTCGGGGCAGCTTTATGAGGTTGATATGCGCTTGAGGCCGTCCGGTAACTCCGGGCTGCTGGTCAGTACTTTGCAGGCTTTCGAAAAATATCAGCGCGAGGACGCCTGGACCTGGGAGCATCAGGCGCTTGCCCGGGCCCGGGGTGTTGCCGGATGCACGGAGACCCTTGAAGCTTTTGAATCCATACGCCACGAGATCCTTTGTCAGCCCCGTGACCGTGAGAAACTCCGGAACGAGGTGGTTGAAATGAGGGAGAAGATGCGGGCTAGTCTGGCCACGCCGGAAAGCCGGCAGGACGAGGTGTTTCATATCAAGCATGATACCGGCGGCATCGTTGATATCGAGTTTATCGTCCAGTACCTGATGCTGGCGTGGTCCGCTGAGCACCCGGAGCTGACCCAGTGGTCCGATAACATTCGCCAGATGGAGGAGCTGGGGCGCGCCGGGGTGATGGCTGTGGAAGATGCCGAAAAACTCAGGGAAACCTTCATCGCCCTGCGTTCCACGATTCACCGGCGGGCGCTTCAGAACCTCAATAGTCAGGTGGAAGGTGATGCCTTCTCACAAGAGCGTGACTACATCCGCGCCATGTGGAAAAAAGTGATGATTGAGGCCTGAGGCAAATTCAATTCCGGCAGATTTTCCTGCTAGAATGCCGGTTCCCCCGAAAAACGCTTTTTTAGGAGCAATGAAGAATGTCGATGGCTGATCGCGATGGCGTTATCTGGATGGATGGTGAAATGGTTCCCTGGCGGGATGCCAAGACCCACGTCCTGACTCACACCCTGCATTACGGCCTGGGCTGTTTTGAAGGTGTGCGGGCCTACAACACCGCGAATGGCCCGGCCATTTTCCGCCTTAAAGAGCACACGGATCGTCTTTTCCGTTCCGCCCACATCCTGAACATGAAAATGCCGTTCAGCAAGGACGAGATCAACGAAGCCCAGCGTGCGGCGGTCCGGGAAAACAATCTTGACGAAGCCTACCTGCGCCCAATGGCGTTTCTCGGTTCCGAGGGTATGGGGCTCAGGGCTGATAACCTGAAGGTGCACGTAATGGTTGCGGCCTGGAGCTGGCCTTCCTACATGTCACCGGAAGCGAAGGAAATGGGGATCAAGGTGCGCACGTCCTCCTACACGCGTCACCACGTCAATATCACCATGTGCAAGGCCAAGGCGAACGGCAACTACATTAACTCGATGCTGGCCCTGAACGAGGCCATTTCCGGTGGTGCCGAGGAAGCCCTGCTGCTGGACAACGAAGGTTACGTTGCCGAAGGCTCCGGAGAAAACATTTTCATCATGCGTGATGGTGTGCTGCATACGCCTGAACTCACCTCCTGCCTGGAGGGTATTACCCGTGCCACGATCATGGATTTTGCGCGCGAGCTCAACATTCCGATCAAGGAGCGCCGGATTACCCGCGATGAGGTCTACATCGCCGATGAAGCCTTCTTCACAGGCACAGCGGCCGAGGTGCTGCCGATCCGCGAACTGGATGGCCGTGTGATCGGTGCCGGCAAGCGTGGCCCGGTGACCGAGAAGCTTCAGGCTATGTACTTTGATGCAGTCAAGGGCAAGCTGGCTGAGCACAGCGGTTGGCTGACCCACGTAAAAGGCTGATTCCATAATAATCGTAGGCCGCCGTTTGCTGTTTCAGCCCGGCGGCTTTGTTGTTTAACACACCCTGTTTACTGGCGGGACGAGCAAATGGCAGACGTTATCAAGGTACCGGTATCTTTTGGCGAGGTGCTGGACAAAATCACCATTCTCGAAATCAAGTCCGAGCGCATCAAGGATGAAACGAAGGTCAAGAATGTCCGGCTTGAGCTTGATGAGCTGAGCGCTACCTGGGACGAGGCGTTAAAGGACAAGGCTGCTGAAATCGCCGATCTCCGCAAGCAGCTGAAAGCGGTCAATGAAGAGCTGTGGGTGATTGAAGACGATATTCGGGATCAGGAAGCCGCCCAGGACTTTGGCGCGAGATTTATTGAGCTGGCACGCGCTGTATACGTCACCAATGACAAGCGCGCTGCGATCAAAAAAGAGGTCAACCTGGCCCTGGGGTCTCGTTTCGTGGAAGAGAAGTCCTACCAGGACTACACCGCACGGAAGTGAAAATTTGGGTCAGATGAACGCTTTCATCTGACCCAGCTTTCAGCTTTGGCCGCCGGGTTAACTTCAACCCACCGATCCAGCATATTCGTGGCATCTGCAACCGTGATCAGCTCCATCGCCCCCTCGAACTCTGCTTTCGCCCCCCACCGGGCCTGTTCCACCGTTTTGCCGGTAAACTTCTCCAGTGCTTCAGGATACCGGTTCACACACCAGTCCAGAGAATTATAGGGCCCGGAGCGGTAAGGATTGCTTGCGGCAAACAACCCAAGGACATCGGTGCCCACCGCACTGGCGATATGTGCCGGCCCAGTATCGGGCGCTACCACGAGGTCGGCATGGGTCATTAACGCTGTCAGTTGCTTCAGGGTGTCCTTGCCGCAGATGTTGTGCGCTTTTTCCTTCATTGCGGCTTCGATGGCGGCGCAGTACTCGGCCTCGAACGGGGCGGGGCTGCCCACCAGAATCACCTTCATACCGTGCTTCTGAATCGCGTGATCAGCCAGCTGTGCGTAACGCTCAGCGGGCCAGTTACGCAGTGTGTGGCTGGCACACGGACTTATTACAAGGTTTTTGCGGTCATTAGCCAGTTGCTCACGCGCAAACTCATGGTCTGAATCCTTCAACGGAATCTGCCAGCGCGGCGGCGCGGCCTTGAGGTCCAAAGGTTCGAGGAAGCTGGCAAGGCAGTCTCGCACGTGCTGCTTCGGTGCCGGTTTGATCCGGTGGTTGATAAACAGGCTGTGAAGATCCTTGCTGCGGGCCTTGTCATAGCCAATCCTGACTCTGGCCGGAATGCAGGCAGCGGCGAGGTTGGCTCGGAAAGCCACCTGCATGTGAAGCAGCGCGTCAAACTTGCGACCCGTCATTTGTCTGCGAAGCTCAGCGTAGCCTTTGCGACCGGCCTTTTTGTCGAAAATAATGAATTCAACGCCGGGCAGATCGCCAACCAGCTTGGCTTCGATCTTGCCGATAACCCAGGTAATCTTCACGCCGGGAAGCTGCTCCTGGAGGCTCAGCACGACAGGTATTACGTGAGTCACGTCGCCGATGGCGGACAGGCGAAGAATGCAGATGGAGTTCATCAGGTATTGATCCGGTTCAGGTTGTGGCCTGGTGCTGTGGAGCTTTGTCGGCAATCATTGGTAAACTGGCCGCCATTCTAACTTACTCGCGCGTTTCCGTCCCGGCGTGAGTGGGTAGTACGTGCCTTCTTTCAATTTCGGTGACCGGGAACCCAGCATGGTGGAGTCTGAAATCTGTATCCGGGAAAGGGCTTCGGCAATGCTGATTCACCCGGATTACGAGGGCAGAGTTACCGAGGACTGGTTCAATTCCGCCTCTTGGGGCAATCAAGCCCGCCCGGTAAGCAGCGGGGGCCGCGGCGGCGCGTGGTTTTTGCAGGACGGTGAGGACAGACTGGTGCTTCGAGAATATCGCCGGGGCGGGTTTATGGCGAAATTTGCGCGATACGCCTATGCCTTCACCGGCGAGGAGCATGTGCGGTCCTTTGCAGAGTTCCGGTTGCTCAACAAGCTGGTTAGTCAGGGGCTTCCCGTACCCTGTCCTGTTGCGGC
The DNA here is from genome assembly GCF_003751355.1 of Marinobacter sp. 3-2. Lineage (NCBI taxonomy): Bacteria > Pseudomonadati > Pseudomonadota > Gammaproteobacteria > Pseudomonadales > Marinobacteraceae > Marinobacter > Marinobacter sp. 3-2. The sequence continues at coordinate 110,754 of NZ_RJUQ01000019.1, read as the reverse complement.
CTGGTATCGGAAACTGTCGCCAATTCAGTATCGGGCCGCCATCATCATTGAACGGTTGGAGAACACCACGCCCCTGGCTGACCTTATCTCGGAGCTGGACAATGAGGCGTGGACGTCCATTGGAGAAACCATTCGTCGATTTCACGACGCCGGCGTCATGCATGCGGACCTGAACTGCTTCAATGTACTGGTCCGGGGCAACGAATACTTTCTGATTGATTTCGACAAGAGCAGGTTGATGACTGGCAGTGCCCCGGCGCGCTGGAAAGAGGCCAATCTTGATCGCTTCTCGCGATCGCTGGTAAAGGTGGCCGGAGAAGACGCACGGGCAAAAGCCTGGAGTTATTTCATGAACGGATACAACAGGGGAATGGCCACTTGACCAATCCACAACAGGGCGGATCGCTTCCGTCGATACTTTGTCTTACGGATGCCTGTGATCGTCCGGAGACTGAACTCTTTATCGGGCTCAGAAAGGCCGGGTTCGACGTCGACGTCATGTGTAACCCCAAGGGCCGGAACTATCAGCGTCTGGTCGACGAGGGCATGGTTGCCTGCCCCATGGCCTTGAAGAACCGCTTTGACAAAGAGGGCACCGAGTCCATCCGCCAACAACTGGCCAAGAAAAACTACGAGGTCATTCATGCTTATAATCCCCGGGCCCTGGCCTGCGGACTACGGGCTTCCCGGGGCACGGATATCAAGATCGTCGCCTATCGTGGTGTGATCGGTAACATCAGTTTTCTCAATCCGGAATCCTGGATTACCTTCCTGCATCCTCGCGTCAGCAAGATTGTCTGTGTCGCTGATGCCATCAAGGATTACCTGGCCAGCCTCCGGTTTCTGTGGATGCACATTCCTGAACGGAAGCTTCAGAGAATCTACAAAGGGCACGACCTGGACTGGTATCAATCGCCCAAGGCCGACCTGACACAGTTTGGTGTTCCGGAAGATGCCTTCGTGGTGTGCTGCACCGGGAGAAATACCCCGAGAAAAGGCTTCGATGACCTGATTGAAGCGATCGATAAGCTGCCTGAGGATGTAGATATACATTTGCTGCTGGTGGGAGACGTTATTGATAACGAAGAGATTCAGGCGCAGGCCGCTGCCACTTCTCACCCCGAGCGGATTCACTTTACAGGTTACCGCAACGATGCGCCGGCCATAGCGGCGGCCAGTGATGTGTTTGTGCTTCCCTCGAAGGAAAGGGAAGGACTGCCCCGTGCCGTCATCGAGGCGATGGTCTACGGAGTGACGCCGGTAGTGACCAGTGTTGGCGGTATGCCGGAGCTGGTGGAAGATGGCGTCAGCGGTATTGTGGTTGAACCGAAAAATGCTCCCGGGCTTTCAGCGGCTATTGAGCGGCTTTACCGAGATCGTGAATTGGCGGCCTCTCTTGGGCAGGCTGCGAGGCAACGGATAGCCCGGCATTTTCACACCTCACAGACCGTCACTGAGACGGGTGAGCTATACAAATCGCTGACGGGCAGGGCTTGAATGCGCCGGTACCTGTTTTTTGTAAACCAACCCTATTCCTATTCAATACTGCGACCGCTGCAGGAAGAGATACGTCGCCGGGGCGATGAGGCTGCCTGGTTCGTCGCCGGGTGCTCAACAGCTCCACTTCAGGCCGATGAGCGCCGTCTCGTTTCCGTAAAAGAGGTCATGGACTACAACGCGGATGCGACCTTCGTTCCCGGTGATTGGGTGCCCTACTTTTTTCCCGGAATCAAGGTTGAGGTATTCCATGGCATGGCGCGCAACAAAAGGGGCCATAGCAGCGAAGATGAAAGTGACCATTACCGAATTCGGGGATGGTTTGATCTTTACTGTACGCATGCCCTTAAAGACACGGAAAAGTTCCGTGAACTGGCCGAGCGGTACCAGCATTTCGGGGTTGCTCACACAGGTTGGCCAAAGCTCGATCCATTGCTGTCGCGGAATGAAATAGGGAAGAGAAACCGTCTGGAAAATGAGTTGCCGGTTGTTTTTTACGCTTCAACGTTCAGCCGGTCCGTTACGTCAGCTCCGGATTTGGTGGAGAAGATCGGCGAGCTCTCCAGAAGTGGTCGCTGGAAGTTCATTGTAACGCTTCATCCGAAAATGGATCCCGCGGTAGTGGATCAGTATCGCAAGCTGAGTGGCGAGAACCTTCGCTTTGTCGAAAGCGATGAGGATTTGCTGCCCCTGCTTCCTGAGGCGGATGTGATGCTTTGCGATACTTCGTCCATCATGTTCGAGTTCATGTTCCTGGATCGCCCGGTGGTCACATTCAGAACCAAAATGCCGGGGCCCTATCTGATTGATGTCCAGGAAGTGGCGAACGTTGAGAAAGCTCTGGAAGAGGCGGTGCAGTATCCCGATCTGCTGATGAAAGAAACGCGAGCTCTTTGCGACCAGTTGCACAGTTTCCGGGATGGTCGTTCCAGCAAGCGAGTTCTTGATGCGGTCGAGGATTTCCTGATCAACAAGCGTAGCCAACTCAAGCCAAAGCCGATAAACCTGTTGCGCAAACTGAAAGTCCGGCGCCGGTTGCGGAAGGAACTTGCACGCATGGCACCTGAAAGCTCAGGATAGACCAAGCGAAGATCCCGACCAGGAAACGAACGATTTGATCAGCGCCGCAAGCCCAATCAATGTCTTTGTTGCGAGTACGCCCCTGCAACTGATCAGTTGCTCCGAGGCTCGTTATCACTATGGCTGCAGCTCCGAAAAAACACTGCTCATCATTGCTAGACCTGATAACCGCGAGACCGAGGGGCAAATGGCTTTCCTGGCCGAGGCGTTGGGCTGGCAGGGCATCGAAACCATCTATCTTAAAAAGAGTTCCTTTTACCTTCGTCTGGGGTCAGTTGCCAGGAGTCTCTCAAAGCGAACTATTGAAAGGTTGTTTATCGGAAACAAATCCAGCTGGATTCACGAAGTGTTTTATCGGGGATTCGACAGCGAACAGCTGATTTTCGTGGATGACGGCCTGGCAACAGTAACCTATTACCATGCCATTCACGACGAGGGCATCGCCTCCCGGATTTCACCGGCCAAGAAGCGACTTTTGCGAACCATGGGGATCAGGATCCATCGTGTTGTTCCGGAGGTGATCGCATTCTTCACCTTCTTTCCGTTACCGAACTCCGAGCTTGTCCAGGTGCGTGTTCACGATTTCCCGGTGTTTCGTAAAACTTTCAAAAAAACGCCCCGTGACAATAGCCAGACGCCCCTGGTCGGGTTCCTTGGCCAACCCTTTGGTGGTGAGGATCGGCTTCAGCAATTGAAACTGCAAATCCAGCACGTGGTGGAGCGTCATCCTGATAGCCGCGTGGTGTACTTCATGCACCGAAAGGAAAGCAGGGAAGAGTTGGAGGCTTTGCTGGCAGAATTTCCGCTCGAGATACGGCAGGCCGGTCGTCCGATCGAGGTCGAAGTGGCCCTGTCCGGGGAAATCTATCTCGCTTTCTACAGCTTTGCTTCAACCGCTCTGTTTACCCTGAAAAAGATATTCCCGGAAATCCGGGTGTTCCAGATCGATGATGCCGCTCTGGGCGCCCGGCTCCCTTACTATGACGAAATAAGGCGTATGTTCGGGAGCGTCGGCGTGGAAACGACGCTCCTTCGGGGGTCACGACTTTTCGAAGCGGGCCGGCCGGTCCAGAGTCCATAACCCTGCATATTTGTTGAACGTTACCTGTGCGTACGTCACAGCGGTAAGATAGCCCACAGCACCGTCCAGAAACCCGAACCGAATAAAGTACACCTGCACGAATGTCATCAGGCCCCGAAGGGTGGGGTAGACCATGGTGCGGGTCTTCTTGCCTTTGCGATGTTTCTCCAGTGAGCCAAGCCAGGCGTACTTGGCGCTTTTTTCCAGCGAGTGGCCGAAATCCCTGTGTGTATAGTGCGTCAGGCGGCCCCTTAGGGTTTTGATCTTGCGTCCGGACGGAATCAGTATCCGCTCGTGTACGAGGGCGTCCGAAAAGCTTACTCCCTCGCGACGGAACAGCCGGAGGGGGGCTCGGCCGCTGCGCCCGAAATCCAGGCGGCTGCCGTAGATCGTTACGGCCCAGGGAAGCTTGTACGCGTCCGCGTCAGGATCTGCCAGGTGATCGTTGATCTCCCTTGCCAGCTCGGGTGTGACACGCTCATCGGCATCCAGTGACAGCACCCACTCTCCTGTCGCTTTCTCGAGAGCTCGCTGTTTCTGGATGCCAAAGCCAGGCCAGTCTGTGACTTCGACAACATCTGCAAGCTCTCTGGCCAGTTCCACCGTTCTGTCAGTACTGCCGCTATCCAGAACGATAATTTCGTCGGCAACCAGCCTTGCGGACTTCAAGCAGTCGGTGATGTGGTCTTCTTCGTTTTTCGTGATGATAGTGGCAGACACCTTGCGGGCCCTGTTTCGAACATAGGACGCACTCAACTCTGTAAACATGGCCGAGGCGATGGAGCTAACAGCCAGCAGATAGAAGGTGAGGAACAAAGTCCGATTGAAGGTGGCTTCGGTCAGGCCAAAGAAAAAGTATCCAAGGGATACCATGCAGCCAGCCGCCGCAAGGTGCGCCGTGGCTGCGTGGCGGCTGGACAGGTTTCTGCCAAAGATGGCCAGCGGAATGAAAATAAGCAGGGCCCAGCTGAGAATGCCGGGAATACCGCTGGTTGCGGCATTGTTCAGCAGATCGTTATGCGCATGCCCCGTGCAACAGTCCAGGAAATGCTCTGGCAGATTGCCCGCGGCAACTTCCGATTCTATGCGGTGGGTATAGCCACCAAGGCCAGCGCCCGACCAGGGGCTTTCTCTGAGCATGTTCAGCGCCTGCCCCCAGACCTCCAGGCGAATTTCCATGCCGGAGTCCAGTTGGCCATCATGTAGCAGTCCATTGAGCGAGCTGGACATGCGGTCGCTGGTGATAATCGCGCCGGCGACGAGCATTGGCACAACAATCAACCCGGCAATTCGAAGTCTTTTACCGACTAGTGGTACCAGCGCAATCAGAAGGAAGGGTAGAGCGACCAGATTACTGCGGGTTTCCGACAACATGGAAATGAGAACGGCCGCCGTTCCACCGATAAAAAACAGTACCGCCAGGCCCCCCCGTTTTTCCCGGACAAAAAACATGGCAGCGACGATCGTCAACATGCCCCCCAGGAGGGCGAGATTGCCAAAGCTGATAGGGTTGATTCCACCGCCAAAACGGGAATTCAAGACCTGACCAAGCGCGCCCTGGCGGGCAGCAATGGTCACCAGAAAAATCCCGATGACAGACACGGCTACCAGTCCGATGGCGGCGAAAGTCGTGCGGGCGCCAATCCGTGCATAGCTGATGGCAACAATCAGGGGCCAGAACAGGATGAACCGGGCGTGCGTGCCAAGGGTTTTTCCACCCTCGTAATCAAACCCTTCAAGGGCCCAGGACAGAAAACTCACCAGCACGAAGAACCAGAAGGAAAAGTGAAGCAGCCTGAGCTCTTTGGGTTTGTCCCAGCCGTCTTTATACAAAGATTTGCGGGCACTGAGCACCATTCCGGCAATCGCAAGCAAGAGAGTCGCGCCGGCCAGGATGCTTGAGGACAGGAGCGCGCCGCCGAGCCCGATGATCAGCAGCGCATGAAAGGCGAGTCTGGGGTTCAACATACTCGGTCCGGATTATAGGGGTTGATTTCGCCGGGCGGCCGATGGCGCATACGCTTGTATTCCCATTGATACTGCTCGGGGATCTCTCGCACGCATTGCTCAATCGCGTGATTCATGGCACTGGTCGCGGCAACAGGATCCTTGTCACCGAGGCCCGGGCCGGTCTCACGTACAACGATCCGGAACCCGGAAGCGTCGGGCAGGCGCTCGGCATAAGTAATCAGCACGTTGGCACCGGTGCGCTGAATCAGCTTGGATACGAGAGTCATGGTTTTCACTTCCATGCCGAAGAAAGGCGCAAAGGCGTTGCCCTTTCCGCGGGGCGACTGGTCCGGCAGGATTCCGGCAACCCCGCCTTCCCGAAGAATCGAGGCGAGCCTGGCCAGGCCGCGGCGGTCGCCCCGGACCAGCTCCGAGCCAAGTCGCCCGCGTACCTTGATCATGTAGTCCTCGAACTCGGGCATATTCGGCGGACTATAGAGCGCTGCCATTTTGTAGCGTGAGGAAAAGAACAACCCGGCCAGCTCCCAGTTACCGAGGTGCGGCGCCAGGAGAATCAGGCCTTTGTCGCCGGCCATGGCCTCGTCGATAAGATCCAGGCCTTCGGTTTCCCGGATCAGGCCAAGGCATTTCTCCACCGGCCACTCCCACATCAAGGGCACCTCGAGCATGGTCATGCCGGTCTGGGCCAGGGATCTCTTTGACATAACCGCGCGTTCGGTGTCTGAAAGTTCGGGGAGGCAAATGGACAGGTTAATGTCGGTTACCTGGCGAGATTTGGTGGGCAATCGCCATACCAGATAACCGACGAAACGACCGACCCTCTGGGCACCGGCAAGGGATAGCCAGCCGGCAATCCTGAGCAGCCCGGCGATGATGAAATACTTGAGCTTGCTCATTTCCTGCCGTACCGATCCTCGTAACGAACAATGTCGTCTTCACCCAGGTAAGAGCCGGACTGAACTTCGATCAATTCCAGATCGATGACGCCCGGATTCTCCAACGAGTGCACCTGACCAACCGGAATGTAGGTGGACTGGTTCTCGGTGACCAGGTAGGTTTTCTCGCCGTTGGTGACCCGGGCCGTGCCGCTTACCACGATCCAGTGCTCGGCGCGATGGTGATGCATCTGCACGGAGAGCTTGGCGCCGGGTTTCACAGTGATGCGTTTGACCTGATAGCGGGCACCGTTGTCGATGGAATCGTAGACGCCCCAGGGCCGGTAGACTTCCCGATGGTTCATGTGCTCGTGGCGGCCATCGGTTTTGATCCGTTCCACCACGGTTTTGACGTCCTGAACACTGTCTTTATGGGCGACCAGCAGGGCATCCTTGGTTTCGATAACCACCAGGTTGTCCACACCAACGGTGGCCACCAGCCGGCTATCGGCACGGATCAGCGTGTTGGCGGTGTTATGGGTAATCACGTCGCCGGTCAGGCTGTTGCCGTCCGCGTCCTTGTCACTGACTTCCCATAGCGCGGACCAGGAGCCAATATCGCTCCAGCCGGCATCCAGGGAAACCACGGCGGCCTTGTCGGTCTTCTCCATGACGGCGTAGTCCACCGAGTCTGACGGGCATTCGGCGAAGCGTTCGGCGTTGATTCGCGTGAAGTGCAGGTCATCGGCGGTGTCTGCGATGGCGGCACGGCACGCGGCCAGGATATCCGGGCGATGGGCTTCCAGCTCCTCGAGGTACTGACGGGCACCAAACAGGAACATTCCGCTGTTCCAGAGGTACTCTCCGGAATCGAGGTAACCATTGGCGGTCGCCTGGTCCGGCTTTTCGACAAACTTGTCCACCAGGTAGCTGTCAGGGCCCAGCTCGGTGCCACGATGAATGTAGCCGTAGCCAGTTTCAGGATGGTTCGGGACAATGCCGAAGGTGACCAGTTTCCCTTCCCGCGCCAGCGGAATGGCTTTCTTCACCCCTTCCTGAAAGGCGGTGACGTCCTTGATCAGGTGGTCGGCTGCCAGCACCAACATCAGGGGATCATCGGCACCGTTTTCTGCAGCCTCGGTCAGCTGCAGCGCTGCCAAGGCAATCGCCGGCGCCGTATTCCGGCCGCAGGGCTCCAGAATGATCCGCGTATCCTCGTGGCCGGATTGCCGCATTTGTTCCGCAGCCAGGAACCGGTGTTCCTCGTTGCAGATCAGAAGAGGGTTTGCTGCGTCCATGCCCTCAAGCCGCGCAACGGTGGCCTGCAACATCGACAGGGGGCCGTTGGTCAGTTTCAGGAACTGCTTCGGATTCAGCTGGCGCGACATCGGCCAAAGGCGTGAGCCGGTACCGCCAGCCATAATGACGGGGTGAATCATCTGTACACTCCGGGCTTGAGTTAAAGAATGCCAAGAAAAACATCAAAATCAGGCGCGCCATCTTATCATAAGGCAACCATGATATTGTTTTGACCAGTCCGTAAACTGATTGCCCGATACCAGGAATTTTGATGAAGCTACCGTTATCCGTTTATTACATCACCCAGGACGAAGAACTGCGATTGCCGGAATCCCTTGCAAAGGTTTCCGGCTGGGTTGATGAGATTATCGTAGTCGATTCCGGAAGTATTGACCGAACCCGTGACATTGTTGAAGCGGCGGGTGCCCGTTTTGTTCATAACGACTGGCAGGGGTTTGCCTGCCAGAAAGCCTTTGCAGCAAGCCTTTGTCGTAATGACTGGGTGCTTGACCTGGATGCGGATGAGGTGCTGTCGGACGAGCTTGTGGCCAACATCCAGGACCTGTTTTCAAAGCCGATTGACCCGGCCATTGCGGGATTCCGGATGCGCTGGGTGCTGTCCCAGCCGGATCCCCGGCATCCGTTCCGCCATGATAAATCGAAGAAGATCCTCAGGCTCTACAATCGTAACAAGGCAGTGATTGAGCCCGAAAAAGACAGCAACAATGACCGGCCGCAGGTGAAGGCTGGCCGGGTTGTGGATTTAAAGGGCGATGTGTTGCACCGCACGCTGATTTCTCTGGAGCAGATGGAGCGCAAGTACTGCCAGTTGTCGACGGAGCAGGCCCGCTTTATCGCCGCAAAGGGACGGCGAATTTCCAGCCCCCGCCTGTTTGCCGAGTTTCCCCTGAAGTTCCTGAAATATTACCTGCTGCACCGCCAGATCCTGAACGGTTGGTTTGGTCTGAGCGTTGCCATTACCGCAGCCAACAGGAACTTCATGCGCCTGGCCAAGGCTCGGGAGATGCAGATGCTATCCGAATTTGAGAGGGAAAATACACGGTAGCTCTCTGCCGAATACAGCGGACATCAGGTGCCTCGTTGCTCGCCCATTGCCCTCAGGTATAGCGCTTCCGTTTGCTCCGCCATGGCGTTGATCGTGAGAGTTTTACGGGCAAATGCCATGGCGGGCTGCTCACTCTGTTTCAGTGTCTCCAGATCAGCGAGCGCTCGCGCTATCAGTTCGGCGAGGTCCTGATCCCGGTGGCCTGCACTGAGAGACGTTGCTGGAAGAATATCCCGCGGTCCGGACACCGGAGTGGAGACCACGGGGCAACCACTGAGAAGGGACTCCGCCAGTACATAGGGAAAACCTTCCCGTTCGGAGCTGATCACCGTCAATTCGGCCCTGTCGTAGATGGGCGCCAGATTCTCCCGGAACCCTGCGAGGGTTACCGAGGTTTCCAGTTTCAACTGGCGAATCAAGTGCTCAAGCCGTGATCGCTGGCTGCCCTCGCCAAAAATGGTCAGATGGCAGCGATGTGCCGAATCGCCGAGCATGGCCCAGGCCCTGATCAGCGCATCAAAGCCCTTGACGGATTCGAGTCGTCCGACGGCGATTACATTGGTGACTCCAGACGGTAGCTCCGGGCCGTCGTCTGTTGTTGTTCGTTCGCTCCCGGACTCCACGCCGTTGTAGATGAGGTGTTTCCGGTGGTGTCGCAGAGTAGCCAGAATCCTGGGGCTTACGGCAATGATCTCGTCGAGGCGATCAAAGGCCTTATGGCTGGACTTGGTGCCGTGCACCGTACCGATTCGCACTCGGGCAAGGCTTCCGGTTTTCGCCGCGAGCTGCGCAGCCTTGTTGCCCTGGGCGTGCAGAATATCAGGTGCTATTTCTCGAAGTCGCCGGCGGAGGGCCAGTTGGAGCCAGAGATTCCGTCGCCCGAGTTGAACTGGCAGTGGATGAAACTGGACGCCTGCAGGGAACCTGTCCCGGTAGGTTTTATGGCCGATCACATGGACGATATGACCGCGGTCTGCCAGTGCACCTGCCAGATCAGCGGTATGTTTTTCCATGCCGCCCCAGGTTGTGCCGGGCGTGGCAATCAGCAGGGCGATCGTTAATCGGGGCGGTGAGGTCATGATCGGCCTGCGGCATTTTGTAGCACCGTCTCGTAAACGGCCAGGCTCGCTTCTGTTTGTGCCTCCAGGCGGAACCGATAAGGGATCTCAATGGCCGGAGGCCCGGCATCCAACATCCGGGAAACGGCCTGTGCGAACTCCTCAACGTTATCCGGCGCCACCAGGCCTTCCCGGAAGCACGCCTGCAGTGTTTCCGCCGCCCCGCCACGATTATAGGCCACGACCGGTGTTCCCGAAGCCAGGGCTTCGGTCACTGTCCGGCCAAAGGGCTCGGGTTTGGTGCTCATGTGACAGACCACGTCGGAGAGCAGGTACAGGTTGGTCATGTCATTGCGCTGGCCCAGGAAGCTGACCTTTTCGGTCAGGTCCAGGCGAGACCGCTCCTTCTCCAGTTCATCCAGGAAATGCTCTTTGCCGGGCTCCGCACCACCCACAATAATACCGTGGCAATCGGGCCGCTCCCGCACCAGTTTCGCCATCATGGCCAGGAAATCCAACTGGCCTTTCCAGCGGGAAATCCGCCCCGGCATCATAATGATTTTCTTGCCGGCAAGCTGTGGATACTGACGGAACCAGCGGTCCAGCCATTGCTGTGGAAGCTCCCGCTGATGAAAGGCATCCACATCCACGCCCCGCTGGATGACGGTCAGCTTCTCTTCGGGTACCTGGTAGTTGCTCATCACGTAATCCCGCACACACTGCGACACGGCAATGATGTGATCGGCGCGAGTCATGATGGCGCTGTAGGGAGTCACGGAATACATGCCGTGGAAGGTGGACACAACCGCCGGGCGTTCCCGTTTCGGGATGCTTTTCAGGGCCAGGAAGATAATCCAGGCGGGCATGCGTGAGCGGACATGAACGATGTCCGGCTTCAGCTCAAGAAGCAGTTTTCGCATCGGCAGGATTTGCCCGAAGGACGCTGGATTCTTCCGGTGAATCGGCATGAAAATATGCCTCGAACCCTGTCCCCGCAGTTGTTCCGCCATGGGGCCGCCCTTGGAGACGACAAAGGATTCGTGGCCGCGTCGAACGAGGTCCGCAGCGAACTCTACGGTCCCCCTTTCCACGCCGCCACTGTATAGCGCCGGAAGTGCCTGAAGAATTCTCAAGGTTTAGTCCCCTTGTGCAGGCGTTGATTGGTTTTCTCGCTCTTTGGCAGGAGTCCTCGCTCCAGCACCCAGCGGGCCGCACGATTGGCCTCCCAGAGAGTCTTTTCATGGTCGGTTCTGCCAGCCATGACGCTGGCATGGTCTGTCCACTTGGCAACATAGCCGTCCCGGACCAGCCGTTCCACACCATCCACGACCCGGCTGCCGGTTCTGGCCGGCAGTTCGAACAGGCCGGTTGGCACCCCGGAGGTTGCGGCCTCACAGACCATGGACATGCTGTCCGGCGTCACCCAGACGGCTCTTGAGGCCGAGAGTTGGTGGCTTAGCCAGTCTTCGTGGGTCTGCCCGGGGTGGACGACGGTAATTCTCAGCCCGGCCATCTCTTCGAGGCGTTCCTGAAGGGGTTCAGGTGTTCGCCTGGAGGTGCTGATGGTCCAGCGCCAGTCGGGGTAATGGCCGATCAGATGCGATACCTGGCCCAGGACGACATCATCGTCCCAGTCGTAGTGCGGGGAAGGCCCGCCGATGAGCAACAGCGCCTCCCGTTTTTCGGTGATTCTGGCCAGGGGTGTAATGGTATTCAGAACCCCTTCCGTCAACAGCACTCGCTGGCTGGCCTGTACACGATCATGGGCCGGGATCAGCGCGCCGCTGACCAGAGACAGCGGGAACGCGGGCTTCATGATGACAAGCGTTCGGGCTCCACGAAGCTTGCGCAGAGCAAGAAGCAACCGGTGCGTGCCAGACCCGGCCGCAATGACCAGATCAGGGCGAGGCAGTGACGCCTCCATTCGTGGCGGTGCGCCCAGCAGTGCTCGCCAAAGCGGAATTTTCATGGTGGAGGCGTCGACCCAGTAGGTGCTTGCGCCGATCAGGACGCGAAGGCGGTTACCGAGCCCCTTCAGTTGGTTCCTGTGGCCAGGCTTGCTGTCTGTCAGAAGCCACACCACCGGTGTGGATGCATCCTGCGTTCTGGGCTCTGGTTTGGCCATGGTGTTCCGGCATGCACTGCCGGCCTCCGTATTGCCAGGGTTCTGCGTTACCGGCGTTTGTAGAAGCCGGGGTCATTCTCGTCCGGGCGGGTCTTGAATCGTCGATGCATCCAGAGATACTGATCCGGCGCTCGCCGCACCTCTCGCTCGATAGTCTGGTTGATCAGTGTTGCATCCTGAAGATCATCGCCGCTGGGAAAATTCTCGAGGGCCGGGTGGAAGTAAATGTCGTAACCCGGCCCATCGTCACGCCGGAAATGGCTGAACGGAACCACCTTGCAGCCACTGCGTTCTGCAATCCGGGAGGTGGCGGTAATGGTGCCCGCCGGTATTCCGAAAAACGGAGCAAAGACAATATCCTTGCGACCGTAATCCTGGTCCGTGGCGTACCAGACTGCCCGGTTTTTCTTCAGGCTGCGGAACAGGCCTCGCAGGTCTCTGGCGCCGAGCACGGTGCCATAGCGGCGTTCCCTGGCCCTTGTCATGACTGCGTTCATCAACGGGTTGTTATGATCCCGTTGCATGACATCGGCTTCAATGAACTCGGTTACCAGGCTACCGCCCAGATCCAGGGTGCTGTAATGCCCCCCCAGCAATAAGACGCCTTTGCCACCGGCCAGGGCATCCTCAAAATGCTCAAGGCCGTGGACTCTCGTGATGCCCGTCAGTTTGGCCGGGTTACGAAACCAGGCAATACCAAGCTCCAGCAAGCCAATCCCATTGGCAATGAAGGCTTTCCGAACCAGAGCCGATTGCTGAGCACTGGTGAGCTCCGGGAAGCACAACCTGATGTTCACTTCCGCGATGTGCCGACGACTTCGGGCAAGGCGAAAGGCCAGCAGGCCTGCCATTTTTCCCAGCCACCACTGAACGCGTATCGGCAGCCGGGACACACACCACATAAGGAAAATGCTCAGCCAGGTAGGCCACCAGCGCGGGTGGCGGTACGCCGAGTAGTCTGTGTTTCGCGGTAATTTGCGATATTTCTTTTTCACGTAATGCAGGTCCTGCGATGTCTTGGTCGATTGATGCTGGCACCGTGGCACTGGCGATCAATCGGAAGCAAATCAATAGGTTTTGCGCTATGATAGCGCACTGTTTTGCCCGGAGTCCTGTGTGCTGCAATTTATCTATTCCCAGCTTATTAGGCTGTTCCTGCCGTTCATCCTCCTGCGTCTCTGGTGGCACGGGCGCCGAGCTCCGGAGCTGAGGCGCAACTGGTACCAGCGCCTGGGCATCGTGCCGCGGGCAAGCGGTACGGTCGTCTGGGTTCATGCTGTCTCGGTAGGTGAAACCATAGCGGCTGCGCCAATGGTGCGGCGTCTGCTGGCCCGCAACCCGGGCATTACTATCCTGATGACGGCCATGACAGACACCGGCCTGTCTCAAGCGCGCAAGATGTTCGGTGATCAAGTCCAGTACGCCTACGCTCCTTACGATACGCCAGGTTCGATTCGTCGCTTCCTCGACCGCGCCAATCCCCGGATTCTGGTTATCATGGAGACCGAAATCTGGCCGAACATGATTCGCCAGTGCCGGGCCCGCCGCGTTCCCGTATTTTTGATCAATGCCCGGCTGTCAGAGCGTTCCGCTCGCGGTTACGAGCGCGTCCGCGGCCTGGCTGCGCCTATCATGCGCAGCATCAGCTGGGTGGCTGCCCAGGCCGAAAAAGACGCCGAGAGGTTTCGCCGGATCGGAGTTGCCCCGGCGAAAGTGGCCGTTACGGGAAGCGTCAAATTTGATGTGGATATTCCGGAGAATGTGAGAGCGGCGGCCGCGGCGCTTCGACAGAAGCTGGCGGGTCGGCCGGTCTGGATTGCCGGCAGCACTCATGGCAGTGAGAATGATGAGTTGCTGACCGCCCATGGCAGGGTTCTGGCAGACCACCCCAAGGCGTTGTTGATTCTGGTTCCGCGACACCCCGACCGCTTTGATCCGGTGGCGGAAAGGGCGCTGAAGGAAGGGCTGGCACTGGCCCGTCGGTCTCGTGGAGAAGACCCGGTCAAGGCCCAGGTATATCTGGGAGATACCATGGGTGAGCTGATGATGCTCTACGGTGCCAGCGACCTGGCGTTCGTTGGCGGCTCGCTGATTGAGCGCGGTGGCCATAATCCCCTGGAACCCGCCGGATGGGGTATTCCGGTGTTTTCAGGCCCGCACATCTTCAATTTTGAAACCATTTACCAACGCCTGCTGGACGATCGGGGCGTTAAGCTGGTTGCCGATTCAGATGATCTGGCCGCGCACGTGTCGTCTCTCTTTAGTGACGATACGGAACGGCAAGCAATTGGTCAGCGAGCGCTGGCCGTTGTTAACAAGAACCGCGGCGCACTCGACAAGGTGGTTGACGGCATTATCGAACGGGTCTGACCCGTCTCCCGAAAAAACAGGGCGAGCCCGCAGACCCGCCCTCGCTGTTACCGGGTCGGGTCGTCCAGGGTCTCTTCTTCGTTGGCCAGTGCCTCAATTCCCGGGGCAGCCGCGCTCAGCCAGTTGTTCAGCTCGATGAGGTCCTGGGGGCTCAGGGTGCCGGCGGCCTGTTTAAGCTGAAGGGAGTTGATCACGTAGTCGTAGCGGGCGTTGGCGTAATCCCGCAGAGCAACGTAATAGGCTCTCTCGGCATCCAGCACTTCCACAATGTTCCGGGTCCCCACCTCATATCCTGCACGGGTCGCGTCGAGTGCGCTGCGGCGGGAGACAATGGTCTGCTCCAGTGCGGATGCGGTTTCAACGTTATTGTTGACGGTCAGAAACAGACTTCTCGTATTTACACGAACATCCCGGCGAACGGTGTTCAGCGACTGCTCGGCAACGGTTACCAGTGAGCGCTGCTGGCGGACGCCTGCTTGAGTGCCTCCGCCGGAGTAGAGGGGTACATTCAGGGTAAGCCCGATGGTTCCTCGAGTCGTGGTGCCGTCCTGCTGGCTTGTGATCGGTGCGTTGGTGCCGTCAATGCCGTTCAGGTCTGTTTTGCCGTAGGAGGCGTTGAGGTCCAGCGTCGGATAGTGGCCGGCCTTGGCTTCACGAAGTCCGGCCTCGTTGGCGTTGAGCTCAAACAGAGCAGACTGGATTGACCAGTTCTGCTCCAGGGCGGTTGCTTCCCAGGCAGATGGATCCATCGGATCGGGGCGGCCCAGGGGGAAATTCTGGCGCAAATTGTCCAGTTCTTCGGCGTATTCGCCGGTCAGTCTCGCCAGTTGTTCGCGGGCCACGTTGAGCTGGTTTTCGGCGGCAATACGCTGGCTCTTGCTGTCGTCGTAGCTGGCACGCGCCTCATAGACCTCGGT
Source organism: Marinobacter sp. 3-2 (assembly GCF_003751355.1). Lineage (NCBI taxonomy): Bacteria > Pseudomonadati > Pseudomonadota > Gammaproteobacteria > Pseudomonadales > Marinobacteraceae > Marinobacter > Marinobacter sp. 3-2. The sequence continues at coordinate 95,415 of NZ_RJUQ01000019.1, read as the reverse complement.
TATGGCAATCAGGCCCACATCAAACCGTTCCTGAGCCTGCTCATACTGGCGCTGGATAGCGGCCTCGGTTGCCCGGGCGGTGGTGACTGTGTCCCGGGCCCGCAGAACGTTGAAGTATGCGGTTGCAACATCCAGGATCAGTTGCTGCTGGGCGAGGTTGTATTCGGCCCGGGCCGATTCGGTCTGGAACTTGCTGGCGTCATAGCGAAACCAGGCGTCAGCCCGAAACAGTGGCTGGGTTAACTGGACACCGTAATTCAGTTCCTGATAGCTGTTGTCCTGGCTCGGCCCGTCCACATCAATGTAGTTGCCCTCACCAAAGGCACCAATTTGCGGCAATAATGCGCTCTGGCTGACATCGCTGGCCGCCTGTTGAGCTTCAAAACTTGCTCTCGCGGCGGCAATGCCTGAGTCGTAGGACAGTGCTTTCTCATAGGTCTCGACCAGATCCATGGAAAGGGCGGGCTGGGCCGCCATGAGGCCAATAAGTCCTGAAAGCAATCGCTTCTTCATTATGTCTCCTGAATACGGTTACGCATCTTTGCCGGGTAAACGGGGTGCGTGTCGGATTCGCGGGCACGCGTGATCCCCGTTTTCATGGTCAGACGGGTCTGGTTGGCCATTATGGACAATAATTGCCCGCAGCTCTACACTTGCAAATGGCACCCATTCTGGGTGTCACGCATTACAGATTCGCGTCTTGACGGGGTGCTGGTCTGCTTTCCGAATCATGGGAGGTGACCGGCTGAGATTGCATCGCAGAACCCGCGACCTGATCCGGATAATACCGGCGTAGGGATTTAAGACCACAGTGCTGCCTGACCAGTGTTCCCCCAGAGGGAATCCGTGTCGAAAGCTCCGTCATACGCGACCCGAAATCCAACAATTGTTCCGGGAGCGAATGATGACCAACTTGCCTGATTACCTCTGCGATTCCGCCCAAGTGGATTCCGCCGCGATCAAACCCCTGCCAAGTTCACGTAAAATCTACGTTCAGGGAAGCCGACCCGATCTGCGTGTGCCCATGCGGGAAATCACCGTGCAGGACACGCCGACGGAGATGGGCGGTGAAAAGAATCCGCCGGTGGTGGTGTATGATACGTCCGGCCCGTACACCGATCCGGAAGCGACCATTGACCTTCGCAAAGGACTCAAGCCTTTAAGAGCCCAGTGGATTGCGGAGCGTGGCGATGTGGAGCAACTTCCCGGTTACTCCTCAGAGTTCACCCGCCGTCGCATGAAAGATCCGCAGCTCGACCCGCTGCGCTTTATGGACGAGCGCAAACCCCTGCGCGCCAAACCTGGCCAGAACGTCTCCCAGATGCATTACGCCCGCCAGGGCATTATCACCCCTGAGATGGAATACATCGCCATCCGGGAGAGCATGAAGCTGCAGGAAGCTCGTGCGCAGGGGCTTCTTGATGATCAGCACCCGGGTCAGTCCTTCGGCGCCAACCTGCCAGCTGAAATCACACCGGAGTTTGTGCGCGACGAGGTTGCCCGAGGACGTGCGATTATCCCCGCGAATATCAACCACCCGGAAATCGAGCCGATGATCATCGGTCGAAATTTTCTGGTAAAGATCAACGGCAATATCGGTAATTCTGCCGTCAGCTCTTCCATCGAAGAGGAAGTGGAGAAACTGACCTGGGGCATCCGCTGGGGTGCCGACACCATCATGGACCTGTCCACCGGCAAGAATATCCACGAAACCCGGGAGTGGATCATCCGAAACTCCCCGGTTCCCATCGGCACTGTGCCGATATACCAGGCACTGGAAAAAGTCGGCGGTGTGGCCGAGGACCTGACCTGGGAAATTTTTCGGGATACGCTGATTGAGCAGGCCGAGCAGGGCGTGGATTACTTCACCATCCACGCGGGCGTTCGCCTGCATCATGTGCCCATGACGGCGAAGCGCACCACCGGCATCGTCTCCCGTGGCGGTTCCATCATGGCCAAATGGTGCCTGGCGCATCACAAGGAAAGTTTCCTGTACGAGCACTTCGAGGATATCTGCGAAATCATGAAGGCCTACGATGTGTCCTTCAGTCTTGGCGACGGCCTGCGCCCCGGTTCCATTGCGGATGCCAACGACGCAGCGCAGTTCGGCGAACTGGAAACCCTCGGTGAACTCACCAAGATCGCCTGGAAACACGATGTGCAGTGCATGATTGAAGGCCCCGGCCATGTGCCCATGCATCTGGTGAAAGAGAATATGGACAAGCAGCTCCAGTGTTGCGACGAAGCGCCGTTCTACACCCTGGGCCCGCTGATTACCGATATTGCGCCGGGCTACGATCACATCACATCCGGTATTGGTGCCGCCATGATCGGCTGGTATGGCTGCGCCATGCTTTGCTACGTCACACCCAAGGAACACCTGGGGCTGCCCAACAAGGACGACGTGAAAACCGGCATCATCACCTACAAGATCGCCGCCCACGCCGCGGACCTGGCGAAGGGGCACCCGGGTGCCCAGATTCGCGATAATGCGCTCTCCAAGGCCCGTTTCGAATTCCGTTGGGAAGACCAGTTCAACCTCGGTCTGGACCCGGATACGGCTCGCGCCTACCACGATGAGACTCTGCCAAAGGAATCCGCCAAGGTGGCGCATTTCTGTTCCATGTGCGGACCGAAGTTCTGCTCCATGCAGATTTCCCAGGAAGTTCGGGATTATGCGAAGGAGCATGGCCTGGACGAGGTGTCGGCAGTGGATGCCGGTATGCAGGAGAAATCTCGCGAGTTCGTGGAGTCCGGGAGTAAGCTTTACGACAAGGTTTGAACTTGAAGTAATACCCAACTAAAGGCTATCGTTCCAAGTCGATTCAACGACCGGACAAAAAATGGCCAAACTGTTCCAGTTCAACGCCGACGACGTCAACGTCGAAAAACGTGAAACCGTCTTCCAGGGCTTCTTCCGCATGGATAAGCTCTGGTTGACCCATCCGCGTTTTGACGGCCGGGACATGCCGGTGTTTACCCGAGAACTCTTCATTCGTGGCGATGCCACCTGTGTACTTCCCTACGACCCGGAACGGGACGAGGTAGTCCTTCTTGAGCAGTTCCGTCTTGGTGCCCTGGGCCGTGATCAGTCGCCGTGGCTGCTGGAGCTGGTAGCTGGTATGAACGAAGACGGCGAGAGCCCTGAAGAAGTCGCTCAACGCGAGGGCCAGGAAGAGGCCGGACTTACCTTTGAGCCGCTGGAAAAAATCTGCGATTACCTGGTGTCACCCGGCGGCAGCACGGAAATGATTCACCTTTACTGCGGGCGTGTCAGCACCGCAGATGCCGGTGGTCTGTATGGTATGGAACATGAGCATGAGGATATCCGTGCCCATGTGGTGTCATCCGACGACGCCATAGCGATGATCCACGATGGTCGCATCAACAACGCGGCAGCCATTATAGCCCTGCAGTGGCTCGAGCTGAATCGGGCCCGTTTGAGGAAAGGGTGGCAGTGATGGGCGAGTGGACCATGAAACCCAGGCGGTATGTTCCGGATCTCAGGCAGCTCGGTGCCCTGTGTGACGGAAACTATCAGCGGCTCCGTAAGCTGAGGCAGCTGGAGGTGGACGGCAAGCCCGTGTGCGAGTTCGAGCTGCATCGGGAGAACCACTACCTGGGACGAGTCCGGATTCAGGTGCTCCAGACCGCAAAGTTCACCGAAACCCTGTTGCTTGAGCAGGTCCATAATTCCGGTCGTTGGTTAAACAACCCTCAAATGACCGTACGGGTCTACCACGACGCCAGCATGGCGGAAGTGATCAGCTGCTACCGTGATCGCCAGATTGCTCCCGTCAACGATTACCCCAATCGCTTCATGCACCATCCGGATGAAAAGGTCCAGGTCAACGGCTTCCTCGCCGATTGGCTGGATTACTGTCTCAGGTTTGGTCACCTGCCCATGGAACATGCAGCCTGGTCTGCCGGCGAAGGCGTCGACTGACGAGGTCCGATACACGCTTATCCTGTACTAAAGTGGTGTGGCTATGGCGCACCGATGTGCCATAGTTGTCAAAAATTGCAATATATCGTCTAAGCCTTGCCAGAATGTGACCCGGGTTCGATTCGAAAGTGATAAATCTGTGAATCGGCGTCGTACACTTGTGATCAGACCACGTATTGCCAGCGAGTAGATCCAGAACGCCATGACCACGAAGGAAAAAAACCGGCCACTGCGGGTACTGCAGCTGACTGATCCGCACCTGATGGCGCGTGCCGACGGAGATCTGTTGGGCGTCAGAACCCGGGAAAGCCTGCAGGCGGTTATTGCAGAGGTATTGAAAGTGCACGGTCAGCCGGATCTGATTCTGGCTACCGGGGATCTCGCTCAAGACGGGTCGGTGGAAGCGTACCGAGTCTTTGGTGAGAGCCTGAAGTCTTTCTCCTGTCCCTCAGTCTGGATCGCTGGTAATCATGATCATATTGATAACCTGCTCCAGGTTTCTCGCGAGTACAACGCTTCTGATCGTCACGTGATTCAGGGTGGCTGGCAGTTTGTGATGCTGGATTCCTCTGTGCCCGGCAAGGTTTTTGGCGCTCTGGCTGAATCCGAACTGGCGTTCCTCTCGGAGACGCTCGAGCAACATCCGGACATACCGGCAGTGATTGCACTCCATCATCATCCGGTGGATATCGGCTCCGACTGGATGGAGAAAATTGGCCTCACCAATCGCGATGCGTTCTGGCAGGTGCTAGATCGATTTCCTCAGGTCAGGATCGTGTTGTGGGGGCATATCCATCAGGAGCACGAGCGCGAGCGCAACGGCGTGCAGCTGTTGGCCACGCCGTCCACCTGCATCCAGTTTACTTCCGGTTCCAGTAAGTTCTCGGTTGAGGATTTACCGCCCGGGTACCGCTGGTTCGAATTCCACGATTCCGGCGACTTCGCAACGGAAGTCCGCCGGGCCGAAGATTTCCAGTTCGAGCTGGATCAGAACAGTTCCGGTTACTGAATAGTTTCCCTGAGTTCCCGAGCGGCGGCGACCATGCTTTTCAGGGCAGGGCGGACCTCCTCCCACTGACGGGTCTTCAGGCCACAGTCCGGGTTCACCCATAGCCGCTCTGCCGGTATCCGCTCTGCCGCCTTTATCATCAATGATCGAATCTGCTCGCTGTCGGGAATATTCGGTGAGTGTATGTCATAGACACCGGGCCCGATGTCGTTCGGGTAATGGAAGCCACGGAAGGCATCGAGAAGCTCCATGTCCGACCGGGAGGTCTCGATGGTAATCACATCAGCGTCCATCCGGGCGATGGCTTCGATAATGTCGTTGAACTCCGAATAGCACATGTGGGTGTGGATCTGGGTTTCGTCTCGAACGCCGTTGGCAGATATCCGGAATGACTCGATGGACCAGTCCAGATAGTTCTTCCAATCGGCTTGCCGCAGCGGCAAGCCCTCCCGAAGGGCGGCTTCATCGATCTGGATAATTCGGGCGCCCGAGGCCTCCAGATCAAGCACCTCCTCCCGGATGGCCAGTGCCAGTTGAAGGCAGGTCTCTCGCCGTGGCTGGTCGTCCCGCACGAACGACCAGTTGAGGATGGTGACAGGTCCGGTCAGCATGCCCTTCAGAGGCTTTTTCGTGAGCGACTGGGCATAGCGGATCCATTCGACGGTCATGGCTTTCGGGCGAGATATGTCTCCGAACAGTATGGGTGGTTTCACGCATCGGGAGCCGTAGGACTGAACCCACCCGAACTGACTGAAGGCATAGCCGTCCAGTTGTTCGCCGAAATATTCGACCATGTCGTTTCGTTCGGCTTCGCCGTGAACAAGCACATCGAGCCCCAGGGCCTCCTGCTCGACAATGCAGCGACGAACCTCTTCGCGAATCCGGGCGTTGTATTGCGGCTCCGTTAGCTCACCCTTTCGGAACTGCAAGCGGGTCTGGCGGATATCCCGTGTTTGGGGAAAGGACCCGATGGTGGTTGTCGGGAAGCGGGGTAGGCCAAGCTTCCGTTGCTGTATGGCGATGCGGTCCGGGAAACGGCTTTGCCGCTGACCCAGTGCCGGGCTGACGTCGGCGAGACGTGCCTGCACAGAAGCGCTGTGAACTTGTTCGGATGTTACCCGACTGTTGACGGCTACCGTCGATTCCGCCAGTTGTTCGCGAACGGCCGCTCTTCCATTGTTCAACGCTGTGGCGAGAGTCTTCAGTTCATCCAGTTTCTGGACGGCGAATGCCAGCCAGCTGCGGATTTCCGGGTCCAGCTTGTCTTCACTCGTTAGATCGACAGGCACATGAATCAGTGAGCAGGATGGCGCGAGCCAGAGGCGATTCCCCAACTTTTCATAGACCGGTTCGAGCCAGTCGAGGGTCTTCTCCAGATCCGATCGCCAGATATTCCGGCCATTGATAACGCCCAAAGAAAGTTGCTTGTGGGGCGGTAGCCAGTCGACCACACGGGGGACTTCCTGTGGGGCACTGATGGCATCGAGGTGCAATCCGGCCACGGGTAATTCACAGGCCAGCTGCAGATTTTCTCGCAATTCACCGAAGTAAGTGGTTACCAACAACTTCGGCGTGCTTGTCTTGAGGTGGTGATAAGCGAGGCTGAAGGCGTGGCGCCAGTCCGCATCCAGGTCGGTCACAAGCGCGGGTTCGTCTACCTGAACCCACTCAACGCCATGGTCTGCTAACAGTTCCAGAAGCTCTGAGTACACGGGCAGTAAAGACTCCAGCAGCAACAGTCGGTCGCTGTCGTCTTTGGCTTTGCCAAGCCAGAGATAGGTGACGGGGCCGATAATCACCGGCTTTGGTGTTAATCCTTGGGCTCGCGCCTCGTCGATCTGATCGATTAGTCGGTTGCCATTGAGTCGAAAGCGGGTGTTCTGGTGGAACTCGGGCACGATGTAGTGATAGTTGGTGTCGAACCATTTGGTCATTTCCCCTGCCTGAACACCACAGCAGGCTGATTCCTGCCCGGAACGCCCCCGGGCTACCCGGAAATAACGGTCGAGTTCGCTGCCTTTGGTGTCGTTCACCCGCTCGGGCAGGTTGCCCAGGGTGACACTCATATCCAGTATCTGATCGTAAAAGGAGAAGTCTCCGACGGGCACCCGGTCCAGTGGGCGTTGGTTCTGCCAATGCCTGCGCCGGAGATCGGCACCGGTAATCTGCAGATCTTCCTCGCTTATCCGGCCTTTCCAGAAGGCTTCCTGGGCAAACTTCAGCTCACGGCGGGCCCCGATTCGTGGGAAGCCGAGATTGTGGGTGGTTACCATGGTGTGTCCTCTGCTTGATTCTGTGATTTTGAAGAAAGTGCAGAATATCCACCTGGCGGAATGAAAAATAATGGTATTATTTCAGAGATCAATGAATATTGTTCATGCGAAGGGTAATAATGATCGAGCGAAGCCATCTGGAAATTCTCCGGGCAGTGAATCGGCAGGGGTCTTTGACGGCGGCCGCCGAGTGCCTGCATTTCACGCAATCTGCCCTCAGCCATTCCATCCGTAAGCTGGAACACCAGTTTGGTACCGACATCTGGGTGCGGGAAGGGCGGCAGTTGCGACTGACACAGTCGGGGGAATACCTTCTTTCGCTGGCCAACAGGCTGCTGCCGCAGATGGAGCACGCGGAGATGCTGATCGGCCAGTTTGCCAGGGGGCAGCGTGGCACGCTGCGTATCGGAATGGAGTGCCATCCCTGCTATCAATGGCTGTTGAAAGTAGTCGGGCCCTATCTGGAGGGCTGGCCCGGGGTGGATGTGGATGTAAAACAGAAATTCCAGTTTGGCGGCATTGGCGCCCTGTTCGGTCACGACATCGACATGCTGGTAACTCCGGACCCCCTGCAGCGCCCGGGCCTGGTTTTCGAGCCGGTGTTCGACTACGAGCAGGTGTTGGTGGTGGCCGCGGACCATGCTCTGGCGGACAAGGCCTGGGCTGAACCCGGGGATCTGGAGAAAGAAACCCTGATCACCTATCCGGTGGAAATCGAACGTCTGGATATCTACACGCGGTTCCTGCTTCCGGCCCACGCCAGTCCCGCGCGGCACAAAACCATCGAGACCACCGATATCATGTTGCAAATGGTCGCGGCAGGGCGCGGGGTGGCCGCGCTCCCACGCTGGCTGGTCGAGGATTACGATGCCCGGATTCCGGTTCGGCCGGTTCAGCTCGGGGAAACGGGGATTCCGAAACAGATCTTTTTAGGACTTCGTGAGCGGGATCGGGAGGTGGATTACCTGAATTCGTTCATGAAGCTGGCACGTGAGGTTCGCTGGAATTAACCTCTTCAGTTAAACTGCGCAAAAAATTCGTTCAGGAAACCAGACTATGAGTGAGATACCCGCAGACCTGAAATACATTGAGACCCATCAATGGGTTCGCGTGTCAGACGATGGCACGGCGACTGTCGGTATTACGGATTTTGCCCAGGAGCAACTGGGTGATGTGGTATACATCGGTGTTCCGGATGTGGGCGCAACGGTTAACGGTGGAGAGGAAGCCGGAGTCGCTGAGTCTGTGAAGTCGGCTTCGGATGTGTTCAGCCCGGTGACCGGTGAGGTTATCGAGGTGAATGAGAGCCTTGAGGACGAGCCGGAGAAGGTCAACGAAGATCCCTACGGTGACGGCTGGCTTTACAAGGTGCGGCTTGAGGATGCTGGTGAGCTGGATGGCCTGATGGATTCTACAGCTTATGCGGAGCATGTGGCGGCCGAGGAATAACACTTCCGCTTGGGAGGCTGGCCTGACGGTGCGGGCCTTCCAAAACACGCTGTGAATACGTCCCTGTACGCTTGGCTCCGCCATCCCTGGCTCCGCACAGTTTTGGAAGGCCCGCCCCGTCAGCCCGTCATACATCGGTATCAGTTTCAACTCATCTTGTATAATCCCTGTCTTTCCTTTCCAGGTGGTCTTTATGAATTTTCCGGTTCTGTATCTTCGAAAAGGCGCAGAGCGCCGTCTCCGTGCTGGCCATCTATGGGTTTACAGCAATGAGGTGGACACCCGCCGCAGTCCGCTGACGGAATTCGAGGCCGGTGTTCAGGCGGAGCTTCGGGCGTCGAACGACAAGCCTCTGGGTACAGTGTTCGTTAATCCCCATGCGCTGATTTGTGGCCGGCTGATCAGTCGGGATCCGGGCCACGGTATGACGCCCCAGCGGTTGACCCAGCGGATGGAGGCTGCGCTTGCGCTCAGAGAACGGCTTTTCGACAAGCCGTTTTACCGTTGGGTGTTTGGCGACAGTGACGGGCTTTCGGGGCTGGTGATTGACCGGTTTGATTCCACGGTGGTGGTGCAGATTTCCACGGCCGGTATGGAAGCGATGAAGGAGGCGGTTGTTCGGGCAGTCCAGCGGCTGGTGCACCCTGAGGCGATCATCCTCAAGAACGATGGCAAGATGCGCAAGGTGGAGGGGCTGGATACCTACGTGGAGCAGGCCCATGGCGCTGCGGTGAGTCTGCTGGAGGTGGAGGAGAACGGTGTCCGGTTCGAGGTGCCGTTGGAGGGCGGCCAGAAGACGGGCTGGTTTTACGATCATCGGATGAACCGTGCCCGTTTGCAGGCCTATGCGCCGGGCAAGCGGGTGCTGGATGTGTTCAGTTATGTCGGTGGCTGGGGCATTCAGGCCGCTTGTGCCGGGGCCACCCAAGTGACCTGTGTCGACAGTTCGGCCAGTGCCATTGATTCGGTTCACCACAACGCCAGGCTCAATGGCCTCGACAATGTGGAAACCATTGAGGGGGATGCCTTCGAGGCCCTGAAGGCGCTGGCGGATGAGAAGGAGAAGTTTGATGTGGTGGTTCTCGATCCGCCGGCACTGATTCCCCGGCGCAGGGACCAGAAGGCGGGGGAAGAGGCCTATGCCCGGCTGAACCAGCTCGGTCTGCGGTTGCTGGAGCGCGATGGGATACTGGTTTCCGCGTCCTGTTCGATGCATCTCTCGCAGGAGAAGCTGGTGGACATCATTCGAGGCAGCGGCCGCAAGATCGACCGCTTTGTCCAGTTGCTCGAGCAGGGGCATCAGGCTCCGGATCACCCGGTGATTCCGGGCATCCCCGAGACCGATTACATCAAATCCTGCTTTGTTCGTTCACTGACGGGATTCTTCTAATCCTGCCATTAACCCCGAAGTGACATGACTTTCCAGCCGTTGTCCCGGGCATATTGCTCCAGGGTCGGGTCCGGGTCTACGGCCACCGGGTTGTCCACTTTTTTCAGCAGCGGCAAGTCATTGTGGGAGTCGCTGTAGAACCAGGCCCCCTCAAGTGTCCTGTTATGGGCACTCAGCCAGTCATCCAGTCGCGTGACCTTGCCATCCTGAAAGCTCGGAGTGCCGGCCACTTCGCCTGTATAACGGCCGTTGACAAGCTCGGGCTCGGTGGCGATCAGATGTTCGATGCCGAGGGCCTCGGCAATGGGTTCAGTCACAAAACGGTTGGTGGCGGTGATAATCATCAGGGTGTGACCCTGCTCCCGGTGGCTGTCTAGCAGCGTATTCGCAGTGGCCTGCATCATGGGGCGCACTTTTTTCTCCATAAAGGCTTCCCGCCACGCCAGTAGCTCTTCCATGTTGTGACTGGCCAAAGGCTGAAGGGCAAACCCCAGGTAGTGCAGAATATCCAGCTCGCCGTTCAGGTATTCCTGATAGAAGCGGTCGTTGGCAAGGCGGTATTCCTCGGCATCGACAATGCCTTCCTCCACCAGAAATTCGCCCCAGGCGTGGTCGCTGTCTCCGGCTAAAAGGGTGTTGTCGAGATCAAAAATTGCGAGCGTCAAGCGGCTACCTCCGGTGATCACAGGGCTTGCAGTAAAACGTCAAGTCTATCATGACCTGTCCCCAACGGCTCCGTTTGCCGAACCCTTGGGATTCTGTAAGAATGAGAGCAACTTGGACAAATCCGACCGGTGAATTTTGTACCGGTCAACCGACTTTTGAGAGGACTGTGCCGTGATCGATTCAGACGGTTTCAGACCCAACGTCGGAATCATTCTGGCCAATCACAGAGGAGAAGTTCTCTGGGCAAGGCGAATAGGGCAGGACTCCTGGCAGTTTCCCCAGGGTGGCATCAAACATGATGAATCCCCCGAGGATGCGCTGTACCGGGAGCTTGGAGAGGAAATCGGCCTCTGTGCAAACGATGTGGAAATCATCAGCTGCACGCGAGGCTGGCTGAGGTATCGACTCCCGAGGAGGATGGTACGCCAAAACTCCCACCCCGTTTGTGTGGGCCAAAAACAGAAATGGTTCCTGCTGAGGATGTTATCGCCGGACGCGCAGGTTTGCGTGGACGGTACGGATTCACCGGAGTTCGACGGCTGGCAGTGGGTAAGCTACTGGTATCCGTTGGGGCAGGTGGTTTCATTCAAGCGAGAAGTGTATCGACGCGCGCTGAGAGAGCTTGCGCCGCGACTGTTCTACAACATGGAGCAGTGGCATAGGGCGGAGCAGAATCGGCGTTTACAGGAACACCAGAAATGACGGACTGACACCGCCATGCTGAGCATTCTGCGAAGTCTAGTACAAGAGGTAAACAGCGCCCGCGATCTGCAGGAGGCGCTGGATATCATTGTATCGCGGGTGCAGAAAGCCATGGGAACCGAGGTCTGTTCCGTCTACCTGCTTGACCCTGCCACCAACCGCTACATTTTGATGGCCACCGAAGGCCTTTACCGCAAGGCGGTTGGCCAGGTGAGCCTGGCCTATTCAGAGGGTCTTGTCGGCCTGGTGGGCTCTCGTGAGGAGCCTATCAACCTCGAGGATGCGCCCTCCCATCCACGCTATCGTTACTTCCCCGAGACTGGTGAGGAGCGCTTCCGCTCGTTCCTGGGTGTTCCGATCATTCACCATCGCCGGGTGTTGGGTGTGCTCGTTGTCCAGCAGAGGGAGAGTTCCCGGTGCTTTGATGAGGGCGAAGAGGCATTCCTGGTAACCGTTTCCGCTCAGCTGGCGGGGGTCATAGCCCATAGTGAAGCCACCGGCGCCATCAGTGGCCTGTCCCTGACCGGTGAGGAGGCACACGATGTTAGTTTTAACGGCGTGCCGGGTGCTCCAGGTGTTGCCATCGGCAATGGCGTTGTCGTTTATCCATCGGCTGATCTTGATGTGGTTCCGGAAAAGCCGACTGACGATATTGATCAGGAACTGGCCCTGTTCGGAGCGTCGGTTAAGGCGGTAAGGGAAGATATCGAGCGGGTTGCCAAGCGGTTGGCTTCGCAGCTGCGTCCTGAAGAGCAGGCCCTGTTCGATGTTTATCTGAGAATGCTGGGCGACGATGCCATGCCTGGTGAGGTGTCGAACAAGATCAGGGAAGGGATCTGGGCCCAGGGCGCTCTCAAGCAGGTGGTCCAGCAGTACATCCGTCATTTCGAGATGATGGACGATCATTACCTGCAGGAACGCGCTGTTGATATCCGAGACCTGGGCCGCCGTCTGCTGTCTCATCTGCAGGAAGGCGAGCAGAAACACCTGAACTACCCCGAGCGCACGGTCCTGGTCAGCGAAGAGCTGACACCTGCCATGCTTGGCGAGGTCCCCAAGGGGCAGCTGGTGGGTCTGGTGTCGGTCAAAGGCTCCAGTAACTCTCATGTCGCCATTCTGGCACGCGCCATGGGCGTGCCGACTGTTATGGGGCTGGTCGATATTCCCGTAAACCAGCTCGACGGCAAGGAGCTGATCGTAGACGGCTTTGAGGGCCAGATTTTTGCTTCGCCATCGGCAGACCTCCGGTCCTACTACCAGGCGATCTGCGACGAAGAAGACGAACTTATTCGCGGGCTTGAAGTTCTCAAGGACAAGCCCTGTGAAACCACCGATCACCATCGGGTCTCACTTCTGGTGAACACCGGGTTGATGACCGATGTGGTGCGCTCGCTCTCGCACGGTGCCGAGGGTATCGGTCTTTACCGGACCGAAGTGCCCTTCATGATTAAGGACCGCTTCCCCTCAGAGCAGGAGCAGCGAGAGTATTACCGGGAGCAGCTCGAAGCCTTCGCGCCGAGCCCCGTTACCATGCGGACGCTGGATATTGGCGGCGACAAGGCGCTGACCTATTTCCCGATCCAGGAGGAAAACCCGTTCCTGGGCTGGCGGGGTATCCGGGTTACCCTCGACCACCCGGAGATCTTCCTGGTTCAGGTTCGGGCCATGCTCAAGGCCAGCGAGGGGTTGAATAACCTCCAGATCATGCTGCCAATGATCTCCAACATCTCGGAGGTGGAGGAGTCCCTGCACCTGATTTACCGGGTGTACCACGAGGTTCGGGAAGAGGGTTACGACATTCACATGCCCAAGGTGGGCGTGATGGTCGAAATCCCCGCTGCCGTTTACCAGATCCGGGAGCTGGCGGACCGGGTGGACTTCCTCTCTGTTGGTTCCAACGACCTGACCCAGTATCTGCTGGCGGTGGATCGTAACAATCCCCGGGTTGCCCAGCTCTATCACTCGTATCACCCGGCGGTACTCCAGGCGCTGGTGCGAATCGCCCAGGACGCTCACTCGGTGGGCAAGCCCGTTGGCATCTGCGGTGAACTGGCGGGTGATCCCGGCGGTGCGCTGCTGTTGATGGCCATGGGTTACGATTCCCTGTCCATGAACGCCGCCAGCTTGCCGAAGGTCAAATCGGTGATTCGCAGTGTCAGCCGTGAGTGGGCCATTCAGCTATTGGAAGATGTGTTGTTGCTGGACTCGCCTCACGTGATCAAGAGCTGTGTCGACCTGGCGTTGCGTAATGCCGGCTTCGGCCGTTACCTGCGCCCCGGCAAGTCAACGGCCATGGCGGTATCAGAGGCCGCCGTTTCCTGATCGCAGGTGCGGGTTTGGGCAATATAGGGTGCGCACTCTAAATACGGTTGTTATCTTGAGAATGGAATTATCCGGCGGCCTGCCCGACGGGCCCGCATTCTTAATCCGGAAAAGGGAAGGCTATGAGCTCGCCAATTGACCATAAACCCGCTCCCCGCATCGGGCTTGCCCTTGGTGGCGGTGGTCCTCTGGGCGGCATTTATGAAATCGGAGCGCTCCGGGCGCTGGATGAGGCACTTGATGGTCTCGATTTCAACAACATCGATGTTTATGTTGGTGTAAATGGCGGCTCTTTTGTGGCGGCGAATCTCGCCAACCAGATGACCACGGCGCAACTTTGCCGGATTTTCGTGCGCAACGAGGCGGAAGTGCACCCGTTCCATCCGGAAGTATTCTATCGCCCGGCTTTCCGGGAGATTGGCAGTCGATTGCTGGCAATTCCCGGCCTGGTTTCCACGGCGGTAAGCCGCTTCGTCAACAACCCCTACGATCAGAGTCTGCTGGAAGCCATGACCATCCTGGCCCAGGCAGCGCCGGCCGGGCTGTTTGATAACGAAGGCCTGCATGAGTATCTCAAACGGGCCTTCACCATGCTCGGGCGCACCAATGATTTCCGTCAGCTCAAGCGCAGCCTCTACATCGTGGCTGCCGATGTTGAGAGTACCGAAGCGGTCTGTTTTGGCGCTCCCGGTTTTGACCATGTGCCCATTTCCAAGGCTATTCAGGCCAGCACTGCCTCGCCGGGGTTGTATGTGCCAGTGGAAATCGATGGGCGGTATTATGTGGACGGTACACTGCGCAAGGGTTTGCACGCCTCCGTGGCTTTTGAAGACGGTGCCGACCTGGTTTTCGCCGTGAATCCCCAGGTGCCGATTGACGCCAGTGCGGCGGTCCGGGCCGGCTCCATGAAGCCGGGCGAGCTGACCCGCTCAGGTATGCCAAACGTTCTGTCACAGACCTTCAGGACCATGGTGTACTCAAGGATGCAGTCGGGCATTGCCCAGTATGCCCGGGATTATCCCGACAAGGATATTCTGCTGTTTGAACCCACCCGAGACGACGCCAAGCTGTTCTTCTCCAACGTATTCAGCTTCCAGTCCCGTAGAATGGTGTGTGAGCACGCCTATCAGATGACACGGCGGGATCTTCTGAGTCGTGCAGATCAGCTGGAGCCCAAGCTGGCGAAATATGGCATCAAGCTTCGCCGGGATCGCCTTGAAGACGAGCAGCGGACGATCAGTACCAGTCTATACGGCGAAATGCTGCCACTGTATGTGGCCAAGGGCAGGAAGAAAAAAGCCGAGAAGGGCCGGTTGGCGGGTGGCTTGACTAACGTTTCGCACCTCTTTTCAAAGGCGCAATAATGTTCAGTAGGCGAGGGGGCAGATGACTGTGTCATCTGCCCCCTCGCTCACGCCTACAGAATGTACCGGCTCAGATCCTCGTCTTCGGACAACTCTCCAAGCTTTTCATCCACGTATTCGGCGGTTACCTCGAAGCCATCGGTAACCTTGTCACCGGCATCGAAGGACAGGGTTTCAAGCAACCGCTCAAGGACGGTATGCAGCCGACGGGCACCGATGTTTTCAGTGCTCTCGTTCACCTTCCAGGCAACCTCGGCGATACGTGCAATGGCATCCTCCCGGAAGGTCAGTTTCACACCTTCGGTCAGCATCAGCGCTTCGTACTGCTGCACCAGGGAGGCATCCGGTTCGGTCAGGATGCGTTTGAAGTCCTCGGGTGTCAGTGCCTGAAGCTCAACGCGGATCGGCAAGCGGCCTTGCAGCTCCGGAATCAGGTCCGAGGGCTTGGACAGGTGGAACGCGCCGGAAGCGATGAACAGAATATGATCGGTGCGCACAGAACCGTATTTCGTACTCACGGTGCTGCCCTCGATTAACGGGAGCAGATCGCGCTGGACGCCTTCGCGGGAAACATCCGACGAAGTATTCTCGGATCGCTTGGCGACCTTGTCGATCTCATCCACGAACACGATGCCATTCTGCTCGACGGCCTGAATGGCTTTCTGTTTGATCTCTTCTTCGTTGACCAGCTTCGCAGCTTCTTCTTCCTTGGCCCGCTTGAGGGCGTCCGAAACCTTCATCTTCCGTGTTTTGCGCTTGTCGGAAGACAGGTTGGAGAACATGCTCTGCAGCTGATTAGTCATCTCCTCCATGCCCGGAGGCGCCATAATTTCGACTCCGGCGCTGGAATTGCGCAGGTCGATCTCGATTTCCTTGTCATCCAGTTCGCCCTCCCGGAGTTTTTTCCGGAACAGCTGGCGAGTGGATGAGTCGGAACTGCGTTGGCTGTCCTCACCGAAATCGCGGGGCGGCGGGATCAGTGCATCCAGGATGCGCTCTTCCGCCGCGTCCAGTGCCCGTTCTTCGTGACGCTTCATTTCTGCTTCGCGGAGCATCTTGACGGCCATATCCGCCAGATCACGAATGATGGATTCCACGTCGCGACCGACGTAGCCGACTTCGGTGAATTTGGTGGCCTCCACTTTCAGAAACGGGGCATCGGCCAATTTTGCGAGGCGCCGGGCAATCTCGGTTTTACCCACACCCGTGGGACCGATCATCAGGATGTTCTTGGGAGTGATCTCATCGCGCAGGCTGCTGTCCAGCTGCATCCGGCGCCAGCGATTTCTCAGGGCGATAGCCACCGCCCGCTTGGCTTCTTCCTGGCCCACGATGTGTTTGTTGAGCTCGTGGACAATCTCACGGGGAGTCATTGCAGACATGGTCGCTCCGGATCAGTCGTTTTTGGAGAGCACTTCAAGGGTGCGATTGTGGTTGGTGTAGATACAAATGTCGGCGGCGATATCCAGACCTTTCTCAACTATCTCGTGGGCGGACAGGTCTGTGTTTTCCAGTAAGGCCCGGGCTGAAGCCTGGGCAAAGGGGCCGCCAGACCCGATGGCAATCAGGCCCTGTTCCGGCTCAATCACATCCCCGTTGCCGGTGATGATCAGCGAGGCGGTTTTGTCCGCTACAGCCAGCAAGGCCTCGAGCCGGCGCAGCGCACGGTCAGTTCGCCAGTCTTTCGCCAATTCCACCGCAGCCCTGGTGAGGTTGCCCTGGTGTTTTTCAAGCTGGGCTTCGAATCGCTCGAACAGGGTGAAGGCATCGGCGGTACCGCCCGCGAAGCCGGCGATCACTTGGCCGTTGTAAAGGCGGCGAACCTTCCGGGCGTTGCCTTTCATTACGGTGTTGCCGAGGGAAACCTGGCCGTCGCCACCCATGGCAACTTCGTCATCGCGCCTGACGGAAAGAATGGTAGTCATTTGGGCTCCAATTGCCTGATTGAAATTGGTATCCCGTTGTTATGGAGGCTTCTGGTGCGAATTCAAGGTGTTCGCACCAGGCCCGAAAGATCAGCCTTCCTTGGGGATCTTACGGACTAATGGCTGGATATTCAGAGAAACCAGTTTGTCGATAGCAGAATTCATCTGGCTTCTGGATGTGAAAGGGCCAACGTTGACACGGTACCAGACGGAGCCGTTGTCCAGATCAATCCTCTGGGTGCTTGCCCGCAAACCCTGGAAAGCGATCTGGGCCCGCTGTCGTTCCGCGTCTTCCTTGCTGCGGAAGGAGCCGGACTGAAGCAGATAATTGAAATCCGTTTGCGTCGGTCCGGGCGTGTATTCTTCGACTTTGGGCGGTACTACCTCGGATTCCGGCAGCATCTCGTAGAACCGGAACCCGGGCTTGTCTTCTTCCTTGGCTGTTTCCGCAGGCGTCTTTGCAGATTTCTGGGTCGGCTTCTCACTGACTGCTTGCGGTTGCGAACCCGGGTTTGCAGGCAGGGAGTTCAGATAAAAGATAAACCCGATGAAGCCGCCCACGGCAGCCAGGGACAGAATCCACTTGAGTGACAAACTGCCGTGCTGGGCACGGGCGCTGGCCTTGGGTTTTGGACGGGCCGCTTTTGGCTTTGTCTGCCTCGCCGGTTTCGTGCGCGACGTGGCCGACTCTTTGGCGGGCCTGTCCTTGCGGGCGTAATCTCGGGACATTCGTGTTACATCTCTTCCGGTGCGCTGACGCCCAACAGGTCCAAGCCGTTGGCAATAACCTGCCGGATGGCAAGGTAGAGGCTGACCCTGGCATCACGAATCGCCGTATCTTCGATCAATACCTTGTGGGCGTTGTAATACGTATGGAACTGGCCCGCCAGGTCCCGCAGGTAGTGCGTGAGATGGTGCGGCTCACGTTGCGCGGCGGAATTGGCAATGAGCTCCGGATACTTGGCCAGCTGGTTGGCCAGGTCCTTTTCCTCGTCAAGCGTCAGCAGTGAGAGGTCGCCAATACATTCGTTGCGGCCGCGCTCTACACCTTCCTCGGCCAGTTTTCGAAGCACGCTGCAGATGCGCGCGTGGGCATACTGAACGTAATAGACCGGGTTTTCATTGGTCTGGGAGCGAGCCAGATCGATATCGAAGGTCAATTGTGAATCGACGCGGCGCGCGGCCAGGAAGAATCGGGTGGCATCGCGGCCAACTTCATCAATCAGGTCCCGGACTGTTACATAGCTGCCCGCGCGTTTGGAGATTTTTACCTCCTGGCCGCAGCGGGTCACCATCACCATCTGGTGCAGCACGTAATCAGGCCAGCCTTGAGGAATGCCGGCATTCAGTGCCTGCAAGCCGGCGCGGACGCGGGTAACGGTTGAGTGATGATCGGCACCCTGTTCGTTAATCACGGTGGTGAAGCCCCGTTGCCACTTGTCCAGATGATAGGCGACATCCGGCAGGAAGTAGGTGTAACCACCATCCTTCTTGCGCATGACCCGGTCCTTGTCATCGCCGAACTCGGTGGTCTTCAGCCACATGGCGCCATCCTGCTCGTAGGTGTAGCCATTTTCCTGCAGGCGCTTGACCGTCGCTTCGACCTTGCCGTCTTCGTACAGGGAGGATTCCAGGAAATAGACATCGAACTGAACCCCGAAGGCTTTCAGGTCCAGATCCTGCTCCCGCCGCAGGTAGGCGACGGCGAATTCGCGGATGGCATCGCGGTCCTCCGGATCCGCCTTGGCGGTCACTTCCCGATCGTCTGCAGTAACGGTGTCGCCGGCAAGGTAGGCCTTGGCAACATCAACAATGTAATCGCCCCGGTAGCCGTCCGCCGGCCAGCTCTCGTCGTCCGGCGTAAGACCTTTCACCCGCGACTGGACTGAGAGCGCCAGGTTATCAATCTGCGCCCCGGCGTCGTTGTAGTAGAACTCCCGGGTTACATCGTAACCGTTGGCTTCCAGCAGCCGGCAAAGGCAGTCGCCGATTGCCGCGCCCCGGCCGTGCCCAACGTGGAGGGGGCCTGTGGGGTTGGCCGAGACAAACTCCACCTGAACTTTTTCGCCCTGGCCCTGATTGTTGCGACCGAAACGATCGCCTTCATCCAGTATGGTATTGACCACTTCGAAGGCACTCGCAGTGCTCATAAAGAAGTTGATAAAACCGGGCCCGGCAATCTCCACCTTCTCCACCGCACTGCTCTCAGGCAGGTTCTCGATCAGAGCCTCCGCCAGTTTGCGGGGCGCGCAGCCAGCCGCTTTCGAGGCAACCAGGGCAATGTTGCAGGCATAATCGCCGTGGGACTTGTCCTTGGTATTGCCCACCTGTGGAGTGAAGGACTGGTCCGCAGGCAGCGTGCCATCGGCTTGGAGTGCTGCCAGTGCAGACTGGAGCAGATCGGAAACGGTCTCTTTCATGCTGTCAGATGACTCGGTTTACAGGAGAATTGGATTCGGGGCAGGAGGCCCGTTGAAAACAGAAGGCGGCTATTATCGCGGAAAGTTTGGCTGCAAGCAAAAGGCTCGGGATTCCGCAGTCTCGGCTCAAATTATCCTGTTTCCTGCGGATCAACATCAATCATCCATTTGACCCCGGCAGGCAGCTTTCTCTGGTCCAGTTCCTGACAGATTCCGGTAAGCAGGCTGTTCAGCTTTTTCCGGTTGCGGGCGTTGAGGATCAGTTGCGCGCGATGCTTGTCGGCGCGCCGGGCAATCATGGCTGGCAACGGTCCCCAGGTTTCGATGCCTGTGGTATTCGCGAGGGGCTTAATTGTATCCAGCACTTGCAAGCTTTTCTCCATGGTGTCGCCTTCTGCCCTGAAGATAGCCATGGCGCGGAATGGCGGGAATTGGCCTTCTTCCCGCTCTTTCAGGAGTTGGTCGGCGATGTCGAGGTAGTGGCCTTCGCACAGTGTCTTTAACAGCGGGTGGTCGCTGTGGCAGGTTTGCACAAGCACTTTGCCGGGCTTTGTGCCCCGTCCGGCGCGGCCACTGACCTGCAGAAGGGTCTGTATGAGTTGCTCGGGGGCGCGAAAGTCCACGCTGAACAGCCCACCATCCGCGTTTACCACCACCACGAGTGTGACATTCGGGAAGTCGTGTCCTTTCGCCAGCATCTGGGTGCCCACAAGCACGCACGGTTTGCCGGTGTTTACCTGGTTCAGGATGCCCTGGATGCTGCCTTTGCGCTGCGTACTGTCGCGATCCACTCGCACCACCGGTGTATCCGGGAAAGCCGTGGCAAGAATGTCCTCCGTTCTCTCGGTGCCCTGCCCAACCGGTTTGAAGGCCTCACTCTTGCACTTTGGGCACTGCTCGGTCGCCGCCGTCTGGTAGTCGCAGTGGTGGCATCTCATCGCCCGATCCCGGCGGTGGTAGGTCAGGCGAGTGTCGCAGCGCGGGCATTCAACCATGTGGCCGCAGTCAAAGCACATCATGACCGGGGCAAACCCTCGCCGATTGACGAAAACCAGCGCCTGCTCACCTTTTGCCAGAATCTGTTCGATGGCATTCAAGGCAGGGCGGGAGAGGCCGCCCTCCAATGGGCGACTCCGGATATCCAGCAAGCTGATGACCGGGGGCGCAGCATTGCCGGCGCGCTCTTCAAGCTTTACCAGATGGTATTTGGCCTGCTCTGCATTATGAACGGATTCCAGCGACGGAGTGGCGGATCCCAGAATTACGGGGCATTTGTTCAGGTGTGCGCGGTAGACGGCCAGGTCCCGGCCGGAGTACCGAAAACCTTCACCCTGCTTGTAAGAGCTGTCGTGCTCTTCATCGACAATGATGGTTCGCAGGTTGGTGAACGGTAGCAAAGCAGCCGATCGCGTACCTACAAGGATAACGGGCTCGCCGTTCCGCACTTTCAGCCATGTCGTCAGACGTTCACTGTCGTTCAGCGCTGAGTGCCATACGACAATCCGTGCGCCAAAATAGCGCTGGAATCGGGCGACCGTTTGGGGCGTCAGATTGATCTCCGGAACCAGTACCAGGGCCTGATCCTGATTTCCCAGGTGTTCTTTCAGGTAATGAAGGTAGATCTCGGTTTTTCCGCTACCGGTGATGCCGTACAGAAGGAAGGCGGAAAACCCTTCGTCCGGGGTAGCCAGCTGCTCTGCGGCAGATGTCTGCGCCTCGGATAATCTGGGTCGGCGGGCCAGCAGCTCGGGGGCTTCATTGAAATCCGCCGGTCGGGCTGGCGAGACAACCTCGATCAGTTGCTTCTCCTGCAGTGCCTTGAGTTGCGCCCGGTTGAATCCCGCCCTCAGAATATCGGTTGTCGGGGCGCCGTTGGATCGCTGGTTCAGCCAATCCCAAAGGGCTTTTTGTTTATGCGCATTCGCGGGAATCGTCGAGCCGCTGTCGATTGCCAGCCACCACTGATCCTTTTTTTCCTCTGCAATGCGCCCTCGTCTTAGTGCTGGGGGCAGGGCAGTAAACAGGCATTCGCCGAGCGGATGCTGGTAATAGTCGCTTGCCCAACTGAGAAGCTTGAAGGTTTCCACGGGCAATGCAGGCCAGTTTTCCATTGCCCCTGCCACAGCCTTGAGAGTGATGCCGGGAGGAGGCTCAACGCCCACCTGAACAACAAGACCCGTTGCCTGCTGCCGGCCAAAGGGTATTCGCACCCTCTGACCAGGCGTCAGTTCAAGGCCTTCCGGGATAATGTAATCGAAGAGTCGACGCAGGGGACGATTCAAGGCAATGCGTGCGATCAACGGCACTGAGTGCTCCACGGGATGACGGGTGTCACGGTTTTTCCTTATCCTGTCTAGTCGGCGGCCTGCCGCGAAATCCAAGGTGGGCGAGTCCGGAAGTCAGTGTGGTGCTTGCCTGCAGAACTAATTGCAAGTAAGATTCGCGGTCTGTTTCCGGCAGGGCATGATTGTGCCCCGTCTTCTCAATTGATTCAAACGTGCGGTGCCTGGCGCCTGGGCAGATTCGATGCCCCGTGATCAGGTAGCGGCATGACCTAACGAGGTTCGCCATGAAAGAAGGTATCCACCCGAAGTACGAAGAGATTACTGCGACCTGCTCTTGCGGTAATACATTCAAGACTCGTTCTACCTACACCCATGATCTGCAGCTGGATGTGTGTTCCCAGTGCCACCCATTCTACACCGGCAAGCAGAAAGTTATGGATACCGGTGGTCGTATCGACCGTTTCCAGAAGCGTTTCGGTGGTCGCATCGGCGCCAAGAAAGACTGATCGAGCTGGATTCGGGAAAAGCGCCTTCGGGCGCTTTTTTTGTGCTCGGTTGTCAGAGTGTATCTATAAGATACATACGCAATTAGCCCTATTGACTGTTCACAAAATGTTCATGAGGCACTTGTCGTTTCCGGGCTGGCGGGCCATAATGGCGCGCTCCGCCGAGTAGGGGCCTTCGATTCGGAGTTGATCTGAGGCTCTCTGGCTTCGGCGGTTCACTACCTTTAAACGTGACAAACGGAACAGTGGCAATGTCTCAAGATCTGAAAGAAGCAGCCCTTGAATATCACGCCAAGCCGCGGCCTGGTAAGCTGAGTGTCGAAATCACCAAGCCAACCAAGACCTCCCGCGACCTTTCCCTGGCGTATAGCCCCGGGGTTGCCGAACCGGTCCGCGAGATCGCAAAGGACCCGGAGAACGCATACAAGTACACTGCCAAGGGCAACCTGGTGGCTGTCATCTCTGATGGTTCTGCGATTCTTGGTCTGGGTAACCTGGGTCCGCTGGCAAGCAAGCCGGTTATGGAAGGCAAGGGCGTACTGTTCAAGCGCTTTGCCGGAATTGATGTCTTCGATATTGAAGTCAATTCCGAGAGCCCGCAGGCGTTTATCGAAACAGTTGAGCGTATTGCAGATACCTTCGGTGGTATCAATCTGGAAGACATCAAAGCGCCCGAGTGCTTTGAAATTGAGCGCGCGCTGATCGAAAAGTGCAACGTGCCCATCTTCCACGATGACCAGCATGGTACTGCCATCGTAACTGCAGCCGGCATGATCAATGCCCTCGAGCTGCAGGGCAAAAAGATTGAAGAGGCGAGGGTGGTCTGCCTGGGTGCCGGTGCTGCCGCCATTGCCTGCATGAAGATTCTGATCAGCTGCGGTATTCGTTCTGAGAACATCTTCATGCTTGACCGCAAGGGTGTGATCCACTCTGGTCGTGATGATTTGAATCAGTACAAGGCAATGTTCGCCAACGACACGGACAAGCGCACTCTGGACGACGCGATTGATGGTGCTGACGTATTCCTGGGGCTGTCCGGTCCGGATCTCCTGACTGCTGAACAGCTCAAGAAAATGGCTCCCAAGCCGATCGTTTTCGCCTGCTCCAACCCGGATCCGGAGATTAGCCCGGAAATTGCCCTGGCAACCCGCGATGATCTGATCATGGCCACCGGTCGCTCTGATTATCCGAACCAGGTTAACAATGTGTTGGGTTTCCCGTTCATTTTCCGTGGAGCGCTGGACGTTCGTGCCACCGCGATCAACGAGGAAATGAAGGTGGCGGCCGTCAATGCAATCCGTGAGCTGGCCAAGGAGCCTGTGCCTCAGGAAATTTGCGAGGCATACGGTGTGGAGAGTTTCGAGTTCGGGAAAGAGTACATCATTCCCAAGCCGATGGACGTCCGCTTGCTGGAAGTTGTGCCGGCCGCCGTTGCTCGCGCTGCCGTGGATTCCGGCGTTGCACGTAATCCATACCCTGCGCACTACCCGCTGAAGTCAATGGACGACATTATCTGATCTGTCATCCAGGGTATAAAAAAACCGGCGGTGATCCCGCCGGTTTTTTTGTGCCTGCTCCTGATCTCAGAAGATTCGCCTTGACAGGTCGTCTTCCTCGGAGCCTCCATTGCGGTCGTTCTCGGTTTCGGATGTCAGGGGCGGTGGCGCATCCTCTTCCCGGAAGACCTCGAAAATGCCATCCTCGCCCGGTCTTGCGCGCTGTCCGGTTTCGGGGTTGATCCGGATATTGACGATGCCATTGGGTCGAGGCATGAAGGAAGAGGGTGCCCCTTCGAGCGCTACTTCCATATAGTCCAGCCAGATGGGGAGCGCGGTGCTGGCGCCAAACTCGCGTCTGCCCAAAGGTGCCGGTTGGTCGAATCCGACCCAGGTGGTTGTGGCCACTTCGTGATTAAAGCCGGCAAACCAGGTGTCTTTCTGTTCGTTGGTGGTGCCGGTTTTACCGGCGATGTCATCCCGGCCAAGGGCTAGCGCCCGTCTGCCGGTACCGCGACGAATGACGTCCTGCATCATTGAATGCAGAATAAAGACCGAGCGTTCGTCCGCCAGTCTGGGCATAACCCGAACCTCGGGCGAGTCCTCACTTGTTTCAGAGACATTGGCGCCGGTGTTTGGCGAGCCTTCTTGCTCGCCCGATGGTTCCTGTGCTGTATCGTCGTCGCAGTCTTTGTCGCACAGAACGGTTTTCGGCGCCTGGTAAATGGTCTCACCGCTAAAGTCAGTGATAGTCTCGATGAGGTAGGGTTCAACGTCGTAGCCTCCGTTGGCAATCACGGCCATGCCTCGGGCAAGTTCCATGGGAGTAAGCTGCCCGCTGCCCAGGGAGAGTGACAGATCGTCCGGCATGTTTTCTACCGGGATTTCCAGTTGTGCCAGGTAATCCAGCGTGTTCTGGATGCCCAGGTCGCGCAGCAGTCGGATTGAGACCAGGTTGCGTGAGCGATAGAGTGCTTCCCGCAGGCGGGTTGGGCCATAGAACTGTCCGGAGGAGTTCTGGGGGCGCCAGGCAGTCTCCAGTTCCGAGTCATCGAAGACAATCGGCGCATCGTTGTAGATGGTCGCCGGTGTCATGCCGCTTTCCAGAGCGCTCAGATAAAGAAAGGGCTTGAAGGTGGAACCAGGCTGTCGTCTTGCCTGTATGGCACGGTTATATTTGCTCTGACCAAAACTGTAGCCTCCGCTCAGTGCCTCAATGGCGCCGGTTTTGGCTTTCAGTGAAATGAGCGCGCCTTCAACCCTCGGGATTTGAGCAAGCGCAACAGAGGCTTCAGCGAGCTGCTCCGACTGCTCAGTCGGGGATTCGTTCCCGTTGGCTTCTGGCTCTGGCGAGGCCGATTCCGGGTTCTGGGCGCGCACATAGATAACGTCGCCGGGAGCCACAACATCGGAGGGCTTCTCAGGCTCAGGGCCTGTGAGATTTTCAGTTTTGTAGCGCCTCGCCCAGGTCATGGTTTCGAAAGCCATGGTGGCGGGGCCGATGCGGCGCGCGTGCACCGCCACTTTGCCGGATTCGTCGTCAACCTCTGTGACGATTGCGGGAAGCAGGGACTCCACGCGAGGGTAGTTCAGGATCAGATCTGATGGCTCACTCTCGGCGAGGGTTTCCTGATCAATCTGCCCAATGGGGCCCCTGAAGCCGTGGCGCCGATCATAGGCTTCAAGGCCGTCTCTTAATGCCTCTGTGGCAACCTGCTGTTTCTTGCCGTCAACTGTGAGGGTGACGGTGTAGCCATCGGTGTAGGCGTCCTCGCCGAACCGCCGAACCATCTCGGATCTCGCCATTTCGGCAACATAGTCGGCGTCGACTTCAGTCTCCGTGCTGTTGTAGCTGGCAGTAATGGGGGCGGAAACAGCAAGTTCGTGGGCATCCGGAGTGATGTATCCCAGGTCGCGCATTCGTCCGAGAATCCAGTTGCGCCGGATCATCGCACGGTCCGGATTGGCCAGGGGGTTGAATGCCGAGGGCGCTTTTGGCAAGCCGGCGAGCATGGCCATCTGGGCCAGGGACAGTTCCGAGACCGGCTTGTTGTAATAAACCTGTGCAGCGGCGGCAATTCCGTAGGCCCGATTGCCCAGATAGATCTTGTTCAGATAGAGCTCGAGAATGCGGTTTTTATCCAGTTCACGTTCGATCTGAAGAGCCAGAAGTATCTCGTTGAACTTCCGGATAAAGGTTCTGTCCCGTGACAAAAAGTAATTTTTTGCAACCTGCATTGTGATGGTACTGCCCCCGGACTGGATCTCGCCGGTAGAGACCAGTTCGATTGCAGCCCGCGCCAGGCCTTTGATGTCGACCCCGAAGTGCTCGTAAAAACGCGAGTCTTCAGCTGCCATAAAGGCTTGTAACTGAATTGTTGGGATCTGTTCGATTGTGATGGGTGCCCTTCTCTTTTCACCGAATTCTGCTATTAATCTGTTGTCTTTGCTATAGACCCGTAATGGCGTCTGAAGCTTGATGTCCAGAAGCTGATGTACCGGCGGAAGGCCAGGGCGAAGGTAAAGATAGAAGCCTGAGGTTACGATAACGGCGACACTCAGTCCGGTAAGAAACAACCAGGCAAAAAGGCGAGATGTGCGCAACAAATGAGACATTTTTTTCTGACAACTGTTGGATATAGGTCTATCATTTGAGAAATTGCTTTAGGATGGAAGAGGTGCTTCACCGCTGCAATAGTTCTCAACTAAAGAAGAACACGCATTGTAGACGGAATGGTGAAGAAATTCTCTTAAATAAAAAACACATAAGTTACGTAACCGGGTGCATCTAACCAGGTATAGGGTGAGCGCGTGTTTGGATTAGGAAAGAAATCCAGTGCAGTGCTGGGCGTGGATATAAGCTCCAGCTCGGTCAAACTTCTGGAGCTATCGAAGCAGGGCGACCGTTATAAGGTCGAAAGCTACGCGGTGGAGCCTTTGCCGGCCAATGCCGTGGTGGAAAAGAATATTACGGACGTAGAAGCTGTGGGCGAGGTAATGAAGCGCGTAGCTTCCAAGTCCCGTTCTGGTGTCAAACAGGTGGCTGTTGCGGTCTCTGGTTCTGCGGTTATTACCAAGCTTATCCAGATGGATGGCGGCCTGAACGAATTCGAGATGGAAGATCAGATTGCCCTTGAGGCCGATCAATATATTCCATACCCGCTGGATGAAGTGGCGATCGACTTCGAGGTTCAGGGACCTTCCGAGAACAACCCCGACCAGGTGGATGTGCTTCTGGCTGCTTGCCGGAAGGAAAACGTCGACATCCGCGAGGATGCACTCGAGATTGCTTCACTGACTACCAAGGTGGTTGACGTTGAAGCCTATGCCCTTGAGCGTGCCTACGCACTGATCGAGCCTCAGCTGGACTCTCAGGGAGAGGAGCTGGTGGTAGCGATCGTGGACATTGGCGCGACCATGACCACGCTGAGTGTTCTGGCCGGTGGCAAGACCGTTTATACGCGAGAGCAGATTTTCGGTGGCAAACAGCTGACCGAGGAAATCCAGCGCCGATACGGTTTGTCGCTCGAGGAAGCCGGTCTTGCGAAAAAACAGGGCGGACTGCCTGACGATTACGAGTCAGAAGTGCTTACGCCGTTCCGCGAGGCTGTCGTGCAGCAGGTTGCCCGCGCGCTTCAGTTCTTCTTTGGTGCCAGTCAATACAATGCCGTCGATTACGTGGTTCTGGCCGGAGGCACGGCCTCGATTCAGGGGCTCACTGAAATGGTCGAAGAAAAAACGGGAACGCCGACCATGGTCGCGAATCCTTTTGCAGATATGGCGGTAGGTTCGAAGGTGAACGCGTCGGCACTGAGTAATGATGCGCCCTCCCTGATGATTGCCTGCGGCCTGGCAATGAGGAGCTTCGACTGATGGCAAAGATTAACCTACGACCATGGCGCGAAGAGCTTCGCGCCGAGAAACAGAAACAGTTCGTGGTCATGATTCTGGGCGCTGCGATTATTGCTGGCGGCCTGGTCTTCCTCTGGAAAACCGATATGGATAGCCGGATTGCCTACCAGCAATCCCGCAACGCCTACATCGAGACCGCCACCAAAAAGCTGGATCAGCAGATCAAGGAGATCGAAAACCTCAAGCGCAAGCGGGATGAGCTCCTTGCCAGAATGCAGGTTATACAGGATCTCCAGGGCAAGCGACCCGTGATCGTGCGCGTCTTCGACGAACTGGTGCGGACATTGCCCGATGGCTTGTTCTACACCGATCTCAAGCGAACCGGCGAGCGCGTTGATATTGTAGGGATGGCAGAGTCTAACAGTCGGGTTTCCACGCTTATGCGCCAGTTCGAGGACTCCGAATGGTTCACGGATCCCAACCTCTCGAATGTCTCCGCAGCTGATAGTCGCCGGGCCGGTTACAGCCAGTTCAATCTATCGGTTAAACAGAAAACGCCCGAGCCCGAAGGGGAGGATAAGTAATGAGCCTCGCGGACTCTCTGAAAAGTCTCAATGAATTTGATATCAACGACCTTGATGTCAATAACGCGGGTATCTGGCCTGCTCCAATCAAGTTCATCGTAGTTCTGATTATCTTCGGGCTGATTGCCGGAGGTGGTTACTGGTTCTTTATCAAGGATCAGTATGCTCAACTTGAGCGTGTAGAGCGCACCGAGCAGGAACTCCGGAAAACTTATGAAGAGAAAGCCTATCAGGTTGCAAACCTTGAGGTTTTCAAGGCCCAGATGGCGGAAATGGAAGAAACCTTTGGCGCCCTGGTAAGACAGCTGCCAAGTGAGACCGAAGTGCCAGGATTGCTTGAAGACATTACGAATACGGCTTTGGGTAGTGGTTTGGCACTTCAGGAAGTGAAGCTGCAACCGGAACAGCGTCGGGACTTCTATTCCGAGCTGCCAATCAATATTCGGGTGTCCGGTTCTTACCATGAGCTGGCATCATTTGTCAGCAGCGTTGCCAGCCTTCCACGGATCGTAACGCTACACGACTTGACGATAAAACCAACTGGCGGAGATGCGGACCGGCTTGATATGCAGGTTTTGGCTCGTACTTACCGCTACCGGGCTGGAGAATGAGCATGACAGGAAAGCATGCGGTAAAAGCCTGGCTGGGTGTGTGTCTGGTGTCTCTCCTGACAGCATGCTCCCAGGGCAGCGGATTTTCAGATCTTGATCAGTTCATGGCCGAGACGCGGGCAAAACCGAGAGGGTATGTTGAGCCCTTGCCGGAGTTCAAGGCGTACGAAGCTTTCAGTTACTCAGCGGCAGATCGTCGGGCGCCCTTTGAGCCGCCGATTGATGTCCAGCTCACTATGGTGGACGAACAGCCGATCAGTGATGTGGAGCCGGATCTGGATCGTCCCAGAGAGGTTCTCGAGAATTTTGACCTGAAAGCACTTCAAATGGTCGGCACGCTTCAGGGTGCATCGGGTAATCTGTTTGCTCTGATTGAAGACGATACCGGCGGGATCCATCGAGTCCGCACGGGAAATTACATGGGGCAGAACTACGGTCGCATTGTGGGCGTTAGTGAAACCCGTATCGAGCTCATTGAAATCGTTCCCAATGGCCGGGGTGGCTGGGTAGAGCGTCCTCGCTCCCTGACCCTGGAAGAGGGCGCAGGCTAAGGAGCGGCTGGATGAAAGTTGAAAGAAACATGCACGTACAAAAAAGTTTAGGGTCGAGGCTAGCGATGTTCAGAAAACTCAATGTATACGTCAGCGTGATTGCTTTTGGGTTGTTATCCGGCCTGGCCAACGCGGTCACGCTGGAAGACGTGTCGTTTTCGTCGCTACCGGGCGAGCGGCTTGAGGTGACACTGCAATTTGATGGGGCGCCACCGGAACCCTCCGGTTACACCATTGAGCGCCCCGCTCGGATCGCGGTGGATCTTCGGGATACGACCAGTGGTCTTGATAGCCGAAGCGTGCCTCTGGGGTCGGGTAATGCCCAGAGCATGACCGTGGTCGAAACCAAGGATCGAACACGGTTGATTTTCAACCTTGTCGAGCTGGTGCCCTATGACACAGTTCGTTCTGGTAACTCCCTGGTCATGACGATTGGTGGGCAGTCTGAGGGAGTTGTTGCCAGCGCCTCAACCTCCTCTTCACAGAGCAGTGGAACAACCAACGCGGCACCATCCAATACTCTTGCCGGCGTCGATTTCCGTCGTGGCAAAGACGGCGAAGGACGTGTGCTTGTGGATCTTGGCAGCTCCAGCACGCCAGTCGACCTGACAGAGCGTTCCGGCAAAATTCGTCTTACGATGAATGGTATTGCGGTGCCTGCAGATCTGCGGCGCCGGCTCGACGTGACGGATTTCGCCACGCCGGTTACTCGCATTGACACCTTTGTGGAAGATGGCAATGCCGTTGTTGAGATCAGCCCCCAGGGCAACTACGACTACATCGCTTACCAGTCTGGCACTCAGTTTACCGTCAGTGTCGAGGAGCTGAGTCAGGAAGAAGCGGAATCCCGCCGGGAAGAGAAGTTCCCGTATACCGGCGACAAGCTGTCCCTGAATTTCCAGGATATCGAAGTGCGCTCGGTGCTCCAGTTGATCGCCGACTTCACCGGACTGAATCTGGTGGCCAGTGACACCGTAGGTGGCAGCATCACTCTGCGACTTCAGAATGTACCCTGGGATCAGGCGCTTGATCTGATCCTGAAGACCAAAGGTCTTGATAAGCGTCAGATCGGTAATGTGTTGCTGGTAGCCCCTGCCGATGAAATTGCAGCTAGGGAGAAGCTGGAGCTCGAGACCAACAAGCAGATCGCCGAATTGGCACCGGTTCGCCTGGATATTATTCAGGTAAATTACGCAAAGGCAGCCGATATCGTTGGGTTGATTCAAGAGGACGAAGAACTGATCTCTGATCGCGGTTTCGTTTCCTCGGATGTCCGCACCAACACCATCAGTGTTCGTGAGACTGCAGAAAAGCTTGATGAAATCCGCCGCCTGGTCTCTACATGGGATGTGCCGGTACGGCAGGTCTCTATTGAGGCCCGGATTGTGCGTGCCCAGACCAACGTAGCTGAGAACCTTGGTGTTCGCTGGGGTGGCGCAGCATATGACATTAGCGGAGACAACATCTTTTCGGTCGGCGGTGGTCTTGATGGCGTGCAAGATGCCCGTGATTCCGCCGCGACTCCGGGATCTTTCCAGACGTCTTTCCCCGGCGCACTTGCGGTAGATCTGGGAGTGAGTGGTGACGGAGCGTCCTCCTTCGCAATCGGTTGGGGCAGCGACGACTTCCTGGTGGATCTTGAACTCTCGGCCCTTG
This sequence comes from Marinobacter sp. 3-2, assembly GCF_003751355.1. Lineage (NCBI taxonomy): Bacteria > Pseudomonadati > Pseudomonadota > Gammaproteobacteria > Pseudomonadales > Marinobacteraceae > Marinobacter > Marinobacter sp. 3-2. Next base: position 64,408 of record NZ_RJUQ01000019.1, on the reverse strand, counting down.
AGAGCGATGGTCAGGCTGAAGTGGTCTCCCAGCCACGCGTTGTAACTGCCGATCGCCAGACGGCGTCGATCAAGTCTGGTGAGGAGATCCCTTATCAGGAAGCGTCCTCAAGCGGTGCGACGTCTGTTTCATTCAAGGAAGCCGTGCTCTCGCTCGAGGTCACGCCGCAGATTACACCTGATGACAAGATCATCATGGACCTGGTGGTCAATCAGGACTCCCGGGGTGAGGTGACTGCTGGTATCCCGTCCATCAACACCAACTCGGTAACAACACAGGTTCTGGTCGGCAATGGCGAAACAGTGGTTCTTGGCGGAATCTTCCAGTCGGAAGTTGCGACCCAGACCACCAAGACCCCGTTCCTGGGAGATATTCCTTACCTGGGTCGTATCTTCAAGCGCACCGAACACATTGACGAGCGTAGCGAACTGTTGATCTTTATTACGCCGAAGATCATCAAGAACGATCTGCTTCGTTAATCTGTGCAGTAAAAAAGCCGCCGCTTAAAACCGGCGGCTTTTTTGTGCCCGAAATTGGCCCGAGACGGCTCCTGAACTTATGCAATCACGGGCCCTGTGATATTCTCACCCGCCTGAACAAAACTGAGCGGAAGTTATGTCTTTGCCGAAACGCGTTGTCCTGGTTGGCCCCATGGGAGCAGGGAAAAGCACGATTGGCCGGATGCTCGCCAAAGAGCTCGGCTATCGTTTTCTTGATTCTGATCGCATCATTGAAGAGCGGTGCGGGGCTAACATTCCGTGGATTTTTGATGTTGAGGGCGAGGATGGATTCCGTTTGCGGGAAACAGCCATGCTGGACGAGCTGTCCCACGAGGACCGAACCGTGCTGGCTACTGGTGGCGGAGCTGTGATGCGCCAGGAAAACCACCCGATTCTCAAGAGAGATGCAACGGTCATCTATCTGAAAACATCCATAGAGCAGCAGGTAGAGCGAACACGCAAGGACCGCAATCGGCCTTTGCTACAGAACGACGACCCTGAGGCGGTCTTGCGGAAACTTTTCTCAATCCGCGATCCGCTGTATTCAAGTCTCGCGGACATCATCATGTTCACGGACAGAAAGAGTCCCCGGCTGGTGGTGCGTCAGCTGGTCAATCGGCTGAACCCGAAAACGCCGCGTCACAAAAGGCAGATACGTAAGGAAGGTCGCAACCATGTCTAATCGGTATCGGGAGCTCTCGGTAGAGCTCGGTGAACGCAGCTACCCCATATTTATCGGTGAGGGTCTTCTCGGCACTCAGGATCTGTCAGCTTTTGTTTCCGGGGCGCAGGTCATGATCGTTACCAATGAGACTGTGGCACCACTCTATCTTGAGCGGGCGAAAGCCTGCTTTCCGGGAAAGCGGGTTGATACCGTCGTACTTCCGGATGGCGAGAAGTTCAAGGATTGGCAGACTCTTAACAGCATCTTTGACGGTCTCCTTGAACATCGCCACACCCGAAAAACCACTCTGGTTGCCCTCGGTGGAGGTGTGGTCGGGGATATGGCTGGTTTTGCAGCAGCCTGTTATCAACGTGGTGTGCCGTTCATCCAGATTCCAACGACGCTGCTTTCCCAGGTCGACTCTTCTGTAGGTGGGAAAACCGGCATCAATCACCCGCTTGGCAAGAACATGATTGGGGCTTTCCATCAGCCGCAAGCGGTGTTGATAGACACGGCAAGTCTACAGACTTTGCCCGCCAGAGAGGTGTCAGCGGGGCTGGCGGAAGTTATCAAATATGGCCTGATCCGGGATCAGGGCTTTCTTGGCTGGCTTGAAGAGCACATGGATGCATTGGTCAGTCTTGATCCGGAGGCGCTGGCAGAAGCCATCTTCAGGTCCTGCGCTTGCAAGGCCGAAATTGTTGCACTCGACGAGCGCGAAGGTGGCCTCAGGGCGATTCTGAATCTTGGTCACACCTTCGGCCACGCGATCGAAACCTATGCCGGTTACGGCAACTGGCTGCACGGGGAAGCAGTAGGCACCGGTATGCTGATGGCCGCCGAATTATCCGCGCTTGAAGGGATGATCAGCCGTGATGATTGTGATCGTATAAACCGACTGATCCTCCGGGCCGGTTTACCGGATAAGCCCCCGGTTGCAATGACGGCCGATGATTTTATGGGTCTGATGGCTGTCGACAAGAAGAACGTGGATGGCCTTTTGAGGCTGGTCCTGCTTCGTTCGGTTGGAGACGCCGTGGTCACATCCGAAGCGAGTCCTGAAAACCTTGCTCTCACCTTTGCACGTTTTTGCAGCTCGACATGATGACGGCCCGAAGGCATCAATGATTTGGTAGCGGACCAGAAGACAAGGAAGACCCGTGACTGAAGAAAGCTTGAACAGTCTTGATGGCGGAGGCCTGTTCCCCAGGTTGCAGCAGCGCTACAGCCTCCGTGCCAACCCGCTGGAAATGGAGACGCCGTTCTTTCCGGATGCCATGCGTCATCACGCTCTGGAAGCGTTGCGCCATCTATGCGGCTTCGGTGATATGGCTCTGTTATTGACCGGAGCTGCTGGCTCGGGCAAAACCCGAATACTGGCGGAGCTGATCCGCAGCGAATCATCCAGACTCGACTTTCACCGTATACCGGCGGCAGCGCTGACCAGCGCCCAGGCCCTTGCCCGGGACCTGAAAGCGGTTTCCCGCTCAAATCTCGGCCCGGAAGACAGCCCCCGAGACCTGGTTTATGGCTTTTTCAAGTGGTCTGAATCGCGGGTCCGAAAGGGCCAGCGTATGGTCCTTTTGATTGACGATGCCGACCGGGCGCCGACGGAGTTGCTAAGGCTTATCCTGTCCGCCTATCTGGCTTCAGAGCGTGGCTCCTCTGCCGTTCCGGTGTTTGCCGGAACGGATAGCCTGGTCCAGTCGATGGGCCTGGATGATGCGAGCACAAGTGTCCACCAGATACATCTGCGGCCTCTCACCAGGGATGAAATCGTTGCCTATCTGGAACCACGGGTTCACGCTGCCGGCGGCAAGGCAGGGGAACTTCTGAGTCCGGCCCGGGTCTCCAAAATTCACGCCCTGAGCCAGGGTAGCTTTGCGCGACTCAAGCGTGTGACTCCGGGCGTTTGGCTGGACATGGTGGCCTCGCCGAGTGTCGATCGCCCTAAGCACGTTCCGTGGAAGCGGTTCCTTTTGCCCGGGCTGGCCCTTGTGCTCCTTGCGGGCTCCTGGTGGTTTGTGTCGCGCCAGTATGATGAATCCGTGGCCGGCGAGACTGTAAAAGCCCCGGAGCCGGTGAGAAAGAGCATAACCATTGGGCCTGAAACAGAGAATTCAGTGCCAACCCCGGAAGAGCCGTCGCAGGACCAGCCTGCCGTGGAGCCTGAAACGGTATTGACAGAGCCGGTAACCGAGCCGGAAGCTGACCAGCCAGAGCCAGAGCCAGAGCCAGAGCCAGAGCCAGAGCCAGAGCCAGAGCCAGAGCCAGAGCCAGAGCCAGAGCCAGAGCCAGAGCCAGAGCCAGAGCCAGAGCCAGAGCCAGAGCCAGAGCCAGAGCCAGAGCCAGAGCCAGAGCCAGAGCCAGAGCCAGAGCCAGAGCCAGAGCCAGAGCCAGAGCCAGAGCCAGAGGCCGCGCCGAGCTTCACTCCGGCAAACCCGGCGTATTTTTCGGCGATTGATCAGGTTCGGGCGCGTGGAGGCTGGACCATTCAACTGGTGGCCGGCAATCTCGAACAGACTGCTCTGAACGTTATTTCCCGCTATTCACAGCTTGGTGATCTGGTCTACACCCGCGGGGAAAGGCAAGGCCAGCCCTGGTTTATGGTATTCTATGGGGAATTTCCTACCCGGGAGGCGGCCAATGCCGCGGCAGCTGGTTTGCCAGAGGAGCTGGCTTCCAGGTCACCCTGGGTGCGTCCGGTCGACAATTTATAGCGCCGCTGTTTCGGCGCTAACTCGTTGTTCCATAACCTTGTCGACTGGTAATCCCGGTTTCGGCTTCCCACAATAACGTCACGCCGATTTGAGTACGTATTTCTACGTGTGTAAAATAGCCAGCCCCCATTTTCAGTGTCGAAGGGTGGTTGTTTGGCTGTGCGCCAATTAACTCTTTGATTGAAAAGCATTTCTACGCGAGAGAACGCTTATGATGACAGGTTTGTATCATCCCGATGAATTCAGGGACAACTGCGGATTCGGTCTGATTGCCCACATGAAGGGCGAGGCCAGCCACAAGTTGTTGCAAACTGCCATCGAGTCTCTGACCTGCATGACCCACCGAGGTGGTATCGCTGCAGACGGAAAGACCGGCGATGGTTGTGGCCTTCTGATCCAGAGCCCGGATGGCTTTCTGAAAAAAGCCGCCAAGGCAGCGTTTGGCAAGGAGCCGGGTGATCTTTTTGCTGTCGGCCAGGTCTTCCTGAACCCCGACGAAGCCAAGGCCTCGGCTGGTCGTGCGGCCATCGAGAAACGGTTGACCGAGCAGGGCCTGGAGATTCTCGGCTGGCGCGAAGTGCCGGTCGATGACAGCTGTCTCGGCCCCATGGCGCTTGATTGCCTGCCCCGTATCGAGCAGGTCTTCGTGGTGCCCGGTGGCAAGTCGGAGCGTGATTTTGCGATCAGTCTGTTCGTGGGCCGTCGCCACGCCGAAAGCGATATGGCCGACGATCCCGAGTTCTACATCTGCAGCCTGTCACACCGCACACTGGCCTATAAGGGCCTGATGATGCCGGCAGATCTGGCCAACTTCTACAAGGATCTGGGTGACCCCGATCTCGAGACCGCTATCTGTGTTTTCCATCAGCGGTTCTCCACCAACACCATGCCACGCTGGCCGCTGGCCCAGCCGTTCCGGTATCTGGCCCACAACGGTGAGATCAACACCATCGACGGCAACCGTAACTGGGCCATCGCCCGGGCCGCCAAGTTCAGCTCTCCGGAATTGCCGGATCTGCAGACCCTGCAGCCTCTGGTGAACCTCACCGGTTCTGACTCTTCAAGCATGGACAACATGCTGGAAGTGCTGCTTGCCGGCGGTGTTGACCTGTTCCGCGCGGTCCGCATGATGATTCCGCCAGCCTGGCAGAATGTCGATAGCATGGATTCAGAGCTGCGTGCGTTTTACGAGTACAACTCCATGCACATGGAGCCCTGGGATGGTCCTGCCGGTCTGGTCATGTCGGACGGCCGCTATGCCGTCTGTATGCTCGACAGGAATGGTTTGCGCCCGGCTCGGTGGGTCATCACCAAGGATGATTTCATCACGCTGGCCTCAGAGATCGGAACTTACGGTTATCAGCCGGACGATGTGGTAGCCAAAGGCCGTGTCGGACCGGGTCAGATGCTGGCGATCGACACAGAGTCCGGTGAAGTCCTGCACACCAAGGACATTGATCAGCGTCTCAAGACCGCTCAGCCCTACAAGCGCTGGCTGCGGGAAAACGCTCTCCGCGTCGAGACCACTCTGAATCAGGACACTCCGGATTTCAGGCTGATGAATTCCGACGAGCTTCTGGTGCACCAGAAGATGTTCATGGTCTCCTTTGAAGAGCGTGACCAGGTATTGCGTCCGCTTGCGGAGAACGGCCAGGAAGCGGTTGGATCCATGGGCGACGATACCCCGATGGCCGTGCTCTCGAGCAAGGTACGCCACGTGGCGGACTACTTCCGTCAGAAGTTCGCCCAGGTGACCAACCCGGCGATTGACCCGTTGCGTGAGTCGATTGTCATGTCCCTGGAGACCTGTCTGGGTGCCGAGCGTAACGTATTCGAGGAAACCGCCGATCACGCAGACCGCATTATTCTGACCACACCGGTTCTGTCGCCTGCCAAGTTCCTCAAGATTGCCAACAATGAGCGCCCGGGCTTCGAAGTCGCGCGTATTTCCATGAGCTACCGCCCGGAACAGGGATTGGAGCAGGCGATTCGCCAGGTTTGTGAGGAAGCGGAACAGGCCGTCCGGGATGGTAAGGTGCTGCTGATCCTCACCGACAAAGATTTGAAGGAAGGTGAGCTGCCGGTCAATGCCCTGATGGCAACCGGTGCGGTCCACCACCATCTGGTCAAGAAAGGACTGCGTTGCGATTCCAACATCGTTGTTGAAACCGGTTGGGCTCGCGATCCCCATCATTTCGCCGTGCTCTTCGGTTTTGGTGCAACAGCGGTCTATCCGTATCTGGCTTACCAGGTTCTGAACGACCTGATCCGTACCGGCGAACTGCTGATGGATCCGATTGATGCCAAGAATAACTACCGGAAGGGCATCAACAAAGGGTTGCTGAAGATACTGTCGAAGATGGGAATTTCCACCATCACTTCCTATCGTGGCGCCCAGCTGTTTGAGGCGGTCGGTCTGGCCGATGATGTCGTTGACCTGTGCTTCAAGGGTGTGCCCAGCCGAATCAAGGGTGCCGGGTTCTACGATTTCCAGCAGGACCAGGAGCAATTGGCGTCCGTGGCCTGGAAGCCGCGCAAGCCCATCATTCAGGGTGGTCTTCTGAAGTATGTCCATGGCCAGGAGTACCATGCCTTCAACCCGGATGTGGTCGGCAAGCTCCAGGAGGCGGTGACCAGTGGCGACTATGGACACTACAAGGAATACGCGGGTCTGGTTAACGAGCGTCCGGTTGCGACGCTCCGTGACCTTCTTGTCTTCCGGAAAGACATCAAGCCGATTGATATTTCGGAAGTAGAGCCGGTTGAAAACATCTTCCCTCGCTTTGATTCGGCCGGTATGTCACTTGGTGCCCTGTCACCCGAGGCCCACGAAGCCTTGGCGGTGGCCATGAATACCTTGGGCAGCCGGTCCAATTCGGGCGAGGGCGGTGAAGATCCCGCTCGCTACGGCACTGAAAAACGCTCGAAAATCAAACAGATCGCGTCCGGACGTTTTGGCGTTACAGCCGAATACCTGCGTAGTGCGGATGTCATGCAGATCAAGGTGGCCCAGGGTGCCAAGCCAGGCGAAGGCGGCCAGTTGCCCGGTGGCAAGGTCAATGAACTGATCGCCCGCCTGCGTTATTCGGTCCCGGGCGTAACGCTGATTTCACCGCCGCCGCATCACGATATCTATTCCATCGAGGATCTGGCCCAGCTGATTTTCGACCTCAAACAGGTCAATCCGCAGGCTCTGGTGTCTGTGAAGCTGGTCTCTGAGCCCGGCGTCGGTACGATTGCCGCAGGTGTGGCTAAGGCGTACGCCGACCTGATCACGGTGTCCGGGTACGATGGCGGTACAGCGGCGAGCCCGCTGACGTCGATCCGCTACGCCGGTTCTCCCTGGGAGCTGGGGCTGACCGAAACCCAGCAGGCGCTGCGAGCCAATGACCTGCGTGGCAAGATTCGCCTGCAGACTGATGGCGGCCTGAAAACAGGTCTGGACGTGGTAAAAGGCGCGATCCTTGGTGCCGAGAGCTTCGGTTTCGGTACCACCCCGATGGTGGCGCTGGGCTGCAAATACCTGCGTATCTGTCACCTGAACAACTGCGCGACCGGTGTGGCTACCCAGAACGACCACCTCCGTGAAGAGCACTTCAAGGGCACGGTGGAGATGGCGATGAATTTCTTCCGCTTCGTGGCCGAAGAGACCCGGGAGTGGATGGCCAAACTGGGCGTGCGTACCCTGGAAGAGCTTGTGGGTCGCGTTGACCTGCTGGAGCGCCTGCCCGGTGATACCGAGCGTCAGAAGAAGCTGGATCTGAGTCGCCTGCTGTCTAACGACCATATTCCTGCGGACAAGCCGCAGACCTGTCAGGTCGAACGGAATCACCCGTTCGATGAGGGCAGGCTCGCGGAACAGATGGTTCAGGATACCGCTGCGGCGATCAATGAGAAGAGTGGAGGCGCCTGGTCCTATCGGGTCACCAACTGTGATCGCTCTATTGGCGCCCGCCTCTCTGGCGAAATCGCCCAGATCCATGGTAACCAGGGTATGGTGGATGCACCGATCACCCTGGACCTGACCGGTACCGCTGGCCAGAGTTTTGGTGTCTGGAACGTGGGTGGTCTCAACCTGATCCTTGAAGGGGATGCCAACGACTACGTGGGTAAGGGCATGACCGGTGGCAAGCTGGTTGTGAAGCCGCCCCGCGGCAGCGCGTTCAAGACCCAGGAAACCTCTATCGTCGGCAATACCTGTCTCTACGGTGCAACCGGCGGCAAACTCTTTGCTGCCGGAACCGCGGGTGAGCGATTTGCAGTTCGTAATTCCGGTGCCCATGCCGTTGTGGAAGGCGCCGGAGACCATTGCTGTGAATACATGACCGGTGGTCTGGTGACGGTGCTGGGCTCTACTGGCCACAACTTCGGTGCTGGTATGACTGGTGGCTTTGCTTACGTCATGGATATCAACAACACGTTCGTGGACAAATACAACCACGAGCTGGTGGAAATTCAGCGGATTTCCAGCGAGGACATGGAGTCCTACCGCAATCACCTGCGTGGTGTTATCCGGGAGCACATCTCGGAAACCGGCAGTGAGTGGGCAGAGCACATTCTTGAGAATTTCGACGACTACATTGGCCGCTTCTGGCTGGTGAAACCCAAGGCTGCGAATCTGCGCAGTCTGCTGGCCAGCACCCGGGCGCGTCCGGAATAAGAGGCTGAGAGGGTTTGGGGCGAGCAGCCTGGCTGCCGCCCTTGTCGAAATCGAGTTGATGAGAGCATCCAGATGAAAGAACGACTGAGTAATGACTTCCAGTTTGTCGAGGTTGGACGTGTCGACCCGAAAAAGGTCCCGGCCAAGAAGCGGAAGAAAGAGTTTGGTGAAATTTACCACCCCTTCACAGCAGATAACGCGGCGTCCCAGTCCCATCGCTGTCTTGAGTGTGGTAACCCCTATTGCGAGTGGAAGTGCCCGGTTCACAACTATATTCCGAACTGGCTCAAGCTGGTGTCCGAAGGCAATATCATGCGTGCCGTCGAATTGTGTCACCAGACCAACTCCCTGCCTGAAGTTTGCGGCCGCGTTTGTCCGCAGGATCGCCTGTGTGAAGGTGCCTGCACCCTGAACGACGGGTATGGCGCGGTTACCATCGGGTCTGTCGAGAAGTACATTACCGACACCGCCTTTGCCCTGGGCTGGAAACCGGATATGTCCGCCGTGAAGTGGACAGACAAGAAGGTTGCCGTCATTGGCGCAGGGCCTGCGGGTCTGGGCTGCGCGGACGTTCTGGTTCGCAATGGCGTCAAGCCGGTTGTATTCGACATCTATCCGGAAATCGGTGGTCTGCTGACCTTCGGCATTCCCGAGTTCAAGCTGGAAAAATCCGTTATGACCCGCCGCCGCAAGGTGTTCGAGGAGATGGGCGTGGAATTCCGCCTGTCTACCGAGGTGGGCAAGGACGTTCAGCTGCAGGAGATCATTGACGAGTACGATGCCGTTTTCATGGGCATGGGCACCTACACCTACATGAAGGGTGGTTTCCCGGGTGAGAATCTGCCGGGCGTGTACGATGCACTGCCGTTCCTCGTTTCGAACGTCAACCGTCGTCTCGGCTTCGAGAAAGACGAAGCAGACTTCATTGACATGAAAGGCAAGCGGGTTGTTGTCCTCGGTGGCGGCGATACGGCCATGGACTGCAACCGCACCTCGATCCGTCAGCAGGCCGAGAGCGTCACGTGTGCCTACCGCCGGGATGAAGCCAACATGCCGGGTTCTCGCCGGGAAGTGGCCAACGCCAAGGAAGAGGGCGTTAAGTTCCTCTTTAATCGTCAGCCCATCGCCATTATTGGTGAAGACCGGGTTGAGGGTGTGAAGGTGGTTCAGACCCGTCTGGGCGATCCGGACGAAAATGGTCGTCGCCGTCCGGAAGTGGTCCCGGGTAGCGAGGAGGTTATTCCTGCGGACGCGGTTCTGGTCGCCTTCGGTTTCCGTCCGAGCCCGGCCGACTGGTTCGATGAGCTGAAAGTGAATACCGACGATTCGGGCCGGGTAACTGCTCCGGAAGGCGCAGAGTTCATGTTCCAGACCAGCAACGAGAAAATCTTTGCGGGCGGGGACATGGTCCGCGGTTCGGATCTGGTCGTAACCGCTATCTGGGAAGGCCGTCAGGCTGCCGAAGGCATCATGGATTACCTGGATATCTGATTGCACGGTTGATCCTGATGAGAAGGGCGGTTTCCTAAGGGAAAGCCGCCCTTTTTTATTCCCGCAAACCGGGTATTATGGCCTCCATCCAATTTTCCCCTTTGTACAGAACACGCTGGATTTTCTATGACCGAGCTGAAGAATGATCGTTTCCTGCGCGCCCTGATGCGCCAGCCCGTGGACCGCACACCGGTTTGGATGATGCGACAGGCAGGGCGATACCTGCCGGAGTACCGTGCGACCAGGGCAAAAGCCGGCGACTTTCTCAGCTTGTGCAAGAACACGCCGTTGGCCTGCGAGGTAACTCTGCAGCCTCTGGAACGTTTCCCACTGGACGCGGCGATCCTGTTTTCAGACATCCTGACGATTCCGGACGCTCTGGGTCTTGGTCTGTACTTCGAGACCGGTGAAGGCCCGAAATTCCGGAACACGATCCGCTCCGAAGCCGATGTTGCGGCTCTGCCGAAGATCAACGCTGAGGTGGACCTGGACTACGTTATGAACGCGGTTTCCACCATCCGCGGAGCCCTGAACGGCAGCGTTCCCCTGATCGGTTTCTCCGGCAGCCCCTGGACCCTGGCGACTTATATGATTGAGGGTGGCTCGTCCAAGGATTTCCGGGAGGCCAAGAAGCTCATGTACGGTCAGCCGGAGGTGATGCATCGCCTGTTGGACCATCTGGCGGATGCGGTCATTGATTACCTCAACGGCCAGATCAAGGCCGGTGCCCAGGCTGTACAGATTTTCGATACCTGGGGCGGCGTTTTGAGCAGCTGGGCGTACGAAGAGTTCTCGCTCCGCTACATGAAGAAGATCGTTGACGGCCTAATTCGTGAGAGTGAAGGCCGCCGGGTGCCGGTGATTCTGTTCACCAAGAACGGCGGTCAGTGGCTGGAATCCATTGCCGATTCGGGTGCCGATGCCGTTGGTCTGGACTGGACTACCGATATCGGTAATGCCCGGGCCCGGATTGGTGATCGAGTCGCCCTTCAGGGCAACATGGATCCGGCGATGCTGTATGCACCGCCTGAGCGGATCCGGCAGGAAGTGGCTGATATCCTCAAGCGCTTTGGTTCCGGCAATGGTCATATCTTCAACCTTGGCCATGGCATTACGCCGGATGTGGATCCGGAGCATGCCAAGGCGTTCATTGAGGCCGTGGTAGAATTAAGCCCGGAATATCACCGCTAATTTGGAAGTCATGTCTCTCCTAGCCTGCTGATCTGGCGGGCTGGGTCGTTGTGGGAGCCTTTCCAAAAACCGCTCCGAGCACGTCCATGTGGCTTGTCCTCGGCCGTCCCTGGCCTCCGACATTTTTGGAAAGGCTCCCACAACGACCCGCATCAGACGATGGAGATATATCCTGCCAATTACCCTCGATTACTCACAAATCCTCTGGATGCAATCTCCTGTCCGGTCTATAGTCAGGTGAAACAAGACCGGTAAACAGGAGTAACCACTTGCCCCCCAAGAATCCCGAAAAACGCCGGTTCCACCGGATCGAATTCGATGCGCCCTGCGAGCTTCACTGCCAGGAATTGGTCTGGACGACGGAGGTGCTGGATATTTCGCTGAAAGGTGTTCTGGTTAAGCGGCCGGAGGGTTGGCAGGTCCCCTTAAAGCAGCCCTGCGAAGTGATTATTCATCTGAATGATCATGAGGCAGGTATTGTTATGGCGGTAGAGCTTAGGCACGTGGAGCCGCACCGGCTAGGTTTCAAATGTCAGTACATTGACCTTGATAGCGCCACGCATCTTAAACGCCTAGTGGAACTGAACTTGGGCGACCAGGCGCTGTTGGAAAGAGAGTTTGCACATCTGATTGATTGACCTTAAAGGGACAGCGAATCACTGACTGTTACCAGTTTTCGACTTTTGGGATCCGTCTTCTAGAGTTTTAAAAGTCAGAGTTCTCCACTGCAGTGAGCAGGATGGACTGGCATAGGTGCTTCCAAAAATGTCGGAGGCCAGGGATGGCCGAGGACAAGCGCACATGGACGTGCTTGTAGCGGTTTTTGGAAGCACCTATGCCAGTCTAGCCGTTAACTCCCAAACTGGCCGATAACTTAAGAAAGTGCAGGTCTAGAGTTCCTCGAGGGCCGTCAGCGCATCACTGAGCTTGGTCACCGGAATCACCTTCATGCCGTCGATGGTCTTCCTTGGGGCATTGGATTTTGGCACCAGGGCCCGGGTGAAGCCGTGTTTGGCGGCTTCGTAGATGCGTTCCTGGCCGCTGGGCACCGGGCGGATTTCACCAGAGAGGCCGACTTCGCCGAAGATCACCAGGTCCTGGGGTAGGGCGCGGTCTCGGAAGGAGGAGACGATGGCGGCCAGCAGGGCCAGGTCGGCGCTGGTTTCGTTTACTTTTACGCCACCAACCACGTTTACGAACACGTCCTGGTCGGAAACGTGCATGCCACCATGGCGGTGAAGAACGGCGAGGAGCATGGCCAACCGGTTCTGGTCCAGGCCAACGGCAACTCGTCGCGGGTAGCCGCCCTGGGCCATATCGACCAGTGCCTGGATTTCCACCAGCATGGGGCGGGTGCCTTCCCAGACGACCATCACCACGCTTCCCGGGGCCGCGTCTTCGCCGCGGTTCAGGAAGATCGCGCTGGGGTTCTTCACTTCCTTTAGCCCCTGTTCCAGCATGGCGAACACGCCCAACTCGTTCACCGCACCAAACCGGTTCTTGATCCCCCGAAGGGTTCGATAACGGCTGTCGCTGGAGCCTTCCAGCAGGATTGAGCAGTCAATCATGTGTTCCAGAACCTTCGGGCCGGCCAAGCTGCCGTCTTTGGTGACATGGCCGACCAGGAACAGGATGGTGCCGGTCTGCTTGGCGAAACGGGTCAGGTAAGCGGCGCTTTCGCGTACTTGGGAGACACTGCCAGGGGCGGACTCGATATCCGCCATGTGCATCACCTGAATACTGTCCACCACCAGAATCCGGGGTTTTTCGGCCTCGGCCACCTGCATGACTCGTTCGACACTGGTTTCAGACAGCATCTTCAGGTCTTTGGTCGGAAGGCCGAGCCGTTTGGCGCGCATGGCCACCTGCTGCAGGGATTCTTCACCGGTGACGTACAAAGCGGGGACGCTTGCAGCCAGATGGCAGACGGCCTGGAGTAGAAGGGTACTCTTGCCCGCGCCCGGATGGCCGCCCATCAGAACAGCCGAGCCCTCGACGAGACCTCCGCCCAGAACCCGATCAAACTCCTGCATGCCGGAGCTGATGCGAGGCTGCTCTGCCAGGCTGACATCATCCAGGCTCTGGACCTCGGACAGGCTGCCGGCAAAGCCCTCAAAGCGGCCACCGCGGGCGCCTTTGCTGTTGCTGCTGACGCCGCGGACTTCGCTGATGGTGTTCCAGGCCTGGCAGGCCGTGCACTGGCCCTGCCATTTGGAATAGTCTGCACCGCATTCGGTGCAGACGTAGGCGGTTCTGGTTTTCGCCATCAGGCCAGCTTCTTGTACTTCATGCGCTGCGGCTGCATCGCCGAATCACCCTTGCGCTTCTTGAAGTCCTCGTCGTACTCGGTGAAGTTGCCTTCGAAGTACACCACCTCGCCATCATCTTCGAACGCCAGGATGTGGCTGGCCACACGGTCGAGGAACCAACGGTCGTGCGAGATAACCAGGGCAGAGCCAGGGAAATTCAGCAGGGCTTCTTCCAGGGCGCGAAGGGTTTCCACGTCGAGATCGTTGGTCGGCTCATCCAGCAGCAGCACGTTGCCGCCCTGTTTCAGCAGCTTGGCGAGGTGCAAACGGTTGCGCTCACCGCCTGACAGGTCGCCAACCCGCTTCTGCTGGTCGCTGCCCTTGAAATTGAAGCGGCCAACGTAGGCCCGAGAAGGGGTTTCGTAGTTGCCGACCTTGATGATGTCGTTGCCGTCGGAGAGTTCCTCCCAGACGGTTTTGCTGCCATCCAGATCGCGCATCTGGTCTACATAGGCCAGTTCCACGGTTTCCCCGACGGTGATGCCGCCAGAATCCGGCTTGTCGAAACCGGCAATCATCTTGAATAGAGTGGATTTACCGGCACCGTTACCACCGATAATGCCCACGATGGCGCCGGGCGGCACGCTGAAGGACACGTCTTCGTACAGCAGGCGGTCACCGAAGGACTTGCTGATGCCGTCAACCTCGATCACCTTGTTGCCCAGGCGGGGGCCGGGTGGAATGTAAAGCTCGTTGGTTTCGTTGCGCTTCTGGAATTCCTGGGAACTCATCTCCTCGAAACGGGCCAGGCGGGCCTTGCTCTTCGACTGGCGGCCCTTGGCGTTGCTGCGAACCCATTCCAGTTCCTGTTTGATGGCTTTCTGGTGAGAGGCTTCCTGCTTGGATTCCATCTCCAGCCGCTTCTCCTTGTTCTCCAGCCACTGGCTGTAGTTGCCTTCAAACGGAATACCGTGGCCACGGTCCAGTTCCAGAATCCAGCCAGCGACATTGTCGAGGAAGTAGCGATCGTGGGTGATGGCCACCACGGTACCTTCGTAATCGTGCAGGAAGCGCTCGAGCCAGGCGACAGATTCGGCATCCAGGTGGTTGGTGGGCTCATCGAGCAGAAGCATGTCAGGGCCGGACAGCAGCAGACGGCACAGGGCTACCCGGCGACGTTCACCACCGGAAAGTACGTTCACTTTCTGATCCCAGGGTGGAAGACGCAGTGCGTCCGCGGCAACTTCCATCTTGCGCTCGATATCGTGGCCGTCAGTGGCCTGGATGTAGGCTTCCAGCTCGCCCTGCTTCTTGGCCAGGGCATCAAAATCCGCATCCGGTTCGGCGTAGGCGGCGTACACCTGGTCCAGTTCGGCCAGGGCGTCATGCACACCGGAAACCGCTTCATCGACGATTTCCTTGACGGTTTTCTCTTCGTCCAGCTCGGGCTCCTGGGGCAGATAGCCCACGTTGATGCCGGGCTGCGGGCGGGCTTCACCGATGTAATCCTGGTCCACGCCCGCCATAATGCGGAGCAGGGTGGATTTACCGGCACCGTTGAGACCCAGAACGCCGATTTTGGCGCCAGGGAAGAAGCTCAGTGAAATGTCCTTCAGAATCTCGCGCTTGGGCGGGACCACCTTGCCCACGCGGTTCATGGTGTAAACGTATTGGGCCATGTTGGCGTACACCTCTTGATATAACAGGTTCGTGAATTCGGAAACTGACGGCTCGGGCTAATTGCTATTGATCCGGTAAGGTATCGAAACCTACCTTTGATAGCAATTGAGCAGAAACCGGAGTTGGCCGCATGCCGGTATCTGCGGACGGTATAAAGGATGATTTTTCACCCGTTTGTAAGATAGAATAGCGGCCCAATTTTTCAGGGAGCCTGCGGAGATCGCCAAAGCTCTCCGGGCCAGCCAAGCACACAGGGGCAGCGCATCCATGTTTAATCGTGAAATGAAAATCGCCGGCTTTGACGACGAACTCTGGAACGCCATGCAGGCGGAAGAGAAGCGCCAGGAAGCTCACATCGAGCTGATCGCGTCCGAGAACTACACCAGCCCCCGGGTGATGGAAGCCCAGGGCAGCGTGCTGACCAACAAGTACGCGGAAGGCTATCCGGGCAAGCGCTACTATGGCGGCTGCGAGTTCGTGGATATTGCTGAAGAGCTGGCGATTGAGCGTGCCAAGGAGCTGTTTGGAGCTGCCTATGCCAACGTCCAGCCGCATTCCGGCTCCCAGGCCAACTCGGCTGTCTTCATGGCCCTGCTCAAGCCAGGTGACACCGTTCTGGGCATGAGTCTCGCCCATGGTGGACACCTCACGCACGGCGCCAGTGTCAACTTCTCGGGCAAGATCTACAATGCCGTGCAGTACGGTATTAACACCGACACCGGCCTTCTCGACTACGATGAGATCGAATCGCTGGCTCTCGAGCACAAGCCAAAAATGATCATCGCCGGCTTCTCCGCTTACTCCCAGGAGCTGGATTTTGCCCGCTTCCGTGAGATTGCCGACAAGGTGGGTGCCTATTTGTTCGTTGATATGGCCCACGTAGCGGGTCTCGTAGCCGCCGGCGTTTACCCGGATCCGGTTCCCCACGCCCACGTTGTTGCAACCACGACCCACAAGACCCTGCGCGGTCCCCGTGGTGGGCTTATCCTGGCCTGCGATGACGCTGATCTGCAGAAGAAGCTGAACTCTGCGGTATTCCCGGGCGGCCAGGGTGGCCCGCTGATGCACGTGATTGCCGCGAAGGCCGTGTGCTTCAAGGAAGCCATGAGCGACGATTTCAAGACCTACCAGCAGCAGGTTGTGAAGAACGCCTCCGCCATGGCCCAGGTGTTTGTGGATCGTGGCTATGATGTGGTTTCCGGTGGCACCAAGAACCATCTGTTCCTGGTCAGCCTCATCAAACAGGACATTACCGGAAAAGATGCGGATGCGGCGCTCGGTCGTGCCCACATCACCGTTAACAAGAACGCGGTTCCCAATGATCCGAGGTCTCCGTTTGTCACCTCCGGTCTTCGCATTGGCACCCCGGCAATCACCACCCGTGGTTTCGGCGAGTCCGAGTGTCGCGACCTCGCTGGCTGGATCTGCGACATCCTCGATAACCTGGACGACGAGGCGGTCAACAGCCGGGTTCGTGAGCAGGTAAGTGCACTCTGCGCCCGTTTCCCTGTCTACGGCTAATCGGTTTATAGCTAGACTACAGGCATGACCTGCCGGGCCGACTTTTCGGCCCGGCTTCCTCTTCGGAGCTCCTGACTATGCATTGTCCCTTCTGTGGTGAAGCAGATACCAAGGTGATTGACTCCCGGCTGGTGGCCGAGGGTGATCAGGTGCGTCGCCGCAGGGAATGTCTGTCCTGTCGGGAGCGTTTTACCACCTTCGAATCTGCCGAGTTGGTGATGCCAAGGGTGGTCAAACAGGATGGTACCCGACAGCCGTTTGATGAGGAAAAGCTGCGCGCCGGGCTGATGAAAGCGCTGGAAAAGCGGCCCGTGAGCATTGAACAGATTGATGCCGCTCTCAATCGGATCAAATACCGGTTGCGGGCGACCGGAGAGCGGGAAGTGAAGTCCATGCAGTTGGGTGAAGAGGTGATGACCGAATTGCGCCAGTTGGACAAGGTTGCCTATGTCCGCTTCGCCTCGGTATATCGCAGCTTTCAGGATATCAACGAATTCAAGGAAGAGATCGAGAGGTTGTCGGCCAGCAACGGTGAGGCGGCCGTGGATGTTGCCAAAGCGCTGGCGGATAACCACGCCCCGAAAGGCAAGGCATGATCGAGAACCGCGACAGGGCCATGATGGCGCGGGCTGTCCAGCTTGCCTGGCGCGGTCGGTACTCTACCCACCCTAATCCCCGGGTTGGGTGTGTCATTGCCCGGGGAGATCTGGTCCTTGGCGAGGGGTGGCATGAACGTGCCGGAGAAGCCCACGCCGAGACCCGTGCCCTGAGCCAGGCCGGTCCGGATGCCCGGGGTGCGACAGCGTATGTAACACTGGAGCCGTGTAGCCATTTTGGCCGGACGCCGCCCTGCGCCAGGGCGCTGATTGATGCTGGTGTTGCCCATGTCTACGCCGCAACCAAGGACCCGAACCCCTCGGTGTCTGGCCGGGGGCTGGATATGCTCAGGGAAGCTGGCATCCGGGTTACTGAAGGCCTGCTGGCGGAAGAAGCTGCCCGCCTGAATCCGGGCTTCATGAAACGCATGAACACCGGCCGCCCCTGGGTGCGGCTCAAAATGGCGGCAAGTCTTGATGGCCGTACCGCCATGGCTTCCGGCGAGAGCCAGTGGATTACCGGTCCTGAGGCACGTCGGGATGTCCAGCGTCTTAGAGCGATCAGTGATGCCATTCTGACCGGTGTCGGAACCGTGCTCGCCGACGACCCCTCATTGACGGTCCGCCGCGAGGAACTGGGGGATATTGGCGACGCGACGGAGCCGTCCAGGCAGCCGCTTCGGGTGATTGCCGACCGCGACGCGCGCACACCGTCGTCTGCGAAGATCCTTCAGGGCGGTAACGTGCAGGTGTTCTGTGCGTCATCCACGCTGGCCACTGCGCCGGCCCAGGACCTCGCGGCCCTGGGCATCAGCCTTACCGGTGTCGCCTGGAAAGATAACGGGATCGACCTGGCCGAACTGCTGGACTCGCTCGGCGAGCTCGGAATCAACGAGCTGCTGGTCGAGGCGGGGCCCACTCTGGCCGGCACCTTTATTAACGAAAATCTGGTCGACGAACTCTGGCTCTATCAGGCGCCGGTTTTCCTCGGCAGCACGGGACGTCCGACCGCACATCTGCCACTGGAGACCATGGCAGACAAGGTACAATGGAAGGTGCTGGACCGACGTCAGGTAGGTGAGGATCAGCGTCTGATCCTCACCCGCCGGTAATCCATAAACTCAGGTTGTTCCGGCAGCAATTATTTGCCGGAGCGCCGCAAGGGTGCAAAACCATATGGCACTGAACAGCATTGAAGACATCATTGAAGATATTCGTCAGGGCAAGATGGTCATACTGATGGATGACGAAGATCGCGAGAACGAGGGCGATCTCGTGATGGCTGCTGAGCATTGCACGGCCGAAGCCATCAATTTCATGGCCCGTTTTGGTCGTGGCCTGATCTGTATGCCGATGACCCGGGATCGCTGCGAGCAACTGGGTTTGCCGTTGATGGTCCAGCAGAATGCCTCCGGGTTCGGAACCAAGTTTACCCTCTCGATTGAGGCTGCCGTGGGTGTGACCACTGGCATCTCGGCGGCAGACCGTGCACGCACGGTGCAGGCAGCGGTCGCCCGCAATGCCAAGGCCAGTGATCTGGTTCAGCCTGGCCATATTTTCCCGTTGATGTCTGATCCCGGTGGTGTTTTGAGCCGCGCGGGGCACACCGAAGCATCCTGTGACCTCGCCGCACTGGCAGGTTGCGAGCCGGCCGGCGTGATCTGCGAGATCATGAATGACGACGGCTCTATGGCCCGCCGCGAAGACCTGGAGCGATTCGCCGAAGAGCACGACCTGAAGATTGGCACCATTGCCGATCTGATCCACTACCGCACCATGAACGAGCGAACCGTTGAGTGTGTGGAAGAAAACGACCTCGACACCGAGTACGGCGTGTTCAAGCTTCGGACATACCGCGACAATATCCAGGGAGCCACCCATCTGGCGATGTTGATGGGAGACATTTGTCCCGATGAACCGGTCTATGTCCGGGTCCACATCACGGACACTCTTCGGGACCTCCTCGGTGCGCGCCGCAAGGATTCTCGCAGCTGGCCCCTGCATCACGCCCTTGAAAAGGTGGCAGAGGAAGGCCGGGGCGCGGTCGTCCTGCTGAACAGCGCCGAGGACAGCTACAACCTGGAAGACCGGATCCAGGAATTCTTTGATGAGGGTAAGGGCTCCTCCGGCAAGGGAAGCTCCGGCGTTTACTTCACGGTTGGTACCGGCTCCCAGATTCTCCGGGATATTGGTGTTGGCAAAATGCGCCTGCTGAGCCCGCCGATCAAATTTTCCGCCATTTCCGGTTTCGATCTGGAAGTGGTCGAATACGTTCCCTACACCCCCGAATGATAAACCCGGTCGTGGCCCCGATGCCGCGACACGTGAAGGAGCCATCGATGGCAGATATCAGAGTAATTGAAGGTGATTTTACCGAGTGCAGCGGGCGCTATGCGCTTGTAGTGGGCCGTTTTAACGGCTTTGTTGTGGAAAGCCTGGTAGAGGGCGCGCTGGATACCCTGCGCCGTCACGGTATTTCCGATGACGACGTCACCATCGTCCGCGTGCCGGGAGCCTATGAAATGCCCCTGGCCGTCAAGCGCGTTGCCGAAACCGGTGAGTACGATGCGATTATTGCCCTGGGTGCAGTTATCCGTGGCGGCACTCCGCATTTCGAGTATGTTGCCGGCGAGGCCTCCAGCGGCCTTGGCGCGGTCAGTCTTGATACCGACGTGCCGGTAACCTTCGGTGTGCTGACGGTGGATTCCATCGAACAGGCCATCGAGCGTTCCGGAACCAAGGCCGGTAACAAGGGTGCCGAAGCGGCAATCACCGCCCTTGAAATGGTCAGCCTGTTCAAGAAGCTGGGTGAGTAATGAGCGAAACCGAAGGTACATCACCGCAGCCGGCTCCGTCTGGCCAACCGAAAGCCGGTGATCGACGCCGTGCCAGGGCCCTCGCCATGCAGGGGCTCTATCAGCGTCATTTCAGCAAGACGGCGATTTCTGACATTGAAGCCGAGTTCATGGTCGACAATGACATGAGCAAGGTCGACCTGCTGTATTTCCGGGATCTGCTCCGTGGGGTACATCGCGAGCAGGGCGAACTGGACAAGCTGATCGAGCCGTTCCTGGATCGGCCTATTAAAGAGGTTGATCCCGTGGAACTGGCGATTGTCCGACTGGGAGCCTATGAGCTCAAGCATCGGCTTGATGTGCCCTACAAGGTGGTCATTAACGAGGGCATTGAAATGGCCAAGCGCTTTGGTGGCACCGAGGGTCATAAATTTGTTAACAGCATTCTCGACAAGCTGAGCGGCCGACTCCGGCTTGCCGAGACCCGCGCTCGCTAGTCGATGGGCGAATTCGAGCTGATTCGCCGTTACTTTCTGCCGCTTGCCGGGCGGCAGGAATCCGGATCCCTGATCCTGGGCCCAGGGGACGATTGCGCGATTCAGCGTATTCCCGCAGGCCGGGACCTTGTCTTTTCTGTGGACGCCCTCGTGGAGGGTGTCCACTTTCCCCGAAAATACCGTCCCGATTATCTGGGCTGGCGAGCACTTGCCGCCGCTGCCAGCGATCTTGCTGCCATGGGTGCCGACCCGGAATGTTTCACGCTTGCACTGACGCTGCCAGCCGTGGATGAGCAGTGGCTTGAAGACTTCTCGATGGGATTGCGAAAGGCCAGCGATGCGTTTGGTCTGGAGCTGGCCGGCGGGGATACCACCTCCGGGCCGCTCACCCTGAGCCTGCAGGTGCATGGCACTGTAGAGCAGGGAGCCGGGATTCGACGCTCCGGCGCCCGTCCCGGAGATCTGATTGCCGTGTCCGGAACCCTGGGGGATGCCGGCGCCGCTTTAGACTATCTTTCGGAGCCTGCCCCTTCCGCTGACATGCTTGCCGTGCTCGAACGCTATCACCATCCCTGGCCGAGACTGGATCTGGCAGGTGCTATACGCCAATATGCCACTGCGGCGGTTGATATCTCTGATGGCTTGCTGGCAGATCTCGGGCACATTCTTTCCGCATCAGGGGTCGGTGCCCAGATCGAGAGTGCCAGGATGCCTCTTTCGCCAGCGCTTGTTCGGCTGAAGGGTGAGAAGGCCCTGGACTGCGCACTGCGCTCCGGAGACGATTACGAACTGTGCCTGTGTTTCTCGCGAGAAAACTGGGAGCGTGCCCCGGAATCACTGAAGCGCCAACTCACCGTGATCGGCTTCGTTGAAGCTGAGCCGGGCCTGTATCTCGACGGTGTCGATTGCGGTTTGGAAGCGGTGCCCGCCGGGTTTGACCATTTCAGGAGTGAACTATGAGTCAGGAAGGCGAGACCCCGGAACCGGAGGCGCCGGCAGTCATACTCCCGCCGGGATTCTTGCGTAACCCGGTGCATCTGCTCGCTTTTGGTTTTGGCAGCGGTGCAACGGCGAGGGCGCCCGGCACCTGGGGCAGCCTGGCCGCCATTCCGCTCTGGTACGTCTTTGCCTGGTTACCGCCCGTGGGCTACTGGCTGGTGGTACTGGCTGCTTTTATCGTGGGTATCTGGCTCTGCGGAAAGACGGCTGAAGACCTGAAGGTTCACGACCATGGCGGCATTGTCTGGGACGAATTCGTCGGGATGTGGATTGCCCTTGGCCTCTTCCCTGACACTATCTATGGGGTTCTGGGGGCGTTCGCTCTGTTCCGGCTTTTTGATATTGCAAAACCGTGGCCCATCAGTTGGCTGGACCAGCACCTGCCTGGCGGTTTGGGTATCATGGTTGACGATGTTATTGCCGGCGTCATGGCCCTGATCTGCCTGTGGGCAGTAGACGTGTGGCTTGTGCCCGTCATGGTTTAGACGGGCACGAAGGCCTGTCAGTGAAGCTGTTGTTCTTCCGGCAGCATACGGACCACGTGCAGAAAGCGCTTGAGGCCTGTTTCCGCCCGCTCCCGTGAAGCGAACGGGCCACTGTCAAACCCTTCCCGGGTGGTAAAGTACCATTTGCTCCCTACGCAGAAGAATCGACTACTGCGAAAGGGAACCGGCCCTTCTTCTCCGGTCCTGCGATGGGTGTCCATGGCGTCTCCTGTACTGCCCGCTTTTCGTTCTTGCTTCTCGGGCGCCGCGTTAATATCTGCCGATCTGTTTAAAATTAACCCAATTCGGGGCGAATTCAACATTTTTTTACAATTTTACGGGTTGCGTCTCAATCGGGATCAGCAATGAAGAATCCGGAATGGGCCGCCAAAGCGCGCTGTTGTCTTGCCCTTGTCAGATGCACTCGTCAGAATGCTACGAAACTGGCGCCAGCCTGACGCCATTTCCATCCTCATGCCAAGGAGACTAAATGAACATTTCTCATGTGATCCGTGTTTTTCAATCAACAGGACAGGGTTGGCGTCGAGCTGTCGCACGCGTTCGCGCTGGACTGGTTGCAGTGGTTGTATTGTCTCTGGCGGGATGTGCTTCCAGTGTCAGCGTTGTGGAAACCTGGGAAGGCAACCCGGCGGCAGCGTCCAATGCCGCCACGCTTGAGGCGCCAGGCGAAATCCGGGTGACCCGGGTGAATGGCCGCGTTATGACCAACTTCCTGATGGACGACCTGGCGCTCGACTACGCTTTGCTTCCCGGCGAAAACGAGGTTGTTTTTGTCTACAAGACGATCTGGGCGAAAAGCACCGTGGTCAGAAACGGAGAATCGAAAGTTCACGTGATTGAGAGCGAGCCCCAGGTTGTTCGTTTCGAAGCAGAAGCCGGTGAAACCTATCGTTTCGACTTTGATCAGCCGGAGTCTCGTCAGGAAGCCGAGCAGGAAATGCCGGACTTCGCCGCTGCTATCGTTTCTTCTGCCGGAATGACCGTGGCAAGCTCAACCGTTTGGGATGGGGAAGAGCAAATGGCCGCTTCCCGCACGCCGATTCCGGCGTCTTCGTCCGACGGCACGCCGGTTAGCGGTGATAATGCGCTTGAACAGCTCAAAACCATCTGGGAAACAGCGAGTGATGAGGAGAAGAAGGCGTTTCTTCGTTGGGCGTTCGAATAATCTGAGACGTGCTTGAGCGTTTCCGGGGCCCGTTCAGGCCCGGAAACGTTTCAGGGCTTTCTTGAGAAGCCCCTCCATCGCGGTCATGGCATCATCTGCGAGGGTCTGTGTTGGGGAGGCTGCGATGGGTTCTTTGGTTTCCTCTGTTCCGAGCCGTTCCATGGCCGCTTCAATGGCGTTGAGGCTTTCATCCACGTGAGCCTGCAATGACTCTCCGTGGGCCACCACATCGGGGCAGGTGGTGAAATTCAGTGTCAGCCTTCCCTCATAGCTCACCGCTACAATCACAAGTCCCATACTGTCGAACAGCGGCGCCGTATTGTATTGCTGAACCAGGCGTGCACCCTGCAGATACAGTGGAACCTGTGGTCCGGGAACGTTGGTGATTGGCAGATTGAATACCGGCTGGTAACGCTGGGCAATTTGCAATTCCGAATAAAGTCTCGCGGACAGCGCCAGCATGGTTGAAGGCAGCAGTTCCGTCAGCCGATCTGCAGCAATAGCCTCCCGGTAGGGCTCCGAAGCAACCGCGTTCCAGTGTATGCGCCGTATCCGCTGGGCGGGATTGGTTTCATCGGTCGCCAGATCCAGCAGCATGGCAGACATCTGGTTCCCGGTGGCTCGGCGCAGGCTGTTGGAACGAACCGAAATCGGTGTCATTGCCACCAGGGACTTGTCGGCATTGGCGCCCTCGCTGATCAGATAGCGCTTCAGGGCCTCGGCACAAAGGCCCAAAACCACATCGTTCAACGTTACGTCCCCGAGAAACGCCTTGATCGCCTTCAGGCGCGAAAGCTCCACGCTGGCGGCGACAATCTGCCGATTTGCCGTAATCTGCCGATTGAAAGGGCTGTTTGGGGCGGAAAACAGGGGCAGCGGGAGTGGCAGTTTGTGTAATTGCTTCTGGATCAGTCCCCGGGCTGTAGCCTCGGCTGCGTTGAACGCCAGAGAGGTGAACTGCAGTGGCGTGCGAATGATGTTCGCACCGGCCTGGAGCATGATCCGTTCTTCCGAGGGTTCTGGTCTGGGCTGCCAGGGTCGAGGTGGCGCAATCGGGCTGGGCTCGGGCGTATACTCCAGCAGTTTGCCAATAATCTCCTCGCCACTGAATGCGTCGATGGCAGCGTGGTGCAATTTGACGATCAAAGCGAAGCCATCACTGCCGGTGTCCTGCTCGTCCAGTTTGAAACCGTCTACGAAGGTGATGTGCCACAGCGGGCGGTCCCTTTTCAGAGGTTCTTCCAGAATCCGTGAGGCCAGCGTCATCAGGCTTGCCTTGCGGCCGTGTTCGCCCAGATTAACGTAGGCAAGGTGGCGCTCGATGCTGAAATCGGGGTCGTCAATCCAGTAGGGGCGGCCCAGGCGCAGGGGAATTTCTTTCAGGCGTTGCCGGAAAACCGGCACAACATGCAGGCGGCTTCGAAGGTAGGCGACAAAGGTGCTGAAGGCCAGCGGTTTCTCCCGTTCGGAAGCATCGAAGAGGTAGATGCCTCCGATGTGCATCGGTGTGGTTTCCGACTCGAGATACAGGAACGAGGCATCCAGTTCCGACAGTTGCCGCATCAGAGAGCTCCCTTCGGCGTTGGTTTCAGCTGCAGTATAAACGAAGTGCCCGCGCAAACGGTTGACTCATTTGCCTGGTATGACTTCGAGTTGGAGTCATACCATTTGCTTTATTTTCAGCCTGTTAGCCAGTCTGAAACGGCTCCCTCCGCGCTGAGTCGGTCCCAGAACCACATCAGGGCCTTGCCCTGATCCTCGGCATGCCTGGCCAGGTGCAGTTTGATTGGTTGGCGCGATTCCTGAACTTCCTTGATGACCAGCTTGCCTTCCTTCAGTTCTGCGCTGATTCGTGCCCTTGGTAACCATCCCACGCCGAGGCCGGCTACCTGTATGGCGATCTTCTGGTCAATGTTGGCCACCGTCAGGGTTCGCTGGCGGTGGAATATGCCGGCGTGGCCCGGGGGCAAGGACCTTGATGTGTCTGCAGCGACGGCTGCCGGATAACGGGAGATATCTTCCTCGGAAAGCGGGGCTTGGGCATCGGCCAGGGGGTGATCGGCGGCAACGGCGAATACGAATGTCATGTCGCCCAGGGATTGGGTTGTGTAGTTTCCCGCAGGCTTGCTGAAATTATCGGCGCCGATGATCAGATCCACGCGGCGGCTTTGCAGGGCATCCCAGGTGCCGGCAAAGACCTCTTCCACAATTTGTACATCTACCGGTACGCCCAGCTCATAGAATTCCTCGATTGCCGGAAACAGGCATTCCGCCGGCAGCAGTGAGTTGAACCCGATCCGTAACCGCGTTTCCCAGCCCTGGGCGACCTGGCGCGTGGTGTGCGCGAGGTTTTCTGCCGCCTCGAGCAGTGTGCGGCCCTCTTCCAAAAGGTAGCGGCCGGCCGGTGTCAGTCGGGCGCGGTGACCGGTTCGGTCGTAAATGGCGACATTCAGGTCTTCTTCCAGCTTCTGCACGGTGTAACTGATGGCGGAGGGAACCCGGAACAGTTCGTTGGCGGCACCGGCGAAACTGCCTTTGCGGTCAATGGCATCAAGGACTTTGAGGGCGTCAATGGTGATGGCTGTATGCATGTTCGAATTATCTGAGGTTGTTGGCCAGAAATGCTTGTTTGAGAGCGTAGCAGGGTCCCCGGTATTCTGCCTGTATTGATTTCATCATGTTCAGGAATTTTAACGGGAGGGCTTTATGGGCCTGCTGATTGATGGCAAATGGCACGACAAGTGGTATGACACCGACAAGACCGGTGGCAAATTTGAACGGGAAGCGGCGCGTTTCCGGAACTGGGTGACCGCCGATGGCTCGCCGGGGCCGGATGGCGAAGGCGGTTTCAAGGCGGAATCCGGGCGCTATCATCTGTATGTCTCAATGGCCTGCCCCTGGGCGCATCGGACGTTGATTTTCCGGAAGCTCAAAGGTCTGGAGAAGCACATTTCAGTGTCAGTGGTGCACCCTGACATGGTTGAAAACGGCTGGGAATTCCGGCCCGACAGCGAGCAGCACCGGGACCATCTCCATGGATTCCGCTTCATGCATCAGGTCTACACCAAGGCTGCACCGGAATATTCTGGCCGGGTAACAGTGCCGACCTTGTGGGATAAAAAGAAAGAAACGATTGCGAGCAACGAGTCGGCCGAAATTATCCGGATGTTCAATTCGGCATTTGATGGCCTTGAGGGTGTTCGTACCGATCTGGATTTCTATCCCGGGGAGCTGCAAGAAGAGATTGACACTGTGAACGCCCGGGTTTACGACACGGTTAATAATGGCGTTTACAAGGCGGGCTTTGCCACTGCGCAGGATAAGTACGAGGAAGCCTACAATGCGTTGTTTGATTCTCTCGACTGGCTTGAGGAGCGGTTGTCTTCTCAACGGTATCTGGTCGGTGGCCGGCTGACCGAGGCTGACTGGCGGTTGTTCACCACGTTGATCCGGTTTGATGCAGTGTATTACAGCCACTTCAAGTGCAACCGCCAGCGGATCAGCGATTTCCCGGCGCTTTCTGCCTACGTTCGGGACCTCTACCAGGTGCCAGGCGTGGCGGAGACCGTGGATATTAATCAGATCAAACGCCACTACTACGTAAGCCAGAGAACCATCAACCCGACTCAGATAGTACCGGTTGGTCCGGAGCTGGACTTTGACTCGCCCCACGGGCGTGAGTCGCTTAGCTAACTCTCGCGACTGCGACCTCGGTCAGCAGTTCCATCGCTTCTTTATGGCCTGAGTCTGGAAGGGGTTGAAGGCAGGTCTGGGCCAGTTCCGCCTGCTCCCGCGCTTTTGCCATGGTGTATTCGATTGCGCCTGAGCGCTCAACAATATCCAGGATGCGGGGCAGATCGTCCAGGCCGCCCTTGCGGATGGCCTGACGGATCAACTGCCGTTCTTCCCCGGTGCCATGGTTCATGGCGTGGATTAGCGGCAGGGTGGTCTTGCCTTCAGCCAGATCGTCGCCCACGTTTTTGCCCATGGCTTCGGCGTCGCCGCGGTAATCCAGGACATCGTCCACCAGCTGGAAAGCCAGGCCCAGATGCTTGCCGTAGTCTTTCAGGCCCAGCTCCTGCTCTGCATTGGCGTTGGCAAGCAGTGCGCCGGTGTGGGAGGCGGCTTCGAACAGCATGGCAGTCTTGTTGTGGATGACCTTCATGTACTGCTCTTCGGTGAGGTCCGGGTTTTTCACGTTCATCAGTTGCATAACCTCGCCCTCGGCGATTACCGCCGTGGCGTGGGACAAAACGTCCATGATTCGCAGGCTTTTAAGCTCCACCATCATCTCGAAAGCACGGGCGTAGAGGAAATCACCTACCAGAACGCTTGGCGCGTTGCCCCAGCGGGCGTTGGCGGTGCTTCGGCCGCGGCGCATGTCCGAGGTGTCTACTACATCATCGTGCAGCAGGGTGGCGGTGTGCAGGAATTCGATCACGGCTGCGAGCTTGAGGTGGTCGTTTTCCTCGTAGCCGGCGGCCTGGCTGGAAAGCAGAACCAGTAGCGGTCTCAAGCGCTTACCGCCGCTTTCAATAATGTACTGAGCGATTTTCTCCACCAGGGGAACATCTGAGGAAAGCCGCTGGATGATCAGATCATTAACGCGGCTGAAGTCGTCGGCCACGGTGTCGTAAATGCGCTGGGCTGTCATGCGGCTTGTGGATCCCTTGCTGGTGTTATCGTCGTTACGATTGTTGATATTAAAGGCAGGTCGCGGCAATGCTAGGTATTGCCGAAGGTAGTGTCAACTTGGCTTGTGTTGCGGTGCGTCTTTTCGTACAATCACGCGCCCAACTCATCCCAACCTGCGCTCCCTGCTATAGGGTCGCCAGAGCGCCTCCCTTAGAACCAGGTGGATAAGAGCAGGGATGGGTCAATCGTGGAGAACGAGTGAATGTACGCAGTTATTGTTAGCGGTGGCAAGCAGCACCGTGTAAAAGAAGGCGAAACCCTGAAGCTGGAAAAGCTGGAAGTTGAAACCGGCGGTAACGTTGAGTTTGATCGCGTTCTGCTGATCGCCGACGGCGACAAGGTTCAGGTAGGCGCGCCGGTAGTTGATGGTGCCAAAGTGACCGCAGAAGTGGTTAGCCACGGCCGTCATGACAAGGTTCAGATCATCAAGTTCCGTCGTCGTAAGCATCACATGAAGCGTCAGGGCCACCGTCAGTGGTTTACTGAAGTCAAGATCACGGGTATCAAGGGCTGAGGCTCTCGAATTACCCCTTAAATAAGGAGGCTGGTAATGGCTCATAAAAAGGCAGCAGGTAGTACCCGTAACGGTCGCGATTCCGAGTCTAAACGACTTGGTGTGAAGCGCTTTGGCGGCGAGACTGTATCTGCAGGCAGCATCATCATCCGTCAGCGTGGCACTCGTTTCCACGCTGGTAGCAATGTTGGCATTGGCAAGGACCACACCCTGTTTGCGAAAGCAGACGGCCAGGTGAAGTTCGAAACCAAAGGCCCGCAGAGCCGTAAGTTCGTGAGCATCGTTCCGGCTGCGTAAGCAGCGGCGATCCGGTTCTGTCGAACCTTGGGTGGCGCTGATACCCTGATATTATCAGGTGCTCAGAACCATCCGGAGCCCCGCAAAGCTTCCTAGAGGCTGCGGGGCTTTTTAGTTTATGCGCATGGCGCAAAGGGTTGATTCATGAAATTCGTAGACGAAGCCACCATCATTGTGGAAGCCGGCAAGGGCGGTCACGGCTGCCTGAGCTTCCGGCGAGAAAAATACGTTCCCAAGGGTGGCCCCGATGGCGGCGACGGGGGCGATGGTGGTTCCGTATATCTGGAAGCCGAGGAGTCGCTGAACACGCTGATCGACTACCGGTTCCAGCGCAAACACAAAGCCCAGAACGGCGAGCCCGGTTCTGGCCGCAACTGTACCGGTAATAAAGGCGAAGATCTGGTTCTGCCGGTTCCGGTCGGTACCACCGTTGTTGATATGGATACCCATGAGGTCCTGGGAGATCTGACCCACGCCGGCCAGCGCCTCAAGGTGGCCCAGGGCGGGTTTCATGGTCTTGGCAACACCCGTTTCAAATCCTCGGTGAATCGCGCCCCGCGCCAGACTACCAAGGGTTCCGAGGGCGAGTTGCGTAACCTGAGGCTGGAGTTGAAGGTGCTGGCGGACGTGGGTTTGCTGGGCATGCCCAATGCTGGCAAGTCTACCTTTATCCGTTCGGTGTCGGCGGCTCGCCCGAAGGTTGCGGACTATCCGTTTACCACGCTGGTACCCAATCTTGGTGTTGTCAGTGTACAGGCGCACCAGAGTTTCGTGATTGCCGATATCCCGGGTCTGATTGAAGGTGCCGCCGAAGGTGCCGGCCTGGGTATCCGCTTCCTGAAGCATCTCGTGCGCACCCGTCTACTGCTGCACCTTGTGGATGTGGCACCGTACGATGGCTCGTCGCCCGCCGATGCGGTTAGAGCGATCGAGCATGAGCTTGAGAAGTTCAGCGAAACTCTGGCCAACCGTCCGAGATGGCTCGTACTGAACAAGGTCGACATGGTGGCCGAAGAAGATCGCGATGCTCATTGTCAGGCCATTGTCGATGAGCTCGGATGGGAAGGGCCGGTTTTCTGGATCTCTGCGCTCAGTGGCGAGGGCACCAAGTCCCTGGCTCAGGCCGTCATGCGCTGGATCGAAGAGCAGGCTGAGGAAGAGGCCCAGAATCCGGAATTCGCGGAGCGGGAGGCCCAACGTCGCCGGCAGATGGACGACGAAGCTCGCGCCCGTATTGAAGCCGAGCGTCAGGCACGCCGCGCGGCCCGCGAAGAGGACGATGACGACGACTTTGACGATGATGATTACGATGTCGAAGTGGTCTACGCCCCGGAGTAAACGAAGGACTGATACCAGAGAGATCGCTCAAGCACCATGACTGAACGCCTACAGTTGCGCCAGGCCCGTCGCCTGGTTATCAAGATCGGAAGCGCTTTGCTGACCAACGATGGCCGTGGCCTGGATGTGGCGGCCCTGGGTTTGTGGGTGGATCAGATCGCCGAGCTTATTGAAGATGGCGTGGAGGTGGTTGTGGTTTCCTCTGGTTCCGTCGCCGAGGGAATGAGTCGTCTTGGCTGGACTGTCCGGCCAGAGCAGCTCCATGAGTTGCAGGCTGCTGCGGCGGTTGGTCAGATGGGGCTGGTGCAGACCTGGGAGGCCCAGTTCAAACGGCACGATATCCATACCGCCCAGATTCTGTTGACTCATGATGACCTCTCCGACCGCAAGCGCTATCTGAATGGCCGGGGAACCCTCAGGGCCCTACTGAACCTGGGTGTCGTGCCCATTGTGAACGAAAACGACACTGTGGTTACCGACGAGATCCGGTTTGGCGATAACGACACCCTGGGCGCCCTGGTTGCCAATCTGATTGAGGCGGATGGCCTGATTATCCTCACTGACCAGCTGGGCCTCTTTGACAAGGATCCCAGGAAGCATTCGGATGCCTGTCTGGTGACCGAGCGCAGGGCCGGCGATCGCGAACTGGATGCCATGGCGGGTGGCGGCGCCGGTGTTCTCGGGCGCGGCGGCATGCAGACAAAGTTGCGTGCTGCGCGGCTTGCTGCCCGGTCCGGGGCTTTCACCGTCATCGTTGGTGGTCGCATTGAGGGCGTGATTGGTCGCCTGCGGCAGGGTGATGTAATCGGTACTCTGTTATTGCCGGAGCAGGGCCGGATTGCTGCCCGAAAGCAATGGCTCGCCAGCCACCTGCAGACCCGTGGCAGGCTGACTCTGGATGATGGTGCGGTGAAAGTGCTGTGCCTGGGTGGCCGCAGTCTTCTGCCGGTGGGTGTTAAAGGTGTGTCGGGGCAGTTTCGCCGTGGCGAGATGGTGTCCTGCTTCGACCAGAGTGGTCGTGAAGTCGCCCGGGGGCTGGTTAATTACGACGCCGACGAAGCCAGGGCTATTGCCGGCCGCTCCAGTGACCGGATTACCGAGATCCTTGGCTATATGTCAGGCGAGGAGATGATCCACCGGGACAATCTGGTGATTGTGTGATAATCGCTCGTCCATAAAAAAACCGGCCAGATGGCCGGTTTTTTTTGCCTGAATCGAGCTAATTAGGCGCTCTTCAGGGCCTTGATCTTGGCGCTCAGGCGGCTCTTGCTACGAGCAACCTTGTTCTTCGCGAAGATGCCTTTGTTGACCATGCTGTCCAGAATCGGCTGAGCCTGCTGGAAAGCGGCCTGAGCTTCTTCGTAGTTGCCGGCTTCGATCTTGGATTGGATCTTTTTTACATAAGTACGAGCCATGGAACGCAGGCTTGCATTGTGCTTGCGGTTCTTCTCGTTCTGACGTGCGCGCTTCTTGGCTTGCGGGGAATTTGCCACCGTAAAACTCCTGAAAATCTCAAATTCGTTGCTGAATGATTCGTTACATCGCGGGCGCGCCAAAACAAGCGCGTCGAAATAAATGACGCAGAACTATGCCGCTCAAACCTTCAAATGTCAAGGCTAAAACCCATTTCATGCCCCGACACAGAAGGCCTGTGGTAAACTCGCTTCTCACTGAACGCGGGCTTGACCGGGAAGCAGGTAATTCCCGAAATACGAGCGCCAAAAGGATATCCAGAATGCCAAGCAAGGGCCTGCATGTCGTCGGAACCTGAATCAACGCCTGAACAGAAGCAATTACCCAAGCCGCCAGGACTGCTCAGATCGTCGGGGCTAGTCGGTATCATGACCATGCTGTCCCGGGTGCTGGGTCTGGTTCGGGATATGGTCATTGCCCGCTATTTTGGTGCCGGTGCCGGTGCCGACGCTTTTTTCGTGGCGTTCAAGATTCCGAATTTCCTGCGTCGGCTATTTGCAGAAGGCGCCTTCTCCCAGGCGTTTGTGCCTGTCCTGTCATCCTATCGGGAGAATCAGTCGCTCTCGGACGTTCAGCGGCTGGTCAATGCGGTGGCTGGCTCCCTCGGCTTGGTGCTGTTGGGCGTCACGCTGGTGGCCATTCTCGGGGCGCCGGTGCTGACGGCGGTCTTTGCCCCTGGTTTCCTGGATGATGAGGTGAAATTTGCGCTGACCAGCGACATGTTGCGCATCACCTTTCCGTACCTGTTGCTGATATCCCTGACGGCCTTCGCCGGCGGCATCCTCAACAGTTACGATCGCTTTGCGGTACCCGCGTTTACCCCGGTTCTTCTCAATCTGGCGATGATTGCGGCAGCCATCTGGTTGACGCCGCTGATGGATGAGCCGGTGATGGCTCTGGCCTGGGGTGTTTTCATTGCCGGGGCACTGCAGTTGTTTTTCCAGTTGCCGTTTCTAATGCGATTGGGCCTGCTGCCACGGCCTCGTGTGGATTATCGCCACGAAGGTGTCAGCCGGATTCTCAAGCTGATGGCGCCTGCGCTGTTCGGGGTGTCCGTCAGCCAGATCAACCTGTTGCTTGATACGGTTCTGGCGTCCTTTCTCCAGACCGGCAGCGTTTCCTGGTTGTATTACTCTGATCGGCTCTCGGAATTGCCCCTCGGCGTGTTCGGGATAGCCATTGCGACGGTTATTCTGCCGAGCCTTTCCCGTAAACACGCAGCGGCGTCAGCGGACCAGTTCGCCGCCACCCTGGACTGGGCGGTTCGGGCGGTCCTTTTGATTGGTCTTCCGGCTGCCCTGGCGCTTGCTCTGTTGGCCGAGCCGCTGATTGCCACCCTGTTCCACTATGGCGCGGTTACCGACCGGGATGTGGCCATGTCGGCCCAGAGCTTGCGAGCCTATTCTGCAGGATTGCTGGCGTTCATGCTCATCAAGGTTCTGGCGCCGGGGTTTTTCGCAAGAGAAGACACCAAAACCCCGGTCAAGATCGGCATCATTGCCATGGTGGCAAACATGGTGTTCAACCTGATTCTCATTTTCCCGCTGGCCCACGCCGGCCTCGCGCTGGCCACCTCAATATCGGCCTGGTTGAATGGCTACCTTCTTTGGCGCGGACTGCGTAAGGAAGGGGCCTGGCAGAGCCAGCCCGG
This sequence comes from Marinobacter sp. 3-2, assembly GCF_003751355.1. Taxonomy (NCBI): domain Bacteria; kingdom Pseudomonadati; phylum Pseudomonadota; class Gammaproteobacteria; order Pseudomonadales; family Marinobacteraceae; genus Marinobacter; species Marinobacter sp. 3-2. The sequence continues at coordinate 31,206 of NZ_RJUQ01000019.1, read as the reverse complement.
CTGGCCCCGGTTTCTGCTACAGCTGCTTTTTGCCAACGGTGCCCTGGCGGCCGTCATTGTCTGGCTCAACGCCCCGGTGTCGGTGTGGCTGGCAAACGGAGGCTATCAGCGTGCAGCGGACATGGCGATGCTGGTAGGGGCGGGTGTCGCCGTCTACTTCGTTGCACTGGCGCTGGCCGGGGTTCGGGTAAGACATTTCCGCCACAGGTAAGGTATAATCGCGCGTTTTCTCACCAGCGTTGCGGTAAAAGTGAGCGCTGAAAGCTAGCTGGCAATTGAAGGTTCGCATTGCATGCGTCTGATCCGGGGCCTGACCAACCTGAAAATGCTTTCCCGTCGGGAGGATTCACCGCTCGCCAACGGGTGTGTCGCCACCATCGGTAACTTCGACGGTGTGCACCTTGGGCACAAAACCATTATTGATCAGGTCAAAAGCAAGGCCAAGGCTCTGGGCGTGCCCTCGGTGGTGATGATTTTCGAGCCCCAACCCCGGGAGTTTTTTCAGGGCAGGGAAGCGCCGCCAAGGCTGATGGGATTTCGTCAGAAGTTCGAGGCCCTGCTGGCGGAAGGTATCGATATTGTGCTGTGCCTGCGCTTCAACCAGGCGTTCCGTAGTTATTCGGCCATGGGCTTTATCGACGATGTTCTGATCCATGGATTGGCCGTTCATCACCTGGTGGTCGGCGATGATTTCCGTTTTGGCTGTGATCGGGCGGGCGATTTCGCGCTTCTCGAGAAAGTTGGATACGACGCCGGATTTTCCGTCGAGAATACCCTGACAGTAACCGTCGACGGCGAGCGAGTAAGCAGCACACGTGTCAGGGATTTACTCACGGTGAATGGGCTCGAGAAAGCCGAATCGCTGCTGGGCCACCCCTATCGAATCCGGGGAAGGGTCGTGTATGGCCGCCAACTGGGGCGCCAGATTGGTGCGCCAACCGCGAATATTTTGTTACATCGGACACCCGCCCTGCGCGGTGTCTATGTGGTTGCCGCCACCCTGGACAATGGCGCCCGATTCGATGGTGTTGCCAATATTGGTGTACGTCCGACCGTTGACGGCAAGCGGCCCTCACTGGAAGTGCACCTGTTTGACTTTGCTGGCACACTTTATGGCCAGCACCTCGAGGTTGTGTTCCGGCATGGCCTGCGGGACGAGGAAAAATTCGGTTCTGTGGATGAGCTGAAAGATCAGATTGCCCGGGATTTTGACCAGGCCCGAGCGTGGATTGCCGAAAACGGCTCTGTGAAGAGCGCGGATTGAAACGCCCGGCTGCGCCCCAACGAATAAATGACTGACTCAAACTGACCAAGACCAAAAGAGTACGCACACAAACCATGAGCGACTACAAGCACACCCTGAATCTGCCGGAAACCGCCTTCCCCATGCGCGGCAACCTGGCCAAGCGCGAGCCGGAAATGCTCAAGCGCTGGCAGGATCTCGACGTCTACGGCAACCTGCGCAAGCAGCGTGAAGGGCGGGAGAAGTTCATCCTTCATGATGGCCCTCCTTACGCCAACGGCAGCATTCACATTGGTCACGCGGTCAACAAGATTCTCAAGGACATGATCGTCAAGTCCCGCAGCTTTATGGGCTACGACGCGCCTTACGTGCCGGGCTGGGACTGTCATGGTCTGCCGATCGAGCACAAGGTGGAGCAGGAGATTGGCAAGGCCGGTGTGAAGGTGGATTATAAGACCTTCCGCCAGGCCTGTCGCGACTACGCCACCAAGCAGATTGCCGGTCAGAAAACCGATTTCATCCGTCTGGGCGTCATGGGGGAGTGGGACAAACCCTACCTGACCATGGATCCCAAGGTTGAGGCGGGCATTGTTCGCGCGCTCGGCAAGATCGTTGCCAAAGGGCATCTGGTGCGTGGTTACAAGCCGGTTTACTGGAGTGTGGTGGGTCAGTCCGCATTGGCAGAAGCCGAGGTTGAGTACCAGGACAAGACCTCGACCCAGATCGATGTGCGCTTTACCGCGGTTGACCAGGCAAAAGCCCTGTCACTGTTCGGCACCGATAATGGCAATGGCGATGTGTCCGTGGTTATCTGGACCACCACGCCCTGGACCATTCCGGCTAACCAGGCCGTTTCCCTTAATGCCGATCTGGACTATGCATTGGTACAGACCGATGTCGGGCACGGCCCGGAGCGGATGATCCTGGCTGCCGACATGGTCGATGGCATCATGGCCCGCTGGCAAGTTGAGAGCTACGAAGTGCTGGCAACCTGTGCTGGCGCGGCTCTTGAGAATCTGGTTCTCCAGCACCCGATCTACGACAAGCAGGTCCCTGTTATCCTGGGCGACCATGTGTCCACGGACGCCGGTACTGGCGCTGTTCATACCGCGCCCGATCACGGTATGGAAGACTTTGAGGTAGGCAAGGCCTACAACATTGGCACCATCAACCTCGTTCAGGCGGATGGCACCTACACTTCGGCCGCCGGTGAGCTGGCCGGTGTACACGTTTACAAGGCCGATGAGCCGGTTTGTAGCGCGCTTGAGCGCGAGGGCAAGCTGGTGCGCTCCGAGAAATTCCGCCACAGCTATCCCCATTGCTGGCGCACCAAGACCCCGCTGATCTACCGGGCCACACCCCAGTGGTTTATCAGCATGGATAAGGAAAACCTGCGCGCTGATGCCCTTGAAGCGATCCAGGGTGTACGTTGGGTGCCGTCCTGGGGTAAGAACCGTATCGAAGCCATGTTCAACCAGTCGCCGGACTGGTGCATCTCCCGTCAGCGGACCTGGGGCGTGCCAATCACCCTGTTTATCCACAAGGAAACCCAGGAGCTGCACCCGGACACCCAGAACCTGATTGAGCAGGTGGCCCAGCAGATCGAAGAGGGCGGTATCGATGCCTGGTACGAGCTGGACGCGTCTTCCCTGCTGGGCAGTGATGCCGAGCAGTACGAGAAGGTAACGGATACCCTGGATGTCTGGTTCGATTCCGGTGTCACCCACGAGTCAGTCCTGCGGGTTCGCGAGGAACTGGGCCAGTTCCCGGCGGATATGTACCTCGAAGGCTCAGACCAGCACCGTGGCTGGTTTCAGTCGTCCCTGAAGACCTCCATTGCCATGAATGGCGTGGCGCCTTACAGGCAGGTTCTGACCCACGGCTTTACCGTCGATGGCAAGGGCCACAAGATGTCCAAATCCCTGGGCAATGTCATCGCGCCCCAGGAAGTCATGAACGAGCTGGGCGCCGACATTCTGCGCTTGTGGGTGGCCGCAACCGACTACAGCGGCGAAATGACCGTGTCCAAGGACATCCTGCGCCAGACCGCCGATGGTTACCGCCGGATCCGGAACACCTCCCGCTTCCTGCTGAGCAACCTGACCGGATTCGATCCGGAGCAGCACATGGTCGCGCCGGAAGACATGATCGCGCTGGATCGCTGGATGGTAGACCGTGCACTGCAATTGCAGGAAGAGCTGCATGAGGACTATGGCAACTACGCCTTCCTGCGGATTTACCAGAAGGTGTACAACTTCTGTGAAGCCACCCTGGGCGGCTTCTATCTGGATATCATCAAGGATCGCCAGTACACCACCCAGGCCGACAGTCTGGCGCGTCGTTCCTGCCAGACAGCCCTGTACCATGTGGCCGAAGCGCTCGTTCGCTGGATTGCCCCGATTCTCAGCTTCACCGCTGATGAAATCTGGCAGCATCTGCCGGGTAAGCGCGGCGATACCGTGTTCTATGAAACCTGGTACGAAGGCCTCACAGCACTGCCGGACAACGCCGAGCTTGGCCGCGACTACTGGCGCGAGATGTACAGTGTTAAAGAGGCCGTCAACAAGTGCCTGGAGGAAGCCAGGGCTCGGGGTGAAATCAAAGGTTCGCTCAGTGCCGAGGTGACTCTGTTCTGCGAAGGCGACCTGGCTGCCGATCTGAAGCACCTGGGTGAGGAGCTGCGGTTTGTTCTGATTACCTCCGAGGCTAGCGTTAAGCCAGTTTCAGAAGCGGGCGATGCGGAAATGACCTCCCATGAAGGTCTCCGGGTGAAGGTGACACCTGCCGCTCACACCAAGTGCGAGCGCTGCTGGCACCACCGGGAAGATGTCGGACGTAATGCCAAGTACGACGATCTCTGTGGTCGCTGTGTGACCAACGTGGAAGGGCCCGGCGAAGCCCGCGCCTACGCCTGATGGAAGCGACCATGACGGAGCAGGTCACCGGAAGCAAACTGAAGTGGCTTTGGCTGGCGGTACTGGTGATCGTTCTGGATCTCGGCACCAAGGCCATGGCCACCGCTATGCTGACCTATGGCGACCCTGTGCCGGTCATACCCATGTTCAATCTGACGCTGCTCCACAACACCGGCGCAGCGTTCAGCTTCCTGGCTGAAGCTGCCGGCTGGCAACGCTGGTTCTTTGTAACCCTGGCGCTGGTGGTCAGCGTGGTACTGATCTACTGGCTGAAAAACCTGCAGCGTCATGAGACCTGGACCGCCATTGCCATCGTACTGATACTCGGCGGCGCCTTGGGCAACGTCTATGATCGGGTGGTGCATGGCTATGTGGTCGATTTCCTGCACTTTTACTGGCAGGACTGGCACTTTCCCGCCTTTAACCTGGCAGACACCGCGATCACCATCGGTGCCGCCATGATGATACTTGATATGTTCCGCAAACCCGCCGATTCGGACGGGGATGCGCAAAGGAGTGAGTAACTCTTATGAATGAACTGCCTGTCGACAAGGGTACCCGGGTAAAACTGCACTTCGCCCTGAAGTTCCCGGATGGCGAAGTGATTGACTCGACCTTTGAGAAAGAGCCGGCCTCCCTGGAAATCGGCGATGACAACCTCCCGGAGAATTTCGAAGCTTACCTGATGGGTATGAAAGCTGGTGATAAAGACAGCTTCCAGGTCCCGCCCGAGAAAGCCTTTGGCCAGCACAACCCGAATAACGTACAGACGTTCAAGCGCCATGAGTTCAGCCCCGATATGGTGCTGGAACCCGGCGTAATGATTTCCTTTGCCGACGCGCGCCAGAGCGAGTTGCCCGGTGTTGTCAGCCGTGTGGAAGGTGACGAAGTGGAGGTGGATTTCAATCACCCCCTGGCAGGGCGTACACTGACGTTTGAAGTAGAAATCATCGACGTGGAACCGGCAGGCCCGGCCCACTAACCAGAATAGCAGGTTGATATGCAGATCCGACTCGCCAATCCCCGAGGTTTTTGTGCCGGCGTGGACCGCGCCATCGAAATTGTAAACCGGGCGCTGGACGTGTTCGGAGCGCCCATCTACGTGAGGCACGAGGTGGTCCACAATAAATTCGTGGTGGATAACCTGCGCAACCGTGGCGCCATTTTCGTGGACGAGCTGGACGAAGTTCCAGACGACAAGCTCGTTATCTTCAGCGCCCACGGCGTTTCCCAGGCGGTACAGACCGAAGCCGCCCGCCGCGGCCTGAAAGTCTTCGACGCCACCTGCCCGTTGGTTACCAAGGTGCACCTGGAAGTCATGCGCTACAGTCGCGATGGCAGGGAATGCGTGCTGATCGGCCACCACGGCCATCCGGAAGTAGAAGGCACCATGGGGCAGTACGACCATAGCAATGGTGGCGAAATCTACCTCGTCGAAGACGAGGAGGACGTGGCTAACCTGGAGGTTAAAGACCCCGGTAAGCTCTCTTACGTTACCCAGACCACCCTGTCCATGGACGATACCGCCCGCGTCATTGACGCGCTCCGCGCAAAGTTCCCGGAGATCCAGGGCCCTCGCAAGGACGATATCTGCTACGCCACCCAGAACCGCCAGGATGCCGTGAAGCAGTTGGCCGGCGACTGCGACCTGATGCTGGTGGTTGGCTCGCCGAACAGCTCCAACTCAAACCGCCTGCGCGAGCTCGCGGAGAGAATGGGCACGCCGGCCTATCTGATTGATGAGGCCTCCCAGATCGATGCTGCCTGGCTGGAAGGTAAGACTTCGATTGGGGTTACTGCGGGAGCTTCTGCCCCCGAGGTTCTGGTGAACGAAGTTATTACCCGTCTGCGAGAGCTTGGCGGCAGCGTTCCGGAGGAAATTGCCGGGCGTGAGGAGAATATTGTGTTTTCTATGCCAAAAGAGCTTCGGATAGATGTGGTAAATGTTTCCTAAAAGTTAGTGTTCACCTACTGCCTTCCTTCTTGAGGCGGCTTAAAGATTATGGCCACCTCCAAAAATGCGAATGTCTTCTCGAAATTTCCCTATCTAATTGCCGCTCGTCCGCTTTCGTGCGCCGCTAGTCAGATACTGCTGGCGAGCTCTGCTCCAAGCTTTTAATTTAAGGATAGTTAATGTGGGATAAGACTATGTACCTGACGACGAATAACAGAGGCTTCACTCTCGTTGAGTTGATGATTGTGATTGCACTTATCGCAGTTATTGCAGGCTTTGCCATACCCCAATTTGGAAGGATTATTGATAACAATCGGGTGGTATCTACCACTAACTCAATCGTTGGCTTGTTGAATTACTCGCGAAGCGAGGCTGTTCGCAGGGGGGAGCGGGTGACGGTTACATCGGCCGCAGATACTTTGACCACTACTTTGGCATCGAACGGTAATGTCATCAGGCAGATTGAAGAGTCTGATGGTGGTCTGAGCATTACGGCGGGAGCAGTAACATTTCGCGCAAACGGCCTAACAACCAGCGCAGGCAATGTTGCATTTAATGTCTGTGCAGGCGTCAGTGACGGCAGAACCATAACGGTGACGCCGGGCGGGCGTGTGGACACAACCGATTTTAACTGCCCGTAACAACGGGCTGCGTACACAAGATTCCCGGAGAATAAATGCATGGCTTTCGTAACCGGTTCGACTCCCCACAACGGTTTTACGCTTATTGAAGTGTTGGTTGCTTTGTTGGTACTGCTCGTTGGCTTGCTAGGGGTCGTCGGGATGCAGTATCTGTCTCTTCAGCAGGTCAATAACTCCAATTTGCGCTCTCAAGTTAACCTTCACGCGCTGGAAATGGTGGAGATGATCAGAGCCAATGACAACAACGCGCTGGTTGCTGCTGACGTCGACGCTTGGGAGGCGGCCTTGGACCGGGATATACCCGGTGCAGAAGGTGCGGTGGCATTCAATGCCAATACAGTTAACGTCACGATTACGTGGGATGAACGCCAGTACGGAAGTGATGCCGCCGAGCAAACGTACACCATGACTGCGAGGTTGGAGCAATGAGGATTTCTGCAAGCCAGGCTGGCCTCTCTATTATCGAGGTGATAGTGGCATTGGCCCTGTCTCTCATTATTACTCTCGGGCTCACCCAGATATTTACGTCCAATAGTCAGAGCTTCCGAGTTTCAGAGGCGAGCGCGCGGATTCAGGAAACGGGGCGCCTGGCAACGTCTATCATTGGCCGGGAAATTCGAAATGCTTCCTATTGGGGGTGCCTGGGCAGCCAAGGCGTTCGCGATGGTCGTCTTAACAGTATTCTCAATGACACTGGTTTTGATGTTGGTGCATTGCTTCGCGGGTTGGATGCTGAAAACGATTCGGGTGTTGATAATTCGGATATCTTGTACCTCGGTGGAGTTAACGGGAATTCCCAAATTAGTGTGACGTTCCAACCGAGCCAGCAAGCAGCCAACCTGCAAGTTGACGACAGTGATTCCTTCAACCTTAACGATATTCTTATCGTTACAAACTGCAGTCAGGGAGATATTTTTCAGATCACTAATCTGAATACGAATAATGAGGTCGTTGTCCACAATTCGGGAAACGTTAGTGACGGTCCTGGAAACTCCACGCAAGCGTTATCGACTAATTACAATGACGATCCAAATGGAGCGTCTGTATTTAGGCCCCGTCAGCAGCGCTTTTACCTGCAGGATAACGGAAATGGAACCCGAGAATTGGTGACTGATGGAGTTGGTATCTCGGGTAGCGGTATTGGCAACTTTTCCACACCGGTTGCTCTGCTACAGGATGTTATCGACTTTCAGATTCAGTTCGGGGTGGATAGCAATCAAAACGGTCAGGTCAATAATTGGGAAGACCCCATTGGTCTGACTGTTGCTGGTAGGACACAGGCTGATAATACCATAGCTGTGCGTATCAGCGTTCTGGTTCGCTCGCCTAACGATGGGGTGACGGATGGTGAGCAGGAATATTGTTTTCCCGGGTGGCTGGATTGCGTGGCGAATGCCGGCTTGCTAACCACCAGCAATGCCAATGACACATTTTTGTATCGGGTTTATTCGACGACTATCTCGATGAGAAACAGGATCTGAGATCATGAGCAAGATCAAGAGCCACAGACAGACCGGAGCGGCACTCATTCTTTCGCTTCTATTGTTATTGGTTTTAACGCTTCTGGCGGTTTCCAGCATGCAGGGAACGATCATGCAGGAGCGAATGGTTTCGGGGGAAAGAGAGGGAATGCAGTCTCTTGAGATTGCAGAGTCTGCGCTCAGGGACGCAGAAGTAACTTTGGAAGGAATTAACGTTCTCTCGGTGTTTGATGGTAGTGACGGATTGTTTGGCCAGGACGACGCAGTGCCTGATCCTTTGGCGCTAGACTGGGCGGCGAGTGAAGATGTCATCGCTGGTACGGCTGTGGATGGGATAACTCCACGCTATTTTATCCAGCACATGGGCGATGCTTACGAACCTGAAAAGCTCACCGATATTGTTGTGGAAGGTTACACCAACGATACTGGGGCCACCAACGCCCAGGCTTTCAGAATTGTAGCCTGGAGCCCCGGGCCGACAGGCGAATCCCGACGGGTAATCGAATCTTATTATGCCCGTCAGTTCTGACGGCGCATCAGGAGGTACAGTATGACTTTACTCAGAGAAAGACTGCCCGCTTTTGTGATCGGGCTTCTCGTGATTGCACCTACCAGCGGCTACTCGGCGCCGGGGCCACTATCGGATGAACCCCTGTATCTGGCCTCTGTGATTGAGCCTAACATCATGTTCATCAAGGATGATTCGGGTTCGATGCAGTTTGAGGTCATACCAGATGGAATAGCTGGTGGCACGAACTATCTATTTCCTCCGGCAGATAATATGTATGGGGGAGGGACATACTCGATTCGCATCCCATCATTTGAAGACAACAACACGTTCAACATAGCAGGTAGGGCCAGCGCGAATAATTCATTGTTTTATAATCCGCTGGTGACTTATCAACCCTGGTATAAAGAAGATCGAACCCAGTGGCCATCCGTCGCCCCGGATGCTGCGCCGTATAATCCTGGCAGGAGCGCTGCTGGCACGCTGGATCTTACGTCATCACATCAGCATTTTTTCTGGCGTAGTAATAGCTCAGGAAACTTTAACGAATGGCGCACATATTACCCCATGACTTTTTATGTCATCGAGGATGCTTCAGGCAATTTGGTTTTAGACCCGAGCGGCGGCACTTATCACAGAATCCAGTTTCGAAGCGGTACGGCGTATAAAAAGAATCTGGTGACTGGAGCGGAGCAAACTATAAGTTCCTTCGACTGGTCCTCTGATATATCGAGGACAGTCGCGCAAGAAGAGCAGAACTTTGCCAACTGGTTCAGCTATCACCGTTCTCGTACCCTTGCGGCACGAGCAGGTATCGGGGATGCTTTTTCGCGTCAGCCGGAGAATCTCAGAATCGGTTACGGAAGTCTGAACAAAGGTAGTTCGAGCGTGGATGGTGAAAATACCTCGGTGATTTCAAGTGGGGTGAGAAGCTTTTCTGGAACCGATCGAGCCGCGTTCTTCAACACACTTTACACATCTGATGTTCCGGCAGCAGGAACTCCTTTGAAGGGAGCGCTGGATGCAGCGGGGGAGTATTTTCAGCGGACTGATAGCAAGGGCCCATGGGGAGCAACGCCTGGCACATCAAGCGCTGAGGCTCAGTTGGAGTGTCGACGTGCCTTCACGATACTGATGACTGATGGTTATTACGGCGACTCTGTATCTGGCTTTAATAATGTAGACGGCACGGACGGCCCCACAATTGGAGAATTCAGTTACGAGGCTGTTTCTCCATTTACGGACGAGCGCAATAACACGCTTGCAGATATCGCGATGTATTACTGGAAAAACGATCTACGGACAGATCTGGATAACCGCGTCCGGCCAACCGAACTGAACCCTGCTTTCTGGCAGCACATGACCACTTATGGTGTCGGGCTGGGTGTTACGGGTTCCATAGACCCGGATGATGCCTTTGCCGCCATTGAAAGTGGCGACGATATAACCTGGCCTAGTACCGGGACCAACGCTGGAAAGATCGATGACCTGCTTCACGCGTCTGTGAATAGTCGAGGTGGGTTCTTCAGTGCCGCCGATCCTGAGACCTTTGCCACGGACCTGTCTGGCGTTCTCTTCGATATTGTGAATATTGAAGGGACCTCAACAGGTGTAACGTTCAATACAGCAACGTTGGAAACAGATACCTTGCTATTTGGCGCTCAGTTTGATTCCACCTCTTGGACGGGTGACCTTTTTGCTTTCGGTTTGACCGAAAACGAGAGCGGCCCTCCCACTATTAACGAAAACGAGTCCTGGAGCGCTGCCGGGTTATTGGATAGCAGGAACCTTACAAATGACCCACGTGATTTGATCACCAGCAATGGCACCAGCGGTGTCTCATTAAGCTGGGATGAACTTAACTCAGATCAGCAGGCCGATCTGAGTTACGGGGGCGATGCTACCACCGGACAGCAGAGGATTAATTATCTGCGAGGTGGCGATATCGCTGGAATGCGTGATCGGGACAGCCTGCTTGGGGATATTGTGAACTCCACTCCGGTTTATGTGAGCCGTCCATCGCTTACTTGGCCAAATGCTGAACCTTTCGGGGTATCGACAGACACCTACGCGGATTTCAGGGCTGCCAATCAAAATCGGAAGCCTGTCGTTTATGTGGGTGCGAACGACGGTATGCTTCACGCATTCTCAGCTGACAGCAGTGATGGTGGTAAAGAGCTGTTCGCCTACATCCCGGAATTTCTTTTTTCCAATGAGTCGGACCAGGGTCTCCACTATCTGACAAATCCGGATTATTCACATCGATTCTACGTCGATCTCTCACCGGTAGTGTCGGATGTCTATACCCAGGGCGCTGGAAGCACAGGAGCTGATTGGCGCACTATTCTGATCGGTGGCGCCAGGGCCGGTGGACAGGGTATTTTTGCCTTGGATGTGACCGATCCGACCCAAATCAGTGAGAGCTCCGCTGCCAACCTGCTTATGTGGGAGTTCACCAGCGAAGACGATTCTCGGATGGGTTATATCACAGAGCCGCCGACCATCGGTCTCGCCCGGTGGGGTAACAATGAATATAAATGGACAGCTTTCTTCGGCAATGGCTATAACTCCCAGACCCCTGCTACTGGTTTGTTCATGCTCGACATTGAAGGAGGGCTTGATGGTGACTGGAGCGATCCTGGCGATTATCGATTCATCGCCTTTGATACCAGTGCGGGTGCCGCGGGGCTTTCTCCGGTGCGGCAATTGGATCTGGATGGAAACCGCATAATCGACAGGGTTTATGCCGGAGATCTTGAAGGTAATATTTGGGCTGCTGAAGTGCAAAGCAATGGATCTTGGACATCCGTGCACGGAAGCACCAATAACCCAGCTCCTTTGTTTACGGCGACCGATGGCACTAATGCGCAGCCGATAACCGCTGCACCCATGGTGGTTCGTAACCCCCTGGCAGATCCAACCAATACCGATCCCGGTTTGTTGGTTCTGTTTGGTACCGGACAGTATCTCACGGTTGATGACACCTCCAGCACTGCCACGCAGTCGTTTTACGGCATAATTGACGATGGAACCTCGAATCTGGATCGTGATGATCTGTTGTCTCGAACCCTGAGTGAGAGCAACATCACTGTGGAGGGGCAAGCTTACGAGGTGCGAGAATCAGACGGCGAAGTCCTAGACGGAGAAAACGGTTGGTATGTGGACTTCACTACGGAAGCCGGCGAGCGAATTATCCAGTCTCCTCAGGTTCGCGGTGAGTACGCGTTCGTCAACTCCACAATCCCCTCTGACGATCCATGTTCTGTCGGTGGAAGCGGCTGGTTGATGGCGTTTGGGCTTGATGGGCGCACCCCCGACCGAGTTGTCTGGCCAAAACTTGGTGATGAGTTCGTTGGCTATAAAACCGAGGGAGGATTGCCGAACCGGCCAGGCTTCCTTGGCGATTTTATGTTCACAACTCGCTCCGACAACGAAATCCTGACGGATGAGGTTGATGTTGGCGGAGACCAATCTTCGCTGGGCAGGATGAGCTGGCAGGAACTGTACGATTGATTTGATATTGATTCGCCGGGGCCTGGAAAGGCCCCGACAAAATGAAAACGGCTGGAATGAAAAATGAATGTGATCAGGCGACAATCGGGTATTACCTTGATCGAACTAATGATCGTGGTGGCCATTATCGGCATCATTGCGGCCATCGCTTTGCCAAGCTATAACCGCTATGTGGAAGATGCCAGAGCAGCGGATGCCAAAAGCGCTTTGATGTCCTTGGCAAACGCATTAGAGCGTTACCACACTCAGAATATGTCATATGTTGGTGCCACTATCGGTGCTGATGCAGATGACATTTTTCCAAATGAAGCGCCTTTGGATGGCAATGCCAAATTCTATGACCTCGTGATCGACAGTCAGTCTGCAACTGCGTTTCGCATTGAGGCCCAGCCCAAAAATGGCCAGGGTGGCGGTACCATTGCTTTACTGTCGAATGGGCAGAGAGTTAATTGGGATTAGAGTCCTCATCTGTCAGATGCCTTCGCAAGTTATCGGATCTCCGGAGGCATCTTCTACCACTCCGTCTCCATCATAATCCCTGGCTACCTGTGGTCGTCCTCCCATATTAATTCTTACCTGAGCCGCGTGCCGATCGTCATCTGAGTCCGGGCACCAGATAAAGTGGCCCAAAGTGCCTCTTGACCAACCGCTGCTTTGAAATCGAAAGTAATTGTGGATCCCGGATCGAACAACCAAACGGCCAGCTTCCACTGAGTGCATGACCCGCACGATTTGAGTATCGTTTGTGATCTGTCTGGAGCGAGTGGGGTCACGAAATGCGACGATCGGAAATGACCAATCATTCGCACATTTTGAATCATTGCCGATCGCGCAGAGAGTAACCGTTGTCTGCTCATTGATCGCGGTATTTCGGGCAAGATTCAGAGTTGCGATGAGATCCGCAAGGGCCGCATGGCGACCTGAGTGGTTGATGAGGTTTGCGGTTCCCGGAATGGCGAAGGCAAGAATGATTGAGCTCAATGCCAATACTATAGCGAGCTCGACCAGCGTGAAGCCGCATTTCGAGTAAATGTTCAACTGATACTTCCTTGTAATAATGTCTTGGGTTTCATTCACAGGCAGATGGAACTTCCTGTTCCATTTTCTGCCCTGCAAACCATATCAGATTCTTTGATTCCGTAAATGTGACCGGGTCACTCCATCCCCAACTTCTTCAACCGATACCGAAGCGCCCGAAAACTGATTCCCAGTCGTTTCGCAGCCGCCGTCTTGTTCCACCTCGTCGCCTCAAGCGCTTTCTCAATCGCCTGTCGTTCTATCTTCTCCAGGTATCCCTCCAGATCGATTTCTCCATCAGGCACAGCAACGCCCTCTCCCTCGCCAGCCTGTCCTTCGGCGATAATCTGGGTTGCTGAGGCCGCATGCTGTACTCCATTACCCAGATGAAGATCATCCGCATCTATCTGGTCGGCGTCGCACAAGGTAAACGCTCGTTCCAATACATTCTCCAGTTCTCGAACGTTGCCAGGGAATTCATAGCCGCACAGCCGCTCGACCGCCGCTGCCGTTAACGAGGCAGGATCACACTCGTACTCCTTCGCGATCCGTTCAAGAATATGGTTTGCGAGTAGGGGGATGTCGTCGGGCCGCTCTCTCAGGGGGGGTACTGCCAGTTCGATCACGTTAATCCGGTAGAAAAGATCCTGGCGGAAACTGCCCTCCTGAACCAGGTCCGGCAGGTTCTTGTGGGTGGCGCTCAGTACCCGAATGTCGACGGGCACTTCCTTGGTATCCCCGACTGGCCGCACGGCTTTTTCCTGTATGGCACGGAGTAGTTTCACCTGCATGGCCAGGGGCAGGTCTGCCACTTCATCAAGAAACAGTGTGCCGCCGTTTGCAGAGCGGAACAGACCGTCTTTGTTCTCCACGGCCCCGGTAAAGCTGCCTTTTTTGTGGCCAAAGAATTCGCTTTCCATGAGTTCCGAGGGTATCGCACCGCAGTTGACTGCAATGAATGGGCCTTCGCGACGGGGCCCCTGGAGGTGGATCATTCGGGCCACCAGCTCTTTACCACTGCCAGATTCGCCACTGATAAACACGGGGGCCTGGCTTCGGGCCAGTTTTCGGGTCTGGTTCCGGAGTTTTCGAATCTCTGGTGATTTGCCGAGTAGCAGGCCTGGCTCGTCGGCTGTATCTTCCGCGTCTGCCTTGGGCTCAGCGAGTTTGAGGGCGCTATTGACCAGTTCCCTTAGTCGGGGCAGCTCCACCGGTTTGGACACGAAATCAAAAGCCCCGGCTTTGAGCGATTCAATCGCGGTGTCCATGTTGCCGTACGCTGTGATCACCGCAACAGGCGTGGCCGGAGAGTGTTTCTGAATCCACTGGACCAGTTCAATGCCATTACCGTCTGGCAGGTTCATGTCGGTCAGGCAGAGGTGGGTGGTGTCCTGTTCCAGCAATTTCCGGGCGCTGGTGAGGTCGGGGGCCGTGAGGGTTGTTATGCCCATCCGGGTGAGGGTGATCTCAAGTAACTCCCGGATGTCCGGTTCATCATCAACGATCAGCGCTGTGTATTTGGTCATCTTGTGTCGTCGGTTCCATGTCGTTGTTCAAGCGCCCGATATCCGCCGGCGCCGGTTCAGATCATCCGCCCCGGATGAGCAAATGTAATGCGAAAACAGCAGCCGGGTTTGTTATCTTCTACCAGCGAAAGATGGGCCTGATTAGCCTCGCACAGTTCCCGGGCCAGATAAAGCCCGAGCCCGGTTCCGGTCTTGTCTGTGGTGAAAAAGGGTTCGAACACAGAATTTCTGTGCTCGGGTGCAATGCCAGGGCCCTGGTCGCGGACATCAATATAGGTTCGCTCTCCGTCCTCAGTTGCCCCCGCATGGATGCCGATTCTTCGCTGCCCCGAGTGCTGTTCACTGTAGCGTAGCCCGTTGTCGCAAAGATTCACCATGACCTGTTCAATCTGGCTCTTGTCGAATCTCGCAGATGGCAGTTGGGGATCGATTTTAAGAATGATTTCGGCCTCAGCGCGGCCTTCATTCTGCGTTTGCAGAAAGTCTTCTTTGAATTCCTGTAGCCATGGAGCAACTTCGATCAGATCTGCGTTGGCAGCTCGACGCCTGGAAAGATCAAGCACGTTCTCGATGATGCCATTCACCCGCCGCGAATGGCGCCGGATGATCCCGAGCATCTGATGATCACCGGGGTCGAGGTTAGGAGATTCCTCCATGAGCTGGGCCGCGTGGCTGATCGCCCCCAGCGGATTGCGGATTTCATGGGCAATGCCGGCCGTGAGTCGGCCCAGCGATGCCAGCTTCATTTGCTGGGCCTGCTGGGTGACTTTGCTCATATCTTCGATGAATACAAGGATCTGGTCGCCTCGCTCCTGGTCCAACTGAGTAAAGTTGGCCTGCAATAGCGGCGAGGTGGGTGAGGGTTGAAAGGGTTCGATGCGCTGTGTCGGGTCCTTCAGCCATGCGTCCAGGCCCTGTTTGAGTGGCTTTGGCAAAACGGTCGCTCGCTCGTGAATCGGTGCCGAGACTTTTGGGGCGCCGTATAAAAGCTCTTCGGCGGCGGCGTTGGCAAGGCGGATCTGGCCGAAACGGTCGAGCACCAGAATGCCGGTGCGCATGCGTTGAATGATCTGCTGGTTGATTTTCTCAAGTTCAGCGATGCTCCGGGCGCGGCTGGTAGCCAATGCCTCGCTGCGCATCATTCGCCGGGAGATGCTTTGCAGGACGAAAGCGGCTGCAAAGTAGAGGATACCCAGTGAACCGGCTCGAACAATATCGTCAGCCGACTCTCCGAGGGTCAGAACTGCCCATCCTGAGATCCCGAGGGAGCAGATGGCTGCCAGCGCTGCATAGAAGGTTCCCATGCGGCTTGGCGTCAGAATGTTGCCCGCGGCCACCGAAACAATCACAAGGTTGGCAAGGCCGTTGGTAATGCCTGTGCTGGCGAGCAACAGGCCATGCATGATCAGAATGTCCAGCAGGATTGAAAGTGTTATGTGGCGCTGGCTGGGGTGAAATCCGGCGATCAGAAGCAACGCAATAAACGCGTTCAGGCCGAGGTAGGCGGAAACGCCGGCCTGATAATAATCCAGCAGTCGGAAGCGCATATCAAAGTTGACGGGATCCACGAATAGCAGTGCCACCAGCATCAGGCTCACCACTAGTCGGTAGTGGTTGTAGATCCTGAACAGCTTGGCCTGTTGGATTCCGGACGGTGTCGAAGGGGCCGGGCCGAGCGCTTCGGCCGATCGTACTGGTGTATCTGCTGCCATGATTTACAGGAATCCGCTGTTGTTCGGAAGAAATCCACGCCTATGCGGGGTTATAATAGCCTTTTCATGGCAATGAGTTACAGGAGCCGATTTATGTCCGTGTCCGGAAACCAGGCAGCGTCCGGGGAGTCTCCAAGAAAATTGCGGGTGGTGATGGCCCAATTGGATTTTCTGGTAGGCGATATTCCTGGCAATACCGAGCTAGTTCTGGACGCAGCCCGCCGGGCATCGTCCGAGCATCAGGCGGACGTGGTGGTGTTCCCGGAGCTTTGCCTGACTGGCTATCCACCTGAAGATTTGCTCTTGCGGCCCAGCATGGAAGTTCGCGTTAATGAGGCGCTGGAAAGGCTGCAGGCGGAAAGGCTGGATCCGGTGATCGTTATCGGTGCTCCCCTTCGCCATGGCGCGCTGCTGTATAACGCGGCGGTGGTCATAGACGCCGGCGAAATTACCGGTCGGTATTTCAAGCGTTTCCCGCCCAACTATCAGGTCTTTGACGAGAAGCGTTATTTTGCCGAGGGCCGGGATGTCCTGACTCTGGATATCCGGGGCGTTCCGGTGGGAATTACTGTGTGTGAGGATTTATGGAAGGAGGGGCCTGTGGAGGACAGCGCCGCTGCAGGCGCCCGTCTTATCCTGAACCTCAATGCCTCGCCCTACGATATCGATAAACAGGCACGCAGGAAGGCGTTGCTTGAGCGGAAGTCACGGGAGAATCTGGTCAGTATCGTTTATGTGAATCTGGTGGGCGGTCAGGACGAGCTGGTTTTTGACGGTGGCTCCATGGTGTTTGACCATTCCGGTGTGCTGACTGCAGAGGCCCCTCAGTTTGGTGAAGGATTATATGCGGTCGACTTTCTGTGCGAGCACCACTGTCAGCCGGTATCCCAGGCTTTGCCGGAAGAGCCGACGCTGGAGGCCAATGTCTACCGCGCCCTGGTGACCGGTGTACGGGATTACGTCAACAAGAACGGATTCAAATCGGTGGTTCTCGGGCTTTCAGGCGGTATCGACTCGGCAGTGACTCTGGCGGTTGCCGTCGATGCACTGGGCAAGGATCGGGTACGCGCGGTGATGATGCCGTTTCGCTACACCTCCAGCATGAGCCTTGAGGATGCCGAAGCGGAGGCCGTTGCCCTGGGCGTGCAGTACGACGTGTTCTCGATTGAGCCCATGTACGACGCCTTTATGGAAACTCTGGCCGGGCCTTTTGAGGGCACTACGCCGGATACAACCGAGGAAAACCTGCAGGCGCGACTGCGTGGCGTCTTGTTGATGTCCCTGTCCAACAAGTTCGGTTCCCTGGTGCTGACCACCGGAAACAAGAGCGAGATGGCAGTGGGCTATTCAACGCTCTATGGCGATATGGCGGGCGGCTTTGACGTTCTCAAGGATGTGCCCAAAACCCTGGTGTTCCGTCTGGCCAAATACCGCAACACGCTTTCGGAGGGCGAAGTGATCCCCGAGCGGGTGATCACCCGTCCACCCTCGGCAGAGCTGGCGCCGGATCAGAAAGACGAGGACAGCCTGCCCGGTTATGACGTGCTCGATCAGATCCTGAATCTGTATGTAGAGCGGGATTTCAGTGCCGATGCGATCGTTGCGGAAGGTTTCGAGCGAGTCGACGTTGAGCGGGTTATTCGCCTTGTAGATATCAACGAGTATAAACGCAGGCAGGCACCGATCGGCGTCCGTATTACGGAGCGCGGGTTTGGGAAAGACCGGCGCTATCCGATCACAAATGGCTGGAAAAGCGGGAAGTAGACGCGGGAGTTTGGGGTCAGATGGCATTACCACCTGGCCCCGATTTCAGACTTTATTCGTCGCCCATCAAACCAAAGGTTACGACGTTCGTCAGTGACCGGTTTTCGCCCTTCAGCAGGTCCACATCAAACTCGCCGTCGGCATTGAAGGCGTCACTCTCCGGAAAGTTGGTGCGCAGCATGGCAATGGCATCCTGCGATCCTTTTCTCAGTTCGAGGAAGCGGAAGGTTTCCGCGAGGATAATCAGGGCCTCTTCGGTGACCGTCGCTGTCGGGTAATTCTCGATGATGTATCTTGCCCGGTTGTTGGCTGCGACATAGGCCTGGCGTTTCACATAGTAGCGGGCCGCGTAGAGTTCCAGTTCGGCCATGCGATTGCGCACCGCGATCATTCGCTGGCGGGCATCCGCGACGTACTGGCTGTCCGGATAGCGGTTCAGAAGTTCAGAAAAATCGCGGAAAGACTGCAACTGCTCACCGGGATCCCGAGCCGCGACATCAATCGGGAAATAGCGGGCCGCAAGGCCGATATCGAGGTTATAGGAGGCCAGGCCGCGCATGTAGAGTGCGTAGTCTGCATGGTCGCTTTGAGGGTTAAGACGCAGGAACCGGTCGGCGGCCGCACGGGAGCCCTCGAGGTCGAGGTTCTGGTAGCGGGCATAGATCAGGTCAAGCTGGGCCTGCTCTGCGTAGCGACCGAAGGGGTAATAGGTTTCCAGGGCGTCCAGGTTCTGCTCTGCCTCATTGAAGTTTCCAGAGGTCATGGCCTCGCGTGCGTTCTCGTAATAGGTCTTCTCCGGAAGCACTTCCTCCTGCTTGTTGGAGGCGCAGGCACTGACCAGAACAACCAGTGTGGAAAGTAGGAGCAAACGAAGACCTGATCTCATTCCGGAATCCCGTATAATGTCGATTGATTCAAGGGCAGTCATTGTAGCGGGGAAGTGACGCCATGTGCAGAGCAATGCCCCGCTGTTTCCAATAATCTGACCGAAACGTAACACACACAGGCCCTGGGGGCTTAATGTCATCTGAAAAACGAATCCTCGCCAACTTCGTTGTGCCGCCGGAATTGAGCGACAGGCGCCTGGATCAGGCCGCAGCAGAGCTGATGCCCGAACACTCCCGTTCCCGCCTGCAATCCTGGATCAAAAGCGGCGCGCTAACAGTAAATGGCGAGGTGCGAAAACCTCGGGACAAAGTGATGCTGGACGATCGCCTGGCGCTGGATGCCGAGCCGGAAGCTCAGGTGAGCTGGCAGGCCGAGGAAATCTCGCTCGATATCGTCTATGAGGACGAGCACTTGCTGGTCATCAACAAGCCCGCGGGCCTGGTGGTGCACCCGGCCGCCGGCCATGCCGATGGAACCCTGGTCAATGCCCTGCTGAACTACGCACCTGAGGTCGAGAATCTGCCGAGGGCGGGTATCGTACACCGCCTCGACAAAGACACCTCGGGCATTATGGTCGTGGCTCGTAGTCTGATTGCGCATACGTCCCTGGTCGATCAGCTGCAAACC
Organism: Marinobacter sp. 3-2; assembly: GCF_003751355.1. NCBI lineage: Bacteria > Pseudomonadati > Pseudomonadota > Gammaproteobacteria > Pseudomonadales > Marinobacteraceae > Marinobacter > Marinobacter sp. 3-2. The sequence goes on along the minus strand of NZ_RJUQ01000019.1, from coordinate 11,417 downwards.
CGAACCATGGGTCGTGAGTACGAGGCCGTCGTCGTTGGCACCCTCACCGGCGGCGCAACGGTTGATGCGCCCATCGGCCGGCATCCTCGGGAGCGCAAGAAAATGGCGGTCGTCGCCTCCGGCAAACCGGCGGTCACCCATTATCGCCTGGTGGAACGTTTTGCCGCCCACACTCACGTCCGCTGCAAACTGGAAAGCGGCCGAACCCATCAGATCCGGGTTCATATGGCCCATGTAAAACACCCGCTGGTCGGAGATCCGCTCTATGGAGGTCGGCTGAGACTGCCCAAGGGAACCACTGACGAGCTTCGAGAGGCCCTCTCGGCGTTCAACCGCCAGGCTCTCCATGCCCGGCAGCTCACCCTGGAACACCCGGAAACCGGTGAAATCATGACCTGGGAGGTTCCCCTGCCTGAGGATATGGTTGCCTTGATCGAAGCTCTCCGCAAACACGCCCGGGAACTGGAAACCCGTGACTATTGAAGGTGATGCCCTCAAACCGGACTGGCCTGCGCCCGATAGAGTGCGGGCCATCAGCACAACCCGCGTCGGCGGTGTCAGCGCTCAGCCATGGAAAAGCCTAAACCTCGGTGTTCATGTCGAAGACAATCCTGAACACGTGCAAGAGAATCGGCGAAGACTCGCCGAGTCCTTGAAGCTGGATAGCGCCCGTATTGGTTGGCTCAACCAGGTACACGGTGCCGCGGTCGTTGAGCTAACGCCGAACAACGTCGGACAAACGGCCGAGGCTGACGCCAGCTACACCCGTCATCCGGGCATCGCCTGCGCCATTCTCACTGCTGACTGCCTGCCCGTTATCCTTGCCGATCGCGAAGGAACAGTTGTTGGCGCCGCCCACTGTGGCTGGCGAAGCCTGTGTGGTGGTGTTATCGAGAATCTGGTGAGCGAGATGGCGGTTGCGCCCGAAACCCTGCAAGCCTGGCTCGGCCCGGCCATCGGTCCGGACAGCTTCGAGGTCGGCCCGGAAGTGCGTGAAGCCTTCCTTGACCATGATCCCAAAGCGGTCCACGCCTTCAGAGCGGGAGGCGCTCAGCCGGGTCATTTCATGGCAGATATCTATGCACTTGCCACTTTGCGGCTGAATCATCTCGGTGTTTCCAGCGTGACTGGCGGTGGCCTGTGTACCGTTCAGGATTCAGATCGGTTTTTTTCTTACCGCAGGGATGGCCGGACCGGGCGGATGGCAACGTTAATCTGTCTAACAGACTGACTATTATTGTCTTTTATTGTCTTTTATTGTTTGGCTCTGGTTGTAATCGAGAATTTCGGGGGCTGGTGCAGGGCTACTTTCCAGAACTGTCTGCAGCATGGATGCTGCAGCCAAGCCTACAGGGATGTATTCACGGCGTGTTCTGGAAAGTAGTCCTGCACCAGACCTGCACCCAAGTCCCAATCTCAAAATGACGGCCGTCAATTTTCTGACGAATACACCGCCGCCCCGCTTGAAGTCCCTCTACTTGCCCCTACATTAACTGTCAAAGCAATCGAATATCCGCCACCCAAGGCACCACGGTATTCGCAGAAATTTGGGGAAAGTACACATGAGAATCGACAAGCTGACCAGCAAGTTGCAGACCGCCCTCGCGGACGCACAGTCCATCGCGGTCGGAAAAGATCACAACTTCATTGAGCCGGTGCACCTGATGCAGGCACTGCTTGATCAGGAAGGCAGCGCGATCAAGCCGCTGCTCAAGCAGGCCGGCGCAGAGCCCGGACGCATTCGCCAGGCGATCGCCCGGGAAATCGAAAACCTGCCGGAAGTGCAGGGATCGGCCGGCGACGTCTCCATGTCCAATGACATGGGCCGGCTGTTCAACATTGCCGACAAGCTCGCCCAGAAACGCAAAGACCAGTACATCTCCAGTGAGCTCATGTTGCTGGCCGCCCTGGAAGACCGGGGTACACTGGGCCGGGTGCTCAGGGAGCAGGGCGTTGATAAAGCTGCCCTCGAAAAGGCCATTGACGACGTTCGCGGCGGCGAAGCCGTCAACGACGCCAGTGCCGAAGAAAACCGTCAGGCTCTTTCCAAATACACCATCGACCTTACCGAGCGAGCGGAGGCCGGCAAGCTGGACCCGGTGATCGGCCGCGATGATGAAATTCGCCGCACCATCCAGGTATTGCAGCGTCGCCGGAAGAACAACCCGGTCCTCATCGGTGAGCCCGGCGTTGGTAAAACCGCCATCGTCGAAGGGTTGGCCCAGCGTATCGTCAACGGCGAGGTGCCCGATGGCCTCAAGGACAAGAAAGTCCTGTCACTCGATATGGGTGCCCTTATTGCCGGCGCTAAGTTCCGGGGTGAGTTTGAAGAACGCCTGAAAGCTGTTCTGAACGAACTGTCCAAGCAGGAAGGTCAGATCATCCTGTTCATTGACGAGATTCACACCATGGTTGGTGCCGGCAAGGCCGAAGGCTCCATGGATGCGGGTAATATGCTCAAGCCGGCGCTCGCTCGTGGCGAGCTGCACTGCGTGGGCGCGACCACCCTGGACGAATACCGTGAAAATATCGAGAAGGACGCGGCTCTTGAGCGTCGCTTCCAGAAAGTACTGGTCAGCGAACCCAGTGAGGAAGATACCATCGCCATCCTGCGGGGCCTGAAAGAGCGTTATGAAGTTCACCACGGGGTTGAGGTGACAGATGGCGCCATTATCGCCGCCGCCAAACTGTCGCATCGTTACATTGCCGACCGTCAGCTGCCGGACAAGGCCATTGATCTGGTAGATGAGGCGGCTTCCCAGATTCGTATGGAAATGGATTCGAAGCCGGAGGCGCTGGATCGCCTTGAGCGTCGCCTGATTCAGCTGAAAATCGAGCGTGAGGCTCTGAAGAAAGAGACCGATGCTGCCTCGAAAAAGCGCCTGTCGGAGCTGTCTGACGTGATCACCGGTGTCGAGCGCGAATACGCCGATCTGGAAGAAGTCTGGAATACCGAAAAGGCCGCGCTGCATGGTTCCCAGAAGATCAAGAGCCGTCTGGAGCAGGCTCGCATCGATCTGGAGAATGCCCGTCGTGCCGGTGATCTCGGCAAGATGTCCGAGCTCCAGTACGGGCAGATTCCTGAGCTTGAGCGCCAGCTGGATATGGCCAGCCAGGCAGAAATGATGGAAATGAAGCTGCTTCGCAACCGGGTAACCGACGAGGAGATCGCCGAGATTGTCTCGAAGTGGACCGGCATCCCGGTGTCCAAGATGCTCGAAGGGGAGCGGGAAAAGCTGATGCGCATGGAAGAAGCGCTCCATGGTCGGGTTATCGGCCAGGATGAGGCGGTTGAAGCTGTGTCCAACGCCGTGCGCCGTTCGCGGGCGGGGTTGTCCGATCCCAATCGCCCCAACGGTTCGTTCCTGTTCCTTGGCCCGACCGGCGTGGGTAAAACCGAGCTGTGCAAGGCCCTGGCGTCCTTCCTGTTTGATACCGAGGAAGCCATGGTGCGCATCGATATGTCCGAGTTCATGGAGAAGCATTCCGTGGCCCGCCTGATTGGTGCGCCTCCGGGCTATGTCGGCTACGAGGAAGGTGGCTACCTGACCGAAGCGGTTCGCCGCCGGCCGTATTCCGTCTTGTTGCTGGATGAGGTGGAAAAAGCCCATCCGGATGTGTTCAACATACTTCTGCAGGTACTTGAGGATGGTCGCCTGACGGACGGGCAGGGCAGGACCGTCGACTTCCGGAACACGGTCATTGTCATGACCTCAAACCTCGGCTCGGACATCATCCAGCAGAAGGCCGGCGAGGAGAACTACGAGGTCATGAAGAATGCCGTCATGGAAGTCGTCGGCACTCATTTCCGCCCCGAGTTCATCAACCGCGTGGATGAAGTGGTGGTGTTCCACCCGCTGGCGGAGAGTCAGATCCAGGGCATTGCCCGGATTCAGATCGAGTCTCTGAGCAAGCGCCTTAAAGAACAGGATATGAAGCTGGAGCTGGATGACGCTGCGATGGAGTTGCTGGCCGAAGTCGGCTACGACCCGGTATATGGCGCGCGGCCTTTGAAGCGGGCTATTCAGCGAATGATCGAGAATCCGCTGGCTCAGCGTTTGCTACAGGGAGAGTTTGTGCCGGGTGATGTCATCAAGGGTACGGTGGAGGACCACCACCTGGCATTCGCCAAAGCTTGAACTTGAAACCGGGGTCAGATGAAAGCTTTCATCTGACCCCTTTTTTTCGTCTTACTGTTCTTCCGGTCCGCAGTTCTCTTCCGCAATCCGCTCAAATTCTGCCCGCTTTTCGGCAATTTCCTCTGGGCTGAGGTAGCGTTGCTCGCCATTTTCTTCAATGCGGATTCGTGCGTTACGGTCAATCACGTCCAGGTTGGAGCGTGCGGTCGCGCAGTTCGCCTCACGCTGTTTTCTGCGGGCCTCCTCAACTGCCGTTTCCTGGCGCTGTTCCGCCTGCTCGTTCTGCTGTTCCTGCATATTCTGCAGACGCTCCTGAGGGCTTTGCCGGTTGCCAGAAGCATCGGTAGAAGTGCCGGAACGCACATTGACCCGCTCGGCCTTCGAGCCCGTGGGTTGTCGGTCGCCAAAGTGGGTAACTCCGTTTTCATCGGTCCATTTATAGACAGAGGCGCTCGTGGCGACACCTGGTACAACGGCCAGCAATAAGGTCAGCGTCAGGATTTTTCTGTTCATGGCTCAACTCGCGTATGTTCACTGCTCCCGGGCAGGCAGACAACCTGGATAGACCGGGCCCGTTTTTTTAATCTCAATGTTGCCTATCATGCCATCGCTATGGCGGATTTTCTTCTGTCTGGTTCAAATCTTTGTATCGGATTTGTTCCAAGCATGGCAGACCTTCGGCCAGTATAGGCACAGAAACCTGCAGCGGCTATTGACAGGGAGTTTCGCGCTGTCAGAATTACCGATTGCCTGAAGACTGGGGTCAATACGGCAGGCAATCCCGAGCGAGTATCCCCCATCAATTACCACACTGAACGCGCCGCGCATCCGTCGCGGGATGGTTGTTGCTTACGTGCAACCCGTTGATTGGCCGTTCTCCGCAACCCTCAGGAGGGCGGCTGGCCAGGAGACAACCTCTTAACAAGGTGTGGAGGAGCAGCCGGTTCCGCTTTCAAAAGAAGCATGGACACCGTGAATCCAGGCAACCGGGAGCCTTCCCGGCTCATTCACTCGTAGAAGAGGGTAGAAAATCGTGGAGTTATTGTCTGGCGCCGATATGCTGATCCGGTCCCTTCAAGATGAAGGCATCGAATACATATACGGCTATCCGGGTGGTGCAGCCCTTCATATTTATGATGCGCTGTTCAGGCAGGACAAAGTCAAGCACATTCTGGTAAGGCACGAGCAGGCGGCGGTCCACATGGCCGACGGTTATGCCCGCGCGACCGGAAAACCAGGTACCGTACTGGTGACCTCGGGTCCTGGAGCCACCAACACCATCACTGGCATTGCCACCGCATTCATGGATTCCATCCCCATGGTGGTTCTGTGCGGCCAGGTTGCGTCCACCCTCATCGGCGAGGACGCGTTCCAGGAAACCGATATGATGGGTGTCTCCCGTCCGGTGGTTAAGCACAATCTCAGTGTCCGTCATCCCGAGGAAATCCCGGAGATTATCCGTAAGGCGTATTATATTGCCGCGACCGGTCGCCCCGGTCCTGTGGTCGTGGATATTCCCAAGGATATGACCACGCCGAACGAGCGTTACGAGTACGCCTATCCCAAGAAGGTCAAACTGCGCTCCTACAACCCCGCTATTCGCGGCCATGCCGGTCAGATCAAGAAAGCGGTCGACATGATGCTGGCGGCGAAGCGCCCAATTATCTACGCAGGCGGTGGGGTTGTTCTGGGCAAGGCATCGGATCAGCTGACTGAGTTGGTACGGCTGCTGGGCTATCCGATCACCAATACCCTGATGGGCATTGGTTGTTACCCGGCCAGCGATAAACAGCACCTGGGCTGGCTTGGCATGCACGGCACGTACGAAGCCAACATGGCCATGCACCACTCGGATCTCATTCTCTGCGTGGGAGCCCGTTTTGATGATCGGGTGACCAATGCTACCGAGAAGTTCTGTCCGGGCGCGCGCATCATCCATATCGACATCGACCCGGCCTCGATTTCCAAAACCGTGGATGCCGATGTGCCCATCGTTGGCCCGGTTGACGCTGTGCTCAAGGAAATGCTGTCGCTGGTGAAGGAAGCCAAGGAAAAGCCGGACGCGGACGCAATTGCTTCCTGGTGGAAGCAGATCGACGAGTGGCGAGCATTCCATGGCATGCGCTATGAGACCAGCCCGGATGTGATCAAGCCCCAGGAAGTCATCGAAATGCTGTGTCGCTTGACCAACGGCGAAGCCTTCGTGACTTCCGATGTTGGTCAGCATCAGATGTTCGCGGCCCAGTACTACAAGTTCGATAAGCCCAACCGCTGGATCAATTCCGGTGGTCTCGGCACCATGGGCTTCGGCCTGCCGGCGGCCATGGGGGTAAAACTGACCCATCCGGACGACGAAGTGCTGTGCATTACCGGTGAGGGCAGTATCCAGATGAACATCCAGGAGCTGTCGACCTGCAAGCAGTACAACCTGCCGGTTAAGATCATTAATCTGAATAACCAGGCTCTGGGTATGGTCAAGCAATGGCAGGACATGAACTACGAGTCCCGCCATGCCGAGTCCTACATGGAGTCCCTGCCCGACTTCATCAAGCTGGCGGAAGCCTACGGCCACAAGGGTGTCCGGATTGAGAAGAAGGAGGACCTGGAGACCAAGCTAAAAGAAGTGCTGGCCATGAAAGACGAGCTGGTATTCGTGGATATCTACGTGGATCGCTTTGAGCACGTGTATCCGATGCAGGTTGCCCGGGGTTCCATGAAAGATATGTGGCTCAGCAAGACGGAGAGGGTCTGATCATGCGTCGAATCATTTCTGTTTTGCTTGAAAACGAACCTGGCGCCCTGTCGCGGGTGGTGGGTCTGTTTTCCCAGCGCAATTACAACATCGAAACACTCACCGTGGCGCCAACCGAGGACGAGACGTTGTCCCGTCTGACGGTGACCACCACGGGTTCTGACAAGGTGATCGAACAGATCACCAAACAACTGAACAAGCTGATTGAAGTCGTCAAGCTGGTGGATCTCACCGAAGGCGCCCATATCGAACGCGAACTGATGCTGGTCAAGCTGAAAGCCACGGGTTCCCAGCGTGCTGAGATCAAGCGTACGGTAGACATTTTCCGCGGCCAGATCGTGGATGTGACCAGTTCCGTTTACACGGTTCAGTTGGCAGGTGACAGCGAAAAGCTGGACGGCTTTATTCAGGCTGTTGGCACGTCGGGCGTACTGGAAGTGGTGCGCAGCGGTGTATCCGGTATCGCCCGGGGCGAGAAGGTGCTCAGCCTTTAACGATTTCAAACAGGGTTTGAACAATATGGCTCTTCGGGGCCATCACAAATAACAGAGGTTTCTCATGCAGGTTTACTACGATAAGGATTGCGATCTTTCCATCATCCAGGGCAAGAAAGTTGCCATCATTGGTTTCGGCTCCCAGGGCCACGCTCACGCGTGCAACCTGAAAGAGTCCGGCGTTGACGTGACCGTGGGCCTGCGCCCGGGTTCTTCTTCCATCGCCAAGGCGGAAGCCTATGGTCTGAAGACCAGCGACGTGCCGTCTGCCGTTGCCGCCGCCGACGTTGTCATGGTCCTGACTCCGGACGAATACCAGGCCCAGCTGTACAAGGCGGAAATCGAGCCGAATCTGCAGCAAGGCGCCACCCTGGCGTTCGCCCACGGCTTTGCTATCCACTACAACCAGATCGTTCCGCGTAAGGATCTGGACGTCATCATGATTGCTCCCAAGGCACCGGGCCACACCGTGCGCACCGAGTTCGCCAACGGCGGTGGTATTCCCGACCTGATCGCTATCTTCCAGGATTCCTCCGGCAACGCCAAGAATCTGGCTCTGTCCTACGCCAGCGGTATCGGTGGCGGCCGTACCGGCATCATCGAAACCACGTTCAAGGATGAGACCGAAACCGATCTGTTCGGTGAGCAGGCCGTTCTCTGTGGTGGTACCGTGGAGCTGGTTAAAGCGGCGTTCGAAACGCTCGTGGAAGGCGGTTACGAGCCGGAAATGGCGTACTTCGAGTGTCTGCACGAGCTGAAGTTGATCGTCGATCTGATGTACGAGGGCGGTATAGCCAACATGAACTACTCCATCTCCAACAACGCGGAGTATGGCGAGTATGTGACCGGTCCCGAAATCATCAACGAGCAGTCCCGTGAAGCGATGCGTAACGCACTGAAGCGCATCCAGAGCGGCGAGTACGCCAAGATGTTTATCTCTGAAGGCGCTCTGAATTATCCGTCCATGACGGCGCGTCGTCGCCAGAACGCTGCCCACGAAATCGAAGTGGTTGGTGAAAAACTGCGCGGCATGATGCCCTGGATCTCCGCGAACAAGATCGTGGATAAGGACAAAAACTAAGCGGAATTCCGCCTGGTTTTGAAAAACGCGGCCCGGGTGGCCGCGTTTTTCGTATATACTCCGCCCAAACGCTTTCCGGAGTAATGGGAATGACTGAAGAAAGAAAATCCGCCGACGGCAAGCAGAACCCGGACTATGAAGTCGAGGCCGGGGAAGTGGTTGAAGAAGAGCTGGTAGGAGGTGCGCCCGTGCGCCGCAAGGGGATATACCTGCTTCCCAATGCGCTCACAACCGCTTCGCTGTTCTCAGGTTTTTACGCCATTGTTTCTGCCGCCAACGGCGTCTTTGACAATGCCGCCATCGCTATTTTTGTGTCGATGATTCTGGACGGTCTCGACGGCCGGGTCGCCCGGATGACCAATACCCAGAGTAAATTCGGTGAGGAGTACGACAGTCTGGCCGACATGGTGGCCTTCGGCGTCGCTCCCGGGCTGGTAGCCTTTTTCTGGTCACTGAACGCCTTCGACAAGGTTGGTTGGGCTATCACCTTTATCTACGTGGCTGGCGCCGCTTTGCGCCTGGCACGGTTCAATACCCAGATTGGCTCGGTCGATAAGAAGTTCTTTGTCGGCTTGCCGAGTCCGGCTGCGGCTGCCTGTGTCGCGGGCCTGGTCTGGTGTTTCCATCTTTTCGAACCGTCTACCTGGCTCACCTTGTTGACCATGTTTGTGGTCGGAGGTGCCGGTGTTTTGATGGTGAGTAATATTCTGTACCGCAGTTTCAAGGATCTGGACCTGCGTGGCCGTGTACCGTTTGCCGCCATTCTGCTTGTGGTGCTGGTTTTCGTAGTGATCGCGCTGGATCCTGCAACCGTATTGTTTACTGGATTTCTGATATACGCGTTGTCCGGCCCTGTTCGTGCGCTTTTCCGTGGCAAGCCACGGAAAGCTCCAGGCGCCGCTGACTGAGCACCCCTTCCGGGCCTCCTCAGTGAGGTCCGGGAATTTTCAAGACAGTCTCCGGTCAACGCCTTTGCTGGCTGATGCCCCGACGGAGACTTTCCATGCTCATCAAGAAACGCCCTTCCTGGGCTTTGCCTCATTCTGAAGTTACGCCCGAGTCTGTTTACCTGAACCGACGTCAATTTATGTCCGGCACCCTGGCTGTGGCCGCTGGCCTTTCAGTGCCCGGTCTGTTGTCGGCAGCGAAGCTTCCTGTCCCGGGAGAAGCGCTGGATTTTGTTCCGATGCCCGGCTTTTCCACCGACGAGGAAAAAACCCCTTTTGAGGACGTAACCCGTTACAACAACTTTTACGAGTTCGGCACTGGAAAAGGGGATCCGGCGAAGTACGCCGATGAGATGACCGTTGATCCCTGGTCCGTGGTTGTTGAAGGCGAATGTGATCGGCCCGGTGAGTATGCGTTGGAAGATCTGCTGAAACCTCACGAGTATCAGGAACGGGTGTATCGGCTTCGTTGTGTCGAGGCCTGGTCGATGGTGATTCCCTGGATCGGGATCCCCTTGGCCGACATTCTCAAGCGGCTCGAACCGACTTCCAGGGCGAAGTACGTCTATTTCGAGACCCTCTATGATCCGGACCAGATGCGAGGTCAGCGCTCGCTGTTCAGCACTATCGACTGGCCTTATCAGGAAGGTCTTCGCATGGACGAGGCAATGAACGAGTTAAGCTTCCTGGCTGTTGGGCTCTACGGCAAGACCATGCCAAATCAGAATGGCGCGCCTATCCGGCTGGTCGTGCCCTGGAAGTACGGTTTCAAGAGCATCAAGTCGATCGTCAAGATTCGCTTTCAGGAGGAGCGCCCCAAGACTACCTGGGAAATGCTTGCGCCCCAGGAGTATGGCTTCTATGCCAACGTGAACCCTGAAGTCGACCATCCGAGGTGGAGCCAGAAGCGGGAGCGCAGGCTGCCCTCTGGCTTGCTCTCTCCCAACTACATGGAAACCGTCAAGTTCAATGGCTATGAAGAACAGGTTGCCGATCTGTACAAGGGCATGGATTTGAGCAAGTTCTATTGATGAATGAGAAGCGTGTGCTGAACCAACCGGGGTTTGTGCTGGCGTTTCGCCTGCTGGTAGCGCTGCTCGCCAGCGTTCCCCTGTTGGTGCTGATTGCCAGCATTGCCAGCCAGTCCCTCGGCCCGGATCCCGGGCAAGAAGTAACAGAGTCGCTGGGCATCGCGGCATTTCAGTTATTGATTGCTACCTTATGCATGACACCGCTCAAGCGTTGGACAGGGTGGGGAGCGTGGATTCGGGTCCGCCGGATGCTTGGCCTGTTTGCGTTCTTTTATGCGGTGTTGCATGTATTGGCGTTTCTGCAGTTCATTCTTGGCTGGAGCGATCTATGGGCCACGTTCACCAAGCGGCCATATATCCTGGCGGGGGCGGTGTCTTTCCTTATGCTTGTGCCACTGGCGTTAACCTCAACAAAGGGGATGATGAGGCGGATGGGCCGGCAATGGAAAGGCTTGCATAAGCTGGTGTACCCGATTGCGATAGCGGCATGGGTTCATTTCATCTGGCAGTCCCGCAGTGACGTTGGAGAAATGGTGGTGTACGGCCTGATAGTCGCAGTTCTGCTGGCGCTTCGCTGGAAATGGAACGGGAGTCGCGCTCTGATTCCGTTTGTCAGAGGCTGATTTTGAGTAAAAAGAAGACGATCTGATCACTGAATGATCAGGCGGGTACGTGGAAACCGATACCGCTATAAATTAATTCAAAAACCTCGTTGACAGTTTTCCTGACGCCTGTAGAATGCGCACCACTTCTGAGGGACAAGCCACTTACAGCGGTTTTCCAGGCAGAAGTAACCGTTTGAAAGTGCTGAAGAAAATGAGCTTTAAAATTCTTCGGATTAACGGTTGACAAGGTGGCGCTACGATGTAGAATACGCGGCCTTGATTGAGCAACAGCTCAAACGCTCTTTAAAAAGTTGACCAAGTAATTCGTGTGGGCGCTGGCCGAGGTATTTCGGATATGAAATATCAGG
>NZ_RJUQ01000018.1:0-194700 GCF_003751355.1 Marinobacter sp. 3-2 | reverse complement strand
GAAGTTTCTAGTTTTCGCCATCGTCTTCACCTGATTCATTATGTGAGTGATCATACACTCAAAATCAGGTGGCCAGATTTACTATGCCACTACACTCCCAGCGCTCAGCGACAAATTTACGAGTCTCACAAAATTCGCGGCACTCTTGAAGGTAGGTATCCTTATTTTTGAGCATTAATGCGACCCTGTTGATTACTGTACTGGACTTACCCGCGCTGAGATATGCCCGATGGTCACTATGATGTATCCAAATCTATAAATTTACCTCGGGTGTGCAGGGCTCAGAGTATTTGTACAGATTATCGTATTTGTCAGAATCGAAAACTTCCATGGGAGTCGCGCCTTTACCGGAAAGCTGTTCTCTATGCTTGATGAAGTGATCAAATGACCGAGCCCAACCACTTTCAGCGTGTTCCGGTGTCGATCCATAGATAACCAGATGTCTCAAGGAAAAATGAAAGTCGTATTCATGGGAAATCGGGTTTTTCTCCCAGTTGACAGGGGCCTCTCCATCACCCCAGTGATCATCCTTTTCCCATTGCGTGTACTTGGTTTTCACTGCCTTTACGTAGGCTGAAACTTGATCCGAGTTCGGTATATTCCGATAAAATTTGGAAATTCGTACTACTCTCCATTGGTAGTCAGTGTCTGGGGCGACACTTACGGAATACAGCTGGTCTTCATCCTCAATCCAACCTTTGAAAGTCTCAAAGCGACAAATTGTCGGGCGCTTTTCCAGAAATTCAATGAAGTTACGATCAAACCGATGTTTGACTAGATTTTGTCGGAGCTTTTCAAGATTCGAGCTTTGTGCGTTCGGAAAGATAGTCTGCCAGAATGCCAGGGCCTCGTCCCACTGGGTCTGGCTTGCCTCAGTTGGCTTTAAAGGCATCCAATCCAAGTCTTTTATCTTGGAAACCTCATCTTCAATACATATGGAATCTATGCATAGCGGAGGATTAGGTGCGCTGTGGCCTACACCTGTGGACAAAAAAAACAGGCTTGCTGCAAGGCCGCAATTTCTCATCACCCTTCTCATTTTCTCTCCTTGATGTGATGTTTGTTACGCAACGATCCTTCACTCTGAAAGGGGCAATAGAACAGTGGAATGGCTACAAGCTCTCACCCTCAGGGCCAGTCAAAAGGGAGCCCACGCTACCTTCCCGTTGCGCTCACCAACTTCATTCCACGTGGGCATCATCAAAACTTTTGGTTGGCTTTTAGGTCGATAGAGCCCTGCTTGTCTCCCAAACCCTTGTTTGAGTTGTCAGAGGCTAGTCGCTATCCCAGATAAGTTCTTATGCCTAAACACTGCAAATAACGGCACGACGCGCTTAGTTACACCCAAACTGGTTGCAGGTGGTGCTGAAGCTATTGCCGTCGCTGTCTGTGCCAGTCCGGTACTGGGTATTTCCAATGTTTTGAATTGTCTGGTTCCAGGAACCGCCATCGGCAGAGCGGCCTTGTTGAAAGGTGGTATTACCGATCGTTGTCGAGTTCGACGACCAGCTTGATCCCGTGCGGCCGTTGTTCCCCGTCATGTAGGTTTGGTTGCCGAACTTTTGGACGGTGTAGCTATTACCTTGGTTGTCGGTGCAGGTTTTGAAGGAGCCAGAGCTGGTACAGATTGCGCTTGCGGTTGAGCTTAGTAGAAGCAGGAGTAACCCTGCGGTGCAGATCAGTCCTTTCATGCGAAGATCCCTCTTTCTTTTGCAGTCCACCAAATGACCAAAAGAGTGTAGGCATGGTTGCCAGTTCGCTCAAGAACGATCTTTCGAATTTTTGTCTATGTAGCCGCGCAAGCGTCTGCTTTTGAATCCAAAGGTAGTTAGCCCCGTAATAATTAATTGGCTTGTAAAAGGTTGTTAAATGGCGTTTTTTTGATCTAATTGGGCAAGCGTTGTGCAGCTAGTTAGGGGGAGAAGTGGTAGTTTCCTATTCGAATCGCGGCCGCCAGTTGGCTGGATTATTTTCTGGAAACGAACAAAAGGATCTCTCAGTGAACAAGAATCATGGAAAGTTTGTGTGCGCGGTAGTTTTGGCTTCCGTTGCTCTCTCTGGTTGCGCAACTTCTGGCGGGAGCCAGAACGGGTTTTCGACTGCCGCAGAAGGCGTGAAAGATGGAATTGGCGCCGTTGCGGAAGGCGTTGGCAATGCAGTAGGTGGACTGTTCCAACCGTACACAAATGGGGTGCAAGTATCCGATCAAGATCTCGAAAGCTTGCGGTCGGGTATGACAACGGCTGAGGTTGAACAAATTCTGGGGTTCCCTCCCGAAATCAATGAGAGTAATGGCCAGGAAATCTGGTCCTACCCGTATACCGAAATCCGTCATTTCGGTGGAAATACGAACGAAACAACTATTGTTCGCTTCGATGCCGACGGCGAATTAATCAAGGCATACAAAACCAATTCTCGAAATAGCCCCACTGGTAATCCTCTTGTTGATGCTGCTAACGGCGTCAACTGAGCCCTCAATTTCCCCCCAGGTTCCTGATAGCAGGTGTATCAGGGCAGAGTAATATCAAAAAATAAGGATATTGAATGACGTTCAATAAAGCGTTTGTACCATGTATTGCAGTAGCGCTTTTAAGCACAGGTTGTGGTGGTGGAGGCGGTGAGGATAAGCCGCAGACAGTTCGTCTTAGCGATACTAAGGAACTATCCATTGCTGAGAACAGCGCTGACAGCTTTTCCGCTACTAACGCCATCAATAAGATCGAACCGGTTGAGCCGTCTGACAGCTTAAATCTCTCGTTCGATGGGACCGAGGTCACTATCACAGCGAGCAATCTGGATAAGCCCGTGCTTGGGGTGTATGACCTGTACATGTCCAAGGGTAAAGACACGCTGATCCAGCGCTACGAAATCATGGGCATCAACACCTCTGCTCAAGCGCTCGAATCGCAGGCTTTCGCTATTCAGCAAAATGCTGAGGAAATTCTGGCACTGTCGGAAGACAAAAAGATTTATGAGTATCTCGTTGACCTTGGTTATCTGCGTGAAGATCTGACTCCGGCTCGGCGGGATGAACTGATTGATGACTTCGATGCAACTGCCCAATCGACATACGAATCGGCCGAATCGAGTTTTCAGCAGCTCTCTCAGGCTTATGACGACTACCAGGCGGGAACCATTGGTGAGAGCGCTCTACAAAGCTATCTCAACACTGCGGTTTCTGAACTGGCTAGTCACGACGACTACGGCTACGGAATGATTCGTAATTTGGACGCCACATCGAGTGCTGTGATGTCGACTCTGCCGAATTCCGGACTTGAGTATGTTGAGTCGCAGGCTCGTTTCAGCCGGTACTTCGATGAATCAATGCTGACCACCGATTCAGAAACAGGCCAAGTGTCTTACGTTTCCGGATTCGAAATTCTCGCGCCCCTGACAGGTCTTTAAGGAGTGGCTATGACACTGAAAACAACACTGGCAGCTGCGCTGATTCTCAGCGCGCCCTGTCTGGCCATTGCTAATGAGCCTGCACCGATCAAATCCCTGTCGGAGGAATCCATCAGCGAGAAGGTCATCATCGTCTACAAGGTTATCGGAGCCGAGGAAGGGACCTCTCAGGATGAATCTCCGAAATATCGTTGGAAGCGCCTTATTGTTTCCAGTGATGAAGTGGATGAGGCCATTGAGCGTTTGGAAAACGATGCCACCGTAGGTGATATTGAGATCGCTCAGAAGGTTCATAACATCAAGCCGGTCAAAGAGATCCCGGCTCCTTCTACTGTCCGTGGAAGCTCTACGGATAGCCAGGTCTACAATGACCCGAAGCTGTTTGACCAAGAGATTTGGCAGGACAGAGAGCAAGGCTTTACTGGTCGTCTGAACATCAGTCAGGCCCAGACCGTCTATGACCGAAGTCAGCGTATGCGCATTGGCTTTGTCGATGGCGGCTTCGTGGAAACTGGCGACATAACCTTCTCTGAAGGTGCTAACCTGGTCCTTTTTGAGCGCGGCCCTGAGTTTCGGGAAAACGTTCTGGACCCGACCTGTGAGCATCGTCACGGTAACCATGGCGCACACATAACTGCTGCAACCACGAACAATGGCAAAGGCATGGCCGGCATTGTTGATGCTGATATTGTCGCAGCCCGCGCCCTCTCTTGCGCTGGCGCAGGATTTACTAGCGATATCTCTGATTCCATCCTGTGGCTGGCAGGCGAGCCTGTTGACGGCGTGGCAACTCTTAGTGAGCCAGTCGATGTAATCAACTTGTCCCTTGGTGCTCAAACTCAGTGCCCGGACTACATGCAGGATGCGATCAACATTGCTCGATCCAAGCGCATACTGATTGTTGGTGCTGCTGGCAACGATAACATTGATGCTTCCAATACCTATCCTTCAAACTGTGAAGGCGTGGTGTCAGTTGGATCAAATAGGTTTGATGGCCAGAAGTCTGGGTTTTCAAACTTCGGTGAGGTTGTCGACATCTACGCCACGGGCAGCAGGGTGTTTTCAACCAACGATGTTGAGGACTATGTCCTTGTTTCTGGTACATCCTTCTCAGCCCCGATCGTGTCTGGACATGCCGCACTGATCAAGGCCGAAGAACCTGAGGCGGATGAGCGTCGAATTATTCGCCTTCTTACCGGGACCAAAAACGATGAGCTTACCGGTGCTGCCGCTGAGATTCTCGATAAGGGTATTATTGATAGTCTCGAACTGGCCAAGGCCGTATCGGGAGAGACCTATGTTGCCCGGCCTCTGAGTCACGCCCTTCTCAATGAGAATCGTACAAACACCGACGCCTACACGCAGGCTGCAGCAGGTCTTGATGTATGTAATTTATATGAGGTTGACACCCAAAAGTTGGATGGTTTGAGCCTTCGTGAGGGAGAGTTCTTTAAAGTCTTTGAAGTGCCTAAGGCTCAGGATTTCACGCTTGCGAATGGGATTGAGGTTTCAAAAAGTCAGGGATCAAGAGTGCTTCTGAAAGGAATCGACCCAAGCCAGAACGATTATGGCTTGTCAGTTTGCAATTCAGACAACTCAACCTGCCATTCAGAGATTCCTTTGAACCTCAACGCTTCAAAAGCGATGACTGGGGTATATTGCTCTTAACCCAATATTTTTTAAACAAAGCTGTATCCCTTCAACCGTCATTAACTATGTGGCGGTTGAAGGGCACCGCAAGACTTCGAGTGGGAGTTCCCAGCTGACGAAGTCAATGCGGCTAACGATCAACTGGAGTCTCTGGCTTTCTACAATTCCTGCGCAATCCAAGCTCTCCTATCTTTCTGACACATCCTTCAATCAAGAAGTCAGGTTTTCTCTTCCTGTTGAGATCCCAGCATCAGAGTTCCACACTCGTAATCAAGGAATCGGAAGTTCTCACCGACGGTATTTGTTGTCCAAAGCAGTCGGAAGAATCATTGAAGAGTTGGGGCAATTTTGGGGCAAAAGGGTGCGTGTTTGTCCGTGTTTTACCGTGTTTTGAGGTTTGGCCTATTTTTGTCTGAGTTGCTCAAAGGCCTGTCCCACAAGGCTTTTAGGGCTGCTTTGCAAATAATAACCGCATCATTGGGGTGTGCTTGGAAAGATCGGTCTGAGCTGCTGACATGAACGGGTCCGGTAGCCTTGCTTTGGATGAAGGCGTGAATTGTAAGAAAATAACCGCCGTGATGAAACGAAGGAGGTCATTATGCTGGCCAGCGATCAGGAATTGGAAGAGGCAGGCAACCGCCTTGGTGAACGACTGCTGACAACCGGCCGTACAGTTGCGACGGCGGAGAGTTGCACCGGCGGCTGGGTTGCGAAGGTACTGACCGATCGTGCCGGTTCTTCGGCCTACGTGCTGGGTGGCCTGGTCACGTACAGCAATGAGGCCAAGCAGGGGCTTCTGGGCGTAACCCGGAAATCGCTGGATGAACACGGTGCGGTCAGCGAACCGGTGGTGCGGGAAATGGTTGCCGGTGCCCTGGTGGCGACAGATGCTGACGTTGCCGTGGCTATCAGTGGTGTTGCCGGGCCCGGCGGTGGCAGCGATGACAAGCCTGTGGGCACCGTCTGGTTTGCCTGGGGTAGCAGCCCGGCCTCCACCGTGGCCGTGGTAAAACACTTTGAGGGTGATCGTGATCAGGTCCGCAGGCAGGCCGTTCTCTTTGCCCTTCAAGGGGTTAACAATTTTGTGGACGAAGTCTGACGGCTTTCACATCCGGAGGGGTTGGTCTCCTCTGCGGGTTATGTTTTAATACTGTTCAAATATACAGGGAATGGGCTGTTCGAGCTGTACAGATTCCCGATTCACTATTTCGCTGCCAGCCTTTTCCTGAGGGTGGCGGCCCAGGCGACAGAGGGTTTGCACTGATGGAAGACAACCGCAAGAAAGCATTGAGCGCAGCACTTGGGCAGATTGAGCGCCAGTTCGGCAAGGGCGCCGTGATGAAAATGGGCGATCAGCCCCGCGAAGCCATTCCTGCGGTCTCCACCGGTTCCCTTGGCCTGGACGTTGCCCTGGGTATTGGCGGTCTTCCATATGGTCGAATTTGCGAAATCTACGGTCCGGAAAGTTCCGGTAAGACGACGCTCACCCTCCAGGTAATTGCCGAAGCACAAAAAGCCGGCAAAACCTGCGCATTCGTGGATGCCGAGCACGCGCTCGATCCGGTTTACGCCGAAAAGCTGGGCGTCAATGTGGACGACCTTCTGGTGTCCCAGCCGGATACCGGTGAGCAGGCCCTGGAAATTGCCGACATGCTGGTTCGTTCCAATGCGGTAGACGTAATCATCGTGGACTCCGTGGCGGCCCTGACCCCGAAAGCGGAAATCGAGGGTGAAATGGGCGACAGCCACGTGGGTCTGCAGGCGCGACTGATGTCCCAGGCGCTTCGCAAGCTGACCGGTAATGTCAAACACGCTAACTGCCTGATGATTTTCATCAACCAGATCCGTATGAAAATCGGGGTTATGTTTGGCTCGCCCGAAACCACCACCGGTGGTAACGCGCTGAAATTCTACTCCTCCGTTCGCCTTGATATCCGCCGCATTGGTGCCGTGAAAGATGGTGACGAAGTGGTCGGTAACGAGACCCGCGTGAAAGTAGTCAAGAACAAAGTATCGCCGCCGTTCAAGCAGGCCGAGTTCCAGATTATGTACGGTAAGGGCATTTACCACATGGCGGAAGTGCTGGATATGGGCGTCAAGGAAGGCTTTGTCGACAAGTCCGGAGCCTGGTACGCCTACAATGGCGACAAGATCGGTCAGGGCAAGGCCAACGCCTGCAAGTTCCTGGAAGAAAACATGGACATTGCCAACGAGATCGAAGCCAAGGTTCGGGACAAGTTGATGCCCAAGCCTGAACCCAAGAAAGACGCAAAAGAAGAGCCCGCAGAAGCCAACGGCGAGCTGCTCTAAACGTTACCAGGCGAAGACGATAGGGGCGGTAGGCGAAAATTAAGGCCTGTCGCGCCCTTGCTACCTTCGCTTTTCTTTTCAGGTATTAACTTTTCTTCCAACTCCCGCCGAAAGTGACCCGGTTCAGCGCCAATATCGACCTCTAGCCGCTCCAGGTAATCTGCCCCGCCTGCCTGCTGCAACTGGCTTTTGATCCAGCTCCTGTATCTTAGTCGACGATAGAGTGCCTTTAGTTTTTTTCCGTTGAGATAACGCATCGACTTCTCCTCCTTTCGCGGTTCACCTTGTAATCCATGGTAAGCAGAAGTCTTTGCAAGGTATCGGTTCAGATCGTTTAAAAGTCCTAGTAACAGATCGACTATTTTTGCCTCTGTGCTGCTCAAATAATGAGCATCTGTGCTTGCTGCGTCTTCCTCCGGTTTGAGCTGGCCTAAGAATGAATCCATACTCTCCAGGTGCCCAAATTCTTTGCTCTTCAGCTACAAATCAGGGTCTGTATGGAAGCAAGAAAGAGATTATTGATAGTCGCTCATGCACCTTCCCCAAATACTCTCAAGCTTCGGGAGGCGGCCGAGCAGGGGGCGCACCATGAAGACATCGAAAGCGTAGAGGTAAAGGTGCTGGCGCCCCTGGACGCCGGTCCCGATGACGTTCTGGCCTGCGACGCCATTATTCTGGGCACCACTGAGAATCTCGGGTATATGAGTGGTGCTTTAAAAGACTTCTTCGATCGCAGCTATTATCCCTGCCTCGAGAAAACCCAGGGGCTGCCTTTTGCCTATTACATTCGCGCCGGCCATGACGGCACGGGCACCAAGCGGGCAATAGAAAGCATTACCACCGGGCTGCGCTGGAAGCTGGTCCAGGAGCCTTTGATCTGCCGGGGTGAATACCGGGAAGAGTTTGAAGATCAGTGTCGGGAGCTGGGGATGTATGTTGCGGCCAGCCTTGACGCCGGGCTGGTTTGATTCCGAAGGCCTGGCTCAGCTGGCAAACCGGTTGTAGAAGCCTTCAATCCGCGACAGGGCATTGTCGACAGTTCGTGAATAGCCCTTCTTGTCCAGGCAATAGCTGAACTGGACACTGACGCGATAGCCGGTCTGGAAGGGCTGGCATTCCACCACCCGTGCACAAACCCGCGATTCGCTGATGTACTTGCCGTCAAAATCCATGAACAGACGGGCGCCCGGCTCTACTGGTCGGGGGCATAGCACTGCCATTCCGTACCGGTTGAGGTCCAGGCAGGTAACCGGCGTGGGCTGTTTGCCACGACCAAGGAAGCTACGCTCCCGGAGCTGGACCTTCAGGCAGGAGGCGGGGTAACGATCCTTGATTCTGCGCTCTGCGGAATCATTGGTCATACGCTGGCGTCCGTTGCGTGCATTGTTTTTATGGTTGGGACATGAAGTGTAGTTCCGGAAAGGCTGGCTGAAAAATGAGCGGCGGCGGAATTGTGAACTGCCTAACAAAATCCCGCGCACTGTGCGCGACTCCAGAAATCTTCGTGCTGAACGCGACAGAGCCGACCGCAGAATCTACAATGACCGGCCAATGTGTTAACCGTTACAGGACCAAACCTTGAAGTCACTGCCTCTGCACCAGCTTTACAAAGCCTGTGTTCTGAAAGATCTGCCGTTCAAAACCACCAAGCAACTGGAGCCCCTGGCTGAAATCGTTGGCCAGAACCGTGCCCAGGAGGCTGTGCGTTTTGCTCTGGCAATGCCCCATGGCGGTTACAACGTCTATGCCGTTGGCCGTAATGGCCTGGGTAAGCGCACCATGATGCTGCGTTACCTCGAGCATCATGT
This sequence comes from Marinobacter sp. 3-2, assembly GCF_003751355.1. NCBI lineage: Bacteria > Pseudomonadati > Pseudomonadota > Gammaproteobacteria > Pseudomonadales > Marinobacteraceae > Marinobacter > Marinobacter sp. 3-2. The sequence continues at coordinate 185,527 of NZ_RJUQ01000018.1, read as the reverse complement.
GGATACGGATCAGCAGAGCCATGACTGGTGCTACGTGGCCAACTTCGAGGAGCCGCGCATTCCGAAGCTGTTGCAGCTCCCGGCCGGGAAGGGTACCCAGCTCAAACAGGATATGGAAAAGCTGATGAGTCGCCTGGTCAAGGTTATTCCCCAGACCTTTGACAGCGACAGCTTTCTTGAGCGCTCGGAACAGTTGAAAAACGAATACGGCAAAAAGCAGGAAGACGAGCTGGAGAAGGTGGCGGCCCAGGCCAAGCGCAAAAAAGTCAGCCTCACTGTGACAACCCCGGGCGGTTATCGGTTGGTGGCCATGAATGGCGACGAACCCCACACTGCGGAATCTTTCCAGGCTCTGACCGATGAGCAGCGCGACAAGTTCGAAGATGCCATCAACAAGCTTGAGAAAAAGCTCCGGCAGGCGCTTCGCAAACTGGCGGACTGGGAGCAGGAATACGCTGATAAACAGCAAGCCCTGAACCAGGAGACCCTCGAGAGTATCTCAGGCCATCAGATTGATGAGCTGATCGAGAAATACAAGGATCTGCCGGACGTGGTCGCCTTCTTTGAAGCGGTTCGGGCGGACCTGGTTGAAAATCTGGAGATTTTCCTCGATGACAACGAGGAGCAGGCAGCGATTGCGTATGCGTCCCTCGACAAGAAGATGCCCCGCCGTTACCTCGTCAATGTTCTGGTGCATCAGAAAACCAACGAAGTGCCGATGGTTGTGGAGGACAACCCCACCTACCACAACCTGTTCGGTTACGTTGAGAACGTCACCTACAAGGGCACCGTGTTCACGGATTTCTCCCTGATTCGCCCGGGCAGCCTGCACAGGGCCAACGGCGGCTATCTGTTGATGGACGCCATCAAGGTTCTGGAGCAACCGTTCGTATGGGATGGCCTCAAGCGTGCGCTGCGTTCGAAGTCCATACAGATAAATTCACTGGAACGGGAACTGACGCTGTCCGGAACCATCTCAATTGAACCGGAATCGGTGCCCCTGGACGTCAAGATTGTTCTGTTCGGCGACCGTGAAACCTGGATGTTGCTGCAGGAATACGATTCCGAATTCGCCGAGCTGTTTCGAGTCACCGCGGATTTCGAGAACGAAATGTACCGTTCCGATGACAGTCAGCTGTTATATGCCAAGTTCATCGCCAGCCTGGTGAGCGAGAAGAAGCTACTGCACTGTTCGAACAAGGCGGTTGCCCGGGTGATTGAACACAGTGCCCGTATGGCCGAGCATCAGGATCGACTGTCCCTGCATGCAGCCGATATTGCCAACCTGCTGCGGGAATCCGATTTCTGGGCCCGTCAGGCCGGTGCCAAGCTGATCCAGGACCTGCACGTTGAGCGAGCGCTGGAAAGCGCGAAATACCGCAGCAGCCGGATACGGGATCAGTTCTATGATTCCATCCGTGATGGCACAACGCTCGTAACTACAAGTGGCACGTGTGTTGGCCAGGTTAATGCACTCTCGGTGCTGTCCACGGGTGGATTTGAGTTCGGTCTTTCCAACCGTGTCACCGCTACCTGCTATTATGGAGATGGCGCGGTCATGGATATTGAGCGAGATGTAAAGCTTGGTGGCAATCTGCACTCCAAGGGCGTGATGATCCTGAGCTCCTGGCTAGCCTCCCATTTTGCGGTCAACGATCCGATGCACCTGTCGGCCAGTCTGACCTTCGAGCAGAACTACGGTGAAGTGGACGGAGACAGTGCTTCTCTGGCAGAGCTGTGCGCGCTGATTTCGTCCCTTTCCGGTATACCGGTTCGGCAGGATCTTGCGATTACGGGGTCGGTCAACCAGTTTGGTGAGGTTCAGCCCATTGGCGGTGTCAACGAAAAAGTGGAAGGCTTTTTTACCACCTGCCAGCTCAAGGGTGGGCTTTCAGGCAGCCAGGGTGTCATTGTGCCATCCACCAATGTGCAGAACCTGATGCTTGACAGCGAAGTGGTGCAGGCAGTGCGCGGGGGGCAGTTTGCGGTTTACGCGGTCGCCCGTGTTGAAGAGGCCATCACGCTGCTGCTTGGAAAGCCTGCGGGCAAGGCCGATGACAAAGGCAGGTACCCGAAGCAGAGCGTTTTTGGCATTATCCAGCAACGGCTAGAAAAAATGCGGGAACACGAGCGCCAGGAACATGCCCGTGACGACCATAAAGACCCGTCAATTCACTGACCGGCGATCATAAGAAAACGGACAGGAGAGAACACACCCATGACTGATATCCAGCAAACCGTGTACGTTGTTGAGGACGATGAAGCAGTCCGCGATTCCCTGGAGCTGCTGCTGAAATCCGACGGCAAGCCGGTAAAGACCTATGAGAGTGCAACCGCTTTCCTGAAGGACTATTCCGACAAGATGGCAGGCTGCATTGTGCTGGATATTCGCATGCCGGGCATGGACGGTATGGAGCTCCAGAAAAAGCTCAATGAAAAACACTCCATATTGCCGATTATCTTTGTGACGGGTCACGGTGACGTCCCCATGGCCGTCGACGCCATGAAAGAGGGCGCTGTGGACTTCATCCAGAAGCCCTACCGTGAGGAGGCACTGCTGGAGAAAATTGAGGCAGCCCTCAAACAGGACCTTGAGCAGCGCAAGTCTCTGGACGAGAAGCAGGAGATCATTCGCCGCATCAAGAGCCTGACCCCCCGGGAACACGAGATCATGGACCGTATGATTGCCGGTCAGGCCAACAAGGTGATTGCCATTGAGTTGGAAATCAGCCAGCGCACGGTCGAGATCCACCGTTCCCGCGTTATGCACAAGATGGGAACCCATTCCCTGGCACATCTCGTTCGTATGGTCCTGTCCGTAAAGGACCTTATCGACGCAGGGTGATCCCGGCGGCATCATACGGTTACTTTTCTAACCGGCCCGACATTTATGACTGAAGCTGTCAGCGAGAACTCGGAGGTGACGGTTCTGCTTGTGGATGACAATCCGCAGAACCTCAAAGTCCTCTATGAGACCCTGAAGGATAAAGGTTACCGGCTACTCATTGCCAACGAGGGCGAAAAGGCCCTCGACCTTGCCCACCGCCATCAGCCCGAAGTGATTCTCCTCGATATCATGATGCCGGAGATGGACGGCTATGAAGTCTGCGAGCGCCTCAAGGCCGCCCCGCAGACGGCCGACTGTGCCGTCGTCTTTCTGTCTGCGCTGGACGACCTGCAAGCAAAGGTGAAGGGCTTTTCACTCGGCGGTGCCGACTACATCTCCAAGCCGTTCCAGTCCCAGGAAGTGATCGCTCGCGTGAAAACTCACGCCAGCGTTATTCGTCTTGAAAGAGAGTTGCAGGCCCGCAACCGGGAGCTGCAAAGTGACCAGGCCCGGATTCTGAACTCCATCAGCGAAGGCATCTACGGCCTCGATGAGAACGGCATTATTGAATTTGCCAATCCGGCGGCGGCATCAATTGTTGGCTGCCCGGTGGAAGAGCTGATTGGTCGTGATTTCTTCGAAACCCACTTCGCGACTGCCGGTGACAATCTGGACGGACTGCCGGTGAAGGCGACCTGTCAGCAGGGTGTGGCCGAGAACCAGCGGGATATCCGAATGCTAAGGGCCGACGGAACCGGCTTTCCGGCGGAGTACCGCTCAACCCCGAAACTGGACTCTGACGAGCTCCACGGTGCCGTTGTTGTATTCCGGGATATCACCGCCGAACTGGACAATGAAAAGGCGCTGGAGGATGCCCGGCAACTGGTTCAGGAACAGCGCGATCAGCTTGCCCATACCTCGCGCCTGACCACCATGGGTGAAATGGCCGCCGGCGTTGCCCATGAGGTGAACCAGCCGCTGACCGCCATCACCAATTATGCCCGGGTCGCCAAGCGGATGATGGCAAAGGAAAGCCCTGATATGGGGCTGCTCCAGGAGACCCTCGACAAGATCGAGGCACAGTCCCACCGCGCCAGTGAAATCATCCGACGCATTCGTCGATTCATGAAAAAACCGGCGACGGGCAAGGAAGTACTGTCAGTGCCCGCGTTGCTGGAAGATACCCGGCAGTTTGCCGAGGTGGATATGCGTAATAACAAGGGCGCCATTGAGCTGTCCGTGCCTGAGGACATGCCTGAGGTTCTGGCCGATCCGGTTCAGGTACAGCAGGTCGCCCTGAACCTGATTCGCAACGCTCTGGAAGCGACCAGCAGTATTGATTCCAGCGCGCCGGTAGAGGTGAGTGCCAGTGTGCAGGGTGGCACCTGTGTTCGAATCCAGGTGCGGGATCATGGCATCGGCCTCTCGGAAGATGCCGAAGAGAAACTGTTCCTGCCGTTCTTCACGACCAAGGATGAAGGGATGGGGATCGGTCTTTCAACCTGCCGTTCCCTCATACAGGCGCAGGGTGGCGACATCGGTTTCGAGCGGCCGGAAGGCGGTGGTGCCTGTTTCTATTTCACGTTGCCCGTTGCCGGCGCCCAGGGTTCCCCCTGCGCACCGGATGGCAAGCCTGCCTAAAACCAGTCGACGCGCCCGGTCAGATGGGGCGCATCGCCTTTGGCATTCAGCACCTGGTAGTCCCACCCCGTTTCTCCGGTTTTCCAGTTCAGCTGGGCTGTACCAGGCAGAAACAGCGGTTTCTTGAACTGGCAGCTGATGCTGAGGGCACTGGCTTGCCAGCCTTCCTGTTGTTCCAGTAGCGCCAGTGCGTGGGCTTTGGTCCACATACCGTGGGCGATTGCCCGTGGAAAGCCGAACGCTTTGGCGCTCAGGGCATGCATGTGGATCGGGTTGCTGTCGCCGGATACCCGGGCGTATTGCCGGCCAATCGATTCGGGCGCCTTGAAATTTTCGGTGTTTGGATAACGTTCCAGCTCTGGCGGTGTTTTTTTGCCGGACGACTTGCTCTCGCCATCCGGTTGTCGGAACAACGTCGTGCTCGCTTCTTCCCAGACCAGTTTGCCAGCCGAGCGAGCCTCGGTGATGAGATCAAACTCCACGCCCCGGTCACTTTTTACGGTATTCCCCAGTCGTACAGATAAATCCAGGTTCTCCCCGGTGCCGATCGGCCGGTGCTGGGTAATGGTGTTTCGCAGGTGCACCAGGCCCAGCAGCGGCAGGGGAAAGGCCTTCTCGGTGAGCAGTTTCAGGTGCAGTGGAAAAGCCAGCACATGGGGCCAGGTAACGGGCAGATGACTACCTGCCGCGAAGCCACAGACCTGCTGGTAGCGCTTGAGGTTCTTGCCGGCAGTACTGACGCCAAGCAGGCTGGCAGACAACTCCGGGATGCTGACGTCACCGCCGGTTTGCTTTTGTTTCGGCAGCAGTGTTCTGCCATACATGGGCAATAAAGCTGGTGGTGTCGTGTGGTAAACGAGGGTCTCTGGCATGGATATTCTCCTTTATAGCCTCGACCGGAAATGCCGGCGCTGCCTGAGTAAAAGCGTAGTAGCAGAGGATATGCTTTTTTTTACATTTTGGTACAACTCGGCGTTCGTGGCCTGATATGCTCTAATATAAGACGATTGTCTAACAGGGTGCCTTTTCTGGGCCCTCTGGATCTGACAAACCTCTGGAGTGTGGCAAACCCTGCCAGATCAGGCATTGACCTGGCGAGCCCCGGCGACTGTCCGGCCGGCCAAAGTAGAAGTCAACAAATAAGAAAACGGGATCTTATGCAGGAACTTCGTGACGCGGGAGTGATGTTGCGCCTGATTTATGAGGCGATGAAAAAGAAGGGAATCGATACCAATGCGATTTTCAGCCGTCTGGGTGTGGATGAAAATTACGTTTATACCGAACAGCTTCGAACTCCCCACAGTGCGCAGATGTACTTCTGGCAGGCTGTTGAGGATGTTTCCGGCGATCCGGATGTTGGCCTGCATCTGGGACAGTTGCTGCCAGCGTATAAGGGGCAGGTGCTGGAATACCTCTTTCTGAGCAGCCCAACCTTCGGCGAGGGCCTGCGTCGGGCCCAGAACTATCAGCGTCTGCTGAGTGATGCTGCTAACACCGATTTCTTCATTGAGGGCGACGATGCCTGCATGGTTCTGGATGCAGCGTCTGATGATGTACGTCGTTTACGGCATTTCAATGAATGTTTCGTGCTGGGATTGATTACCTTTTTCCGCTCCATCACCGATGGCAACTTTTACCCGTCACGCATCGAGTTCGAGCATGAGCGTGCCGAGGGCCAGGATCATGTTCGCGAGGTGCTGGGGTGCGACGTCACCTTCGGTGCGCCGGAAAACCGGCTGTATTTCCCGGCCAAGCTGCTTTCCCATGCCTCGCCGCATGCCGAGCCGGAGCTGCTGGATCTGCACGAGCGGTTTGCCAGCGAACAGGTTGCCCGGTTGGAGAAGAAAGACATCGTTGGTCAGGCGGAGCGGATTGTCGCAGAGCTCCTCGATAGTGGAGAGGTCACCCTCGATGCCGTGGCCGAGCGGCTCGGCATCAAGCCGAGGACCCTGCGTACCCGGTTGACAGAGGCCGAGACCAGTTTCAATCAGGTACTCGCGGATTTTCGCTATCGCCTGGCCCGTCAGTTGCTGGCAACCACCGATGAATCCATTGATGAGATTGTCTACCTGACCGGCTTTTCTGAGCCCAGCACTTTTTATCGCGCATTCAAACGCTGGTCCGGAATGACACCTATCGAATACCGCAAAACCGCCCAGGGCAAGGACGCCATGGTCGATGCCATGTAACAGAACGCTTTTTCTGAAAATATTTTAGGAAAAGCGTTGACATAACAGGGCGCCTCTTTATAATGCGCCCTCGTTGTCACAGAGCAATCACACCCTTGATTGCCAAGCCTTTTCGAGGCGAGCTGTGATGACCCGCACGGAGCGGTAGTTCAGTTGGTTAGAATACCGGCCTGTCACGCCGGGGGTCGCGGGTTCGAGTCCCGTCCGCTCCGCCATTTTTTCCCCTCGTTTTACCTTTCACGTTATCCGACACTTCTCCAGTTGCATTACATTCAACGCCAAGCTTCATTGTCATCGTTCTGTCATTGAGAACTTCTAGGCTATTTCTGAAAATTCAGGAATCAGGAAGGCTGTGATGCGGGATTACGAAGAAGAGTTGATTGAAAACCAGTTCGAAGAATATGAAGACGATGATGGCTGGGACGACGCCATGGAGTTATAGGCAAGGGATGAAACCATCACCGATGTCATCCATGCCTGATCTGCTTTCGGTGCTCCCCGGGGCTTAGATTGAACCAGCGTCGGTAGGCTTTGTGGAAGGCCGCAGGATTGGCAAAACCCAGAAGCCAGGCAATCTCCGCCAGTGATGTCTCTGTCTCCCGAATATAATCCCGCGCTAACTGTTTTCGCGTTTCATCCACCAGTTCCCTGAATCCGGTTCCCTCGGCGGCCAGTTGTCTCTGGAGCGTCCATGGCGCAATCCCCAGTTTAACTGCAATGGTTTCCAGGCTGGGTGTCTCGCCCCGAAACAGGGGTGTGAGAAGGTTTTTTACGCGGTCGCCTGTGGTCCACCCCCGTCGTATCTGCTGCAGTTCCCGTTCGCAGAGATCCGAAAGCTTTTCATGCATGGCGGGCTGAGCCTGCTGGCTGGCGCTTTCCCAAATGTCCTGACGAACGGTAAGGCTGTTGCTCGAAGCTCCAAACTGCACGGGGCAGCGGAACCAGCTCTCGAACAAATCATCCTGGCCGATTGATCGGTATTCGATAGTGACCTTCTCCAGAACGTCATAACGGCCCGTAACGGTCCTGAGAAACTGGGTCCACGCGGCAAGAACAGAATCCACCACGAAGTAGTTGAAGCCGTTATAGGGACGAATCGAGTAGAACTTTGCTTGCCGGGTTTCCGGTTGGACCGTTGGAACGCCACGGCTATTGCGGCTGGTTAGCAGAGCGTATCGAATCAGCGTGGCGAGTGCTGCGCCAGCGGTGCCGGCGGTTTCTCCGGCCAGCCCTGCAATACCCGCGTCGACAGGGCGTGATAGCGCACCCATCCTCAGCCCGAGAGCCGGGTTGCCGGTCTCGTTGATCGCGGCATGCCCCAGACGCATAAACCGCGGGATGCTGATGCGCGCTTCCGGTGATGTCAGGGTCTGATGGTCAAGCTGGAAACGGGATGCCAGTTCTGCGCTGCTGGCGCCTTCGGCTTCGGCGGCCCGCAAAAGAGCCGACACATAGAGAACACTGATGTCCCCGAGTGAGTTTCGGTTTTTTGACGGGCTGGAGAGGTGGGCGTTCATTGAAGCCTTTGTCTGACATGTTATGCAAAGATAATAAAATGTTATCCCTGGATATTGTCGATGGCAAGATGCGCGGGTAGTTTAAGGCTCAACAATGAACGGAGCCCTGTCATTTACAGGCGTTCCGCCCGAGATCACGATGAGGAGAGCAAACATGACCGCGAGCACGACGCCAGGCGTTGCCAAGTACCCGAACCTGCTTGAGCCACTGGACCTTGGTTTTACCAAACTGCGTAACCGCACCCTGATGGGCTCCATGCACACCGGCCTGGAAGAGGCCAAAAATGGCTTCGAACGCCTTGCGGCATTCTATGCAGAGCGTGCCAGAGGCGGTGCCGGCCTGATCGTGACTGGCGGTATTGCTCCGAATGTGGAGGGGGGCGTTTTCCAGCACGCCGCCAAGATGACCACCGAAGAGGAAGTCGAGAAGCACAGGGTCATTACCGATGCGGTGCATGGAGCTGATGGCAAGATCTGCATGCAGATCCTCCACGCTGGCCGCTACGCCTATTCTCCGGAGCTGGTGGCACCCTCGGCCATTCAGGCGCCAATCAATCCGTTCAAGCCCCGGGAGCTGGATGAAGACGGCATCGAGAAGCAGATCCAGGACTATGCGGAGTGCGCCGCACTGGCACAAAGCGCCGGTTATGACGGCGTTGAAGTGATGGGGTCAGAGGGTTACTTCATTAACCAGTTCATTGTGTCTCACACTAACCATCGGACTGACCGTTGGGGTGGCAGTTACGAAAACCGCATTCGTCTGCCCATCGAAATCGTTCGCCGGGTTCGTGAACGAGTGGGCGAGAACTTTATCCTGATCTACCGCCTGTCCATGCTGGATCTGATTGAAGACGGCAGTACCTGGGAAGAGGTGGTGCATCTGGCCAAGGAAATCGAGAAGGCGGGTGCAACCATCATCAATACGGGTATTGGCTGGCATGAGGCCCGCGTACCTACCATTGCCACCTCAGTTCCCCGGGGCGCATTTACCAAGGTGACCGCGCGCTTGAAAGGTGAAGTGAGCATTCCTCTGATCACCACCAACCGGATTAACATGCCGGACGTGGCCGAGAAGATTCTGGCCGAGGGCGATGCCGATATGGTGTCCATGGCCCGGCCGTTCCTCGCAGACGCCGATCTGGTTCTGAAGGCGGCGGAAGATCGCGCGGAGGAGATCAACACTTGCATCGGCTGTAATCAGGCCTGCCTTGATCACACCTTCAGTGGCAAGCTGACGTCCTGCCTGGTCAATCCCCGCGCCTGTCATGAAACCGAGCTGACCTACGTGAAGACCGCGAAGCCCAAATCCATCGCGGTGGTTGGTGCCGGCCCGGCAGGACTGGCTTTTGCTTCCGTGGCGGCAGAGCGTGGCCATAAGGTGACACTGTTTGACGCCGGCAGTGAGATTGGTGGCCAGTTCAACGTTGCCAAGCTGATTCCGGGCAAGGAAGAGTTTTACGAGACGTTGCGTTACTTCCGGGTGATGCTCGACAAGCATCAGGTCGATGTACGCCTGAACACCCGGGTTAGCGCTGACGACCTGAAAGCCGGTGGCTTTGACGAAGTGATTCTGGCCACTGGCGTAAAGCCGCGTACGCCGGAAATCGAGGGTATCGATCATCCCAAAGTGATCGGTTATCTGGACGCGCTGCTGGAGCGCAAGCCGGTTGGCCAGAAAGTGGCCGTGATCGGCGCCGGCGGTATCGGTTTCGATGTCTCCGAGTTTATCGTCCACAAGGGCACGTCAGCTGCTTTGGATACCGATCACTTCATGCGTGAGTGGGGTGTGGATCTCAGTGTTGAGCATCGTGGTGGCATCCAGGGCGTTGAGCCCCAGGTACCGGAGCCGGCCCGGGAAGTCTATCTGCTTCAGCGCAAGGCCTCGAAAGTGGGCAAGAACCTGGGCAAGACCACCGGCTGGATTCACCGGACTTCCCTGAAAAACCGTCAGGTTCAGATGGTGCCCGGTGTGACCTATCGTAAAATCGATGATGAGGGGCTGCATATAACGGTCACGCCGAAAGGTGCAGAGCAGGGCGAAGATCGTGTGCTGCCCGTGGATACCATTATCGTCTGCGCGGGCCAGGAGCCGCTGCGCGAACTGCAAAGCGAGCTTGAGGCAGCGGGCCTGCCAGTTCACCTGATTGGTGGCTCGGATGTGGCGGCTGAACTCGATGCCAAGCGAGCGATCAACCAGGGCAGTCGCCTGGCAGCAGAGCTTTAAGCGCAAACGCGATCACAAATCGTTGCACTTTTTCCCTGTGCAGAAACGATTGTCTGGCTAGACTAATAGCTTTGAGTCTGTCAGCTTGCGTCTTCGCCCCGGCTCCGGGAGGCTGGGGTTGAAGAGGCCGGCACCACGATCGGATGGAACATCTCTCAGTGTTCTGTAGTGTGGTGTCGAGTCGTTGAACTTTGGAGAACGTGCAATGGTGTCTGCCGACCAGGCAACCGATGGTTATTCGGCGGTATTTTTTGTGGAAGGAAGCCAGGTGGCTCGCGAAATGCGGGCCACGGAATTCGGCGCTTTCCTGGATGGCTATGTTGGGCTGTCCGATCTTGCCGAAACCGATGTCAGGGCTGTTCTGGTTGAGTTGAGTCCCGATCTTCGGGTTCAGGCACTCGTGTTCTTCCGAATCTGGTTTGATGAGGAGGGCAGGGCAGACAGTCACTGGAACCTGCCGATTGAAGAGCTCGCCAGGCAAGGCGCCAAGGGGCCGGACATGGGCGGTGGTCCGATCCGGCTGGTTTGCCGAAGCCAATGCCCCGATCCCAAGTTCAAGGAGGATCTTTGGGACCCGGACATGACCCCGGGTAATAATCATTTCCAGGCCATTCGCAAGGCAGTAGAGGCCAATAGCCTTAAATTCCGCAAAGTTGAGCCGGTACAGGAAGAGAATATTCCGGTTCTGAGTGAGCAGGCAGAAGATTCTTCGGAGCGCGAAGAGGCCGCAGCCGCCGCCGACCGTTCCCGCCTGGCGCAGTTGATTCGTGAGCAACGCCTGCGGATCAAGACCCTCCAGAGTGTCCACCGCGATGCGCTTTCGGATATCCAGCGAGAGCACCGGCTGGAGGTCCAGGGGTTACGCAGTGATATTGCGGATCTCGAGCAGAAATACGAACGCCAGCGCCTCAGTAATGAGCAGCTCAAGAAGCGACTTTCCGAAAGAAACGAGCAGTACCTCGCCATGCAGGAGCAGATGGCCGCGGTAGGTGAGGAGAAACAGCGGGAGGATTCAAACGCGGGTGCCGAGCTCCTGCTCCTCAGGGAGCAGCTGGAGCGGCGTCAGCGTGAACTCGAGCTGAGAGACGAGAAGATTGTCGCTCTCGAGGAAGAGAACCACGAGCTGAGAAACCGCGAACCTCCGGAAGACTCCATCATGGACCACCTGCAGCGCCAGACGGTGTTCCTGGTGGCCTACCAGCCAGGCGTCGGTCACGTAACGCTGCCCTTCAAGGACATTGAGACCTACTTCAGCAACCCCACCGCCTACGCCGCGGAACGCTGCGGCATGAATGAGCCCGCCTATCGTGAATGGCTGGATCACTATGAAAATCCTGTGTGCACCCACGAGGGCAACGATGGCAAACCCTGTGGTGAGCCGATCCTTCGGGTAAGCCAGCCCTCGGAATTCCGCCCGGGCGTTGACGATCGGTGTGAGAAACACCAGGCCTGAGGTTCGAACTTTTTCAGTATCGGGGTGACTTTCGTTAAACTGTACGCCAGATTGTCACCGGGGTAACGGTTTCGTTGGTCCCCGCCGCATCCCGACATCACAGGAAACTTCATGGATCAGTTCAGGAACATTGGTGTAATTGGCCGAATGGGCAGTGTGAAGGTGGTTGAATCACTGCGCCAGCTCAAACAGTACCTGATCACCAACAATTACCACGTCATTCTTGAAGAAGACACAGCCAGCATGCTGCCAGGGCATGGCCTGCAGGTGGCCAGCAAAAAGCTTCTGGGCGAAATCTGTGATCTGGTCATCGTGGTTGGCGGGGATGGCAGCCTTCTGGGCGCCGCCCGGGAGTTGGCCAAGTCCAAGATTCCCCTGCTTGGGGTGAACCGTGGGCGGTTGGGCTTCCTGACTGACATTTCGCCGTCCGATCTTGAGGAACGCCTGGGCAAGGTTCTGGAAGGCGAGTACATGGAAGAGACGCGGTTCCTGCTGGATGGCAATGTTGAGCGCAACGGCCAGCCCCTGGGGTTTGGTACGGCCCTGAACGATGTCGTACTGCATCCCGGTAAATCCACCCGGATGATTGGCTTTGACCTCTTCATCGACGGCCATTTCGTCTACAGCCAGCGTTCGGATGGCCTGATTGTCTCTACGCCGACAGGGTCTACCGCCTATTCGCTGTCTGCCGGTGGTCCGATTATGCACCCGAAGCTGGACGCCATTGTTCTGGTGCCCATGTTTCCCCACACTCTCAGTAGCCGGCCGATCGTTGTCGATGGCAAGAGTGAAATCAAACTGGTGATCGGGGAGACCAATGAAACCTATCCGCAAATCAGCTTTGACGGCCAGATGAACATTGCCTGCGCGCCAGGCGATATCATTCGCATTACCAAAAAGCCGTTCAAGATCCGGTTGATTCACCCCACAGACCATAATTTCTACGCCACCTGCCGTGACAAGCTTGGCTGGGCTAGCGAAATATCAGCGAGTTGATCATGGCTGCGACAAAACCGACCGCAAACCGCGGTTACGACATCATTGGCGACATTCACGGCTGTGCCAATACCCTGGCCCGATTGCTGGACCAGATGGGCTATCGGAAGATCAACGGGGTCTACCAGCACCCCCGTCGTCAGGCGATCTTCATCGGCGATATCATTGATCGTGGCCCACGCATCCGTGAAGCCCTGCACATTGTGCGCGATATGGTGGAACATGGTTCGGCCCGAATTGTCATGGGCAACCATGAGTACAATGCCCTGGGTTACTGTACGCGGGCGCGCCCGGGCAGCGGCAAAACCTTCCTGCGCGAGCACAACGCGCGTCACGACCGCCTGATCCGCGAGACTCTCGAGCAGTTCGAAGCGCACCCCTACGAGTGGAATGAGTTTCTCGAGTGGTTCTACACCATACCGCTGTTCATCGACGACGAGGATTTCCGCGTTGTGCACGCGTGTTGGGATGGCGACCTGATCGAGAAATTCAAGCAGTCGCAGGGTGGTGCGTGCATTGATGAGGATTTCCTGCACGCTTCTGCCGCCATCGAGTCTTTTGCCGGGCAGGTTATGGATACCCTTTTGAGGGGGACGGATCTGCGGCTCCCCCGGGGAATGACCATCACCGGCCGGGATGGCTATGTGCGCGAGTTTTTCCGAACCAAGTTCTGGGCCGACGACCCTCATACCTATGCCGATGTTGTCTTCCAGCCGGACCCGTTGCCACCGGAAGTGGCAAGTCGGGTTTTGACGGAAAGCGAGCGTAAACAGCTGATCAGTTATCCTCTTGATGCGCCCCCGGTTTTTGTCGGGCATTACTGGATGGAAGGAGAGCCGGCGCCGTTGAAATCCAATGTCGCGTGCATCGACTACAGTGCCGTGAAATACGGGCGGTTGGTCGCTTACCGAATGGATGGTGAGCGGGCACTTTCCCGGGACAAATTTGTCTGGGTTGATGTGGAAAGACCGGAGCAAGCGGATTATCCCAATAGCGAGGACAGTCTCGCACGCTAGACCGAGCGTTGTGGCTGAATCACTTCCGGAGGCGGAGTAAACGGTGTACCGAGTCAAGCAATTGGATACCACGGTAAACCTGGCGGGCTTCAGCCGTTGGCTGAACGGTCAGGGTGTGGCCCACCGCATCACGGAAGAGGGCGGGTTCCAGGTGCTCTGGCTGGAAGATCCCGCCCATGCGGAACCCGTGCTCTCGGCCCTTGACCGTTTTATGGCGGAACCGGAGATCAGGGAAGCGGTGGATCGTCAGAACCGCTCGCCGGTGTTTGTTGGTGGCCGCTGGCAACCTTCTCCGCGTCATGCGCCGCTAGTGCTGGGGATTATCGTGTTTGCTGTAGCCATGGTCTGGCTCACGGCCATGGGGCAGAATGAGCTGGCGGCCAGCCTGATGGTGATCGACCCCCGGGATTACGACTGGAGCACCATGGCCGGCCGCATTGAAGCGCTGACAGCGACGCTGGCAAGCGGCCAGGTCTGGCGGCTGCTGACGCCGGATTTTCTGCACTTCAGCTGGACCCACATCATTTTCAATTCGGTCATGCTCTGGTTTCTGGGTAGCCAGATCGAGTGGTTTGATGGTCGCGCCCGGCTAATCATGCTGTTTGTGATCACTAGCCTGATTTCCAACGGCCTGCAGTATTTTGTCTCGGGTCCGCTGTTCGGTGGGCTATCGGGAGTGGTTTATGGGATTCTGGGTTATTGCTGGCTCAGCCAGCGATCGGCACCGAGGTTTCAGTTTCCACCTGCGTTGGTAACCTTTGCCGTTGCGTGGATGGTCATCGGGTTTACCCCGCTGCCGGAAATGATCGGGCTCGGGCGTATGGCCAACGAGGCGCACCTGGGCGGGTTTGTTGCCGGCCTGGCCCTTGCGGTGGTTTTGCCCGTAAAAGGCAGAAGGGGCGCATAAAAAAGCCCCGCCAGAGGCGGGGCATTAAAAGAGCTTTTAGCTCCTGATGAGGGAGTTTTCGGAGCCAATAAAAACAGGTGCTTATATGGGTTTTTGGCTCAGGTATACAAATAGGTATACACGAAGCTAGCTCCTGTCATCCGCTTGCTCGGCGTCTTCAATCAGCTGTTCACTGTACCGATAAACATCCGAAAGCCGGAACATAACCCGCGCCATGCGGCCGTTTCCAGCCTTGTGCCCCTTCGGACAGCGGTCGTCACGCTTCCTCAAACGGTCGAATTCGGTGGGGCTTCTGCCGATTATCGCGGCCGCCTCCTTCCGTGAGACCTGAACGTACTTTGGATCGAACCGCTTGACCGGTGGCGCCTCCCGCTTGCTGGTCTCTGTTTGCATCATGATCAGGCTCCTGTCTTGCTTTCGTGTTGCTGGTTTCCTTCGCGCCGTTTCTGCCGTCCGAGCCAGCGCTGATAGTGTGCTTTGATCTGCCGGAACCGGGTGGCGGCCTGAACGTTGTGGTCCAGCTCGGCCCGGCTGCTGATCTTGCAGGCCGTCAGGATCAGGTCCCGGGCGTCTTCCTCCGAGTGGGTACCATCCGGAATGTGAACGCCGCCTTTGTGGCTCTGGGCTCGGTCCAGGTAGCGGCGGAATTCCGGATCCTGGCAGAGCATGGCTGCGGATCTCGCCAGGTGTCCGCCTTTAAGTTCTTTATCGGACATCATGACCCTCCAAATTTTTGGAATTCGGTTGTGTGATCTTGTAGCCAAGTGATTCGAGGAACCGGATGGAGCGCTCTATCTGGGCCGATCGTTCGTTGACTTTGCGTAGCCGCATGGGATGGCCTTCATCCTTTATGCGCTCGATTCGTCCGTTATCGATATCCCAGCTCAAAAGCGCAATCACGCGTTTCTGAGGAATTCCGGTCAGCGCTTCCAGTTCAGCAGATGATCGGGGTTTGCCATCATTGAGTGCTCGTCTGAGCGTCTCGGTTTTCGATAGCAACACTGGAGGCTCTCTTGGCTCGGGAGCCAAAGCGCCTAAACTCCGGGCTCGCTCCAAATATTTCCTGTTCATCAATCGCCGTCCTTCAGCTGATTGGCGCAATCCTCATGTACCAAAGCAATGGCGCCAGCTGCCGTTCCGATATCGACCAGTTCACCTCTCATGATCGGTTGGTCACACAGAGGGCAAAGTGGAAGATCCTCGGGGTCAATCGCTTTGCTAATATCAATCACTGTCACCGCCTTCTGCCAGGGCTTTCTCCCGTCTCCGATCGATGAACTCCTGGCGCCAGTCCAGCGCCTTTTCGCAGGCCTGCTCGTAGCTCTCGGCATAGATCCACTTCATGCTGTAGTAGCCCCAGGACAGGCGGTGGGAATCAGCCGTGATATCTTGTGGTACCGGCGTGGCGAACTTCACCAGGTAGCCGAACTTCCGGTTGTCGGTGAGGTGCTCGAAGATCAGGCCTTCGTCGTCGAGGTCGTAGGGCGGCTCGATGCCGATCTCTTCCCAGATCCGGTCTGGCTCGTCTTCCATGAGGGCTTCCCGGGCAATGTCCGGCCAGGCGTCCTGAGCCAGCATGGTGGGGATATGGATGATGGCTTCAGCCCGGACGTTGTTTTCGAACATCATGTCGATCATTGCTTCTTTCACTCTGCGTTCTCCTGTTCCAAAACCCGCTTTCTGTCTTCCAGGTATTCCCGGTTAACCTGCTGCCAGCGGTCGTATCGCTCCTGGCTGAAGCCCGGGCCGGCCATGCGGTTGATGATTTTCTCGTTGTCGGTGACCTGCCGGATGATTTCCGCCGGCGCGTATTGGTAGTGCCAGAGCTCCAGCGGATCCTCGGGTTTCTTCCCGTGCCAGGTCTGGCAGATCCAGCCCAGGTCATACACTTGGTCGGTGCGCTGGGCGTTGAGTGCGTCGGCCCGGAGCTCGTGGTACAGGTTCTCTACCTGCTGGATGTTGTAGCTGGGCAGATCGAATAGCCGGCTTTCCATCCAGCTCTTGCCGTCGGGCGTGCGGCACAGTGCGCGCACTCCGACAAACCAGTTACGGGGGCGATTCACCAGGTGGTGGGCGAGGTCTTCGCCCATGGTTATCCAGCCGAAAGGGGACCAGCGCTCAGCCGTGGTGTATTGCTTGTCATCCACCGGGCTGGTCAGGCCCTCCCAGGTCCACACCCGGGAGTTGGCGAACAGGCGCTGGTCTCTGGCGATCGCGCTGTGGTTCTTTCTGCGGTTTCGTTTCTTACCCATCGCTTGGGACCTCCACCAAGTTTTTGATGGCCGCACGCGCCGCCCGGGCCATGGCCTGCCGATGACTTTTCTTCTCGATGCTCTCCTTGTTCATGATGGTCAGTACCATGGCGACATCCACCAGAAGGCAACCCGGGCGGCTCTCTGCCTGGTTGATGAGCGTGGTGCTGGCGTCGTCAACGGAGGTGCCGAGCAGACGGGTTGCCAGCATGGTCGCTTCGTCCAGGGCTTTCTGTTCTTGGTCTTTGACGTTATCGCTGCTCATGCTGCACCTGCCTTCGCCGTTAGCGTTTGGTAGTCCGGCTCGCTGATGGAGCGCATTCCACCCATCATGGCCACGCCCCATTTCTGGCGGTTGGCAGGAATGAAGCTGAGGTTGTCCAAGTGATCGGTGAAAACCACCGGCTGGGTAAACCTCTGAATGTTGGTAAGCTGCAGGGCACTGACAGGGATCCCTTCCAGGAAGATCGGGCAACTGCCTGACAACCGCCGGTTCCATTGCACAACGTCTGCCACCTGGGCGCTCGCGATTACCTGGCGAGCGTCGGAGCACTGGCCGGCGGTGTAGATGAGTACCGAGTTGCCCGGCTGCACCATTAGGCGACAGCGCGTTTTCTGGAACAACGGCCAGAAACCCCAGTCGAGGAGGGCGCTGGAAGCATCCGTGGCTGAAAGGATCCGTCCGGAGGTAGTCTCCGAAGGGTGTTTGATCAGAATGAAATGGGAGCGGTTCATGATTCACCCCCGTTGCTCTTCTCAAATTTCCGCCCGCAGAATGGGCAAAAGTTACACAGGATGGAGACCGAGTCCTTGGTGAAGTTCTTTGCGTGACCACCGCCCTGTTTCGGCTTGCGGTACTCAACCTCTACTCTCGGGTTAACAGGAGCAAAATCTTCTCCAGATGGGAAAAAAGCCAGGTTCTGCCAAGAGACATCGATATCGGCTGAGCCCTCGGGAATAGCCTTCTCGATTTGTGGTTTAACCTTCTCAAGCATCTCTGAAAAACATTTGCACTTGCTCATGCCGCAGTCTCCTTCAGCTCGACTTCGATGGGCTTGTTCAGTGCTATCAGGTGATCCAGGTAGCGAATGAACTGTTCTAGACTGGCCATGCGGGCCAGGTATTCGTCGTTCATCTCGTTCTTATTGAGCCCGTCGTAAAACGTCAGCCTGATATCGATCTCGGCCAGCTTGTCCGGCAGCTCAATTTCGTCCCTCCATTCGGTATTGGCCGGCATAATCCTGATATCGGTGCTTTGCGTGTGGCCGTGAATATTCAGGTGAGCCTGAACAATGCCGCGGCGGTTCAGCACCATGCACTGCAGCAGCACTTCCTCTGTGGCCAAGTGCAGGTTTTCGATCATTTCTTCTTCGGTTAGCGTCAGCATTTTCATTATTTCTCCTCGGCCTTTCCGGCCTGTCTTTATCGGTAGTTCCTGGTCTTCGCTTCCAGCAGCTGCTGGCAGTCCACGCAGGTGGGGCAGCCGGGCAGTGCTTCGCGCCGTTTGGCCGGGATCTCTACACCGCATTCCTCGCAGTGAGGGTCGTCGCTGGTGGCGGTTGTCCGGTTGCGCTGGTTCTCCAGGGCCAGCTCGATCGACTGTTCTATGTAGTCGCCAGCGATATCGGCTTTATCCATGGTTCAGGTGCTCCGTGGCTTCAGGGTTCAGATCGTTGGCCGGTACCAATCGCACCAGGCCGGCTTCCATGCATGCGGCGGCTTCCTCGGGGGAATCGAAGATCAGGACCATGGCCACGCGGTGGTGGCAGCGGCCGTGGTCTTCGTTGATCACTGTGAGCTCGCCAACGTCATGCAGGCGGGCTTCCGGGGTAGTCTGTGTTGTGATTGCGTGTTCCATACTGCTCTCCTGTCTTTTGAAGAATGGGTAACCCCAGTCCTATCACGTGTTTTCAAAATGCAACCCCTGAAGGGTCAGTTCACCCAGCTCGCCCTGTTCCTGGAGCCTTCTGGCTGATGTTGGGCGAGGCGGAGCTTCCGACTTACGGCATTCAGGCCTTTCACAGTGATGACGGTGCGGCCGTAGTGGATGTAGCCGGCCACCGGGTGGCGGTACATCTTGGTGATCACGCGGAACACACCTCGGCCACGCCAGCGGCTCGTTGGCAGGTTGTCTGTACCCAGCATTCCTTCCTCGCGCAGGCGGCGAATCAGGGTGTTGCGGCCCATGTTCAGCAGGGCGGCGGCTTGGTCGAAGGTGTATTCCACGGCGTCCTCCTTACACTTCTTTCTCGAAGATCCAGCACCGAACCGACGTGCTGGCAAATGAATTCAGGCTCTCGCGAATGACCGAGCGCACGGTGCGGCTGCTCTCGACGAACTTCCGGCTGCGGCTGGTCTTCAGGTGGCGTTTCAGTTCCGATATCGGGGGGATGCGCAGCTTCGCTTCGGCGCACACCTGCTCGAAATGCTTCAGGTTCACGGCGATCATCTTTTCGTGTTCGCCGTAGTGGTTGAGGGTTGGGGTGCCGTTCAGGCCCTCGATGAAGTCGTAGGCTTCCCAGAATTCCTGCACCATCGGGTGATCGGCGTTAACGGAGGTTTGGCGCTCCTTGGCCATGTCGATGATCATTTCCCGTGCTGGTTCCAGGTATGATTCGGGCAGAAGATTCAGCCCTTCTGGGCCCAGGCAATCGATCAGGGCGGTCATCTGGCCGTGGTTCTTGGCAATCCGGTGAATGCGGATCTCAGGTAGTTCAGCCAGGGCCTTTTCGTACTGGGGCGCCCGCTCGCACACCAGGCGCATGATCTGTGATTCCGATGTGGTGGCATGCAGGGCGAAGCCAGAGACCTGGTTCATGGGCCACCGCTCCAACTTCTCGGCGAGTGCTTTGGTGGTCTCGTTGTGGTTTTCGCGGGTAACGCTCACGTGAACGATTCGCTGCAGAACGGCATCGCTAGCGTTCACCTGGGCGTTCTGGCTGATCACGATGGCACCACGGAAAGGGGGCTCGTAGGTATCGTTGCCGCCGTTCTTCTGGCCACGGCTGCGCACGCTGCGGCCGTTGTAGGCGGTTTTCAGTTCGTCCCAGTCGAACTGCTTCTGCTTGGCGCCGGCTTCCTGGTCCCGGTCGGACTCGATCAGCACCACCGGCAGGTTGGATACCTGGGCAAAGTTCCGGGCACGGGCGGCAAGGGTGGCCTTGCTGGGGTCGAAACCTTCGTAATCCTGACGGCCTACCAGCTTCCAAAGGAACTCGATCAGCGTGGACTTACCGGAGCCCGCCTCACCAACGATTTCAATGAACGGGAAGCTCTTGTGCTCCTTACGGATCTGCTCGGCGAACAGGCTGCCCAGCCAGTAGGCCAGGGCGATCACACCTTTCGGACCGAAGCACTCGGCCAGATCCCGGGCCCATCCGCGCTGGTAGTCGCCGCGATCTTTGTTGATGGAGAGCGAAACCGACTCGGAGAGCGTCTTCACGCTCATGCGGCCGATGTCGTAGTAATCCTCATTGTTCAGCTCGTGGATCTGGCCCGCGTGAACAGCCAGTTCCGGGAATACCCAGGTTTCGTGCTCTTTGCTGTAGCCAATGAAATCGATGGTCTCAACGGTTTTGATGCCGCTGATCTGCTGTTTCAGAAGGCGATCCAGCTGCTGGCTGGAGCCGGTCCATACCGCGCCGGGGGCTATGCCCAGCAGGCGCTTCTTGAATTCGCTGGCGCTGGCCAGCTGGCCACCGCTGAAGGTGTTCTTCACGGGCCGGCCGTCGTGGGGGAAGTCCACCCGGTAGTAGTACCAGGACTCGTCGGTGACCTTGTTGGCCAGGTAGTACAGGGCGGTGGGGTAGCAGTTGGCGATTTCCACCACGGCGTTGCATTGCTCGAGGGCCCGGTCGACCATCTGGCGGTCGGTCAGAGGCTCGTCGCTGTCCTCCAGGTCCCGCATGGCCTTGTGGAATTCCTCCATGTTCAACTTGAACCAGAACAGCCGGTTGTTGAATCCAAAGGGAAACTCGTTGCGCCCGGTGTGGCTGTATATGCGGTTGGCCTTTTCCTGGGCGCTGCGGGCGATCACCAGGTCACCCTGGTACAGGAACTCCTTGGTGGTGGGCTCGCCGTCTTCGTTGATCAGCTCGCCGCGCTGCCAGGCATCGTTCCAGTCGCGTTTGTGCTTGCCTTCCTGGGGGATGACAGCTGCGCCTACCTTCCAGCCCTGGGACCGGGCGATGTTGGCGAACTTGCGGATGTAGCGAACGCCGGCTTCGTCGCCGTCCATGGCCCAGATCAGGCGGGGCAGTTCCTCGCCGGCTTCCTCCCGGGCCTTCTGCAGTTCGGCCAGGAAGGTGTCCGGGTAGTTGTTGCAGCTGAAGGCGGCCACGGCCGCGATGCCGGCGTGGTACAAAGCGGTGGCGTCGAAGATGCCTTCCACGATCCAGAGCTCTTTGCCCTGGGCCAGATCCAGCCCGGGTGGTACCCAGGCCAGGCCCTTGGTTTTGCTGCCGTAGTTGAAGTGGGCCTTCTTCTTGCCGAACCGGTGCGGTTTGTCGATCAGCCGCTCCCAGTAGTCGCCCCGATCGTTGATCTTGAAGCGAACAGTGGCGGAACCGATATTCCGGTCTCGGTCCCAGTATTGCTCCTGGGTGTACCAGCCCCGGACTTTGGTCAGATCAAAGCCACGGCCATGCACCATGTAGGCGTCGGCCACTTCGGTACCGGTTTCCTTTTCGCCGGCTTTGCGATCCTTCCGGCCGTAGCGCTCCGTCCAGCTGTCGAACAGGTCCGGGAACAGCTCTTTGACGTGGTGCTGCTCTCCGCATTTACTTTCGCGGCCGCACTTCACCATCCAGGGGGTCTCGGTCCCCACGAACGCCTCTCGCTTGCCGCAGGAAGGGCAGCGCAGGCGTCGGAGGAATGAGCCCCGTTCTACTCCGTCAAAGTCGCTCTGGAGCCGGCGCAGGATGTCGGCCCGTAGTTGGTCTTGCATTCGGAGCGCTCCGGATCAGGCGGGAAGTTGGATAGCGGTGGCCTGGTCCCTGAGCTTCAGCAGCTCCTGAACCGAGAAGATGCTGGTGCGGCCAGACTGGTCGTGAACCACCACCGTGTTGCCGGTAGTGAGACTCACGTCGACATAGGCTTTCGGCTGCTTGGTGCCTTCCAGATCGTGCCAGGCACGAATAACCAGCAGGGACGCCCGGCGTCGGGAGCACTGGTATTCCTCCATCAGGCTATCGACGGTCATTTCGATGCATTCCCGGGCATCTGTACTGCCTTTGCGAAGGGCCAGAAGCTGGGAAAAAGCGGCGTCAGTCATGCTTTGGGCTACTGCGTTCATCGCGTTGCGTCCTTCTTTTTAGGTGAGTACTTCTCGTAGGCCAGCTCCATTTCCTGCTGGCATTGCTCGCGGACTTCCGGAGCAAGAGGGATCTGGCGGACATTGCCGTCTGGGTCCAGAGACAGACGATCGGTGTGGGTGAGGAAAACCACGCCTTTGTATCCGCAGTGGTCCGCGTCCTGGCAGAACACGTAAAGCTGCCGCTGTGCCGAGATCATCTGCACGCTGGTGCGAACCCTGCAGACGCCTGCGCAGTGGGGGCAGAGGATCCGGAGGAAGTTGTTCCGAACTCCGGACTGGAGCCGCTGCTGGTTTTCAGCATCTGGGGTGCCCGGGTTCTTGGCCTGCAGCACCGGCCCATAGGAGACCTCCACGGAGCCGCGGTATCCGCATTCAATGTTCCGGCACTGAACGAAGGCATCTTTGCCTTTCTGCTGGATCGCCCTGCTGGACTGGATCGAACAGGATTCGCCGCAAGCCGGGCAGCCGATGGTCAGGTAATTGCGGGTTATCTGGTTGAGCTTCACTTTCTGGGGCCTCCTACGGCGTGAAGTGCCCGGTTTCGCCCGGTCAACTTCAGGCTGGCTCCTCGCATGCGTTGTTTGATCAGCCACTCGGCGGCCTGATCAATGGTTTCAAGGCCTTGCTGCTTGCGAATGGTGTCCAGCAGTTCGGCCTGTTGGTCCGTCAGTTCCAAGGTGATTTCCGGCATCGTTTGAGGACCTCAAATGGTGCGAATGTGGGCCTCGGAAAGTGGCGCACCACCGGCCATGCTTGGAGACGTGGGCAGAAGTGCCGCCTCAGCCTGAGCGATCAGCATCTGGCGTAGCAGGCTGGCTCTGTCGGTACCGGTGTAATCCACCAGTGCGTTGATCACGGCGGCCTCGTAGTCGTCCAGATTGAGGCTCACACGGTGTTTTCGGATGCGTTTAGGGTCCTGATACATGCGGCTACTCCTTCAGTGCTTCAGGCAGACGTTTTGCGCTGGTAGTCATTCAGGCCTTGCAGAAAGAAGATGCGGGCCTGGGATGCCAGGGAACGGCCTTCCGCCAAGGCGGCCTGCTCCAGGGCGGAACGTTCTTCCGTGAGAAGGCGAAGCGCGATCGGCTTCGCAGTTAAAACACCGACGGGTGCGCGGTGGCTGGGGCTGGGTTTTTTTGCACCTTGCATGGTGTATCCTCTGTGTAACGCTGAATTACACAGAAGGATAAACGCCATTTGGATAAACAATCAACCAAATGACGGATGAAATTTAACTATGGAAAACTATCTGACTGATAAAAGTCTTTTGGCTGAACGAATATTAAGCCGAATGAAAAGTGTTCTTGGTGTCACGATGGACAAGGATGTCGCGGCATATTTCGATATTAAGCAGGCAAGTGTTCATAACTGGCGCAAGCGAGGGACGGTTCCATACGATCAGTGTGTCCAGCTCGCTATGGATAAAGGTATTAGTCTCGATTGGCTGATTATTGGCCGAGACTCAGACGGTCAGGTTGACAGTTTTCCAGTTGCTCAAGATGTTGATTACACCGAAGTACCGCTTTACGACGTGGAAGCAAGCGCTGGCAATGGCTCCTTCTTCAGTCATGAGCGAGTGATTAGCTACATCAAATTTCGCAATGACTGGCTCGCCCGTGAGGGCCTCCATGCAAAAGACTTGGCCTCTATTAGAGTCTCTGGAGATTCGATGGACGGCACACTCTCTGATGGCGATACGGTTCTGATCGATTGTTCCAGGAAGAAGCCAGATGGTGTTTTTGCTATTCGGATTGGGGATGCACTCCGAATAAAGCGTTTGCAGACCATGGCTGATGGCAGCCTGCGAGTGTCCAGTGATAACGCTCTGTATCAACCTGAAACTATTCATCCGGAGAACTTCGGGAATATTGAGATCGTCGGGCTGTGCTACTGGCGCGCGGGCCGGGTGTTTTGAGGGAAGCTGAGATAAAGGGAGTGGTGCATGGACTTGGCAGTTGTTCTGATGTTGCTGGCATACATGATTATGAGTTGGCGGCTCATTTGTCGGTATACAGTCTCGAAGGGCGGTAAGCGTTGGGTTGGACACGGGCTTGGCGCCATTTTCGGCCCGCTGGTAGGTGTCATTGCAGCTCTTCCGGTTGTTCCTGGTAAGGAAGAACCTGCCACTTTTGTCCATGTAGTAATCGGCTCGTTGATACTGGTCGCTTTCCTCCTCGCTGAATACCGAACAAAGCAGAGCTGGAGCGCGCCGTTGAAGCTCAGAACAGCGAAGGCCCGGAAACAAGAGCAAAAGACGCAACCTGTAAGTATCGGTACCGGACAAGAATCTGAGCCGAAGGGCCGGGAGGGACTGACATTCTCTCTGCGTGATACCGCTGAACTTATTTTGGCGGATGATGTTGTTGACCAGCGTGAGGCTGAGCTGCTGTTAAATCTGCTGGATAAGCAGGAAATCCTAAACTTTGATCCCGCCTGCCGGGAACTGCACCAGGTGCTAATCGCCAGCCTGGATGATGGCGTACTGGATAATGAAGAAGCTGAGGAAATAAAAGCGATCCTGAGCGAGATCTGCGATCGGCCGATCGCGCGACCAGCCAAGCCGGAATCAAAGAAAAAATCGTTACCGAAGAAGCCAGCAGCAAAATCGACACATAAACCGAAGCGCTCGAAGGTTGCTTCCAGGCCGTCAGTTACCGCTCAGCGAAAACCAGAAGTGGGAGATATTCTGGCGTTCGCATACACAGACTCGAACGGTGACACCTCGGATCGAGAGGTTGAATTCCGCGCCATGACAAAAAAGAACGGCGTGTCTTATCTGAAGGGCATCTGCCAATCGCGGAGAGCGTTCCGGACATTCCGGTCTGACCGGATGGATTTCGTTTGTTTTGCCGATACGGGTGAGACAGCTGAAACTTTTCGTTAAATCAGGGTATGCATCGAAAGGAGTAGTAACCATGGCCATGACCAATTGCAAAGAGTGCAAGGCGCAGGTTTCCAGGAAGGCTAAGAAATGCCCGCATTGTGGTGTCGACAATCCCGGCGTTACGGCCAAGGACTACCTGGTTGGCGGTGTGGCACTTGTCATCATCGCGGCTGCCCTGGTCACGTTCTTTTCCGGTGATGATCAGCCAGAGGATAGCGTTGCACAGGCTCCTGAAATGACAGAAGCGGAGCAAGCCGCAGCAGAAAAAGCTGAAATGGAGGAGTGTCGACAGGATATTCAGTGTTGGGGAGAGGAGCATTGGTCCGCCGCTACGGTTCGATGTGAACGCGAGATCGAGAGACAGGCGCAGTATGAAGTGAAGTGGACGGACTCCTACCCTGACACCAAATTGAGCCGCCGTGGCTGGCTGGATGAAGAAGACGGGACTCTGAGCTACTACGGTGACCGGGTGCAATTCTCGAATGGCTACGGGGCATTCCAGAACTACGTATACCGGTGCGATTATGATCCCGAGACCCAGTCAGTGCTGAACCTTGAGCTGGAGCCCGGAAGGATTTAGGCCTGCAGAGTTTCGGCCTCCAAGCTTGTGACCAGGCCAGAATCACTCAAGCTGTGACTGGCCCTGGTTACCACCCATTCCCGCCCGTTGATCTGCCGCTTGAATCCCTCTGCCCGCAGCTGCCACTCCGGCCCAACATCCGGCCTACCTGTGGCCAGAGTAATGGTTAGCTCTGCCTCACCACGGTTCAGTCGTCGAAGCTCAGCCTGTGCCGCGGCCTTGGCCTCGCTCTCATTAGCATAGGTACCTCGCAGTCGTTTCACCCGTTCTTCCGTACCCACCTGCACTTGAACCTGCTGGCCGGCGTCGACATCGTCCCAGAAGGCGATGACACCAGTGTAGCCGTCGCGATCGGTTTCGCGGTAGGTACCGCTGTCGCCGCTGCGAGGCCTTACGGTTATGGAGGGCAGGGCGGTACCGCCGGCGGTGGCCGCTTCTCCTCGAGGAGTGAATAGCAGCCTGCCCGCTTTCACGGTGGCGATCGCGTCGTGGCGTTCTCCCAGGCGAGTGAGCAGATTCAGATCGGATTCGTCGGTCTGGTCCAGGTGTTCGATGCTGATCGAAGCCAGGCTGCCGCCGATGACGGGCTCCAGCTCGTTTTCCCGGGCGATGGTGGTTACCAAATCGCTGAGGGTTACCTGGTCCCAGCTGCGGGTTCGGCGTGTGGGCAGGCCGTTGCGCATGTCGGCGCTGCGGGCGGTGATGTTCAGTACGTTGGGCGCCCAGCTGTACGAAGCCTCGTCCACAATGAACAGGCCCTTCTCGAATAGCGGCTGGCCTCTCCACCCGATAGCCAGTTGGATCTCAGCGCCCTTGGGCGGGATCTCCAGGGCGTTGTCGTGGTCGCTGAGGGTGAGGGACAGTGTGTCAGCCTCATCCCCTGGTGTTTCATCCAGGGTAAGGTCTATCAGCCTGCCGCTCACCGTTGGAGTGATGTTGCGGCCGTTTACCACCAATCGATAATCAGGGGCTCGGTGCTGCATCAGGCGATGCCTCCACTATTGCGCCTGGGCTGGTAAAGCCCGAGCCCGATCGCGGCATCCCGGCTGGTGGCGGCACGGTCGCGGAAGGCCTGGAAGTCGTCCTCGTCTACCCGCACCAGGTTGATGGTGAAGTCGATCTTGCGGGGTACCCCATCGGAGAAGAACACGGTGCTGGTTTCTTCAACGCCAGTGACACACCAGAATCCGAACACCCGGCCAGAGCCTTCAATCAGGGGCCAGGCCTTGCCTTCGTCGGCCATGATGCGCACGTCATCCAGGGTTACGCGGCCGCCGGTGAGCTCCGGGTAAAGGGTGCCACTCAGGGTGATAGTGTCTTCACCCGGCCCCAGGTATTGGTAAGCGGGGCGCTGACCAACGCGGCTTTGGCTGGGGTGCCGCCACTGGGTGCTGCGCTGCAGCTGCTGATATGGCAGGGACTGGACTTCGAAGACAAACATTCCGAGGGTCATCATCATGGCGGATTACTCCCTGTCATAAAGTGCACTGCGGGCACGGGTGGCTATACGGCGTTCGCGCTCCTGCAGGATCCGATCAACCTGGGCCGCTATCTCTCGTTCGCTTTGCCCTGGTGCTGCATAGACATTGATCGTTACGCTATCGCCAGCAGTGGCTGCAGAAGGCGTGCCGGTGGCGATCGGTGGGCGGTTGTCGAACTGGACGCCGGCCGCAGCGGGCAGGGCGGACGCGCCAATGGCAATGCCGGCCCCTACACTGCGCACACGCTTGCCGAACCCGCTGACCTGCTTAAGTGCCGCCGGTTCCTGTTTCTGGATACCTTTCCGGTATCCCTCGAGGGTGTCCTGGCCGGCGCTCATGAATACCCGGGACGGTGACTTGATCCCCAGAACGCCCTTGAACCAGCCGATGGTTTTCTGGCCTGCGTTCACGATGGTGTCTTTCACCTTTTTCAGTCCGCCCAACAAGCCACCCACCAGACCGTCCATGATCATGGATCCAAAGCCGGAGAACTTGGCTGGCAGGCTCTTGAAGAAGTCCATGATGGCGCCCCAGTTCTTGTAAATCAGGTAACCGGCGCCGGCAATAGCGGCGATGATCAGACCGATGGGGTTGGCGGTAAGCGCTACTCCTATCGCTTTGATGCCAGCCGCAACGGCCGGTAAACCGCCGGCCAGGCCGACGACTGCACTGGTGGCCACAAATATGGCCTTGCCAAAGGCCAGGATGGCAATGATCGGTTTCATGGCGAGAACCACGGCGAGGATCATGCCTAGGTTATCGAATCCGCCCACCATGGCGGCCAGGTTGCTGGTGATCATGCCCAGGGTTTTGGCGGTGGACGCGGCTCCTACGGCGATGTCACGCAGCACCGGGATGGCGTTCTTGAGCTTGGTACCGAAGTTGGAGGCGAAAGCGCTTACCTGGTCCCGGTTCTCTCGCATCCAGGAAGACAGATCGCCCATCATATCGGTGATCGCGGGCATCAGTTCGGCGCCGATGGTGTTCTTCATGCCAGCCATGCCCAGCTGTGCGTCCAGCATTGCATCCTTGAAGGCTTCCGCGTCCCGGGCGGCCTGTTCGCTGAGCACATAGCCCGTGGCTCTGGCATCGCGTCTCAGGGCCTGAAGGCCTGAACTGCCATCCTTCAGCATGTTGACCATGGCGACGCCTTCGCGCCCGAACAGCTGAGCGGCGATGGCCACTCGTTGGGACTGGTTCTCCACGGAGGAGAGCCGATCGGCCACCACCTCCAGGCTTTGTTCTGGGGTTAGCTTGGCCAGGTCTTCAGCGGACAACCCCAACTCTTCGTAGGCGTTGCGGGCAGCGCCGGTGCCTTGGGTGGCTTCGCCCATTCGCTTGATGAACCGTTCCAGACTGGAATCGAATTTCTCGGTAGACACGCCGGAGCGCTCAGCGGCGTAGCGTAGTTCCTGGAAGGGGCCAAGGGCGATACCGATTTTGTCGCCCGTCTTGGCTACCTGGTCGCCCAGGGTGGCGGTGGAGTTGGCAATACCGAAGATGCTAGCAGCAGCAACTGAAGTTGCCAGAGCTGTACGGCGGCCGAACCGGCCTACTTCACCGGTCATGTTGCTGAACTTTCCGGATATGTCGGCCTTGCCCAACTGATCCAGGTACTTCCTCTGGCGCTGGATTCGGTTGTTGGTAGCCTGCATCTGATCGGCCAGGCGCCGTTGCTCGCCGGATAGGTTGCGCACGTCCACGCCGGCATCGCTCAGCCGCTTGCGGACTTTGCCCAGCTCCTTCCGCTGGTCCTGTCCCTTGCGGGTGAATTTCTCCACCTCCTGCCGGGCCTTGTTGTACTCATTCCGAAGTTTGGCGGTCGGCTTGCTGGTTGTTCGGAGCTCGTGGCCCAGGCGGCGAACGCGCTCCTGTGATTCAGCCAGGGCCTTGGCATTCTTGCCCAGAGCATCGTCCATCCTGCGGAAGGATGAGATGTCACGCTGTGAGTTCTGCAACTGCTTCGTTTCCGCCTGGGCCTGTTTCAGCGCTCGGGCGGTACCGGTGGTGGTTGCGTCGATCTTCTTGAGGGGTTTGGTGAGCTTGTCTCTGGCGGCGAGTACCACCTGCAGGTCGAGGTTCTTGGCCATTACTCCTCCGTCGAGCTTCGCCTGCGGGCGTGTTCCCGCCACTCCATGAGTTCAGAAAGGGGCATGTCGTTCATGTCTGACGGCCGCCAATGGAAGATGGCGGCGATGTCAGCCATGGCTTCATCTACGCGGTGCGGGATTACCCCTTCAACCGCTTCGGCAGCAAAAAACCTGCGATCTCGGTACCGCAGGCGGCCAGATCGGCAGGGTCCATTTCACGAACTTCTTGTTCAGTCAGCGACGGGTTGCTGATACGCGGCAGCACCTTGGTGATGCTGTCTACGTCCATGTTGATCAGATCTGCCAGGGACAGGCCCCGCAGTTCGCCAGAGGCCGGCTTGCGGAGGGTGAGCTTGGACACCTCCTCCTGGTTGCGCTTGATCGGGGTATCCAGCTCGACGGTTGCAGTTACAGGCTTACTCATGAATCAGGGTTCCTTACAGGCCAATGTTGCGGCGGTGTTCGGCCAGGCGATCCTGGCCACGAATGCGCTCAACCATGCCGGGCACGTCGATCTCGACCACTTCCTCACCGCCGATGGTGAGCTTGTAGTAACTGAGCGTGGTGGTGACGGACAGGGTGTTGTCGCTGCCAGGCTCGGCATCGCCCATGGCAATTTCACGGTGACGGCCACGGACCACGATTTCCACCGGGAGGGTCTCTCCGGTGTCGTCGCGCTGGTAGCTGCCGGAGAAGCGCAGTAGGTCGGCGTCCAGCTGGCTGGTACCGAAGTTGTCGAACAGGCCGGGAATGAGGCCGGCCGGCGTCCACTGGAACTCCATCTTTTCCATGCCCTGGTCGATGTCTACCGGGGCGTTCATGCCGCCGCCACGGAACTCTTCCATCTGGCGGACCATGGGCGGCAGGGTAAGGGAGGCGATCTGGCCCTGCCAGTTATCGCCGTTGCCGAACAGGTTGAAGTGCTTCAGCTTCTTGGGAAGTGCCATTGTTCAGCTCCTTATGCGTTCACGCGGGCGGCGAAGTCGGCCAGGTACCGGTCGGTGATCCGCTGACGGAACAGCAGGTTCTCCAGCGGTGGTACCGGGGTGTAGTCGTAATCGATGTACAGCTTGCCGGCCTTCAGGGTGTCTTTGGTGTTGATCTCCGGATCCAGCCAGGCGCGTGCATCCACGATCAAGCCCAGGAGCTTCAGCTCGCGGAACTTGGCATTGATCCCTTCTAGGATGTCCTTGGCCAGTGATGGATGCATCGGTTTGTCCACGGCCCACATGTGTGCCTCAGCGATGGTGTCGGCGAGGATCTGGGCCGTGCGGGTGTAGTTCTCGAAGGCGAACAGCGGATCCGAGCTGCAGGTCCGGGAACCCCAGAAGCGGAAGCCGTCACGCTGGATCAGGGTGGTGACTTCGTTGGCGTTGAGCAGGCCGGCATCGGTGTTCGGGTCCTGCAGATCCCAATGCACGTCCTTGTCGATGCCGGTGACGCCGTTCACTGCCACATTGGACAGTGTCTTGTGCCAGCCCACCTGCTGGTCGATCTTCGCGCGCAGGCCCATGGCCCGGGCCACAACGGCGGCTTGTTCTTCGGTTGCGGTGTTGACGTTGAACGCGATGAAATCCGGCCAGATCAGCATCAGTTCCCGGGCGCCAAAGCCGTTACGGTAGAGGATGGCCTCGGAGATGGTCTGGCAGTTGTGTGCGTAGGCGTATGCGAATGCCCGCAGCTGCTGGGCAATGGTGATCAGCTCAGCAGTGACGTTCTCGGTGTCGAGACCAGGAACACCCAGTATGCGGGGTTTTACGCCCAGGTTCTGCTCGGCGGCCAGCAGTGCCTTCATGCCGGTTTTCTTGCCCTGGGCGTTGGTGGTGCCGATCAGATTGGCTTCTGTGGCGGCTTCGTCTGCACCTTCTGCCACCCGAACCACCACCATGACCGGTGAGGTTTGGTCGCCGATCGCGTCCAGGGCCTTGGGCAGGGTGCCGGTTCTACCGGCGTTTCCGATCGCCTCGTCAATGCGGGTGACCAGCACCGGGGTGTCCAGCGGGAAGGGCTCATTCTCGCCACCGGCCAGGGTGGTGAAGTCCACGGCGTTGACCAGGCCGGAGCCGTCGTTGCCGGCATCGTTGGCGGCGGAGATCAGGGCGGAGGCCTCGGCGCTGCCATTGATCGCGGTAACCACCTGGTTGGCGGTGCTGGTGATTTCTCCGGAGGCGTCGGTGGCCAGGGTGACGGTGATATCGTTACCGCTGACACTCACTGCCAACGCTTCGGAATTCGCCGCTGGATCAACGTAGCGGACGCGGATCTGGTTGCCGGCGGTACCTACGGCGACCGCAGTGATCAGTACATCAGCATTGTTGGCAATGGCCGGGACAACGGCTTCAGCCGCCACGCCAGGCAAGGCTTCGGGGGCTGTCGCTACCAGGCCGATAACGGCGGTGGAAACAGTGCGAATGGTACGGGTGCCTTCGTTAATCTCAAGCACCCGGACGCCGTGGTGGTATTGGTCGGGCATGACGCCTCCTGGTGTGGTTTTACCGGGGTATAGGTGCCATGATGAACGCGCTATATATTAGAGCTACCGTTTTGATTTGTGAGTTTGTTGTTGGACAAAAGGCGTCATATGCGTAAAGGGGTTTGCTAATGTGCTCCCCCGAGGAAGTGAACCGCCAATGTAACAACGTACAATGGCGGTCATTGGATTTGATATCAAAACGTTGAAACTAAACCTATATCTCCAGAAATCCTAGGAAAGCCGAGTCGATCCCGGTACTGGTTCCAGTATCGATAGAACCCTAAGTGGTACAACGATGCGCCCGCAAAGTGTATTCCATCCGATGTTTTTAAGTCAGTAATTCCAGCGTAGTAGACACCATCATTTTCGTTGGCAAGCTCCTGTAGAGCAGTGTCAATATTGCCGGCCGTTGGCAGGTAAAGGCCTCCAACGATGGCGGGAGCATTAGCCGCTAATAGTCCATCATTTTTCAGTGACGAGAGCATTGCCAAAAAGTTCGTCTTATAGTCCGCCGGTGGTATACCAGTACCTCCGTTCGAAGACGGCCGGTCGGACTCCCCTTGATGCCACAACAAAACGTCAGCCGGTCCCAAACCAGAGGCAGAATGCACGCCACTTGCTTCAGTGTACATAATGCCAGCGGGGCCCCATTCGGCCAGCGTAGTCCCTCCCTTTGATACCAAAACCAGACGCACATCGGTTTGCAGCTCCTGGGCGGCCCGATGACAAAACCACAAGGCAAGATTGTTGCCACCGTTGGCGTCCCAGGGACTGTTGCCAAAGTCAGGCGGTGAGATAAACGCTGTTCCGTCCGCACCCAACTCATTGGTGTTATTCCAAACTTCAACACGTGAATCGCATTCAAGCGGCGAGCGACCGCCACTTCCACGTCCACTCATGTTTGACTGTCCAAGGGCCAGTACTTTAAGCATTAGTAGTACTCCTTCACGATCACGATACCGCCTGCGCCAGGTCCTCCGGATTTCGCAGTCTGGCTTTGACTATTGGCAGCGCCGCCACCGCCGCCTCCGTAGTTGCCCCCTGCGTGACCGTCCGCACTCCCCGCACCTACCCCAGTAAGAATGCCACGGCCACCACCACCAGAAATGCCCGCAGAGGCACCACCATTACCTGCATGATTATGGGTGCTTGGATCACGAAAACCTCCGCTTCCGTCGCTACCCTTTAAGTTCAGGTCCCCGCCAGTTCCTTCGCCGCCAAGACCAACGTTCAGAGTGACACCTGAACCGGTAGCGGCGAACATGGTATCTCCACCAGTACCACCAGGTACGGAAACAAAGGCGCCAAAGGACGAAGCCCCGCCGTCACCACCAGCCGCGCCTGCTGATGCGATGCCACCCTCACCAACAGAAACAGGAACACTTGAGACAGAATTTACGTCGATCGTTTTGATGCTGCAGCCACCACCGCCACCGCCCGAACCGACGCTATGTTCACCGCTCCCTGTTACTTCCGCACCGCCGCCGGCACCCCCACCACTAACTACAGTGACAGTAACTTTCTTGCATCCTGTTGGCTTATTCCAAGTTCCGCTTGATGTGAAAATCTGTGTCGTTTGATTTGCAGATGTCCCAACTGAGGTGGATATTTCTTGCCACGCTATAGTTGATAGGTCGTTAGTAACTCCAGTGCGGTAAAAGAGCCTGCCAGTTTTTTGCTGGAACAGTATTTGACCGATGAAATTGGCTCCACCGACTACGATTATCGGTGCCCGGGTATTATCGCCTTCGCTTGGAAAATTAATGTGTCCTGAAGCCGGCGTCAGGAACAGGCCTGAGGTTGTATAAAGATTCGCATCGACTTCGGTTAACGCTGCCTGATATCCAAGACCAAACTGTTTTAAGGCGGCATGCACTTTTTTTGGAGACATACTACTGTTGTCATCTAAACCCTCTATTGCCTTTTCCAGCGTAGCGAGCAAGAGCATTCCCTGATCGTCTTCCGTTGCACTAGGGTGGTTTCGACTCGACTCATGGTTGGCCAGGCCATCATCCGCATACTTACGTGTTGCTAAAACCACTGAAGGGTCGACTTTAAGGGTAACTGAAGCTGTGTCGGAAACCTCCATGATAAAGCGGACAGTCTGGGTTCGGCTGGACCCTTCGGACAGAATCGGCTTATAGGTTTCTGGATAGTTTCCGTATCCGATAAGATCACCGTCAATGTCGAAAATGCCTATTTCCCGTATTGTCCAGCCACCAACTTCCGGTGGCAGCACCTGCTCAACAACCACCCAGGATGAGTTGTCAGCGTCAACTTCAATGCTGTTAATGGCAGCCCGTCGCACTTCGTTAACCAAGGTTGTTCGGCTGGTTTCTGGAGTCGGAAGTGAGCCGCCACCATCGCCCACAGCAAGCTCTGTAATGTTTATTGTCTGGCCGAGCGCCACGGCGTTGGCAAGCTTTGCTTGGCCTACTTCAGTGAGAATCGTATAAAACGTCGCCATGTTTGCTCCTGTTACAGTGGGTATACGGTTGCCGAATCATTGCTATCGGTGGAGGCGCCCAGGAAGTAATGGCCGGTTACTTCTGTATCAATTGGCTGGTAAGGCAGAACGGCCGTTACATCACCATCGTAGGTGGCCAAACCGAAATAGAATTGACCGGTAGATTCTCCGGCTAGATCCAGCCTATCGATGTGCCGACTGACTGGCTTGGCATCATCAATAAGACGTTCAATCTCCTGATACATTTCTTCCGTGATGCCAGAGTTCGGTATGGCAATCTTGATCGTGAAGGTTCCACGGGTGCCCGCCGGCTCGGTCTGCCACCATTCCTTTATGGTTAGTGGGTATCCAAGCGGCTCAACTACCCTCCGAATGGCGCCGATTGTTCCTTTCTTCTTGTGAATGTAAAAACTGGTGGCGATAACCTCGCGCTTTGCAGCTTCGCTCCAGGCAGCATCCCAACGGTCGACACTGAAAGCCCAGGCGAGGTAGGGCAGTAGCTTTGCAGGGCAGTTATAGGGGTTCCAAAGGGTGCGAATTGGCACCGGTACCCTCTGAATTTCCGCTAAAGCCTCAGCTGCCGCACGTTCTAACGGCGTAGAGTTGTTAGGCAATAAGGACGTGGGTTCACTCATCGCTGCCACCGATCAATACGCTGGTGCTTGTGCAGTACGCTGCTTCAGTGCCGGATAGCACCAAGTCGCTAGCTGGTTGGGCCAGCTCAACCCGTTGCACGCCCTCAACGTGCAGTGCCGCATGCAGTGCCGATATTCGAATGTCGCGGCCAATGCGGCGCTGCTCGCTCACGTATTTGGTAAGTGCTTCCTGAGCAGCTTCAAGGATGGGTTCCTGCTCAGGCCCTGGGTAGACATACAGAATGGCGTCCACCTGGTAGTTCACGATCGCTGCAGACTGAACGGTTACCCGATCGCCAACGGGCCTGGTGTCCTCATCAGACAGCGCTGCAGCTACGTTATTGATGATCTCCTGACTGGCCGTTCCGTCCGCCTCTGTAGACAGTAATGTGACAGTGACTTCAGCCGGTAAAGGGCTTTCAGCTCTGGCATCTGCCACGCGGCCGTCAGCTGATAGAGCATGGAATTCGTAGGCGCCGGTTGGGCCTGCCACGCTCAGTCCTTCCCATGATTGCTGGGAGCGGATCCTAAGGTTTTCATCGCTTTCGTAGGTAGGCTGTACCGGCGGTATGGCGTTCGGATCGCCGGGATCCACCATCAACCGTTCGGTGTCGAAGTTGGCAACCAGGTTGTCCAGATCTTCATCCTCGGCAAACGCCAGCATGTTCGCCACTGCCGCTTCGTTTACCCGCTTACGCCATACCAGCTCACGGTAGGCATTCTCCTGCAACTGAATGGTGAGTGGTTCGGATTCCAGGGCGAGCGTTTCCTCCACCTCCTGGCGACGATCTTCAGGTACCAGGGAAAGCAGTTTCTGTTTCCGCTGTTCCAGGATGGTTTCGTAATCTAGCTCCTCGATAACCTTGGGCTTGGGGAGTCTGGATAGATCAATGGGGCCGCTCACAGCGTACCTCCTACCGGCACGCGGATCTGATCGGATTCACCGGTGTCAGTCCTGGTCAGAGAAATCTCAAGGGTAAAGCGGCCGTCCTCGCCCATGGAGCGGTTGACGTTGCCAACGCGAACCCTTGGTTCCCACTGTTGAATGGCAACAACGGCCGCACTGTAAAGCCTGAGCACGGTGGCACGATTTAGGGGTTGATCAATCAGTTCAGGGATCAACGAACCGAAATCCCGGCGCATAACGCGAGATCCCAACGGTGTTGCCAAAATGGTACCGATGCTCTGACTGATATGTGCTGTTCCGGACAGGTAACGGCCCGTCTCTGCATTCATTCCCATCATTCGACCTTGTAGGTACCCGCACTGGAGCCGCCTGTTACGGGCACTTGCGCGTTCGCTTGAATCTCATCCACCACGGCGTTGGAAATGGCCTCGGCCATCTTTTCAACCCAGCTGAAGGGGCCTGTTTCGTTAGCGCCCTGGGCTTTCATTTCATTGATGATCCGGGTTTTCAGCTGACTCTTGCTTAAGGCCATGGCTATTTCCCCGCTGTTACTGTGCTGGACCCATCACCATGCGGAAGGCCGGTGAAATGGCAGATATGGCCCGTGGTGACGACGGGATTGCCGTTGTTGTGATGGATCTTCAGAGCGTTGACTTTGCAGGTTCCTGCCACCGCTGTAGTGGCGTTTCCGCCTACGTTGACTGTGGCGTCGCCGGTTATGTTGATGTTCACCTTTCCGGGAAAGCTGGCGACCAGCTCTTTCTTCACATGGTCGTAGGTGATGCTGGCACCGTCCGGGTAGACCCGCTTATGCTCGTCGGCGCTGTCGGAGGGTGCGTTCTGCTTATATAGCCCGGTCACAATTATTGCCTGGGCCAGGTCGCCAGACGGCGAGAGAAGGACTACTTGTTCCCCAACGGTGGGTGGATCCCATTCCAAGCTGGTTCCGGTTCTTGCTGATACCCATGGCTGCCAGCCTGTCAGGTTGTCGCCAGCCTGGACGCGGGCACGTGCGCGCGAAACATCGACTTCGGCCACTTGGCCGATTCGGACAATGTTGTTGATCAGGCGGAAGGCTTCAGCGAGTGTGTTCATGGGGCCAGTTTGTATTTTTGGGCCCAACAATAAGAAGCCGTTGACGTTGTAACGGTTAGCGGAACAAAAAGCAGGGTTTAGGGCTGGATGTGTTCCAGGACGCGGTCGGCGATGAGTTCCAGGTCGCCTCGGCCAAAACCAATAAGGCGACGTGCAGGGTAGTCGTAGATCGGGCCGTTTTTGTCCACTTTTGCACGCAGTCCGTAGTGGTGAATCACGGCGATGCGGGCTGCTGGTCCGGCAAAAGCCAGGCCGGCGGAATCCGGGCTGGTTCTGATCTTGAGGTACTTGGCTGTCCTCAACTTGGTAAACATGGCCTTTTTGCGAATCTGGCCGCGTTTACCGCGTAGGTTCCTTTTCTTTCTCGGGTCCCATTTCTGTCCATCGGGCCCTTCCTGGGCTTTCATCCGCTCCTGGTTCTCTTTCCGGAGATCCCGGGAAATGGTTTTCATCAGCTTGCGGCGTTCGGCTGGATCCATCTTCCGCAGCAGCGGTTCCACCCAGCCAGCGAGGGCGTCGATGTCGTCAGTCATCGCCCGGTACCTGTTCGGTCAGGCCGTGGAGGTCCATGATGATCTGCCACTCGGAATCCGGGTTCATTTCCAACTCTGGCTCAGGCAATACGTGCTCGGTCTGGAAACCAGTCTCCAGCGCGGACACGATCACCCGCTCGGTCACGTTCACAGTGATGCTGATGTCGTAGCTGTTGTTGTTCAGGAGCTCGGCCTCAAAGCTGATGGAGCGTTGCGGGTCCGCGCCAGGCTCACGGTATGCCAGCCAGGAGAGAATGGGCAGTATCAGGAGGTCAAGATCGCCGCTGTAATCGGTGACGATAATTCTGATCGGAAGGGTATACATGTGGCTGAGGTTCGGGCCCTGCCAGAATTCGATGTTTCCATCCTCGATGAAACTCAGAAGCTTATCCGGGTTCCGCTTGAGGTCCGATACATTGGCCAGTATGTGATTTCGGAGGTCGGCAAGTTTTTTCATTCTGGCTCCTGCGTGCTCATCTGCTGGGCTTTCTGTTCGCAGCTTTCGATCTCGTCCCAGATTTCAGTCATGCGATCGTTCTGGGTAGTGAGTTTGATGCTGTACCGGTCAATCAGATCCAGCAGGTCGCCGTTCTGGTTCATCCACTCCCGGCCCGGGTGACGCTCCTGAATCGCCAGTGCCTTCACGTTGCTGCACACCAGGTATTCCGTTGTCTGGATGTATTGGACCTTTCCGGAGCAGGCGGACAACAACATCAGGGAGCTCAGTGCGAGCCCAGTTACGATAGGCTTCATTCTCTTTCTCCAGTTGGGCCCGGGCTGCTCTTTCAGCCTCGAGGGCAGCTTCCAGGTCGGAGCCCTTCGACTTGATTCGTTCAATCCGCTCAGCCAGGCGGTCTCGGGCCTCTGTCATCTCCGTGAGTCTGGCCTGTGTCTGCTCTGCCTCTTGTTTCTGCAGGTTCAATGCCTGGGCGGTTGATGCCAGTTTCGCGCTGATTTCCATGTTGTTATCGATGCTGGCCCAAAGGGCTCCGCAAAGCGCCGTAATGACCAGCCCGATTACCAGGTAGAACTTCATTTCTGCTTTCTTCCGCTGTTGACGTAGAAACCGAACCACGCGGCCGCACCGGTCCAGATCACGTTCGCGTAGAATTGCTGAGCTGTGGTGGGCATTTCCAGGGCGATGAACCACTGGTGAGTGTCGAAACAGAGCCAGCCGTAAAGGATCACTAGGAGCCTGGGGACTACTCGCCAGGCGTCCAGCTGTTCCGGTGTCAGTTTCACGAGATTCGCCCCACAGCGCGGAACCGGTCATAGGCGGCCGCCATCTTGGTGTCGTACTGGTTTCGGGCGTAGGCGGGGCCATTGTAACGCTCTGCGAAGGCTGTCCAGTCTCTGTTCTTCAGCGCCTGGTGCAGGGCCTTGTCCTTTTTGATGAACCGGACGAACGCCTCCAGCTGCTCACCTTCGCTGCGGTGCATGGCTGCCCAGAAATCAAACGGGGACGAGTAGCCCAGGGCCTGCCAGTGGAAACCCATAATCTGGAAAAGGCCCCAGCTGGCTGACTCGATGGCGGTAGGTTCGTGGATGCTTCGTGCCCGGCTCAGGCGTCGCCATTCCCCTTCACCGCCTACATACCCGCCTGGCTTTGCGTTTACGATGCCAGGCGCCTTGGCGGCGTTGTGCCCGCGTTCGGAAGGGTGTAGGCGGCGGTACATGATGTGCCGCTCAAAAAGGATCACCGGTTTGCCGGAGGGGAGGAAGCCGGATTCCTTACTCTCTACTTCTGTTACAGCCTTGATCGCGGCGAGCTGCACGCCCAGCCGTCGGGCCGCATATTTCAGGTCATCCTCACTCAGCAGCTTGTCTGGGCTGAAGCTGTTGGATGGTTCCAGGCGGGCAAGAGTAGCCGGGCCGGCGATGCCGTCAACCATGAGGCCGTTCTGGCGTTGGAAGCGTATTACGGCATTTTCTGTCGATTCCCCAAACCAGCCGTCCACCTCGATAGCGGCCCCAAAACTATTCAGACTGGCTTGCAGGGCTGAGACATGCTGGCCTACATCTCCGATCTTGATCATTATGTCGTGGCTCCTATGACAGCGGCTGCAGCGCTGAACAGCTCTTTGCGCATGGCAAATGCGATACCAGCGATACCGATGATTACCCAGACAGCGCCAGCGAAGAACCACACCTTTCTGGCCAATCCGGTCACGTTCTTATCCAGGCGGTTTATGGCCCCCTGCATGGCAGATTCACCCTTTTCCATTCGCTGCTGGCTGTGTTCCAGGTAATCCTTCAGCGCCTGTTGGGTTTCCTTGTGGTTCTCTTTCTGGTCTTCAGCGAGGTTCTGAAGGTCTTTGTGCAGCCCGGCGACAGCGCTTTCCAGCGCATTCACTCGTGGGTGAAGATCCTCCAGGTGTCTCAGCCTTGCCGCCCAATCCAGGGCGACCATCTCTTGCAGTTGCATAGATTCAGCCTTTTCTGGCGGCATGCCGTCTCCCTAATTCCACAACTGGACGGTCGCTTGGGTGGGTTTGGCTGCGACTTCTGGCATTTTGATCACGGTGCCGATCGGCAGTACCGGCCCCAGATCGGCGAGGCCAGGGTTCGCGGCAAGAACTGACTCAGTGACGCCAGCGGTGTAGCCGTAATAGCGGAAACAGACCAGGTCAACGGTATCGCCCTGGATGGTTCGAACCTCGTCCATCAGATTAGCTCCACGGTGGTGCGATTGGCGCCCCGGATATCGGATAACGCCCAAGCAGCATCACGCCTGAGATCATCACCGGTCAGATCCATGGCCTCGGCCCTGGCTTCTCCTTTCCCTGTGGAGTCGTAATCCCGGTACCGCTCGATCAGGTTGGCCTTTGCCAGACACCAGACTGCCCGAAGGTATAGGCGCACGTTTGTGCCGGATGGTTGCCAGTCGGCATCTTGCACGTTTTCCAAGCTGTCGAAGCCGAGATCCTTCTGAGACTTCATGTAATCGGCCAGAGAGCGATTGGCATCGAACATCGCGGCCTCGAGGGCGTGCTGGGCTCGCTCGTCGGTGACGGTGCCGTCCAGGCGCATCGAATCGCGGAATTCCTGAAGGTTCAGGTCCGGGAAAAAAGCTGCGTTGGTGATGATGACGGGCTCGGTGGTGCCACCGGCTGCGATCAGGCTCATACTGCCTCCGGGTGAAGGCGGTGGACGGGGCCGTAGAGCTTCCGGCGTGGCCTTGGCTCAGGGCCCCGTGCCGCCTGGCGTCGGGGTGCCGACTCGGGTCCGGTTATTGGCCGGAATTCTTCAGTTCCTTTTTCAGGCGCTCGATGTCCTTTTTCACGCCGATCTTGTCGTTCAGCTTAAGCGCCCGCTCATAGGCGGCGACTGCGGCTTCGGTGTGACCGGTGTTGTCCAGAATCGAACCTTCAGCCTTGAAGAGCTTCGCCTTTACCTGGTCGTGCATGTCCGCATCCGCGAACAGGGCCAGGCAACGCTGGAGCTGTTCCAGAACCTCTTCCTGGTTCTCGGCTTCCTTGTCCAGTTTCAGGGCAAAGTCGGCCACTTCCTCAGAGGCGAGGGCCGCAGTGCTTCGCTGGTACCGGTCCGGCGTTTCCAGCCCATGGTTTGCAGCGTACTCGGCGATATCCATTGCCGTGGAGAGCTCGCCCACATCCAGGTACCAGACCATCAGGGTCATAAGCACATCGTCCTGCTGGCCTTTGCCACCTTCCAGAACACCCTGAACATAGCCTTCGTAGTTCGGCAGCAGTTCCCGCTTGGCTTCGATTTTGCGCTCGATGCTCTGGATGTCTGACAGGCGCCGGATATCCTCGACGATCGCGGCCTTGTGGAGCTCATAGGAATCACCTTGTGGCCTGGCCGGCGTGGCCTTTGACGCCTCTGCTTTCGCCCGGGAACGATCGAAGTGCATACGGGCAGGGCTTGGCCGAGGTTTGCCACCCTCTCCACGGTTATAAGGATTGGGACGCTCCTTGGCTGGGGCCTGTTCCTGGGCTTTGGCCTGGGCTTCCTTTCGGGCCTTCTCCATATCCTCGGCCGCAGCCGCCTCGCGGGCGGCGCGGACCTTCTCAAAGCGTTTCTTTGCTGGGCTGACCATCAGTCCTCCTTACACCTGCGTGATGTTTTCAACGACTGCGCCGGCACCGAAATCCTCGATCACGTAGGCATCGTTGGAGGACTCGAAGTTCTCGATGCGGCTACGGCGCGGGTTGTCGATGATGTGACGGCGGCGGCCACCTTGCTGCCAGTAGATGGACAGGTTCTCCAGGGTGGTGATCATCAGAGTGCCATCCGGGATATAAGGCACCTGAATGCCCTGCAGGCCGCCGATGCGCTTCTGGCTCACCAGCAGATCCAGTGCCTGCTGTTCGGTCGGGGCGTTGGACTGGTTGATCAGCGGGAAGTACTTGTCGGACATCAGCGTGCGGCCAACCAGAACCACCATGTCCGGGCTTTCCCGGTACCAGGGATCGACCATGCTGTTCAGCACGTCGAACACCAGAGCGTCGAGGTTCTTGTAGTCGCCGGTGGCGCCGATGGTCACCTCACCGGATGCGGCAACCACCTCAGTCAGGACGCGCTCCGGTGACTGCTCGCGATAATGCTGCAGCCAGCCCTTGTTCACATCCTGCAGGAGCGGGTTTGTAACTCGATCAGTAGCAGCAGCCGCGCTGGTACCGTTCCAGCCGATCATGATGCGGTCCAGGGCCTGCTGGCGCACGATGGCGTCGCGCAGCATGGCCTGGAAGTTCGGGAATTTGGCCCAGGCATCGATTTTGGAGTAGGGCACGGCGGTGTCGAACTCGGTCAGGAAACACTCGTAGCCGTTGCCGGTGGTGTCGCTGACGTCGGAAGGGGTCCGATCGTTGGCGCTGACATCGGTACGGCCGGCGATGGTGGAACCTACGCCCAGGCCAACCTTTTCGCCCTTGATCTCGTCCACACCGATCATGTTGATCCGGCTCAGGAAGTCGCTGGACTCCTGCATGCGGCGTTCCAGCGTTTGCTGGACACTGGGAGTGACCGCGAAGGTCTCGGCGGCGGATTCGACGCCATTAAGCTCCGCAATCCGACGACGGAGCTGGTTGAACTGTACTCGGGATTCATTGCGCATAGTCTGACTTCCTTCAGCAGTCGGTGAGGATTGCGTTTTCGCCACCGGTGGCGGGCGGACGCTGGCTGTGGTTGTGGGGGGACTTCTCCAGCTTGGTCTTCAGTTCGTTGAACTGTTGTTCCAGTGCTTCATGGTCCTTCTTCAGCTGGGTGTAATTGCCCTGGGTTTTCTCCAGTTCGCCCCGCAGCTCTTGGGCCTCAGATACGAACAGGCCCAGCGTGCTTTCCAAGTCCTTTTTAAAGTCGGCAAATTTGGCGGCGCCGGCTTCCCGGTGCTTGGTGAACAGTGCCTTCACCTTGTTGAAAAGGCTGGGCTCGTCGGACTCGTTGCCGGATTCGCTTTCGGTTTCTTCGGTGAAGTCCAGCTCGGTTTCGAGGGCAGCGGTAAACAGATTCTCCGGGCGCTGCTTTCGGTCGTTCAGCGGGTTGGATTTTGCAGTGGCACTGAACTGGAGCATCTCGGTACCGAGGGAAGCGGGCGAATCGGTCACAGCCAGGCCGACCAGGTAGGCTTCGCCGGTATCTGAGAATTCCGGATCCACCTCGATGGAGGTGTAAATCTTCTGACGCTCCTTGTTCATGCTGACCAGGTCGTTGGTCGGCTCGATCTGGGCAAAGAGCTCCATCTTGCCGTCGGCGTTCTCTTCAGCCCGAAGTGCGTGGACATCACCCAGGGCTTTGAACGGGCCATCGGCAAACATGCCGCGCATGTGCTCCAGCCAAACCCGGGCACCGTACTTCTGCGGGTTGAAGTTCTTGGCCATCTGCTCGATCCACGCCCGGCTGATAGCCCGGCCATCGGTAGTGGCGCCTTCGGTGGCCACTCGGAACCATTTTTTCATGTTGCCTCTCCAGTGCCTGTTGGGCGATGCTTACTCAGTTGTCATGCAAGTGCCCCCAGATTCGTGGGAAGGGCATTCAATGCCAACCTGCCGCCTTTGTGTCGATTCCCCATACAAAACACCGCACGCTGAACCCTCGCGCGCAGCCTTTACGCTGGCTGCATGGATAAAGTCGTCGAATCGGAATACAGAGAACAGTTCGTCTCCGCCCGCACTCTGCTGTGGATGGGGTGGCGGCCTTCGCGCATTGCGGAGCACCTGGACATTAGCCCGCAGCTGATCAACGCCTGGCGAAAGCGATTCAAATGGGACGACGCTCCACCGATGGAGCGGGTGGAGAGTTCGCTCGAATCTCGGATGATTCAGTTGATCTTCAAGGACCCGAAGGAAGGGAAGGACTACAAGGAAATCGATCTACTAGGGCGGCAGTTCGAACGGTTGGCTCGTGTCCATAGGTATGAGGAGACCGGCCGCGAATCGGATCTGAACCCGAAGATCCAGGAGCGGAACCGGGCGCCCAGAAAGGCCAAGAACGATATCGGCGAGGAGGGCCTGGAACTGATCGAAAAAGCCTTCGATGAATCGCTTTTCGACTACCAGCACAAGTGGAAGGTGGCGGGCCTTACCCAACGGATCCGGAACATTCTGAAGTCACGCCAGATCGGTGCAACCTGGTACTTTGCCCGGGAAGCGATCGTGGATGCGTTCCACACCGGCAAAAACAAGATCTTCCTCAGTGCCTCGAAGGCCCAGGCCCATGTTTTCCGGCAGTACATCGTCCAGTTCATCAAGGACACTTGCGGGGTTGAGCTCCGGGGCGATCCGCTGGTGCTGCCCAATGGCGCCACGCTCTATTTTCTCGGTACCAACGTCCGGACCGCCCAGAGTTACCACGGCGATCTGTACATGGATGAGTACTTCTGGATCCAGAACTTCCAGGAGTTCCGGAAGGTGGCCTCCGGCATGGCCATGCACAAGAAGTGGAGCCAGACCTATTTCTCCACACCTTCCGCGATCACCCATGATGCCTACCCATTCTGGACCGGTGACCTGTTCAACAAACGCCGGGCCAAGGATAAGCGAGTAAGCATCGACACTTCCCATGCGGCACTTGCCAATGGCATGGCGTGTGGGGATGGCCAATGGCGCCAGATCGTTACCGTCGAAGATGCCATGGCAGGCGGGTGCGACCTGTTCGATATCGACCAGCTGCGCCTCGAGTACTCCGATGATGAATACGCGAACCTGCTGATGTGCCAGTTCGTGGATGACACCCACGCCGTGTTCCCCTTGGCCAAGCTGCAGCGCTGCATGGTGGACAGTTGGGTGGAATGGCGAGATCTGAAGCCGTACACCGATCGACCGCTCGGTGATGGTGCGGTCTGGATTGGTTACGATCCGGCAGGCGGCAGCGAGGATGGAGACGGAGCCGGTGTTGCCGTGGTGTCTCCATCAAGATCCAACCTCAAGCCCCACCGGG
The DNA here is from genome assembly GCF_003751355.1 of Marinobacter sp. 3-2. Lineage (NCBI taxonomy): Bacteria > Pseudomonadati > Pseudomonadota > Gammaproteobacteria > Pseudomonadales > Marinobacteraceae > Marinobacter > Marinobacter sp. 3-2. Next base: position 140,648 of record NZ_RJUQ01000018.1, on the reverse strand, counting down.
TAATCGAGAAACAGCGCTTCCGGGGCCTGGACTATGAACAGCAGGCCGAGGAGATCCGCAAGCTCACCCATCGCTACAACGTCGCCTATATCGGCATCGATACCACCGGCCTGGGTGAAGCTGTCGCCGAGTTAGTGGAGAAGTTCTTCCCCGCGGTAACACGGTTCAACTACAGCCCGGACGTGAAAGCCCGCCTGGTGATAAAAACCCAGAACATCATCGATCGAGGCCGCCTCCAGTTTGACGCGGGCTGGAGCGATTTGGCCCAGAGCTTTATGGCCATACGCCGGGGGATGACCGATTCCCAACGCCACATCACCTACAAATCCGGCCGTCGTGAAGACACTGGCCACGCCGATCTGGCATGGGCGGTTATGCACGCACTGGCAAACGAACCCCTCGAAGGGCCAACCGAACAAGGTGGCAGCATGATGGAGATTTATTGATGACCAAACCGCACGTTGAAGCTTTCACCTTCGGTGACCCGGTACCGGTGATGGACCGGTATGACATGCTCTATACCGGCTGCTGGATGGCCGGCATGGACTACTACGAACCTCCGGTGGATCAGTCGGCGCTGGCCAAGTCTTACCGCGCAACCGCTCACCATGGCAGTGCGCTCCAGGTAAAGCGGAACATCCTGGTGAAGTCCTTCCAGCCGACGGAATACCTCAGCCGGCAGGACTTCTCACGGATGGCGCTGGATTACCTGGTGTTTGGCAACCTCTATGGGGAGCAGCTGACCAACCGGCTCGGCAATCTGGTACGGATCCGGCCTGCTCTGGCGAAGTACTGCCGCCGAGGTGTGGAGGAGGATCAGTACTGGTGGGTGCACGATTGGGAGCAGAAGCAGGAGTTTCCTCGAGGAAGCATTGTTCACCTGATGGAGCCCGATATCGACCAGGAGCTATATGGCGTTCCGGATTACATCGGATCCCTGCAGTCTGCCTGGCTGAATGAGAGCGCCACACTGTTTCGCCGGAAGTACTACCAGAACGGCAGCCACGCCGGCTTCATCATGTACATGACCGATCCCGCTCAGAATCAGGAAGACATCGATGCCCTTCGCAAAGCTCTGCGGGAAAGCAAGGGCCCGGGCAACTTCAAGAATTTGTTCATGTATGCCCCGAACGGGAAGAAAGACGGCATGCAGGTTATCCCGGTCAGTGAGGTCGCGGCCAAGGACGAATTCTGGAACATCAAGAACGCCACCCGTGACGACCAGTTGGCCGGCCACCGCGTGCCGCCCCAGCTGATGGGCATCATTCCCACCAACACCAGCGGCTTCGGCGATTCTGAAAAGGCCGCCAGAGTCTTCGCAGCCAATGAACTGGAGCCACTGCAGGAGCGGCTGCTGGAAATGAACGACATCGTGGGCAAGGAAGTGATCCGCTTCCGGCCCTACAGCCTGGGCGAACCTACCACCTGAACCTCTTTCGACGACTGCGTCAGCGCTTGGCCACCTTCGGGTGGTCTTTTTTTGTGCCCGATATCAGCCACCCCCGGGCAGGGGTGCCCACCCCCGACGCTCGCGGTCACCCCACCCCGCCTGCGCGCTCTTGATACAAAGGTTTTTCAACGGGCCGGAATTTCAAACGCGGCAAGAGCTGTAAGTCATTGATTGATGGTCTGCCGGTTCCTGAGAAGTAGGGGGGGGCTTCGGAAAAGTGTAACAACGTAACAATGCCTGAAAAAAGCTTGTATGTGTCTGAAATAAATGGATAAATCCTGTTACACCTAAAGTGCAACAAAACGTAACGGAAATGCTACATCGTTGATTTTATTAGGGGTAAGTTTGCCAGTTTGTTACGTTTGCAAAGTGTAACGGTGTTACGTTTTAACCTTCAAAAGTGTAACAAGTAATTGTCACTATAATCAGATAGATAGAACTAAATGTTACACTTATTACAGGTGTTACACTTTTCCGAAGCCCTCCTGCATTCTGAGCCAGCCCGCCCCACGCGCACGCACACACGCGCGTATATCACTCAAAATCTCCGTTCTTTTATAAACAGAGTTCAGGCAATAAACGGAGCTAGTCTGCAAGCGTGAATGTGAGGAGAGCTCGTATCAGCGGAGAATACGCACGGAGAAGTCGTCCTGTTTCTCCTGGGCGGTGCCATCGGCTAAAGCGTGGAGGTAATCGGCGTACCACTGCATCATCTGCCGCCGTTGCCGAAGGTACTCGGCTTTGTTGTAAACACCAGAGACACCACCCTCAACGTGCGCCAGCTGCCGTTCGACAAAGTCCTTTCGCCAACCGTGATCGCGCAGCAGCGTTGAGGCCGTGTGTCGGGCTCCGTGGCCGACCAGCTTTCCCTTATATCCCATCAGGTTCAGCGCCATGTTGAACGAGGTGTGGCTGATCGGTCGGCGTGGATCTCGGCTACCAGGGAACAGCCAGCGGCAATGGCCTGTCACGTCCGATAAGAGCTCAAGCCATCGCACGAGTTGAGTCGGCAAGCTTATGACGATGTCCAGGTCCTTCTTCATTTTAGTTCCTGGAATAGTCCATAACGCTTCGTCCAGATCGATTTCAGGCCATTCGGCATGCCGAACCATGCCTGGTCTACTCGCTGTTAACAGCAGCATCCACAAACCAACTCTGGTGTTGAACGTGCTGTTGGATCGGTGGAGGCTGTTCAGAAAAGCGGGGAGCTCTGGCTCCAGCAGGAAAGGGTGGTGTTTTGTCGGTGGCGCCTTACGGGCAACCTCGCCCAGTTCACCGGCCGGGTTGAATTCCCGGTGGCCGTGGGCGATCGCCAGTTTGAAGATCTGGTTCAGCCAGCTCCGGACCTTCTTCGCTATTTCGAAGGCCTTTCGTTCCTCGATGCGTGACTGGACCTTGGTGCACTGAGCTCGCGTCACAGTGTCTATCTTGTAGTCTCCGAGAATTGGCAGGATGTCATTGTCCAGGGCATCCCGCATCAGTCTCAGAGTCTTCGGTGCGAGATCATCGCCGGATTTGCGCCGGTACCAGTCCTCGGCGACCTCTCGGAACAGCGGTTTTGAGCGTTTGCCCTCGCTGTATTCTTTCAAGTCGACACCGCTGGCCGCTTTCTTCTGCAGAGCGTAAGCCTTTTCCCGGGCTGCCTCGCCGGAAACATTCGGGTAAGATCCCAGTCCAAGCCATGCCCATTTACCGTTCGGACGTTTGTATCTGAGGTTCCAGGACTTGGTACCGTTGGATTTCACCCGGAAATACAGGCCAGGACTGTCTTTTTCGCGATAGTCCTTGCTTTCAGGCTCCAGGTTGTCCAGAACTGTATCGGCGAGCGGCCGTCGCTTGATCTGTGACCGTTTCATGCATTGATCCGGGGTAGTTTGAGCACAGGTCTACAAGGCGGGGCCAGGTATACAAAGGGGTATACATAAAAAAAGGGGCTGGCACGGTGACGCCTGGTTAAATCAGGTGAACACTATACCAGCCCTAACGAGCTTTCAACGAGAGTTCTAGCCAAGTACGGTTACACTCGGTTAGCCTCTCTAGCTCCTGATGAGAGAGACCAAATGATACGACCGTCGTCATTTGGTGAAGTAATGATAATCATTATCGTTTGATGCTGTCAAACGGTTCCGCCATATTTTTAATGAACGTTTTTTCAGGAGAGCGGGATGACTTACGAAGAACTGATCGAGCGACTGGATCCCAATGTCTACCGGAGCCTCCGGCAGTCAATTGAACTCGGCAAATGGCCTGATGGCCGAAAACTGACGCCCGAACAGCGTGAAATCAGCCTGGAAGCGGTGATCTACTACGAGAACCTTCACAACATTCCTGAAGAAGAGCGTACTGGCTACCTGGATCGGGGCAGCAAAGCCGGTACCGCCTGCGATCCTTCGGTGCAGCGCAAGCAGGATAAAGACGATATGGACCCCAGCCAGTTTGTCGAGGTCAAGTCTTGAGCGAACTGATTGATGTCACCGGCCGGCTCCGGAAAATGCCGGCGGAGGCCGGAAACCCGGTGGCCTATTCCATTGCCGTTGGCGATACCCGCATTCCTCTGAATGATCTGATCGGCAGGCCTTTGCGCCTGGATTTTGATGGCGTGATTCGCTGTATCCATTGCGACAGGAAAACCAACAAAAGCTTTAATCAGGGCTTTTGTTACCCCTGTTTCCGCAAGCTTGCCGCTTGTGACAGCTGCATCATGAGTCCGGAGAAGTGCCACTATCATCTTGGTACCTGCCGTGAGCCCGAGTGGGGTGAAACCCATTGCATGGTGGAGCATGTGGTGTACCTTGCGAACTCGTCGGGCCTCAAGGTTGGTATTACCCGGGCGACCCAGGTGCCAACACGGTGGATTGACCAGGGGGCTGTTGACGCTATCCCGATGGTGCGCGTTGCAACGCGATACCTCGCAGGCCTTGTGGAAGTTGCCTGTAAGGCTCACGTCGCCGATCGGACCAACTGGCGGGCCATGCTCAAGGGCGATGTCCCGGAACTCGATCTGGTGGATGAGCGGCAGCGGATGCTTGGGCTGATATCCGACGACCTTGAGTCGCTCAGGCAGGCCCACGGTCAGGACTCCATTCGGGAAGTTGACGAGCAGGGGCTTGGCCTGAGCTATCCTGTCCAGGTCTGGCCAGCCAAGATCAAAACCCATAACCTCGACAAATCGCCGGAGGTCGAAGGCGTACTTGAGGGCATCAAGGGGCAGTACCTTATTCTGGATACCGGTGTGATCAATATTCGGAAGTTCACCGGTTATGAAGTCCGCTTCCGTGTCATGGAAGGCTGATAGCGCCTTTCCCGGCAAATCTTGTCATGCCTGTGGGTACTGTATGCCAGTGCCCGCCGGCCGCGAATTCTGGAGAAAACCCATGCGTACCAGCCAGCCACAAACCATTTATCTGAGCGATTACAAGGTACCTGCGTATCTGGTCGACACTGTAGACCTGCGATTCGAGCTTTTTGAGGATGGCGCGCGGGTGCACAGCACCCTCGAACTCCGCCGGAACCCGGAATCGGATGAGACGGCGGCGCCTCTGGAGCTCGATGGTGACAGCCTGACGCTCGAATCCGTCGCTCTGAACGGCGCTGAATTGGCCGCGGGTGATTATGAAGATCGGGGCGATCAGTTGGTGGTTCGCTCGGTGCCGGAACAGTTCACTTTGACAGTCGTCACCTGGATCGAGCCGCAGAACAATACCCGTCTGGAAGGGCTTTACAAGTCCTCGGGCATGTTCTGCACCCAGTGCGAGGCTGAAGGGTTCCGCTGCATCACATTCTTCCCGGACCGCCCGGACGTGATGGCGCGCTTCCGCACTCGCATAGAAGCCAACAAGGACGCCTATCCGGTTCTCCTCTCCAATGGTAATGACGTTGAAAAAGGCGAGCTGGAAAACGGCCGTCATTTTGTTACCTGGGAAGATCCGTTCCCCAAGCCCTGTTACCTCTTCGCCCTGGTGGCCGGAGATCTGGTTGAGAAAAGGGACACGTTTTCCACCTGCTCTGGCCGCGACATCGATCTGCGTATGTATGTGGAGCCCCGTAACGCCGAGAAATGCGATCACGCCATGGACTCGCTGAAGCGTTCCATGCGCTGGGATGAGGAAGTCTATGGTCGTGAATACGACCTCGATATTTTCATGATTGTGGCGGTAGACGACTTCAACATGGGCGCCATGGAGAACAAGGGGCTCAACATCTTCAACTCGTCCTGTGTTCTGGCCAGCCAGGAAACCGCTACGGACATGGCGTTCCAGCGCATTGAAGCCATCGTTGCCCACGAATATTTCCACAACTGGTCAGGTAACCGGGTCACCTGCCGCGACTGGTTCCAGCTCAGCCTGAAAGAGGGCTTTACCGTTTTCCGGGATTCCCAGTTCTCGGCAGACATGGGTTCGCCGACTGTGAAGCGGATTGAGGATGTCACGCTGCTGCGTACCGCCCAGTTTGCTGAAGACGGAGGCCCGATGTCGCATCCGGTGCGGCCGGCTTCCTACATGGAAATCTCCAACTTCTACACCCTGACCATTTATGAGAAAGGTGCAGAGGTCGTACGCATGATCCATACCCTGCTGGGGCCGGACATGTTCCGCAAGGGCAGTGACCTGTATTTCGAGCGCCACGATGGCCAGGCCGTCACAACCGATGATTTTGTAAAAGCCATGGAGGATGCCTCCGGTCGGGATCTGAGCCAGTTCCGTCTGTGGTACGAGCAGGCCGGCACGCCGGTGTTGGCCATTTCGGACGACTTTGACGCGGAGACAGGCGTGTACCGCCTGACCATTGAGCAAAGCATTCCGGATACCCCGGGCCAGACCAACAAAAAAACCCAGCACATCCCGTTTGCGCTGGGTCTGCTTGGACAGGATGGCCAGCCCCTGCCGTTGCAGCTTGAATCCGGAGATTCGGGTGCGCCGACGGAGCGGGTGCTTGAGCTGACCGAAGCCATCCACACGTTCGAATTCCATGGCGTCGAGTCCAGACCCGTGCCATCACTTTTGCGGCACTTCTCCGCGCCGGTTCGGGTTCGCTACAACTGGACCCGCGAGCAACTGCTGTTCCTGATGAGCCATGATCCGGACGGGTTCAATCGTTGGGATGCGGGTCAGAGACTGGCGGTCGATGTTATTCAATCGCTGGTTAATGCGCCCGATGATGCCGAGATTGACCCGAGACTGGTTGAGGCCTATCGCAAGCTGATTTCCGACGCCGATCTTGACCAGGCACTGGTTGCGAAAATGCTGCAGTTGCCATCTGAAGCCTACCTGATTGAACTGACAGACAAGGCCGATGTACCGGCGATCCATCGTGCTCGCGAGGCCGTGTTGCGGCATCTGGCGGGTGCCCTGAAAGGCGAGTTGCTGGGCTGTTACCAGCGGCATCAGGGCAGTGGCCCTTACGAGGTGACACCGGAAGCTATTGCCCGCCGTAGCCTGCGCAACACCGCGCTGGCCTGGCTGCTGATGATTGATGATGAGGAAGGTCGGAGTCTGGCTGTCAGTCAGTTGAACGCCGCTGACAATATGACCGATCGCATGGGTGCCTTGCGAGCACTGGTCAATTCAGGCTTTGAGTCTGATCGCCAGGAGGCGCTGGACGACTTTTACAATCGGTTCCAGGACGACCCCCAGGTTGTTGAGCAATGGTTCTCTGTCCAGGCGGCCAGTGATCAGGCCGGGCAGCTCTCTGATATCCACAAGCTTCTTGAGCATCCGGCGTTCGACTGGAAAAACCCCAACAAGATCCGGTCTGTGGTTGGCGCGTTTGCGGGCCAGAACCTGGCAGCTTTCCATAATCCGGACGGATCCGGTTACCAGTTCCTTGCCGATCAGGTGTGCCGCCTGGACGACAGCAATCCGCAGATTGCCGCGCGTCTGGTTACGCCACTGACCCGTTGGAGAAAGTTTGCGCCCTCGTACAGCGACCGCATGAAATCGGCCCTGGAGCGTATCCGGGACAAAGCCGGATTGTCCCGGGACGTCTACGAGGTAGTGCACAAGAGCCTTGCCGATTGAAGTCAGATACAAAATCGCACTTTCGGTCGATAGACTTTAGTCTGGGATCGGTTAATCTGGAATAAGGTCTGTAATTCCATCAGACGACAATAAAAAAGCCTCCAAAGAGGCTTCCAGACGCACTTAAGGTTTCACAATGATGTATAACAAAAATGCGATTCTCGGCGGCCTCTTGGCTCTCTCCGTGGCATCAGCGCCTGCGTGGGCGGCTGTTTCCGCCAGTGAAGCGGCCCGTCTGGGTCAGGAGTTGACACCCTTTGGCTCGCCCAAGGCCGGCAACAGCGCCGGAACCATTCCGGCCTGGACCGGAGGCTTGACAGAGCCGCCTCCCGGCTATGAGGGAAGCGGCCAGCACCACATCAATCCTTTTCCGGATGACGAAGTCCTGTTTACCATCACGCCAGCCAACATGGATCAGTACGGGGAGTACCTTACTGATGGTGTGAAGGCGTTGCTGGAAACCTACCCGACAACGTTCCGCGTGCCCGTTTACCAGTCCCGTCGTACCCATGCGGTTCCCGATTGGGTGGCTGAGAATACTCGGGAAAACGCTGTGAACGCAGAAATTGTTGGGCAGGGCGAAGGCCTGGATGGCGCGTTTGGCGGCTACCCGTTCCCGATTCTGCATGGCAATGACGAGCAGAAAGCCTGGCAGGCGGTGTGGAACCATCTGACACGCTGGCGCGGTGTGTCTGTAACCCGGCGCTCCAGTGAGGTGGCGGTCCAGACCAACGGTGACTATTCGCTGGTTACCTCCCAGCAGGAAGCCTTCTTCAATTACTACAACCCGGAAGGCGGGGAGGAAGATCTGGATAACGTGATCTTCTACTACCTGTCGTTTACCCAATCACCACCCCGTCTGGCCGGTGGTGCCATCCTGATCCACGAAACCCTGAACCAGATCATCAATCCGCGGAATGGCTGGGGTTATAACGCCGGGCAGCGTCGCGTGCGACGGGCGCCAAACCTTGGTTACGATTCGCCGATTGCAGCGGCAGACAACCTTCGTACTGCAGATGATACCGATATCTTCAACGGGGCCCTGGACCGTTACAACTGGAATTACGAGGGCAAGCGGGAGATCTACATCCCCTACAACAACTACCGGATTGGTGAAAAAGGTCTTCCTTACGAGGAAATCCTGGGTATCTCACACTTGAATCCAGACCTCACCCGCTGGGAGCTCCACCGCGTTCATGTGGTTGAAGCCACGCTGAAAGACGGGGAGCGCCATATCTACGGCAAACGTCGGTTCTATATTGACGAGGATAGCTGGAACACCGTTCTGCTGGATCAGTACGACGGTCGTGGCGAACTCTGGCGGGTAACCATGGGCCTGCCCAAAAATTATTATGAACTTCCGGGTGTGTGGACGGTTCTTGACGTCTATCATGACCTTCAGGCCCGTCGTTATCATGTGCTCGGCCTGGATACGGAAGAGCCGAATACCCGCGTGTTCACCGACGAGGTCCCGAACAAGCGCTACTTCTCGCCGGCCTCCCTGCGCCGCAGGAGTGTTCGCTAACGCGCTGTTGGCTGAGGGATGCGTCCCCCCGCCCACAGGAAGTGGCGACCCGACATACCGGCAATCGTAAGGTTGCCGGTATGTTCACAGTTATTCCCGGCTTTGCCGGTCAGAGACACAGTTCAATACAACATAATAGGCAATCTGAATGGCTAAAAGGTTGATGTGCAAGACTCTGGGCGCTGCCTGCCTTGGACTTTCCATGGTCTGGTCTGCCCCTGCAGCGTTTGCGCTTGCAGATATCATCGAAACCCCGGCCCGGCCGACGGATCTGGCCCCGGACAATCTTCTCACCGATGCGACCCGGGTTGGGGATCGCATTGTGGCTGTGGGAGAGCGCGGCCATATCATCTATTCGGACGATGAGGGGAAAAGCTGGGTTCAGGGTGAAGTTCCTGTTTCTGTGACCCTGACAGCGATCGATTTTGGCTCCGACACCCATGGCTGGGCAGTGGGCCACAGCGGCGTTGTTTTGCATACCAGTGATGCCGGGGCAACCTGGAGCCTTCAGATTGATGGTATCCGGGCCATGGAACTGGCCATCGAGAGCCGGGAAGAGCAGATTGCCGCTATGGAAGATCGCATCGAAGAAGCGCCCGAAGAGGAAAAAGAAGATCTCGAGTGGGCGCTGGATGACCTTTACTTTGCCCTTGAGAACATTCAGGCGGATATGGATATTGGTCCGGTCAACCCGCTGCTGGATGTCTGGTTTGAAAACGAGAACCGCGGTTTTGTGGTTGGCGCCTACGGCATGTTCCTGCGCACGATGGACGGTGGTGAGACCTGGAAAGACTGGGCGCCAAGAATTAATAACCGGCAGAACTTTCACCTGAACGGCATCACCCGCATCACGGGTGGCGCCCTCGTTGTTGTCGGTGAGGCCGGCCAGATACATATTTCCGTTGACGGTGGAGAGACTTTTGAGCGCCGCGAGGCACCCTATGAAGGCTCCCTGTTCGGTGTGATCGGTACAGGTCAGGTGAACGAGATTCTCGCGTTTGGCCTGCGGGGTAACATGCTGTTTTCCTCGGATCTCGGCAAGAGCTGGCGGATGGTTCCCAACTCAGCGGGGGCGACACTCAACGATGGTGTGGTTGCCGATGATGGTCGCATCACCCTGGTGGGTAACGGCGGTGCCGTCCTGATGAGTACCAATGGTGCCGAAACCTTCCGAGAGCATTTCCGTAGTGATCGGGAAGGCGTCATGAGTGCGGTGCCTATCTCAGGAACAGACCTGCTGATTGTCGGCGAAGGTGGCGTAAAAATTACAGACGCTCGTGGCAGAAACCTTCAATAACGCCCTGATGTGGCAACAACCGAACGAACAATAGAGGGGCTTTTGAATGTCCAACCCTAAGCATGACAAGGGCGAGCACTACCTGACGACGCCCAAGGCGGAACCCTTTCTCGAGAGGCTGATTTTCAACAATCGGGCAGTGATTCTCATTGCCTTCGCCATTTTGACGATGTTCCTCGGGTACAACGCCGTCAAGATTCAGCCCGATGCCAGTTTCGAGCGCATGATTCCGCTCGAGCACCCGTACATCGTAAATATGCTTGATCACCGGGACGATCTTGAGAATCTCGGTAACTTCGTTCGTATCGCCGTTGAGTCAAAAGAGGGCGATATTTTTACCCAGGAGTACATGGAAACCCTCAAGCAGATCACTGACGAGGTTTTCTATCTCAACGGTGTGGATCGCTCCGGCCTGAAATCTCTCTGGACGTCGAACGTCCGGTGGGTTGAGGTTACCGAGCAGGGTTTCCAGGGCGGTACTGTCATACCGGACGGCTATGACGGCTCCCGGGAAAGCCTCGAACAACTTCGTCAGAACGTTCTGCGTTCGAACGAAGTGGGGCGCCTGATCTCTGATAACTTTAATTCGACGATCGTTTACGCGCCGCTCTACGAAAAGAATCCCGAAACCGGTGAGGCTCTGGATTACGGTGATTTTTCCCGTCAGCTTGAGGAAAAAATCCGCGAGAAATACGAAGAGCAGAACCCGAACATCAAGATTCACATCGTCGGCTTCGCCAAGAAGGTGGGCGATCTGATCGAGGGCATTGGCTCCATCGCATGGTTTGCGGGGATCACCATTCTCCTGACCACGCTGTTGCTGTTCTGGTACTCCCGTTCCATTACCGGAACCCTGGTTCCCGTATTCACGTCGATCATCGCCGTGTTCCTGCAACTGGGCACGCTTCGGCTCCTGGGCTATGGCCTGGACCCTTACTCGGTTCTGGTGCCATTCCTGGTGTTCGCCATCGGCATCAGTCACGGTGTGCAGATTGTAAATGCCATGGCTGTGGAAGCGGCCAAGGGCTTTGACGCAGTGACCGCAGCCCGTCTGGCGTTCCGGGCACTCTACATACCTGGCATGCTGGCTCTGATCTCTGACGCCTTCGGTTTCCTGACTCTGTTCTTTATCGAGATCGATGTAATCCGCGATCTGGCGGTGGCTGCGGGTATTGGTGTGGCGTTTGTTATCCTCACCAACCTCGTTCTGCATGTGCTGATCATGTCTTACATCGGGATTTCCAAAGGTGGCATCCGCCATGTCCAGAACCATGGTGAGAAGCAGGACCGGAAGTGGCGAGTGCTGTCCTACTTCTCCCATCCCGGTGTGGCTCCGATCTCGTTGCTGATCGCTGTGATTGGCCTCGGGCTTGGTCTCTACTACAAGCAAAACCTCAAGATTGGTGACCTCGACCAGGGCGCACCTGAGTTGCGAGCGGATTCCCGTTACAACAAAGACAACGCCTACATCATCAACAACTACTCAACCAGTGCAGACGTATTGGTGGTGATGGTTAAAACGCCGGAAGAGCAGTGCACCCAGTACAACGTGCTGCGTGCCATGGATTCCCTGCAGTGGGAGCTTCAGAACACGCCGGGCGTGCAGTCATCTGTTTCTCTGGCCGATGTTTCCAAGATGGTCACCAAGGCATTGAACGAGGGTAACTGGAAGTGGTTCGAGATCTCCCGTAACCAGACGATCATCAATGCGTCCATTCGTGAGGCTCCTGCGGGGCTGATCAATACCGACTGCAGTCTGACGCCTGTCCTTGTCTTCCTCGAGGATCACAAGGCGGAAACGCTGGAGACCGTTGTTGATCGGGTGGAAGAGTTCGCCCAGAACAACAGCACTGAGGAACACCGGTTCCTTCTGGCGGCCGGTAACGCGGGTGTGGAGTCCGCGACCAACGAAGTAATCTCTGCTGCCAAGGACAAGATGCTGATCCTTGTCTACGGCGTGGTGAGTTTGCTGTGCTTCGTGACCTTCCGCTCGATCCGTGCGGTGCTGTGTATCGTGATACCTCTGGGGCTGACTTCGGTCCTGTGTGAGGCAATCATGGCGGTATCTGGCATTGGTATTAAAGTGGCCACCCTGCCGGTGATTGCCCTGGGGGTTGGTATCGGTGTCGACTACGGCATCTATATCTACAGCAAGCTGGAGAAATACCTGCTGGAAGGCAAGACCCTTCAGGACGCGTACTATGAAACCCTGCGCTCGACGGGCAAGGCCGTTATGTTTACTGGCGTGACCCTGGGTCTGGGCGTTGTTACCTGGATATTCTCTCCGATCAAGTTCCAGGCTGACATGGGTTTCCTCCTGTTCTTCATGTTCCTCTGGAATATGGTGGGGGCTATCTGGCTGTTGCCGGCTTTGGCCCGGTTCCTTCTGCGGCCGGATCAGATGCTTGCCAAGGCCCGAGCTGCGAAATAACATTCGCACCGACCTGCAAAAAAGCCCGCACTGCGGGCTTTTTTGTTGTCTGGTCAACCGGTTAGCGAGCTAATCCGTGCTTTATTTATGACGTGAAGTGGTCTATGTTTTACCGTGACCGTATGTCTTGCCCGCCCTACAGGCGGTCATCTAATTACAACGAGCAGAAAAAGGAAGAACTCACATGACACTGAAACTGAAAGCCTCCGCATTTGCTGTCGCTGCCGCAGTCAGCCTGGGTGCTGCTTCAACCTCTGTTTCCGCGCAGGAGCAGCGCTTCGTGACCATCGGCACCGGCGGTGTAACCGGTGTTTACTATCCGGCCGGCGGTGCGATCTGTCGTCTGGTGAACATGGACCGCAAAGAGCATGGAATCCGCTGTTCCGTTGAGAGTACCGGTGGTTCCGTATACAACCTGAATGCGATTCGCCAGGGCGAACTCGATCTGGCCGTAGCCCAGTCCGACTGGCAGTACCACGCGTACAACGGCACCAGCCAGTTCAAGGACGATGGCGCGAACAAGGACCTTCGGGCGGTGTTTTCCCTGCATCCGGAACCGTTCACCGTTGTTGCCAGCAAGGGCTCGGGCATCAAGACCTTTGAAGACCTGGAAGGCAAGCGGGTATCCGTTGGTAACCCGGGCTCTGGCCAGCGCGCCACCGCCGAGGTTTTGATGGATGAGATGGGCTGGACGCTGGACAAGTTCTCCCTGGCTGCCGAAATCAAGGCCGCGGAGCAGTCCCAGGCCCTGTGTGACGGTAACATTGATGCCTTCTTCTACACGGTTGGCCACCCCTCTGGTGCCATCAAGGAAGCGACCACTTCCTGTGACAGTGTCCTGGTCAACGTTGATAACGCTGCCACACAGAAGCTGATCGACGAGAACCCGTACTATCGTAAGGCAGTCATCCCTGGTGGTATGTATCGTGGCAGTGACGATGACGTTACCACCTTCGGCGTTGCGGCAACCTTCGTGTCATCCACTGATGTGCCCGATGACGTTGTCTACGCGGTTGTGAAGGCTGTTTTCGAGAACTTCGACAGCTTCAAGCGCCTGCATCCTGCGTTTGCCAACCTGAACAAGGAAGAGATGGTCTCTGATGCCCTGAGTGCGCCTCTGCACCCGGGTGCTGCCAAGTACTACAAGGAAGCTGGTCTGATCGACTGATCTGCCTGCACTCCGTCACAGCGGGCTCAAGCCCGCTGTGACGCCCTTTCAGAGATTGATTTTTACGTACGGGACTAATTTATGGCGACGAGCGATCCGGCTAACGGAGCTGGTGCTGGTGGTAGCAGTAATGTAGACCAGATCCTGCAGACTGAAACCGGGGGCAGGGCGACCAGTGGATACGCTGCGGTTATTCTCTTTATCGTTCCCCTGGTGTGGTCACTGTTTCAGCTCTGGATTGCGTCACCGCTGCCCTATATCTTCAATTTCGCAATCTTTAATTCCACGGAAGCGCGCTCAATCCATCTTGCGTTTGCTGTTTTCCTGGCGTTTTCTGCCTTCCCGATGATCAAGGGGCGGCATGTAAATATCGTCCCCATCTACGACTGGATTCTGGCGCTTGTTGCTGCTTTCTGCGCCTCATACCTCTACGTTTTTTACGAAGAGCTTTCAACGCGACCCGGCGCGCCAATCACTCAGGATTTGTGGGTTGCGCTTATCGGTCTCGTGCTTTTGCTGGAAGCAACGCGTAGGTCGCTCGGGCTCCCGCTGACTATCGTTGCTGCGGTCTTCATCACATACTCGATTGCCGGCCCCTACATGCCGGATGTGATTGCCCATAAAGGCGTGAGCCTCAGTAAACTGGCGTCTCACCAGTGGCTGGGCACCGAAGGCGTGTTTGGTGTTGCACTTGGGGTTTCCACCAGCTTCGTTTTCCTGTTTGTGCTTTTTGGTGCGTTGCTTGAGCGGGCGGGTGCCGGTAACTATTTTATAAAAGTTGCCTACGCCATGTTGGGGCATATGCGAGGTGGCCCTGCCAAAGCCGCCGTGGTCTCCAGCGGTCTGAGCGGCGTTATTTCCGGTTCGTCCATCGCGAACGTTGTCACAACCGGCACGTTCACTATTCCACTGATGAAGCGAGTCGGCTTTCCGGCGACCAAGGCCGGTGCTGTAGAAGTTGCCGCATCCACCAATGGCCAGCTCACGCCGCCCATCATGGGCGCTGCCGCCTTTCTGATGGTCGAGTACGTTGGTATCTCCTATCTGGAAGTGATCAAGCACGCGATTCTGCCGGCGATGATTTCCTACGTGGCGCTGATCTATATCGTCCATCTGGAAGCTTGCAAGCTCAACATGCAGGGCATTGAGCGCCTCAACAAGCCAACCCTTGCCCAGCGCCTGTTGAACTGGGTCGTTATCCTGATTGGCCTGAGTGTCCTGACCCTGGCGGTTTATTACGGGGTCGGCTGGACCAAGACGCTTTTCGGCGAGGCGGCGATGTGGGTATTGGCCCCGCTGCTTGTACTGATCTATGTTGGTCTGGTTGGCTACGCCACCCGATTCCCTGAGCTCGAGGAAGACGATCCGGAAAAGGACATGGGCGAATTGCCGCCTGTTGGTCCGACGGTAAAGACCGGTCTGTACTTCCTTCTCCCCGTTGTGGTGCTCGTGTGGTGCCTGACTGTTGAGCGTTTTTCACCGCAGTTGTCGGCGTTCTGGGCCACGCTGTTCATGATTTTCATTGTCGTGACACAGCGACCGTTGAAGGCCTTTTTCTACAAGCACGGTAATTTCCTCGGTGAATTCAAGGACGGTGTGTTCGATCTGGCGCACTCGCTCGCCACCGGTGCCAGGAACATGGTGGGTATCGGCGTGGCAACTGCCACCGCCGGTATCGTGGTGGGCACGGTCACCCTGACCGGTATCGGCCTGGTGATGACCGAGTTTGTCGAGTTCTTGTCGGGCGGTAACCTGCTGTTGATGCTTATCTTTACGGCAATCATCAGCCTGATATTGGGCATGGGCCTGCCAACCACTGCCAACTATATTGTTGTATCCACCCTGATGGCACCGGTAATTGTCACTCTGGGGGCCCAGAACGGCCTGATCGTGCCCCTGATCGCCGTCCATCTGTTTGTTTTCTACTTCGGCATTCTGGCGGATGACACGCCGCCCGTGGGGTTGGCGGCTTATGCCGCCGCCGCCATATCCGGAGCTGATCCCATACGAACGGGTATTCAGGGCTTTACCTACGATATCCGGACAGCGATCCTTCCGTTTATGTTCATCTTCAACACGCAGTTGTTGTTGATTGGTCTGACGGGCTGGTTCGATCTGCTGGTAACGATTTTCAGCGCGGTAACCGCCATGTTGGTCTTTTCTGCGGCCACTCAGGGCTTCTGGTTTACCAAGAGCTACAAGTGGGAATCACTGCTGTTGCTGTTGATTACCTTTACCATGTTCCGGCCGGGTTTTTGGTGGGACATGATCTACCCGCCAACAGAGGATCAGCCGGGTGCGCAGATCATGGAGTACGTCGAGGATGTGCCCGCTGACAAGCCCATTGTGCTGAAGGCATCCGGAATGACAATCGACGGCGACGAGGTGACCACTTACGTAAGGCTCGAGATTCCGGCTGGCGATTCGCCTGAGCAGCGTCTGATGGACGCGGGGCTGGAGCTCAGCCCGGATGGCGAAAAGATGGCCGTCGACTTCGTCGGGTTCGGTAGCCCTGCAGAGGATGCCGGTATCCAGTTTGGCTGGACCATCGACGCTGTGCAGGTTGACCTCGAACGCCCGCCCAAGGAGCTGATGTTCATTCCCGCGCTGGCTCTGCTTGGGCTTCTGGCGTTTGGTCAGTTGCGTCGACGGGCCCGGGAGGAGGCCGCTGGCCAGCCAGCCTGATGTCATGTCTGTGTCTGTGAAAACCCGGCATTAACCTGCCGGGTTTTTTTCTGTTAGACTTCCGCTCGAAACGGCCCGCGGTTTGTATCGCGCCGTGCCGTCACCATGTGGTCTCTGGTATAGATCACCGCTGAGTAACCAACAGGAGTCTTTCATGCCCGTCGTAACACTGCCCGATGGCAGCCACCGCAGTTTTGCCGAACCCGTAACCGTCCATGATGTTGCCGCCGACATTGGCGCCGGTCTTGCCAAGGCCGCCCTCGCCGGGAAGGTGGATGGTCAGCTTGTGGACACCAGTTATCGAATCGAGAACGATGCCGAACTGGCGATCGTTACGGAGCGTGATGAAGAGGGCGTTGATGTCATTCGCCATTCCACGGCTCACCTGATGGCTATGGCTGTCCAGGAACTGTTTCCCGGTGCCCAGGTTACCATTGGCCCGGTGATCGATAATGGCTTCTACTACGACTTCAAGTACGACCGCCCGTTTACCAACGAGGATCTGGCGCGGATCGAGAAGCGCATGGAAGAACTCTCCAAGCAGGACTTGCCGGTTTCCCGGTCTATCATGTCCCGTGATGAGGCAATCAAGCTTTTTGAAGATATGGGCGAGGAATACAAGGTCCGTATCATTCAGGATATTCCCGGTGAAGAAGACCTGTCTTTCTACAGTCAGGGCGACTTCATCGACCTGTGCCGTGGTCCCCACGTTCCGAGCACCGGCAAGCTCAAGGCCTTCAAGCTGACCAAGGTTGCCGGCGCCTACTGGCGTGGCGACACGAGCAATGAGCAGCTGCAGCGTGTCTACGGCACCGCCTGGGGCAACAAAAAGGATCTCAAGGCCTATCTGCATCGCCTCGAAGAGGCCGAGAAACGCGACCATCGTAAGGTTGGCAAGAAACTGGGCCTGTTCCATATGCAGGAAGAAGCGCCGGGTATGGTGTTCTGGCACCCGGATGGCTGGTCCCTGTATCAGGAAATTGAACAATACATGCGCCGCAAGCAGCAGGAGCATGGCTACAAGGAAATCAAGACGCCACAGGTGGTGTCGCGGAACCTGTGGGAGAAATCAGGGCACTGGGACAAGTTCAAGGACGACATGTTCACCACCGAGTCGGAAAAACACGACTACGCCATCAAGCCCATGAACTGTCCGTGCCACGTGCAGGTGTTCAACCAGGGGCTGAAAAGCTACAAGGATCTGCCGCTGAGACTGGCGGAATTCGGCTCCTGTCACCGCAACGAGGCTTCCGGAGCGCTGCACGGGTTGATGCGGGTTCGCGGGTTTACCCAGGATGACGCCCACATCTTCTGCGAAGAGGACGCTATCCAGCAGGAAGTGTCGTCATTTATCGAAATGCTCCACGAGATCTATACAGACTTTGGGTTCACTGAAATCCTGTACAAGCTTTCAACCCGCCCGGAAAAGCGGGTTGGCTCTGACGAAGTCTGGGATAAGGCAGAAGCTGCTCTGGAAGAAGCACTCAACCGTGAAGGAGTAGACTGGGAATTGCTTCCGGGTGAAGGCGCCTTCTATGGCCCGAAAATCGAGTTCTCTTTGAAAGACTGTATCGGACGGGTGTGGCAGTGTGGCACTATTCAGGTGGACTTTTCGATGCCAGGTCGTCTGGGGGCGCAGTATGTTGCCGACAACTCAGAGCGGAAGACCCCGGTTATGCTTCACCGGGCTGTATTGGGTTCCTTCGAGCGTTTCATTGGTATTCTGATCGAGGAATACGAAGGCGCTTTCCCGACCTGGCTCGCGCCGACTCAAGTGGCGATTCTCAATATTACCGATAATCAGCGTGATTATTGTCAGAATCTGGCGAAAAAGTGGGATTCTTTGGGGTATAGGGTTAATGCTGACTTGAGAAACGAGAAGATCGGCTTTAAAATCCGCGAGCATACTCTTAACAAGGTTCCCTACCTTGTCGTTGTCGGCGACAAAGAAGTCGAGAACAACGCCGTTGCGGTGAGAACCCGCAAAGGCGAAGATTTGGGAACACTATCGCTTGAAGCGTTTGAGCAACTTTTGCAGAAAGATGTTGAACGCAAAGGCAGAACCAAGACGGAGATCTGATTATTAAACAGCGAACGAATCGGGGTGGGCGTACTCCTAAAGCGCCTATCAATGAGAATATTGACGCAACTGAAGTCCGCCTGATCGATGCCGAAGGCAACCAGGTCGGAATTGTGCCAATTGAGGACGCACTGAAGCAGGCCGAAGAGGCCACCCTTGATCTGGTACAGGTTACGGATTCCGATCCGATCGTCTGTAAGATAATGGACTACGGCAAGAAGATCTTCGAAGAGAAGAAAGCGAAGGCGGCTGCCAAGAAGAAACAGAAGCAGACGCAGGTCAAAGAGCTTAAGTTCCGTCCCGGAACTGAAGAAGGGGATTATCAGGTCAAACTACGCAACCTGATACGTTTCCTTGAAAACGGGGACCGCGGCAAAATCACGATCCGTTTCCGTGGCCGTGAGATGGCACACCAGGAAATTGGTATGCAGCTCATGCAGCGTATTGAAACGGATATTGAAGAGCTTGCCCAGGTAGAGATGCGGCCGAAGATGGAAGGCCGGCAGATGACCATGGTAGTGGCGCCCCGCAAGAAGAAGTGAACCTGATCGGGTGCTTGTCCCCCGCGCATGCGGGGGATTTGTCGTTCAGGGACACATTATTGTTTATTTAAAAATAGAATGCGGAGTTTTAAAAAATGCCTAAGATGAAAACCAAAAGCGGAGCCACCAAGCGGTTCAAGAAGACCGCCACCGGCTTCAAGCACAAGCAGTCCTTCACCAGTCACATCCTGACCAAGAAGAGCCCGAAGCGTAAGCGTCAGCTGCGCGGCACCAAGCTCATCGCCAAGTCAGATGTTGCATCTATCAAGCGTATGACCGCGTGCTGATCCAGCCGCGAGAATCATTCCTTAGAAAGTAAAGGTAGAAGGATAAAAGTATGGCTCGTGTAAAACGTGGTGTGGTCGCACGCCGTCGTCACAAAAAGATTCTCAATCAGGCCAAAGGTTACTACGGCGCTCGTAGCCGGGTATTCCGTGTAGCCAAGCAAGCGGTTATCAAGGCCGGTCAGTACGCTTACCGCGACCGTCGTAACCGCAAGCGCGCTTTCCGCGCTCTGTGGATTGCCCGTATCAATGCTGGTGCCCGCGCTAACGGTCTGTCTTACAGCCGTCTGATCGCTGGTCTGAAAAAGGCTAACGTTGAAATCGATCGTAAGGTTCTGGCCGATCTGGCCATGAACGAGCAGCAGGCGTTTGCCGCTGTTGTTGAGAAGGCCAAAGCATCCCTGTGATCGCTTAGCTCTTTCATCGATTGCTGATCGATATGGGCGCCCCATGATTTCATGATGGCGCCTCCTGATAGGGGAAGGGCACGCTCTTCCCCTATTTTTGTTTTTGAAGTTACGTTTTAAGCACTTCCATTTCTGGTTTGGAGCAGGGTCAATGGAAAACCTGGAGCAACTGGTTCAGGACGGTTTGTCGGCTGTTGAGAGCGCTGACAGCCTGCAGGCACTCGATCAAATTCGTGTTGAATATCTTGGCAAGAAGGGTGTTATTACCCAGCAGGCGAAAACACTGGGCAAGCTTTCTGCTGAGGAGCGCCCTGCCGCCGGCCAGAAGATCAATGAAGCCAAAGGGCAGGTAGAGCAGGCCATCAATGCTCGCCGAAACGATCTGGAACGTGCCGCCATCGAACAGAAGCTTGCCAGCGAATCCATTGATGTGACCCTGCCGGGCCGAGGCCAGGACCTGGGCGGTTTGCACCCGGTCACCCGCACCCTGCAGCGAATCGAACATTTCTTTGCGCGCGCCGGCTACACCGTGGAACAGGGGCCCGAGATCGAAGATGACTACCACAACTTCGAAGCCCTGAATATTCCGGGCCACCATCCCGCCCGCGCCATGCACGACACGTTTTATTTCAACCCGGGCACGCTGTTGAGAACCCACACCTCACCCGTACAGATTCGTACCATGGAAGCCGGCAAGCCGCCATTCCGAATGATCTGCCCTGGACGCGTGTACCGCTGTGATTCGGATATGACTCACACCCCCATGTTCCATCAGGTGGAAGGGCTTCTGGTCGAGAAAAACGTCAGCTTTGCGGACCTTAAAAGCACTGTTGAGGAATTCCTGCGGGTGTTTTTCGAGCGGGACCTTCAGGTCCGTTTCCGGCCATCGTATTTCCCTTTCACCGAACCCTCCGCGGAAGTGGACATCGAATGGGGACGGGAAGCCGATGGCAGCATCAAGTGGCTTGAGGTTATGGGTTGCGGAATGGTGCACCCGAAAGTATTTGAATACTGCGGAATCGATGCTGAGGAATACCGTGGCTTTGCATTCGGTCTTGGTGTAGAGCGCCTGGCCATGCTTCGTTATGGCGTTAACGATCTGCGCATGTTCTTTGAGAACGACCTGCGCTTCCTGCGACAGTTCCGTTAACAGGCAAGATCAAGGCATCCAACCAAACAGGCATAACCGCATCAGGACAAGGCAATAACCATGAAATTCAGTGAACAGTGGCTGCGCGAGTGGGTTAATCCGCAAATCGATACCCAGGAATTGATGGATCAGATCACCATGGCGGGGCTGGAAGTGGACGGTTTCGAACCGGTGGCCGGTCAATTCAGTGGCGTGATCGTTGGCGAAGTCCAGTCGGTGCAGCCCCATCCGGACGCAGACAAGCTCCGGGTATGCCAGGTAAGTGATGGTTCCTCAGAGGTTCAGGTGGTCTGCGGTGCCCCGAATGTCCGCGAGGGCATGAAAGTACCTTTTGCAGTGGTTGGCGCTGTCCTGCCGGGCGATTTCAAGATCAAAAAGGCCAAGCTTCGCGGTCAGCCTTCCGAAGGAATGCTTTGCTCAGAGTCCGAGCTCGGGCTTTCTGAGAACCACGATGGCCTGATGGAGCTTCCTGCGGACGCTCCGGTGGGTAAGGACGTGGCGGATTATCTGAAGCTGAACGACGTCACTATTGATGTAGACCTGACTCCGAATCGCGCCGACTGTTTGTCTATCAAAGGCATCGCCCGGGAAGTGGGTGTTCTGAACAGCATGTTGTTCAACAGCCCCGCAATTGAGCCGGTGGAGTCTGTGCACTCTGAAGTCCCTGATATCCGGGTGGAAGCGCCGGCAGGATGCCCGAGATATCTCGGCCGTATTCTCCGAAACGTGAACCTGCAGGCGGAATCGCCATTGTGGATGCAGGAAAAACTACGTCGCTCCGGTATCCGTTCCATTGATGCCGCCGTGGACGTCACCAACTACGTCATGCTGGAACTTGGCCAGCCGATGCACGCCTTTGACCGTGATGAAATCCACGGCGGGATCGTCGTTCGAATGGCGCGCATCGGTGAAAAGCTTGTTCTGCTGGATGGCCAGGAAGTTGAGCTCACCCAGGGCACGCTGGTGATTGCGGATCACGAAAAGCCAATCGCTATTGCCGGTGTCATGGGCGGCGAGCATTCCGGTGTCAGCCCGAAAACCCGGGATCTGGTACTGGAGTCTGCCTACTTTGATCCGATTACCCTTGCGGGCAAGGCTCGTCACTATGGCCTGCACACTGACGCTTCGCACCGGTTCGAGCGCGGCGTTGACTACAAGTTGGCACGCGACGCCATGGAGCGGGCCACAAGCTTGCTGATGGATATCGTGGGCGGTGAGCCTGGCGAGATTGTCGAGGTTGCCAGCGATGAAGACATGCCCAGGGATCGGGTTGTCGACCTGCGTGCCGGCCGGCTAAACGATGTTCTGGGTATGGAAATCGACCGGACAACGGTTGAGGAAATCCTGACCCGACTTGGTCTGCGGGTCGAGAAGCTCCTGAAAAACGGTTGGCGGGTCAGTGTGCCCAGCTTCCGCCCGGACATCTCCATTGAAGAAGACCTGATTGAGGAAGTGGGGCGGATCTATGGCTACAACAATCTGCCCGTCACCGAGCCCAACGGGTCACTCGGTCTTCGCCCGGAGGAGGAAGCGGTTCGGCCAGTCTCGGCGATTCGAAACTTCTTTGTGGATCACGGCTACCAGGAAGCGGTGACCTACAGCTTTGTTGATCCGAAAGTCCAGCAGTTGGTTGATCCCGACCGTCAGGGCATTGCCCTGGCCAATCCGATTTCCTCGGATCTGTCGGTGATGCGCACCAGCCTCTGGAGTGGGCTGCTGAAGACCGTCGCCTACAACCAGAATCGTCAGCAGCCGCGTATCCGGCTGTTCGAAACCGGCCTGCGGTTCCTTCAGGAAGGCGAGCGGATTGATCAGCAACCGATGCTTGCCGGCGTCGTGGTAGGCAATCAGTTTCCTGAAAATTGGGCGAACGGTCGCAGAACAGCGGATTTCTTTGATGTAAAAGGGGATTTGGAAAGTCTGTTCCGTTTGCTGGGTATCGAGATACGTTTTGTTGGCAGCCAGCATCCTGCGCTGCATCCGGGACAGACCGCAGAGCTCATGCGTGACGGCGAGCATGTGGGCTGGCTGGGGACTCTGCATCCACAAGTTCAGAAAAATCTTGAACTTAATGGCACGATCCTGATGTTTGAGCTATTCTTGAATTCAATCGTTACCGGATATGTGCCTAATTTCAAAGAAATTTCGAAATTCCCGGAAGTTCGTCGGGATTTGGCTATTATTATCGGGAGCGAGGTAGCGTTCGCCGATGTGGAGCGTGTAGCGAGAAAGCATGCCGGTGAGCAGCTGACAGCGTTGCGTGCGTTCGATGTCTATGAAGGTGAGAGCTTGGGCGAAGGTAACCGGAGCCTGGCTCTGAGCCTGTTCTGGCAGCACCCCGAACGTACATTGAACGAGGATGAAGTGCATTCGCTCTTCAACGGTGTGATCGACGCATTGAAAGAAGAGCTGGGGGCAACACTGAGGAGTTGAGAAATGGCGGCTTTGACGAAAGCGGAAATGGCAGAGCGGTTGTACGAGGAATTGGGCCTTAACAAGCGCGAAGCCAAGGAAATGGTAGAAGCTTTTTTCGACGAGATCAGAGGCGCTCTCAGCCACAACGAGCAGGTGAAGCTTTCGGGTTTCGGTAACTTCGATCTGCGGGACAAGAAGCAGCGGCCGGGACGGAACCCGAAGACCGGCGAAGAGATTCCGATCAGTGCACGGCGAGTTGTTACGTTTCGCCCGGGACAAAAACTAAAGCAAAAAGTAGAAGCGTATGCTGGAACCCAGTCATAACAACGAACTTCCCACGATTCCCGGGAAGCGTTACTTCACCATCGGTGAGGTGGCGGAACTGTGCGCGGTAAAGGCGCACGTCCTGCGGTATTGGGAGCAGGAGTTTCCGCAGCTTTCGCCCGTAAAGCGTCGGGGTAACCGGCGCTATTATCAGCGCGCAGACGTTATCACGATCCGCCAGATTCGCAGTCTGCTTTATGATCAGGGCTATACCATCGGTGGTGCCAAGCAGAAGCTGAGCAGTCACGAGGTAAAGGACGATACTTCCCAGTATAAGCAGCTGATTCGCCAGATGATTACGGAGCTTGAGGAAGTACTTGAGGTGCTGAACGCGCCGGTCAAATAGGGCTTCCGAAAGTCATAAGAAAAACCGGGGCGGCGACGTTGCCCCGGTTTTTTTATGCCTGCAGGTTTATTGCTTCTTGCAGGTCTTGATTCCCAGAATTGAATAGGCGGGGCAGTTGCCCACTGCGGCAGTGGCCAGAGGAACGATGCCAATCCAGCCCCAGGCGGTTTGTGGGCCCACAAATACGAGCGCCAGAAGTACAATGCCAACAATGGCCCGAATGATACGGTCTGCAGATCCCATATTAATGCTCATGATCCATTCTCCTTGGTTGATTTGAGGCAGTAAGGCCACTCTAACGCCTGCTCCCGGGCTGTTCAGTGATAAAGTCACACAAGGAAAAACACTGGATAAGCTAGTCTCGTTAACTATGGAAAAACTGACGTTGCAACACAGCATTCTTGAAACATTGCCGGAATCCCTTCGGCGGGACGCTCTGAACGGACTGCAGGCGATTCAATTTGAGCATGGAAAGGTGCTCTTTAGAGCGGGAGATCCGTGTCAGGGCCTTCCACTGGTGCTCCATGGCAGTGTAAAGGTTCAGATGACAGGGCTGTCGGGGAATAGCATCGTCCTGTACCGGATGGGCGCGGATGACATTTGCACGCTCTCTATCGGGTGCCTGATGACCGGTGACGGCTTTCGCGCAGAGGCCGTGGTTGAGGAGGATGCCAAAGTGTTGATGGTGCCCAGGGGGTTGTTCGATCGGCTCATGGACCAGTCCGCCGATTTCCGGCTGGGCATAATGGAGTCTTACGGTCGCCGCCTGAATGATCTGATGCTGCTGGTGGAGGAGGTTGCGTTCAGGCGAATGGACGAACGACTTCTTCACTGGCTTGAGGCAAGAGCCGGGCACCGCGCAATCACCATCACCCACCAGGAGCTTGCCATTGAGCTCGGCACAGCGAGAGAGGTGATAAGCAGGCTGCTCAAAGAGCTTGAGCGGAAGGGCAGGTTGCGTCTCGCGCGCGGAAAAATTGAATTTACGGGTTCGTTTGCCGAGTAAGTGCCTATAACAAAAAGCCCGGACCTTTCGGCCCGGGCTTTTTGTCCGAATCTGGTCGGGACGGTAGGATTTGAACCTACGACCCCTTGCACCCCATGCAAGTGCGCTACCAAGCTGCGCTACGCCCCGATTCGCTCTTTGCCACATCGAAACTTGAGAGTATTCTCAGTGGCTTAGCGGGAGCGAAGTCTACACGAGCCCATGGAAAAAATAAACATCCGACGGCGATTTTGATCGCAATTTTTAGCGTAGCTTGGTCTCCCGAAGTTTGAGGATGAATTCCGGTGGTTCGAAGGTATCCGCCCGGGCTGATTCCCAGTACTTATCGAACACAGTCAGGTCTGTTTTTCCCTCCAGCAGGGCCCCCGGTTCTAGGAACGGGAAAAGGTCCATGTAAGAGTGAACTTCGGTTTTAGACACCCGCCGGACAACGTGTTCCGGACCAAGCTCGGATGGATGCTTGAGCCCGGAAGCCTCAAGCAGGTTTTGCAGCGCGTCCAGAGTATTCTTATGGTAGTTGTACACCCGCTGGCTCTTGAGCTCTACGTCGAGCTTGTTGCCGCGCCTGGGGTCCTGGGTGGCCACGCCGCTCGGACAGCGCCCTGTGTGGCAGCTGAGCGCCTGTATGCAGCCCAGGGAGAACATGTAGCCACGGGCCGCGTTGCACCAGTCCGCACCAAGGGCCAGGGTTCGGGCTATGTTGAAGGCCGAGGTGATCTTGCCCGCTGCGCCAATGGCGATGTCTTCCCGCAAATGGGTGCCGACCAGTGTGTTGTGAACCAGCAGAAGTGCCTCAGTCATGGGCATGCCAAGGCGGTTGATAAACTCCAGTGGAGCGGCTCCTGTGCCGCCTTCACCTCCGTCGACGACGATGAAATCAGGTTTTCGACCGGTTTCCAGCATGGCTTTGACGATGGCGAACCACTCCCAGGGGTGGCCAATGGCAAGCTTGAAGCCGACGGGCTTGCCGCCAGACAG
This sequence comes from Marinobacter sp. 3-2, assembly GCF_003751355.1. NCBI lineage: Bacteria > Pseudomonadati > Pseudomonadota > Gammaproteobacteria > Pseudomonadales > Marinobacteraceae > Marinobacter > Marinobacter sp. 3-2. The sequence continues at coordinate 114,543 of NZ_RJUQ01000018.1, read as the reverse complement.
TTCACGCAGACGGTCAATGAACTCAAGCATCTCGATGGGGGTTGAGAACGCCGAATGACTGGCGGGAGAAACGCAATCCTCACCCACCGAAACGCCCCGGGCTTCGGCGATCTCGGGAGTCACCTTGGCACCCGGCAAAATTCCGCCGTGGCCCGGTTTTGCACCCTGAGATAGTTTGAGTTCTATCATTTTGACCTGTTCAATCGTGGCGTTCTGCCGAAACATATCTTCGTTGAACGAACCGTCTTTGTGGCGACAGCCGAAGTACCCTGAGCCGATCTCCCAGACCAGATCGCCACCTGGCTGTCGGTGGTATCGGGAGATGGAGCCTTCTCCGGTGTCATGATAGAAACCGCCCATTCTGGCACCGGTATTCAGGCTCAGGATGGCGTTGGCGGAAAGCGAGCCAAAGCTCATTGCGGAAATATTGAACACACTGGCGTTGTAGGGTTTATCACAGTTCCTGCCGATCAGAATCCGGAAGTCACTGCTGTCGAGGCGGGTGGGAGCGAGTGAATGGTTCATCCACTCGAATCCCTCGTCATACATTCCGAGTTGGGAGCCAAAAGGGCGTTTGTCGAGGACATTCTTGGCTCGCTGATAGACGATCGTGCGCTGCTCCCGAGAGAAGGGGCGCTCCTCGGTGTCTGACTGGATAAAATACTGGCGGATTTCTGGCCCGACGGATTCGAGCAGGTACCGGAAGTTGGCCAGGATCGGGTAATTCCGGCTGACCGTGTGCCGTCTTTGCAGCAGGTCGTAGGTGCCAAGGGCTGCGAAGGCACCAAAGATCAGCGGAAACGCCAAACTTACGTCTGCGAACATGACCAGTCCAAAAGAGACGAAAAAGCCGATGATACTGAGCGCGTAGGCGGAATAGCGAAGCGGAAAGGTCTTGGTTTTTTCCATGGAATCCTCTGGTTGTCTCACGAAACCGGCTCGACCGGCTCACCGGATAAAGAAGAGTTTAGTCCTACGAAGCGGAGTTCTGCCGCGATTGGTCCGGACTTTGGCTGGTCCGTTGTCGATCATGGTCTATGATAAATATCAAGGCGGCGGTAATAATTGTAGTTTTGATGTTTTGAACTCAAAACATTATGATAACGCTCTTGTAATGTTTGAACTCCGATTCTGAATAAACGACTTACCAACTCAGGAGGCGCCATAACGTGGGCGAGGTAGTTAAAGACGAATATTCGACGGACTACGTGGCCGGCCAGGACAATATCACACCGTTCGGGCTGGATCTCCACGCACCGGTATTTCCGATTACGGCGATACTGGTTTTTGCGTTCGTGATAGGAACCCTGATGTTCCCAGGGGAAGCGAAGGAGCTTCTCGATGGAACAAAGTGGGACATTATCGCGACGTTTGACTGGTTTTTCCTGATCAGTGCCAATATTTTCGTGGTTGTGTGCCTGGCGTTGATCTTCCTGCCAATGGGCAAGATCCGTATAGGCGGCCAGGATTGCAAACCTGAGTTCTCTACAATTTCGTGGTTCTGCATGCTTTTCGCGGCTGGCATGGGTATTGGTCTCATGTTCTGGGCCGTTGCCGAGCCGGTGGCTTACTACACAGGATGGTATGAGACACCACTGAACGTAGAGGCGGGTACGAATGAAGCCCGCAATCTTGCGATGGGCGCGACTATGTACCACTGGGGTCTGCACCCCTGGGGCATCTATGCAATCGTAGCGCTCTCCCTGGCATTTTTTGCGTTTAACAAAAACATGCCGCTGACCATCCGCTCTGCTTTCTTCCCTCTGCTGAGAGATAAAGTGTGGGGCTGGCCTGGCCACATTATCGACGTTCTGGCGGTTGTAGCCACCATCTTTGGTCTTGCGACCTCCCTCGGTTTTGGTGCCCAGCAGGCAGCTTCCGGCCTCAATTACCTGTTTGGCATCGGCGCTGGAATCAATGTCCAGATGGCGATCATTGTCGGGGTTACAGCACTGGCGCTGATCTCAGTGCTCAGGGGCCTCGACGGTGGGGTGAAGGTCCTGAGTAACATCAACATGGGCGTTGCCGCCGTCTTGCTGTTGTTCGTTATCTTTGCCGGCCCAACTATGACCATTCTGGAGACCCTGTGGGTTACCTCTTCCAACTATGTTGGTAACGCTGTGCAGCTCAGTAACCCGTTTGGTCGTGAAGACGAAGCCTGGTTCCAGGGCTGGACTGTGTTCTACTGGGCCTGGTGGATTTCCTGGTCACCGTTCGTAGGTATGTTTATTGCCCGTGTTTCCAAGGGACGTACTGTTCGTGAATTTGTGACTGCAGTGCTGATTGTTCCGACCGTTATCACGGTTGTCTGGATGAGTGCTTTCGGTGGCGCTGCTATCGAACAGATCCAGCAGGGTGTTGGTGAGCTGGCAGAGAACGGCTTGACTGAAGTGTCTCTTGCAACCTTCCAGATGTTTGCAAATCTGCCGTTGACCGGGATCCTGTCATTCGTGGGCATTATTCTGGTGCTGGTGTTCTTCGTAACATCTTCGGATTCCGGCTCGCTGGTTATCGACAGCATCACAGCCGGCGGCAAGACCGACGCTCCGACCGCTCAGCGTGTGTTCTGGGTAGTTGCTGAGGGTGCCATTGCTGCGGCCTTGATCTTTGGGGGCGGTGAAGATGCACTTGGCGCGATTCAGGCGACAGCAATCAGTGCTGGCCTGCCCTTTACGGTGGTTCTGCTGATCATGACGTGGGGGCTTCTGAAAGGCCTCAGTCACGAGCGGCAACTCCTGATTGCCAGGGGCGAGCTCACCTAAGAGCGCTGTGAAAATAAAAAACCGGGGCCTTGGCCCCGGTTTTTTTATGTCTGGAAGCACTCAGAAACTGGCGAACGTGTCCATGGCGAAACGGGAACGCTCCAGTGGTGTGAAGTGCGGGCGTTTCAGCGCTTCGATGGCTCGCAGGCGGGGCAGCAGCCCCCGACCGTTTGCCATCTGAATGGCGAGTCCGGGGCGTGCGTTCAGCTCCAGTAGTAACGGCCCTTCGTTGGCGTCGACCACCAGATCAACCCCCATGTAGCCGAGTCCGGTAGCTTCGTAGCAACGAGAGGCCATTTCCAGCATCTCGTCCCAGGCTTCAATCTGGATGTTTTCCAGAGCAAGACCGGTATCCGGGTGAAGTGTAATGGGACGGTTGAACTGAACTGCGTTCAGACTTCGACCAGACCCGATATCAAGACCGACGCCGACGGCTCCCTGATGCAGGTTGGCTTTACCGTCCGATGCGGTTGTCGCCAGTCTCAGCATGGCCATCACCGGGTAACCCTGAAACACCACAATACGGATGTCGGGCACACCCTGATGCGAATACTTTGCCAGTGAAGGAGCGGATTCCACCAGGTTCTCGACAATCGCAACGTCCGGAGTGCCTGCAAGAGAGTAGAGACCGGCCAGAATATTGGTCAGGTGACGCTCAAGGAATGAAGAATCGACACGGGAACCGGAAGCCTTGATGTAATCATCACCATCGCGCCCGGTAATCACCGTAATGCCTTTGCCGCCAGACCCCTTCGCCGGTTTTATCGCAAAGCCCTCAAGGTCTTCAGCCATCTCCCGGAAGTGGGATATTTCATGCTGTTGGCGGACAATCTGAAGCAGCTTGGGCGTTTTTACCCCGTATTCGGCAACCACCAGCTTGGTCTTCAGCTTGTTGTCCACCAGAGGGTACGACGAGCGCTCATTGTACCGGGAAATGTAGTCGACATTTCTCCGGTTCATATTGAGCATCCCGAGCCTCTTGAGAGATCGCGGTGAAATCCAGTCCATATCAGTCGTACGCCTTCATTGGCGTGAACCGTCGCAGCTCGCTGAGCTTGTAGCCGGTGTATTGGCCCATCAACAGGATCAGCCCGAGGATCACGAGGTGCAGCTCCGGGAAGTTGAAGGTCAGATGGCCAGCCAGAGGCGCGCTCATCAGCAGATAGGCGCAGATGGCCACGAACAGGCTGCCGGCACCCTGAACCATGACCTCGTGGGCGCCTTCTTCCTCCCAGAGGATGGACATGCGCTCAATCGTCCAGGCAATAATAACCATCGGGAAGAAAGTGACCGTCATGCCAGTGTTGAATCCCATCTGGTAACCGATAATGCTCAAGCCCGCGGTGATGAAAATAACCAGAATGATCAGGGCGGATATTCGAGATACCAGCAACAGGTTGAGACTGGACAGATAACCGCGCATGAGCAGACCTATGGCGACAACCGACAGGAAAGCAATCAGCCCGGGCACCAGAGTTGTCTGGACGAAGGCCACGGCGATGAGCACGGGCATGAAAGTGCCAGAGGTACGGATGCCGATGACGATCCGCATGAAGGCCACCATGAGTGCACCGAGTGGCAGCAACAGCAGCATCCGGAACATGCTTTGTTCTTCAATGGGCAGCTCATAGAAGCTCAGGAAACCGAGGCCGTTGGAGGCGGATTCCATGGTCGCCAGTTGCAGGGCCGGGACAGTTTGCCGGAGCATGGAGAAGCTCACTGCGGAGTTTTCCCCGCCCACGACATCCAGCAAAGAAGCAGAGCCCTGGCGCCAGAGCAACAGATCGTCAGGTACGCCCTGTTCAGCGGTTTTCGGGTTGAAGGTGAGCCACTGTTTGCCATTGTAGATTTGCAGGTAGGGCATCAGCTGTTGCCGCCTGCGCGCATCCTCAAGCCTGAGGCCGTCGGCTATCCTGGCAGCGATACCGCTATGGTTGAGCATATCGACCAGAAGGTCCAGGTAGTTCTCTTCCGAGACCAGCAGGGTGGTGTTCTGGGTGCGGGTGTCGGGCTGCATCAGCCGGATAAGCTCTCGGGTCATGCTTTCTGGAGTACTCGAACGGGCCCTGGCCTGGTCCAGTATTTCCTGAACGGCTGTGGCTTCGGGTTCCTCCCAAAAGGTCCTCGGTGTTTTCGGTTCCCGCACGGGAATTTCCGGTTGAGCGTTAGCGTCCGGAATAAACTGGGCTTTGAAGTACAGTGTCTGCGGTCCCGAGACTTCCCGCTTGCTCCATTCCGCCCGGCGGCTTCCCGAGCTGTAGATGATAGAGAAGCCGTAGCCAGGTGATGCAGCCTGCTCGGTAAGGATACGGAATCCCGGGGGTTGCTCGGGTATGTTGAGGCTGGCAAGCACTGATCCGTCGCCGGCGTCAAAATCGATTCGGGCCTCGACCATCCAGACAGGACGCTGCTCGCCTGTCAGCCAGGGGATGCCAAGCTCAATGTGTCTCCAGACAGCAAGCGAAATGCCCGCTGCGATGAGGAGAAAAACGGCAATATAAAACGGCAGGCGCGAGCGGGTGGTCACGATTCGTTCCCGTTGCTTTTGCGGATGGATTCAGGCAATTCGGTGGCGTACTCCTTGCCGACATCGACCAGCATTACGTCACGCAGAATATTGCGGCCGATCAGGACTTCGTAGGTCAGGTTTGTTCTGTCGGCAAGTGTGAACTCGGCTACCTGCCGATGGTCGCCAATAAAGAACTGGAGTTCGACAACAACACGGCGCTCAGCCTCGTCCGCGCTGGCCTGGATAACCCGGACACGACGGGAGATTTCTTTCTCCAGTGTCACGAACTTGTCGGCGCCGGGAACGGGTACATCAAACCGCACCCAGTTGCTGCCATCCCGCTCAAACCGGGTGATGTTGCGTGCGTCGATGGAGGAAGTTTCGGCGCCGCTGTCGATTCGAGCTTTGTAGATCAAGCCGGGGCCCGCGAGGTAGAAATTCTCTACCTCACCGACAATGACTTTCCCCTTGAGGCGATCAGCGCGGCCTTTTGAGTTGTCTGTTGCGGGGCACTGCTTCTGGACCTGAACGGGCGGACATTCGGGCTTTTCTACCTGGGTGGCGATCGCGTCCAGTATGGTTTGAGTCGATGAGCGGGTCTGGGCAACGGCTTGCTCGTGTCGAGTCGCTGCATTCTCTTCCATGGTAACGAGAGTCGCACGCTGGCTCTTGACGGATCCCTGAAGCTCATTGAGGTCTGTTTTGGGAACCATGAAATAACGGTCTGCCGAACATCCCGTCAGTGTGAGGATGCCTGCGAGTGCGATGAAGGAAGGTTTAGGCAGTCCAGCCCGAAAACATTTCAAACCCATGAATAACCCCTGAGCTGGCAGCCTGTCATACCCGAGTGGGAACGGTGATGACTGTCTGTGCATGTGAAACCGGATAAAAACGGAATGGAAGTATACAACATCCAACCTGTGTGGTTGATTTACAGATGGTTAAGGGGCAGTAGTGTTTACCGTGACAGGAAATGTCCTTCACCGAGCACGGTTTCAGCACGCAGGTATTCCTGAATCACGGGGGAGCAATTGAGGTAGAAAAGCAGCAGTTCGCGCTGCACATCCTGATCCTGAATTCGGGCGGCAAAACTGATCAGCTCCCGGATGTTCTCGTCGCTTTCGGCACTGCTGGAAGGCATCCCGAAACTCTTTCCGTACCGGGTTTTAAGCAGGCTGGTGAGGCGCTCGAGGTGAAACTCGCCAGTGTGGGTAATGTGCGGCAGGATTCTGAATGCTTCCTTGTTGCCGGATGCGCCTGTCCCGAACAATCCGGATTGGCTGTCCTGACTGGAGCCGTCATCGTGGAGAAACTCCGCCCCCAGCTTTCGCCACAATTCTTTCAGCATGATCTGTTATCCATTTCTGATCCCGTCCGTGCCCGTCATACGGTTACCAAAGGGTAATAACCACTTGGCGGGTGAACATTTTACCCTTTTAGACGATATTACGTTGGGCGTCCAGAGCTAGATGCCCGGGCTTCGAATTATTGCCAAACAGTCGTGGTCCTTACTGGCAGCACCAGTCAACTTGACGGCGCGCCGGGCAAAAGGTTCCCTGCGTGGGTTAGACTGTGTTCAAGCAGAATCGTACCGATCATTCATCTGAAAAGAGTTTTAACAGGAGTATTGCCAGGTGCCTGAAGCCATCATGGAACAGATGTTGTCCCGTCCTGATCTGATGGCGGCGCTGATGGTTGTTTTGATTCTTCTGGTCGTTCTGAAAGGGCTTTGGGGCAGGAATGGTCGACTTGAGCAGGACGTCGAACATTGGAGGCAGCATGCCGCAAGCCTCGAGAACCGACTGGCCGGGCTTGAGTCGGAGCTGGAGAGCCGGAAAGAGCGCTTTGCGCAGGTGGAAAGCGAACGTCAGACCCTGAGGGCAAAGGCGGAAGAGCTGTCCGAAGCGCTGGGTGAGGCCCGCATGTCGCTCCGGGAGCAGGAAGTGACAATTGATAAGGAGCGCCGTTCAGCCAATGAGAAGCTGGAGCTGCTTGAGCGTAACCGTGACGCCCTGAAGCAGGAGTTTGAAAACCTTGCCAACAAGATTTTCGAGCAGAAGAGCGAGCGTTTCAGCCAGCAGACACGAACCAGCCTGGATACCCTGCTTAATCCGTTCAGGGATCAGCTGCAGGACTTTCGAAAGCGCGTCGAGGACGTGTATACCAATGAAACCCGGGACCGTCAGGCCCTGCGCAGTGAGATCAAATCACTACAGGACCTGAACCGACAGATCACTGAAGAAGCCGCCAATCTGACCCGCGCACTGAAGGGTGACAAGAAAATCCAGGGCAACTGGGGTGAGCTGATTCTCGAGCGTGTACTGGAAAAGTCCGGCCTTCGTAAGGGCGTTGAATACGACACCCAGGGCAGTTATCGGGACAGCGATAATCAGCTGTATCGGCCGGATGTCATCGTGCATCTGCCAGACAACCGTAACCTGATCATTGATTCCAAGGTGTCGTTGGTGGCTTATCAGCAGTGGGTCACGGAAGACGAGGATTCCGTGGTCAGGGAAGAGGCTTTGAAACAGCATGTTGAGGCCGTTCGAAATCACATCCGTACGTTGAGTGAAAAGGACTACAGCCAACTGCATGGCCTTCATTCGCCGGATTTCGTGCTTTTGTTCATGCCAATCGAGCCTGCCTTTGTGGCGGCGTTTCAACAGGACGAGAACCTTTTCGCAGAAGCCTTTGAGCGAAAGATTATTGTGGTAACTCCAACAACCTTGTTGGCAACATTGAGAACAATCGAAAACATCTGGCGTTATGAGCGTCAGAGCCAGAATGCCCGACGAATCGCCGAGCGGGCAGGCGCGGTTTATGACAAACTCAGGGTGTTCGTGGAAGCGATGGAACGCCTCGGCACCCAGTTGCATACCGCCCAGGGAACCTACGACTCGGCCATGAACACCCTGACCCGCGGGCGGGGTAACCTGATCTCGCAGGCCAATCGCTTTGTTGAGCTGGGTGTTCGGGTCAAGAAAGAATTGCCCAAGGGGATCATGGATCAGGCGGAAGTGGACGATTCCGACGAATTCCTTCATTCCGGGGACGACGACCGGCCTGATTCTGAGGAGCAGGCGATTGGTGCAGATAACGAGCAGGAGTAGATGCCATGGCAGTATTATTTGGAACAGGTCGCTGTTTTGTCCTGGGGGCCGCCCTGGCTTCCGTGCTCCTGGCGGGGCCGGCGCTGGCGCTGGCGCCCGAACATGAAACCCGCAGGTTGATGCTGGCTACGGAAGAGGCCGTTGTTGCAGAAAACTGGGGTGAGGCTGCGGAATACCTCAACCGGTTGCAGCAACTGGAGGGGGAAAAGCCGGAAGACTACTATTTTTATCGGGGCCGGGTGATGCTCCAGTCCTCCCATTTGAACGAGGCCCAGTCGGCCCTTGAGACCTATGTAAGCCAGGCGGGTGCGGAGGGAGCCCACTATCAGGAGTCCCTTCAGCTGATCACCTCTATCGAGAAGACCAGGCGACAGAACGCTGTCGCACCACAGGCTGCTGGCGAGAGTGAGCCGGTTGCGGTTATTGAACCAGCGGGTGAGGGCCGGGTTGAGTCACTGCGGAAGCTCTATCTGGCGGATTCAGACCGTGAAGCCTTGACCCTTCATATCAACAGCCTTCTTGAACTCGCAGGCTGGCGCCGTGATCAGGCAGTGGTGCGGCTGGACCGGCCGGCAGATGTGGAATATCGCCTGGGAACCCAGGGAGACGAGATTCAGGTGCAGGAAATCAGGCGAGCCGAAGATGGCCGTATACTGAGGAGCACCGAGCCGATGTCGGTGTTTGGCATTAACCCCCAGGTTGAGTGGCGTTGTGAAGCCGCTGTTTCGACCTGCTGGGTTTACGATCCAAGGGATGGCTCCCGCCTGCTTCAACTGGCCGCGAACCGTGAGCGAGTTCAGGAGATTGCTGAGACGCTGGGGCAGTTGATCCGGACACTTCAGCTACCGTCCGGATCCTGATTCAATCAGGGAGGTTGCCTCGTTCGCCCTCCCGGTATGCGCCGGGCGTCACCCCTGTCCACTTCTTGAAAGCCCTGTGGAAGGTTGAGGGCTCGGTGAAGCCAACCTTGGCCGCGATGTCGTTGATGGGCAGGTCCTGCCGGCTCAAGTAGTAAATCGCCATATCCCGCCGTAGCAGGTCCTTGATTTCCTGAAACGAGGTATTTTCCTGCTTCAGCCGGCGACGCAGCGTTTGCGGGCTGGTATGTAGCTCTGCGGCAATCCATTCGAAATCCGGTAACGGCTTTGAGAAATCTCGCCCGATCAGCGCACGAATCCGCCCCGTAAAGGTGTTGCTCTCGTCAGGCCGGGACAGCAGGTCTGCGGGCGACGTCTTCAGGAATTGCCGCATCTCCGGCTTGTCGCGGATAACTGGCGCCGACAGGAAGCGTTTGTCGAAGGTAAGGGCAATCCTGTCGGATTCGAATGCCAGGGGGCAGTGGAAAATGTGCCGGTATTCGTCGCCGTGGGGCGGCCGGGGGTAATCGAATTCGGCCTTTTCCAGTTCTATGGGTTGCCCGATGAGCCAGCTGCCCAAGCGATGCCAGATTACGAGGATGCTTTCCCTCAAGAAGAAACTGGGATCGTTTATTTCGCCTTCCATCCTGGCCACCAGTCGGGCTTTGTCCTCGCCGATTTCGAGCTCCATCGATACCATGGGCTCGAAGAGCCGGGAAAACTGGAAGGCTTGCCGGTACACCGATTCCAGGTTGGGGCAGTCAATCACCAGCGCACACATGGTTGCGAAGGTGCCTGTCCGGGCCCGCCGGGGCCCAAGCCCCATAAACTCGTCCCCCATCCGGTTCCAGAGCACCTGCATAAGATGGCTGAACTGGTCGCTGCTGACCCGGGCCATCTCGATACGCAGGAGATCGGGCGAGATTCCCGCCTCCCGGAGCATTTCCCGGGTATCAAAACCAAGTCTTTCAGCACCCCCCAGGGCAGCCTGAACAAAGTGCTTCGAAACCGTCAGATCGGACATCACGCTCGCCATTCCATAAAAACGAAACCCATCATAAAACCCCGGCAGAACAATGCAACCGGAGCCGTCCGGACAGGCTGGTAGAAACGGCCAATCGGAATGACGGAACCGGCAGTTGGCCCCGTTGGCAAAACCGGGCAGCATGAAGGAAACGAATGCTATTCGGACAACTCTCACAATAAAAAGGAGATCATCATGGCGGGTCCTCTGACTTCGCTGAAAGTTCTGGACTTCAGTACCTTGCTGCCCGGTCCCTACGCCACCATGCTGCTGGCCGACATGGGGGCAGATGTATTACGTGTGGAAGCGCCGGACCGGGTGGATCTGACACGGGTGATGCCGCCCCATGATGCGGGAGTGAGCACGGCTCATGGTTTTCTGAATCGAGGCAAGAAGTCGCTCGGTCTCAATCTCAAAGAGCCGGGGAGCCGGGAAAAAGTCCTGGAGCTGGTCAAAGACCACGACATTGTTGTCGAGCAGTTCCGCCCGGGAGTGATGGACCGGCTCGGCATTGGCTACGAGGCCCTCAAGGCAGTAAATCCTCGTCTCATCTATTGCTCCATTACCGGTTACGGCCAGACCGGCCCCTACAAGGACCGCGCGGGCCATGACATCAATTATCTCTCCCTCGCGGGCGTCAGCAGCCACTGCGGCCGAGCCGACAGTGGCCCGCCACCCATGGGTATACAGATTGCAGATGTAGCTGGTGGTTCTCACCATGCCGTGATGGGCATCCTGGCTGCGGTAATTCACCGGCAACAAACCGGAGAAGGGCAGTTTGTTGATATCAGCATGACCGATGCCGCGTTCGCGCTGAACGCCATGGCCGGGGCGGCCTGCCTCGCCGGTGGCCAGGAACAGAAGCCGGAACGCGCGTTGCTGAATGGCGGCTCTTTTTACGACTACTACCAGACGCGCGACGGTCGCTGGCTTTCAGTTGGCAGTCTCGAGCCGCAGTTTGCTTCCCGCTTGTTCCACATCCTCGGGATCTCTGAGGTAACCAGCCTCGCCATGAGCCAGAATCCTGAGCATCAGCAACACCTTAAAGCGGTTCTGAAAGAAAAGATTGCAGAGAAACCCCTGGCGGAGTGGCAGGAGATTTTTGCCGACGAGGATGCCTGCGTGGAGCCGGTTCTGACCATTTCGGAGGCCGCCGAGCACCCACAGCTGAAGGCCAGGGACATGGTGATTGGTGTTGATAGGGGGGATGGCACTCAACAACCGCAGATCGGATTCCCGATCAAGTTCGAGAAAACGCCATCGGAAACGTCCCGGATCGGGAAAATGCTCGGAGCTGATAACGATCAGTTTCTTTAGAAGAAAATAACGTGAATAAGTGTTCAGTTTTGTCTGGCTGAAAAGGAGGGCTCTGCTAGTTTTATAAATGTCACCGGAAACGGTGGAACCGTAGTGAACAAATACAAGGAATACACTATGAAGCTCAGGAAAACCCCGAGTGGCAAACATGCCCTCAGTCTCACTGTCGCCCTGCTTGGCAGTACTTTGCTGGCGGGTTGTTTTGATGGGGATAGTTCGTCGGGAAGCGCAGTGGATACCACTCTTTTCCCGGCAGATGGGCAGCTAGAGGCGACCATTCGCCGAACGACTGGTGGGGTGCCCCACATTACCGCCGACAACCTGAAATCTGCCGCATTCGGGCATGGTTATGCTCAGGCTCAAGACAACGTCTGTTTGTTGGCTGAGGCAATTATAAAAGCGAGAAGTGAAAGGGCTAAATACTTTGGTCCCGGCAACGACAGCATCAACATCATTAACGATTTCAGCTTTAAGGCTCAGGAAATTCTGAGTGGCGCTAAGGCAGAATTCCCGACGCTTAGCCCTGAAAGCAAGGCGATGGTTGAGGGCTTTACCGCGGGCTACAACAAGTATGTGAGTGAGACCGATCCAGGCTCGCTACCGCCCGAGTGTCGGGATCAGCCCTGGGTCAAAGAAATCGCACCAACGGACCTGCTCGCTCACTATAGGGTCGTGGGACAGTTTGCCAGCGGAGCGCAATTTGCAACTGGCCTCGCGTTTCTCGCCGTGCCTCCCGGTGAATCTCCCAACCCCGTGGCTGCCACGCCAATTGCTGGCAACGAAGAGTCTATGCTGAGGAAACTCAACGTAGCGTCGGCGGCCGCAGAAAACACACGTAGAATCCGGAACTTTGTAGACACCGGCCTGGCGAGCAATGCGTGGGGTATCGGTTCCGAATTGACCGAAAGCGGCAAAGGAGCCCTGTTGGCCAACCCGCACTTCCCCTATACCGGTCATCGCCGTTTGTACCAGGCCCAACTTACTGTGCCTGGTTACCTGAATGTTCATGGCGCCGGGTTGCTAGGAACGGCGATTCCGTTGATCAACTTCAATGAGAATCTAGGCTGGTCTCACACAGTGACAACCAGTCGTCGGTTTACTTGGTATGAACTCGAGCTGAAACCGGGCGATCCTCTTACCTATATCAAGGATGGAGTGGAAAAACCCATCACCTCCAAAACCTTCCAGATCGAGGTTGGCGGAATGGGCCCGAATCCTGTGGTTCTGGAACGCACTTTCTGGTTTTCGGAATACGGCCCGATGTTGGCAGCGAACGAGGCGAACCCTGCTTTCCAGGAATGGGGTGGCACTGGCCTCGTGAATGACGGGCCTGCAGCCTACACATACCGGGATGCCAATGCGAACACGTCTGGGTTACTGGATACGTGGCTAGGAATGAGTCGAGCCTCCAATCTTGAGGAATTCAAGGAGGTGTTCCGCCAATGTGGATCGACCCTATGGACAAATACTACCTATGCGGACGACCAAGGCAACGCCTACTACATTGACAGTAGTTCCGTTCCAAACCTATCCGATGCCTCCCTGGCCGTTTTAAATTTTAAACGAACCGCGAGCCCTGCCTTTAACCAATTGTTTGAGGCCGGAATAACTCTACTTGACGGTGGAAAGTCTCGTGATGACTGGGTCGAGGGAGAGTGCGCTGGACTGGTTCCGTTTGAAAAGAAACCTCAACTTCAGAGAACTGACTGGGTTCAGAACTCCAACAGCAGCCACTGGGCCACGAATCCTGACCAGTTTCTGACCGGATTCTCGCCATTGTTTGGTCCAGAAAATGCCCCGATTAATCCCCGAACGCGATTGGGGATTAAAATGCTGCAGAATCCCACTGATCCCGGGCTTGATAGTAATACCAAGCCGCCCGCTGGACAGGATGGCAAGTTCAGCGCTCAGGATTTGATCGACACCATCTGGAACAACCGGGCTTGGTATGCGGAACAGTTCCTACCTGAACTCCGTTCCCGCTGCACCGCGATTAGTGCAGATCCAGTCAACGTTCCGCAGGCGTTGCTGCCAGAAGACCCAGCGGTAGCGTCACCAGGGACACTTAGCGTTTCTGAGGGATGCACCGCTCTTGCTGACTGGAACGGGGTCTACGATCTGACCAGCACAGGCGCGCATCTTTTCCGTACCTTTATCGATATCTACAACCGGAGTTTTGATGAAGATCTGACTGTAGATTTTGATCCTGCAGATCCGGTTAATACCCCGTCAGATCCGTCAACGGATAACGTTGGTAATGCTGATGATCCGATGCTGCAGTCGCTTGCTGCGGCGATGGTGATTCTGGACGACGCGGGAATCGCCTACAACAGTCCGTTGAGTGAGGTTCAGTATTATCAGGCTTCTGGCGGAGTGCCGCCTGGATCGGATCCAGCTCTGGCGGAAACCCAGACCGCAAGGATTCCTTGGCACGGCGGAGACGGTAATATCGACGGTGCCTTTAATGCGATTGGCGTTGTAGATAGCATCTTTGCGGAAGACACACGTATTCCGCGCATAAACAATGCTGAGTACCTTGGTGGTATTGATCCAAGTGAAACTGAGTTCCGGTTCGCTGCGGGCCTATCACCGGAAGCGAATGAGGGATGGCTGATTGCTCGCGGAACGAGCTGGCATTTCGGTCTTGAGTTCACTGACGAGGGTCCGGAAGCCTACGGACTTGTGAGTTATTCTCAATCCTCGGATCCTGGGTCTGAGTTCTTCTCGGATCAGAGTGTTGAGTATTCGCAGAAACAAGCCAGGAAGCTTTTGTTTACTGATGAAGAGATTGAAGCGAACCTGGTAACTGGGGGTGAAATAACTCTTAGCAATTAATGGCTTTCTCAACCGGGATGCGCATTCTATGCGTGTCCAAATTAGCCCCGTGACTTAGGTTGCGGGGTTTTTTGTTTGTAAAACTAGCGCTGGAATATCAATGAGGTTAGGGGTTATTCAACATTCCAGACTTGCCTTGACGAACCGATCTAAAATCAAAAGTTCTGATGGGCTGATACTTTGCGGCTTTCAAAGAATGAATGAGTTAAGCGGTAGTTATCTAGCTTGCTTGCTACTGGTTACTGAGTGCCAAGCCCGGCGAAATTTATCAGACCTCATCGTCCCAGAAGCGTTTTTATTTTAGTTTTTAGCTGACCTTGCATGCGTCCGATCATCATTGGCCAGAATTGCTACGCGAGAGGGATAAGCTATCTCTTGTGATGTTGGCTCCCACGGTGTGGCGAGGCTCCGGGATACTGAAGCCAAAAAAAACCGCGAGCAGCGTCGCGGTTTTTCTATTTGATGCTTTGCTATTGAAGCGTTGATTTAGAATGGGGTGAGCGTCGTGGGGAAGGAAAACCCATCCCTCACGACGCCACTAACCTTAATCCTGCTGGACGATTTCTGAAATGTTGGCTCCTTCCTCTCCAGCGGGATCCTGAATCACCGCAATTCCACCCGTCGAGATCAAGCTGCCGGTTTGGCCGACCATCTCTGCAAACACTCGCTCATCAAGCTCTCCACCTGCAGGCAGCACAGGAGTCCCGTGGGTACCTTCGAGGTAACGAGTAATTGCAGCCGGATCCAGCTCAACCCCTTCTATACCGCCCAGAGCGGCAATTGGCGCGGTATTGGTGGTGTTTACAGATACTGCATCCAAAAGGCTAGCCAACGGCTCAGTACCGGATAGGTATGCATCGAATGCGTTACCCAGCGGATTTGCCAACGGATCGTTCGGAATAACAGTGTCACCGTTAACCTGATGCAGCGAAATCTTCGAGGTGGACTCAAGGAGGTTGTCCGTAAAGTTAACTGGATCCACCGTATCGACCGCTGCCTGGAAGACGTTCAGGAATGTTTCGAGGTCCGCATCGCCCTGCTCGAGACCCGCAGCTGCTTGCAGTCCGCCAAGGATTTGCGGTGCAAACGTGGGCGAGTTTTCTAGCAATCTCACAATGCCGCCACCCGGCGTCAACATACTGGCTGCAACAATATTGTCGTCAGCAGTTGATGATTCGTTGGCAACGGATACAAACGGAAGCCCCACGATTGTTCCAAGGGAGTGACCAACATAGTAAACCTGTCCGCTATTTAGGTCAGGGGTTGTCTCATCACCGTCCAAGTCAATCGAGCCAAGCGACATCCGAACGTTTAGCAAGTCGACAACTGACTGACGATTCTTATCTCGGGTGTTGGTAAAGTTTGTCAGGTTAATGAACAAACTACCTGATTCCCCAGAAGTCGCTGTCATCGCTGTAGGAGTGTTAGCTGCACTGGCGGTGAAGTCGAAGTGACGTTCGTTATCGGTCTTGGCAAGGCCGGGCACCGTACTACCTGCGTTCGCAACCGTGTTCTCGAATGAGCGAAGTGTACGGATAGCCGGATCAAGCAACAGTGCATCCTGAGTTGAAATGCCCGGAAGATCCGCGATGGTTCCACCTGACACAACGTCTGCCACGACTGTGGCTGCTGTAACAGGGTCAATCGGATCTGCTTGCTCGTCAGCAGCAACAGCACCAAGCACAAAGCCTACGGCAATTTGCCCTGCGATCACGGCATTGATATTTGCCTCATTCGGTGCTAGAGACTCGGGGAGCCCCCCGGCCTGGCCTGAAGCCAGCAATTGCTGAGCCAGGGCTTGCTGCTCTTCAGCACTGAATGGCGTTACACCATGGAGCGGATGATCAATCGCTACCACCGCGACCCCGGCAGCATTTGCGAGGGCACTGCCGAACGTCAGAGCAGTACTGCGATCCGTGGTAATGCCATGCATATACATCACGGTAGGATCAGTCGCCGGATCGTAGCCGTCAGGCAGCAGGACCAACATCGGAACTTCGACGTCAGCGGTTTTTTGAGGGAATGGGAACCGATAGTTAACAACCGTACTGACTGTTGGCTGCGATTGGGCCAAATCATTCTCAAGACCCAGTACATCAGAGCCAACCGTTGCAATGGTGGAGTTTGCGGCCCAACTTTGGTTATTGATCACAGAGCCCTCAGCGTCGGAGGGGCCTGTGGGTACGCCAAGGTAGTAAGGTAAGGTGATTGTTCCTTGGATCGCATTAACTTGGCCGAAGTCCACAAACTGGCCAGCTACAGCGGAAACTATAGTAACATCCTGAGGGTCACCAAATGTTGCTGTCGATCCATGATCCGTTGGGGTGGGGAATGTAACTCCGCCACCCTGTATGCCTGCAACGGCGCCGGCCGCAACTTGCTCAATCGTTGCTCCTGCGTCAGCTTCAAACGCGGCTTCACCCTGATCACCTGCTGTTAGAAGCGCCGTGTAGTCGGTTATCTCCGCATCAAGGGCAGCCTCAATTCCCGCAAGCCGAGCCTGACCACGAATTGTGTCAGTAAGGTAAAGCGCTGGATCGGTTATGTAGGGCAGAACTCGTTCATCGTTTGACGTGGTGAAGCTGTATGACAGCGCAATATCTTCTTCGGTCAGAGCCGCATCTGCTGGGCGGGCGACGTTAGCGATATTTTCGAAGAAACCGGAGGCCACCTGTTCCCAGAAGCCGTCAACGATTCTTCGAACCGGTGCTAAAGCAGTCGGGTTGCCCAGTACCCGATCAGGATCTGCAACATCGCGGTATAAGGGATCCTGCAGAATGGGCTCGCCGTTTACGTCCAAGACTTCCTTGGTCACGACAACCAGATAACGTTTAAACGGATTCAGGGGCTTAGTCGGGTTGATTCGAATGGCGGAAGTACCATCAAGCGTCACAACTTCGGCCACGTAATCAGGATTAGCAACCTTGGCGCCCAGCTCCTGTGCGGCCGCTGGGTCGCCGCCTTGAGCTCGTTGCAGCAAGATGCCGAGACTAACAGTTGGCGGTTCACCTGCACTTAGACCCAGAACTGGATCGCCGCTTGCATATTCCAATTCAATCAGGAAAACGTTCTGATTCGGGTTTGGGATGACACTCGTTGGATCTTCCGGGTTGGCTAGAACGAACGCACGCGAATCGACCGATTCCTCGTCGATTTGTCCGCTAAAGCGAACCACTGCAGGGGCAATGGTAGATGCACCGCTCAGTTGATTGAGAGCACTGGTTACTGGTGGAGCTGAGTCAGCAACAGAAAAAGACCCGTCTGCTTCACTGATGCCGACAGTTGCTTCATTGTCAGACCGGAAAATTAGATCATTCGGAAGCGGCAGATTGCCAGTAACCGGATTGAAAAGTGGCCAAGTGCCGTCCAGTTCAGGGTTACTGATTTGATAATCCGGATTAGCATTCGCCCCCGTCTCGCCGCTATCAAAGCAGCCTGTAAGTCCAACGGAAGACGCCACGGCAAGACTTATTAGAGTTTTCTTGAACATGGGTGGAACCTTTTCCTGTTGTTGTGTCGTTATGTTCGGCAGCTGACGGGGCCGGTCTGATCCGGTAAGCCCGTTGTCAGTGGCCTGTTCTGCTTAAACTGTTGTCTGAAATTGTAGCCAGCGCTGTAAGCCAATTTCTGTATCTCTGACTATAGCGACAGTATGGCAAGTGTTGATCAGCCAAAAGTGTGATTCTTCTGGATTGAATCCTCCCCGCACAGTTGGAGTTCGGCCTTTGAGAAAAATAGTTGCCGGATAACGGTTTGTCGAGGTCCGGCAACAGGGAAATTGAGGCGCAGTCGAGGTTTACTCGAAGCGCGAGAAATCCGGTGCGCGTTTTTCCATGAAGGCCCGGAAGGCTTCGGCGGCTTCCGGGGATTTCAGACGCTCTGCAAAAAGCTGTCCCTCCTCCAGCATGGTTTCCCGGAGTGCTTCCAGGGTTGGCTTGTTAAGAAGCGCTTTGGTGGCTCGAATCGCTGCCGGGGCCTTCGCGGCCAGTCGCTGGCAGGCCTCGAAGGCATTGGTTTCGGTCTGCTCAGGTTCGCAAACGCGGTTGATCAGGCCAAGCCGAAGAGCCTCTTCCGCGGAGAAGGCTCCGCCAAGCATCAGTAGCTCCGCGGTGCGCACCCGGCCAATCCAAGAGGGAAGTAGCAGGCTGGAGCCACCTTCGGGGCACAGGCCGAGGCTGGCAAACGGCATCTGGAATGCCGTGTTGTTGCCGGCGAATACCAGATCGCAGTGCAGCAACATGGTGGTTCCAATGCCGACTGCCGCGCCATTGACCGACGCCACCACGGGTTTGGTTGCGCTGGCCAGTAACAAAAGAAAGCGGCCTACGGGAGTTTGTTCGAAATCACCGGGCAAGCCGGCGGCAAATTCGCCCAGGTCGTTGCCGGCGGTGAAACACTCGCTGCTGCCGGTAAAGAGTACGCACCGGATGTTGGCATCATCCCTGGCTTGTTCCAGAGCATCGCCCATGGCGGTGTACATGGCTTGGGTGAGGGCGTTCTTGCGCTCTGGCCGGTTCAGTCGAACGATGAGAATCCGGGCTTTGATTTCGGTAAGGACGAGGTCAGTCACGTTGGCTCCTGCGGTGTTATTCTAGTTTGGTTAGGATGGTACCTTTTTCCTGTACCGTTTTTCACGGCTTTTTATGACTGCTTCGCCATCTGTCGAATCACTCGCCAAAGCGATTTTCTGGTAAACTTTCGCATCCCGATTTTTGATGACACGACATAACGATATCAAGCTGATGAGGCGCCTATGACCACCGTAATCCGCCAGGACGATCTGATTGAAAGCGTAGCGGACGCGCTGCAGTTCATTTCCTACTACCATCCGAAAGATTTCATTGATGGTGTGTATGAGGCTTACCAGAAGGAAGAGTCCCAGGCGGCGAAGGACGCCATGGCCCAGATCCTGATCAACTCGCGCATGTGTGCGGAAGGGCATCGGCCCCTGTGTCAGGACACTGGTATTGTGACGGTATTCGTCAACATAGGTATGAATGTTCAGTGGGACTGCGAGCTACCCCTGGATGATGTGATCAACGAAGGGGTGCGTCGGGCCTACACCCATCCGGACAACGTGCTACGCGCTTCTATTCTGGATGACCCGGACGGCAAGCGTCAGAACACTGGTGATAACACGCCGGCCATCATCCACTACAAGATGGTTCCGGGCGATACGGTTGAAGTGCACGTGGCTGCCAAAGGTGGTGGTTCAGAGGCCAAGTCCAAGTTCGCGATGCTGAATCCGTCTGATTCGGTTGTCGATTGGGTTCTTAAAATGGTCCCGCAGATGGGGGCTGGCTGGTGCCCGCCTGGCATGCTGGGCATTGGTATTGGCGGTACCGCCGAAAAGGCGATGGAAATGGCCAAGGAATCCCTGCTGGATCCGATCGATATCCACGACCTGAAGGCGCGCGGTGCGTCGAACAGAGCCGAGGAACTGCGTCTTGAGCTGTTCGATAAGGTGAATGATCTGGGTATCGGTGCCCAGGGACTGGGTGGCCTGACCACCGTTCTGGACGTTAAGGTCAAGGATTACCCGACGCACGCTGCCAATAAGCCGGTGGCCATCATCCCGAACTGCGCTGCGACCCGCCACGCGCATTTCACTCTGGATGGCACCGGGCCGTCCTTGCAGACGCCGCCGCGCCTGGAAGACTGGCCGGAAATCACTTGGGAAGTGGGTGACAACGTGCGTCGCGTGAACCTGGATACGGTGACCCCGGAAGACGTAAAGGACTGGCAGCCGGGCGAAACCGTCCTGCTCTCCGGCAAGATGCTGACTGGCCGGGATGCTGCCCACAAGAAGATGGTCGACATGATCGAGAAAGGCGAGGAACTGCCGGTCGACCTAAAAGGTCGGTTCATTTATTACGTGGGTCCGGTTGATCCGGTGCGCGAAGAGGTCGTTGGTCCTGCAGGCCCGACGACTGCGACCCGAATGGACAAGTTCACCCACACCATGCTCGAGAAGACCGGCCTTACCGGCATGATCGGTAAAGCAGAGCGCGGTCAGGTGGCCATCGACGCCATCAAGGAATTCGGTGCGGTCTACCTCATGGCCGTGGGCGGTTCCGCTTACCTGGTCTCCAAGGCCATCAAGAATGCGGAAGTGGTTGCCTTCCCGGAACTGGGTATGGAAGCCATTTACGAGTTCGAGGTCGAGGACATGCCGGTCACAGTTGCCGTTGATTCACGCGGCTCCTCTGTGCACCAGACAGGTCCTGCGGAGTGGCACGAGAAGATCATTGCCGCCAAGGCGGTCTGATCCCGGTAGGTTGCCGAAAAAACAAAAGGGCCGGACGAGTATATCGTCCGGCCCTTTTTCGTTGGCTGGCGCAGCTACCTCAACTTGAACAGCTGATATTCAGGTGCTTGCCCCAATCCGGCGGCAATGCAGCATAAGCCTCACTTTCCGGTTGCTCGTCACAGGGGCGCTCGAGAACTTTCAATAGTGCTTTCATCGGCTCGTAATCCCCGTTTTGAGCTTCCTGGATGACCTGCTGGGCCAGGTAGTTCCTCAGCACATACTTTGGATTTACGCGGCGCATGGCGTATTCCCGCTCATCATGAGCGCGGCTTTCGTTCAGGAGTCTCTCCTCATAACGCTCCAGCCACTGGTCTGCCACGCTGCGATCTACAAACAGATCCCGCACCGGCCCATGGCCATGGCTGTGCAGATTCGAGAGCGCCCGGAAGAAGGCCGTGTAGTCGACATGGTGCTCGTGCATCATGCTGAAGGTATCCATGATCAGGCTCAGGTCCGCTTCATCCTCGATAATCAGGCCAAGCTTGTCTCGCATGTTCTGGAGGAAGCGCTCGTTGTAGGCCACTTCATAGCGGCGAAGCCCCCGGCGCACGTCGTCCTCCTCCATTACCGGGAGCAGGGCTGTGGCCAGGTAGCGGCAATTCTCGAACCCGACTTGTGGTTGACGGTTGTAGGCGTAGCGCCCGCCCTGGTCGGTATGGTTGCTTATATAGCCGGCATCGAAATCATCAAGGAATGCGAAAGGGCCATAATCAAAGGTGTCGCCGATAATGGACATGTTGTCGCTGTTCATCACGCCATGGCAGAAGCCGACTGCCTGCCAGTCTGCAATCGTTCTTGCGGTGCGTTCCACCACTTCCTCGAACCAGCGGGCGTATCGATCGTCATCCGGCAGGTTGATCAGATGAGGGAAGTGTAGCGAGATCACATGCTCAAGCAGAGTCTTTACGCTTTCAGGTCCTTCGTGGTGAGCGGCGAACTCGAAGTGTCCGAAGCGAATATGGCTTTGAGCCACGCGCACCAGTGCCGCCGCCGTCTCGATGGATTCCCTGCGCACCGGGTCTTTGGCGCTCACCATGAACAGTGCCCGGGTGGTAGGGATACCCAGTCCGTGCATGGCTTCACTGCACAGGTATTCGCGAATGGTGGAGCGAAGCACAGCGCGGCCATCTCCGAAGCGGGAGTAGGGAGTCATACCGGCGCCTTTGAGGTGCCAGTCCCAGCGTCGTCCATCGGGGCCAACGGTTTCCCACAGTAGCAGTCCACGGCCGTCGCCCAGATCGGGATTGTAGGCGCCGAACTGGTGGCCCGTGTATTTCATGGCCACAGGCTCCATGCCCTCGAGTAACTCCGATCCCGCACCCACGCCGGTCCAGTCGGATTCGGAATCGGCGCGAAAGCCCATCTGCCCCGCGAGCTTGTGGTTGAAGCACACCATCTTTGCGTCTTTCAGAGGGGAGGGCTGAACCCGGGTATAAAAACTGTCCGGGAGCTCCAGGTAGCGATGCTCTATTCGAAAATCGTTGCCACTCATAAAACGCCTATACTCCCATTGGTATGAATTCTGCTGCCGTCTCTCTTAAGTCATCCATTGAACTGGAAACCCAACGTGTCTGATCGCTCGCTAGAACAAACCATCAGTGCCCTGATTCAGCAGGAAGGCCTGCCCGATGCCTACGCCGAAACGGTAGAAAAGA
Source organism: Marinobacter sp. 3-2 (assembly GCF_003751355.1). Taxonomy (NCBI): domain Bacteria; kingdom Pseudomonadati; phylum Pseudomonadota; class Gammaproteobacteria; order Pseudomonadales; family Marinobacteraceae; genus Marinobacter; species Marinobacter sp. 3-2. Next base: position 92,164 of record NZ_RJUQ01000018.1, on the reverse strand, counting down.
CCATTCTGCCGCTCGCAGACCGAATCTGTGCGCTCCATGATACGGAAAAGCAGCCCATTGTGGTTGGTATTCACGGAGCCCAGGGTACGGGCAAGTCTACGTTGACACTCTTTTTACGGGAAATTCTGCTGCGCCACCGCAACCGGTCTGCGGCCAATTTTTCCCTGGATGATATTTACCTTACCAGGTGTGAACGCCAGGACCTCTCCGAACGGGTGCACCCGTTATTTATAACCCGTGGCGTGCCGGGAACACACGACGTTGCGCTCGGGCAACAGGTCTTGAACCGCTTGCGCGGTGCAGCGCCCGAAGATGCCACCCCGATTCCTGCATTCGACAAGTCGCGGGACGACCGGGTTCCCCGGGATCAGTGGCCTGTCTTCGGGGGAAGGGCGGAGGTCATTCTTCTTGAGGGGTGGTGCCTTGATGCGCGACCGGAGCAAGACAGTGCGCTTGCCCAGCCGATGAATCCTCTGGAGGAGAACGAGGACCCGGACGGCGTCTGGCGCAGCTATGTTAATGATCAGTTGAAAGGGGAATATCGGAAGTTTTTTGACGAAATCGATTTTCTGATCATGTTGAAGGCTCCCTCCATGGAGTGTGTTCTTGAGTGGCGTCGGCTTCAGGAGCAAAAGCTGGCAAATAAAATCCGTAATGCACCAAAAAGTGGCGAGCCCCATGATGGTGCACAGGAGTTGCGCATTATGACCGACGAAGAAGTCGGCCGCTTCGTGATGCACTATGAACGGGTTACTCGTGCCTGCCTCGCAGAAATGCCTGGGCGGGCTGATGTTCTGATCAACGTGGCCGAGGACCATTCCCTTGGCCTTCCGCAGTTTCGCGAGGCCTAACGGAGACCGGCCATGGCCAGACCCCATTTGATTCTCTTCTCGGATCTGGACGGCACCCTGCTGGACCACGACGACTACCGCTGGCAGGCGGCGGGCCCCGCCCTGGCCAAGTTGAAGGCAGCCAATATTCCCCTGGTGCTTAACTCCAGCAAAACCATGCCGGAGATCCGGGCTTTGAGGGAAGAACTTGGAAATAACGATCCGTTCATTGTCGAAAACGGTGCAGCCGTGGTTATTCCTCCCCACGCCCTGGGCAATGCGGAAGAAGAAGTGGTGAATTTTGGTGCAACCCGGGAACGTGTCCTTGAGGTGCTGGGTGCGCAACGGAAGAAGGGCGCGCGATTCAGGGGCTTTGCCGACATGTCTACCGATGAACTGGCAGCGCAGACCGGCCTGGATCCGGCAGCGGCCGGGCGGGCCAAAGAGCGGCTGGGAACCGAACCATTGATCTGGCAGGGCTCGGAGCAGGAGCTGGCGGAGTTTGAAGCGGCTCTGAGTGCCGAGGATCTCCGCCTGGTAGCGGGCGGACGTTTTCTCCATGCCATGGGTATATTTGATAAAGCCGATGGGGCCCGGTTCTTGCTAAACAAATACAAAGAGCAATACCGGGAGCAGTATGGCGATGGGCCAGTGTTGGCCATTGCCCTGGGTGATAGCCCCAACGATCAGCAGATGCTGGAATCGGCGGATATACCGGTGGTGATCCGGGGCGTAAAAAGCGAAGAGGTTCAGTTGCCCTCGGCAAAACACGCCATTCGCTCCCTCAAGCCCGGCCCCGAGGGCTGGAATGAGTGCGTGCTCAATCTCCTGTTTGAGTACGGGTACTGACCCGTTCGAGTGCGGGTATAAAAAAGGAGAGCCGCCATGGGCGACTTTTACCAGAATGGCATTATCACAACCCTTCATAATCTGGTTCGGCGTCCGGTAGAGGAACTCGAAGCGGAGCTGATGAGTTTTCGCAAAACCCGGCCCATGTCCCTGGTGTTGCCCTCCCTGTACTCGGAGCTGGAAGGGCCGGCCCTGAAAAATATCGTGCATGAGCTGGGCAAGGTGCCTTATCTGGACCAGGTGGTCATTGGCCTGGACCGAGCCAACGAGGAACAATACCGCCACGCTCTGGAGTACTTCTCCGAACTACCACAGAACTTCAAGGTGCTCTGGAACGACGGGCCTCGACTCAGGAACATTGACCTGAAGCTTCGGGAGCAGAACCTGGCACCAACGGAAATGGGTAAAGGGCGAAACGTCTGGTATTGCTTTGGCTATGTGCTGGCCTCGGGTGTCAGCAAATCCGTTGCCTTGCACGACTGCGACATCCTTACGTATTCCCGGGATCTTGTGGCCCGGCTGATCTACCCTGTGGCTAACCCCGGCTTCAACTACATGTTCTGCAAAGGCTACTACGCCCGTGTAGCGGACGGAAAAATGAACGGAAGGGTTAGTCGCCTGTTGGTAACACCGTTGATCCGATCCCTGAAGAAGGTCTGCGGCCCCAACGATTTCCTGGATTACCTGGACAGTTACCGGTACCCACTGGCCGGGGAGTTCTCGTTTCGCACGGATGTGATCAATGACCTGCGTATTCCCAGCGACTGGGGACTGGAGATCGGTGTGCTGTCGGAGATGAAGCGCAACTACGCCACCAACCGCCTGTGCCAGGTGGATATTGCCGATGTCTATGATCACAAGCATCAGGAGCTCTCACCGGAAGATGCCAGCAAGGGCCTGTCCAAAATGAGCATGGATATCGCCAAGGCTCTGTTCCGAAAGTTGGCGACAAACGGTGAGATTTTCTCCAATGAGAAATTCCGGACTATCAAGGCCACGTACTTCCGTATTGCACTGGATTTTGTGGAGACCTATCAGAACGACGCCATTATCAACGGCCTGACGTTTGATCGACACAAGGAAGAGAAGGCTGTGGAGCTGTTCGCCCAGAACGTGATGCGGGCGGGCGCCTATTTCCTCGATAACCCGATGGACACACCTTTTATTCCCAGCTGGAACCGGGTCACAAGCGCGATTCCCGACATCAAGGAGCAGTTGCTGGAGGCCGTGGAGTTGGATAATGAGGAATTCCGGCCATGACCCAGGCTCTGAAAGCGAAGCTGGTTTCCATGCTGGATGTCGTCTATCCAGAGCTGGACTGTGACTTTCTGGCCGAACAGTTGCTGATCACTATGGGTCTGGAGCCCAACCAGGCCCCGCCGCCTGCGCACCAGAATAACTGGGATGAATCGGATGTGGTGCTGATTACCTATGCCGACACGGTTCAGCGGGCGGAAGAAAAACCACTGCAGACATTGCATCGGTTCCTCGCGGATTGCCTGTCAGATTCAATTTCTTCGGTGCACATTCTGCCGTTTTTCCCCTACAGCTCCGACGACGGTTTCTCGGTCATGGATTATCTGGCCGTCAACGAGTCCCACGGAAACTGGGAGGATATCGAGGGCATCGCCCGGGATTACAAGCTGATGGCGGACCTGGTGATCAACCATATGTCGGCCCGCAGCCGCTGGTTCGAGAATTTTCGCAAACGGGTAGACCCGGGCAAGGATTATTTCTTCGAGGGCAATCCAAGGGATGATCTGAGTGCCGTTGTGCGGCCCCGTACCTCACCGCTCCTTAACCCGGTCCAGACCGACGATGGCGAGCGATATGTCTGGTGTACGTTCAGTGAGGATCAGGTTGACCTGAATTTTGCCAACCCGAAGGTGCTCATCGAGTTTGCTGCTATCATCCGGCGCTACCTGGAGCGTGGCATTATCATTTTCCGGCTCGATGCCGTCGCCTTCCTCTGGAAGGAACCGGGTACGCCCTGCATCCATCTGCAGCAAACCCATGAGCTGATCAAGATCCTGCGCCTGTTGATCGAGCACCACAGCCCGGATGCGGTGGTGATTACCGAGACCAACGTACCCAACCGCGAAAATCTCACCTATTTCGGCAACGCCAACGAAGCCCATGTAATCTATAACTTTTCCCTGCCGCCCCTGCTGATCAATACCCTGGTCACCGGTGACTGCAAGCACCTGAAAACCTGGCTGATGAGCATGCCGCCCGCGCAGATGGGCACCACCTATCTGAATTTTATTGCGTCCCACGATGGTGTGGGTATGCGGCCAACGGATGGTCTGCTGACGGAGGAAGAGAAGCAGCGGCTGATCAACACCATGGACTCGTTCGGCGGCAAGGTCTCGTACCGGCGCACGCCGGATGGCCGCGACCAGCCCTACGAAATCAACATCGCCCTGTACGATGCGCTGCAAGGCACGGCGGAGTCGGGCCGGGATCACTGGCAATTGCAGCGCTTCGTCTGCGCCCACACCGTAATGCTGGCGCTGGAGGGGATTCCGGCCTTCTACATTCACAGTCTGCTGGCGACTGAGAACGATCTGGAGCGGGTGGAGCACACCGGCCGGCTTCGATCCATTAACCGCAGCCAGTGGCAACTGGATACTCTGGAGCAGAAGCTCGCAGATCCCCTGAGCCATCACAGCAAGGCGTTCGAGGAGCTGAAACGCCTGATTGCCATCCGGCGTAAACAGCCGGCGTTTCACCCGAACGCTACCCAGTTCACCCTGCATCTTGGCCTGCAGCTGTTTGGTTTCTGGCGCCAGAGTATGCGCCGGGATCAGTCCATCTTCTGCATTCACAACATCAGTAACGAGGTACAGCAGGTAGCGCTGAGCGACATCAATCTCATCGGCACCGATCATTGGCTGGATCTGATTTCCGGTATGACTATTGATGATCTGTCTGGCTCGATCACCCTAAAACCTTATCAGAGTGTGTGGCTGTCCAACCTGGAAGTTACCGGCTGATCCTGTCTTTGCGCCATTTGTGCAATGCTCGGAAAACTTGGGGTATCCTGTGCCCATATGAGCAAGGCCGAGACGTCATACATGATCAAAGCAATCAAGGTAACCGGGGGCAATCTAAGCTGGGAGCCCTGGGAAGGACCGGGTGAACCGCCCGCAGACCACGTCGAAATCGAGGTTGTCTGGACCGCCATCAATCGTGCGGATCTCATGCAGCGCGCTGGCGTCTATCCCCCGCCTCCGGGAGCATCCGATATTCTCGGGCTGGAGGTCAGTGGTCGCATCGCTTCGGTCGGATCCGGCGTTACCCACCTCAAATCCGGTGATGAAGTCTGCGCCCTGCTGACCGGCGGCGGTTATGCGACTCGTGTGGTGGTACCCGCGGTGCAGGTTTTGCCCGTTCCCAAAGGGGTTTCGCTGGAGACAGCTGCGGCCATTCCCGAGGTTTTTGCTACCGCCTGGTTGAATCTGTATCACGAAGCAGCCTTGAAACCGGGCGAGCGTGTGCTCCTGCATGCGGGTGCCAGCGGCCTTGGAACTGCGGTAATTCAGCTCGCAACGGCCTTTGGCAATCCGGTCTTTGCGACCGCCGGTGATAAGGCCAAACTGGAGGTTTGTCGCAATCTGGGAGCCAGTGGCGTCTGGAACCGGAACGAAGGCTCCTTCGTTGATGCTGTTACAGCGTGGGGTGGCGTGGATATGGTTCTGGATCCGGTCGGTGGCAATTATATTGCCGAAGATCAGCGGGTTCTGAACGTCGATGGCCGCATTGTGCTCATCGGACTCATGGGGGGCCGTATGGCCGAGGTGGATCTGGGCATCATGCTGATCAAACGCCAGCGCCTGATCGGTTCCACCCTCCGTTCACGCACGGTCGAGGATAAGGGCGAGGTGATGCAGGCGCTCTACCGGCACGTCTGGCCACTGCTCGCAGCCGGCCAGATTGAACCTCTGATCGATAGCACCTGGCCGATAGAAGAGGTGGAAGAGGCGATGGCCTATGTGGCTGAGAACAGGAACACCGGCAAGGTGCTCCTGAAAATCTCGGACTGAATCACACAGACCACACGCGTCTCAGGTATTGCAGTCAGTCTGCAATGTGAACCAGCTGTTTGCCGAAGTTCTGGCCTTTGAGCATGCCTTTAAAGGCATCAACGGCGTTGTCCAGCCCTTCGGCAACGGTTTCGCGGTATTTAAGTTCTCCGGAAGCAACCCTTGAGGCCAGGATGTCCGTGATTTCCTGATGCTGGTCCTGCCATTCGGTCACGAGGAAAAAACGATGCTCCGGCGCCGGATCAAGCGCCCCGAGCACGTGGAAGGGAGTTTCCACGCTGGCCATATCTTTTGCATTGTAGGCAGAGACAAAACCGCAGATGGGCACCCGGGCCCCCTCATTCAACAATGGGGCAACGGCGCGCGTAACGGCTCCACCCACGTTTTCAAAGTAGATGTCGATGCCGTCGGGGCAGGCCGCTTTGAGATCCGCTTCCAGGTTCCCCGCCTTGTAGTCAACGCAGGCGTCGAAGCCCAGCTCATTGACCACGAAATCGCACTTCTCAGGCCCACCGGCAACGCCAACCACCCGGCAACCCTCTGTTTTTGCGGTTTGGCCAACGACAGTGCCGACAGGGCCGGAGGCTGCCGAGACAACCACGGTTTCGCCGGCTTTCGGTTTGCCGACGTACATAAGGCCGCAATAACCGGTGCGCCCTGGCATGCCTGCAACGCCAAGGTAGGTTTGCAGGGGCACATTGTCCCGATGCTGAATTTTGTAGACCATCGGCGCGTCCGCCGGGAAGGTGACGTATTCCTGCCAGCCGGAGTAGCAGGTAACCAGGTCGCCGACTTTCAGGTCGTCCGAGCGGGACTCAACAACACGTGCAACACTCTCGCCGACGATTGGCTCATCGATGCCAATGGGGTCCATGTAACCCTTGGCATCGTTCATGCGTGGACGCATGTAGGGGTCCAGTGAAAGCCAGAGCACTTGAGCAACAACTTCTCCCTCGTTAGGGGAACGGACAGGACGCTCTTCCAAAACGAGATCGCCTTGTTGGATTTCGCCCTGTGGGCGTTGTTTGAGCACGACGGCTCGGTTCTTGTATTCGCTCACTTGTTCTCTCCGGTTGCATAATGAAACCAGATTAGGGTGCAGCAGAATGATAGGCGGGTCAACTGTTTAGCTGGTGCCTGCTTGTTTGCAACGTTTTGATCCAGTTGTAGCGAAACGCAACAAGTGCCATAATTTTAAGTGTGAATATATATCTTCCCTGGAGGTAACCATGACTACCGCCGTCCGTCTCGACGATTCACTCGTTCGTCACGCCGCCGCCGAGGGCGCGGTTAATCGGCGCTCGACACCCAAGCAGATTGAATATTGGGCCGAAATCGGGCGTGCTGTTGCCGGCGATGTGAGTGCCGAAGATCTGATTGCCATTGTGCAGGGTATACGCCAGGTTCGGGTCGAGCCGGTGGTGGCTGACTCTATCTCCAGCGATGAGCTCTGGGCCGAGGTGGATCAGTCCAGGGAAAGCGGTGACCTGGGCCGCTCTATCGGCCGGGGGCGAACGGTGTACCAGGCCTCTGGCGAGAAACCCGGCTACCTGGAAGCGATCTATCCGGACGGTAGCCGAGAACTCGGCCAGTTTCGCAACGGGCGTTTCGAGGCACTGAGTGACCGTGACAACGCAGCCTGAACTTTGGCTGTTAGTTGGCGGCAATGGTGCGGGGAAAACAACGTTCTATGAGCGGTTCCTCGCTCGTCGCAAAATCCCGCTGGTGAATGCCGATAACATCGCCAGAAGTGTCTGGCCGGATGCTCCTGAAAAGCACAGTTACGAAGCGGCGCTTGTTGCCGAAAGGGAGCGGTTCCGACTGCTTGAGGAGCGTCAGACTTTCTGTTTTGAAACGGTCTTTTCCCATCCTTCCAAGGTGGATTTTGTTGGGGCTGCAAAGGCGGCAGGGTTCCGGATTCGGCTGTTCTATTTTCACCTGGAGTTTGCAGAGCTCAACAAGGCGCGGGTTGCTTCGCGGGTCAAGTCCGGCGGCCATAGCGTCCCCGATGCCAAGATCCAGTCCCGGATTCCGCGAACTCTTGAGAATCTCCGTCAGTGCGTTGGTCTTGTCGACGAATTGCATCTTGTGGATAACTCCAGCCTCGATCACCCCTATGTGCGTGTTGCGGTTTGGGAAGAGGGGCGTTGGCGCTCTTTACAGGAAAGACTGCCCGACTGGGCAACAGACTTGATCGATGCCTGATTATTGATTACGGCCAGCTATCCGACACAACAAATATCCGATCGGTCTCCTGCCATATCCCGCTGCTGTCGTTTTTTTCGAGTTTAGCGAATAGCATGGGAATGTTGTGCCGCTCAATGGTGTTCAGCGCGGTTGTCATGGCATCCGCTGCGGGTGGCTCGCTCTGGCGCCACGGCCCGATCCAGTGGGGTTTGTTCAACACCACCCAGCCGTGGATGTCCGGCGACTCGATTTGTGAGAGGTAGCACCAGTGTCCGCGGAGGTGATTGGCAGGCACTGACTCGGGCGCTATTACCCGCGTCTCTCTCGGGTAAAACAGATAGCCCGGCATGAAGATGCGGGGCGTCACGGGTTCGTTGATTCCAGCTTCGGCGAGCAGTTCCCTGGCTTCGGGCAATCTGGTTCGCTGGCTTTGCAGGTTCAGCATGCGGTCTGCTTTCAGGTCCAGCCGATCTCTTGCGTTAGGGCCGTACCAGAGTGTTCTTCCGGCTTGCTCCGGAACCCCCAGATAATATTTGATCGCGATTTCATGGTGTTCGATGCGATCTTCCAAACGATTGTGCACCACGAAATCCAGCTCGCCGATGGTTCGACCGTTGGACTGGATTTGCCGGTTCTGCAGCAGAATGTCCCAGCCCAGAAGATCTTCAAGCAATACCCGGTAAAGCTGTTCAAAGTAAAATCCGAGCCGCTTTGGCGGCGTCTCGCTCAGCAGCGGAGGTGCCTTTTCCGGATTGCGATCCCACGCCCGGAGTTGCTCATCAACATTTTTGCTGAGGGAACGACTTGGCTCAAATGTCAGTGGGGACTGCAGCAACTGGGGCGCCTGGCATAGCCACGCAAGGTGCCTGACCGCCGGGGTGGTCAGCTCTGAAGTCGCGTAGTGGGCTGTTTTTGCATCCATATGGCCAGAATACCGTAAACTGTCCCCAAGGCACGATGATCCATACAGTTCTGAAGGAGGCTTCATGCAATATCTTCACACGATGATCCGGGTAAGCAACCTGGACGAGACCCTCCATTTCTTTTGCGACCTGCTGGGAATGGTCGAGATCAGTCGCAAAAGCAGCGACAAAGGTCGATTCACCCTGGTGTTTCTGGCTGCACCCGACGACGAGGCGCGGGCCCGTGAAGACAGGGCGCCGATGATCGAGCTCACCTACAACTGGGACCCTGAGGAATATACGGGCGGTCGGAATTTTGGCCATCTCGCCTACCGCGTCGATGACATTTATGCACTGTGTGAGCACCTCAAAGCCAATGGTGTAACGATTAATCGTCCGCCCCGTGATGGACATATGGCTTTTATCCGCACCCCGGATAATATTTCTATCGAGCTACTGCAGAAAGGCGATGCGCTGCCACCGAAAGAGCCCTGGGCCAGCATGGAAAACACCGGAACCTGGTAAGTGTTTGGGCGGGCCGCTGCGAAGCGTCGGAAGTGCTACAATGGCCGCCCGCAATATGGCGTTCGCATCAGGACGATGCGTTCAGAACATGGAGAAGTTTGATGGACGATTGGCAAGGATGCCTGGATCCCCAGTGCCAGACCGCATTATTACGAGCCCGGGAGAGCGTTGAACGCAGGGGCGGCTCGGTGATTACCGCTGAAGACTACCTGCTTGCTCTTCTGGACTCCGCACCTGCTATTGCCCGCTTTCTGCGCGGCTGCGGCGTGGATATGGATGAACTTACCCGCACCATTCAGTGCGAACAACCGATCGTGACGGAAGTTGGTGGGGAGGGGCAATTATCTTACCAACTGATGTATTGGTTTGCGGCGGCCCGGGAAGCCAGCGATGCGCCATGGCTTGGTTGGTCGCACCTGCTGGAGGCGCTCGTTCGGCACGCGGACCGGTTGCAGCAAAAAGCCTATGTGGCGGTTTTTGAGCTTGTTACTCGCTGGCCGGATCCTTCCGATGAGCGGGAACCGGCGCCGATGGATGAATTCCAGAGAGCACCTGTGGTAGTGGCCGATTCGGCATGGGTTGAGCTGGCTGAAGATGTCGCGATCAGTCTCTCGGCGTCTTCGTCCGCCATGATCTGGGTGCGTGGCGAACGTGGGTCGGGCAAGACCGCCTGGCTGCAATCGTTGCTCCCAGCACTGGAGCAGGATTACGTCGAGTTGGATCTCAGGCGTGAAGCGGAGATTATGGCCAGTGATCTTCCGGTCCTGCCCGAGCGCACTTTGGAAAGTGCTCCAGGAGAGAGCGGCTCACGCTGGCCGGTTCTTGTGCTGGACAATGTCTCGCCCGCAGACCTGGTTGCGCTGATGGATCTCCCTGATGGGCTGGCGTCAGCGCTCGTGCTCCAGTGGGCGGGCCCAATACTTTTGCTGGGTCCTGACGAGCCCACAGAAAGCCGTTCAGCTGTCTCACTTCAGCATCGCCTGGGCCGGAGCCTCGACATCTTTGACATGCCTGATACGAGCGTGGTTCAGCGTCAGGCCATTTTAACGGCACATCAGGCCGCCATCGAGAAGCAATGGAATATCCAGATTCCCCGCTCGGTGATCCGGTTTGTCGCCTCTCGCCAAAGCCGTTGCGTCAGCACGCCGGGGGGAATGCTTCAGTGGCTTGAGCGGGCGGCTGCAAGGCTAAATCTCTTTGCCCGCAGAGGTCCAGGCGATGCGGTCGCCCTTGCAGGACAGGCAGACACACTGAGGCGCCAGTCCCTGGTGGCGCTTGCACGCAAGGAGCCGCTTGAAGATATTGAAACGTCGTTGAGAGAGATACAGCTCCACCGGGTGGCAGCGGAAGTGGCCTGGCACGAACGACAAGCGGCCGGCACGTTGCGTCAGCTCTGTAATGAAGATTTGCGTCGGGAACTGGAGCGGCGGGTTGCAGCGGGACCCGGGCCGGTTCACTATGTGCTGCATTGTAATCAGCAGGATGGAGATTCAGCGGGTGCAGGATCTGGAAATATACATTCGTGATCTGGAGCCGGGGGCGGTTTCCGGGTGGCTTGAAAACCATGTGGACCAACTGGAACTGAATGACAGTGACGTAGCGAGCGTGATCAAGGGCTTCGCGCGCTATGAAGGTGACAGGGTTCGAATATCGCTTTATCCCGGCGCGTTCGGCAAGCGTTTTACCTCTCTGGTGATTGAGGGGCCGCGGGTACCCTGGAACAGTGATCTGGACTGCGCCCGAAGCGCATGGCGTGCCATGGATACCGAGATTCGCTGCAGTCCGGGAGACTGGAAAGAGGGCGAGCCGGTAGAGGATGAGAAATGGTGGCGTCTGGACCACCGGGGCGAGCAACAGGTCGTCTGGAACTGAAAGAGGCAGCCCTTGGGCTGCCTCTTTGTTTTCAGTGGGCGATTCAATCGCTCAGGATGGATACGTTGTCGGCCTGAAGGCCTTTGTCTGCCTCCACAACATTGAAGCGGACCAGTTGACCCTGTCGCAGGACCCGGCGCCCACGGCCACGAATCGCACGGAAGTGAACAAATACCTCGTCACCGCTGTCACGCACGATAAAGCCGAAGCCTTTCTTGACGTTGAACCACTTTACGGTGCCTTCTTCATCACCCTCAGGGCTGCTTTCGTCATAGCCATCATCATCATCGTCATTGTGGTTCTGGCTGGGGGCACGGTTGCTCGGCCGGGATGGGCTTTGCTGTTCGGCCGGTTTCTTGACTGAAAGCGCAATGGCCAGGAAGCCCGCAATGCCGAAAACGATCAGCGTAATAATGTAGGCGGCGATGCCACGAGTGCTACCGAGGGCCTCGATAAGCTGACCTGCAGCGATCAGGCGAAGAGGCTCTGGTGTAAAAGACAGCAACAGGGCAAGCACCAGCGGTGCGGGGATGGCGATCAGGAGAGAAAAAAGGATCGCTTTGGATGGATTACGCATTGACTGAAATTTCTCCATTCTTGTAACGCTAACGATAAAAACCGGATATCGGGTAAAATCGCACATCCGGCCGGTGAAAACCGACAGTACCCCGAAAAACGGGAGTGCTGGCGGGCAAAAGCGGCATGATACCAGATTATCCCGAGCGCTGACCAAGCAACGGAATAAGCAGTGTCATCGATCACATTCTAGAGAGAACTACCCAGGGGAGTACCAATACCCGATGAGCCAGAACGATCTGGAAACCCGACTGGACGAGCTGGAAACGCGGCTGGCCTTTCAGGACGACGTTATCAATACCCTGAGCGAACAGGTTGCCAAGCAGGAAATGGATATCCGTGAGTTGTGGGAGGCCAAGCGGCTGCTGCACAAACAGTTGAAAGATGTTTCACCGTCCAATATCAAGTCAGAGCAGGACGAAACACCTCCCCCTCATTATTGTAAGTGGCGCATTAAAAAGGGATCAGATGAAGGTTTCATCTGATCCCTTTTCGTTGGATTCCGGCTCCTGCTTTTATGCCAGCAGTTCGATCAGAATCTGTTCGTAGATTTCAGACAGGGTATTCAAATCTTCGGCCTTTACGCACTCATCCACTTTGTGAATGGTCGCATTGATGGGGCCAAGTTCGACCACCTGCGCGCCGGTAGGTGCAATGAAGCGACCATCCGAGGTGCCGCCGGAGGTTGAAAGTTCGGTTTCCCGGCCTGTCACCGTGCGAATGGCGCTCTGGCTGGCAGACACGAGTGCGCCCTTGTCCGTCAGGAACGGACGGCCACTGAGGTGCCACTGCAGATCGTATTTCAGGTTGTGGCGGTCCAGGATGGCTACCACCCGTTCCTCCAGACTTTCTGCAGTGTTTTCCGTGCAGTAGCGGAAGTTGAAGTGCACCAGGCATTCACCGGGAATAATGTTGCTGCCCGTACCGGCCTCCAGCTTGGTGATCTGGAAGGTGGTTGGCGGGAAAAAGTCGTTGCCGTTATCCCAGAATTCCTTTGCCAGCGCATCCAGGGCAGGCGCAACCAGGTGAACCGGGTTCTCGGCCAGGTGCGGATAGGCTACGTGGCCCTGAACCCCATGCACGGTCAGGTAACCATGCAGGGAGCCCCTTCGACCATTCTTGATCACATCACCCACTTCTCGGGTGCTGGACGGCTCGCCAATCAGGCACCAGTCGATCTTTTCGTTCCTGGCTTCGAGAGTTTCCACCACTTTGACCGTGCCGTGTTGGGCTGGCCCCTCTTCGTCACTGGTAATCAGCAGGGCTATGGAACCCCGATGGTCCGGGTAGCTTGCAACGAAGCGCTCGCAGGCGGTTACGAAGGCTGCCAGGCTGCCCTTCATGTCCGCGGCGCCACGGCCGAGAAGGTAACCATCCCTGATCACGGGATCAAAGGGTGGGTGCGACCAGTTCTTTTCCGGCCCGGTTGGTACCACATCGGTATGGCCGGCAAAGGCCAGCACCGGCCCCTCGGAGCCCTTTCGGGCCCAGAGGTTATCGGTATCGCCAAACCGCAGGTTCTCGCCGGTGAAGCCCAGAGGCGCAAGGCGCGACATCATCAGTTCCTGACAGCCGGCATCGTCTGGCGTGACAGACGGCCGGCGGATCAGATCAACGGCAAGTTCGAGGGTCGGGGAATCAGTTGTTTGCATGCAGCTCTTCATTCAGCTCGATGGCAGACTTGTTGGTTTTGCACTCCACCGCGCCAGTCTGGCTGTTACGGCGGAAAAGCAGGTCTGTCTGGTTGGCCAGATCGCGGGCCTTGATCACCTCAACCAGCTCATTGTTGTCGTCGAGCAGCGCAACCTTCGTGCCGGCGGTGATGTACAGCCCGGCTTCAACCTTGCAGCGGTCGCCCAGCGGGATGCCGATACCGGCGTTGGCGCCGATCAGGCAGTTCTCGCCAACGGCAATGATGATGTTGCCTCCACCGGAAAGGGTGCCCATGGTGGAGCAGCCACCGCCCAGATCAGACCCCTTGCCAACCATGACGCCGGCGGAAATACGGCCCTCGATCATGCTGGTGCCTTCGGTGCCGGCGTTGAAGTTGATAAACCCTTCGTGCATGACCGTGGTGCCTTCACCCACATAGGCGCCAAGGCGAACCCGGGCGGTATCGGCAATGCGGACACCTTTCGGTACCACGTAATCGGTCATCTGCGGGAATTTATCCACGGATTTGACTTCCAGTGTGCGGCCTTCCAGGCGAGCCTGAAGCTGGCGGTCGGACAGTTCGTTCAGATCGATCGCGCCTTCGCTGGTCCATGCCAGATTCGGCAGCAGGCCAAAAATGCCGTCCAGCTTCAATCCGTGGGGTTTGGCCATGCGATGAGAAATCAGGTGAAGCTTGAGGTAAACCTCCGGTGTGCTGGACGCGGTGTCATCTGTTTCGAGTACTGTGACAACCACCGGGCGCTTGCTGGCGGCCGCTTTGTCCGCCAGTGATGCCTGGCCTGTCTGGCCGATCTGACGCAAGGCGTTGGCGAGCTGGCTGAGCTGCTCGGCGGTCGCGCTGATCGCCTGGTTGCCACCCTTGTAATCAAGGGCGTTGGAGATGACGTCCATCAGGGTGTTATCGGGTGTCATGACCGGCTGCTGGTAAAACACTTCCAGCCACTCGCCCTGGTTGTTCTGGGTGCCGATACCGATACCGAATGCAAAGCTCATCTGATGGTTGCTCCTGTTATGAATGTGGGGCCAGGGCAATGCCTGAAGACCCCTGAAATTAAAGTTTGGATCTGGTTTGCCCGAGATTCAGGCCAGCCATGCGGACCATTCGTCTGCACTGAAACCTACGCGCACATCACCGCCGTTTTCGACAACGGGACGCTTAATAATGGATGGGTTCTCCAGCATGATCTCGTGAGCGCTTTGGGCGTCAATGGTATCACGAACGTCCTCCGGAAGTTTGCGCCAGGTGGTGCCACGGCGGTTCAGCAGGGTTTCCCATCCGACCGCGTCTTCCCAGCGGAACAGCAAATCACTCTGCAGGCCATCCTTCTTGAAGTCGTGGAATTCGTAGTCGATACCTTGTTCGTCCAGCCACTTCCGGGCCTTCTTTACGGTGTCGCAGTTTTTGATGCCGTACAGTTTCATGGCTTGTTCGCCTTAACAAATTCAACAATGCGTTCCGCTGCCTCTACGCACTCTTCCAGCGGGGCGACCAGGGCCATCCGGACACGGTTTTCTCCGGGGTTATGGCCATCCACGGTTCGGGAAAGATATCGTCCAGGCAACACGTGCACGTTCTGTTGCGCCGAGAGCTCCCGGGCAAACGTTTCATCGTCCATCGGAGTTATCGGCCACAGGTAAAACCCGGCATCCGGAAAATCAACATCCATAACTTCCCGGAGGATCGGGACCACTGCCTCAAATTTGGCTCGGTACGCTGCACGATTCTCCCGAACGTGGTCTTCGTCGCTCCAGGCGGCGATGCTCGCCAGCTGATTGTGGATCGGCATGGCGCAGCCGTGATAGGTGCGGTACTTCAGGTAGCCGTCAAGAATGCTGGCATCCCCGGCTACGAAACCCGATCGCAGGCCGGGCAGGTTGCTGCGTTTGGACAGGCTGTGGAATACCACGCAGCGGGCGTAGTCATCCCGGCCAATGGCGGCGCAGGTTTGCAGGAGACCTTCCGGCGGGTTGCCTTCCTCCGGATAGAGTTCGGAGTAGCATTCGTCGGAAGCAACGATAAAGTCGTGTTCGTCGGCCAGGGCTATCACCCTGGTCAGCGCCTCCCGGGAGATAACAGCACCACTGGGATTGCCCGGGGAGCACAGAAACAGTACCTGGCATTCTTGCCAGGTGGATTCGGGCACTGAATCAAAATCGGGAATGAAGCCATTTGAGCCATCGCAGGGGAGGTATACGGTCGTCGCGCCTGCAAGGAAGGCGGCTCCCTCGTAAACCTGATAAAACGGATTGGGGCTGACTACGGTGGCAGGCTTGGTGGCATCCACGACAGCCTGAACCAGGGAAAAGATGGCTTCACGTGTGCCGTTTACCGGCACGATGTTGTTCGCCGCGCTGAGGCTGCCGGCCTTCAGATTGAATCGGCGGGTTGCCCAGCCACTGATGGCCTCGCGGAGTTCATCCGTACCCCGGGTGGTGGGGTAATTGGCAAGCTTGTTCAGATTGTTCGCAATGACCTGTTTGACGAAATCGGGCGAAGGGTGCTTCGGCTCTCCAATCCCCAGGGAAATCGGCCGGAGATGATCGGGCACGCTGATGCCTGCCTTCAGTTTGGCAAGCTTTTCAAAAGGGTAGGGATGAAGTCTGTCCAGGTTCGGATTCATTGAATGTCGTCCAGCATTTTACAGAGATCTTGCTGCAGGGCCTGGCATACCGCCGGCTCCCGGATGGGCTCGCCGTGTTCGTCCGTCACGAAGAAAACGTCCTCCACGCGCTCGCCCAGGGTGGCAATCTTGGCGTTGCTCAGGCGTACCCGGTGCTCCAGCAGCACCTGGCCGATGCGGGCCAGAAGCCCCGGGCGGTCGGGCGTGATCACTTCCATTACGGTGCGCTGGTTGATGGTGTCATTCGAGAACGTCACTTCCGTCGGGAAAGCGAAATGCTTGAGCTGGCGTGGAGTGCGCCGGTGGATGATGTCCGGATAGTCATCCGGGTCGTCCAGTTCTTCGATCAGGCGCAAACGCACCCGCTCTTTTCTCGCAGGGTCGATGCCCAGAGGCTGTCCCTTCTCATCAAGTACCACATAGGAACTGATCGAGTAGGGCCCCTCGCTTGAGCTGATGCGCGCGTCCACGATGTTCAGGTTCAGCTGTTCTAGAACCGCCGTTGTCGCAGCGAACAGGGCAACCCGGTCTTTCATGTAGATAATGATCTGGGAGTAGCCGTCCGTAGGGCCGCCCCGCGTGTCTCGAATCAGCACCAGCGGGTCCGTATTGTCGCCGTGTCGAATGATGGCAGCAGTCTGCCAGGCGATGTCCACGGTCGAGTCCTGGAGGAAATAGTCTTCGTCCACGGTGTCCCAGATGGCGTCGATCTGTTCATCGGTCATGTTCTGGGCATGCAGGATTTCCCGGGCTTCCGACTGGGTAGCGCGAACCCATTCCTGTCGGTCGATGGGCGTTTCAGTGCCCCGACGCAAAGCCCGTTTGGCCTCGATATAGAGTTGGCGCAACAGCGAGGCCCGCCACGTGTTCCACAGCTTCGGATTGGTAGCGCTGATGTCGCACACGGTTAGAACGTACAGGTAATCCAGGTGCGCCTGGCTCGGCACTGCCCTGGCAAACCCGTGGATAATGTCCGGGTCGGAGATGTCTTTGCGCTGGGCTGTCATGGACATCAGCAGGTGGTTTTCCACCAGCCAGGAAATCAGCTGGGTGTCCCGTTCGCTCAGGTGGTGCCGCTGGCAGAAGGCTTCGGCATCGATGGCACCCAGTTCCGAGTGATCGCCACCCCGGCCTTTGGCCACATCATGGTAAATGCCCGCAATGTAAAGAGTTTCCAGTTTCGGCAGCCGGTGAATCAGGCGAGATGCCAGCGGATACTCGGTTCGGGCTTCCGAGCCGCCAAGCCTTACCATGTTGCGGATGACCCGCATGGTGTGGGCATCCACGGTGTAAATGTGGAAAAGGTCGTGCTGCATCTGGCCAATGATCTGGCCAAACTCCGGGAGATAGCGCCCGAGCACGTTGTACTTCTTCATGGCAGACAGCGTCTGATCCAGGGCATGGGGCGTTCTGAGTAACTCCATGAACAGGGTAGTCACCGCCAGATCAGATCGGAACGCATCATCGATCAAATGCCGGTGGGCCCGAAGCGACCGGATCGTCGTGGCCCGGATGCCCTTGATCTCAGGGTGCTGAGCCATCAGAACGAAGATTTCCATGATGGCATAGGGCGCGTAGGCGAAGACCTGGTTGTTGACCGCTTCAATATAGTAGTTACGAATCTGGAAACGCTTGTTGATGGGCTGGATGGCGTCTTCCGATGGGCTACCCAGAATCGCTTCGTCGTAATACTGCAGAATCACATCCGCCAGTTCGGCGAGGGCCAGGACGGTGCGATAGTAGGCCTGCATCATCAATTCGACGCCGAGCCGCTTACCTTCGTCTCTATAGCCGAGCATCTGTGCCAGGGCCCGCTGATGATCGAACAGCAGCCGGTTTTCATTCCGGTCAGCGAGCAGCTGCAGGCCGTATCGCAGTTGCCAGAGGAAGGTTTCACCCTGGAACAGAATCTGATGCTCTTCCTCGGTAAGAATGCTGAAGCGGGTCAGGTCAGCGATATTCTGCAGTCCGAAATGTCGCTTGGTAATCCAGCCGATCGTCTGTATGTCCCGCAAGGCGCCCGGGGAACCCTTCACGTTTGGTTCGAGGTTGTATTCGGTATCGCCGTATTTCTGATGCCGTTGCTGCTGCTCCTCACGCTTCGCAATAAAGTAGTCGCGGTCGGTGCTGACATCATCGGAATAGACTTGCTCGCTCAGATCTGACCGGAGTTCATCCGGGCCGGCAATCGTGCGCGTTTCCAGCAGGTTGGTCAGTATGGTGATGTCTTCGCGGGCGGCTGTCTTGCTTTCCTCGATGCTTCGAACACTGTGGCCGATATCCAGCCTGAGATCCCACAGCAGGGTAACAAACGCGCCCAGGTCTTCGTGCCAGCTGTCTTCGATGCCGGCACGGGTGAGAATGAGCAGGTCGATGTCCGAATGCGGGTGCAGTTCACCCCGTCCATAGCCGCCGACGGCGATCAGGGCAATGTCCGGTGAATCGGAAAACGGATAGCGGTTCCAGATCAATCTGAGAACTGTATCGACCGTGTCAGCCCGGGAGCGGACAAGGGCACGCACATCGGCGCCTTGTCGAAAGGCCTCGGCATCGGCGTCATACCTGCCTTTTAGCAGCTCCCGGGCCGCCGTAACCGGAGAGGGGTCATTACTGATGCGGGATTCCAGCTCGCTTTGGTCCACTTAGAAGGACTCTTCCTTTCGCTTGGTCAAGACCTCATGACCGTCCGCCGTCACAAGGATGGTGTGCTCCCATTGTGCAGAGAGTTTGTGGTCCTTGGTCACGACGGTCCAGCCATCCGGCAGAAGCTTGGTCTGGTATTTGCCCTGATTGATCATCGGCTCAATGGTAAACGTCATACCTTCCTGCAGCTCCAGACCGGTGCCGGGTTTGCCGTAATGCATTACCTGAGGCTCCTCGTGGAATACTGCGCCGATGCCATGGCCACAATAATCGCGAACCACGGAATAACGGTGTTTCTCAGCGTGCTGCTGAATCACATGCCCGATATCGCCCAGACGGGTTCCCGGCTTGACCAGCTCAATGCCTTTATAGAGGCACTCCTGTGTTATCTGGATCAGCCGCTCGGTGCCAGGTTTCGGCTTGCCGACAATCCACATCTTGCTGGTGTCGCCGTGGTAGCCATCCTTTATTACGGTGACATCGATATTAAGGATGTCTCCATCTTTGAGGATTTTCTTCTCAGACGGGATGCCATGGCAGATAACGTGGTTGACCGACGTGCAGATGGACTTCGGAAACCCCTTGTAGTTGAGTGGTGCCGGAATGCACTTTTGCTCGTTGACAATATAGTCGTGGCAAATCCGGTCGAGCTCTTCGGTGGAAACGCCGGGCTTGACGTGATCGCCGATCATCTCGAGCACTTCGGCCGCCAGGCGGCCAGCGACGCGCATCTTTTCAATTTCTTCCGGTGTCTTGATCGATACCTGCATTGGGTTTCCCGTTGTTTGTGCCAAACCGGCATTTTAAGGGGCCTGCTGCCCGGGTACAAGGAAGCTCGCCGTCAAAAATAATGGCGTTTGTCGGGCCGAATATGGTATAAACGCGCCCGCTGGAAACGAATCCAGCAAATTCACACACGTGTCGGCACGTTATCCCAGGGTGCCTGGTCCTGCTTTTAAAGGAGTCAGGTTGGGGTAATCGGATACGTGGAGGACTAACCCGAAGCTAAAAAGGTAACTATCATGGCTCAGGTAAATATGCGTGACCTGCTGAAGGCAGGTGCTCACTTCGGTCACCAGACCCGCTACTGGAACCCGAAAATGTCGAAGTTCATCTTCGGCGCCCGTAACAAGATTCATATCATCAACCTTGAGCAGACTGTTCCTGCCATGAACGACGCGCTGAAGTTTGTTCAGCAGCTGGCAGAGAACAAGAACAAGATCCTGTTCGTTGGTACCAAGCGTGCCGCGGCCAAGATCATCAAGGAAGAAGCCGAGCGTGCCGGTCAGCCGTTCGTTAACCACCGCTGGCTCGGTGGCATGCTGACCAACTACAAGACCATCCGTCAGTCTATCCGTCGCTACCGTGACCTGGAAACCCAGAGTCAGGACGGTACTTTTGACAAGCTGACCAAGAAAGAAGCACTGGATCGTACCCGTGAAATGGACCGCCTTGAGCGCTCCATTGGTGGTATCAAGGACATGGGCGGCCTGCCGGACGCGATGTTCGTGATTGACGTTGACCACGAGCGTATCGCCATCAAGGAAGCCAACAAGCTTGGTATTCCTGTTATCGGTGTTGTTGATACCAACAGTGATCCCGACGGTGTCGATTACGTGATCCCGGGCAACGATGACGCTATCCGTGCGATCCAGATTTACGTGAAAGCCGTTGCTGATACCTGCATGGAAGCAGCCCAGTCTGCTGGTGCCGGTGCTGACGAGTTTGTTGAAGTCAGCGAAGACGCTGAAGGCGCTGCTCCAGCCGCTGAGTAACGTTTTACCTTCACGGTTTAGATGTAAGGTGTGCCTGGTGTTTTCCGAGGCACACCGCCCCACCGAATTCGGAACAGTTGAGAGGATTGAACATGGCTGCAATTACCGCTGCAATGGTCAAAGAGCTGCGTGAGCGTACCGGCCTTGGCATGATGGAATGCAAGAAGGCACTTGTTGAAGCCGAAGGCAGCGTTGACGCTGCGATCGAAGAGCTGCGCAAGTCATCCGGTCTGAAAGCTGCCAAGAAAGCCGGCCGTACCGCCGCTGAAGGCGCTTCACTGATCAAGATCTCTGACGACAACACCGTTGCCTTTATTCTGGAAGTGAACTCCGAGACCGACTTTGTTGCTCGCGATGACAACTTCCTGAACTTTGCCAACGACGTGCTGAACGTTGCGTTTGAAAATGGCGAAACCGACGTAGCCAAGCTGATGGAAGGCGATCTGGAATCCAAGCGTGAAGCGCTGGTTCAGAAAATCGGCGAGAACATTACTGTTCGTCGTGTCGTCAAGGTTGAAGGCCCGGTTGTTGGTGGATACGTTCACAGCAACAACAAGATCGCTTCGGTTGTCGCCCTGACTGCCGGTGATCCTGAAGTTGCCCGTGACATCGCCATGCACGCAGCTGCCGTTAACCCGCGTGTCGGCAAGCCGGAAGATATGCCGGCTGAAGAACTCGAAAGAGAGAAGGATGTGATCAAGGCCCAGCCGGATATGGAAGGCAAGCCTGCCGAGATCGTCGAAAAGATGATGGGTGGCCGCATCAAGAAGTTCCTCAAGGAGAACAGCCTTGTTGAGCAGCCTTTCGTCAAGAACCCGGACCAGACCGTGGGCGAGCTGATCAAGTCCAACGGCGGCGAGCTGGTTGGCTTCGTTCGTCTGGAAGTGGGTGAAGGCATTGAGAAGGAAGAAGTGGACTTTGCTGCCGAGGTTGCTGCTGCAGCCGGCACAGGCAAGGCCTGATCCTTCGTTCGATGCAGCGGGCTTTGAGCCACTGTATCACCTGAGTCTGCCACGTTAGCCGGGAATTCCCGGCTCTCGTGGCGGGCTTGTATCTGAGATACCCCTTTTTATGAGGAGTATGTCAGATACAAGCCTGCAACGGGTACCACGCCGGATAGCAGCCAACAGACGACAAGGGGATCATCATGCCGACATCATCGAAAACCCAGCCCAGATACAAGCGTGTTCTGCTCAAACTCAGTGGCGAGGCCCTGATGGGAGAGCACGATTTCGGTATTGATCCCAAAGTTCTTGACCGCATGGCACTGGAAATCGGTGCGCTGATTGGCATCGGCGTGCAGGTTGGCCTGGTGATTGGCGGCGGCAACCTGTTCCGTGGCGCAGCCCTGAATGCGGCCGGCATGGATCGGGTTACCGGTGATCATATGGGCATGCTGGCCACCGTGATGAACGGTCTGGCCATGCGTGATGCCCTGGAACGTTCGAACATCCGGACCCGTGTGATGTCCGCGATCCCCATGAGCGGCATCGTGGAGCATTACGACCGCCGTCGCGCGGTACGGGATCTGAAGGATGGCGATGTCGTGATCTTCTGCGCCGGTACCGGTAACCCTTTCTTCACGACCGATTCCGCTGCATGTCTGCGTGGCATTGAGATCGAGGCCGACGCGGTGCTGAAGGCGACGAAAGTGGATGGCGTATACTCAGCGGATCCGCACCTCGACAGCAGTGCAGAGAAATACGACTACCTCACCTATGATGAGGTTCTGGACAAGAAACTGGGTGTGATGGATTTGACAGCCATCTGTCTCGCCCGTGACCACGGCATGCCGCTGCGGGTGTTCGATATGAACCGTGCCGGCGCCCTTACTCGCATCGTAACTGGCGAGAAAGAAGGTACACTGATCGAATGAATCGCTGTCCCGGCCCCACAGGATCGTGGCGCCAGATTACAGAATGACATGACGAACGAATTGAGGATGCTGAAGTGATCAACGACATCAAAGCAGAAGCCGAAAAGAAAATGAAAAAGAGCCTGGAGTCCCTTAACTCCGCGTTCAACAAGATCCGCACCGGCCGTGCCCACCCCTCTATCCTGGATAGTGTCATGGTGAACTACTACGGCCAGGAGACGCCGCTGAAGCAGGTGGCTAGCGTCAACGTCGAGGATAACCGCACGCTGACGGTCTCTCCCTGGGAGAAAAACCTGATGCCGACCATCGAGAAAGCTATCATGGCATCAGACCTTGGCCTGAACCCGGCGACCAGCGGCGATATCATCCGTATCCCGATGCCCATGCTGACAGAAGAAACCCGTAAGGAAATGGTTAAGCAGGCAAAAGCAGACGCCGAGCACGGTCGTGTTTCCATCCGTAATGCGCGTCGCGACGCGAACAGCATGATCAAGGATCTGCTCAAGGAAAAGGAAATCACCGAAGACGACGAGCGCAAGGGCGAGGACGATATCCAGAAGCTGACCGACCGCTACATTGCAGAAGTCGAGAAGATGCTCAAGGCCAAAGAAGAGGACCTGATGGCGGTTTAACCGTCCGGACCTACTTGCAAGCGAATTGAAAGGCCGAAGCACCGAGGCGCTCCGGCCGCACAGGGGATTTCATGACGGGAACTGTATCCGCAGAGATTCCGGTGTCGGCAGACAGTCGGCCCCGGCATGTGGCCATCATCATGGACGGGAACAATCGATGGGCCAAGGCCCGTCGGCTCAAGGGAGTGGCTGGGCACAAGGCCGGTGTCGATGCGGTCAGGGCAGTGGTGGAAACCTGTGCCCGTGAAGGCGTGGAAGTGCTCACGCTGTTTGCCTTTTCCAGCGAGAACTGGCGCCGGCCCAAGGACGAAGTGTCCGCGCTCATGAAGCTGTTCCTGTTCGCCCTTGAGCGCGAGGTTCGCAAACTTCACCGGAACGATATCCGCCTGCGCATTATCGGTGATCGGTCAGCGTTCAGCGCTTCACTGCGTGAACACATGGCGGCGGCTGAAGAGCTGACCCGCAATAACTCCCGGATGACCCTGGTAATTGCCGCCAACTATGGTGGTCACTGGGATATCACGCAGGCCACACGCAAGGTGGCCGAGCAGGTCCGTTCCGGGCAGTTGGCACCCTCTGACATCACCGATGACCTGATTCAGCAGCACCTCAGCATCGGTGACCTGCCAATGCCGGACCTGATGATTCGTACCGCAGGCGAGCAAAGAATCAGCAATTTCATGCTTTGGCACCTGGCTTACACAGAGCTTTACTTTTCACCGGTGTATTGGCCTGACTTCCAGCAGGAAGAGATGCTCAAGGCCCTGCAGGCCTATGCCGGCCGACAGCGTCGCTTTGGCCAGACGGATGATCAGATAGCGGCCAAGGCTGTACAACAATAACGAACGATAGCGACGTCAACCGTGTTAAAAACCCGAATTATCACCGCACTGATCCTCGCTCCTATCGCCATTGGCGGGATCTTTTTCCTCCCGCCCCTGGGTTTTGCGCTCTTTACCGGCGCCATCATTACCCTGGGCGCCTGGGAGTGGGCGAATATGTCCGGTATTGAGAGTCCTGCCGGTCGGGTTGGCTACGCACTGGCCACCGCTATCCTTCTTTACGGTCTGCTGAACGTTCCGTTTGTGGCAGTCCTCTGGTTATCGTTGCTCTGGTGGGGCGTGTGCTTTCTCCTGGTTCGCAGTTATCCCGCCGGCTCCGAAAAATGGGGCAGTCTCCCCGCAAGAGCCGTCATGGGGCTGTTCGTTCTGGTGCCGGCGTGGGTGGGCCTTAATCACCTGCGAACCGGCGGTTTCCAGTTTGGTGACAGTACCAACAACCTGCTGCTCATCCTCTACGTATTCTGTGTGGTGTGGGTTGCCGATATCGGTGCTTACTTCGCCGGTCGGGCGTTTGGTAAGGCAAAATTGGCGCCCCGTGTCAGTCCTGGCAAATCATGGGCGGGCGTTTGGGGCGGCCTGATGGCCGTCGGGGTTTTTGCCCTGGTTGTCAGCTGGCTGGCTTCGGCGGGGACGGTTCAGACCTCGCTGCTAATTGTTGCCAGCCTCGCCACGGGTCTTGTTTCAGTGTTGGGCGATCTGCTGGAAAGCATGCTCAAGAGGCACCGTGGCATCAAGGACAGTAGTCAGCTGTTACCCGGTCACGGTGGCATCATGGACCGGATCGACAGCCTGACGGCGGCCATTCCGGTATTTGCATTGATTATTACCCAACTTGGTTGGCTGACAACCGGGCACTGGTGACTATGGTAACCCGCTCTATCAGTGTTCTCGGGGCGACCGGCTCCATCGGTCTCAGTACCCTGGACGTTGTTCGGCGCCACCCTGACCGCTTCTCGGTCTATGCGCTCACGGCCAGTACCCGTGCGGAAGAGCTCGCGGTCCTCTGCCGTGAATTCCGTCCGAAAGTGGCGGTCATGGCTGACCCTGAAGCGGCCGATGTCCTCTCAAAATTGCTGGCAGACCTGCCTGAAACTCGCGTGCTTGGCGGGCTGGAAGGGTTGTGCGAGGTGGCCTCCACCCCCGGTGTTGATACTGTGATGGCGGCTATCGTCGGGGCAGCGGGTCTTTCGCCAACACTGTCGGCGGTGCGGGCGGGAAAGCGGGTGTTGCTTGCCAACAAAGAAGCGCTTGTGATGTCCGGCAAACTGTTTATGGATGCCGTGGCCGAAGCGGGGGCAGAATTGCTGCCGATCGACTCTGAGCACAACGCGATTTTCCAGTGCATGCCGGCCGACAAGGTCCGGGACCCTGCCGGTGCCGGCATCACTCGTATACTTCTGACAGCCTCCGGGGGCCCGTTCAGGGAACATTCTGCCGAGGATCTTCGATCGGTAACGCCCGCCCAGGCCTGTGCCCATCCGAATTGGTCCATGGGGCAGAAGATTTCCGTGGACTCGGCCACCCTGATGAACAAGGGCCTCGAGCTCATTGAAGCCTGCTGGCTGTTCAACACCACGCCCCAGAAAGTTGAGGTGCATGTCCACCCTGAGAGTATTATCCACTCGATGGTTGAATATGCCGATGGCTCCGTTCTGGCCCAGCTTGGCAGTCCCGATATGAGAACACCGATTGCCAACGGCCTGGCCTGGCCAGAGCGCATTGATGCCGGCGTTGCTCCTCTCGACCTGTTTGCGATCGGTCGCTTTCATTTCGAGCGTCCGGATCTGGGTCGTTTTCCGTGTCTGCGCCTCGCGGCGGAAGCGTTCGAGGCAGGTGGCACTGCGCCGGCGGTTCTCAATGCCGCCAATGAGGTGGCTGTTGCCGCTTTTCTCGAGGGCAGCCTGTGTTTTTCGGATATCCCCGTTATCATAGAGCGAACGCTGGTTGCGACTGTTGTTGAACCAGCAGACAGCTTTGACATTATCTTTGCAAAGGATAAAGAAGCACGGGCTCGTGCGCGGGAACAGATAGGTCTGTTAACTGTCTGATAGTCGCAGCGGAATGCTGCCCGGCTGAAGCCATTCAATCAGGAACGCTATGCAGATTATTGAAACCGTCCTAGCACTCGCACTTACCCTGGGTATCCTCGTGACCTTGCACGAATACGGTCATTTCTGGGTTGCCCGGCGTTGCGGCGTGAAAGTGCTCCGTTTCTCGGTGGGTTTCGGGAAACCGATGTTTTCATGGTACGACAGGCATGGAACCGAGTTTGCGGTTGCCGCCATTCCTTTGGGTGGCTACGTGAAAATGCTGGATGAGCGCGAAGGGCCGGTGCCAGAAGAACTGAGGGATCAGGCCTTTACCTCCAAACCGCCAGGGCAGCGCATTGCCATCGCCGCAGCCGGTCCCGTGGCCAACTTCATTTTCGCTATTTTCGCATACTGGCTGTTGAGCGTGGTCGGCGTTACCCATGTCGCGCCCATTGTTGGGCAGATTGCCGATGAGAGCGTGGCCGAGCGGGTCGGTTTGCAGGAAGGCATGGAGATCCACGCGGTGGACGGCCACCGGGTAAGCTCCTGGCGCGATGTGAATATGCGCATTCTGGAGCGAACCGGGGAGCATGGCCTGATTTCCATGGAGGTTTCGGAGGACGGCGCACGCGGGACTATCAGCGGCGAGCTTTCCGGTTGGGGCCTGAGTGATGACACCCCCAATCCTTTGGCCGAGTTCGGTATCACACCATGGCGCCCGTCGGTTCCCCCGGTACTGGGGCAGATTTCCGACGGTGGCCGCGCCCAGGCGGCAGGGCTTCAGCCCGGTGACCGCATAGTGGCCGTCAACGGGGAATCGATCAACAGCTGGTTCGAGCTGGTTGAATTTATCCGCAATGCCCCGGAGCAAACGCTGCAGGTAACCATCGAACGCAATGGTGCGGAACAAGCTGTCAGTGTAACGCCGGAGGCGAGGGCCGAAGAAAGCGGGGAGTCGATTGGTTTTGTCGGTGCCGGTGTGGAAGCCATTTCCTGGCCGGAAGAGGTTTTGCGGGATGTCAGCTACGGCCCGTTTGCTGCGGTTCCGGTTGCCCTCAGCGAAACCTGGGCAGATACCCGTCTGACACTGGTGGCCATCCAGAAGATGTTTACTGGCCTGCTGTCGCCCACCAATCTCAGTGGGCCCATCACCATTGCCCGGGTCGCTGAAGCCAGTGTCAGCTCCGGATTCGAAGACTTCGTGCGTTTTCTTGCCTATCTCAGCGTGAGTCTGGGCATTCTGAATCTTTTACCTGTGCCGGTTCTTGATGGTGGTCATATCGTCTACTACACCATCGAAGCCCTCCGTGGAAAGCCGCTTTCCGAGCAGGCTCAGGCGTTTGGATTACGAATTGGTATGGCAATGATCCTCACATTAATGGTGTTTGCTCTTTACAACGACCTGATGCGGTTGTGAGAATTGCGAGCTCCTTACGCGCATTAACCAGGCGAAATATTTGAATGAGACGTTCTCTTCTAGGTGTAGCCGTTGGCCTCGCTGTGGCTGTGTCCGGCCTGAAGCCAGCACTTGCTGATCAGTTCACGGTGGCGGATATTGAGGTGGAAGGCTTGCAGAGGGTATCTGCGGGTACCGTGTTTTCTGCGTTCCCTGTCAATATTGGTGAACAGGTGGACGAGACTGAGCTGGCTGGTGCGATCAAATCGCTGTTCCGGACCGGGCTTTTTACCGACATTGAGGCCAGCCGGGATGCCGGCGTACTCATCCTGACGGTGCGCGAACGTCCCTCCATCAGTGATATCGAGATTGAGGGTAACAAGAACATCGAAACCGAGATGTTGATGGACGCGCTGGCAGGTGCCGGGCTCCAGGAAGGGCAGGTGTTCCGGCGCGCAACCCTTGAGCGTCTTGAGCTTGAAATCCTGCGCTCCTACATTGCCCAGGGGCGCTACAACGCCCGGGTAAAGGCGACGGCCGAGGAGCTGCCCAGAAACCGCGTTGCGATTCGCCTGGATATCAACGAGGGGTCGGTCGCTGCGATCCACCATATCAACCTGATCGGCAACAAGGATTTCAGCGACGAGGAGTTGCAGGAACTGTTCGAACTGCAGTCCACGAGCTGGTGGAATTCCCTGACCAACTCGGACAAGTACGCCAGAGAGCGGCTAAGCGGCGATCTGGAATCGCTACGGTCATTCTATCTTGACCGTGGGTATCTCGATTTCAACGTGGAATCCAGTCAGGTCTCCATTTCCCCTGACAAACAAAAGGTCTTCATTGCGATTGCCCTGAATGAGGGCCCCCAATACACCATTTCGGAGATCAACCTTCGCGGGGATCTCATCGTGGGGGAAGAGGAATTGCGTGCGTTGATTCCGGTTGAGGAAGGCGACGTGTTCTCCCGCTCCCGTATGACGGCCATTTCCGAATCCCTGGCGTTCCGGCTCGGGCGTGAGGGCTATGCCTTTGCCAACGTCAACGCTGTTCCCGAGCCCGGTGAGAATAACACGGCTGCCGTGACCTTCTTTGTGGAACCTGGCAAGCGGGCCTATGTGCGCAGGATCAATTTTGACGGTAACGTGTCGACCCGTGATGATGTGCTTCGCCAGGAAATGACGCAGATGGAGGGGGGCGTGGCCTCTTCCGACCGCATCGAATTCTCCAAGACCAAGCTTGAACGTCTGGGTTTCTTCCAGACTGTGAACGTTGAAACCGTGCCTGTGCCAGGCACTGATGATCTGGTAGATGTGAACTACTCTGTCGAAGAACAGCCCACAGGCAGCCTGTCAGCGTCTGTCGGTTTCTCCCAGGATTCCGGGGTGATCCTCGGTGCCAATGTCTCCGAGAACAACTTCTTCGGCACGGGTAAACGGGTATCTTTCGGTGTGAACGTCAGTGATTCCATCAAGAGCGCGAACATTTCCTACCTGGACCCTTACTACACCGTTGACGGAGTGAGCAGGGGCTTCAGCGTATTCGCCCGGGAGACGGACTACGAAGAGGAAGATATCTCCTCGTTCCTTCTGGATGAGTACGGTGGCCGGGTGACATTCGGCTACCCCACCGACAGCATCACCCGCCTGAACTTTGGCGCCGGTATCACTCAGTCGAATTTGAAGGAAGGCCTGTTTACCTCCCAGGAGGTGAGTGAGTTTATTGACGAAGAGGGCGATTCGTTCACCAACTTCTTCCTGTTCGGAAGCTGGCGTCGCAGTACCCTGAACCGGGGTGTTCTGCCGACTGATGGTTACAGTCACTCGCTGTCATTGGATGTGGCGGTTCCAGGCAGTGACCTGACCTTCTACAAAGCCACTCATAAAACCGATTTCTACTACCCTGTGACTGATGACAATCGCTGGGTCTTCCGGGCGCGATCGGAGATCGGTTATGGGGATGGTTACGGCGATCGCAGCCAGATGCCGTTTTACGAGCATTTTTACACGGGCGGCTATGGTTCAGTTCGTGGTTATGAGGCGAACTCGCTTGGCCTGAGAGCAACGAATAACGTAAACGACCTCTCGGATCCTGATCCGTTCGGGGGCAACCTGCTGACTGAGGGTGGCCTGGAGCTGATTTTCCCGACACCATTTGCCGGTGATACCCGCTCCATGAGAACCGCGTTCTTCCTGGATGCCGGCCAGGTCTTCGACACGGCACGGGGTTTTGACCCGGAGCTGAACGAGATCCGGATGGCGGCGGGTGTTGGTTTCCAATGGATTACCGCAGTTGGTCCGCTGGCATTCAGTCTTGCCTATCCCCTGAACGACAAAGCTGGCGACGACACCCAGGTGTTCCAGTTCTCGCTGGGCCAGACCTTCTAAAGCATGGATAATAACAACCTACGGATGAAAACCAGGAGAAAACCAATGTCCCGATTTGTGTTGATGTTCGCTGCCGTGATGCTGGCGTTTTCATTCCCGGCGATGGCCGAAACCCGCATCGGTGTGGTCGACCTGCGCCAGGCACTGTTTTCGTCTGACGATGCCAAGACCTTCAGCGAGTCGCTTCAGAAAGACTTTGCAGGCGATGAAGCCCGGGTTCGCGAAGCGCAGGAAGAAGCTCGCAAGCTTCAGGAGCGCCTGGAAAAAGATGGTGCCATGATGAACGAGAGCGAGCGTAACCAGCTGGCCGGCGAGTTCCAGGAAAAAGTAAAAGAGTTCAACTTTTTGAAGCAGCGACTGGATTCTACAGTGAATCAGCGCAAGCAGGCGTTTCTCGAGCAGGCCCGCCCCGAGGTAGACGCAGCGGTCAAGGAGCTGCTTGAGGAGAACAACCTCGATCTGATCCTGCCGAGCGAAGCGGTTGTCTATGTAAAGCCGGAAATGAATCTGACCTCTCAGCTTCTTGAAAAACTGAACCGTTAACTTGTGATGGGCACCCCGGTGCCCTGATCGTTGCTTGGGAGCTCGCAATGACAGAAAGGTCCTATCGCCTTGGGGATATTGCCAATGCCCTTGGTGCGGAGCTACGGGGTGATCCTGATGTGAAGGTATCGGGCCTTGCGACCTTGCAGGCTGCTGGGCCCGACCAGATCAGTTTCCTTGCCAATCCGTCCTACGGTAAATACCTGGCAGATACGCGCGCCTCGGCTGTTATTGTCTCGCCGGCGTCGGCCAAAGATGCTCCGACCAACGTCCTGTTACTGGACAACCCTTATCTCGGATATGCTCAACTGAGCCACTGGTTTGATCCTGCCCCTGTTGCTACCCCCGGTGTTCACGCAACTGCAGTGGTGGATCCCTCTGCGTCTATTGCGGAGGACGCCTGCATTGGCCCCAACGTGGTAGTTGAAGCGGAAGCGGAGATCGGCGAGAAAGTCGTTGTTGGAGCAGGCTCCGTTATTGGCGCCCGCGCCAGCATCGGATCCCGCACGCTGATTCGACCGAGGGTAACGCTGGCCCACGATGTGGTCGTTGGTGAGCGTTGTCACATCCTCAGCGGCGCTGTGATTGGCTCCGACGGTTTTGGCTTCGCCAATGAGAAGGGCGTATGGCATCGTATCGCGCAACTCGGTCGGGTTGTGCTCGGAAATGATGTAGAAGTGGGTGCAAACACCACCATTGATCGCGGTGCACTGGACGACACGGTGATTGGCAACGGTGTAAAGCTCGATAACCTGATCCAGATTGCCCATAACGTTCGCATCGGAGATCACAGCGCCATGGCGGCCATGGTTGGTATTGCCGGAAGTACTCGTATTGGTCGGCATTGCGTGTTTGGTGGCGCCTCGGGCGTGGCCGGCCATCTCGAGATTGCGGATCAGGTCCATCTGACAGGTATGACTCTGGTGACCGGGGATATCCGTGAGCCCGGAGTCTATTCATCTGGCACCAGCGCCGATACCAACCGTCAGTGGCGCAAGAATGCTGTGCGCTTCCGGCAACTGGATGCGCTGGCGCGACGGGTCAAAGAACTGGAAAAGAAATTAGAGGGCTGAGGCCGATCAACATGATGAACATCGACGAAATTCTGGAATACCTGCCGCACCGATACCCGTTTTTGCTGGTGGATCGGGTAACGGAGGTCGAAAAAGGAAAATCGATCAAGGGCTACAAGAATATTTCGTTCAACGAGTCATTCTTTCAGGGCCACTTCCCGAACAACCCGATCATGCCGGGTGTCCTGATTATCGAAGCCATGGCCCAGCTCTCGGGCATTCTCGGTTTTGTGACTGTGGGCCGGAAACCTTCTGACGGCGTGGTACAATACCTCGCCGGCTCGAGCAAGGCACGGTTCAAGCGCCCGGTTTTGCCGGGAGATCAACTGTGCATGGAGTCGGAACTTATCTCCGGTAAACGGGGTATTTACAAATTCGAGTGTCGCGCCCTGGTCGACGGTGAAGTCGTCTGCGTGGCAGAGATTCTGACCGCTGAGAGAGAAGTTTGATGGCGACAAATGACTGGTCGGGTGTCCATCCTCAGGCGATTGTAGACCCGTCAGCCAGGCTCGGGGACAACGTTACAGTCGGGCCCTGGAGCTACATTGGCCCCGATGTGGAAATCGGCGAGGGTACCGAGATCCTGTCCCACGTGGTGGTCAAGGGGCCGACGGTTATCGGCCGGAATAACCGTATTTTCCAGTTCTCCAGTATCGGCGAGGAATGCCAGGACAAGAAATACGCGGGCGAGCCAACCACACTGGTGATTGGCGACAACAACGTGATTCGCGAGAATTGCACGGTTCATCGGGGCACGGTCCAGGACCGGGGTGAAACCCGTATCGGCAGTGGCAATCTTTTGATGGCGTACGTGCATGTCGCTCATGACTGTATCGTCGGTGACAACACCATTCTGGCCAATTGTGCCACCCTGGCGGGCCATGTTTCGGTCGGCGATTTCGCGATTCTGGGCGGTGGTACCATGGTGCACCAGTTCTGTCATATTGGTCCCCACAGCATGGCGGCCGGTGGCAGCATCGTACTCAAGGACATTCCGGCTTATGTGATGGCGAGCGGTCAGTCCGCCCAGCCACACGGCATGAACGTGGAAGGTCTCAAGCGCCGTGGTTTCAGCAAGGATGTCTTGCTGGCTTTACGCCGCGCCTACAAGGTGATCTATCGCCAGGGGCTGACAACCGAACAGGCCGTCGAAGAGCTTGAGAAGTCCTATTCCGATGTTGCAGAAATACGTCCCCTCATTGACTCCCTGCGTGGAGCTCACCGCGGCATCATCCGCTAACCCGGCAGGAGCCTGTCGGTGACAGATCTTTCTAACGCGACCATCAGCGAGCGTAAAATCACATTCGGAATCATTGCCGGTGAGGCATCGGGGGATATCCTCGGTGCCGGCCTGATCCGTTCGCTGCGCCAACGCTATCCCCAGGCCCGTTTCGTCGGCATTGGCGGGGAGGAAATGGTTGCGGAGGGATTTCATTCCCTGGTGCCGATGGAACGTCTTTCGGTCATGGGGCTGGTGGAGGTTCTTGGACGAATTCGTGAACTGTTCAGCATCCGGGCCCGGCTCCTGGACTATTTCTTCGCCACGCCACCGGATGTTGTGATCGGTATCGATTCTCCGGATTTTACGCTTGCGATCGAACGGCGCTGCCGCGAGGCCGGCATTCTTTCCGTGCATTATGTCAGCCCATCGGTTTGGGCCTGGCGGCAGAAGCGGATCTTCAAAATTGCCAAATCGGTCAACCTGATGTTGACCCTGTTTCCTTTCGAGGCAAGGTTTTACGAGGAGCATCAGGTGCCTGTGGCCTTCGTGGGCCATCCACTGGCAGATCGAATTCCCATGGCGCCGGATACCCTCAAGATGCGGGAGTCTTTGGGAATAGATGCGGACGCACCCGTACTGGCGGTTCTTCCCGGTAGTCGTGCAGGAGAAGTGGAGAGACTTGGTACCTTGTTTCTTGAGGCCTCTCGCTGGATACAGGAAAGAAGACCTGATCTGCAGTTGGTGATCCCCTGCGTGAACCGGGACCGGGAGAAGCAGGTGCGCGATCTGGTCGATGCGTTGAAGGTGAAGCTTCCGGTTACCATCGTACGTGGGCGTTCCAGAGATGTGATGGCCGCCTCCGACGTTGTGCTCTTGGCCTCTGGAACGGCAACACTCGAAGCGATGCTTCTTAAAAAGCCGATGGTTGTAGGGTACCGCCTGAGCGGGTTCAGCTATGCGCTTCTGTCGAAGTTGGTGAAGGTGCCTCATGTAGCATTGCCCAATCTCCTCGCCAAGCGCCAGCTTGTTCCAGAGCTGCTCCAGGACGACGCCACGGCCGAGAGTCTGGGTGCAGCAGTGCTTGAGCGACTGGAGAACAAAGAGGAGAGGGCGAGGCTTAACGAAGCCTTTACCGAGTTGCACCATTCACTGAAGCAGGGAGCTGATGAAAAAGCCGCTCAGGCGATCTCAGACCTGATAGAGCAGGGTGCCCACTGATGCCCAAGAGCCCTTTGCCACCCTTCGAATGCCGTTACACCGGTTCTTTGCTTGCCGGTGTGGACGAAGTCGGTCGGGGGCCGCTCATCGGGGCCGTCGTGACTGCCGCGGTCATCCTTGATCCGGACCGGCCAATCGCAGGCCTGGCTGACTCAAAGAAGCTGACCGAGAAGCGTCGCAATGCCCTCTACGATCAGATTCTCGAGCATGCCAAAGCCTGGAGCATTGGCCGGTGCGAGTCCCACGAAATCGACCGGCTGAATATCTACCAGGCCACAATGCTAGCTATGGAGCGCGCAGTATCGGGGCTGGCTGTGGTGCCTGAGTACGTTCTGGTGGATGGTAATCGCTGTCCCAAGTGGCGCTGGCCGTCGGAACCGGTTGTCAAAGGCGACAGTCGGGTGGCTGCCATCAGCGCCGCTTCTATTATTGCCAAAGTAACCCGTGACCGGGAAATGGAAGCGCTGGAAGCGCGTTTCCCAGGGTTCGGCCTGGCGCAGCACAAAGGTTATCCGACCCCGATCCATCTGGAGGCCCTGCGCCGCCTCGGAGCAACCACAGAACACCGCCGCTCCTTTCGACCTGTTCAGGAAGTGATTGAGACAGTGGGATTCTATGAAGATCACGTTGTCTCAAAGCCCGAAGAGCTCCAGTACCGAGCAGACCTTTTCGAAGATATCGATTGACAGTTTTGAATCCAATCCTTAATATACGCGCACGTTGATCGGGGTAGCCCGGTAAACAACCAGTTTTGATGCGGGGTGGAGCAGTCTGGTAGCTCGTCGGGCTCATAACCCGAAGGTCGTTGGTTCGAATCCAGCCCCCGCTACCACTATTAAAATAAAGCCCGCATCTTGCGGGCTTTATTGTTTGTATTCGACCTTTTTTGAGCGTGCCCACCACAATTAAAAAGCCCGTCTTTGCGGACCTTTTTTCGCACTCCAGCACACCCATTTTGCTCTCCACTGCCCCTGCCCGGACTTTTTTGTAACGTTGTGTATGGCGCTTGATTCCGCTAGGCAAAAATTTGCCCGCCTGATCAATTACTTCCCCGCTTTATTACAAATCCCTGACGGGAAATTGACATTTTCGTAATTAGGAAAATGACCACCGTCACACCGATAATCGTCCACGTTTTATACAATTTAACAAAGTCGACGATTTATTGGTGCTTAATGCATATGAAACGCGTCATCAAAGTGTCACAGGCATGGATCGCCGCGTTTATTTTTGGAGCACTTCTCACAGGCTGTGGGGGTGGATCATCGGGTAGTGCTAGCGTCGGTTCGCCGGGCGATTCCGGAGATTCCGCTGGTTCAGGCAGTCAAGTTGATTCCGGGGGCACCGGAGGACAAGAGCCATCTCCCGAGCGCTCCGCAGTGTTGAGCTGGAGCGCTCCCCTGACTCGCGTTAACGGCGAGAGCATTCCGATGGGTGAGCTCGACAAATATGTGATCCGGTACGGTCAGGATGCTGACGAGCTGAGCGAAGAGGTGGTTGTCACCAATGCTCAGGCCGAAGCGGAAATGTCCTACGAGGTGAGTGGTCTGGACGCAGGGACCTGGTATTTCACTATCCAGGTTCAGGATACCAATGGGCTGATCAGTGAGCCCTCCGATGTTGTGAGCAAGTCCATCCGTTCCTGAGACTAGAACCCCGGGCCTGGAGTATGAAGTCTCAGGCCATCGGGTCTGCAATCGGCAGTTTGAGGGTGAACGCAGAGCCTTCGCCCGGTTGCGACGACACCGAAATTTCCCCTCTATGCTTTTCAACAACGGTTTTGACGAAGGATAGTCCGAGTCCCGTTCCGTGGACTCCGGCCAGCTCAGTGCTTTTTTGACGCCGGTAACGGTCGAACAGGTGCGGAAGTTCCTCCGGATCGATACCGGTACCTTCATCGGCAATTGTCAAACAGGCCTGATGGCCAGCGCGGAAGACCTGAATGCTGACGTCTGATCCACGCGGGCTGTATTGAACAGCATTGGTCAGCAGGTTGATAACGGCGCGCTCCAGAAGCTCCGCATTGCCTTTCAGCCACAAATCCTCGGTACCCTGTAACTGGAGTTGTATCTGCTTCTCTACAGCCTGCTCGCTGACGCTGTCACGAGCGTTTTCTACGATCGCCAGAAATTCGCATTCGTAGAACCGGGTTTCCGTTAATTGTTCCGCCCGGGCCAGCTGTACGAATTCCTCGGCCAGGTGATAGCTTCTTCGGGCCAGTCGCCCCAGTTGTTCCAGCTGTTCCTGTTCAATGTGGCTGGGATCCCGTTTCAACTGTTCGATCAGGGCAAGCTGTGAAACCAGAGGCGAACGCACGTCATGGGAAATAAAGTCGATTGCCTCGCGGTGCTGTCGCTGCTGCTCCCTCAATTCCGAAATATCCGAAATATTGGCAATGATGCCTTGCTGGTCGCTGTCTGGCAGCGAAAACGGTGCAAAATGAATCAGGAAATCTTTGTCGCGAATCCTCAGGTCTACGGTGCGGCTCTGTAATAGGGTCAGGGTGTCGGAAACGGTTTCATGCCAGGGTGGTGTCTCCCGCGGATCGTGTCCCTCCAGCAGTCTTACCAGGGGAAGGCCGGCCAGGCTCGGCATGGGCTCGCGGAACCATTCCTCTATGTGGCCGTTGGCAAAACGGATGACCCCCAGTTCGTCAGTCACGATGATACCGTCGGGCATGCGCTCAAAACTTCTTCGGATGAACTGCTGCATGTGGTTCAACCGATCCGTGGCAATGCGGACCCGCTCGATTCGTGCAGAAATGTTTTCACTGGGTCTGGCAGCAGAATCCGCGGGTACGGCTTGCTCAAGGTGCAGCCTGCGCAGATAGCGCTGGATGGCCTCGCGCCCGAGATCATTGGGTAATAGCAGACCCAGGTGATAGCGGGTGCCTGCTCGCAATAGCTGAATCCAGCTGAGATTGCTGTCGTGAAACCAGTGCCCCGGAGTCAGGTCATCCGGAATATCGCTCTGTGACAGCCCACGTGCGGAGAGGATGTCGTTCTCCTCCATCAGAAGCCATCCTGTGGGACGAAACAGGGCCTGGAAGTGCTCCAGAAGTTGTTTCGGGTTCCTTCCCGAAGGTGCGGGCAGGGCGACCTGGGGGCTTCTGGCCAGCTCGTCCAGTTGCCGGTTCAAAAATCGGTTGGTCATGGCCAGTCGAAGGCCGCTGGATACAGGAAAGGCCAAGAGTGGAACCAGCAGTGCGTTTGCAAGGGGAACCCACCATCGCATCGTCAGCAGCACGAACAGATAGATTCCGAGCAGTCCCGCCAGGGCCGTCGCGCAGGCGAGAAGGGTTCGCGCAGGGCGCATGGGTGGCAGGGCGAGGGCGAGTATCAGGATGGTTGTCATAGCCAGCATGGCAGACGCCCACGCCGGTGCCGGTTTAATCAACAATCCCTGCATGTATGCCGACAACACGTTGGCGTGGAATTCAACGCCGGACATCGGACGGCTCAGCCCCGAGAAGGGCGTGGGCAGTATGTCGCCAAAACCGGCGGCTGTGGCACCGACAAAGACCGTTTTGCCACTGAAGTGTTCGGATGCGGCCGGCTGAGTGAGTACCTGCGAGAAAGAATACGACTGCAGAGAGCCAGCACCACCGATCAGGGGCACGGCACGGTATTGATCCCGAATATTGACATAGGACGGCGTATCCCCGGCCTCCGGATTTTCTGGTCCAACACCGCTTGCGGCCAGCGCAAGGCTTGGCCAGAGCTGGTTACCGAGGCCATTAAACAGGTAAAGACCTCGGGCAACGCCGTCGCTGTCCAGTTCCACGTGAGCATGGCCCAGCCCGGCGGCCGCTGAAGCCAGCACTCCAACCGGCAATTGTTCGCTTAACAGGTACTGGGAGGTGGGAGGTGACAGGTAGACTGGCAGAATAACGTTGCCGTGACTTCGCATCTGCTCTGCCAGTTGCTGGTCGTCTGGCGACGGTTCGGCGAACAGAATATCGAACACAATGGTTTTTGCGCCCGCCTCGTTGAGCTTGGCAATGAGCTCAGCGTGCAGATTACGGGGCCAGGGCCAGCGGCCCAGGCGATTCAGGCTCAGCTCGTCGATCGTCACCAGAACTACCTCGTCCGAGGCTTCCAGTGGATTCGAGGTGATGGTTTGGTCGTACAGCCAGTAATCCAGGCGTTGAGGCAGTTCGGTTGTCTGGATAAGCAGGAGCAGTGCCAGCAGTATCAGGCCCAGAGTCCAGGGGGTCGTTTTAATTGGCAGCCAATCCCGGTTCATGAGCCCTGCTGTGTGGTTCGGTCGATCAACGGATTATTCCAGGTACAATTCCCTCCCCGGTCCCCAACGGCTTTGCAGTGGACCATCAGAAAGAGCTTTCAGGCGCACAAAATACCGCCTTCCGGGAATAAGACGCAAGGCTGCCGTGGTATCAGGCAGTGTTGCTTCCTTGATGATATTGTTGAAGCCCGGCTCCTCCGAGAGTTGCAGTCGGTATTCTGCCGCCGTGTCTACCTTCTCCCAGAACACCCTTACCTGGCTGTCGATGTAGTTCACGCTGATGATCCGAACCGGAGGCAGGCTGCCATTGACCACCAGCTCCCGCGGCTGCGTTGTAGCAACTGAATTGCCGCCTGCTTCGGTCACCACGCGCCAGTAATACTTGCCAGGCCCAAGCGGGCGTGAGGGCAGGGCAGCCGTTTCGGGTGCCCACTCGCTGGTGGCAATCAGGTTCCGGAAATCCTGATCCTCGGCTATTTCTACCCGTGCCACTTCATTGTCGCCGTTAAGCTGCCAGCGAAACTCGGGCATATCGTCGTTGACGGTGCCGCCATCTTCCGGAGCAACCAGGCTGGCAGTCCTGGCCTGAAGATCGACTTCCAGCGGGACGACGCGGGGCATTCCCGCCGTGCCGCGAGTATCGAGTGCCGCCAGGTGAACCTCATAGCTGCCATTATCCAGTTGCCCGATATCAAAGCTGTTGCCTGTCAGTTTTCGGCTTTCTACCCAGCGACCTGTGTCGCTTTCGAAGATGTCCACCCGGTGCATGGGGGCGCGACTTTCCTGCCACGTCATGGTGGTGGGCAGTTGGGTCAGTCTCGGTGGCAGTGGATTGAGCGCCGGCGCTGGCGGTAGGCGACGAATGCTCAGGCCGTCATTGTTAGTGGTGGACAGGCTGGCTCCGAAACCCGCAGGGATCCGGCGGGTCTTGCCGGGGGCTCCGAAGTCAACGTCACCCTCGGTTACCTGCAGGCGAGTGCCCTCTGCCGATGTCTGGAGTGAAAATGCGGTACCTCTCACGGCGGCGACGGCCGAAGGCGTTTCAATCTCGAATCGTGCGCCTCCCTCCATGACCGGCTTCACCCGGGTGTGGATCTCGCCCCTGTCGAGTCGGAGTCTGGTATCGACCATGCCGGCTTTGCCGTATTGGGTCAGGCGATTGAAGATGAGTCGAGAATTCGGAGAAATCCTTACTTCCGAGCCGTCCGCCAGTTCAATGGTGGCGGTCCCGGACGCGGACAGAATTTCATCACCAACGCGGATGAGGGCGTCTTCACTCAGGGGTGTTTTCCGACCGGTATTTCCGGAAATCAGCTGTACGGTTCCGGTGACCGATGTCGCCCGCGCCGGCTGAGGTTGGCGCTTTAGCCAGGCAAGGGGAATTCGCACACTGTCGCCGGCACCCAGAATGGCACCGTTGCCAATCTTGTTGTATTGCAGAAGGCGACTCGCGGGATAATTGGGGGCGAGCAGGTCGTTGGCCACTTCCGAAAAGCTTTCTCCCGGCCGCAAGGTGTAGATCCACTCGGGCACCGGGTTGGCCGACGAAACGTCAGAATGCCCGGCTGAACCGCGCGTTACCGACAGCTCGGCAGCCGCGGGGGCAGCCCAGGCAAGCAGTGAAAGGATCAGCAGCAGTGCCGGTAATCGCGGAGCCGGGCTGTCAGTCATTGGCTGCCCTGGCGGGTTCGTCGACGTCAAAGGCCTGGTCCTGCGCCTTCATGGCCTCCAGGCGGTAGCCCCGCTGGTAAATGGTCTTGATACGGAAGCCGTTTTCCGGGTTCAGGCCGAGACGACGGCGCAGTCGGCTCATATGCGTGTCCACGGTACGGGTATTGATATCCCGCGCCAGACCCCAGACGCGCTCAAGCAGCATTTCCCGAGTCAGCAGGCGGCCCTGGTTCTGGAACAGGAACAGGGTCAGATCGAAATCCTTGTCGGTCAGCGTCAGTTCTTCACCATGGAGTGCAATGACCCTTTGCTGCGTGTTGATTTCGAACGGACCATAGCGAAGCACTTCCTTTTCGCTGTCAGGATTGGAGCGTCTCGCCAGAGCATTGATGCGCGCGCCCAATTCCGCCGCACGGGCCGGCTTGGCCAGGTAATCGTCGGCGCCGGCATCCAGAGCCCGAACAATATCTGCCTCGCTGTCCCGCTGGGTGAGAAACACGACTGGAATCGGCCAGTTCAGCTGGGCGCGAACGCTCTCGAGAACATCAATGCCGGTCATGTCCGGAATCTGCCAATCCAGAATCAGGAGGTCATAGCTGCGGTGCAGAACCGCGCCCAGGAAATTTTGGCCGGTCGGGAAGCTGTCGCAGTGATGCCCGCTTTCAGACAGAATTGACTGGATGTGCTGTGCCTGTTCGGTTTCATCTTCAAGCAAAGCAATACGCATTAAGCCTCTCCCGGAGTGTCGCTCTCTTGCCTGGTATCGAGCAGAGCTTTCAATGGACTACTCTGCTATATCAATCAATTATCACAAAATGTGGATCTGCGTTCAGTATCGTTATGTAGACTTGCGTAAACGGACTGAAGGCTTTCCGTTGTCGTCGTCCAGTGTTTGTCGGCAGCCGGGGAAATTACTGCAGCCCCAGAACCAGCCTTTTTTCCCTTTTCGTCGCACCAGGGGCGAGAAACAGTGGGGGCATGGAATGGGTTTCTGGCCAGTGCCATCCTGAGGCGTGGCTTCTTCCAGCGGTCGGGTGCCCCGGCAATCCGGGTAGCGGGTGCAGGCAAAAAAGCGGCCGAATTTGCCCTCTCGCTCCAGCATCGGGGCGCGACATTTGGGGCAGTGGGGCTGTGCCTCTGGCGAGGTTGTGCCGATGCTCTCCGAGTCGACGGTCGGGCGGCCCTGGGGCCTGTCCAGAAAGCCGCGGATCTCCTCTTTGAGGGTATCCAGGAACTTTCTGGGATCGCCCTCGCCACGGCGAATGCTCTCCAGGTTGGCTTCCCAGACGGCCGTGCGATCCGGCTTGCTTACCGATTCGGGCAAAGCACTGATCAACGCCTTGGCTTTGTCGGTGGCGCGTATATGTCGACTGTCGCGGTACAGGTAATCGCGCTTGAACAAGGTATCGATGATCGCAGCCCGGGTTGCTTCGGTGCCCAGGCCATCGGTCTCGCGCAGGGTTTTGCGAAGTTCGGTATCGGTTACAAATCGGGCAATGTTGGTCATTGCCGAGAGCAGGGTCGCGTCGGTGAAATGCTGGGGCGGCTGGGTTTTGCGCTCGCTGAGGCTGCTATCGTCGCAGAATACCGGTTCGCCTTTTTCCAGTCTGGGAAGGGGGGCCTTCTCCGGTTCCTTGCGGGCTTCTCGC
Source organism: Marinobacter sp. 3-2 (assembly GCF_003751355.1). Lineage (NCBI taxonomy): Bacteria > Pseudomonadati > Pseudomonadota > Gammaproteobacteria > Pseudomonadales > Marinobacteraceae > Marinobacter > Marinobacter sp. 3-2. The sequence continues at coordinate 50,883 of NZ_RJUQ01000018.1, read as the reverse complement.
AGTTTCAGTTCCAGCGTTTTCCAGCCCGGCACCAGGATGGCGGTTTCCGTCGCGCGGAATTCGTGCGCTGACACTCGTACCGTTAGCTTGCCCTCCCTGTGCACGGCATCGGGCGCGAACTGCATCAGATAATACCGGCTGATCAGTCCGTAGATTTTTTCTTCCGCGTCACTGAGTTTGCCGTTCGGCGTCGGGCGGCTGGTTGGGATAATAGCGTGGTGGGCGTCGACCTGTTTGTCGTTCCAGGCGGAAGTCCTGCGGCCAAGGTCTGCGCCGTTGCAGGCTTCCTCCAGATCCGGTGCTACTCGGGCAATGGCCCTTACCACCTGCTCCCGCTGGCTGTAGTGGCCTTCCGGTAAATACCGGCAATCGGATCGCGGGTAGGTGATGAGCTGGTGGCGCTCGTAAAGATTCTGGGCGGTATCCAGGACGTCTTTGGCCCCCATGCGGAATAGCCGGCCTGCTTCAATTTGCAGGGCCGACAGGGAAAACGGCAGCGGTGGCGCTTCCGACCGATCCCGGAAGCGGGACTCGGTGATGGTGCCGGGTCGGTTTCGAACGCTGTCGGCAATCTGTTCAGCGACTTCCCGGTTCAGCAGGCGGTTCTCTTCATCCAGGTAATCCTGGAACTGCTCGTTGGGCTGCCAGCGGGCGGTGAAGTTTTGCTGGTCGGCCTCTTCCTCTTGAGCCCTGAATCTTGCTTCAATGCGGTAATAGGGCTTGGGCTGGAAGTGTTCGATGGTGTTGTCACGTTCAACCACAAGGCCAAGTACCGGAGTCTGTACCCGGCCAACGGAATAGACCCCCTGTTCACCCTGCCGCTGATAACTGAGGGTATAAAATCGGGTCAGGTTGATGCCATAGAGCCAGTCGGCGCGTTGTCTGGCCAGGGCGGAATGGGATAACCGACGGAATTCCCGGTTGTCCCTGGGGCTCTGGATCGCCCGGGCCACGGCCGCTGGCGTCAAATCGTTGATCAGTATCCGTTGAACCGGAGCGCTGGCACCGAAATAGCGTATAACTTCGTCCACCAGCAGCTGGCCTTCCCGATCCGGGTCGCCAGCATGAATTATGGTCTTGGCCTGGCGAATCAGGGATTCCAGCACCTTTAGTTGTTGCTGCACACTGTCCTTGGGCATGACCTCCCATTTGTCGGGAAACATCGGCAGGTCTTCCTGCCGCCATTTCTTCCAAGCGGGGTTATAGCGTGCAGGTTCTGCCGGCTCCAGCAGGTGGCCGATGCACCAGCTAACGGTAGCAGCATTTTCGCCAGTGCCACAGCGTATCCAGCCCTGGCCTTTCTGGTGAGGGCCGGGGAGGGCAGCGGCGATGGCGCGGCCGAGGCTTGGTTTTTCGGCGATGTACAGGTGCATGGGGTTTGGGTGTTTTGGAATCGGGATGGGAATGTGGCGCTTTGGCTTTATGGTGTCAAGGCTCTCGGGTGTGTCCTGTATGTGTAGTAGACTGAGGGTGTTGGTGGAGGCGGCTGTGAAGATGGCTTTCCCAAAAGACGCCGTGAACCCATCCATGGGGGCTTGGTGTTGCCATCCCTGGCAACACACACTTTTGGGAAAGCCATCTCCACACCCGCTTCTGACCGTTCGCCATTCGCCCTCTTCCATCAGGGTTGAGCAGTAGGAGTCTCGAAACATGAAGATCCAGAATGCAATTGAAACCAAGCTGAACGACGCCTTCGATGCGCGTGTGCTTCAGGTGGAGAACGAGAGCCACAAGCACAGTGTGCCGCCTAATTCTGAAACTCATTTCAAGGTGACCCTGGTGTCGCCGGAATTTGAGGGGCAGATGAGGGTGCGGCGTCATCAGGCGATTTACAAGGTGCTTGCCGAGGAACTGGCGGGGCCGGTTCATGCGCTGGCGTTGCATCTATACTCACCGGAAGAATGGGAGGCGACGGGGCAGTCGGCGCCGGAGTCTCCGAATTGTATGGGCGGGTCGAAGAAAGATCCGGCGATGGCGACGCGGACCGCACAGGGAGAGGGTTCATGAGTCAGTTTTTCCAGATTCATCCGGAGACGCCACAGAAGCGTCTGATCAATCAGGCGGTGGATATTCTGCGTCGTGGCGGGGTGATCGTGTATCCCACGGATTCAGCCTATGCCATTGGCTGTCACCTGGGTGACAAGCAGGCGGCGGATCGGATCAAGCGGATTCGCCGTCTGGATGACAAGCACAATTTCACGCTGGTGTGCCGGGACCTTTCGGACATCGGGGTGTATGCCAAGGTGGACAACACCCAGTATCGATTGCTGAAGAATTTTACGCCGGGGCCCTACACATTCATTCTCGATGCTACCAGTGAGGTCCCGCGTCGATTGCTGCATCCCAAGCGACGGACCGTCGGCGTGCGTGTCCCGGACAATGCCATTGTTCAGGAGCTGTTGGGCGAGCTTGGTGAGCCCATCATGAGCAGCACCCTGATTCTGCCGGGCGAAACCGATCCGATGACAGACCCTTATGAAATCCGGGAAACCCTGGAGCATGAGCTGGATCTGATTATCGACGGAGGATTCTGCGGTATGGAAGCGACCACGGTCGTGGACTTCACCGGCGAGGCTCCGGTGGTTACCCGTGTTGGCAAGGGGGATCCGGCGCCTTTCGAGGTCTGATTCTCCTGATCCGTCTTTCCGTTATGCCCGGGCGTTCAGATTAAAGGCGTACGCCCGGCTATTCCCTGCAGCTTCGATTTGCTCGGCACTCACTGAGCGGCGCATGGTGTCGTAACGGTGCACGAGGTCCTGCAGGCCGTTAAATTGCTGGTTCTCGCTGATCAGTGTGTCCAATAGCGGGTTATTCACTCCGTACGCCTGGTTCAGTTTGAGCGCATTGTCCATGAAATGCAGCGTTGGCTCGTTAACGCTGAGGCGATTGAACGCTTCCTTGAAGTTTTTGTTTACGTTCAGGTCCTTTTCAATCTGGATGCGTGTGTTGTCTGCGATTTTCCCTTCCACCGCAACGCTGCCATTCTCCGTTTTGCTCACGTTCACTGCGGTTGCCGGGTGCAGGTTGTATTCGGCAAGTTTGTGCCGCAGTGTTTCCCGTACAAAGGCAAGATCCTGCCCCACAGTTTGTTTGTAGTCGGTCATGGCCAGTCGGCGGGCTTTCAGCCGTGAGAGGTCAGACTGGTTGTTCTCCGAGGGTGTAAAGCGGTCATCGCCAGGTGTCGGCTCGGTTTCCATGGCCTTTGCCTGTGCTTTGCCGGGCGCGGCTTCCGGCCCTGTTGAAGGCGTCTGGCGCCTTTCCATGGCCTGCTGGAACTGGGTGCTCGCCCGGATCAGAGAGGTCAGTAGGGACATGGATGGGTTTCCTCCTTCGGTCAACCGGAGTGCGGTTTCCGAACAGTCAGCGTTGGGAATCACGAATGCTTGTCATCATGCTCTGCAGCTTTCAGGCCAACTCGATGAAGTCCCGGGCTGAGGGCTCCCTCCTTCCTTCATGTGTAAACGACTTTTCCCGGATCTGATCTGCGTCAGGAAATAATTGACGCATATCTATAAAGTTTGGCGACAGTTAGTTGTCATCACGAAACGTCAAAACAACGTCCTGGCCGCATGCCGCGCGGTCTCTGTGTCGGGTTACCATGAAAAAACAGTATTCCATCCGCTTTCTCTTACTTGCCGCTCTGGCGGCTGCCTTCTCCCTGGTGCTCGTGTTTACCGTCATCCACAGTGCAGACTCGCAGCGTGATCATCTTGAAGAGTTCAGCCACAAATACGTGGATGGACTGGCAAAATCCTATTTCGATGGGCTGAATACCATGATGGTCACCGGCACCATCGGTAACCGGGATGTCCTCCGGAAAAAGGTGATGGCGTCTGAAGACGTGCTGGACGTGCGGGTGATTCGCAGTGACCATTTGAACCGGATCTTCGGCAACGGCAACGCGTCGGAACAGAAGCGGGAACCTTTGGATAAGAAAGCGCTTACCGGTGAGCGGGTGGAGTCCTATTCCAGCAATGAGGACGGGCGAGTCTACACACTTATTGAGCCCGTGATCGCGATGGAAAACTATCAGGGCGTCAACTGTCTTGGCTGTCATCAGGCCAGTGAGGGTGACGTTCTTGGGGCCATTCGGGTGGACTATTCCATGGCTGACAGCGATGCCCGTTTGCAGCAGCAACTGCTGACCAGTGGCGGTATTCAGGTAGCCATCTTTGCTGCGGTGTTTTTCCTGACCGCCGCCGCTTTGAGTCGACTGGTGTTTTCTCGTTTGCGGCGACTCCACGACCGCATGGACGAGATCTCCAGAAATTCTGACCTGACAATTGAGCTTGAGGTTACCCGCAACGACGAGATCGGTTCCGTCTCCCGGGCGTTCAACCGGATGATGGCGAAGATACGGGAGAGCATGAATACCGTCATGGACAACGCCGAACAGGTTGAACAGGCGGCCAGAAGCATTGCGGGGAAGGCTGACACGACAGAGAGTGAAGTGCTTGCCCAGCGTGACAACACAGATCAGGTGGCCAGCGCCACTACCGAGATGGCCGCATCTGCGGTTCAGGTCCGGGAAAATGCCATTCATACCACCCGAAAATCCGCAGATACTGCGGAATCAGCGAGCAAGGGTGAGAGCCTTGCCCGGAATGCAGTAAAAGGCATCGAGGCATTGAACACCGAGGTCCAGAGTGGCGCAAAACGCATTGAGCAGCTGGATCAACGTACCAGCCAGATGTCGGATATGCTGGAGGTAATCTCCAATATCGCTGACCAGACCAACCTGCTGGCGCTCAATGCCGCCATCGAGGCGGCCCGTGCCGGCGAGCAGGGGCGCGGTTTTTCTGTGGTGGCCGATGAGGTGCGTGCGCTGGCGTCGAGAACTCAGGATTCAACGGAGGAAATCCGGAACACCATCAACGGACTGAAGGGAGAGGTTGTCGATTGTGTGGCCACCATGCGCCACGCCTCTGAGATGGCAGAGCATCAGGTTTCAGCGATTCTGACCGTAGAGTCTGAGTTGCAAACCATTGCCTCTGCTGTGCGGGAGATCACCAACCTCAATCAGGAAATGGAGAGCGCTGCCAACGAGCAGAGCGATGTCTCCGAATCCATTAATCACAACGTGATTGAAATCAGTCGCTCGGCAGAGCAGACCTCCGGGGATGCCAAGGAGACAGCGAGAATCGCCGGAGACCTTCTGGCCATGGCCGAGAATCTCAGGAAAACCATCGAACAGTTCCGGCTGAATCAGGAAAGCCGCCCTTAGAACGGCGGCGTGGGTCTGGCGACAGGCTCAGCCCCGATGGTCGGAAACAAAGGGGTTGGTGGCTCGCTCCCGGCCAAAGGTGGACATCGGACCGTGTCCGGGAATGAACGCAACCTCGTCGCCGAGCGGGAACAGCTGTTCCCTGATAGAGCGAATCAGTGTTGCGTGGTCGCCCTTTGGAAAATCCGTGCGTCCGATGGAGCCATGGAACAGCACGTCACCCACAAGCGCCAAACCGGATTCCTTATGATAAAAAACCACATGCCCCGGTGTGTGGCCGGGGCAGTGAAGGACCTCCAGAGTCTGGTTACCCACCGTGACCTGCTGCCCATCTTCCAGCCAGCGATCCGGGGTGAAAACTTCCGGGGCCGGAAACCCGAACATCTGCGCCTGCTGGGGCAGGCCAACAATCCAGAAATTGTCTTCCTTCTGCGGCCCCTCAATGGGAATACCCAGCTCTTTGGACAGCTCCGCAGTTCCGCCGGCATGGTCAATGTGGGCATGGGTAAGCAGAATTTTCTCGACCGTCACGCCTTCCTCAGCCACAGCGGCGCGAATCTTCTCCAGATCCCCGCCCGGATCGACTACGGCTGCCCGGCGCGTCTTTTCGCACCAGATCAGTGAGCAGTTCTGCTGGAAAGGCGTGACCGGAATGATTCTGTAGTTCAGTGACATACCTGTTCTCAATCGCTGAAGAAATGGCTAGTGCCATCAGTTTACTGGAACATCCCGCGTAACAACGAACGCGCCCCGCAAATCGCCCTCGGAGAAGCCGGTCGCCTTGTCTTCAGGATACAGTTCAGCCAGTTTTGCCTTCACCTCCGGGGCGATGGACTTACCGTGACAGCCAAGGCAAAGTTTCTGTGTCGGGATGGCGCTCATATATTGGAACGCCGGCTGTCCGGACGCTTCGGAGACCTGCCAGACCTCCACCGGTTTTCCGTTTTTTACCGGCTGTCTGTCCATGGCCATCAGCTGGATCTCCTGCCAGTCGGTGGGGGTGTTTCCCGGGTTCCGGACTTTCAGACTGGTCCGACTGATGACCCAGCCGCCGCTGCTGTTGTTCCTGGCGATTTCCGGTGCCACAGTCTTGCAAACACCAATACCGTTTGTGAGGCCGCCTTCTTTGATGGCCGCCTGGAGCGCCTGCTTCAGTGAGCCGCCGAAGCTTTTCACCAGGGAACGTGCTTCGGCAACCATTGCTTCCGGGCTATCTGCTTGGGGTTGCGCGAGCAGTGGCATGGAAAGCAAGGAGCATAGCAAGGCTGTTGTGATGATCGGTTTGGTCATTGAATCTCTCCCGGGCTTCTTGGCTTTGGAATAAGTATATAACAAAAGAATAATTCCAAATTGAGCCAGGACAGATTCCGATAGAGCCGATGAATGATCACCACGCCAGCCAGATAACGTGGCGGGCACCCTTGCCGGGTCGCAAGGCCCTCACTGTGACGGGCTCAACAGAAAATCCTGCCCGTCGCAGCCTCTCGGTGAAGGAATGCTCCTGGCCGGCAGACCAGTAGGCGAGGATACCGTCAGGACGCAGCGCTTTCTGGGCGGCCGCAATGCCCTCCGGCGAGTAGATCCAGTTGTTTTCTTTACGGGTAAGGCCTTCCGGGCCGTTGTCGACATCCAGGAGAATGGCGTCCCACTCTGAGTCACCGTTTCTGAGTAATTCTGCCACATCACCAATGTGAACCCGGGCTCTCGGGTCGTTCAGCGGGTTGCCCGCCGCGGAGCCCAGTGGCCCGCGATTCCAGGCTTCTACTTCGGGAACCAGCTCGGCTACCGTGACGCCGGCATCGTCGCCCAGAGCGGCCAGCGCTGCTGCCAGCGTGAAGCCCATGCCCAGGCCACCGATAAGAACCCGGGGAGCAGGCTGATCGGCAATCCGTTCGCACGCCAAGGCAGCTAGAGCATCTTCCGAGCCATGGATCCGGCTGTTCATCAATTCTCCGGTGGTGCCGGCAATTTTGATGGAAAATTCATCATTTCGCTGTAAAAGACGTAATCGGGTTCCCTTGCCGGGGATCATTGCGGTTCCGATTTCGGTAAAGCGGGCCATTGAGAAGTCCTGATGTCGGTAAGGAGGGGCAGTTTAGCTCGCCTGGAGCCAGGTTGAATATCACGGACCGAGAATCGGGGTTAAGAGAGGTGGTACCCCCGGCAGGACTCGAACCTGCTACCTTCCCCTTAGGAGGGGGACGCTCTATCCAGATGAGCTACGGGGGCATTATCGCGAGAAGGGCGGTATGATAGCGGGCTAAGACCTGAGGCTCAAGGTTCGGTCCGGTTTCAGAGAATGTCACGGAGTGTGTTTTGCCAGATCCTTTCTCGCTAAGCGTGATTGTTCCCGTGTGGATGGAAGCGGCAGGTGTAACCGACACCCTGCGCGCCCTGCAACCGATCCGTAACCGGGGGCATGAGGTGGTTGTCGTTGATGGTGGCAGTACCGATCGAACCGTTGAGCTGGCCCGGCCACTTTGCGACAGGGTGGTTGTGTCAGAGAAGGGCCGGGCGCTTCAGATGAACGCCGGCGCGGCAGTTGCAAAGGGCGATCTACTGTTGTTTCTGCACGCAGATACGCGCCTGCCGGAAGAAGCTCTGGAGCATCTCGCAAGTTTCGTCCATTCCCGTCGCGCCTGGGGGCGGTTCGATGTGCGGCTGAGTGGTGAGCGGCTGCTTTTCCGGGTTATTGCCTGGTTCATGAACCAGCGCTCGCGCCTGTCAGGCATCTGCACCGGTGATCAGGCAATTTTCGTACGGCGGGACGTTTTCGACGCCCTGGATGGTTTTCACCAGATGCCGCTCATGGAAGATGTCGAATTCTCACGCCGTCTTTGCCTGGTGTCCCATCCTTTCTGTATAAAAGAGCCAGTCGTTACCGATAGCCGCCGTTGGCAGAAATACGGTGCCTGGCGAACGATTTTTCTGATGTGGCAGCTGCGCTGGCGGTATTGGCGTGGTGAATCGCCGGAGTCCCTGGCCCAAATTTACCGATCGGATGTGCGCAATGCCTCAAAGTAATCCGCCTGCGGCGGTTTTTCTCCAGTTTGCCAAATGGCCGGAAGCCGGGCGGGTTAAAACCCGGTTGATGCCCGAGTTGGGTGCGGTCGGGGCTCTCGAAGCCCATGTTCGGCTCACGCTGGCTGTGCTGGATAACCTGTGTGCGACTGGCTATCCGGTGGAATTCTGGTGGGATAGACCGGTGGATGACCGGCCCGGCGAGGCGGCCTCTATCATTGAAGAGCTTGATGCCGCCGGTCTGATGCAAGGCGTTCAGGAGGGCAGCACACTTGGCCAACGGATGTATCGCGCGTTGAGCCTGTCCCTTCAGGACTATGACAGGGCATTGGTGGTGGGCAGTGATTGCCCCTCGGTCGATCCGGATTACGCCCGTAACGCCGTCGCGCGTCTGAAAGACTACGACGTTGTGCTTGGGCCCTCAGACGATGGCGGCTATGTCCTGATTGGAGCTTCCCGAGTGGCTGAAGGAATGTTGGATGACATTGCCTGGGGCACGCCGGAGGTTCTGGCCCAGACCTGTGAGCGCCTGAAAGCATCGGGGCTCAGCTATTGTTTGCTGGAGCCCCGCTGGGATGTCGACGAGCCCGAAGACTGGGCACGCTTTCTGCGCACTCTTTGAGGACTCTAGCTGGCGGGCACCGGCGGCAGCTCGGTGAGCCTGCCAAGCGCCCGGTTTGCCTCCAGGCCATTCCCACCTGTAACCACTTCTAATGCCTGTTTGCGCTCCAGGACGGCCTTTCTGAAGGTTTCCAGCAATTGTGGTTTCCCGACCTGCTTGATCGAGTTGGCCAGCTGCTGGCGGGAATCAAACGTGTCCATGCCCCGATCAATCTCACGCCAGTAGCGGCTGGAAATCTCGCCGAGTTGCCGGTCTCGCTCGAGTAGCTTGCTGATAACGGCCTGTTTCTCCCGATCAAGGCGTTCCGCTGTCAAAGCGGAGAGGGTTTCCTCAAAGCTGTTAGAGAATTCCTGAACCGCCTGGTCAATCTCTGCCGGGGAAGCGGAAGGTGACTGCACAACAAACCCCAGGGCCGGTGTTTCAAGCATTTCAAAAGGCGTTGCGTAAACGATGTAGCCCATCTGGCGGTTGGTTCGGATCTCTTCGTAGAACGGGCTGCTGATAATCTGGGCCAGCAGCCGGAATCGGGCCCGTTCCTCAAAGCTGGTGTTGTCTCCCTGCATGTAGAGGGTATAGCCCGTGTCCGGATGGTCCACGTCGATGGAAACGAGGGTTTCATTATCTGGCAGCTGGCGCACCTGGCTTCGTGCTACCCGGACCAGCTCGCTGTTGCCCAGAACAATGGCGTCAATTTGCCGCGCGAGGTTAAGAGTCGAGGCCTCGGTGAGGTTTCCGTGCGCCATCATAACCGGGTCAACCTGTGACAGCAGGGCTTCAGAGAAGGACTGCAGTTCCTCGAAGCTAACTTCCCGGGCGGCTCTCAGCTTGGCGTCGGTGGGCCAGGCGCCTTCGATGAGGGACGTCTGGATAAACTCAGAGGTCTGTTCGACGGGGCGATCCTTGGCCTTGTTCTGCAGGCCGTCAATCAGCTGCTGCCGCGCGATCTCGAAACGTTGTTCGGTCAGTTCCGGTGCAGCCACCTGGAGCAGAATCCGGTTCATCAGGGTATGGAGTTTGTCGTTGTAACCGCCGACCCGGACCGTGATACCCCTGAGATGCGGATAGACGCTGTAATCCAGGCCCGCAAGACTGGCGGAGTAAGCCCAGGCGTTCAGATTGGTATTGATGGCGTCCACCAGCAACTGAGTGAGCACGTAGCTGCGTGCCGACGCTCGGGTGGCAGGCGTACGAAGGCCCACAAACACGTTGGCTTTCGGGGTATCAAACCGGGTATCCCGGGCAAACCAGACATCCATTCCCTCGATGGTTGCCAGTTGTGTCGGCTGCGCCATGGTTTTTCCGGGCACCATCGCCAGATCTTCCGGCACAAATGGATTCTCCGGCGGCAGGCGCAGCTGGGCAGCGAGTTTTGGCAGGCTCTGGGTCCTCAGTGTTGCCGGGTCGAGTGGTTCCCGGACCCACGCCGCTTCGTACCAGTCGGTTCGGTTCGGATTTTCAAGTTCAGGCTCCGGTGCCAGAACAAAAGCAAGGAGGTTGTCCGGCGTCAGCCTGTCCAGAATGTCGCGGTACTGTTCCGGCGCGAAGCGCTCAACCAGCCAGGGCGCCCGCAAAACGTCTTCGGCGGGATAGTCCTGGAGGTAACGAGAAAGGCGCATGGCCTCGTGCAGGGGGTTACCCTGTTCGCGGAATCGAAAATCGATGCGAGCCAGGTTCTGCATTTCCAGGAAACGCTGCTCGCTGATGCCTTTCTGGCGGATCTTCTCGATGTAATCGAATACCAGCGGCAGGATGTCCTCATGGCGAGCCAGTCCTTCCGGTGTCAGGGAAATGCTGATTTCGAGGGTGGCGTTCTCGCCGGTATCCATGCCCAGACCTGCGGAAAGGCTTTCCGCCAGACCGGCCCGTTTCAGAACGTCGAACAGGCTGCCCGGGCCCTCGTGGCCGAGCAGGTTGGCCACGTAGCTGGCGGGTTTGGTGCGGTAGTTCGCCTCCTGGGACGGAATAGGGAACGTGAGCGACAGGCTTCGAACGTCCTTCAGTGCTTCTGCTGTGACCTTGGCTGGCAGCTCATCTGAGCGGTACAGGCTGGCGACGTGACGCTTGGTCTCAAGGTTGCGGTTTTCAATGGCATCGAACCGCCCTCGCACCATGGATTCCAGCTCGTCCAGGGTTTGGGGCCCGTAAACCGCCAGGCTCATGATGTTCGAGGAGTAATGCTGCTTCCAGAACTCGATCAGGTCCGGCCGAAGGGGATTTGCTTCCGTATTCTCAAGGGTGGTCAGGTTTCCGACGGCAAAGTGACTGAAGGCGTGATCCGGATTGCTGACGGCCTTCTTGACGGAATAGAAGCGTCGACCATCGTCTTTCTGTTTGGCGCTGAACTCCGAGTGCACAGCGTTGCGCTCACGATCCACCAGTTCGGCGGTAAATAAGGGCGCGGAAAATTGCTGGGCGAACCGATCCAGTGCCGGTTCCAGAAATTCGGCCTGAACATCGAAGAAGTAGTTCGTGTCCTGGAACGCGGTAAAGGCGTTGTGCTGGCCACCGTGGCTCTTGATGAACTGCTGGTACTCGCCCGGATCGGGGTATTTCTCGGTCCCGAGGAACAGCATGTGCTCGAGGAAGTGGGAGAGGCCTTCGCGCTCCGCCGGATCATCTCCGCTACCAACAGCAACGTTCATTGAGGCCGCTGCTTTGTCTGCATCCTCATCAGACACCAGAATGACCTTCAGGCCGTTATCCAGTTCGATGAACCGGTACTGGTTGTCGTCATTGGGGCTCTTCTCCGGAATCTGCGCAGAAAGAGCAAGGGTACTGAACAGCAAAAGTATGAGCAGGGAAAACAGGCGTGAGATCGGGTTCTGCATGGAGTTCTTCCTGACGGTACGTGTGTTCATAGGCCCTCTGGGATCCGGAGAAGAGGTTTGCGAATCAGTGCATCAGCGCGTTGCGGGTGCTTTCAGGCTGCTGGTCAAGTGTTTTACGTGCCAGGTCTGCGGCTTTCTCACTGTCCAGCTGGCCCGAGGCAATACGCTCCAGAACCGTGGCCATGATGGCGACGGACTGGCGATAATCGGCGAACTCGGCCTGGAAGGCCTTGTCGATGGCCTCGTAGACCGCCTGAATTTTCTCTTCCCGTGAACCAGCGTTATCGGCTGTGTCGTTGATGGCCTTCAGGCAGGCCCGGGCAATCGAAATGTAGCGTTCCGCGTTGGGATTGTCTTTCTGCATAGTAGGGGTTCCGAAGGTCGGTGTTCCTGTGAAAACAAGAGATGCCAAAAGGCGCGATAAGTTCCCGATTATGTCATTGCTGGCGGGCGCTTTCATTGCATTGTGGTAATCCGGAAATTGAGCATGCACGGGGCAATTCCTGTGCTAGTCTCAAAAACATTGTGTCGACGAACCGGACAGGCATGTCCCGCTTGTCGGGTCAAAAATTTAGAGTAATAGCTCTATACAAAACAAAGGCTTACAGAGTAAAAGCTCTAAAAAAGTTCGATACATGAAGGTTGCAATTAAGTACAATGCCGGCGTTTCCGGAAAACTCTAAGACTTTAGTCGTATGGGTGCCGGCATGGATAGACAACAACAGAGCAACAGGCAGGGTGGAAGATTGATGAATTATTTCCTGACGGGTGGCACCGGATTTATTGGCCGTTTCCTGGTGGAGAAGCTTCTGGCACGTGGTGGCACTGTCCACGTACTGGTACGTGAACAATCCCAGGACAAGCTGGACAAATTGCGTGAGCGCTGGGGCGCGGATGAAACCCAGGTGAAGGCCGTCATAGGCGACCTGACCAGCAAGAATCTGGGCATCGACGCCAAGACGATGAAAGCCCTGAAAGGGAAAATCGACCACTTCTTTCACCTCGCCGCCGTGTACGATATGGGCGCAGATGAAGAAGCCCAGCAGGCAACCAATATCGAGGGCACCCGCGCTGCGGTGAATGCTGCGGAAGCGATGGGCGCCAAGCACTTCCATCACGTTTCTTCCATTGCGGCTGCCGGTCTGTTCAAGGGAATCTTCCGCGAAGACATGTTCGAGGAAGCCGAGAAGCTGGATCATCCGTACCTGCGGACCAAGCACGAATCTGAAAAGGTCGTTCGTGAGGAATGCAAGGTTCCCTTCCGCATCTACCGCCCGGGCATGGTGATTGGGCATACCGCTACCGGTGAAATGGACAAGGTGGATGGCCCCTACTATTTCTTCAAAATGATCCAGAAAATCCGCCACGCGCTGCCCCAGTGGGTTCCGACCATTGGTGTCGAGGGTGGGCGTCTGAACATTGTGCCGGTGGATTTCGTGGTTAACGCCATGGATCACATTGCCCACCTCGAAGGTGAAGACGGCAAATGCTTCCACCTGGTGGATACCGACCCGTACAAGGTTGGTGAAATTCTCAACATCTTCAGCGAGGCGGGTCACGCACCCAGAATGGGGATGCGGATCGATTCGCGAATGTTCGGCTTTATTCCTCCGTTCATTCGTCAGAGCCTGAAGAACTTGCCGCCGGTGAAGCGTCTGACGTCGGCAATCCTTGATGACATGGGCATTCCGCCATCCGTGATGTCGTTCATTAATTACCCGACCCGTTTTGACGCTCGCGAAACCGAGCGCGTTCTGAAAGGCACAGGCATTGAAGTGCCCCGTCTGCCGGACTACGCGCCGGTGATCTGGGATTACTGGGAGCGCAATCTGGATCCGGACCTGTTCAAGGACCGCACGCTCAAGGGCACGGTTGAAGGTCGTGTCTGCGTGGTGACCGGTGCTACGTCCGGTATTGGTCTTGCAACTGCCCAGAAACTGGCAGACGCCGGCGCGATCCTCGTGATCGGTGCCCGCAAACTCGAGCGCCTGAAGGAAGTGGCCGCAGAGCTGGAGTCCCGGGGCGCAAGCGTGCACGCCTATCCCTGCGATTTTTCCGATATGGATGCCTGCGACGAGTTCGTGAAGACCGTGTTGGATAACCATGGCCAGGTCGACGTGCTGGTCAACAACGCCGGGCGCTCGATTCGCCGTTCACTGGATCTGTCGTTCGACCGCTTCCACGATTTCGAGCGCACCATGCAGCTGAACTACTTTGGTTCCGTTCGTCTGATCATGGGCTTTGCGCCCAAGATGCTTGAGAATCGCCGCGGTCACGTGGTCAACATCTCGTCCATCGGTGTGTTGACCAACGCTCCCAGGTTCTCGGCTTACGTGGCTTCCAAATCCGCGCTGGATGCCTTCAGCCGCTGCGCCGCTTCGGAATGGTCGGATCGCAATGTCACGTTCACCACCATTAACATGCCGCTGGTGAAAACGCCGATGATTGCGCCAACCAAGATCTACGATTCTGTCCCCACGCTAACGCCGGACGAGGCGGCAACCATGGTTGCCGATGCCATTGTCTATCGGCCGAAGCGAATCGCTACCCGCCTGGGTATCTTTGCCCAGGTGCTTCACGCCCTGGCGCCCAAGATGGCCGAGATCGTCATGAACACCGGTTACCGGATGTTCCCGGATTCACCGGCCGCCGCCGGTAGCCGTTCCGGGGAGAAGCCAAAAGTGTCCAGCGAGCAGGTGGCTTTCGCCGCCATCATGCGGGGCATCTACTGGTAACGTGGTAGCCCATGACTCCAGTGGGAGGGGGAGTTACTCCCCCTCCCATATTAATGGGTTAAACGAGATTCGCCTCTTTTATCAATTGTTCTGGGCTAAAGAAAACGTGCCGATAGCCGATGGTTAACATAAGAACAATATAAAAGAAGGGCTATTGATGACTCTCAAGAAACGTCTTTTGCTGACTTTGCTGCTGGTTGGCCTGCTTCCCGTCATTGCCATCTCGTTTTTTAACGCCGAAATTGCCCGACAGAGCCTGACGGAACAGGCGTTGCAACAACTCTCTATTGCGGCTACCAATAAGCAGCATAGTGTTGAAGATTATCTCAGCACTATTGCCCGGCAGCTGAAAGCCATGGCCAATAATCGCGGGACCCGAACGGCGGCCCAGGGGTTTGGTTTGGCATTCCAGAATTATGAAAAACTGGTACAAGAGGAGCAGTCGACCTTACGAGAAAACGTCGAGGCTTATTATCAGCAGAATTTTTTGCCACCCTTGAAGCAAAATGGTGGTGCTAGCGGACGTTCAGCCTCGGACTTCGTTGCATCCCTCAGCAAAAACAGCCTGGCTCTGCAGATGGGTTACATCGTGGACAACCCGAATCCTGTGGGGCAGAAAGACGAATTGGTATCGGCTGACGTCCATATCGCGCAGTTTTATAACACGCTTCACAAACAGTGGCACACCTCGTTCAAGGAGTTTCAGGAGGCGTTTGGCTACTACGATATTTATCTGATTGATGCCGATACAGGCCATGTTATCTATTCCGTAGCCAAAGAGGTGGATTTTGCTACCTCCCTGAAAGACGGTCCCTACGCGGATTCTGGCCTGGCGGCAGCCTATCGTCAGGCGATGTCTGACGGACAGGATACTGCTCCGACTTTTGTTGATTTTACTCGGTATGTACCGTCCTACGGTGCGCCCGCCGGATTTGTGGCAACCCCCATATATTCCGAAAAAGATGAGCGGCTGGCCGTGCTGGCCTTCCAGTTTCCCATCGACAGCCTGAACAACATCATGATGGAACGAGATGGCATGGGCGAAACCGGGGATGCCTATCTGGTGGGGCCGGATAACCTGATGCGGTCAGACTCCTACCTGGATCCGGAAAACCGCAGTGTTGTCGCTTCCTTTGCCGACCCAGAGAATGGACGCATTAGTTCGACATCGGTGGATGAGGCCCTGGCCGGAAATTCCGGTGAAGGCGTGGTTGCGTCCTACCGTGGCGAGCCAGTGTTTTCCGCCCACAGGCCAGTTACCGTAGGCGGGCTGAACTGGGCGCTGGTGGCGGAGATTAGCGAAGACGAGGCCTTGGCGCCGGTGCGTGAAATGTGGACGCTGGCGGCGATAGCCATTGCTATTGTGCTCTTGGCCGTGGCGGCCGTCGCGGTCTGGACCGCAGTGCGGATCATGAAACCCCTCGGCAAAGACCCGTCCGAATTGCAGGCACTGGCGGAACAGGTAGCTGCAGGTAACCTGGTCATTGATTCGTCCGACAGTGACAAGGCTACGGGCGTATACGGCTCCATGCTCAAGATGGTGTCAGACCTGAAAGAAGTGATCTTCAAGGTTGAAGAAGCGTCCCAGCGCCAGGCCAGTGCATCTGAACAGTTGTCCGGTACCACCTCGCAGACTCTGGACAGTGTGAATCAGCAGGCAGAGCAGACTGAGCAGGTGGCGTCGGCCATTGAAGAAATGTCCTCTGCCATCAGCGAGGTGTCCCAGAATACCTCGGAATCGGCAGCCGCCGCCCGGCGCACTGATGAGGCGGTCAGCCGCAGCGCCACCGAGGTGGAATCCTCCGCTGAGGACACCCGTGCTATGGCCAGGGAACTGGAGGAAGCAGAAGCCGGCATAGAGGACTTGCGAAAGAATATGGAATCCATCACCAGGGTTCTGGATTCGATAAAGTCCATCGCCGACCAGACTAACTTGCTGGCTTTGAATGCCGCTATTGAAGCGGCCCGGGCCGGTGAACAGGGCAGGGGCTTCGCGGTGGTCGCGGATGAGGTGCGCAGCCTGGCCCAGAACAGCCAGAAGGCGACCGAGGAGATCAGTAGTTCCATCGAAACTCTGGTTAATTCTTCGGAGCGTGCTTCAAAGGTGGTTACCCGCTGCAGCACCCAGGCCAGAGGTATTTCTGAGCGGGCAGGAACCGTAGTGTTGCAGCTTCGCGAGGCAGTGGAAGAGGTTGCCCGGATGTCCGGTATGGCGGAGCAGATTGCTACGGCTTCCGAAGAGCAATCAGCCACGGCCGAAGAAGTAACGCGCAACGTATCCACAATTGCTGAAAAGTCCTTGGAGACCAAACAGGCCATGGTCCAGATCTCCGAAGCCAGTGGTGACTTGGCGGAGTTGTCCCATCAGCTCAAGGATTCTCTGTCCCGCTTTAAAGTCAGCTGAGTGCGAGGCGTGCCTTCCACAATTATGCCTGGCACACATAAAAAAACCCGCTTCAGCGGGTTTTTTTATGGCGGTTACTCGGTCTCTTCGGGGATCACCGGAGGCGGAAAGCCGCCCAGTTCTTTCCAGCGATTCACAATGCCACAGAACAGGTCTGCGGTTTTTTCCGCGTCATAGGCGGCGGAATGGGCTTCCTTGTTGCTGAACGGAATGCCCGCTAGTTTGCAGGCCTGGGCCAGAACCGTGTGGCCATAGGCCAGGCCGGCCAGCGTGGCGGTATCGAAGGTTGAGAAAGGATGGAACGGGTTACGACGGATGTCGGCCCGCAGCGCGGCTGCAAAGATGAAGTTATGGTCAAAGGTGGCATTGTGGCCCACCAGGACGGCTCGCTTGCAATCGTGGTTCTTCACCGCCTTGCGAATGGGGCTGAAGATCTCGCTGAGTCCTTCCCGCTCGGGTACCGCTTCTCGCTCCGGATTCCACGGATCAATACCCGTGAAATCAAGCGCGGACTGCTCCAGATTCGCGCCTTCGAAAGGATCGATCTGCTGAACGTGGGTTTCAGCGCGCCGCACCCAGCCATCGTCGTCCATGGTCAGTATCACTGCCGCCACTTCCAGCAGGGCGTCCCGCTCGGGATTGAAGCCAGCGGTTTCCACGTCGACTACAACAGGCAGAAACCCGCGAAAGCGGCGGGACATGGGATGCGGTGGTTTGTTTTCGTCAGTCACTCAAGCTCCGGTCTTGGCCGTGTGTGAGAAGGAATAAGTCAGGTTTACGCCAGTTTCCAGTGAACGGTTTCACCAGCCTTGAGGGGCACGATGGTTCCGTCAGCCAGCGGCAGCTCTGCCGGCATGGTCCAGGGGTCACGAATCAGGGTGATGGTATCGGTATTCCGCGGTAGGCCATAGAAATCCGGCCCGTTGAAACTGGCGAATGCTTCAAGTTTATCCAGGATGCCAAGCTCTTCGAAAATGTCCGCATACAGGCCGATTGCGCCGTAAGCCGAGTAACAGCCAGCGCAACCGCAGGCTGCCTCTTTGCGATCCTTCGAATGAGGGGCAGAATCCGTGCCCAGGAAAAAGCGTTTGTCGCCGCTGGCAACCGCGTCCCTGAGCGCCTGTTGATGGCGGTTACGCTTCAGGATTGGCAGGCAATAGAGATGCGGTCGAATGCCGCCTACCAGCATGTGGTTGCGGTTGTACATCAGGTGCTGGGGCGTCAGAGTCGCACCGAGGTTGTCACCGGCGTGCTGCCGGACAAATTCTGCGGAATCGGCCGTGGTGATATGTTCCAGTACAACCTTGAGGTTCGGGAAAGCCTCGAGAGTGGGTGCCAGGACACGCTCCAGAAATACCTTTTCCCGGTCGAAAATGTCGATATCGGCATCGGTTACCTCTCCGTGTACCAGCAGCAGCATGCCACAATCGGCCATGGCCTCCAGAACCGGATAGATATTACGGATATCCTTCACCCCCGAGTCGGAATTGGTCGTTGCTCCGGCCGGGTAAAGCTTGGCAGCCACAACGCCGGCAGCCCTGGCATCCCGGATGGTCTGCGCCGTCATGCTCTCGGTCAGATACAGCGTCATCAACGGCTCGAACTCGGTGCCATTGGCAGCCGCCAGAATGCGTTCCCGGTAGGCTGTGGCATCGGCTGCGGTGGTAACTGGCGGTACCAGGTTGGGCATGATGATGGCGCGACCGAAGCAGGCGGCCGTAGCCGGTACCACGTCGTTGAGAATGTCGCCGTCCCGTACGTGAAGGTGCCAGTCGTCGGGGCGTGTGAGCGTGAGCTTGTCTGTCATGGCGTTTGTCCGAAATACCTTTGGCGGGGCGAGCTTGTGCCCGGTTCTCTGGGAGCCGAAAAAATTTGGCGAATTATACCAGAAGGCGCGGGTGATTGTTTTCCGGTTGGTGGCTAAAGAACTTCCGGCTCAGGCCGTTAAACAGTCTGACTCTGCTAACTCCGGACACTGATGGCTAGCTCTATGGGATTTCGCCCCGGACAACTCCTGAATACTCTGCTGATTGCCACGTTGCCCGTGGTGCTTCTGCCGGCAACCGCGCAGGCTGCCAGCTATGGCGCCGGAATCGAGAACAGCCAGTGGTATCTCGCCGAGTCGGTATTTGAATGCCGGCTGGTGCACGAAGTTCCCGGCTACGGTCGGGCGGTGTTCAATCATCGCGCCGGTGAAAGTCTCAGCTTTTTCCTGGAGTCTGATTCCGCATTGATGCGACCAGGGCGCGGCAGCCTTGTGGTCGAGGCACCGGCCTGGCGTCCGGGTGTGGCGCCGAAGCCCCTGGGAACGGTCAATGTCTCGGATGATCGCCGTCAGGTCTCGCTGGATACCCGTCAGGCGTTCGTGGTCGCCCATGGACTTCTGGACGGGATGCGCCCGACGGTAACCAGGGAATCGTGGTTTGATGGCCGCCCGGTGCGGGTTCAGGTCTCCAACATTAACTTCGCCGGCGAGTACCAGCGTTATCAGCGCTGTACGTCCAATCTACTGCCGGTAAACTTTGATCAGATCCAGCGCTCGAGGGTGCCCTTTGCCAGCGGCAGCACGCAATTATCCGATGCCGACAGGCAACTACTGGATAACATCGTGGCCTATGTGAACGCAGATTCCACGGTTGAGCGGATTTTCGTGGATGGTCATAGTGACAGTATTGGAAGCCGGATCGACAACCGTGCGCTTTCCGAAGATCGCGCCAATGTGGTGGCCGACTACCTCAAGGCGAGCGGTATTGATGAAAACATGATTACCGTTCGGGCTCACGGCGACCAGTACCCGGTATCCAACCGGCCCGCAGATAACCGGCGCACCAATATCCGCCTGCAACGGGCCGGTGACCGCCCGGAACTGCAGCAGGCTAACGGTTATGGCGGCGAACCCAGGGGCTGATTGGCGTCAGTAAACCGAATCCAGTACTTCCAGGTGGGCATTGACGCTTTCCGCCAGGGCCCGCAGATGGTACCCGCCCTCCAGGGTTGAAATGATCCGGTCATTGCTGTGCTCACTGGCGACACCCACAATCATTTCCGTTAGCCAGCGATAATCTTCCGTATCCAGATTCAGTTCTGCCATCGGATCCAGCCGGTGGGCATCAAAACCCGCCGAAATCAGGATCAACTGCGGTTTGAATTCATTCAGGCGCTTCAGCCATCCCGCCTCCACCTGCTTCCGGTACTCTTCAGACGAACAGTTTGCCTCAATCGGAATATTCACGATGTTGTCGGCCTGCCGGTGCACATGGGAGTGCGGGTAGAAGGGATGCTGGAAGCTTGAGCACATCAGGATACGCTCGTCGCCACTGACAATGTCTACGGTGCCATTGCCCTGGTGCACGTCGAAATCGATGATCGCGACCCGCTCCAAATGATGAAAGGTGAGGGCGCGCATCGCGGCCAGGGCAACGTTGTTGTAAAAACAGAACCCCATGGATTTCGCCCGCTCGGCATGGTGCCCGGGCGGCCGGGCACACACAAACGCGTTGGTAACCTGGCTGCTCATGACCATATCCACGGCCTGGATATTGGCACCAGCTGCCAGACGAGCGGCTCGAAGGGTGTCGGGCATCATGGCCGTGTCCGGGTCGGTAAACACGCGGCCGCGGGTCGGTTGCATCAGGTCCAGTTGATGGAGATATTTTTCCGGATGCACCATCAGAAGCTGATCACGGGTGATTTCTTCCGGCCGCACCCAGTCCAGCTTCTGGTCCAGGCCAGTATCAGCAAGGTAGCTGATGATGGCCGCCAGCCGCTCAGGGCTTTCCGGATGTTCCGGCCCCATGTTGTGTTTCATGAAGTCATCGTGGGAAAAGAATGCCGTGGTCATACGTCTCGGACTGCCTTCGATATGCTTATATTTTCTTCAAGCTTATCAGGGAAAACTGCACGATGCCGTGTTTCTTTGGTCTTATAACGGCGATAGTCATTTCACATCGGGGTATCAAGGCCTAAGATAAGAGTTACACTCATAAGTAACCTGTTTTATTACATTTATTTCCCAACGGTCTGCCGGCCGCATACAAAGGAGAGTCAGCTTGAGCACCCGGTATCTGGAGAGCCTGTTTAATCCCGCGTCCATTGCGGTGATCGGTGCGTCGGAGCGGGCAGACAACCTTGGCGGTATGGTATTGCGGAACCTGATGGGGGGCGGTTATCCCGGCCGGTTACTGGTGGTTAACCAGAACGATTACGACAACGTGCACGGGGTGCCCTGCGTCAAGAAAGTCTCGAAAATGGAATTTTCCCCGGACCTGGCAATCATCTGTACGCCGCCGGATACCGTGGCCAAGACCATCAAGCGGCTGGGGGAGGCCGGGGTGCGCACCGCGATCGTTATGACCGGTGGCATGTCACGTACTCACAGTAAAACCGGCCAGCCCCTGATGTATTCCGTTCGTGAAGCGGCCCGGGAGACCGGAATCCGGGTTCTGGGCCCCAACACCATTGGCCTGATGGTCCCGGCACGCAGCCTGAACGCTACCTACGCCCATATGGGCGCCATCCCTGGCCGGGTTGCCTTCGTTGGCCAGTCCGGCACCATCGCCAGTTCGGTCATCGACTGGGCATTCGCCCGTGGTGTGGGGTTTTCCTACTTCCTGACCCTGGGCGATGGCATGGATATCGATCACGACGACCTGATCGACTACCTGGCGCAGGATACACAGACCCGTGCGATTCTCCTGCACATCGAAAACATTCCCAATGCCCGCCGCTTCATGTCGGCGGTGCGGGTGGCGTCCCGCACCAAGCCGGTTATTGCGGTGAAGTCCGGTCGGGTGCCGGAGTCGGAGTGGTTTCCCCACGACCTCCCTGACGGCCTGAAACGCAGCGATCCAATCTACGACGCCATGCTTCAGAGGGCAGGTGTGCTCCGGGTGGATGGCCTTGGCCAGATGTTTGATGCGCTCGAGACATTAACGCGGATGCGTCCCTTGCGCCGCGAAACCCTGGCGATTATGGCCAATGGGGTCGGCCCCGGTGTGTTGGCCGTGGACCGGTTGGCGGATCTTGGTGGTGAACTGGCAGAGCTGTCGAAATCCAGCATTGAGAACCTGGCCGAGCTGCTGCCACCTTACTGGACCCGCAAAAACCCCATTGACCTTAACTACGATGCCTCGCCGGAACTATACGGCCAGGCCATCAAGATCCTGGCAAAGGATCCGGAAGTGGCAAACGTTCTGGTGATGTATGCCCCGAGTCTGACGGAGGACAGCCTCCAGATTGCGGACGCGGTTGTGCAGGCGTCCAAGGGCACACGTCTGAATGTGTTCACCTGCTGGCTCGGCCAGAGTACGGTCATGGATGCTCGGGAAGAGTTTTACCGGGCCGGGCTGCCGTCGTTCTTCAATCCCGAAAAAGCCGTGATGGCATTCATGCAACATGTTCGTCACCAGCGGGTTCAGCGGCTGCTTACGGAAACGCCGGAATCCTTTACCGATCACTTTGCAGACCGCACCCATACCCGTCATGTGGTCAACAGGGCACTTCGAGCAGGTCGGTATCACCTGTCGAACCGGGAAGCGCGGGATCTGGTGCGGGACTACGGGATCAGCACCATCGAAACCATGTACTGCGACGATATGGAAGAGGTGCTGGAGGTGTTTGCGGTTGAGCGGCGCCCCATCGACATCACCATCATTCATGAGCAGGCGTGCCATCCTTTTCTGGACCTGAGTCCGACCCAGCGTCGTTACAAGGGTACGGTCCAGAAACTGAACAGCGAGGCGGCCATCATGGATTCCTGCCGCTACCTGATGGAGGAGTACAAGAGCCATTTCCCGGAAAGTGGATTTCTAGGGTTTGCGGTTCAGCGTTCCTACCAGCACGTGGGTGGGATCGAGTTCAGTGTCGGCATTACCCGGGACGCATTGTTTGGGCCCCTGGTGGTTTGTGGTGCAGCTGGCGCCCAGATCAACGTGATGACGGATCGTCAGATCGCACTGCCGCCATTGAACATGGTGTTGGCCCGTGAGCTTCTGCGCCGTACCTACATGTACAAGCTGCTGAAAGAACACAGCCTGAAGCCGGAGGAGGATATCCGCGCGGTGTCCGAGACCCTGGTCACTCTCTCACAGATCGTTATCGACATTCCGGAAATCAAGGGGCTTGAGATCTCGCCCTTGCTGTTCAACGAGCAGGGGGCCGTGGCTGTCAATATTGCCATCAATCTGGCCGACAAGCCGGGGCGGCCGATTATTCAGCCTTACCCGCGGGAACTGGAGGAATGGATTGTTTTGCCCAAATCCGGGCGCCGGGTCATCATTCGACCGGTACTGGCGGAAGATGAGCCTGCCCACCGGGCGTTCCATGAGTTGCAGTCGCCGGAATCCATTCGTTACCGGTTCTTCCAGTATCGCAAGCATTTCTCTCGCGAAGACGTAGCCCAGATGGTGCAAATCGATTACGACCGGGAGATGGTTTTTATTGCTAACGCGCCCAGGGAAGACGGGGAAGGCGAGGAAACCCTCGGAACCGTGCGCACCTGGACCGATGCCGATAACCTGCAATGCGAGTTCGCGGTCATGGTGCACGATAAAATGAAGGGCGAAGGCCTCGGCGTTGCCCTGATGCAGAAGATGATCGATTACTGTCGGGCCAGGGGTACCGTGGAAATGGTGGGCAATGTGCTGCCGGATAATCGTCCCATGTTGCAGCTGGCGGAACATCTGGGCTTTGAAATCAAGTTCAACACCGAAGAGGAAGTGATGGATCTGCGGCTGGTCCTGAACGAACCGGAAAAAGACTGGCAGAGAGAGCGGCTGGGAAAGATTGCCCACTGAAGAGCGCAAGGGAGGCCGGGTCAGACAAGACGGGTATCTGACCCGGTTTTAAGGCTTTACTCTTCGACAATCGCAGAGCGATCTTCGCCGCCGAGCGCTTCCAGGAGCCCTGGAATCAGCCGGGACAGCTCAAGGGTCATGAGCGTGAAAGCCGCATCAAACTTGGCAGCGTGGTCGTCCACGTCGACATCGTCCAGTTGATCCTGAAGTGTTTCGCCGAATTTGAGGCGACGGATGCCCAGTTCTTCATCCAGCACAAAGGAGACGTTGTCGTCCCAGGTCAGGGACAGCTTGGTCACCTGCATGCCCGCATCCAGATGGTTGCGGATTTCATCGGCTTTCAGGTCCAGGCCTTTGCAGCGAACCACGCCGCCATCTTCAGACGGATCCTTGAGTTCGCATTCAGTGCCCAGAACCACCTTGCCAGGCAGGTCGATGGATTCGTTCAGCCAACCGGTAAAGGTGAAAGCAGGTGCCTGTTCCACCGCGGGTGGACGAACCGGCAGCGATCCGAGGCTCTTGCGCAGAGTCGAGGCCAGATCTTCCGCCTGCTTGGCGGAACCCGCGTCCACCACCAGAACACCGTCCTGGGGGGCGAGGTAGGCAAAGGAGCGGCGGTTCTTGGAGAAGGCCTGGGGCAGCATCTCCAGCATTACCTGTTCCTTGATTTCGTCCTTTTCTTTGCGCCGGACCTTCCGGCCCTGCTCGAACTCGATGGCTTCGGCCTTCTCCTCAACCGCTTCTTTCACCACCGGGCCGGGAAGAATCTTTTCCTCCTTGCGCAGGGCAATCAGGTGATAGCCGTTGGCACTGTGAACCAGTTGTTCGCCATGCTTGCCCAGGGGCGGAACCCAGCCCTGGCGGCTGGTTTCCTGAGGTCCGCAGGGCTTGAAGGCATCGGCCTGGAGCTTTTCTTCCAGCTCTTCGGCAGAGATATCAAAGGGTTTGGTAAATCGGAATACGCGGGCGTTGCGAAACCACATCAGGGCTGGTCCTTGTCTTTCATATTTGCATGATCTCTACGAGTACGGTTTTAACGATAAAACCCACAACGCCGGCGCCCAGCACCGTAAACAGTGCGATGGTGCCGAACTTGCCGGCCTGGGATTTCTTGGCCAGATCCCAGACGATGACACCCATCCAGACAATCAGGCCGGTCAGAAACACCAGCATGGCGATCTGGGAAAACATTGCTTCGTTCATTGCTGACTCCGATTTCAACGTGGATTACTGTTCATCCCGCAGGAAAACCCAGTTGTTCTTATCGGATTGGTCTTCGCTGAAGTAATAGCCTTCGAGGTTGAATCCCTTGAGGTCGTCGGCCTGGGTAATGCGGTTCTGAATGGCAAACCGACACATCAGCCCCCGGACTTTCTTGGCATAAAAGCTGATCATCTTGTACTGACCATTCTTCCAGTCCTTGAATTGGGGGGTAATCAGCCGGCCTTCAAGGTCTTTCTTCTTTACGCTTTTGAAATACTCGTTGGAGGCGAGGTTGATCAGCACGCCGTCGTCATCCGCAAGCAGCCGGTTGATCTCCTCTGTGATCTTGCTGCCCCAGAAGGCATACAGATCCTTGCCACGGTTATTCTCGAACCGGGTACCCATTTCCAGGCGGTAGGGCTGCATCAGGTCCAGCGGTTTTAGGACGCCATACAGACCGGAAAGCATGCGCAGATGCTGTTGGGCAAAGTCGAAGTCCTGTTCACTGAAGCTCTCGGCGTCCAGGCCGGTGTACACGTCACCTTTGAAAGCCAGCACAGCCTGCCGGGCATTCTCGGGGGTAAACGGCGTGTGCCAATTCTGGAAGCGCTCGGCGTTCAGCTGCCCAAGCTTGTCGCTGATGCTCATCAGATTGCTGATCTGGTGCGGCTCCAGCGTTTTAAGCTGGTCGACCAGCTCGCAGGCATCCTCAAGGAATTCCGGCTGAGTATAGGTACTGGTCGCCAGCGGACTCTCGTAATCCAGCGTTTTGGCAGGGGAAATAACCATCAACATGTCAGGCAATCCTCATTGCAGGAATGTAAGTAAGTCATCCCTGGTAAAAGGCCAGTCCAGTTCCACACCGGTATCGTTGCGTCGGAGCACCGGTATCCGGGTACCGTAGCGTTCTACCAGTTCTTCGGACTGGGCAATGTCCACCACGTCTACCGGGATCGGCTCCGGCATGGGCGTGCTTACAAGCAGGGCTTCGGCCAGTTCGCACAGGTGGCACTGAGAGGTTGTGTAAAAAAGCAGTTCCATTATTTCGGTTGTGCGTCCAGTTTCTGGCCGTTGACGCCCTGGCTGTCCTTGCCCATGAGGTACAGGTAAATCGGCATCAGGTCCTCTGGTGCCGGATTTTGCTGTGGATTCTCCGCCGGATAGGCGTGGGCTCTCATGTTGGTACGGGTCGCGCCGGGGTTCAGACTGTTTACCCGGACATTGTGACGCTCATCGTCCAGCTCTTCGGACAGCAACTGGCTCAGGCCCTCTACGGCAAACTTGGAGACGGCATAGGCGCCCCAGTAGGCTTTTGCCTTGCGGCCGACACCAGAGGAGGTGAAGATCACCGAGGCGTCGTCGGATTTGCGAAGCAGGGGAATCATTGCCCGGCTTAGCAGGAACGGCGCCGTTGCGTTCACGTGCATGACCTTGTTCCAGGTTTCCGGGTCATAAAGCTCCACAGGACTGCGGTCGCCCAGAATTGCCGCGTTGTGCAGCAAACCATCCAGCTGCCCGAAGTTATCTTCCAGGGTCATGGCCAATTCTTCGTAGTCTTTCACCGCGGCGCCCTCGAAGTTCATGGGCACGATGGCAGGCTTGGGGTGGCCCGCTGCCTCGATTTCATCGTAAACCGTTTCGAGTTTGCTGACCGTGCGACCTACCAGTACCACGGTGGCGCCATGGGCGGCGTAGGCCTTGGCTGCAGCCCGGCCAATGCCGCTGCCGGCACCCGTCACCATTACGATGCGGTCTTTCAGAAGATCGGCGGGTGCTTGGTAATCATGCATAACCTGTCTCCGTGTCAGGCTGTTACCGGCTGAACACCGGATCCTAAATTTGATGCGCTATTGTAACAGCTTTGCCAGATCCGTGACGGTGTCGGCGATGAGGTCCGCTTGCCACAGGTCAATGGCTTCCGGCTCCTCGATGTAACCGTAGCGGACGGCGATGGTTTTCATGCCTGCGTTGCGCCCGGCTTCGATGTCCCGTGCGTGGTCGCCCACATAAATGCCGGTGGCGGGATCGGCGCCGATCTGCTGGCAGGCCAGATAGAGGGCCTCCGGATGAGGTTTGCGCTGGGCAACGTGATCGGGGCAAACCAGTGCCGCGCACCGGTCAGCCAGGTTAAGGGCTTCGATCAGTGGAACCGCGAACCTGGCAGGCTTATTGGTCACAATGCCCCAGGGAATACCTTGCTCCTCGAGGGCTTTGAGAAGCTCGTCCATGCCCTGGAACAGGCTGGTCTCCACTGCCACGCCCGCCTCGTAGAGGTCGAGGAACGCGGTGTGTTTTTCCAGGTATTCCGGATGTTCCGGTTCCAGGCCGAAGCCGACCCGGATCATGGCGCGCGCGCCGTTCGAGACCGAGCGTCGGATATGCTCGTGTGGAAGGGCGGGGAGCCCGTGCTGTTCCCGTAACTGATTAAGGCACCGGATAAAGTCCGGTGCGGTGTCAATCAGCGTTCCATCCAGATCAAACAGGACCGTGGAGGCTCGATGCGTGGTTTCAGGCTTCACGAATATCCCTGGCATGCATCAGATAGTTGACGTCCACGTCCCGTCCGAGCTTGTACACCTTGGTGACGGGGTTATAGGTCATGCCCGTAAGCTCACGGACTTCCAGCCCTGCGTGGCGAAGATGGTCGGACATTTCCGATGGCCGGATAAATTTCTTCCATTCGTGTGTGCCTTTGGGTAGCAACCTGAGCACGTACTCGGCCCCCACAATCGCAAAAAGAAACGATTTCGGGTTCCGGTTGATGGTTGATACAAACAGATGGCCGCCCGGTTTCAGCATGGCGGCACAGGACCTCACCACCGATGCGGGATCCGGCACATGCTCAAGCATTTCCAGGCAGGTAACCACGTCGTACTGGCCCGCATGTTCGCTGTCCTCGGCCAGTTCCTCGATGGTGATCTGGCGATAATCCACATTCACACCGCTCTCCATGCCATGCAGCCGCGCGACGGCCAGCGGAGCCTCGCCCATGTCGATACCGGTAACGTGGGCGCCTCGCTGGGCCATGCCCTCCGACAGCAGGCCACCACCGCAGCCGACATCCAGAGCGCGCTTTCCGGCCAGGGAAACCCGCTCATCGATGTAGTTCAGCCGCAGGGGATTAATATCATGCAGTGGCTTGAATTCGCTCGAGGGATCCCACCAGCGGCTGGCAAGGGCCTCGAATTTGGCGATCTCGTTCCGGTCTACGTTCTGGTTTGTCATGGTTGGTTCTGCCTGGTGAATCAATAGGAAATCAGTTAGTCAGCCTTTGTGCGGATTCGCCCGGCCCAGTCCTCAACTCGAAGCATGAGATCGGCAACGTCAATGCGGGTAAGCCGGCCATCCTGTACTTGTGGTACGCCGTTAATCCAGCTGTGGCTTACTGATCGACCATGGTTGCTGTATACGAGGTGCGAAGCCGGGTCGTAGACCGGCTGCAAAAACGGGTCGCTCAGGTCAATGGCAATGATGTCCGCCAGCTTGCCCTCGGCCAGAGAACCCAGTTCATGGTCCCGCCCCAGAGCCCTTGCCCCGTTGATGGTGGCCATCTGTAGGGCCTTGTGCGCCGATAGCGCCGAGGCATCATTGGCCACTACTTTGGCCATCATGGCGGCAGTCCGGAGTTCCCCGAACAGATCGAGGTCGTTGTTGCTGGCGGCGCCGTCGGTGCCTATGGCAACGTTAATCCCGCTATCGAGGAGTTCCTGCACCGGACAAAGGCCGCTGGCCAGCTTCAGATTCGATTCCGGGCAGTGGATAACATGGGCGCCCGTTTGTTTAAGCAAGCTGATATCGCTGGCATCGATCTGGGTCATGTGTACGCACTGGGTCTCTGGGCGGAGCAGGCCTAGATCCGCCAGTCGGGCTGTAGGCCGTTGACCCAGCTTTTCAGTAGCCTCGGCCACTTCGAATGCCGTTTCGTGCAGGTGGATCTGGATGGCTGCGCCGGTCTTTTCCGAGAGCCGGATGGCTTCAATCATCGGGCCGTCGGACACGGTGTAGGGTGCATGGGGGCCAATGGCCGGCATGATGTAGCCATCGTTTTTCCAGCTGTCGATAAAGTCGGCGCCCTTGCTCAGGTATTCCTCGGGGCCGGCACCCCACGGCGTCGGGAAGTCGAGCAGCGGAAAACAGACTTGCGCACGAATGCCCGTATCGTGCGCCATCTGAGCCGCAATTTCCGGGAAGAAATACATGTCAGAAAACGTGGTGGTTCCCGTACGCAGCATCTCGGCCATGGCCAGTTGGGTGCCATCGGCAATGAACTGCTCGCTGATAAAGCGACCTTCGGCCGGCCAGATATGGTCATTCAGCCAGGTCATCAGCGGAAGGTCGTCTGCCATGCCCCTGAACAGGCTCATGGCCGCGTGGCCGTGCATGTTGATCAGGCCGGGCATGACGACGTGGTTCGGAAGATCAAC
Organism: Marinobacter sp. 3-2; assembly: GCF_003751355.1. NCBI lineage: Bacteria > Pseudomonadati > Pseudomonadota > Gammaproteobacteria > Pseudomonadales > Marinobacteraceae > Marinobacter > Marinobacter sp. 3-2. The sequence continues at coordinate 21,628 of NZ_RJUQ01000018.1, read as the reverse complement.
GGTTTCCCGGGTTCTGAACGATCTGTCCGCCTGTTCCTGGGGAATGACTGCGGCAAGGCGGTCACCCTGGATAATCACTGCATAGTGCTCAAGTACCGTGCCTGCCGGCTCAATCGGGATCAGCCAGCGCGCGTTGATGCGAATATCGGCTGCGGTGATAGTGTCTGCCGTCATTTATCCTGCCTTACAGCGCATGGCGCGGAGCTTCCACACCTTGAAAATGTAGCCCGGAAGTATAACCGTTATACTGGCAGTTTTCAGCGCTGAAAAACCGGAGCAGTCTTCTATGACAACAACCCCGAAACCCTCTCAAGAACGGGCCATTGGCACCGTTGCGATTCGCTGGCACGGCAGCAGTCTTGAGCTGCTGGATCAACGCCTGCTGCCGGGAGAGGAACATTGGATAACGCTGGAAGGCGCTGCCGGTGTAGCGCAGAGTATCCGGGATATGGTGGTTCGGGGCGCTCCTGCAATCGGCATCAGTGCAGCCTACGGGGTGGCCCTTGCGGCCAGACATGCCGGTGGCGGGGACTGGAAGGCCGAAATCAAACAGGCCATTCGCGAGCTTGCAGCTTCACGTCCGACCGCAGTAAACCTGTTCTGGGCGCTGCAGCGCATGGAAAAGATTTTCCACGCGTGCCATTCGCTGGACGAAGCGGTAAAACGCCTGGCCTCGGAGGCCCGGGCCATACATGAGGAAGACCTGGCCGCCAACTTTGCCATGGCGGACCATGCCCTTGAGTTCATCGGAGCAGAGGCACCGTTTTCGGTGCTGACCCATTGCAATACCGGCGCATTGGCCACCGGGGGCTACGGTACGGCACTGGGCGTTGTTCGTCGTCTCCATGAGGAAAAGCTGCTGGCAGACGTCTATGCCGACGAGACTCGCCCCTGGCTTCAGGGTGGCCGGTTGACGGCCTGGGAACTTTCACGCGACGGCATAGCCGTCACGTTGAATGCCGATGGTGCCGCTGCCGCCATCATGGCCCGGAAAGACGTACGCTGGGTGATCGTCGGCGCGGATCGAATAACTGCCAATGGTGATGTGGTCAACAAGATCGGCACCTACAGCCTGGCGGTTCTGGCCCGCCATCACAAAGTGGGCTTCATGGTGGTCGCGCCTTCAAGTACGGTGGATATGGCCACGGCGTCAGGGGCAGACGTGGCCATTGAGGAGCGCGACGGCATTGAGATCCGGGAGATACGCGGTATCGGGTTGGCGCCGGAAGGCATCAACGTATTCAATCCGGTCTTTGACGTGACACCGGCAAGCCTGATCGACGCGATCGTTACTGAAAAGGGCGTGGTGCATAACCCGAATATAACCGGTATGCGGGCGTTATTTGGTTGACGGTGGGGTGCGCTCCGGCTGTTTCTTTTTGGCGGGAGGCTTGTCAGGTGACCTTTTCACGTCGGGGTGCTTTTCCTCGTAAGTGGCCCTGAGTTCCGCCACCTGCCGCTCCTGCTCCTCAATAAAGTGCAGGGACATTTCAAAGCTTTGACGGGTGAACTCCAGCACTTTCTGGAAACCTTCATCCGAGAGCGTGCGAGCGTCATCATGCCGGCGGAAGATGTTGATAAACTCCCGCTCCCGCTCAAATTGCAGGGGCAGTCTCGCCACGCCCCAGTCATTCAGAATCTGCCAGACTTCGGGATTGTAGTTGCGCGTGGTGCGCATGATGAACGGGATGGGATCGTTTCTGGCAATGAGGGCTGCCAGGCGTAGTATCAGTTCGAATGACAGGGTGGTGGTGCCGTTCTCGATAGCCTCCAGGACGGACTTGTCCCGCAGGTTAAGGGCCTCGCTCATTTCAGATACGGTGAGGCCGGCCACTTCGCGGATGTCCTTGAGAGACTGGCCTGCTGTGAGCATTGCCCGCAGCTGATCCTGGGAATTGATCAGCGCCCGGCCCACCCGAAGAGACGTATCCGTCGCCTTGACCCCGAAGCGGAGCGCAGAACCGGTAAGGCTTGCCAGGCGGTCGATCAGGCCTTCCGGCGTTCGTTCCTGAGCCGCCGGTTTCTCCAACCCTTCCACTTCTTCCAGGGAGCGCATGGCATGTAGCGCGTCCAGCAGCATGTCTTGCAACATCCGTGCTTTCTGGCGGCTATCCTGTCCGCCTGCGTCCTTCTCAGTCATGAGACCCGGAGCTGCCTGTTCAACGTGTCACTGCGGCGGCCGGAGACTGTGCCGCAAATTGCTGGGGATCCAGGATCGATGCCATGCGGTTATCAAGGTCCAGCATGTCGGCCATGATATGTCCACCTTCCCGTATCACGAAATCCAGCTCCTCATCGGTGGAATTCAGGTCCGCCGCCTGCTGGTCTTGCCAGTCTTCAAGGTCTTCCAGCGACTCGAACGGTGTCTGGCCTTTCAGTTCACGACGGGCATTTGCGATGGTGAGCCGTGTGCGTTCAATCTGTTCGTGCTCAGCGCGGCGTTCTTCCAGGTTGAGGCTGACGCTGTCGGTGGCGCGCTGTTTGGTCAGGAAGTCGATCTCCTGCTGCAGCAGGCTGAATTCAGGGTTGGTTGAGAACCGTTCTTCGTGCCGCTTGCGAAGCTCATCGATAATGCCGCTGAAATCGAAGTAGCGTGTATGCGGCACGGCCTCGATCTGGTCCCAGGGCAGGGCATGATCCAGGGCGTCCTCACCGATGCGGGTCTTGTCGATACGAGAAGGAATCTCAATGTCCGGGATAACCCCTTTGTGTTGCGTGGAGCCGCCGGATACCCGATAGAACTTGGACTGGGTGATCTTGAGTTGCCCGTGGTTCAGGGGACGCACAGCCTGAACGGTGCCCTTGCCAAAGGTCTGGGAACCGACAACCAGTCCGCGGCCATAGTCCTGGATGGCGCCGGCGAAAATTTCGGACGCTGACGCACTCATGCGGTTGGTGAGGACCACCAGAGGCCCGTCGTAGGCCACGGAAGGATCTTCGTCATTAAGTACCTGCACATCGTTATTGGCGTTGCGAATCTGAACGGTGGGGCCCTTGTCAATAAACAGGCCGACCAGATCATTGGCTTCGTGCAGCGCACCACCGCCGTTGTTTCGCAAATCCATCACCAGGCCGTCAACGCCGTCGGCTTCGAGCTCCGCAATCAGGTTGCGGACATCGCGGGTCGTGCTCTTGTAATTCGGGTCACCAGCCTGCATGGCCTGGAAATCCGCATAAAACGTGGGGATGGTAATGACGCCAATCGTATATTCCTTGCCACCACGTTCAAGACGTATGGTGTCCTTGCTGGCGCTCTGCTCTTCCAGCTTTACTTCATCGCGTTTGATGGCGATGGTCTCGGTAATGGTCTCGTCGGAGGCATTGGCCGGAATCACTTCCAGTGTGACGGTCGAGTTGCGCGGCCCACGAATCAGATCCACCACTTCGTCCAGACGCCAACCGATCACATTCACCGGTTTTTCGTCTTCCTGTGCGACAGAAACAATGCGATCTGCGGGCTCAAGCTGACCCTGCTTGGAGGCTGGCCCGCCGGGTACCAGTCTCACCACCTTGGTGTATTCGTTGTCCGACTGAAGCACAGCACCGATGCCTTCCAGTGAAAGGCTCATGTTGATATTGAAGTTTTCTGAGGTGCGCGGCGAAAAGTAGGACGTGTGCGGGTCCCACATGCCGGTAAACGCATTCATATAGGCCTGGAAGGCATCTTCACTGCGGGCCTGGTACGCGCGCTTCAACTGGCCTTCGTAGCGGCGGCGCAGGGTTTCAACGATGGCTTCGTCTTCTGCCCCGTTCAGGCGCTGAGCCAGCACCGCATTTTTAATGCGCTTGACCCAGAGATCGTCCAGGGCCTTGGCGTTCGATTCCCAGTCCGCTTTCGAGCGGTCGACCAGAATACTTTCGTTGGCCGAGAAATCCAGCGTGTCGACGCCCTTGTCGATTGTTTCCAGAGCAAACTGGAGGCGCTCGATAATCCGTTGCTGAACCAGATTGTAAATATCGAACCCGGGCTGAAGCTGACCTGTTTTCAGGGCAGAGCCGAGTTGAGTGCGGATTTTGTCGAACTTCGCAATGTCGTCCTGCGAAAGATAGATTCTCTGCCCGTCGAGGTAATCCAGGTAGGCATCAAACACATCTCCGGAGAGTTCATCGCTGATTCCGAGATCCCGGAAGTGGGTAAACTGCAGTTGACGGGCGATCAGGATATTGGCTCGCGCCTGATCAATCGTCGGTGCAACTGGCTCGTACACGTCTGGAGTTTCAACGTTCGCATGAAGCCCCAGTGGCGCAGACAGCAGCAATGCTACAGTCATTGCCTTGCACACCCCGAACCGAACAGATCCGGCCGAAGAGCGACGAGCCATAATTCTTTCCGCGATGGTCATAAATGCTTACCCGACGGTGTTGGTAGCCCCTCGGTTTGCGAGGGAGTGTCTACCCGTGACTTATTAAATTTATTGTAGGCAAGCACTACACCCGATGCCATAGGCAGGGCGTATCGGATCGTGACAATCTGTCCATGAAGACGCCACGTTCGTAACCGAGGGATCATCAGGGTTGAGGCGTGTTGCACACGGGGAAACTGCCGGGAGAATCGGTAAATCCTCCCGGCATCAGACGTGCAGAGGCTGAATCAGGCGAACGGTGTGTTCGTTTCCGCCTTTTCCTGCAACAGTTTGGGTGGTGCAAAGCGTTCACCATAGGTCTCGGCGAGCGCCGATGCCCGCTCCGTGAATGCTCTCACGCCATACTGATTGATGAACTGAATCGCGCCACCGGTCCACGGCGCATAGCCGATGCCAAAGATACTGCCGATATTCGCATCCTCTACCGTTCGCAATACGCCTTCCTCCAGACAACGAACGGTTTCGATGGCCTGAATGAAGAGGATCCGGTCTTTCAGCTCCTGCAGTTTGACCGTTCTTGCCTTCTCCGCGTTCACGAACAGAGTTTCCAGCTCCGGCCAGAGGTGTTTCTTGCCGTTGGCAGGGTACTCGTAGAAGCCCGCGCCCGCAGCCTTGCCCTTGCGGCCATGTTCGTTGACCATCGCATCAATGACGGCCTCCGCGGGGTGGGGATTCCAGGTTCCGCCGGCGGCTTCGGTATCCTTCCTGCTCTGGTCCCGGATGTGTTGCATCAGGGTCATGCTGACTTCGTCGGAAATCGCCAGTGGCCCGACGGGCATACCGGCCAGCACCCCCGCGTTTTCAATGCTCGCTGGATGAATACCTTCGCCAAGCATGCAGATGCCCTCGTTGACGAAGGTCCCAAAGACCCGCGAGGTAAAGAACCCTCGACTGTCGTTGACCACCACGGGAATCTTTCCGATCTGCTGAACGTAGTCAAACGAGCGCGCCAGGGTTTCATCCGAGGTTTTTTCGCCGACGATGATTTCTACCAGCTGCATCTTGTCGACCGGTGAGAAGAAATGCAGGCCAATGAAGTTCTCGGCGTTCGCAGAGGCTCCGGCGAGCTGGGTAATGGGGATGGTTGAGGTGTTGGACGCAAAAATCCCGTTTGCCACCAGTTTGGGTTCCGCTTCCTGGGTCACTTTTGCCTTCAGTCCACTGTCCTCGAAGACCGCCTCGATCACCAGATCACAGCCTTCCAGATCGTCTGACGAATCGGTGGCCTTGATGCGGCTCAGGATGTCTGCCTTCTGTTCTTCCGTCATTCGGCCACGACTGACTTTCTTGGCGAGCAGGTTCTCCGAGTAGCTTTTGCCTTTTTCGGCATTTTCAACGGAGACGTCTTTCAGCACCACATCGATACCCCGTGTCGCCGTTGAATAGGCGATACCTGCGCCCATCATGCCTGCGCCCAGAACACCCACCTTGCGGAAGGTTTCTTTCTCAACGCCCTCGGGGCGGCTGCCGCCCGCCTTGATGGCGTTCAACTGAAACCAGAAGGTGCCGGTCATGTTCTTGGCAACCTGGCCGATCACCAGTTCCGCAAAATACCGGGTCTCGATCAGGCTGCCGTTATCGAAATCGACCTGAGCGCCTTCAACGGCAGCGGAAAGTATGCGCTCCGGGGCCGGATAGCAGCCTTTGGTCTTCTGCTTCAGCATGGCCGGAGCGATCGCCAGCTTCTGCGCCATGGCAGGATGGTGGGGCGCGCCACCCGGGAACCTGAAGCCTTTCTGGTCCCACGGCTGCTGACATTTCGGGTTGGCCTCAATGAACGCTCGGGCTTTCGTGATCATATCGTCGGCAGAATCTGCCAGTTCGTTGATAATGCCGGCCTTGAGCGCAGCTTTCGGATTTACCTTTTTGCCTTCCATCAGGAACGGGAAGGCTGCCTCCAGGCCAATCATGCGAGGCAGTCGCTGGGTGCCGCCGCCACCTGGCAGCAGGCCCAGAGTCACTTCCGGCAGTCCAAGTTGAATGCTGTCGTCATTGATGGCGACACGGTAATGGCAGGCGAGGGCAATCTCGAGGCCGCCACCCAGGGCGGAGCCGTTGATGGCCGCCACCACGGGCTTTCCGGTGGTTTCCAGAAACCGCATGTGGGATTTCAGGCCGTTGACCATATCCTCGAAAGTCCTGGCGTCTTTGCGGGTGACCTTATGCAGTTCTTTCAGGTCGCCGCCGGCGAAAAACGTCTTTTTGGCGGAGGCAATGATGATGCCGCGAATGTTATCCAGGTCGTCTTTCACTTTTGCGGCGGTTTCCGAGAGGGCGTCCCGAAAAGCAGCGTTCATGGTGTTGGCGGACTGGCCGGGCATATCGATGGTGAGGGTCAGGATCTGGTCTGAACCCAGTTCGTAACGAATAGCACTCATAATTGGTTCTCCTGGAAAAGTGGACGGGTTCAGACGCGCTCAATGATGGTGGCAATGCCCATGCCGCCACCGACGCACAGTGTGGCCAGGCCGTAGCGCAGCTCGCGCCGCTCCAGCTCATCCAGCAGGGTGCCAAGGATCATGGCGCCGGTGGCACCCAGCGGGTGGCCCATGGCGATAGCCCCGCCGTTCACGTTCACTTTTTCGTCGGGAACCGAGAGTTCCCGCTGGAAGCGCATAACCACAGAGGCGAAGGCCTCGTTCACTTCAAACAGGTCGATCTGATCGGCAGTCATGCCCGCCTTTTCCAGTGCCTTGCGCGCTGCCGGGGCAGGACCGGTGAGCATGATGGTGGGGTCTGTGCTGGTTACGGCCGTGGCGATGATGCGGGCACGCGGCGTCAGCCCCATGGCTTTGCCCTTGGCTTCACTGCCGATGAGCATGGCGGTGGCACCGTCGACGATACCTGAGGAGTTGCCGGCATGATGAACGTGGTTAATCTTCTCCACATAATGGTATTTCTCCCGGGCGACACCGTCGAAGCCCATCTCGCCCATCATCTGGAAGGAGGGTTTCAGGCCGGAAAGGCTTTCCAGCGAAGTGTTGCCACGCACATGCTCATCGCGATCAAGGATCACCACGCCATTCTGGTCAGTGATCGGAATGATGGACTTCGCAAAGTAGCCGTTCTGCCAGGCATTGGCCGCTTTCTGCTGGGATTTCACGGCAAAGCCATCAACGTCTTCACGGCTGAAGCCCTCAAGGGTGGCAATCAGGTCTGCGCCGATGCCTTGGGGCATGAAACCGGTATGCAGATTGGTTTCCGGATCTGTGGCCCAGGCTCCGCCGTCGGAGCCCATGGGCACACGGGACATGGCCTCCACACCGCCGGCAACCACCATGTCTTCCCAGCCAGAGCGAACTTTCATGGCCGCCAGATTCACGGCTTCCAATCCGGAGGCGCAGAAACGGTTCAGGGTGACGCCCGCCACTTTTTCATCCCAGTCAGCGGCCAGCGCTGCCGTCTTAGCGATATCCGCACCCTGGTCACCCACGGCGGTTACGCAGCCCATCACAATGTCGTCCACCTGGGCGGTATCCAGGCTGTTCCTCTCCTGCAGCGCATGGAGCACCGTGGTCAACAGCGAGATGGGTTTGACGCTGTGAAGTGATCCGTCTTTTTTTCCGCGCCCCCTGGGGGTGCGGACTGCATCGAAGATATAAGCCTCGGTGGTCATTGCTTGTCCTCTGGTCATATTGTTTTCGGGTTTGATTTACCGATGACACAACCATAGCCGGTTGCGGTTGCAGGGGGTAATGACGCGGGCTGCCAATCGCATTGGCGAAATTGCTCATGAACCATGACAAGGAGGGGGCTGGCTTCTATGGTGTTAGAAACCGCAGACGAATTCGGGAGGCGGAAGCCATGTCTCTGCGAGATGCAATCGACAATTTCTACGAGCGGCTGGTGGTGGATGCCATCGAGGCAACGCGGGAGGAGTCTGACACAGCGGACTATCTGACCGATGTTATGTGCGTGGCTCTCAACCGACTGCCCACACGGTATTACCGGCATTCAATCGATATGATGTTTTACCTGGCGGACGAGGAACTCAAGGGGATGAAACAGAAATCCCTGGCCGCCGTAAAGGAAGCCAGGGAATTCGTCAGGGAACATCAGCGGGAGTAGACCGCTGGGCGCTTCAGGCCTCGTTCAGATTGGCGATGGCCCTGTTCAGTCGCTCAGCGAGCTCCGTGTCCGCGTTTTTGCCAGTGCCACCCAGGCACCAGGCTGCCAGCAGTTTCTCTACATCCTGCATTTGATCCGTGCTGTTGTCGGCGGAACCCATGCCATTGGCAAGGCGCTGAACCTGGATTTCCATGCGACGCTGCTGATCGGCTTCGGGGGAGGACACGCCGCAAAGGATTTCTGCGCGAATCACCAGCTCGACCGGATCGCTGGCGTCTGAGGCTTCTGCCAGTGCGGCCCAGTGCTGTGGCGCTGATTCACTTCCGGATTCGCCGGTTGTGGTCGCCATCACCAGAGACTGCCATGAGGCCATTTTTGCCTGCAGTCTCAGGGTGGAGAGAATCTTGCTAAGCCGCTGCTTTTCTTGCTGGACCTGTTCTCTGACGCCTTTTGAGAGTCCAGCAGCATCAATTTGCTTGAGCGTCGCAAGGGCTGAAGTGACTGCCTGTTCCTCACTTTCAGCGGATATTCCTGAAACCTTGTTGAGGCCCGCTTGCGCGGATTCGTCGGCGGCCCGTGATGCCTGCTGCTGTTCTGAGCGTTCGGCATCGCGGCGGGCAAAGATCTGGTCACATGCCTTTCGGAAAGCCTGCCAGAGTTTGCGGTCTTCACGGTGGCGGGTGATTCCGATGGCTTGCCACTCCCCCTGGAGGCCCTTGGCCTGGTTCATGGCCTCCTGGAGCGGCTCGTGGTCTACCAGGGCCTGGGCCTTGTCCACGATCGCCTGTTTCAAACCCTCATTTTTGCGGCGTTCTTCATCCAGAGGTGCTTCCAGCCTCTTTAGCAATTCATCAAAGCGCTTTTGAACGGCACGATTGTCGCGGAATTCCACTGGCCAGGCCTCTTTCCACTCCTGGCGGGCGGTCTGGTGGATTCGTTCTGCGGCTTTCCAGTCGATGGAAGACCAGTCGGCATTGTCCAGGAAGCTTTCGAGCTGCTCGCAAATGGCGGACCGTTTTTCCAGATTGGCCTGTTTGAGGCCGGACTTGGCAGAGAAGTAGGCCTTGCAGGGCTCGTAAGCCTTGTCCGAGGCAGCTTTGAACCGGGACCACAGCGAGCGATCTGAAGAGCCGCCGAGATCGCGCCACTCATTCTGCAACTCCTTGATTCGCTCGGCCTTTGCTTCCGGATCCATTGGCTGCTCTGCCAGGTATTCCATTTGCTCGCACAGGGCAATCTGCTTGGGTTCCGTGGCGAAGCCCTGCCAGTCCGAGAGTTCACGCAATTGCCCGGTAAGCAGTTGCATACGCGCCTGATAGGGTTTTGCGTGGCGCTGGTCCAGATCCCGGAAGTGCTGTTGTGCCGTTTTGAAGAGCTGTTTGGATTCTTTCAGCTGTTTGGCCTCCAGAGCCTCCTCCAGTTGCCTGATTTCGGCCTCGAGGCGAGTCGTCAGAGCTTTCTGTTGCTCCTGGTCAACTCGGGGCTCTGCCGGTTTCTTGCGTTTGCCGGCCAGCTTCCGCAATGGCTCCAGTAGTGCCGGGATGGGATAGCCTTCCGGCCAGTTGATCTCGGCAACCAGTGTCTTTGCCTGGGCACGCTGCTCGTCGGTGGTATCGTCTGCGCGCTCGAGCAGTGCGCCAAGTTCGACGATGGTTTCCCGTTCCTGGGTAATCCGACGGACAGAACTCAGGTAATTGCGCAGTGCCAGCATGGCGTTTTCGTAGGCTTTCTGTTCCTGCTTCTCCACTGCCGTATCCCGGGTTGCTTCCAGCCAGCGGTTTTCCTGGGTTTTCTGGAGTGCATCCAGGGACGCCAGTGAGGGCAGTGTTTCAGGCGGTTGAGACTTGAGCTCGTCCAGTGTGCGGGTCAGCAGATCCAGGGTTTCCTGACGTTGCAGCTTCTGCTCGCGCTGGCGCCTTTCATCTTCCGCCGCAGATTGCAGGGCCGCAATGCGCTCTTTGCACAGGTGAACCGCTTCGAGAAAGGCCTGGGCCTGTTCCGGTGAGGCGTGTGTTTCCACCTCTGTCCATTGTTTCAGTAGGGCATCGAGCCGGGCCTCATAAAGCTTGGTATCGTCACTCTTCGCCTGGTCCTGGGCATGGCGGGTAAGGGTAGCGATGGTCTGGCTGATGCTGTCCAGCCGGGCCTGCTCTTCGCGGCGCTGCTGCAGTGCCAGTTTAACGATCTGGTAGACACCTTTGTCACGGCCTTTGGCCTGTTTCTGCACTTCCTGCAGGCTGGCTTCGTCGGTCAGTCTGCCTGCAGCCGACTGCCGGATATCCGCGGTAACGCCGTCAATGGCAAGCTTGGCCAGGACATCCTGGGATGGTGCGCTCTCCAGTGTTTTGAGCTGTTCTTCCCTCCGGTCAGTCCGGGTATCTTCCTGTTCGACAGGCTCTGGCTGGGTGGCTTTCCGCTGTTTTGGCGTTGCCTCGGTTGTCTTGCGGGATTTGAACAGTTTCTGGATGAACGCGGCCATAAGAGTATCCTTGGGTGTTGAAACCAGTTCACGGTGTCGGGCAAAGTTGTGACGCCACCGGCCGTCGGCATCCGGTCAGGGATACCGGGTAGTTTGACTGGTCAGCCTGAGGTGCTGGCCAGCAGGAAAAATTCGCGGCTAGTCTAGCGTTTTGTATGCGTGTGCGGAAAGGGTCTGTATGGCAAAACAGGAAAATGACAACGATCAGGATTACAAGGCCCGGGCAACGGCACTCAGGTTGCTTGCCAGGCGCGAGCACAGTCGCCTCGAGTTAAGCCTGAAACTCCGCCAAAGAAAGCTGCCGGGCGACATTATTAACGCTGTTCTGGATGATTACGAGAAAGAGGGTTGGCTTGACGATGATCGGTTTGCTGACGTCTACGCCCGCCAAAGAATGGACCTTGGTTACGGACCGCTACGGATTCTTGGCGAACTTCAGCAGCGCGGGGTTCACAAGACTCCGGAGTGTGTTGACGAGATGACGGAGGAGGATTGGTGTCAGCGAGCTATCGGTATCCGCGATAAGCGTTTCGGCCTGGCGGATCTGAGTGACGACTGGGACGAAAAAGTGCGGCAGGCGCGTTTCCTGAATCGTAGGGGCTTTTCCGCCAGTCAGGTGGAGCGCGCGCTCGAGGCTCGTAGCGAATAGCCGGCGGAAGTCGGATTCTTCAAAGGGTCGGCGGTATCATGCCCAGTTCTGCGGGCAGGCCGGCCCTGAGCTTTCCGTCCGTTTGCAGCTCGTCTGATGGTCCTTCCGGTGCCCGGCTTTCCTCCATCTGTACGATCTGTTCCTCTGCTTCGGTCGCCGGGATACCCGGCTGGTTGAGCCGGGCGAGGACATCGTAATAGCGCCGGATATTCTGGACGTAGATCACCGGTTCGTGGCCCCGGGCATAGCCAAAGCGGGTCTTGGTATACCATTCCTTCTCGGCCAGTAACGGCAGGAATTCCTTTACGTCCATCCACCGGTCAGGGTCTCGTCCCGCGCCTTCTGTAAGCCGACGGGCGTCCTCCAGGTGCCCGAAACCCACGTTGTAGGAGGCGAGAGCGAACCAGGTTCGGTCTGGCTCCGGGATCCGTTCCGGGATTTTTTCGTGCACGATCCGGAAATACTTGGCTCCGCCCTGGATACTTTCTTCGGCGTCCAGGCGGTTGTTGATGCCGATATGGCTGGCAGTGTTCCTGGTCAGCATCATCAGTCCACGGACCCCGGTTGGCGATACCGCATTGGGGCGCCAGTGGGACTCCTGGTAACCAATGGCTGCGAGCAGTCGCCAGTCCATGTTGAAGTCGCGGGCATAGTCGCGAAACAGCGACTCGTATTTGGGCAACCGGTTCTCCACATGATGCATGAAGGTTCGGGCACCCACGTAATTCAGTCGATCAAGGTGGCCATAGAAGCGCTCGGAAATCTGGGCCAATGTTCCGTTGGTCTCGAGACTTTCCAGGAACTGGCGGGCCGCTTTTGCCAGGGAATCATCCTGCGCTGACGGGAAAAACCAGGCCAGTTCACCGGGTTCTCCAAGGGTAAAGGCCTCCTTCACCATCGGGTAGAATACGTGGTTAAGGTCGAGCTCGTTGGAGGAAACCATTGCGTAGGGGAATTCGCCGCTTTCAACGCGGGACAGAACGCCCGCGGCGTCCAGTCCGGGATGCACCTCCCATTCAAGCTCTGCGTTTTCCTGGCGGGCTTCATTCAGGCGGTGCTCGTGGTTGCTGTCGGATACCACGTGCACCGTTTTCCCGATCAGGTCTTGCAATGATTCGGGCCGCTCGACATCGCGGTTATAAACCAGGATCGACTGGGCGGTGATGCCGGTCGCTACGGTGCGATACTGATTGGCAGTATGGGGTTGTCTGGAAAGCCCGAGCATCCCGAAGTGGGCGTAGTTCTTTTCCAGAACGGACAGGATTTCTGTGTTGTTATCGGCAACGCGGACCCGGAGCTTTACGCCCAGTTCCTCGGCGAACAGTTTTGCCAGTTCGTAATCATAGCCGGTGGGGCCGTCTTCACTTTCCACATAGATAGACGGCGCCGTCCGGGTAATCACATGCAGCACCCCCTCATCACGAATTTCCTGGAGAGTGCTGGGCTGTGAGCATCCGGTCAGTATCAGGGCAGTGCCGAGGAAGAAAACAATCCCGGCGGATGCGCTTTTGAAAGCAGCAAATATCTTTGGCAAGTCCATGGACTCCGTCACGGCTGGATCATCTGGTTGTAGCGTCGCATAAAGCCACGCAACCTTGTCTATCCTGAGCGTGGAATTCCTTTCCACACTTCAATGATCCTTGGTGTCGGAGGCCTGGTCAATAAAGCTGGTTAATTAATGTGCAAAACAATGTTAATTGTACAGCCCGGGATTAACGCCTCAAGCGCTGTATCCTGACCCCGCTTTCGAGTATCATGTCGGCCTTTCAAATTGCACCCAGACTTCCCCGTTTCGCGCGATACAGGTTGATATCATGCTTGAACTTCGCGGCGCTCCCGCGCTCTCGCCATTCCGCTCCCGCAAATTGCATTCCCGGATTCAGGATATCGTGCCTGAAATCGAGCATGTTTATGCTGAGTTCATGCACTTTGTGGATCTGGAGGCAGACCTCTCGGACGCGGAGCAAGCTATTCTGGACCGGCTCCTCACCTATGGCCCGAGTGTGCCGGTGGAAGAGCCTGACGGCGTGCTTTTCCTGGTTGTGCCTCGCCCCGGCACGCTCTCGCCCTGGTCCAGCAAGGCAACGGACATCGCCCGAAACTGTGGCCTGCGGCAGATACATCGGATTGAGCGGGGCACGGCCTATTACATTCGTTCGGGGCGCAAGCTTGGCCTGGAACAACGCGAGAAAATCGCAGCGCTTCTGCATGACCGCATGACCCAGAAAGTATTTCATGAGATGGGCGGCGCAGAGCTGTTGTTCAGCCATGAAGAGCCTCGGCTCCTGGGAAGGGTGCCAGTTCTCGCCGGTGGTCGCGATGCCCTGGTGGAAGCCAACTCGCGCCTGGGGCTGGCGCTTGCCGAAGATGAAATTGACTACCTGGTTAAGTCCTTCACGGATCTTGAGCGGGATCCGACCGACGTGGAACTCATGATGTTCGCCCAGGCGAACTCCGAGCATTGTCGCCACAAGATATTCAACGCTTCCTGGGATATTGACGGCGAGGGTCAGGAAAAATCCCTGTTCGCCATGATCCGGAATACCTTCGAAATGAACAGCGAGGGCGTACTATCCGCCTACAAGGACAACGCCTCGGTTATTCGGGGTAGTCGTGGTGGCCGCTTCTTCCCGGACCCTGAGACGGGTGTCTACGGATATAACGAAGAAGACATCCATATTCTGATGAAGGTGGAAACGCACAACCACCCGACGGCGATTGCTCCTGCCGCCGGCGCCGCCACAGGCTCCGGCGGCGAAATTCGCGACGAAGGTGCTACCGGCCGGGGTTCCAAGCCCAAGGCGGGTCTGACTGGTTTCACAGTCTCCAACCTGAATCTGCCAGATGATCCCCAGCCATGGGAAATCAACTACGGCAAACCTGAACGCATCGCTTCACCGCTCGACATCATGATTGAAGGGCCTATTGGTGGCGCGGCATTCAATAACGAATTCGGACGTCCCAACCTGGCGGGCTACTTCCGGACGTTTGAGGAAAAAGTGCCCGGAGCCGCCGGCGAAGAAGTCCGCGGTTACCACAAGCCGATCATGATTGCCGGTGGTCTTGGCAACATTCGTGAGGAGCATGTTGAAAAGGGCAATATCCCGGTGGGTGCGAAACTCATCGTGTTGGGTGGGCCCTCCATGCTGATCGGTCTGGGCGGTGGTGCGGCTTCGTCCATGGACTCGGGCTCCAGTAACGAAAATCTGGACTTTGCGTCAGTACAGCGGGACAACCCCGAGATGGAGCGTCGGTGCCAGGAAGTTATCGACCGCTGCTGGCAGATGGGCGACAGGAATCCTATCGCGTTCATCCATGATGTGGGCGCCGGTGGTCTGTCCAACGCTATGCCTGAGCTTGTCAAAGATGGCGGTCGCGGCGGTAAATTCGAGCTTCGCGACATTCCCAGTGACGAGCCGGGAATGTCTCCGCTGGAAATCTGGTGTAACGAATCCCAGGAACGGTATGTGATGGCAGTGGCTCCGGAAAACCTGGAGCAATTTGACGCCCTGTGCCGCCGCGAGCGCTGCCCCTATGCCGTGATAGGCGAGGCGACAGAAGCTCATCATCTGGAACTGGGCGATTCCTACTTCGACGACAAGCCGGTTGATCTGCCGATGGAAGTGCTGTTCGGCAAACCGCCGCGCATGCATCGGAGTGTCAGCCGCGCTTCCTTTACGAAGCCCATTTTCGACTCCACCAAAATCGATCTGGATGATGCCATTCGCCGCGTTCTGCGTCTGCCGTCTGTTGGCTCCAAGAGCTTTTTGATCACCATTGGTGACCGGACCATTACCGGCCTGGTTGCCCGGGATCAGATGGTTGGGCCCTGGCAGGTTCCGGTCGCTGATGTGGCTGTGACCGCCACCTCCTTCGATGTTCGCACCGGTGAAGCAATGGCCATGGGCGAGCGCACGCCGGTCGCCACGATCGATGCGCCCGCGTCCGGTCGCATGGCCGTCGGTGAAGTGATTACCAATATGGCGGCAGCTCCGATCGGCAAGTTGTCCGATATCCGGCTCTCTGCAAACTGGATGGCCGCTGCTGGCCACCCGGGTGAAGATGAGAATCTCTACGAGACCGTTCGCGCGGTAGGCATGGAATTGTGCCCGGAGCTTGGAATCACGATCCCCGTGGGCAAGGACTCCATGTCCATGAAGACCATGTGGGAAGAAGACAGCGGCGAACAGAAAAGCGTGACTGCACCGCTTTCATTGATTGTCAGTGGTTTTGCACCGGTTATTGATGTTGCAAGGACGCTGACTCCCCAGCTGGTCAAGGATGCTGGCGAGACAGACCTGATCCTCGTGGATCTTGCTGCTGGCCAGAACCGCCTTGGGGGCTCCGCTCTGGCTCAGGTTTACCGTCAGGTCGGTGCAGTTGCACCGGATCTGGATGACCCGGAGGACATCAAGGCTTTCTTTGCGGTTATTCAGGGTCTGAACAGCGACGGTAAGCTCCTGGCCTATCACGATCGTTCAGATGGCGGCCTGTTCGTCACCCTGGCTGAAATGTGTTTCGCCGGCCACTGTGGGGTTGATATCAAGCTGGATGGCCTCGCCGAGGATCGCAGTCAGTTTGCCCGGGAACTTTTTAATGAAGAGCTGGGTGCCGTCATCCAGGTACGCAGGGAAGACACCGGTTTTGTCTTGCAGCAATTCTCTGCCGCGGGTCTTGGGGACTACATCAGTGTTATCGGTAGCCCGAATGATACCGACAACCTTCGCCTGACCTTCGAAGGTAGCACTGTGGTGGATGAATCCCGGGTGGAGCTCCAGCGCCTGTGGTCCGAGACCAGTTACCGTGTTCAGTCGCTCCGGGATAACGCCGACTGCGCTCGCGAAGAATTCGATAATCTGCTTGACGCAGAGGATCCCGGTCTCCACGCCGAACTCTCTTACGACATCAACGACGACGTGGCTGCCCCGTATATCAACAAGGGAGCCCGTCCAAAGGTTGCGGTTCTGCGGGAGCAGGGTGTCAATGGTCAGGTTGAGATGGCAGCCGCATTCGACCGTGCCGGCTTCGATTCTGTCGATGTGCATATGAGCGATCTGCTCTCTGGCCGGGTTACGCTGGATGGCTTTAACAGCCTGGTTGCCTGTGGCGGTTTCTCCTACGGTGACGTTCTGGGCGCTGGCGAGGGCTGGGCCAAGTCGATTCTGTTCAGCGATCGCGTCAGGGACCAGTTTGCGGCGTTCTTTAATCGCCAGGACACGCTGGCGCTGGGTGTGTGCAATGGCTGTCAGATGCTCTCCAATCTTCACGAGCTCATTCCGGGAAGTGAGGGCTGGCCACGTTTCGTACGTAACCAGTCCGAGCAGTTTGAGGCGCGCCTGGTTATGGCTGAGGTGATGCCGTCACCGTCGGCGTTCATGGATGGAATGGCCGGTTCCCGTATGCCGATTGCCGTTGCTCACGGCGAAGGTAGGGTTGAGTTTGCCAGCGGCACCTCGGCAGAAGCTCTCTCCGCGAACGAGTTGGTGGCGCTGCGCTATGTGGATAATCGGGGGCAGGCGACCGTACGCTATCCCTACAACCCGAATGGATCCGAAGCCGGTATTACTGGTGTGACAACGCGCGATGGCAGGGTCACCATCATGATGCCGCATCCCGAGCGAGTATTCCGGGCTGTCCAGCATTCCTGGCGCCCCTCTGAGTGGCAGGAAGACGGTTCCTGGATTCGCATGTTCCGAAATGCGAGACGCTGGTTCGGCTGATTTTCCGTTCCAGTAACAAGCCGGTTTTGGGTGCGCTCAACATGAGTGTTTATTCCAAAGCCGGCTTTTTTGTTTTGCGCCCTTTTTTTGGGCGTTTTTCAAGGGAAAAAATCGGCAAAAATGGCAAAAATCCCCTTGACTCAGTATTTTTATGCACATTGCTGGTGCCTCCCTGTTTGTTCTGTGCACAAAGAGCAGGAATTTGGTTCAACTTTTGCCCAAAAGTCATAACCAATTGAAAAATATAGAATAAATGAATCAGGTGATTTTGTCGCCAATTTAACGGAAGTGCAGTGATTACGGGGTTTGAGGGCGTGTTCCCAAAAACTTTCCCCAGAGTTATCCACAGATTCTGTGGGTAAGTATCTAAGCTATTAATCTGTACAAAAAATATCCGACCTGAAGGAGGTTTTTCGATGTACAAGATGTGTTATTTCGTTCCGGAGACTCACGTCGAAAAAACCAAACAGGCATTGTTCGATGCCGGCGCCGGTCGAATCGGTGATTACGATTCCTGTGCCTGGCAATGTCTTGGAAGAGGGCAGTTTCGTCCGCTTGAAGGAAGCGATCCGTTTCTCGGCCATGCCGGGGAGATTGAAGCGGTGGATGAATACAAGGTCGAGCTGGTTTGTGCCGACGAGCTGATAAAGGATGCCCTCGCGGCACTTAAGCAGGCCCACCCATACGAGGAGCCCGCTTACGAAATCTATCGAATGGAAGAATTGTAGTCGCCCGCGCTACTTGCGATCTTTCGCCATGGGGTGGCGGATATCGCTCACGTGAACCCCGAAGGATTCGCGACTGTAGTCAGACAGGAAAAGTTCCAGGGTTCGCTTGACGGTCGGGAACGAGATTTCTTCCCAGGGAATCTCGTCCAGGCCGAACAGTCTGGATTCGAGGGACTCCTCACCTGCACCAAACTGACCGTCTTTCAGTGTGGCCCGGTAGAACATGTGAACCTGATTGATGTGCGGGACGTCGATGATGGAATAGAGGCCTTCAATGTTAACCTCTGCAAGCGCTTCTTCCAGCGTTTCCCGCTCCGCGGCCTCGATGGTGGTTTCGGCGTTCTCCATGAAACCTGCAGGCAGCGTCCAGTAACCATAGCGAGGTTCGATAGCGCGGCGACACAGCAGTATCTGGCCCTCCCATACGGGCACCGTGCCGGCGACAATGCGAGGGTTCTGGTAATGTATGGTATCGCAGCTGACACAGACATAGCGGTGACGGTTATCGCCTTCGGGGATGCGTTGTTCAACCGGATGGCCGCATGTGCTGCAGTACTTCATGATTTTCCCCGTATACTTGAATTGGTTTGGTAGTCAGTTTAACGATCCCGGCTGCCTCTGTCTCATCCAACCTCCGGATGTACCGTGGAGATGAACATTGCGTGATTTACTTGCCGAGCGCCTGGCCGGCTATGCACCGCGCCAGTTGGCCCTGGATTATCCTGAGGCAGGCATACTGGTTCCGGTAACCGACGATCTGAAAAACCCGGAGATGATCTTTACGCTCAGGTCCGAGAATCTGAGCACCCATCGCGGGCAGGTCGCCTATCCCGGCGGCAAAAGGGATCCGGAAGATCCGTCTCTGGCAGCAACGGCGTTACGTGAAACCCATGAAGAGATCGGATTGCCGCCGGATCAAGTACAACTAATTGCGCCGCTCAGTCAGGTGATGTCCCGCTACGGAATTCTAGTTACACCTTACGTTGGTGTGATTCCCGGAGATCATCCTTTGGAGCCAAACCCCCATGAAATCGAAAGTGTATTCCGCGTGCCTCTATCGTTTTTTCTGGAAGACAGGCGGGAGCGCACAGATGCTCTGGATTTCCTGAACCATACGTTTTACGTACCCTGCTACCGTTGGGAACGCTACGAGATCTGGGGCCTGTCGGCAGTGGTTCTGGTTGACTTCCTGAACGCTGTGTACGATGCCGGAATCGATCTGCTTGAACCGCCTGAAGGAGGCTGAGAATGTTTTACCAGTTGAATGACCGAACGCCGGAACTGGAAGGTGAGGGTCACTTTGTGGCCGAGAACGCGTCGGTGATAGGCCGTGTCCGGCTGATGGATAAGGCCAGCGTCTGGTTCAATGCCGTTCTACGTGGTGACAACGAGTGGATCACCATTGGGCCTAAAACAAATGTTCAGGACGGTTCGGTACTGCATACAGACCCGGGTATGCCTCTTACTCTGGGTAAGGGTGTAACGGTTGGTCACAAGGTAATGCTCCATGGGTGCGAGATTGGTGATTACTCTTTAATTGGCATAAATGCTGTGGTTCTGAACGGAGCAAAGATTGGCAAGCACTGCCTGATTGGCGCCAATGCTCTCATTCCCGAAGGAATGGAGGTGCCTGACGGCTCCATGGTTGTCGGTTCGCCGGGCAAGATCAAGCGGGAGCTCAACGATAGCCAGAAGAAGATGCTGGAAATGAGTGCGCAGCACTATGTTCAGAATGCTGCCCGCTACGCCGATGAGCTCAAGCCCTGCGAGCCGAAAAAATGAGTGTTGCTGACAAGGTTCGATCGCCCTGCGTAAGCATCTGCGCGCTTGATGAAAATGACATCTGTGTGGGCTGCCATCGAAGTGGGGATGAGATCACCCTCTGGACCAGGATGGATGACGACGAACGGCGCGAGGTGCTCCGGAAAGTGGCGGAGCGCGAAAAAGGTTCCCTGATTCACGGCTAACATAGGTGTTGGTAAATCATGACTGACTCAGTTCGAATTGGTACTCCCCTCAAAGGTAATGCCTTCAGGGTTTTGTTTTGTGGATCCGGTGAGCTTGGCAAGGAAGTTGTCATTGAACTTCAGCGCTATGGCGTCGAAGTGATCGCTGTCGACAGATATGCGGATGCGCCTGCCATGCAGGTGGCGCATCGGAGCCATGTCATCGACATGCTGGACGGCGCCAGCCTGCGCAGTGTTATTGAACAGGAAAAGCCGGATCTGATTGTTCCGGAGATTGAAGCGATTGCCACGCCGGAGTTGGTAAAGCTCGAAGAGGAAGGCTATCGCGTCATCCCCACCGCCAGAGCGGTGAACCTAACCATGAACCGTGAAGGAATCCGGAGGCTCGCGGCTGAAGAGCTCGGGCTGCCTACCTCACCCTACCGCTTTGCGGGTACCCGGGAAGAATACCTTGCCGCCGTGAACGAAATAGGCCTGCCACTTGTGGTAAAGCCGGTCATGAGCTCGTCGGGCAAGGGGCAGAGTACCGTCAAGACCGAGGATGATATTGAAGCGGCCTGGGAATATGCCCAGTCTGGCGGGCGTGCCGGTAAGGGAAGGGTGATTGTCGAAGGCTTTGTGGACTTTGACTATGAGATTACCCTGCTCACCGTCAAGCACCGTGATGGCGTATCTTTTTGTGAGCCCATCGGGCACAGGCAGGAAGATGGAGACTATCGGGAATCCTGGCAACCACAGCCAATGGCCCCGCTGGCCTACGAGCGTTCGGCCGAAGTTGCCCGCGCTGTGGTCGAAAACCTCGGTGGCTATGGCATCTACGGTGTGGAGCTGTTTGTTAAGGAAGACAATGTCTGGTTCTCCGAGGTTTCGCCGCGTCCGCACGATACTGGCCTGGTTACGTTGGTCTCACAGGACCTGTCCGAATTTGCTCTGCATGCCCGAGCCATTCTGGGTTTGCCCATTCCCGCGATACGGCAGACTGGTCCCTCGGCATCAGCCGTGATTCTTCCTGAGGGCGATTCGGCGTCCGTGTCGTATTCCGGTCTTGAGTCAGCGCTTTCCGAGCCGGATACTCAATTGCGTTTGTTCGGCAAGCCCGAGTTGAAGGGGCGCCGTCGAATGGGCGTTGCCCTGGCGAAGGGCGCAACGGTGGATGAAGCGCGCAAGAAAGCTCGCGACTCGGCAAATTCGGTTACCGTTGAACTGTGAGGTTCATCCAGGCCTGGCTCTGATCAGCCAGGCCTATGAGGGTTTGATGACGATTTCCGAAAAAAATCGGAACGAACCGTTGACACCTTCGGGCAGGTCTGTAGAATGCGCATCTCTTTCGAGGGGAGCACCGCTGAGGCGGCTCAGAAATCGAAAGATAACTGTTTGAAAGCGCTGAAGAAAATGAGTTTCAAAATTCTTCAGAAAGCAGTTGACAGGCAAGCGATTCGCTGTAGAATGCGCGCCTCGATACAAGCAGTAAGCCGGGTCATTTTTCGGCGCTTTCCGGAGACGGAAAACATCGAAAAATAAACGGTTGACAAGGCGGCGCTACGATGTAGAATACGCTGCCTTGATTGAGCAACAGCTCAAACGCTCTTTAAAAAGTTGACCAAGTAATTCGTGTGGGCGCTGGCCGAGGTATTTCGGATATGAAATATCAGG
>NZ_RJUQ01000017.1:0-217154 GCF_003751355.1 Marinobacter sp. 3-2 | reverse complement strand
GATCCCATCCCGAACTCAGAAGTGAAACAGACCAGCGCCGATGGTAGTGTGGCGTTGCCCATGTGAGAGTAGGTCATCGTCAGGCTCCTAATACCGAAAACCCCAGCGTCCCCGATGCTGGGGTTTTTTATTGCCTCCAGAAAAGACCTGGATCAGGGCAGCCAGATCTCAAACACACCACCACCGAGGCTTCCACCGTTGTGGAGTTTTATCGACCCACTCCGCTTTCCCTCACTGTGCAGTCTGGCAACGGATGAGGCGAAGAACAGCCCGAGGCTGGTACTGCCACTCTTGAAATCAAGGGATTTGAAGTTGAGTGTTCCCGTGTGCTGCATGTTGTCGGGATATCCCTTGCCGTCGTCTTCAACACCGATCACCAGATAGCCGTCTCTCTCACCAGCGGTAAGCCGGATTCTGCTGCGGGTATAGCGGATGGCATTGTTGATGGTGTTATTGAGTACACCGGTCAACAGATCCTCGTCGAAAAAGCCGTTTATGTCCTCAGCGTCCACGGAAACATCAATGCCGAGCCCTTGCAGAAGAGGGTTGTGTCTGGCCAGGTGTTCCGAGAGGAAATCCGGCACAAAGTGCTCCTCAATGTGTGCCGAGAGGTTGTTCTCGCCAAGCCGGTAGATACCAAGGAGTTGCACCAGATCGTTGTGCATCCGTTCGGCTTCGTACTGCAGGGTATTGAAGCGGGAAGATTCCCCGAGGCTTTCCTCGTGCTCGCTGCGAAGCTCGTCGAGGGAATTAAGGAGCATGCCAAGCGAGTTCTTCATATCGTGAACGGCTGAGGCAAGTACCATGGAAAAATCAATATTCTGGTCTTTCATACCATCAGCCCCTTCAGTTTTCGTTGTAAGGCGATATAGCGCCGATGTTGGCGGTGTTGCTCCGGCAGTCCTGCCAGGCGATCCAGGCAAGTCTGGCAGCGTCTGAGGAGCTCAGCGTCACCGGGACTGTTGTCATTCTCCTTCATCAGCACCTGAACCAGGTTAAGGTTCAGGGCGGCGTGGTCCGGGACGATTTCCAGAGCCTTCGAAAAGATCTCCACGGCTTCTTGCAGGTTCCCGGCTTCGAACGCTTTTATGCCATCCCGGTTGAGAGTTCGGGCTTTGATTTTCTGCCGGAACCCTACGGGCTCATCAAGGAGGCTTTCAATCTTCTGAAGTATGTCAGGCTCGTTGCTGAACCGCTCTGACATCTCTCGTAACAGCGCTTTGGCGTCGCTTTCATGTCCGAGTCGAAACAGGGTCTTGGCGTAATCAAGACCCGTTGCGGCATCCAGGGCTGCGGCATTGTCGAGTTCCGGTCTGATCCTCTCGAGGATTTTGGTCGCCTCTTTATCCTGACCCTGTCCCGCATAAACCCGGCACTGGACGATCTGGCTCCGCAGACTGATACCTTCCTCAGCCTCGAATCGTTTTTCCATCTTCCTGAGAACGGTCAGTGCTTCCCTGGCTTTTTCTTTGCCTTCTTCTTCAAGATTGCCCTCGCTGAGGTCGGAAAGTGCCTGGCCCAAGGCGAGGTAATGCTCTGAATTGTCGTGAATCGAGTGGGTGCCAAGCTCTACTGTGCGCTGCCAGGCCTCGGATGATGTTTCGAGATCCTGGTTGGAGCCGGCCAGCTGTGCCAGATGCTTTTGCCGAAGTAGGGCATTGGGGGAATGCTCTATGGCTTTCTCCAGTACCTGCTGTGCCTGTGTCGGCCGGCCCTGCCGTTCGAACCCCTCTGCGAGAAGGTCATAGGCCTCCATGTAGTCCGGATGATTTGCAATAAGCTCTCGCAGGCCGTCGACCGCCTGGTCGAAGCTTCGATTGGCGAGCAGGACTTTGCAGCGTCCGAGCCTTGCCCAGGACAATTCCCGTTGCGCAAGGACGTCATCGTAGATTTTGAGCGCGTGGGCCAGATCCCCCAGCTGGAAATACAGGTCGCCCAGGGTTTTCATCAACCAGGTCTTGTAACGTGGCTGCCGGGGCAACAATTGGAGACAGAGCGAAATGGCTTCCGGGTAGTTTTCCCGGTCAATTTCCCGATTGATGGGCATGAGCGTGTTGCGCTGGCTGATCAGGGCGCCCAGACGTTTTTCGAGTACAGCCCGGTTTATGGGCTTGGTCAGATAGGCATCGGGCTGGTACTCCCTCGCCCCCATGACCATTTCCTTGGAGGTCTCCGCTGTCACCATGAGGAACAGGGATGAGCGCTTCAGCAATTTTTTGTACCGGAGGTCCTCGAGAATATGCTGGCCATTCTTGCCTTCTCCCAGGTTAAAGTCGCACAAAACGACATCCACGTGATTATAAGTACAGTGCTGGATGGCCTGACTGGCATTGGAAACCAGCTCGATAGAGTCAGCGCCACAACTGCGCAACATCTGGCGAATGGACAACCGGAAATTTTCGAAGTCATCGATCACGAGATAGTTGAGCTTGCCGAAAGGATTGACGTCCGCTTTGGTGTCGGTCATGAGCGCTTCTGTTTCAGTAGCTTGTTAACCAGTGCCCTCAGTGCAGCCGGTTTCACCGGTTTGTAGAGAATCTGGTAGCCCCGGTTGATGGCATCCTCCCGAACTTCAGGCGCCATATAACCGGTGATAAGTATGCCCGGGATGTTGGCATTAAGAGCACCGCGAATGCTGTCCATGGCATCGAGGCCGTTCTTGTTATCATCCAGCTGATAATCGGCAAGTATAATATCGGGCCGATTCCCTTCCAGTTTTTCCATGGCGTCTTCCAGGCTTTCGGCGGCCGTTACGTCACATTTCCAGTTCCCGAGCAACGCGACCATGCCCTGCAGGATAGCCGGATCGTTATCGATACACAGGAAATGCAGGCCTCCGAGGTTGGATACCCTGCGTGAGCCCGATGCGGGCTTGGCAGCTGCGGTCTCGTTCTGTTCCGGAGCCGCTGTTGGCACGGTGATACCGAAGACACTGCCTCGGCCCTGGACGGAATGGACGCTGACCGGGTGGTTCAGCATGCCGCTGATACGGTCAACGATGGCGAGACCGAGCCCCAGGCCCTTTTTATCCCGGCCATGCTGAAACCGACGAAATTCCTCGAAAATGTGTGCCAGCTGGTCCTCGGGGATACCGGGACCGGTATCCCAGACTTCGATACGAATATAGCCTTTCAGACGCCGACACCCGAGCAGAATCTTGCCTTCTGGCGTGTAGCGTATGGCGTTGGACAGGAAATTCTGGACCACACGACGCAGCAATTTGGAATCGGATCGGATCCAGGCGGTGCTGGGCACGACGTGCAGCTCCAGGTTCTGGTCCTTGGCGATTGCTGAAAAGTCGGTTGCCAGGTGGCGCATGATCTCGTTCACGGGGAAGACCCCGATATCGGGCTCCAATGCACCCGCGTCCAGCTTTGAAATATCCAGCAGGGTGCTGATGATTTCCTCGGCAGCTCCGAGAGAGCTGTCGATGTGGTCCACGAGATCTTTCATTTCGCCGTCGTCGGCTTTGCCGGCGAGGGCAGAGGTGAATAGCCGCGCTGCGTTCAGCGGCTGCAGAAGGTCATGGCTGGCCGAGGCGAGGAAGCGTGTCTTGCTCTGGTTGGCCTGCTCGGCCACGGATTTGGCCTTCAGCATCTGCTCATTGATAACCTGAAGCTCCTGGGTGCGCTCCTTGACCCGCTGCTCGAGATAGATGTTGGTCTCCTTCAGGGCCTGCTCGGTTCTGCGCATGGCCGTGATGTCCTGGAACGTGGTGACATAGCCACCACCGGGTATCGGGCTGCCATCGATGCGTAACACCGTACCATCCGGTCTCTGGCGCTCGTAGGACATCGGCCGTCCCTCACGCATGCTCGTGCAGCGATCGACGACGATCTCATCAATCCGGCGGGCAGATAAATTGGCATTGGTAAGGTTATAGCGCATCAGATCTTCAACAGGCCGACCGACCCTGACGAAGCCCTTCGGGTAGGTGAACAGTTCAAGATACCGGTGGTTCCAGACCACCAGTTGCTGCTGGTGGTTAACCACAGACACGCCCAGACTGATATTTTCAATCGCTGACTGGAGCAACTCCCGGCTGAAGGTCATGGCCTGGGACGCTTCGTCGACGATGCTGACCACATCCTCGATCTGCATGTCCCGGCCGGTGAGGGTCGATTCCAGGACCACTCTGGCGGTGGAGGCGCCGATCACCGAGGCCAGTTGGCGCTCGATGTATTTCATCAGGTGCGCCGATGCGGGGCGGTGCGGGTGCAAACGGATGGCGTTGCGGCGTTCGTAATTCCGGAAAATGGTTTCCGAGCGTTCTTCACCCATGAACCGGTCGGTAAGCGCCTGGAGGTCGGATGTCAGTATTTCGCCCTGCCAGCTCTGGTGCTGCGCGGTTTCCGCCTTGGGCTGCGGATCGTGGAAGAAGGAGGCAATCTGGATCTTTTCGCGGACACGTTGACGGGTCAGCATCGAAAGCACGATGTACACCAGCGTGTTGATGCCGAGGCTCCAGATAATGCCGTGACTGGTCTGGTCCAGCTCGGACCCGAAGAGGGCAGTGGGGCGTGTCCAGTTCAGTCCCCAGATTCCCTGCTCAATCAGTGTGTCGTTGACCCAACCGGTGGTGGCCAGTGCCGGCAGTAGCAGGGTGTAACACCACATCAGGAAACCAAGGCCAAGACCCCAGACGGCGCCCATGTAATTGCCCCGGCGCCAGATAATGCCGCCTACCAGCGCCGGCCCGAACTGCGCCGCTGCCGCAAATGACAGCAGGCCGAAGGCCGTCAGGCTGTAGTCTTCGCCGGCCATCCGATAAAAACCATAGGCGGTGAGCAGCACCACAAAGATAGCGACCCGGCGGATACTCAGGAGCAGGTAGCTGAGGTCCGTGCGCCGGTTCATGCCCGGTCGGAAAAATTTCAGCAGGGCCGGCATGATGATCTCGTTGCTGACCATGGTGGCAATCGCCACGGAACACACGATTACCATGGCTGCAGCCGCTGACCCGCCACCGAGGAACGCCAGTATGGCCAGCCATTCCTCGCCTGCCATGATCGGCAGCTGCAGTATCAGGATGTCAGGATTTCCAGCAGAGGCCTCGGGCGACAGCAGGCCCGCAGCGGCAATAGGAAGCACAAAGGCGCTGGCTACGATCAGGTAGATCGGCATCGCCCAGCGGGCAATCTCGAAGTCCCGATGATCGGTATTTTCAACCACCATGACATGAAATTGCCGGGGCAGGCAGATGATGGCGAGCATGGCAATGAGCGTCTGGGTAATGAATGCCGGCGCTTCGATACCATCGGTGGTCAGGGTGCCGATCAGGTCCGCGTCCCGGGCCCGTTCAAACAGGTCGCCAAACCCGCCATAGAGCCCGTAGCCAACGAACAGCCCCACGGCGACGAAAGCCACGAGCTTGATCAGCGATTCGAAGGCCACGGCCTGGATCATGCCCCGATGATGCTCGGTGGATTCCAGGTGTCGGGTACCGAACAGAACGGTAAAGACCGCCAGGGCAAGGGTGATGTACCACGCGGAATCACTCCAGGCCGCCGTGCTCAGCTCTTCATAGCCTGTTCCGGTAGCCGAGAGCACGTTGAAGCCCATCGCAATGGCTTTCAGTTGCAATGCAATGTAGGGAACACTGCCGATCAGGGCAAAGGTCGCAATCATTGCGGCCAGAAGCTGGGATTTGCCATACCGGGAGGCGATGAAGTCGGCAATGGAGGTACTGTTATTGCGCTTGCTGATATAGATGATCCGGCGCAGCAAGGGCGCACCGAACACGAAGACCAGCAAGGGCCCGAGGTAGATGGGGAGAAACCCCAGACCCTCCTGGGTGGCGCGTCCAACGGCGCCATAGAAAGTCCAGGAGGTGAAGTAGACTGCCAGGGAGAGTGCGTATATGTGTGTGCGTGCCAGGCGCCTGCGATATAACCCGGGGTGTTTGTCGCCGGCCCAGGCGATCACGAACAGGATCGAGATGTAGGTGATGGAAATGAGGACCAGCAGCCAGGCACTAATCATGGTTACGCGTTCCCGACAGTATCAGCAGGTTGGTGCATCACGCTAACGAGTCATCACTCGGCGCAGACGGTTTCATACAGGGGGTCTCCGGGCTCGAGCAGTTTAAGGTTATCCACTCGCGGGCTTCCGTCAGATCCCAGAGGTACCAGTTCGCGGGTCGCACAGTTAATGATGTGAACGCGATGAGAAACCGCGTCTGTCATCTTCTGCTCGAAGCGATAGAGGGTAAACCGGACGATGTCTTCGCTGCTGGTATCACGGCTGATGCTTTTGGTGTCGACCGTGGAAAATGCGGTGACGTAGGGGAGCACGAAGGTCCATGGGCGCCAAAGGATGCCGTCGGATTCTGTGCTCACAACCACCGCTTCGTCCGGCAGGCGTGCTTCTTTCTGGTCGAACCAGGTGTATTCCATGTAAATGAGATAGCCGAGCATGCCCGCGCCGGCGAAAACGGGGATGATCCACTTCGGGGCTTTGTTTCGAGTGGCGGCGCGAATACCCAGTGCAATACCGGCAGCGCCAAGGCCGCAAACTACAGTAGCGACAAATGTCCAGAACATATAATGACTTCCTCAAAAAAGAACGGGCTTCCTCATTGAGGAAGCCCGTTCAGTATCAACCTGTCAGTTCATCGAACAAATCAGGCTGAGATGTTGCTTAGTGGTCTTGAGCCTGACCGGCACCACGTGGGTAACGGACGCTTTCAACCAGTTCCTGAATCTCAACGGGCGGTTCTTCAGTTGCGTTGGATACAATGAAGGCTACCGCAAAGTTGACGATCGCACCAATAGCGCCGATTGACAGCGGGGAGATGCCCAGCACCCAGTTGTCCGGAGTGTCTGGCAGGTTGTTGGTGCCCGGGATGAACAGCCAGCCCTTGTACACGAAGATGTATACCAGGGTGAACGTCAGGCCGCTCAGCATACCAGCGATGGCACCGGTGTTGTTCACGCGCTTGGAAAAGATACCCATCATCAGCGCCGGGAACAGGGATGCTGCCGCGATACCGAAGGCGAGGGCAACGACCTGTGCCGCAAAGCCTGGAGGGTTCGCCCCAAGGTAGGTGGCAACAACGATCGCAACGGCCATCGATATCCGTGCTGCGAGCAGCTCGCCTTTCTCCGAGATCGCCGGATTAATGGAGCCCTTGATCAGGTCGTGACTGACCGCCGAGGAGATCGCCAGCAACAGACCGGCCGCTGTGGACAGTGCTGCTGCGAGGCCACCCGCTGCGATCAGGCCGATGACCCAGCCTGGCAGGTTGGCGATTTCCGGGTTGGCCAGTACCAGGATATCCCGGTTTACGACCAGCTCGTTGCCTTTCCAGCCGCGGGCTTCAGCCGTAGGCGCGAAGGCTTCGCTGTCGTTGTAAAGCTGGATACGGCCGTCTTCGTTCTTGTCGGTGAACTGGATAAGACCAGTAATTTCCCACTCCTTGATCCAGTTCGGACGCTCATCGTACTGGATCGGCTCCGCTGAGGTGCCGTCCGGGTAGATGGTGGTCATCAGGTTCAAGCGAGCCATAGAAGCAACCGCCGGCGCAGTCAGGTACAGCAGGGCAATGAATACCAGTGCCCAGCCGGCGGACCAGCGTGCGTCAGCCACCTTGGGTACGGTGAAGAAGCGGATGATAACGTGTGGCAGGCCTGCAGTACCGATCATCAGCGACAGGGTAAACAGAACCATGTTCAGTTTGTTGTCGATATCGGCGGTGTACTCATTGAAGCCGAGGTCGGTGATAACCTGGTTCAGCTTGCTGAGGATCGGCATGCCGGAATCCACGTGAGTCGAGAACAGACCCAGACCTGGAATCGGATTACCGGTCAGTTGCAGGGAGATGAACACCGCAGGAATGGTGTAGGCAACAATCAGTACGCAGTACTGTGCCACCTGGGTGTAGGTGATACCCTTCATGCCACCCATTACCGCGTAGACGAATACCACAACAGCCGCGATCATCAGGCCAACGGTGGAATCAACTTCCAGGAAGCGGGAGAAGGCAACACCGGCACCAGCCATCTGGCCGATAACGTAGGTTACAGACGCTACGATCAGGCAGATAACCGCTACGAGGCGGGCATTCTTGCTGTAGAAACGGTCGCCGATAAACTCGGGAACCGTAAACTTGCCAAACTTCCGCAGGTACGGAGCTAGCAGCATGGCCAGCAGAACGTAACCGCCAGTCCAGCCCATAAGGAAGGTGGAGTTGGCGTAGCCACCGGCAGCAATCAGACCTGCCATGGAGATAAACGATGCCGCGGACATCCAGTCGGCGCCGATTGCTGCGCCGTTGGTGATCGGATGAACACCTCCGCCGGCAACGTAGAAGTCACTCGTGCTTCCGGCCTTGGCCCAGATAGCAATTGCGATGTAGAGGAGGAATGAGCCCCCTACGAAAATGATGTTAATGGCAAATTGGCTCATTCGTTCTTACTCCTCGTGCACGCCGAATTTTTCATCGATCTTGTTCATGCGCCACGCGTAGTGGAAGATCAGAGCGATGAACGTGAGGATGGAACCTTGCTGGGCAAACCAGAAGCCCAGATCAGTACCACCAATCGGAATACCGGCAAGCATCGGACGGAGCAGAATTGCAAAGCCGTAAGATACCAGGGCCCAGACTATCAGGCTCCCGAATATCAGGCGCAGATTCGCCTTCCAGTACGCTTCAGCATCGTAGCTATGACCTGCTGACATAGGATCACTCCTGTTTTGTTGTTGTGGAGGTTGGGTGGGTTTTTGGTGAGGCACTTCTGTTAGAGAATTTATTATTCATATAAGTACTTCTCCGACTAGTTGTCCCTACTGACTTTACTGGTCAAGCGATTTATAGATATTGGCAAAAGGTCTAATTCTCAGTAATTTGGCGTGACGTCGGTCTATAAATGCGATGTTCCGCCGGGCATCGATTCAGAAACGATGCATGTTTTGCAGGCGCCGATGGTAATGGAGCTTGTCGTAAAGCCCTTTGAGTGTTTTTACCCCTTCCGACCGCGCCTTATTAAGTGCGACCAGGGTAAGTTCGGCTGTAGCGAGAGCATCGGAAGCGGCGTGGTGACGTTCGCTGACTTCAAGGCCGAAATAATCGGCCCAGTTGTCGAGTCCTTTGCCACCGGTCTTGGTGTTTGGAAAAAATGCAGGCATCAGGTCGGCCACGTCCATCCAGGTATGAGGCTGGGTATAGCCAAGCTGCGCCTTCAGGGTCTTTTCCAGAAATTTCTGATCGAACGCCGAGTGGTAGGCCAGGATCGGGTCGCCGTTCATCCACTCAAGAAGATAGAGAAGGGCATCCTCGATTTCGTGCCCCTGGGTCAGCGCCTCGGGCCCGATCCCGTGAATGAGCACGGTTTCGCGGATGTCGAGCTCCGGACGCCTGAGGATCAGGTCGAACTGATCGCCCAGATGGATAATGCCGCCGCGGATGGCGACGGCCCCGATAGCGATGACCTCGTCCTTGGAGGGGTTCAGTCCCGTGGTTTCAAGATCCAGCACGATCAGACGGCAGTCCGTAAGCAACTGTTCTCCTGGCGTTTTCGGGTTGGGCAGATTGCCAGGATCGTGGCTGCCGATTTTTCCGCCCCGGCGATGCTCAATCCATTGTTTGATCTGTTCCAGCATGTCTCGCGCCTGAAGGTCAGAGTTGGTAGGTAACTTCGAGTTTCTGTTGCAACCGCTGCGCCTGCCTGAAAGATTCCCGCAGGATTCGACGGTCGAGTGGGTTCAGATCGTCGGGATCGATGTAGTTGGTGAGCTCCTCTCCCTTTGCCAGCATTTCCTGGTGGGCCCGCATGCGGATCGCCTGGATCAGGCTATAACCTTCCTTCCAGGCGTTGGCATCTTTCGGATCGAAGACGCCCTTTTTCGCCAGCTCATCCATGCGCTCCAGCGTGTTCGCTGTCTCAACGCCATTCGCCAGGGCGAAAACCCGCACTGCCTCAACAAACGGCGCCAGGCCCTGACGCTTGAGGTCCAGTGAGTGCTTGTTGCCCTCGGATATATAGCGGAAATTGCGGAACATGGTGAGCGGCGGCTTCCGCTGAAACGCGTTCCCGGCAAGCATTTTCTGGAACAGGGCGTTTTTCCGGATCCGCGTGAGGATCTTGTCCAGAAGATCGTTCAGCGGCTCGGTTGGACCGTAGATAGCCCTCATATCAAGAAAAATTGAGGAATACACCAGGTTCTGGGGTGTGGAGGCATCAATGAACCGGATAAACCAGTCGTCCCACTCCTTGTCGCTCAAGCAGAGTTTCGGGTTACTGGCCATGATGTTGCCCTTGCACAGGGTGAAGCCACATTCGGCCAGTTCGTCGTTTACCTTTCGCGCAAAGGGCAACAGCTTTTCCCGGACCTGTTCGGCGGTCATCCCTTCCGGCGTCTGGAACAGTATGCCGTTGTCCTGGTCGGTCAGCAGGGTCTGCTCCTGGCGGCCCTCGCTGCCAAACGTCAGCCAGGTGAAGGGAATGCCCGGGTCGTTCTTCTTGATGTTCAGTTCCAGGACCCGTCTGACGGTTACATCATTGAGCGTGGTGATGATCTTGACCACCTGCCCGGAGTCGGCGCCGTGGGCGAGCATCGCATCCACCAGGCGTGATACGTCTGTTCGCAGGCTGACCAGGGTGCGCAGGTGGGTGGCCGTGCCAATGGTGCGGGCAAGGTTTACCAGGTCTACGCGCTGCAGGGAGAACAGGTCTCGTTCCGAAACCACGCCAATCAGTTTACGGTCATCGTCGATGACGCAAAGATGCGCAAAATGATGCTCCGCCATCAGCATGGCAGCTTCGAACGCATCCGCATGGGAGGGAAGGCAGCAGGGATTCTTGGTCATTACCTGCTGTATGGGCGTATCCAGGGGGCCGGTGCCCTCGGCGATCATGGTGCGAAGGTCCCGCAGTGTGAAAATGCCGGTCGGGATACGGTTTTCATCGGTAACGATAATGCTGCCGACGTTGTTTTCGTGCATTCGGGCCACGGCTTTACGCACCGGCAGATCGGGCGAGCAGACAATCGGATTGCGCAGGGCATAGCGTTCAAGTGGCGTATCGAGGGACGTGCTGGACCCGATTGAGGCCATGGCACTTGACTGTATGCGCCGGTTCACCTGATCGAGCAGGCTGCTGACGCCCCGCAGGCAAAAATCCCGGAAAGGTTCGCTTTCAGCAAAGAGTGTAACGAACGCTGTCTGCCCGATGCTGAGGCAGAAGGTGTCGCCGTCTGCCCGATGCAGGGTTCTGGTTGGCCGTTCGCCGATCATGGCGGCCAGGGGAAAGCACTCGCCCTGGCTGATTTCGAAGGTCGTTTCCGTGCGGTCTTCTTTGTCGTTGTGGCGCTCGCCACGAATCCGCCCCTGTTTGACCACGTAAAATCGTTTAACGACATCCTGATCCGGAGACAGCACGATATCGCCATCGGCGTAGAACTGGATGGAGGCGTTCTCCCCGAAATGCGCAAGATGGGAGTCATCCATGCTGGAGAAAGGCGCGTGTTCCCGCAAAAACGTCATGATGGCGCGGATGTTCTGCGGGCGGTCATTTTCCTGGTGCGCTGAGGCCATGTCCGTCGTCACTCGCTGGTTATTATTGTCCGTCTGAAGTGTAGTGTAGCCAAAGCATCTGTTGCCCTACGATTTTGGTCGCAATAAGTCTGACATAGATCAGTTTTCTTTAAGGCCGGTTACCCGGGTGGTAAAGTCGGTTTCTGAAACAGGTCATTAATTGTAACGCCATGACTACCAAAGAAGAGCGCCTCAGCTTCCTTGAGGAAATGAAAGACGTCCGGCGTATCCGCAAGCCCAACCGGGCCGAGGTGACAACGCCCCGGGAACTGACGCCAGGCCATCTGGAACGTCAGCGGGCGGCTGTTGAAAAGCCCGCGCGGGACACCAATCCCCTGACTTCCGACATGGTAGAGCCGCTTACGGCCCACGATATCCTGAGCTGGCAGCGGCCAGGCATCCAGCACGGCGTATTTCGAAAGCTCCGGCTGGGCCAGTATCCGATCGAAGCCCGCCTTGATCTGCACCGTATGACCGTTGAGCAGTCCCGTCGCGAAGTCTTCAGGTTCATCGGTGATTGCGTGCGCTATGGCCTGCGGTCCGTCATCATTCTTCATGGCAAGGGCGAGCGTAATCCTGATGGTATCGCCCAGTTGAAAAGCTACCTCGCCAAATGGTTGCCGGAGCTGGACGATGTCCTGGCCTTTCATTCGGCCCAGAAACACCATGGTGGTACGGGGGCTGTTTATGTCATGGTGCGAAAGAGTGACCGGGATAAGCAGCATAATCGTGAACTCCATGGCAGCCGTTAGGGCTGCCAATCCCAGGTATTCCCTAACAAGAGCCGCTGTGGCGGCTGAACGGAGGTTATCGTCGTGAAAAAAGCTGTATTGGTTGTATTCGCCGTACTGGCACTGGCGGGCTGTAAGGATCGAGTTATCTGGAACGACAACGGCAAGGTTGAAGAGGCCACAACGGACCGGGAGGTCTGGGACTCAAACGGCAAGATGGAGTCCGGCGAACGCAAGATCTGGGTTAACAAGGATGGCGAAGAGGTCGTCAGATAGGACTCGGGTATCTGCCACGGGGGCAGCCACAATAATAAATCCGGAAACAACACCGGAGACAGGTAAAGGAGAGGGTTGGGATGGCCGTGAGCCTGACAGTCAATGGCGACGAGCGGTCGCTGAACATTGAAGGGGATACGCCTCTTCTATGGGTATTGCGTGATGAGCTGGGGCTCAAGGGAACCAAATTCGGTTGCGGCGCGGGCCTCTGTGGTGCCTGCACAGTTCACTTGAACGGGCAGCCTGTGCGTTCCTGCTCGACACCGGTCGAAATGGCCGCGGGTGGTGATGTGGTTACGATTGAAGGCCTGGGGGAGGGAAGTCGTCTTCATGCACTGCAGGATGCCTGGATCGAACACGGCGTTCCTCAATGCGGCTACTGCCAGTCGGGCCAGATCATGAGTGCGGCCCACCTTCTGGCCAGCAATCCGGCGCCTTCACGTGAGGAAATTGTTGCGGCCATGACAGGCAATCTTTGCCGATGCGGCACCTACTCGCGGATCATTGCAGCCGTGGAATCCTGCGTCGCTGATACGTCAGACGGCGCTCAGGGAGGGGCGGCGTAACATGGCGATGAACCGACGAAATTTCCTCAAGGTCAGTGCCGGTGCCTCCGGCAGCCTCATGGTTTCAATAACGTTGCCGGGCTGCGCGGGAATCCAGACGGGTTATGAGCCGGACACGGGCGAATGGCGTCCCGATGCCTGGCTGGAACTGACTGCCGATGATGAAGTCTTCTTCACCCTGGCCCGGGTCGAAATGGGGCAAGGAACTTACACCGGGTTGACCACTTTGATTGCCGAAGAGCTGGAAATCCAGCCGGAGCGGATCACCCCACGTTTTGCACCTGTGGCGCCGGAGTATCGAAATCCTCTATACAAGCTGCAACTGACAGGCGGTAGTACCAGTATTGCGACCAGTTGGGAGCCGCTTCGAACGGCCGGTGCGGAAGCCCGGCAAATGCTGGTTATGGCGGCAGCACGTGTATGGAACGTCGAAGCAACCGAATGTCGCGCCAGTGAAGGCAGGGTGGTGCACCCGAACGGTATCGACTCCATGGCCTATGGCCAGTTGGTTGAGTTGGCCGCCAAAGAAGTGCTGCGTGGTGACATAGCGCTCAAACCGCAGAGCGAATGGAAATACATTGGCAAGCAACGAGGCAAGCTCGATGCCCGGGCGAAGTCCACGGGAACCGCAGTTTACGGGATTGATGTCGATCTTCCGGACATGGTGTACGGCGTTGTTTCACGCTCTCCCCGACGCGGCGGCCGGGTCCGGGACTTCAACGCTGATCAGGTCCGTGCAATGACGGGTGTGCTTGATGTATTCAAGATCGAGCGTGGCGTGGCCGTTGTTGCGGACAAATACTGGCGTGCCCGGAAGGCTCAGGAAGCGCTCAAGATAGACTGGGATTTTTCGGATGCCGTGTCTCTGTCTACGGTCGACGTGTTCGACTCCTACCGCGCCGCCGCCGATGACGATCCCGGAGAGTCCGAGCGTAGTGAGGGCAGTTTTGCCAGTGCCATGGAGGAGGGCGACCGGGTAGTGGAAGCGGAATATGCCCAGCCCTACCTGGCCCACGCGACATTGGAGCCCATGAATGCCACGGCCTGGTACCGAGAGGACGGCATGGAAGTGTGGGCCCCTACACAGGCGCCCGACCTTGGCCGGATTGCAGCAGCCCGGGTGACCAATCTTGGCCCCGACGATATCACTATCAATACGACCTTTCTCGGCGGCGGTTTTGGCCGTCGACTGACGCAGGACTATATCGAAGAGGCGGCGGCGGTGGCCTACCGGGTCGGACGGCCGGTTAAGGTCATCTGGTCCCGTGAAGAGGACACCCGTCACGATCTCTATCGCCCTGCCATGCTGCATCGCATGAAAGCCAGCCTGTCTGGTGCTGAGCTGACGGGCTGGCATCACCAGATTGTTGGTCCTCAGATCCTGGACTGGTATGTCCGCAATGCGGCCCCTGCCCAGTATCCCTGGGCGCCAAAATTCATGTACGACACACTGGGCTCAGTCGGGCTAATGGCCGAAGGCATTGCCACGCCGAAAGATCACTCCGCGATTGAGGGGGCTATCGAATACCCCTACCGGGTCGCCAATATTGATATCCGTCATACCCACACCGATCCCGGCATTCCGATTACCTGGTGGCGTTCGGTAGGTTTTTCCCACAACGGGTTTGCCGTCGAAACCTTCATGGACGAACTTGCCCATGAGGCAGGTGAGGATCCTTACCAGTTCCGTCGTCGTCTTATTGCCCACGAGCCGAGGCACCTTGAAGTGCTTGACCGAGTTGTCAGGCTGGCCGACTGGCAGTCGCCTGTGCCAGAGGGCCGGGCCCGGGGGCTCGCCCTGTTCCGGAGTTTCGGAACGTACGTTGCCCAGGTGGTGGAAGCCGGAATCGAGAATGGTGCGATCCGGGTATACAAGGTCACCTGCTCGGTGGACTGCGGACAGGTCGTAAACCCCCGTATCGTGGAGGACCAGATCGAGGGCGGTATCCTGTTTGGGCTGACCGCGGCACTTTATGGAGAAATCACGCTGGAGAATGGCGAGGTCCAGCAGAGCAATTTCCACGACTACCCCCTAATGAGGCAGTACGAGCGTCCTGAGGTATTGGTGGATATTGTTGCAAGCAGCGAGTCGCCGACCGGAGTCGGCGAGCCTGGCGTGCCGCCGGTGATCCCGGCCCTGGGTAATGCCCTGTTTGCGCTCAATGGAAAGCGGCAGCGTAGCCTGCCATTGAGAGCCAATGCCTGATTCAAGCGTCGCCTATTCGGTCGCTACTGGCCACCAGACCGTATTAGACAGAATGTCTCACTGGCTGGCGGAAGGTCAGAGAGCCTGGCTTTGCACCATAGTGGACACCTGGGGCTCCTCGCCGCGTCCGGTCGGCTCCTGGCTGGCGATTGCAGAATCCGGTCACTGGAGCGGGTCGGTGTCCGGTGGCTGTCTGGAAGAGGATCTGCTCCGGCGCACAGCGGAAGATGGGCCGGAACATCCGGTTTTCGTTGATTATGGAATCACCGATGATGACCGGGATCATTTCCAGCTGCCTTGCGGTGGCCGGATACGGCTTCTGATTGAACCCTTCCGGGGCCAGATGGGTCTCGATCACGTTCAGGCATTGGCGGCTGCCTTGCGCGATCGCGAACCGGTGGTTCGTCGCGTGCCGATAAACGGGGCTGCGACGCTGGAGCATACTGTCTCCCGGGCCGGTAACGCGGTCCACTTCGACGGTGAACAGCTTCTTCATGCTTTGCAGCCCGAGTGCCGGCTGTTGCTGATCGGTGCCGGCGAAGTCGCCCGTTACGTTTTTGAATTCGCGACCGCGGCGGATTTTGCTGTCACCCTCTGTGAGCCGAGGGAGGCCTTCGCCGCCGGCTGGAGTTTTGAAGGGATGCCCCTGGACCGGCGCCTGCCCGATGATCTGATTTCGACAGAGTTTGGCGACGCCTGGTCCGGTATTCTGGCCCTCGCCCATGATCCGCGCGTCGATGATATGGGGCTGTTGGCCGCTCTTCACTCCAGAGCCTTTTATGTTGGCGCCATGGGATCCCGAAGGACCTCAGAAGCCAGGCGGGAGAGGCTCGCCTCTCTGGGGCTGGAAGAAGACGCACTGGAGCGCCTGCGAGCCCCCATTGGCGTCGATATTCCGAGCAAGACACCGGCAGAAATTGCTGTCTCCATTGTCGCCGATCTGATTGCCGCACGGCATCATTTGCGAGGAGCTGGTTCGTCCCTATAATGGCGCCCATGGGAGTGTCCCAAGCGCTCTGAAACCCGGGAGAGAACTCGTGTTTGATGTAACCCGATACGCCGTCGCCGCGGATGCGATTTTGCAAGCCGGTCGATTCCTGTACCAGCAGGGTTGGTCGCCCGCAACGAGCAGCAACTATTCTGCCCGCATTGATGCCGAACACATCGCCATTACTGTTTCAGGCCGTCACAAGGGACAGCTGGGCCCGGGTGATGTCATGGTGGTCGATCTGGCCGGCCGGCCGGTACAGAGCGACTGTCGCTCCTCTGCAGAAACAAGGCTGCATACGGTGCTGTATGAGGTCTTTCCCGAGGTGGGCGCGGTTCTGCACACCCACTCGGTGAAGGCAACGGTGCTCAGTCGTCTGCTTGAGCCCGGCCAGCCACTGGCGCTGGAAGGCTATGAGCTGCAGAAGGCGTTTACCGGCGTTGAGACCCACGAATCAGTTCTGACGGTTCCGGTGTTCGACAACACCCAGGACATCGACGCGTTGGCGGAGCACACTCGCGAATGGTTCCGGGAGCATCCGGAACAGCCAGGCTACCTGATTCGTGGCCATGGCCTGTACACCTGGGGCAAAACCATGGCCGATTGCCTGCGCCATGTCGAGGCCTTTGAATTCCTGTTTGAATGTGAGCTTGAAACCATGAGGGTTCGCCCATGACTACCCTGAGTATCTTCGACCAGAGCCAGCCCGAAAAGGCACGCAAAGTGACCGGGAATCCTGAAGAAATACGTGAGCTTCTGGCCCGCCACGGTGTGCGCTATGAGCAGTGGCCAACGAAAGATCTGCCGGCTGACGCCTCCCAGGAAGACATCCTTGAGGCCTACAGCGAGGAAGTCTCGAAACTGAAGCACGAATGTGGTTTTCAGACCGCGGATGTGATCAGCCTGAACCCGGACAATCCGCAGAAAGACGCGTTCCGGCAAAAGTTCCTGGATGAGCACACCCACAGTGAAGACGAAGTTCGTTTCTTTGTCCGTGGCCAGGGTCTGTTTTACCTGCACTTCGGCAACGAGGTTTTCGCCGTGCTGTGCCAGAAAAACGATCTGATCAGTGTGCCCGATGGCACTCGTCACTGGTTTGATATGGGCCCGGAACCTGCGTTTACCTGCATTCGCCTGTTCACCAACCCCGAGGGCTGGGTGGCGGACTTTACCGGTGAAGACATCGCCGGTCGCCTGCCTCGCTATGAGGCGCTGGCAGGAGCGGCCGAATGATCCGGGTTGTGCTCACGGATATCGAAGGCACCACCAGCTCTATTTCGTTTGTGCACGATGTCCTGTTTCCCTATGCCAGCGAGCACCTGCCGCGTTTTGTCCGTGAGCAGCATCAGGACAGCCCGGCTGTGTCTGAGCAACTGGACGCAGTGGCCGAGGTTTCAGGCGTTGCGCGTGAGGATGTCGAAGGGCTGATCCAAGTGCTTGAAACCTGGATCAGGGAAGACCGCAAGGAAACCTCTCTTAAGACGCTGCAGGGCATGGTCTGGGAGCAGGGATATCAGCAGGGAGAGCTGAAAGGGCACATCTATGCTGACGCAGCCGACTTCCTTCAACGCTGGCATGATCGGGGGCTGCGTTTGTTCGTATATTCATCAGGTTCGGTGAAAGCCCAGAAGCTGATTTTCGGTTTTACCACGGAAGGCGATTTTACGCCGTTTTTCTCGGGCTATTTCGATACCCGTATCGGTGGCAAGAAAGAGACCGTTTCATACCGGAATATTCTGTCTGAGTTGGGCGTCGAGGCCTGCACGGTGCTGTTCCTGTCTGATGTGGAAGCTGAACTGGAGGCAGCCGAAGAAGCCGGCATGCAAACTGCCTGGCTTGTTCGCGAGGGAGATCTGCCTGAAACCGAACGTTTCGTTGCCCGTGATTTTGCGGAGGTCGATACCCTGCTGCAAAAGCGCTAGGCCCAGGGCTTTTTAACGCCATCGCAGGAGGAATGAATGCCCGGAACCGGAATTTGCAGAATCTTTGCGCCGGTTCTCGCCGTGCTTCTTGCCGGTTGCGACCCGTTCTCGGATGCGCGTCCCATGATGGACGAGTATGTGGAGCGGGTGGCCCGCGTGTTGGAAGCCGATCCCGAGTTTTCTGACATTCCCTCCGCCAGCCAGCTTCCCCGCCGCCGTGACCGTGTGCTGACCATGCCCGAACTGGACATGGGAATGCTCGATTTTCTATCGCTCTACGGCTGTGAACTCCAGTACGTTGTTGGTGAGAAAAACTCGGTGATGGGGCGGGTTATGCAACCCCTAAACCGCCTTCGTTATGAAATCCGGTTTATCGAAGCGGCCAGGGACTGTCTGCCGGATATAGAAGATGAAGAATTTGCCGAAGAGCTTGCCGGTGGTATCGACAGCAAGCTTGAATCCCTGCCCATTGCTATCTGGAATGCCACCTGGGGCGTCGAAGAAATCGAAAAGCTGTTTACCCTGGCCAAGGGCTACTATCCCGTCGCGCCAGAGGGCAATCCGGTGTCTGATCTCGCCCTTGATATCGACAGCCTGAACGCAGCAGTGGCCCGTTTGTACTCTGAAGATCTGGCGGTTTCCCTCGACTTTGCCGGCGACGTTCATCAGCGCTGGCAGGCAGAATACCGCGCAGGTCAGTTGATCAACAGCGCGCTTCTTCTGACTGCAAGGCTGAAGGACGGGACGGCATTGCTCAAGCAGAGAATTGAAGGCAAGCCTCTGTGTATTAACGGCCAGCCGAACAACCAGTCGGATATTGTTCAGAGTATGTTTTTCAGTGTTTATATCGAAAAGATCCAACCCTATATGAGCACTGTGACCCAGGGACGGGTGGCGCTCATCGAGCCGTTCGAGCAGTTGGCGGAAATGCAGCGGGCGGTCATGCCAGAAAGTTTCGCCGGTTGGTATGAGCGGCATCTCTCACAGAGCGCCGAGGCCAGCCTGTGGCGGGAACTGGACGTGGCCATGATGGCCCACACCAAAGCATGGCAGGAATTACTGGGCCAGTGCGGATTGCGCCCGGGAGCCTGACCCTCATTCAGCGCTGGCTTTCCGGCGTCACCCTCAGAATCTCTTCCACCGTTGTCTGGCCGGCGGCCACTTTCTGTGCACCACTCAAGCGCAGGGATTTCATACCTTCCTTGTAGGCATCCAGCCTCAGCTGCTCCAGCTCGCAATGATCGGTGATCTGTCGTAGCAATGCGCCTGACAGCGTCATAATTTCATAAACCCCTGCGCGGCCAAGATACCCTGTGTTCCGGCATTCCAGGCAACCCACGGGCTGATAGAACTGCTTGGGAACCGGCGCTTTCCAGGGCCGGGTGAGAGTTTGCCAGGCCTGTTCATCAGCGGGGCCAGGGGATTTGCAGTGAGGGCACAGAGTTCGGGCAAGCCGTTGTGCCATCACGCCCAGTACCGTGGCCCGAATCAGGTAAGGTGGAATGCCCAGTTCCATCATCCGGGTAATCGCGCTCGGGGCGTCGTTGGTGTGCAGGGTCGAGAGCACCAGATGGCCAGTGAGGGCGGCCTGAACCGCCATTTCCGCCGTTTCCAGATCGCGGATCTCGCCGATCATGATGATATCCGGGTCCTGACGCAGCAGCGCCCTTACGCCGGCTGCAAAGGTCAGGTCGATGTTGGTCTGAACCTGCA
Organism: Marinobacter sp. 3-2; assembly: GCF_003751355.1. Taxonomy (NCBI): domain Bacteria; kingdom Pseudomonadati; phylum Pseudomonadota; class Gammaproteobacteria; order Pseudomonadales; family Marinobacteraceae; genus Marinobacter; species Marinobacter sp. 3-2. Next base: position 197,219 of record NZ_RJUQ01000017.1, on the reverse strand, counting down.
TCTGGTTGAACGCCGGCTCCACCATTTCGATGGGATCCTCTATGGTGCAGACGTTGAGCTCGGGCGAGGCAATTTGTTTCAGGGTCGAATACAGGGTCGTGGTCTTGCCGGACCCCGTGGGCCCGGTTACCAGGACGATGCCGTGTGGGCGGGATGTGATTTCCTGCCAGCGCTGGCGGTCTTCCTTGCCGAATCCCAGTTGCTCGTAGGACTTCAAAAGCACGTCTGGATCAAAGATCCGCATGACCATCTTTTCGCCAAAGGCAGTCGGCATGGTGGCCAGACGCAGTTCCACCTCCCGGTTGTCGGGTTTGCGGGTCTTGATACGACCGTCCTGGGGGCGGCGTTTTTCCGCCACATTCAGGCGACCGAGGATCTTGAGGCGACTGGTCACCGCCACGCCCACATGCTCGGGGAACTCATAAACGTTGTGCAGAACGCCGTCGATCCGGAACCGGACCTGGGTGACCGTGCGGCGGGGCTCGATGTGAATATCCGAGGCGCGCTGGTCGAAGGCGTACTGCAGCAACCAATCGACAATCTTGACGACGTGCTGGTCATTGGCGTCCGGGTGTTCGCTGGCGCCAAGATCAAGCAGCTGCTCGAAATTCTGGTTGCCGGCAACACCTGGGCCCTGGCTGCCGCTGGCCTTGCTGACGGAATTGGCGAGCTGGTAGAACTCTACTGTGTACCGGCGGATATCCTCGGGATTGGCGACAACGCGCCGGATATCCTTGCGAACGGCCTGTTGAAGGTTCTGCACCCAATCGCTCTTGAAAGGTTCTGTGCTGGCGATCAGCACCTCATCGGCGCCGATCTCAACGGCCAGGATGCCATGGCGCTGCGCAAAGGCGTAAGACATCACCCGGGCAATGGCAGGTGTGTCGATCTTGAGGGGATCAATATGGTAATAGGGTTGCCCCGCCCAGTCGGCCAGCCAGTGAGTCAGCCGATCCAGATCCAGGGTACGACCGCTCTTCTGGCTGGTCAGCGCGGCAATCGCCACCAGTTCCAGCGGGTGGCGCCTCCCTTTCTGTCCGTCGCCGGTTGCCGCGCCCAGGTTGGCCGACAACACCCGCTCTGCGTCTTCCTGGCTGATTTCCCCGCTGGTAACAAGCGCGGTGCAAACATCTCTCAAGGTCAGGGTACTTCTGGGCGGCGCGGGTGGCCGCTGCACCGTTCCGGAGTTGCTCGTGTCAGCCATAGAGGGTCAGTTCCAGGTCTTCAGGGTGTGTTTCCGTCTGCCACCGGCCGGTTCACCTTCAGGTGAATCATGGCAACAGTGAACAACAGGAAGGTCAGTACCGTCAAAATGACCGGCCCCGGGGCGCCTTCGCTCAGCCATGCCGAAACAACGGCCTGAGTGAAGTAGAAGATCACCACGAAGGACATCCAGATATAGCCCCGATTGTGACCGCGAAAGACCGTGACCGCAAAGGGCAAAAGCGGGACCAGTTTCACCGCCAGCATCAGGGGTATTGAAACACCCTCGACGGGAGCCGGGTAGAACGTGGTAATCAGCAGGGTGGCAAGCACGCCGATGTAAAGGGCGATCGTCGCCCGCACAGTGATGCGGGCCTTCGGGTTGTTCAGCATAGTGTGTTCCGGAGTCGATAAGTGTAAAGCAAAGTACGTCCTGCGCCCGGTCGCGTATCAGTCAGCGAGTTTCAGCGCCAGTCGCGCCAGACGTTCGCCAAAGGCCTGGCACAGGGCTTTCTCATGCGTGCTCAGGGGTTGCTGTTCGCCGGTTCCCGCCCAGTGGGTAGGGCCGTAGGGCGTGCCACCGGTGTCCGTTTCGCCGAGACTTTTCTCCGAGTAGGGCAGGCCGCAGACCACCATGCCATGATGCAGCAGCGGCATCATCATGGTCATGAGAGTCGTTTCCTGCCCGCCATGGAGGCTGCCGGTAGAGGTAAACGCGCCCGCCGGTTTGCCTTCCAGGGTTCCGCTCAGCCAGAGGTCGCCGGTCGTGTCGAGGAAATGCTTCAGGGGCGCTGCCATGTTGCCAAAGCGGGTGGGGCTGCCGATGGCCAGGCCGGCGCAATTTGCGAGATCGGATTTGCTGGCGTAAGGCGCTCCAGAGTCCGGAACTGCGGGCAGGGACGCTTCCGTGTCCGGTGAAACCGGCGGTACCGCCCGCAACCTCGCTTCCATGCCTGTTACCCGGGCCACGCCACGACCAATCTGGCTGGCCAGCTCCGCAGTCTGGCCTGTGCGGCTGTAAAATAGCACGAGAACATAGGGCAATTGATCGGACATCGTCAGAGATCCTTCTGATCTGGCTGGAGGAGATTGTTCGGCGTTACAGGATCGAGAGAACGTTTTCCGGTGGCCGGCCAAGTGCTGCTTTGCCGTTGGCGATTACAATCGGTCGTTCAATCAGTTTCGGTGTTGCTACCATCGCGGCGATGAGTTGTTCGTCGCTCAGGTCGGGGCTGTTCAGGCCCTGTTCTTTATACTCTTTTTCTTTCGTGCGCATCAGTTCGCGGGGGCGAAGATCCAGTGCGTTCAGGATATCCTTGAGCTCCTGCTCTGTCGGTGGTGTTTCCAGGTAGCGTATAATCTCTGGCTCAATTCCCCGTTCGGTAAGCAGTTCAAGGGTTTGGCGGGATTTCGAGCAGCGAGGGTTGTGGAAAATCCGGGTGGGTTCTGTCATCTTCGTGCCTGATTGTCTGAATGGAGTCCACGATTTCTGTGGCCGGTAGTCTAACAGGAGGTTTTCCAGTGCAGTACCCTGATTCTGTCCGTAGGCGTTCCGGCCTGCATGTTCTGGCCGTGGCGCTGCTCATTCTGGCGATGTCCGGCTGCCAGAAAATCGAGCTAGAGCGGGCAGAAGGCACAAAACTGAACTGGGACACCTTGCGCGGCCAGTGGGTGTTGGTTAACTACTGGGCGGAATGGTGCAAACCGTGCCTCGAAGAAATTCCCGAGCTCAATGAGCTGGACAAGGCGCCGGACATTACCGTACTCGCCGTCAATTTTGATGGGGTGCAGGGCGACGCATTGGTCGAACTGGGCGAGCGTATGGGGATTGAATTTACCATGCTGGCGGACGATCCAGGGCCGGGGTTCGGCTGGAAGTTACCGGTCGCGCTGCCTGCCACTTTTCTGGTTAATCCGGGCGGCGATCTGGTCGAGACCCGTTTTGGACCCCAGACCGAAGAAGAACTCCGGGCCGTGATCGGCGGTTGAGCCGGCCGCCCCAACTGAATTACACAGCAGGAATAACCTGACGTTATGTCGCAGACTTTTGTACACCTCCGCGTCCATTCCGAATACTCCATGGTGGATGGCCTGGTCAGGGTTAAACCGCTGATCAAGCGCGTTGCCGAGCTGGGCATGCCGGCTGTTGGCCTGACCGAGCAATCCAACATGTGCTCGCTGGTTCGCTTTTACAAGGCGGCCATGGGCGCGGGCGTCAAACCCATTATTGGCGCCGATCTGTGGCTGGAAAATCCGGACGAGCCCGAGAACCCGTTCCGCATCACGCTGTTGGCGCGAGATAACGACGGTTATCTCAACCTCACCGAAATCATTTCCCTGGGGTATACCGAGGGGCAGCGGTTTGGCAAGCCAATCATCCAGCGCAAATGGCTTGAGGCTCGGCCGAACGGTTTGATTGCGCTCTCTGGTTCGAGAATGGGCGATGTGGGCAAGGCTTTGATGGCGGGCAAACCGGAATTGGCCCGCGAGCGCGCCCGTTACTGGATGGATTTGTACCCGGATAGCTACTACCTCGAGTTACAGCGCACCGGTCGTCCAGGAGACGAAGACTGCCTGCACCTGAGTGTTGAGCTGGCCGGTGCTCTTGGCCTTCCGGTGGTTGCCACTAACGATGTGCACTTCCTGGAGGCGGAAGACTTTGAGGCTCACGAGGCCAGGGTCTGTATCGGTGAGAGTCGTACCCTGGATGATCCGCGCCGTGATCGCCGGTTCAGTGACCAGCAGTACCTGCGCAGCGCCGATGAGATGATCGAGCTGTTCAGCGACATCCCGGAAGCAATCGAGAACACCGTGGAGATTGCCCGGCGTTGCTCGGTGAAGGTTCGGATGGGTGAGTATTTCCTGCCCAATTACCCGATTCCCGATGGCATGACCATGGACGACTATTTCCGGAAGGTCTCCGAGGAGGGGCTGGAAGAGCGGCTGGCCAAGACCCTCAGCAAGGACGATCCGGAATACGATGCCAAACGCGAGGCCTACTACAAGCGCCTGAACTTCGAGCTGGATATCATCATCCAGATGGGGTTCCCGGGCTACTTCCTGATCGTGATGGACTTCATCAAGTGGGCCAAGAACAACGGTGTGCCCGTGGGGCCAGGCCGGGGTTCCGGTGCCGGCTCGCTGGTGGCCTACGCCCAGCTGATCACTGACCTGGATCCACTAGAATATGACCTGCTGTTCGAGCGGTTCCTGAACCCGGAACGGGTTTCCATGCCCGACTTTGACGTCGACTTCTGCATGGAGGGCCGGGACCGGGTGATCGAATACACCGCCCAGAAATACGGTCGAGAGGCGGTGTCGCAGATCATTACCTTCGGCACCATGGCCGCGAAGGCGGTTGTGCGGGATGTTGCCCGGGTGCAGGGCAAATCCTATGGCCTGGCCGACAAGCTGTCCAAAATGATCCCGTTCGAGCCGGGCATGACCTTGGAGAAGGCTCTGGAGCAGGAGCCACAGCTGGTCGAGTTTCTCGAGAACGACGAGGAAGCCCAGGAAATCTGGGAAATGGCCCTGAAGCTCGAGGGCGTGTGCCGGAACGCCGGTAAGCACGCCGGCGGCGTGGTGATCGCGCCCACCAAGATCACTGATTTCTCGCCCCTGTACTGCGACGACGAGGGCGGCAGCCTGGTGACCCAGTTCGACAAGGGCGATGTGGAAGACGCCGGCCTGGTGAAGTTCGACTTCCTGGGTCTGCGGACGCTCACGATCATCAAGTGGGCGCTGAACATGATCAATCCGCGCCGGGAAAAGAAGGGCATGCAGCCGCTCGACATTAACGAGATTCCGCTGGATGACGTGCCCTCGTTCGACATGCTCAAGAAAGCGGAAACCACGGCGGTGTTTCAGCTGGAATCCCGGGGCATGAAGGACCTGATTCGCCGTCTGCAGCCAGACTCCCTCGAAGACATGATCGCCCTCGTGGCCCTGTTCCGGCCGGGGCCGCTGCAATCGGGCATGGTGGACGACTTTATCGACCGTAAGCACGGCCGCCAACCCATGTCCTTCCCGCATCCGGATTACCAGTATGAAGGCCTGAAGCCGGTTCTGGAGCCCACCTACGGGGTTATCCTGTACCAGGAGCAGGTCATGCAGATCGCCCAGGTGATGGCCGGTTATACCCTTGGTAATGCGGACATGCTGCGACGCGCCATGGGCAAGAAAAAGCCCGAGGAAATGGCCAAGCAGAAGCAGTTTTTCCTGGATGGCTGTGAGCAGAACGGGATCAACACGACCCTGGCCGAAAACATCTTTGACCTGGTCGAGAAGTTTGCCGGCTATGGCTTCAACAAATCCCACTCCGCCGCCTATGCACTGGTGTCCTACCAGACACTCTGGCTGAAAGCCCATTACCCGGCAGAATTCATGGCCGCGGTACTGACTGCCGATATGCAGAACACCGACAAGGTGGTCACGCTGGTGGAAGAGTGCCGGAACATGAAGCTGGATCTTCTGGTGCCAGACGTCAGCCGTTCGGAATACACCTTTACCGTCAACGACGAAGGCCAGATTGTGTATGGCCTCGGTGCTATCAAAGGCCTGGGCGAGGGCCCGATCCAGAGCATCGTGGAAGGTCGTGGCGATGGCGAGCCCTATCAGGATATTTTCGATTTTTGCCGACGCATTGACCTGAAAAAGGTCAACAAGCGCGCCATGGAAGCGCTGATCCGGTGCGGCGCCATGGACAAGCTTGGCGCCAGCCGGGCTCAGTTGATGGCCAGCATCGATAAGGCCGTGCAGCAGGCCGGCCAGCAATCCCGTAACGAGTCCGTCGGCATGATGGATATGTTCGGCGAAATGCTCGAGGCCGGTGACGGTGGCGATCCCTACGAGGACGTGGCCGGCATGCGCGAGTGGCCCGAAAAACAGCGGCTGAAAGGGGAGAAAGATACCCTGGGGCTTTACCTCACCGGCCACCCGTTTGATGAATACGAGAAAGAGGTTCGGCGGTTTGTCCGGTCCTCCATCGCCGATCTGAAGCCGAACAAGTCACCCCAGCGCGTCGCCGGGTTGGTGGTTGCCCAGCGCACCATGAAAACCCGCACCGGTTCCACCATGTGTTTCATTACGCTGGATGACAGGAGCGCGCGGATAGAGGCGACCCTGTTCTCGGAAGCCTTCTTTGAAAATCGGGAGCTGTTGCAATCTGACCAGGTGATTGTCGTGGAAGGGCAGGTTAGCCACGACGACTATTCCGGCCAGATGAAGATGCGGGTGAGCTCGGTGATGGATGTCGCGAGCGCTCGTCAGCAGTTCAGTCGTGGGTTGAAGCTCAACCTGCACGCCGATCAGCTGCAGAACGGACTGCTGGAGAAACTGGACACCACCCTGAGGCCGTTCCGCTGTGATGGCAGTCCGGTCTGGATTGAGTACAGCAGCCCCGAGGCGTCCACCCGGATCGAGCTGGGTGAATCCTGGCGGGTGCAGCCGGATGACAACCTGCTACTGGAGCTCCGTTACCTCGTAGGCGACCAGTCGGTAGAACTGGTCTATGATTGAGTAAGCTGAAAATTAAAAGTTTGTCAGATAGCGGACTCATACCAATGTCCGCTTTAGCCACTGACCGGGCGCTGCTATCTTTGTGTAAATTCTGGTTTGGCGGAGCATTTTCCCGCCTGGCAAAAAATGATGGAACATCATGAACCCTAACTATCTGGATTTCGAACAGCCAATCGCCGACCTGGAAGCCAAGATTGAAGAGCTTCGGATGGTTGGCAATGACACCGACATCAATATCACCGACGAGATCACCCGGCTGAAGAAAAAAAGCGTCAGCCTCACAGAGAGCATTTTCTCCGATCTCAAGCCCTGGGACGTTGCCCGGCTGGCCCGCCATCCTCGCAGGCCCTACACCCTGGACTACATCGAATCCATGTTTGAGGATTTCGATGAATTGCACGGTGATCGCCGTTATGCAGACGACCTGGCGATCGTAGGGGGTACTGCCCGGCTGGACGACAAGCCGGTGATGGTGATTGGTCATCAGAAGGGCCGGGAAGTGCGGGACAAGGTCAAGCGCAATTTTGGTATGCCCCGCCCTGAGGGCTATCGCAAGGCCCTGCGCCTGATGGAAATGGCCGAGCGGTTCAAGATGCCCATTCTCACGTTCATCGACACGCCGGGTGCCTATCCTGGCATTGGTGCTGAAGAGCGTGGGCAGAGTGAGGCCATTGCCTTCAACCTGGCCGTGATGTCCCGCCTCAAGACACCCATTATCTCCACGGTGATCGGTGAGGGCGGTTCCGGTGGCGCGTTGGCCATCGGTGTCTGTGACCAGCTGAACATGCTGCAATACTCCACCTACGCGGTGATTTCTCCAGAGGGATGTGCGTCGATCCTCTGGAAGAGTGCCGAATACGCTGCTCAGGCGGCGGAGGCCATGGGTGTTACGGCTGACCGGCTCAAAGATCTGGGGCTGGCGGATAACGTGGTAACAGAGCCCCTCGGCGGTGCTCACCGCAATCCCGAAAAAATGTCGGAATCCCTCAAAGAGGTTCTGGCAAAAGGCGTCGCTGAACTCAGCCGCCTGCCACTGGATGAGCTGGTATCCCGCCGCTACGAGCGGCTGACCCGCTATGACACCGGGCGCTGAGCCCGGCTTCGGATTCCACTGGCCGGAGGCCCTGTGTGCCCCGGTCAGAGAACTCCCCGATCACACCCGTCTTTGGGTCGCCCTGAGCGGCGGCCTCGATTCCACCCTGTTATTGCACCTGGCAGCCCACTGCCATGGCCGTTCCGGCGCTGTCCGGGCGATCCATATCAATCATCAGCTCCAACCCAATGCATCGGATACCGAGTCGTTTTGTCGCGGTGAATGTGAGCGACTTGGCGTGCCGCTTGTGGTTGAGCGGGTAACCGTCGATGGTGGTCGTAGCTCGGGTGCGGGTATAGAGGAAGCTGCCCGCAAGGCTCGCTATGCCGCCCTCGAGGCGCTGGTCGGGAAGGGGGACCTGGTCTTGATGGCTCACCATGGGGATGACCAGGCGGAAACCGTTCTGTTCCGGATGCTCAGGGGCAGCGGTGTGGCCGGGCTGGCGGGCATGCCGGCCAGTCGTGAGCTGGGCGCCGCGACCCTCGTCCGGCCCCTGCTCGCGTTTGAGAGGGCCGAACTCGAGCGCTGGGCCAGGGTCGCTGGCCTGTCATGGGTTGATGACCCCAGCAATACCGACCAGCGATTTGACCGGAATTTCCTCCGTCACACTGTGTTGCCGCTCTTGCGGGATCGCTGGCCGGGGTTGAATCGCAGGCTGCGGCACACGGCGGAATCCTGTGGCGAGAGCGAAGCGCTGAACCGCAAACTGGCCGCGTTGCAGTGGCAGGCAATCGGCGGCGACCGGGACCGTCTCCCCGTTGATGGCCTGAAAACACTGCCTCTGGCGGAGCAGAAGAATCTGCTACGTTGGTGGGCACGGGAACGCGGGTTTCATGCGCCCACCCCTGGTGACTGGCAGCAGGTCATTCGGAACCTGCTGTTTGCCGCAGAGGATCGGGAGCCGGAGTTCCGGTCCGACGGTTTCAGTTTTCGGCGCTTCCAGGGTGATCTTTGTCTGGTTCCCGACCGCGGCCCGTTACCGGACGCTCCGGTCGATCTCGAGCCGGGGGAGGGCGTGGCGTGGGGAGAGTGGTCCCTCAGGTTGGAATCTGTCGTTACCCCGGAACAGTCGTTGCCGCCAATACGGATATTTACGAGGCAGGGTGGCGAGCGGGTCCGTTTCCGTCCCGATGGGCCGTCCCGTTCGCTCAAGAAATGGCTGCAGGAAGTCAGCGTTCCACCCTGGGAAAGGGCCCGTCTGCCGCTGGTTTTCGCGGGTTCCGGGGACGCAGCAGAGCTCATTGCCATTGGCGATTTATGGTGTTCTGAACAATACTCGGGAGGCGCCCATGCCGCCGGTTGGCGGCTGGTCGTAGAGCGGGAATGTGATTGAGTCAATGGGGCCTTTCTGGTAGTCTGGCGTCCCATCTTGAGATGACAATCTCCCTCCTTCACCGAACCAGACAATCACGGAATCTGCATGACGCGTTATATTTTCGTCACCGGCGGTGTCGTGTCCTCCTTGGGGAAAGGTATCGCATCAGCCTCTCTGGCTGCGATCCTCGAGGCACGCGGCCTGAAGGTCACTATTCTCAAGCTGGACCCGTACATCAACGTGGACCCCGGCACCATGAGCCCGTTCCAGCACGGTGAGGTTTTTGTCACCGAGGATGGCGCGGAAACAGACCTCGATCTGGGCCACTACGAGCGCTTCATCCGCTCCCCGATGAGCAAGCGCAACAACTTCACCACCGGTCGGGTGTACGAGGAAGTAATCCGCAAGGAGCGCCGTGGCGACTACCTGGGCGGAACTGTGCAGGTAATCCCCCATATCACTGACGAGATCAAGCGCCGGGTCGTTGAAGGTGCCGCCGGTGCCGACGTGGCATTGATCGAAATCGGTGGCACGGTGGGTGATATTGAATCCCTGCCGTTCCTAGAAGCCTGTCGTCAGCTGAAGGTGGAAGTGGGTCCCCAGCGTGCGATCTTCATGCATCTGACCCTGGTTCCGTACATTGCCACTGCGGGTGAGATCAAGACCAAGCCCACCCAACACTCGGTCAAGGAAATGCGCTCTATCGGTCTGCAGCCGGATATCCTGCTGTGCCGCTCCGAGCACGAGGTGGACGCCAGTTCACGACGCAAGATTGCCCTGTTCACCAACGTCGAAGAGCGGGCCGTTATTCCTCTCCAGGATGCCAAATCCATTTACGCCATTCCTCGCATGCTCTATGAGCATGGCCTGGATCAGCTCGTTATCGAACGATTCGGCCTGGATGCACGTCCTGCGGACCTCAGTGAGTGGGACAACGTTGTTGAATCACTGATGAATCCCGAGCAGGAAGTGACCATTGCCATGGTTGGCAAGTACATGGAGCTTCTCGACGCGTACAAGTCGCTGATCGAATCCCTGCTGCACGCCGGCATCAAGACCCGCACCAAGGTCAATATCAACTACATCGATTCCGAAGACATCGAGCGTGATGGCACCGGTGCGCTGGCCAATGCCGACGCGATTCTGGTGCCGGGCGGTTTCGGTGAGCGCGGCGTGGAAGGCAAGATCCGCACGGTTCAGTATGCCCGTGAGAACAAGGTTCCTTACCTTGGCATCTGCCTGGGTATGCAGGTTGCTGTAATTGAATACGCGCGGAACGTGGCCGGTCTGACCGACGCTCACAGCACAGAATTCCGCGAGCACACGCCGGAGCCGGTGGTGGGCCTGATCACCGAATGGCTGGATTCCACCGGAGAGCGCGAAGAGCGTACGGAAGAATCTGATCTTGGCGGGACCATGCGTCTCGGCGCCCAGGATTGCGTGCTTACCGAAGGTTCCACCATTGCCAACTGCTATGGCAAGAAAACCATTCGCGAGCGTCATCGCCATCGTTACGAGGTCAACAACCACTTCCTGCCAAAGTTGGAAGAGGCCGGTCTTCAGATCTCAGGTCGTTCGACCGATGGTCGTCTGGTCGAAGTGGTTGAAGCGCCGGATCATCCCTGGTTTGTCGCCTGTCAGTTCCATCCGGAATTTACCTCCACGCCCAGGGACGGCCACCCGCTGTTCAAAGGCTTTGTTGAGGCAGCACTGGCCTGCAAGAAAGGATCCTGAGCATGGCGCAGAGCACTGTAAGCGTTTCGGGAATCGACGTCGCCAACGACAAGCCGTTTGTGCTCTTTGGTGGCATGAACGTCCTTGAGTCGCCGGAGCTGGCCATGGAGGTTGCCGAGGCCTACGTTGAGGCCACCGGCAAGCTCGGCATTCCCTACGTTTTCAAGGCGTCGTTTGATAAGGCCAACCGTTCGTCGGTGAATTCGTTTCGTGGTCCAGGCCTTGAGAAAGGGCTGCAGATTTTGGCGGACATCAAGAGCAAGTTTGGTGTTCCCATTATTTCGGACGTCCACGAGCCGGCCCAGGCCGCTCCCGCAGCGCAGGTATGCGACATCATCCAGCTGCCGGCTTTCCTGAGCCGCCAGACCGACCTGGTGGTCGCCATGGCGAAAACCGGAGCGGTGATCAACATCAAGAAGGCCCAGTTCCTGGCTCCCCAGGAAATGAAGCACATCATCACCAAGTGCGAGGAAGCCGGCAATGACAAGGTGATCCTGTGTGAGCGGGGCAGCAGCTTCGGCTACAACAACCTGGTTGTCGACATGCTGGGCTTTGGCATCATGAAAGCCATGAACGTACCGGTGATGTTTGATGTGACCCACTCCCTGCAAATGCCCGGCGGACGCGCGGATTCGGCCGGTGGCCGACGTGCCCAGGTGACTGACCTCGCGCTGGCGGGTATGTCCCAGGGGTTGGCCGGTTTGTTCCTGGAGGCCCATCCGGACCCGGACAAAGCCAAGTGCGATGGCCCGTGTGCTTTGCGGCTCAGCCAGCTTGAGCCCTTCCTGCAGCGGGTGAAAGCTGTGGATGATCTGGTAAAAAGCTTTAAACCTATCGACACCGCCTGATTGGCGGTGTTGGCGTTTTACGCGGACTATGGGAGCGAGCGGGAACGGCCCTGCGAAGATTTAGAGGGCCGTTCCCTCTCGCTCTGACTCCCGAATTTGAACATGAACTTGGAGACAGAGAAGAATGACCAAGATTGCCAACATCAAGGGCCGTGAGGTTCTGGATTCCCGCGGTAACCCGACAGTAGAAGCCGACGTTATCCTCGAAGACGGCACCGTCGGCAGCGCCTGCGCGCCTTCTGGTGCCTCCACGGGTTCCCGGGAAGCCCTGGAACTGCGTGATGGTGACGCTTCCCGTTACCTTGGCAAGGGTGTTCTGAAGGCTGTAGAAGCCGTGAACAGCAAGATCCGTGATGCACTGGTAGGCAAAGATGCAGCTGATCAGCGTGCTCTGGATCAGATCATGCTGGACCTCGACGGTACCGAGAACAAGGCCAACCTGGGCGCCAACGCCATCCTGGCAGTTTCCCTGGCGGCGGCCAAGGCTGCAGCTATCTCCCTGGGCAAGCCGCTGTATGCGCACATTGCAGACATCAACGGCACCTCTGGCCAGTTCTCCATGCCGGTGCCGATGATGAACATCCTGAACGGTGGTGAGCACGCGGATAACAACGTTGATATCCAGGAGTTCATGGTTCAGCCGGTTTCCGCCAAGAGCTTCTCTGAAGCCCTGCGTGTTGGCGCGGAGATTTTTCACAGCCTGAAAAAAGTGCTTAAGGCCCAGGGCCTGAACACAGCGGTCGGTGATGAGGGTGGTTTTGCTCCCAACCTGCCCTCCAACGAAGCGGCGCTGGCGGTTATCCAGGAAGCGGTCGAGAAGGCCGGTTACAAGCTTGGTACCGATGTGACCCTCGCCCTGGACTGTGCGTCTTCTGAATTCTACAAGGATGGTCAGTACCAGCTGTCAGGTGAAGGCAAGAGCTTCGATTCCGAGGGCTTTGCCGATTACCTGGCAGGCCTGTGTGAGCGATATCCGATTGTCTCCATTGAAGACGGCATGGACGAGAGCGACTGGGATGGCTGGAAGGTGCTGACCGACAAACTGGGCGCCAAGGTTCAATTGGTTGGTGACGACCTGTTTGTGACCAACACCAAAATCCTGAAGCAGGGTATCGAGAAGGGCGTGGGTAACTCCATCCTGATCAAGTTCAACCAGATCGGCAGCCTGAGCGAAACCCTCGATGCCATCAAGATGGCCCAGGATGCCGGTTTCACTGCCGTGATTTCACATCGTTCCGGTGAAACCGAGGACACCACCATTGCCGATCTGGCGGTGGCGACCTGCGCCGGCCAGATCAAGACCGGTTCCCTGTGCCGCTCGGATCGTGTTGCCAAGTACAACCAGCTGCTGCGCATCGAAGAAGCGCTGGACGGTAAGGCGCCTTACCGCGGCCTGAGCGAGATCAAAGGGCAGGGCTGATCGACTGATCCCACCGGTTCTGGCAGAGTGTCTGGCCGGTAATTGGCGAAAAACTGTTAAGGCCATCGTGTTCTGGGCGAAATTCCGGACATGATGGCCTTTTTGTACAGGCAGTTAGAAGAATTTGTTGCTAATCTACTCTAAGGTCTATACTCAACGTCCGGCGTTGGTATTTTGATTGATTGAATTTTGAACGGAATCGGCAATGAAGTTGCTCTGGACCTTAATGGTTGTTGTGATTCTCCTGCTGCAGGTGCGCCTGTGGGTCGGGGAGGGCAGCTTTGCGCAGGTATGGGCTCTGGAGCAGTCTATTGCCGAGCAACGTGAAGAAAATGCCGAACTGGCTACCCGCAATGAACGTCTCTATGCCGAAGTCAGGAATCTGCGTAACGAGCAGGGCGCCGTTGAAGAACGGGCCAGAATGAACCTCGGCCTGATAAGAGACGACGAGACCTTTTTCCTGGTTGTTGAAAACTGATTGTCTATGCCTGCTCCGAGACTCTGGCTGATTGTTCCTGCCGCCGGCATCGGCCAGCGTATGCAGGCTGAGCAACCGAAACAGTACCTTCGGATTGGCGAGCGTTTCATTCTCGACATCACCCTTTCCCGACTCATGGATTCAGCTCCTTTTTCCGGCTGCATGGTGCCATTGCACCCGGCCGACCATTGGTGGCCGGATACCGAAGCCAGCGGCGATAGCCGAATCCAGACCTGTACCGGCGGTTCCGAAAGAGCTGGTTCGGTGTTGTCGGCGCTGCACGCCATGGCGGAACAGGTGAAAGATGACGACTGGGTTCTGGTGCACGATGCGGCGAGGCCCTGCCTTCATACCCGGGATCTTTCCAATCTGATTGACCGGCTCTACAGCCATCCTGTCGGGGGGCTGCTTGCCTCGCCGGTTGCCGACACTTTAAAGAAAGCCGGTACTGCTGAGCTTCCGGCAGTGATTGAGACCGTTGATCGCACGGGGTTGTGGCGGGCTCTGACGCCCCAGATGTTTCGCTATCGGGTCCTTGTTGATTCTCTGGAGGCAGCTCTTGCCCGAGAGCTTCCGGTGACCGATGAGTCCTCCGCGGTGGAGTTTTCCGGTAACATGCCGGTGCTGGTTGAAGGGCGGCCGGACAATATCAAGATCACCGTGCCCGCCGATCTGGCACTGGCAGGCTTCATTCTGAGCCAATTCTGAACTTTCGGAGTGTTCCGGAGCACATTATGCGTATTGGTCAGGGCTTCGATGTCCACGCCTTCTGCGAAGGCGACTCTGTGATTATTGGCGGCGTAAGCATTCCGCATTCCCACGGGCTCAAGGCCCATTCTGATGGTGATGTCCTGCTGCATGCGTTGGCAGATGCATTGCTGGGCGCTGCCGCGCTTGGCGACATCGGGCATTTCTTCCCAGACACCAGTGACGAGTGGGCAGGGGCCGACAGCAGGGACCTTTTGCGTCGGGTTGTGAACCGGGTCCGGGACGAGGGTTTCTCCGTCGTTAACGTGGATACCACAATCATTGCCCAGGCTCCCAAGATGGCGCCCCATATCGATGCCATCCGTTTGAACATTGCCGAAGATCTGGGCGTGCCGGCCAGTCGTGTCAGCGTGAAAGCCACCACCACGGAAAAGCTGGGTTTTACCGGGCGCGGCGAAGGCATTGCCTGCCAGGCGATCTGCCTGCTTGAACCGGTGGAATCTTGAGCAACTGGCGCCTTGACTGGCCAACCTCCGGCGGCGGTCGTATTGCCTCTGGCCGCTTGAAAACCGCCCCGGGCGATTTCATTGTCGACGAATTGCTGGAGCTGCCGGAAAGCGGCCCGGCCGTCGAGGGAGAGGTAATCGCAGGCAGTGGCGAGCATCTTTGTTTGAAACTGGAGAAAGTGGGTGATAACACAGAGTATGTCGCCCGCGAATTGGCCAGGATCGCCGGGTGTCGTCACTTTGATGTCGGTTTCTGTGGGCTCAAGGATAGGCATGCTGTTACCCGCCAGTGGTTCAGTCTGTACCGTCCCGGAAACGAGGATCAGGACATCGCTCTGATCCGGGAGATTAGCCTACGCTGGCCGGTTCTGGCGGCTTCGCGGCAGGCGCGGAAATTGCGGCGTGGGGAGCACAGGGGGAATGGCTTCAAGATTACCCTGAGGGCAGTCTCCGGTGAGCACCAGATTATTGATCGAGCGCTGGAGCGTCTGGGTGATATTGGGGCTCCAAACTACTTTGGTCCCCAACGGTTTGGCAATGATGGCGCTAACCTTGACCGTGCGGTGCATCTTGATCCCGCTACCCTGAACCGACGTGGCCGGTCCGGTGGAAAAGGCCGGGGTGGCAAAAAGCGAGCTGGCAGCGACGGCTCGAAAAACGTATTGTATTTTTCGGCAGCGCGCTCCTGGCTGTTCAATGAGGTGCTGGCAGCTCGGGTAGACGATGGCAGCTGGGCCGAGGCAGGAGCGACAGGTCCACTGTGGGGTGACGGCGGCACCACCGCTTCCGGGCCCCTGGAAACCTTCGAGCGGGGCATTGTCGAGCAAACCCCGGAGTTGGCCGCCCTTTTTTCGGTCACCCGGATGAAACCGGAGCGAAGGCCATTGGCGGTAAAACCGGAGAGCCTCTCCTGGCAGTGGGTCGCTGAGGACTGTCTGGAGCTGGTGTTTTTTCTTTCGCCCGGCCAGTACGCGACAACGATTTTGAGTGATATTTTCGAGCTTGAGGACATGAGCCTCGGCCGACACAACGAACAACAAGGCTAGCGGAGAACACTGTGCGTATTCTGTTGTCGAATGATGACGGCGTTCATTCACCGGGGCTCATAGCCCTGTTTGATGGCTTAAAAGGACTGGGTGAGCTTGAGGTCGTGGCGCCTGACCGGGATCACAGCGGCGCCAGTAACGCCCTCACGCTCAATCGCCCCCTGACGGTTGAGGAACATCCCAACGGTTTTCGTTCGGTCGATGGAACACCGACCGACTGCGTCCATCTGGCGGTGAACGGATTGTTCCGTGAGCCGTTCGACAGGGTGGTGTCGGGTATCAACACACACGCCAACCTAGGCGACGACATTATCTACTCCGGTACCGTTGCTGCGGCAACCGAGGGTCGCCACCTCGGACTTCCCGCCATTGCCGTCTCCCTTGTCAACGATGGCCACTTTCACTACGAGACCGCCGCCCGGGTTGTCCGGGTGCTGCTCGAGAACGAGCGTCCCCTGGTGCTGGGGCCTCGCTCCATTCTCAACGTGAATGTCCCGGATGTTCCCTGGGAGGAACTGGCTGGCATTCGGGTGACGCGCCTGGGCCACCGGGAACGGGCAGAGGGTGCCGTCCCGATGACCTGTCCTCGCGGCAAAGAGCGTTACTGGATCGGGGCGGCAGGTGTCGGCGGTGACGCCGGTCCCGGCACTGATTTCAATGCCGTACGTGAAGGTTATGTCTCTGTTACCCCGGTTCACATCGACATGACCCGGCATGAGGCGCTCTCACGGCTCCGGGATTGGGTCGATACCCTGGAGGTTTCGCTGGAGGGGCGGGGATGACAGCGCAGCTCGAAGGCATCGGGATGACCTCCCGACGCACCCGGATGCGACTGGTTCAGCGCCTCAGGGAAGCCGGCATCGAGTCGGACCGGGTACTTGAGATTATGGGAGAGGTACCACGGCACATTTTCCTGGATGAGGCGCTTTCCCATAGAGCCTACGAAGATACATCGCTACCGATTGGCTACGGCCAAACCTTGTCACAGCCCTACATAGTGGCCCGCATGACTGAATTAATGCTTGCCCACGGGCCCTCACGGGTCCTGGAGCTTGGCACCGGGTCCGGTTACCAGACCTCGGTGCTCTCCCGCCTGTTCGCCGAAATCTACAGCGTCGAGCGTATCAAGGCGCTTCAGGACAGGGCCCGGGACCGGTTGCGACAACTGAACGCCAGAAACGTGTTCCTGAAACATGCTGATGGTGGCATGGGCTGGCCTGAACGTGGCCCTTTCGACGGCATTATCGTGACCGCAGCGCCCATTGAAGTTCCAGCCGAATTGCTCGCCCAACTGGCAGACGGTGGCGTGTTGATTGCCCCTGTCGGTGAGGAGAACCAGGTGCTGGTGCAGGTAACCCGGCGGGGAGATCGCTTTGATCACAAGGAGCTGGAACCGGTCCGGTTTGTGCCGCTTCTGGGCGGGGTTGTCCGATAATCATGGTCGACTCGTCAGAAAGTAAACCAATCCTGGAAAACGATATTGCACGCAGCCACCACCCTGCAGCCGTGTTTCTTCGGGGAATCGCCATGGGTGCCGCTGATATCGTTCCAGGGGTTTCCGGTGGCACCATTGCCTTCATCACCGGTATCTATTTCCGCCTCCTGGAAGCGATCAACGCGGTTCCGGGAGCAGTTTTCCATGACTTGATTCGCGGCCGGTTCAGTCGGTTCTGGCACGCCTGTGACGGAACTTTTCTGGTCGCCTTGCTGGCGGGCGTCCTGACCAGTATTGCTACCCTGGCATCTGGGATCAGCTATATGCTGGTGGCCTACCCGATCCTGATCTGGAGCTTTTTCTTTGGATTGATCGTCGCTTCGGTGTGGCATGTCGGGCGTCAGGTGCGACACTACAAGCCCGCACTGCTGGTTCCGCTGTTGTTCGGCATTGTTATCGCGTGGTGGATAACCACCCTGTCTGCCAGCGAGGTCGCGCCTTCCACTCTGGCGTTCTTTGGTGCCGGCGCGCTGGCCATCTGCGCCATGATTCTTCCTGGCATCTCGGGCAGCTTTATCCTGGTGATTATTGGTATGTATGCGCCCGTGCTCGCCGCGATCAAATCGTTGGACGCGGGCATTCTGCTTCTGTTTATGGCAGGTTGCGTGGTGGGTCTTTTATCCATCGCCCGCCTGATCACCTGGGCGTTCCACCATTTTCATGATCTCGTGCTCGCCTTGCTCACCGGCTTCATGATTGGAGCGCTCAACAAGGTCTGGCCCTGGAAGGAGACTCTCAGTTGGCGTACCAACAGCTCCGGTGAACAAGTTCCTCTTAATGAGACGAGTATCTGGCCCTCTACCTTTGCGGAGCAGGCCGGCCAGGATCCCCAGGTGCTATTTGCCCTGCTCATGGCGGCGGCCGGTTTTGCCCTCGTTCTGCTGGTGGAGTGGCTCGGTTCCCGGCATGGAGAGGTCGCACCATCGAGGTGATTTGAGGCGACTGTGTGCGAAGAGTGTTACCTAACGCACAAAACGGATGTTTCTGGAGGTAACAAGGGAGGTCGGTCAGTAACTTGGCTTCCCGAGAAAAATGTGCAATATATTAGCAAGTTACTATAAAAACTTTAGAAACTGCTTCGACAACCGACAGCGGTTATACGGATTTTTCATAACTGGGTCAGTTTTATTCCTGTGAGATTCATGCGTGGGCTCATCACTGCCGTTTCACCGGCGTCCCCGCGGTTCCCGTCCGGTGCCTCAGAGCCTGATCGCCCCGCGAAAAAGGTGCTGGCCAGCCGCCTTGCACTCCTGCCCCTCATGGCCCTGCTGTTACTTTCCGGCTGTAACACGCCGGCACTCTACCAGGACGACATTTACAATCCCCCGGTCTATTGGGGCCGCCACGTCGTCAAACCCGGCGAAACCCTTTACAGCATAGCCTGGCGGTATGGTCGGGACTACCGCGAGCTTGGCGACGCCAATGGCATTGGTCCGCCCTGGAATCTCAAAGCGGGTCAGGTGATTCGTCTGGATCTTCGCGGAAATGTAACCTCGGGCAGTCAGACTACAGCTGCCAAAAAGCCGTCTGGATCGCAACCGCCGAGAACGGCGAGTCGTGCTTCGCCTCCAAAACAGACAGCCGCCACGGCACCCAAACCTGCGGTGACGAGAGCGGCGAACAAGGGCGCGCCGCTCGCTTCCCAGACCCAGACCGTGGCCCGGATTGAATGGCGCTGGCCTCACGTTGGCACTGTAATTGCTGGATATTCAACATCCGGAAAAGTCAATAAAGGTATTGATATTGCCGGGCAAGCCGGGGATGCTGTAAGAGCTGCGGCCACCGGGAATGTGGTCTATGCCGGCAACGGGTTGCTTGGATACGGCAACCTGATTATCGTGAATCACAACGAGCACTATTTAAGTGCTTACGCTCATAACCGGAAGATTCTGGTGCAGGAAGGGGAGGATGTGAAAGCCGGGCAGGTGATCGCAGAGCTCGGTAGCAGTGGCGCTGAACGACCCATGTTGCATTTTGAGATTCGTAAAAATGGCAATCCGGTTGACCCAGTCCATTATCTGCCGCCGCGCTAATGAATGACGCAGTCAGCAGGCTGCCCTGATCGCACACCCTGGCACTGACAAAACACCGCGTTCGCAAGAAAAACAAGAACGGTAAAGGCCATGACAGGCCGACCAACAAAATGTCCTGAAGAAAAAAGTGTGAAGACAAAGACGTCCGCAATAACAAGAAGTATCGGGCGAACATCCAGGATTATTGAGAGGCGGGGCAAGACAAATGTCAGCAGAGCAAGAAGACATCATCATTGATCGTGTATCGGACATGGACGATGCCGAGGATCAATTGTTAGCAGAAGAGAAAGTTGAAAAAGAGCCCACCGAAGAAGTGGCCGAAGTAGAAGAGGACATCCCCACCCAGGGACGTTATTTCACCAGTCAAAAGCAGCTGGATGCCACTCAGCTGTATCTCAACGAAATTGGTTTTTCCCCCCTGCTTACGCCGGAAGAAGAGGTCTATTTTGCCCGTCTGGCACGCAAGGGAGAGGAGTCCGGCCGCAAACGGATGATCGAGAGCAACCTTCGCCTTGTGGTGAAGATCGCACGACGTTACGTGAACCGGGGGCTGACCCTGCTGGACCTGATCGAAGAGGGTAACCTTGGCCTGATCAGGGCCGTGGAAAAGTTTGATCCGGAGCGGGGTTTCCGATTCTCCACCTACGCTACCTGGTGGATTCGCCAGACCATTGAGCGGGCCATCATGAATCAGACCCGCACCATCCGTCTGCCGATTCATGTGGTTAAGGAACTCAATCTGTATCTCCGTGCAGCGCGGGAACTGACCCAGAAACTGGATCATGAGCCCTCGGCGGAGGAAATCGCCAGAATGGTCGATAAGCCCGTGGCCGACGTTAAGCGGATGTTGGGTCTCAATGAGCGCGTCGCTTCCATGGACACTCCCATTGGTGCCGGTGGCGAAAAGTCGCTTCTGGATACCGTAGCGGATGAAGGGGCTTCGGATCCGGCGGATCTCCTGCAGGACAACAATATGTGTTCCTGCCTGGAGAAGTGGATTGACCAGCTTAGCGACAAGCAGCAGGAAGTTCTGTCACGCCGTTTTGGTCTGCGGGGCTACCCGGTGAGCACGCTGGAGGAAGTCGGCCAGGAGATTGGTCTGACCCGTGAGCGAGTAAGACAGATCCAGGTCGAGGCGCTTCGTCGTCTTCGTGAGATCCTGGAGAAGGAAGGCCTGTCCGGCAACCTGCTGTTCAAGTAACGTCTTTCTTTTCTTTCGATCCAAAGCCGGCCAGGGAATCCCTGGCCGGCTTTTTTGTGTTTCAGGATCGCTCCAAATGAGAACCAGGGCGCGTCCCGCCCGCCAGCGCCGTTGATAGAATGCCGTGACCGGGCGGGGATAAGGGTGTCGAAACCCGGTGCACGAATGAAACACGTCAATAATAACGATCGAAAAGGAAAGGACTATGAAGAAGGCTCTTACAACCGGTTTTGCGTCTCTGACGCTGACGGCCCTGCTGTCTGCTCCAGCCGCCGCACTCACCGTGGAAGGTGTTGATGTTCCGGATACCTATTCCGCCATGGATACCGAACTCACGCTTAATGGCGCAGGTACCCGTTCCAAATGGTTCATGGACCTGTATGTCGGCGGTCTGTACGTTCCCGAGACCATCGACGATGGTGAGGCCGTGATTAACGCAGATGAGCCCCAGGCCATCACTCTGCACATTATCTCCGGCATGATTACCAGCGAACGCATGACCGAGGCCACCCTGGAAGGTTTCGAGGCCTCCACCGACGGAGATATGGCATCTATCCAGGAGGATGTGGACCAGTTTATGGCGGTCTTCCAGGAAGAAATCACCGAGGGAGACGTTTTCGATCTGGTGTACCTGCCGGGCGAAGGCGTGCGGGTCCTCAAGAACGGCGAGCAAAAGGACACGGTTGGCGACCTGGCCTTTAAAAAGGCCCTGTTCGGAATCTGGCTGTCCGATAAGCCGGCTCAGAAGGATCTGAAGGAGAAAATGCTGGGTCAGCGCTAACTGCGGCTTGGCATCTGAAACAAAAAGCCGGCAAGATGCCGGCTTTTTTACGCCCCGGATTCAGAGATAATCCCGTTTCTGCTTGAACTCGCAGAGGTCCTCAATGATACAGGCGCCGCATTTCGGTTTGCGGGCGGTACAGGTATAGCGCCCGTGCAGAATCAGCCAGTGGTGCGCGTCCAGCAGGAACTCCTTTGGCACCAGGCGCATCAACCGGTTCTCCACCTCCAGAACGTTCTTGCCGGGCGCAATGCCGGTGCGGTTTGACACGCGATAGATGTGAGTGTCCACTGCCATGGCCATGTGGCCGAAAGCGGTGTTCAAGACCACGTTTGCGGTTTTGCGACCGACTCCGGGCAACGCCTCCAGATCCTCCCGCCGCTCCGGCACCTGGCCGCCGTGTTTCTCAATCAGGATTCGACAGGTCTTGATCACGTTCTCGGCCTTGCTGTTAAACAGGCCAATGGTCTTGATGTACTCCTTCAGGCCATCGACTCCCAGGGCCAGGATGGCCTCAGGTGTGTTGGCGACCGGGAACAGCTTGTCGGTAGCCTTGTTGACACCCACATCCGTGGCCTGGGCCGAAAGAATAACGGCAATCAGCAACTCGAACGGGCTGGAATAGTTCAGCTCGGTGGTCGGGTTGGGGTTGGCCTCCCTGAGGCGGGTGAAGATCTCAATGCGTTTCTGTTTGTTCATCAGCTCTCAGTCTTGTGCAAGTGCGGACTCAGGATACGTTCCCGGTAACCCGGACTCGCTTGCTGCCTGCTGCTACAGGCGCTGGTTCATGTGCCTTGCGGCGCTCTTCCAGATGGTTGTCGATACCATTTTTGAGCGCGATCAGCAGTCCTAGCCCGATAAAGGCGCCGGGCGGAAGAATCATGAACAGCATATCCGGGTAGTTGTCGAAGGGGCGGATCACCCAGTCGGCAGCAACGGGGCCCAGCAGCAGGTGCATGTCCACAAACAGGGTGCCCTGTCCGATGAGTTCCCGAAGGCCGCCCAGGACAACCAGCACCGCCAGAAAGCCAAGGCCCATCATGGCGCCATCCAGCAGTGCCGGAAGTGGTGGATTTCTGGAAGCAAAAGCGTCAGCCCGGCCGAGGATGGCGCAGTTGGTGACGATCAGTGGAATGAAGATGCCAAGAATCAGATAAAGCTCATAGGTAAAGGCCTGCATGAGCAGTTCGGCGCAGGTTACGAATGAAGCGATGATCATGACGAATGCGGGCAGGCGCACAGACTCGCTTACGAAATTGCGAATCAGTGACACGGCAAGATTGGACCCCATGAGCACCATGAGTGTAGCCAGCCCCAGCCCGATGGCATTAACAACGGTACTGGTCACGGCCAGAAGCGGGCATAGCCCAAGCACCTGGACGAGGGCCGGGTTGTTGTCCCAGAGCCCGTCGCGGATGATTTCGCTCGATGATTTGGTTGCCATGGTCAGGAATGCTCCGTATTGGACGATTCGCCGGCAATCGCTTCAGGGTTCAGGATCTTGTCTCTCGGTGACGGCTCTTCGTTGAGCCGCTCCCGGATAATCTGACGGTTTTCCCGAAAATAGATCAGCGCTTTCTGAACCGCTTTCACTACAGCCCTTGGCGTGATGGTCGCGCCTGTGAACTGATCGAATTCTCCACCATTCTTTTTAACGTTCCACTCCCGGTGCGGTGGTTTGCCCAGCGAGCGGCCATCGAAACTCCTGATCCAGTCGGATTTGCGGGTTTCGATCTGGTCTCCCAGCCCCGGCGTTTCCTTGTGACTGGTTACCCTCACTCCGAGAATGGTCCCCGTCATGTCCACTCCCACGAGGAGATGAATCTTGCCGGAATACCCGTCGGGTGCTACCACGGGCATTATCATGCCAATGGGCTGCTCGTTCTGTCGAGCTACCCAGACGTTCAGAGGGCCGGGCTGTGCCAGGCGCTCACTGGCAGGCAACTGTACCGTATCCCTGAGCAGGTCGTTGTTGTGCCGGCTTTCGGGAATGATTTCATACAGGGCCTGGGCCTCTGCGCGGGCGGCCTGTTCACGAATTCGCTCTTCCGTGGCCACCTGGGTTACGGCAATGGTGCCGCCGGTGATCACGGCGAACAGGCCGAGCCCGATGGCGCTGCGGCGGATGGACTGTGCAACTGCAGCCATGATTACCCCTGGCTCCCCGGTACACCCCGACGGGCCTTGTGGTGGCCGTAAGTGCGTGGAGGTGTGTAATGATCAATGAAAGGAACGGCAAAATTCATCAGCAGAACGCTGAACGCCACGGCGTCGGGATAATTGCCCCAGGTGCGGATCAGGTAGATCAGGATGCCAATTCCCGCCCCATAGATGAGTTTCCCCTGGTGGCTCGTAGCTGCTGACACCGGGTCGGTAGCGATAAAAAAGGCACCGAGCATGGTCCCGCCTGCAAGCAGATGCAGGGATAGTGGTGCATAGAGGTCGGCATTGTTGCCAAAGGCCAGGCTCATTACGATCATCCCACCAAGAAATCCTGCCGGAATGTGCCAGGTAATGATCCGCAGGGCGATGAGCAGAAGGCCTCCTGCCAGAAATGCCGCATTGACCCATTCCCAGCCTCTGGCGATACCCTCACCAAACGTTGGGTGGTTCAGCACCTCGGTTGCTGTGTGGGTGGTGATCTTGTGTTTGTACTCGTCAAGAGGCGTTGCCATCGTCCAGCCATCGACCGCTGTTTGGTGGCCGGAGGCTATGGTCGCCAGGGTCTCGCCAAAGCCCGGAGCACCGTCCCAGAGCATGGCGGGCTCTGCCCAGTTCGTTGTCATTGCCACCGGAAAAGACACCAGAACCAGGGCGTAACCAACCATGGCAGGGTTGAAAGGATTTGAGCCCAGCCCGCCATAGAGTTGTTTGGCTACAACGATAGCCGAGATCACTGCGACAGCAGATACCCACCAGGGCGCAAACTGTGGCAGCGACAGACCTAACAGAAGGCCGGTGACGGCGGCCGTATTGTCTTTGATGAAGAAGGCGACCGGCTTTTTTCTGAGCTTGAGCAGGGCAGCTTCAGAGGCGATCGCCAGGGCAATACAGAAGACCACGTTGATCAGGTTGCCCCAGCCGAAGAATAGCGTCTGGGCCAACAGGCCAGGCAATGCCGCAATAAGAACCCACAACATCACGCGGGATGTTGGCCGGGCCTTGTGGGCGTGTGGCGATGACTGCTGAACAAATGCCATGGATGTGTTGCCTGATCTCGTTTAGTGGGTTGTCTGGGATTCAGTCGGACCGGCGGCCAGCTTTTCTCTGGCCTCAGACAGCGCCTCTTCCGCTCTTTGCACCCGATCGTGATTCTTGGCCACGGCCCTCTCCAGCTTCTCGACGTTGTCTGCCTGCTGGGCTTTGGCGTCATCAAGCATGCCTTGCATGGTTTCCAGCTTGGACCTGGCCTGCTCCAGCTGCTTCTCAAGGGCCTCGATGTCGGGCTTTTCCTCGGTCGGCGGTGCACTGGGGGCAGGCGACTGGGACGCTTGTGCCTTTGCTTTCTTGCGGGCCAGGGCCTGCTCCACAAGCGCCGACTTGGCGGCACGTTCGTCAACAGCCTGACCTTCGGCGGCCGCTTTCTCCGCCTCTGCCTGTTTTTTCGCGGCTGCTTCGGCTGCGGCCTGCGCCCGCTCCTTGCGCCTCAGTTCTTTCTCCTGTTGCTCGCGCTCGAGGCGTGCCTGGCGTGCCTCGAAGCGTTCCCGGGCCCGGTCGGCTTTCAACTGTTCTGCCTGTTGGGCACGGATTTCACCCTTGGCGAACCGATAGTACTGAACCAGCGGAATCGAGCTCGGGCAAACATAGGAACAGGCGCCACACTCTATGCAGTCAAACAGGTTCAGGTGCTCCGCCTTTTCAAATTCGGTGGCCTTGGCGTGCCAGAAAAGTTGCTGCGGCAACAGCTCCATGGGGCAGGCTTCGGCGCACTGGCCACACCGGATGCAGGGTTGTTCCGGTGGTGGTGCCGGCAGTTCAGCTGCCGTTGCCGCAATCACGCAGTTGGTGGTCTTGATGACCGGTACCGCTTCGGTCGTGAGTGTGTAACCCATCATGGGGCCGCCAAGCACCAAGCGACTGACCGCATTTTGGTTAACACCAGCCTGCCCGAGCAGATGCTCAATCGGTGTGCCAATAAGCGTTTCGAAGTTACCCGGTTCCCGAACGGCTTCCCCTGTGATGGTAACGATTCGGGAAATCAGCGGCGTACCCCCCAGGACCGCATTTGCTACGGCAACGGCGGTTCCGATGTTCTGGCACATCACGCCGATATCGGCGGGAATTCCGCCGCTGGGCACTTCCATGCCGGTCAGGATCTGGATCAGCTGTTTCTCGCCACCTGAGGGATACTTGGTCGGAACAACCGCAATTTCGGTCTGGGTGCCCTCGGTGGCTTTTCGCAGCGCGGCAATGGCTTCGGGTTTGTTGTCTTCAATACCGATCACGCAACGCTCGGGGCGCAGAATCCACGCCATGATTTTTAGCCCGGCAACTACCTCGTCGGCCTTTTCCCGCATGGTCATGTCATCAGCGGTGATATAGGGCTCGCATTCTGCGCCGTTCAGAATGAGCGTACTGACCTTGCGATCCCTTGGTGGCCGGAGTTTGATATTGGTGGGAAAGCCGGCTCCACCCATACCGGAAATACCGGCATCGCGGATAATTTGCAGAACCTCGTCGCGCTCCAGAGAACGATAATCCGCCACTGGACTGCGCTGGCACCATTGGTCCTCGCCATCCGGTTTCAGGGTGATGCACCGGTCCGCCATACCTGAGGGATGGGGGACAGGGAAGTCGGCGATGCTCTCGATTACCCCGGACGTCGGTGCATGAACGGGAACGCCCATGCCGGTTTTAACGTCGGCAATTTTCTGGCCCTTCAAGACCCGCTCGCCGACCTCAACAATGGCCTCCGCCGGATCGCCGATGTGCTGCTGAAGTGGCAGAACCAACTGGGCAGGCATGCCCGCATCGCGAATCGGACGCGCGGTTGAGATGTCTTTGTGTTCCGGAGGATGGATGCCGCCGGAGAAATCCCAGAGTTGAGTCATCAGGCACTGGCTCCCTGGCGATCGGTGGCAATGAGTCCGGATTTGGGCGGTGTCCAGGTCCAGGTACGAATATCGGGTTCCACCGTCACCATGTCGATGCAGTCCACCGGGCAAGGATCAACACACAGATCGCAGCCGGTGCATTCGCTCTCAATGACCGTGTGCATGTGCTTGGCGGCGCCAAGAATGGCGTCCACGGGGCAGGCCTGGATGCACTTGGTGCAACCAATGCATTCGTCCTCACGAATCACCGCGACCCGTTTGACCTGTTCAACGCCGTGTTCGGCATCCAGGGGTTCCGGTTCCACATCCAGGAGGTCTGCCAGTGCCTTGATGGTAGACTCGCCGCCCGGCGGGCATTTGTTGATCGGTCCCCCCTCGGCAATGGATTCGGCGTAGGGCCGGCAACCGGGATAGCCGCACTGGCCACACTGGGTCTGGGGAAGAAGGGCGTCAATCTGATCCACCAGCGGGTTGCCCTCCACCCTGAACCGTTCGGCCGCAAATCCGAGCAGGCCGCCGAAAACAACGGCCAGGGCCAGAAGCACCACAACGGCAACAAGAACGCTTGTCCACATAACCTGTTACTCCTAATCCCGCCGGCCGATCAAACGCTGACCAGGCCGCCAAAGCCCAGGAAAGCCAGGGCCATCAACCCGGCTGTCACCAGCCCGATGGCAGCACCGCGAAAGGCCACCGGCACATCGGACACGGCGATGCGCTCACGCATGGCGGCGAACAGCACCAGAACCATCGAGAAGCCCGCTGCTGCACCAAATCCATACAACACGGACTCAACGAAGTTGTTGTTCTTGTTGATGTTAAGCAGGGCGACGCCCAGCACCGCGCAATTCGTGGTGATCAACGGAAGGAAGATGCCCAATACCCGGTAAAGCAACGGGCTGGTTTTGCGCACCACCATCTCGGTGAACTGAACTACCACGGCAATCACCAGGATAAAGGTGATGGTTCTGAGGAACGCGAGGTCCAGCGGCTCGAGCAGGTAGGTATAGGCAAGGTAACTGCACACCGAAGCCAGGGTCAGCACGAACGTGGTGGCCAGGGACATCCCCATGGCCGTTTCCAGTTTTCCGGATACGCCCATAAAGGGGCACAGGCCCAGGAACTGAACCAGTACAAAATTGTTCACCAGAATGGTGCTGACCAGAATCAGCAGATATTCGGTCATTTACCTTGCTCCATTGGCACCTGTCAGCGCTCAGCCCGGTCGCCCTTACATAATCCGCATGCCGGGCGTGGCGCCCGAATCCGGAGACAGGATAAAGATGTCCTTGCCTCCCGGGCCGGCCGCCAGAACCATACCCTCGGACATTCCGAACTTCATCTTCCGCGGCTTGAGGTTGGCGACCATGACGGTCAGGCGTCCCTCGAGATCTTCCGGCTTGTAGGCTGACTTGATACCAGCAAACACGTTGCGCTCGCCATGCCCTATGTCAAGGGTGAGGCGAAGAAGCTTGTCGGCACCTTCCACATGCTCTGCTTTGACAATTTTAACGACCCGAAGATCCACTTTCGCGAAATCGCCAAATTCTATTTCATCGGCGATGGGTTCAAGATTGGCAGCGGGTGCCGGTTTTCCGGTCGCTGCGGGCAACTCCTCCTTGGAGGAATCCAGCATTTTCTCGATCTGGGCCATATCCACACGGTTCATCAACGGCTTGAACTTGTTGATGCCGTGGTTCTCCAGGCGTTCGCTCCGATTGTTCCAGTCCAGCGGTGCATTCAGGAAAGCCTCGGAGGCCTTGGCGGTCTCCGGCAGCACCGGTGCCAGATAGGTCATCAGAAGATGGAACATGTTGATGGCGTTGGTGCAGATGGCCTGGAGATTCTCGTCCTGGCCTTCCTGCTTGGCGATCACCCACGGCTGCTCATCATTGACGTACTGGTTGGCAATGTCTGCCAGTTCCATGATCCGTCTCATCGCGCGGCCGAATTCGCGGGACTCGTAGTATTCCTCGATTTCCTTGCCGGCCTCGATGAATTCCTTCAGTTTGGCGTGCTCGGTGACCTGGCCAAGCTGGCCGTCGAAGCGCTTGGTAATGAAACCGGCACTGCGGCTGGCAATGTTTACCACCTTGCCCACCAGATCCGAGTTCACCCGGGCAGCAAAGTCTTCCAGGTTCAGGTCCATGTCATCCACGCTGCCGGTCAGCTTGGCGGCGAAGTAGTAGCGCAGGTATTCGGGGTTCAGATGATCCAGGTAAGTGCGCGCCATGATGAACGTGCCGCGGGACTTGGACATTTTCTTCCCGTTAACGGTGACAAAGCCGTGAGCCCAGACTGCGGTTGGTGTGCGGAAGCCCGCATCGTGCAGCATGGACGGCCAGAACAGCGCGTGGAAGTTGATGATGTCCTTGCCGATGAAGTGGTAGACCTCGGCGGTGGAATCGGCCTTCCAGAAGTGCTCGAAATCGATGCCTTCCCGGTTGCAAAGGTTCTTGAAGCTGGCAAGGTAGCCGATCGGCGCATCCAGCCACACGTAGAAGTACTTGCCGGGCGCGTCCGGAATTTCGAAACCGAAGTAGGGTGCATCACGGCTGATGTCCCACTCCTGAAGGCCTGCGTCCAGCCATTCAGCCAGCTTGTTGGCCACCTGGGGTTGCAGCGTGCCGCTGCGGGTCCACTTGGCGAGGAAGTCCTGGAAATCCGGCAGCTTGAAGAAATAGTGCTCGGACTCTTTCTCGATCGGTGTGGCGCCGGAAACCGCCGAGCGCGGATTGATCAGCTCGGCCGGCGTGTAGGTTGCGCCACAGGCCTCGCAGTTATCCCCGTACTGGTCCTCGGTCTTGCACTTGGGGCAGGTGCCCTTGATGAACCGGTCCGCCAGGAACATGTTCTTTTCAGGGTCGTAGGACTGGGTAATCTTGCGCGTGGCAATGTGCCCGTTTTCCTGGAGCTGACGGTAAATATATTCCGAGAAATAACGGTTCTCTTCGGAATGGGTGGTGTAATAGTTGTCGAACCGGATGTGGAACCCGGCGAAGTCCTCCTGATGCTCCTCGCGGATCCGGTCGATCAGCTGCTCGGAGGTAATGCCTTCCCGCTCGGCACGAAGCATGATGGCAGTGCCATGGGCATCATCGGCGCAAACGTAGTAACAATTCTGGCCACGCATCTTCTGATAACGCACCCAGATGTCGGTCTGAATGTATTCCAGCAGGTGCCCCAGATGAATAGGGCCGTTGGCGTACGGCAGGGCGCTGGTAACCAGAATATCGCGCTGTTGCTTGCTCGCTTGCGTCATGGTGATGTCCGAACCTTATGTTGACACGGGTTGGAAAGACAAAACGGGGAACTGGTGGCTGTCTTGATTGATTGCCCCAGGTAAAGACCCCATATGGTCAGAAACGGGCACAGATGATACCTTCCGAGCAGATAATTTTCACCCGAATCACCTGTTTCCGTGCTTAAAATCGAGCATGAGCTTATTCCGGAGAACCCGATGACACAGATTTCTGAGCAGGCCCTGCAATCAGCGGTTCGCGAGTACCGTGATCCTTACCTCAACAAGGACCTCTACCAACTGGGTGCCGTAAGATCCCTGAACGCCGACGAGCGCGGAAACGTTACCCTCATGGTTGAGCTGCCATACCCCTCGAAAGGCATTGCAGGTGCCCTCAAGCAGCTTGTCGGTAATGCTCTGGAAGACGTCGACGGTGTCGAGGATGTGGACGTCCACGTGGGCCAGAAAATCCACTCCTACAAAGTCCAGAAAGACCTGCCCTCGGTACCCGGCGTGAAAAACATCATCGCTGTCGCGTCGGGCAAGGGTGGCGTCGGTAAATCCACCACCGCCGTCAACCTGGCTTTGGCACTCCAGGCCGAAGGCGCACGGGTTGGCATCCTCGACGCCGACATCTACGGCCCCAGCATCGGCATGATGCTCGGCGTGCCCGAAGGCAAACGCCCGGACACACGCGAAAACAAATACTTCGTCCCCATGGACGCCCACGGCCTCCAGGCCAATTCCATGGCTTTTGTCGTTACCGAGAAAACCCCCATGGTCTGGCGCGGCCCCATGGTCAGCGGCGCCGTGATGCAACTACTCCAGCAGACCCTCTGGAACGAACTCGACTACCTTATCGTCGACATGCCCCCCGGCACCGGGGACATCCAGCTCACCCTGGCTCAGAAAGTCCCTGTAACCGGCGCCGTCATCGTCACCACACCCCAGGACATCGCCTTGCTGGACGGCAAGAAAGGCATCGAAATGTTCCGCAAAGTCGATATCCCGGTGCTTGGCGTGGTCGAAAACATGAGCGTCCACATCTGCAGCAATTGCGGCCACGAAGAACCCCTCTTCGGCCACGGCGGCGGTGAACGCATTGCCCAGGAATACGACACAACACTGCTGGGCCAACTGCCACTGCACATGACCATCCGCGAACAGACCGACGGCGGCACCCCCTCAGTGATCGCCGAACCGGACTCCGAAGTGGCTCGCCGTTACCGGGATATCGCGAGAAGGGTAGGGGCTGAACTGTCCACTCGGGAGCGGAACCTTTCCGGTTCGATCTCAAGCGTTTCAGTCACGGAGCACTGACAACGTCTCAAGGTTTGCGGCGTTTCACTCCGAAGTTAGTTCGCGGTCTTAGGGGCAGCCTTCCAAAAATGTCGAAGGCCATGGATGGCCTTCGCCAAGCGCACATGGATGTGCTCGTAGCGGTTTTTGGAAGGCTGCTCCTATGAGCGCAGCCCGCCAATTCTGAGGTCCGAACACGCAGCCGCAGCCCCAGAAGTAAAGACTCGACAGCCTTCGACAGACCCCAAGGGAAAAGGTAAACTACGCCCCAATTTTCCCAGTGGATACGAGACTTCGCCAATGAGCATCAAATCCGACAAGTGGATTCGCCGGATGTCCGAACAACACGGCATGATCGAACCGTTCGAAAGCGGACAGGTTCGTGAAACCGAAAAAGGCCGCGTGATCTCCTACGGCACCTCCAGCTACGGCTACGACGTACGCTGCAGCAACGAATTCAAAATCTTCACCAACGTCCACTCCGCCACCGTGGACCCGAAGAACTTCGACGAAAACAGCTTCGTCAACTACACCGGCGACGTCTGCATCATCCCGCCGAACTCCTTTGCACTGGCCCGCACCGTTGAATACTTCCGCATTCCACGAAGCGTCCTGACCATCTGCCTGGGCAAGTCCACCTATGCGCGTTGCGGCATCATCGTCAACGTCACCCCGCTGGAACCAGAATGGGAAGGCCAGGTTACGCTGGAATTCTCTAACACCACCAACCTGCCGGCGAAGATCTACGCCAACGAAGGCGTCGCCCAGATGCTATTCTTTGAATCCGACGAGATCTGTGAAACCAGCTACAAAGACCGGGGTGGCAAATATCTTGGCCAGACCGGCGTGACCCTGCCCAGGACATGAACGCCAACCAGTTCCTGAAAGCCGTTTCACAACTGCAGGGATGGCGCGAATGCGCCTTCCTGCTCGCTCTGGCTGAGCGCTCATTCCCGAACTACGCCCTGTTTGCCGATGCCATGGGCCTGAAGACCGGTGCCAAAATGCGCCAGCTTCTCGATCTTGGCTGGGACTTGCTCCAAAAAGACGTCTCCGAATCGGCGATCCCGCAGTTGCTCGCCAAACTGGAAACCCTGTCGCCGGACGTGGACGCCTACGACGCCTACGGTGTTTACCCGGCCTTCGACTTCTGTCAGCTACTGGAGCAGGCTCTGCTGAACCGCCTGAACCCCTCCAAACACCGCGCTACCGATGCGTCACAGATGGCGACCGGAACCGTGATGAACTTTATTGAGCTGTCCGAAGGGGAAGACCTCGAGGAAGACGAGCTCGTCCGTCTGCTTGATCATCACCCGTTGATGAAAGAAGACAAAACCTTCCAGCGGGACCTGATCCTGGAGCTGAAGCGCCAACGCACGCCAACCGATCAGTTCGTGGCCCGTCTCCGGGAGGATGCAGCCAACGAGGGCGTCAGTAACCTTGGCATTTCGCTCACCGAATAAACGTTGGGGAGCGAGCAAGCTACACTTTCGGTATTACCCGTTGTATTCAGAATAGGTCAGATGGATTTTATCCCATGAAACTCTCTGCTTTTGGTCGCAAGTTCACCGCCGATGCCGGTATCACGTCCCTCATGGATGACCTGGGTAACGCCATGGCATCCGGCGACGACATGATCATGATGGGCGGGGGAAATCCCGGGCATATTCCCGAGATCCAGCAGAGAGTACAGGAAATTCTCGCGGATATGAGTCGTAACGAGGGCGATGTTCGCCGTCTGGTCGGCATCTACGATCCGCCTCAGGGGGAAAAGCAGTTTATCGCCTCGCTCGCCGAGCTGCTCAACCGCGAATATGGCTGGGGCCTGAAACCTGAGAATATCGCCCTGACCAACGGCAGCCAGGCGGCCTTCTTCATGTTGTTCAACATGTTTGGCGGAGACTACGGCGACGGTAACCGCAAGCATATTCTTTTGCCACTTGCGCCCGAGTACATCGGCTACGCTGACGCTGGCATTGAACCGGGCCTGTTCCATGCGGTGCAGCCGGACATCTCGTTCACCGACGCCCACGAGTTCAAATACCGGGTGGATTTTGATGCCGTAGAGGTTACCGGTGAGACCGGCGCTATCTGTGTGTCACGTCCCACCAATCCGACCGGTAACGTCGTTACGGACGAAGAGCTTGCCCGGCTTGAAGGGCTCGCCCGCCAACACGACATACCACTGATCGTCGATGGCGCCTATGGCACACCATTTCCGAGCTTGCTGTTCGTTGATGCAACACCCACCTGGAACGACCAGATCATCCTCTGCCTGAGCCTCTCGAAGCTTGGTTTGCCGGCAGCGCGGACCGGAATCGTGATTGCGGCCGAACCGGTGATCAAGGCGTTGTCAGGCATTAATGCCATTATGAACCTGGCCACGGGCAGTTTTGGCGCCATGCTGGCAGAGCCTCTGGTTCGTTCCGGTGAAATATTGTCCCTGAGCCGGGATGTGGTTTGCCCGTTCTACAAGGCGAAGATGGAGCGGGCGGTATCCGCATTCCGGGAGGCCATGGGAGAGGACAGCTGCCGCTGGTATGTGCACAAGCCCGAGGGCGCCATGTTCCTGTGGCTCTGGTTCCCGGATCTGCCGATCTCCAGCCTTGAGCTGTATCAGCGGTTGAAGAGCCGAGGGGTTCTGGTCGTTTCCGGACACTATTTCTTTCCCGGATTACCGGAAGATGGCTGGAGGCACCGGCATGAGTGTCTGCGCGTGACCTACTCCCAGGACGACGATCGGGTTGCCGAGGGCCTCCGGATCATTGCCAATGAGGTCAAGGCCGTGTGGCGCGAGGCCGGGCGTGAGGTCTAGCGCTCGAACTCTGCTTCCTTGAGTTTCAATTCGTAGGTGCTGCCGTCCGGCTCAACCTGCCTGAGGCGGACTAGCAGGAAATTCTGCTCCGGCGAGAACCACATCAGCGTCTGGCGCTTGGAATCCTCGCGAACCTTCTCCGCCTTCAGGGTGGCGCTCTGTTTGTTGCCGGTGCTCATATTCTCGCCATTGATCACCGCGAAGCGATCGGTGTCGATAGAATTACCGTCGAGCACCCGATAGGTCATTTCCCGCTTGCCATTCTTGATGTCCTGGTGCAGCTGAAGCTGGTAGCCCAGCGGATCCAGGAGGCCTTCTTCCAGCGCCAGTTCGAAGGGCTTTCCCTTGTATTCCCCGGTTGCGACGCCTGCGGACCAGTCGAAGTCGATAGAGTTCTTGCGGTCGCTGATCAGGAAACCGGATAAGCGGTATCGGTATCGCATGGGTATGACGTGCCCGTCCTCCCAGCGGAATACCAGCGATTCATCGATGCTGACAATGAAGGAGTCGACATCCGTGCGGTACAGCCAGACATCGTTGCCCTGGGAGGAGAGTGTGCGTTTTGCGGTGCCATTGAGAGAGAGACCCTTCTCCATGGCTGCGGTATAGCTGGCCTCGAAGGGGGTGAGGTCGGCTTCGGTCTCGGCATGCAGTGTGACCGGTCCGGCGAGAATGCCGAGACAGGCCAGCAGTGCGGCGCAACCAAATCTGATGAGACGTCGTGAAAGCATCTTGTTAAACCCGAACAATTACCGTCATCAATGGCGACAGTGTAGCTGCTCGGGCAGGATGCGGGGATGACAATTCGTTCAGGCGATGCCTCAGTTGTCCGGCAAGCGCATCGGAGCGTTCAAGGGTTCGCCGTCGAACAACACATAATCGCTACCCAGTTGAATCCGGCCCTCACAGAACCAGCGGACAACAATGGGGTAGAGAATGTGTTCCTTGGCCTGTACCTTCTCTGCGAGGCTTTCTGGCGTGTCATCGGAAACAATCGCCACTTCTGCCTGGGCAATCACGGGGCCGCCATCCAGCTCTTCGGTAACGAAGTGGATGGAAACGCCATGTACGGTATCGCCCGCTTCCAGTGCACGACGGTGAGTATTCAGCCCGGTGTACTTCGGCAACAGGGACGGGTGAATGTTCAGCATCTTGCCCCGGAATGCCCGAACAAAATCCGTGGTCAGAATGCGCATGAAGCCTGCCAGGACAATCAGATCCGGATTGTATCGGAGGATTTCCGCCATCAGGGAGGCATCAAACTCATCCCGGGATTCGAAATTCTTGTGGTTTACCACAAAGGTCTCGATATTGGCCTGGGCCGCGCGCTCAAGGGCAAACGCGCCAGGCTGGTTGCAGCCAACGGCAATGATCTGACCGGGAAAATCCCGCTCCCGGCTGGCGTCAATCAGTGCCTGAAGGTTGGTGCCGCTTCCGGAGGCGAGCACCAGGATTTTCGGCAACGGGGTCTGATCTGCCTTCATGCCGACAGCAGCCCCGGTGCGTAGCGAACGCAGGCATCTGCCTGTTCGTCATCGGCACGTTCGATCAGGCCTACCTGCCAGGCATGCTCGCCCAGTGCTTTCAGGGTATCCAGGGCCAACTCCTTCTGGTTGGCAGGCACGCAGACAATCATGCCGATACCACAGTTAAAGGTGCGGTACATCTCTTCACTGGCAACGCCGCCGTTGTCCTTGAGCCACTGGAATACCGGGGGCAATGACCAGCTGTTTGTATCGATGGCAGCGATGGTGCCGTTCGGCAGCACCCTGGGAATATTTTCCGGCAGGCCACCACCAGTGATGTGGGAGAGGGCACGAACGTCGACTTCGCGAATCAGCTGCAGAAGATTCTTTACGTAGATTCGAGTCGGTGCCATCAAAGCGTTGGCCAGGGTGGTGTCGCCCATTGGCTGCTCGAGGTCAGCGTTGCTGACTTCCAGAATTTTCCGGATCAGGGAGTAGCCGTTGGAGTGGGGGCCGGAAGAGCCCAGGGCAATCAGCACGTCTCCGGCCTGGACGCGGCCGCCGTCAATAATCTCGCTGCGTTCGGCAACGCCTACGCAGAAGCCAGCCAGATCGTAGTCGTCGCCTTCGTACATGCCTGGCATTTCAGCGGTTTCACCGCCGACCAGCGCACAGCCAGCCTGCTCGCAGCCCTCGCCGATTCCGGCAACCACCTGAGTGGCAACGTCTACGTTCAGCTTGCCGGTCGCGTAGTAGTCGAGGAAGAAAAGCGGTTCAGCGCCGCCGACAACCAGATCGTTCACGCACATGGCGACCAGATCGATGCCGATGCTGTCGTGCTTGTCCAGTTGCATGGCCAGTCTGAGCTTTGTGCCCACTCCGTCGGTGCCGGAAACCAGAACCGGTTCGTTATATCCGGCGGGGATGGAGACCATGGCGCCGAAGCCGCCGAGACCGCCAAGAACCTCGGGGCGGCGGGTGCGCGCGGCGGTGTCCTTGATTCGGCTGACGAGTTCATTGCCGGCATCAATATCAACGCCAGCATCGCGGTAGGTCAGGGAGGGCTTCTGTTCGCTCATGGTGTACTTAACCGTTGGCCAGTGGGTCAGGCGGCGGATTTTAACAGGTGCGG
The DNA here is from genome assembly GCF_003751355.1 of Marinobacter sp. 3-2. NCBI lineage: Bacteria > Pseudomonadati > Pseudomonadota > Gammaproteobacteria > Pseudomonadales > Marinobacteraceae > Marinobacter > Marinobacter sp. 3-2. The sequence goes on along the minus strand of NZ_RJUQ01000017.1, from coordinate 160,834 downwards.
TGTGGCGCTCCAAATGTATATTGCTTTTCCGAAATCCGGGGCCGCTACTCACACCTTGGGGCATGGTGTATCCTATGCGCCATTCATGCGAATTGCAGGGTGTTTCATGTCAGTATCAGGGCAAAAGCCGGCACACAGGTCTTTATCCGGGGCGTGGGTCGTTGCGTTGTTCACCGTTCTGCTGTCTGGGTTTTCCGCTCAGGCGAGTGCCGTGACGGTTTCCGGTCTCTATTCGGCAAAGGTGCCAGTGGAAGGGTCCTCGCCGGGTCAACTCGCCCAGGGATATGCAGACGGGCTGAGCCAGGTACTGGTAAGGGTTTCCGGTACCCGAGACGTACTGGCGATGGAGGGCGTTGAAGCCCTGCTGTCCGATGCCGAGTCGTTACTGCTTTCCTATCAGGTTGCCCGTGGCGAGTCCGGGCAGAGTGTTCTGAGCATGTCCTTCGGAGCGGTTGGCGTGAATCGCGCGCTGGCTGCAATTGATGCGCCGGTGTGGGGTGCCAACAGACCGCTCACGCTGGCCTGGATTGCTGCCGAGGATCGTGGATCGAGAACACTCGTAACACGGCCCGGGGCCGGCTCTGGTCAGGAAGACGCAGGAGCCTGGAGGGCTGCGTTCGATGAGGCGGCCAGAAAGCGTGGCTTGCCCGTGGCGCTGCCCCCGTCAGATTTCAGCTCTGACCGCGAATTGCTCTCGGATATCTGGGGGCAGTTTATTGGTCGGGTGAAGTCTGCATCCGGGAATCTGGACCATGATGTGCTCGCTTTGGTGCGGGTCAGCCGTGCTGGCGGGCAATGGCGTGCCGGCTGGGTCTTCGATGGTATGGCCATGAATGCCGGGGAAGAGTCGGTAACCGCCGATACCCCGGAAGCGCTGGCGGAGGCGACGATAAACCGCTGGGCGGAGCTATACGCCAGCCGATACGCGGTTGCTGCATCGGAAGTGGGCGATTCGCCCCAGGTGGACATTGTGCTGCGTGGCGTTACGTCGCTTGAAGACTATGCCGGCGCCAATAAGGTGCTGGAAGGACTGACCCCCGTGGTTAGCGTTGGTGCCCATCGGGTACGGGACGAACAACTGACCCTGCGGGTGGCTTTCTCCGGTGAGCTGGACCAGCTGCGGGAGTACATCGCCCTGGATCCGCGCTTCGTTCCAATGGAGGCCGACGTTCCGGCAGAACCTCCGGTTACCGCCCGTACAGCAGAGGGCCAGGTGGCTTCGCCTGGGCCGAACCCGCAAGAGGCGCCCGAGAGCAAGGAATCGCAGCCGGCTGGCCCGGATCAGCAAACCTCTGCGGAGGCGTCTGAAGAGACTGCCCTGTTTACCTATCAGCCGGTGCCCGTCGATGAGGAAGATGCCAGGGAGGCGTTCGAATCCCTGTACCAGGTTCTGTATTATCGTTGGCAACCGTCTTCTGTCATCGGGAGCGATGGCGGCGAATAAGGTGTAACCGGAGGGAGTCTTTTGAATTTGCACCGCTGGCGCTGGATTCCCAATGCCCTGACGTTCCTGCGCATTCTTCTGATCGCTCCCTTCGCGGGAGCGTTACTGATCGGAGATTATCGCCGAGCGTTGCTGATATTCTTTCTGGCCGCCGGCACAGACGCGGTTGACGGCTTCCTTGCCCGCCATTTCAATTGGCGTTCCAGGCTTGGTGCAATTGCAGATCCTCTCGCCGACAAGGCCTTGTTGATCACCGCGTACCTGATGCTTACTCTCACCGCTGTTCTGCCCGTGTGGCTGTTTCTGCTGGTGTTGGGGCGTGACCTGCTGATTGTGGTCGGCGCTCTGGCCTACCACTATAAGGTTGGTCGATACGATATGGAGCCCAGCATTCCCGGCAAGATCAATACGTTTATCCAGATTCTTGTAGCCCTGGCCATCATCGTGCTTCTGGCGGACCTGCCGATGCAGCCCTGGGTGGTGGATGCCGGCATTATCCTGGTGGCTGTTTCCACCGTGTTCAGCGGGGGGCATTACCTGTTTGTGTGGGGCTTGCGGGCCTGGAGGGCTACCCGGCCATGACCGCATCCCAGTTGGTGCTCGGGGTCAAGCTGCGTGACGACGCCCGATTCGACAATTTCCATGGCGACCGGAACACGAGCGCAGCCCAGCGTCTTGAAAGCGTTTGTCAGCAACCTGATGATATGCCTGTCGTTGTTCTGTGCGGTGATGCCGATACCGGCAAGAGCCATCTTCTACAGGCAGTGTGCCACCTGGGCGAAAAGCAGGGCAGGGCAGCGGTGTGTATCAGCATCGCAGAGCTAGAGCCTTTTGGTCCCGATGCCTTGTCGGGGCTTGAGACCCATGAGATCGTCTGTCTTGACGATGTCGACCGCATCGCAGGCCAGCGGGTGTGGGAAGAGGCCATTTTTCATCTCTATAACCGGATTCTCGATCGAGGCGGCCTTTTGCTGGTGAGTCTGGCCGATTTGCCGGCCAGTTCGGCCTTTGAGTTGCCGGATCTGGTCTCCAGATTCAGTCACGGGCTGATCATCCAGTTGGGTATTTACCGGGATGAGGATCGCCTGACCATTCTCAGAGCCCGTGCCGAGAAACGTGGCCTGGTGATGGCGGATGATGTGGCCAGCTATATAATGCGCCGGGCGCCTCGAAGGCTCGGTGATTTGCTGGGGATTCTGGATATACTGGATGAAAATTCACTTCAGGCACAGCGACGGCTTACTATCCCGTTTGTGAAGACAGTGATGGGGTGGTGAGTTGGAATGGGTTCATCGCAGGGCAGAAATCGATAACGGATTCATCAAGGGAGAGGCAAAATGAGACGGGTGGTATTCAACCAGAAAGGCGGTGTCGGTAAGTCCAGTATCACGTGCAATCTCGCAGCTATCAGCGCCGCTCGTGGAAAGCGAACCCTAGTCGTGGATCTTGATCCGCAGGGAAACTCCACCCATTATCTGCTGGGCAAGCCTGCCAGCGAGCTCAAGGACACCGTGGCGGATATGCTGGAGCAGACGGTGGCCTTTACCGTGTTCAATCGCCGTCCGGACGAATTTGTCCATGCCTCACCGTTCAAGAACCTGTTTGTGATGCCCTCCAGCCCGGAGCTGGATTTTCTCGAGCGCAAGCTGGAGGCCAAGCACAAGATATACAAGCTCAGGGAAGCCCTGAAAAAACTGGGTGAATCCTTCGATGCGATCTACATCGATACCGCGCCGGCGCTCAATTTCTACACCCGGTCTGCCCTGATTGCAGCCCAGCGCTGTCTGATACCCTTCGACTGTGACGATTTTTCCCGTCAGGCGCTGTACAACATCCTCAACGAGATTCGTGATCTGCAGGAAGACCACAACGAGGATCTTGTTGTCGAAGGGATTGTTGCCAACCAGTTCCAGCCGCGGGCCAGCCTGCCCAAGCAGCTGGTCAGGGAGCTTACCGAGGAGGGCTTGCCGGTTCTGCCTGTGCGTCTCTCGAGTTCCGTGAAGATGAAAGAGTCCCACCAGAGCCGACAGCCCCTGATTCACATGGCACCCAAGCACCCGCTGACGCGCCAGTACGAGGACCTGTTCCGGGTTCTGCATGGCGAAACCGTGGAGCTTGAGCCGCTTAACGATTGAAGCGAGACTGATATGACCGAATCCGGTAACCCGGTCGGGCAGGTTGCGGACTGCCTTCTGAACATTGAGATGGAGTTGCGGCAGCTGGGGCTCTGGGAGTCAGAGCCGCCACCGGACGAGGCGTTCCAGAGTGCGCAGCCCTTTTGCATCGATACGCTGGAATTTACCCAGTGGCTGCAATTTGTTTTTGTGGAAAGAATGAAGATCATTATCGAAAATGACCACCAGTTGCCCTCGGCCTCCGGCATAGCGCCGATGGCCGAAGAGCATTTCCGGGGGCGACCGGAGTCCGGTAGCAGGCTGGTTCGGGAGCTGGAGGTGATCGATCGCCTGCTAAGCGGGGAGTGATCAGTCCAGTCTCATTGACAGGTCGACAGCCTTTAAATCCTTGGTCAGCGCGCCAATCGAGATGAAGTCCACGCCGGTTTCGGCGATCGGCACCAGGGTGTCGGCATTGATTCCCCCGGATGCCTCCAGCTTTGCTTTGCCACCCGTGGTAGCGACCGCGGTCCGCATGTCTTCAAGTGAGAACTCATCCAGCATGATGATGTCTGCACCCGCTCGAAGGGCTTGTTCCAGCTCGTCAAGGTTCTCGGTTTCCACCTCCACCGGTTTGCCCGGTGCAATCCGGTGGGCGGCTTCAATGGCCTGGGCAATGGAGCCGCAGGCGGCAATGTGATTTTCCTTGATCAGGAAGGCATCCCACAGCCCGATCCGGTGATTGAAGCAGCCGCCACAGGTCACAGCGTATTTCTGGGCCAGTCGCAGACCCGGCAGGGTTTTACGGGTATCCAGCAGTCGAACACCGGTGTGCGCAACCCGGGCGGCATAGCCCGAGCAGGTGGTCGCAACGCCAGACAGGGACTGGAGCCAGTTCAGAGCCGCGCGTTCGGCGCTCAGCAGGCTTCGCGCCGAACCCTGCATGGTAAACAACACCTGATCCGGTGACACGGTCTCGCCATCGGCCACCTGCCAGTTGAGCTCGACGGCCGGATCCACCTGTCGGAAAACCTCGTCCACCCACTCCCTGCCCGCGATGGTGGCGGTTTCCCGCGTAATTACCCGCCCTGTTGCCTGTTTGTCGGCGGGTATCAGTCTGGCCGTGATGTCGCCATCGCCGATGTCCTCCCGCAGACTCTGGGCAACATTTTCAATTCTGGCCTGGCGGAGGAGTTCAGGGGCAATCATAGGGCAAAAAGTCCGGTGCAGTGGGTTGTCGGCGTTTCAGGCTGCCAATTCTAAAGCGCCGCTGGTGAATCGCCAAACTCTTGGGGCAGGGCTGCTAAACTGTGATGCACGTCAGGTCTACACAAAAGGTGACAAATTCTGACACAACCTGACGTGGGCAGCTCGTATCATGTGAAGTGGAGAAATAAACAGGCAATTGTGTAATACAAGGCGGAGCAGCGAGATGGTGCACGATAACAAGGTTGTCAGCTTTTCAGGCCAGAAACCGCCCGCCCGGTTTTCTTTGCCTGCCTCCCTCGTGCGCCTGCGTGACGCATCGGGTCAGTCTCTCAAGTCCGTTCTTGCCAGTTTTTTCGATCGTGCCGATGATGCCCTGTTTGAACTCGCCGACAGAGCCGGCTCCAACCTCGACCAGACCGCCTACTTTGATGCCATGCGGGAACTCAGGCTTCGTCGCAAGGCCATGGTGGTCTCGATCCTCCAGTATGTCAGCCAGGCTTTCAATGAAATCGGCAGGTTCCAGCCCCAGCAAAGTGCCAGGTCCCTGGATGAAGTTGACGAGGACTCTCTCAGCCTCGTTGACCATTCCCAGCTTGAGCAGCAGGTGGCAGTCGACAATCTCATAAATAAACTCCGGAACCGTTATACCGAACAGATCCGTCTGCTTACCGTCCGGGTCGGGCATCTGGTGCCGGGCATCGAGCTGAAAGACGCACAAATGCCGCTGAGCCCGGAAATCATCTGTGGCGGTGTTGCCGAGGCCTGTGCCGACCTCGATATTGATATCCGGGCCAAGCTGGTGGTTCTGAAGCTGTTTGATCGCCTGCTTGCCGATACCCTCGGTGATTTCTACAAAGAAGCCAATCGCACCTTGATCAGTGAAGGCGTAATGCCTGACATGAAACGACCGCCCACCGGCAAGGTGCCCTCCCGCTCCGGTCAACGTGGGTCAGTAGAGAGTTCAGTGCCGACCAGTGCCAGCGGTCAGGCGGATTCTGCCAGCGAGAGTCAGGGTATGTCTCAATCACAGGCCACTTTCTCGGAGCTCAGCGCGCTGTTGCATCGCGGTGAGTCCAATGCTGTCACTGGTGGATCCCCGGTCGGCGAAAGCTACATTGATACCGACAGGCTCATGGCCCGTTTGACTGAAGCGCAGTCGAGTAGCAGGCAATGGGGTGAAGGTACCGTTGTACCTCTGAACGAGCAGCTTCAACCCATCCTGCGTTCCGGCGACGGCAACAGCCTGAGCGTTGGGCAGGTCGACAGTGACGTGATCAATCTGGTTTCCATGCTGTTCGACTTTATTCTGGAAGATCGCCAACTGCATCCGGTGATGAAAGCATTGATCGGGCGCCTGCAGATTCCGGTGCTGAAAGTTGCGCTTAGTGACAAGAACTTTTTCAACCGGGGCGGTCACCCGGTTCGAAAACTGCTTAACGAGCTGGCACTTTCGGCCATTGGCTGGACCGAGAAGAAGGCCGGGCAAAGAGACCCGCTTCGGGACAAAATCGAATCGGTGGTAGATCGGGTTCTGACAGAGTTCACTACCAACGTCTCTCTGTTTGAGGAGTTGTTGAAAGATTTCAGCCACTTCATGGATCTCGATCGCCGACGTCGTGAGCTCGTCGAGCAACGTCTTCGGGATGCTGAAGAAGGGCGGGCTCGACAGGAGCGGGCGTCCCAGGCGGCGGAAGGCCTGGTTAAGGAGCTGACAGAGCAGCGGGACGTACCCGAACCGGTTGCCGGCCTCCTGAGCGAAGCCTGGACCCGGTACCTGCAATGGGTTGTCCTCCGGGAGGGCGAGGAAAGCGACCGGTGGCAGCACGCCCGGAACGTGACCGAGCAGTTGGTCTGGAGTGTGGATCCGCGCCCGGTCACTGATACCACCAGGTCAGATCTGCTGAGGGCAATACCGGCCATTGTGGACGACCTTCGCAAGGCACTGCAGGATATTTCCTGGGACCCGTTTGCCACCGATGCGGCCATTCGCGACCTTGAACTTGCCCATGTGGACGTTTTCCAGCGATTGGTGACGGCTCCGTCCAGGCCGGAATCACCTTCGGAACCAGAGGATCTGCTCGTTCCGGAACCCGCTGCTGAGCAGCCCGTCGAGCCCCCTGAGCCGGCGGCCGAAGACGCTGTCAAAGCAACGCCCGCGCCGGCCGAGCCTGAAGTGCCTGTTTCTGTGGTCAGCGAGGCTGCCTCCCAGGCGGACGCTGAAACGCAGACTGCTTCAGTATCTCCAGAGTGGCTGTCAAAGGCCGAAAGCCTGCGTGTGGGTTCCTGGATTGAACTTACCCGCGACGAAACCCGGGTGCGCTGTAAGCTTGCGGCCTTTATCAAGGCTACTGGCAAATATATCTTTGTGAATCGCAGTGGCGCGAAGGTGGCAGAGTATCTGCGTCAGGAGCTGGCCGCCGACATGGAATCCGGGAAAATCAGCATGCTGGATGATGGTCTGATCTTCGACCGGGCACTGGAGTCGATCATCGACAACCTGCGCAGCAGCCGCAAGGACTGATTCGTAGCAACCGTGGCAACTTTGTGATTCAATCAGAGGCTGTAATGCTCTGAAACTTTTGGAATTACTTTGCCCGATTCAGACGTTTTTTCCGAACGCCCTTCCGCCTCCGGTACCGATGGAAATTCGCTTCGCGAAACCGGGCGGATTTCCTTCGCCCGCTGGACCCCTTCGCCGAATTTCGGGCCTCGTCCGGATGGAGCGGGCATTTCTCTTCTGGTCGTCCACAATATCAGCCTGCCTCCGGGCCAGTTTGGTGGCCGCGAAATAGAAGACTTCTTCTGCAACCAACTCGACCATTCTGCGCACCCCTACTTCAAGACTATCGAGGGCGTCCAGGTGTCTGCGCACCTGCTGATTCGCCGCGATGGCGCGCTGGTGCAGTTTGTCAGCCTGCTTGATCGGGCCTGGCATGCCGGCCGATCGTGTTTTGAAGGGCAGGAGGAATGCAATGATTTTTCCATCGGGATTGAGCTGGAAGGGACCGACGACACCCCTTACACCACCGAGCAATATCGCATGCTGGCGAAAGTGGCGGACCTGATTATGACGGCCTGGCCGGATATCACGGCCAATCGGATTACCGGGCACTGCGACATTGCGCCCGGCAGGAAGAGCGATCCCGGCCCGGCTTTTGACTGGCGGTATTTCCGGTCAGCCCTGGAAATAGTCCGAGGATCGGGGAGGAACGTCTGAATGGTATTTGTTGTGTTTCTTCTGGCCTACATGGTGCGCAGGCGTCTGGATTCCCTGGACATGCTGTCTGGCGATGAGGTCTGGCGCCGTTGGTTCCGCTACGGCAGCCGGGTCAGGGCCGGCCATGAATCGGGGATAGCAACCGGGCTGGCACTGGTCCTGTTGCCGGCCCTGATACTGGGGCTTGCGGAATACCTGCTGGTGTCTTCTGGCTGGAGAATGGCGGCTTACCCGCTGGAGTTCCTGGTGCTGGTCGTCCTTATGGGAACGCCGGGCTGGCGACAGGTACTGCGGGCCTATGCGGAGGCGTGGCATCGGGGAGACATGCAGTCGGCCTGGCATCATGTGAAAGACCTTCTTCCGGCCGATGAACGGGGAGCCGCAGTGTCTCCCGAGGCCATGCACCTCTCCCTGTCCAAGGCACTGATGGTTTCGGTGTTCCAGCGCTTTTTTCTGGTGGCTTTCTGGTATGTGGTTGGCGGTATCGGTCTCGCGGTCCTGGCGCGTGGGCTGGTAGCGCTCGCCGAGCAATGGCCGCAGGCGCCGGCCAGGCCCAGGTTTGCAAAAATGTCCGACCTTGCCGGCTGGATCCCTGCCAGGCTTTTGTCGTTAACGTTCGGAATTGCCGGAGATCTGGCCGGCTGGCTGCGTGAAACTCGCCAGACTCTGACCGGAATCTCCAAAAAAGCGGGCGAGGTACTCATGATTTCGGCCAACGGGTCGTTAACCGGGTATGCACTGGATCCAGCGAGGTTTTCCCGGATTCACCCGGATGAGTGGACAGCGTTTGGGGGAAGGAGTCTGCGAGCGGTAAGGGATCTGCTGAACAGAAGCATGCTGGTATGGATATGCATACTCGCCCTGCTGGTTATTTCCGGCGTCGTTTAGCCCGGATTTTATAAAACATTACAGTTTAACAACAAATAAAGCTTAAGTTTTTAAGACTTTAGGCGACAATAGAAGAAAAGAATTAACGTTCAGTGGTTATTTGCCAGCACGAGGGTCCCTGTGAAGCAACTCATTAATCCTGCCATTGCCCTGATGAACCGGCTGCCGATGGTCTACAAGTTCAGTCTCATCAGCATTCTGTTCCTTTTACCAATTGGCGGGCTGTCCTGGCTTGCCATTTCCGAGCTGAACCGCTCGGTTCAGACCATGACCCGGGGTGTCGAGGGGCTGGAGCAACTCCAGCAAGTGGATCGGCTGGTGGATGCGGCGATGGATTATCGAGACTATCGCTCACCGGCGATCATCAAGGATGAGAGTGCCATTACCGCAGTTTCCGAAGAAGCGGCCGCTGAGATTGATAGCCTTTTGGCGGCTCTGACCGCAGAAGAGCGCTCGTTCGATACGACTGGCTCCTGGGCCGATCAGGTTGAAGGCCTTCGCCAGGAGTGGGAAGCATTGCGGGCCGATGACAATTATCAGGGCAGCTTCGATCCTCAGTTCAAGTATTATCAGGAATTCGTTCAGAAGGCACAGGCGCTGCTTTCGGCCACCATTGAAATCTCTGGTTTGGGGCAGGGGGCCTCAAGAGAAAACCAGTTGATTCTGGGCCTGGTCCAGGACTCTCTCCCGGCTGCACGCACCGTGATCGGTCGGGCAAAATCCTACGGAATCTTCGCATTGGTCGAGGGGCAGGTAGGTTATGCCCTGAGCGAAACCCTGAACGAAATCTATGACCAGTTGACTAATCGCACCTCCTTGCTTTCACCGGCCTTGGCTCTTGCTTCTGAAGCATCGCCGGCCCTTGCCAATCAGGCAGGCAACGCCATTCAACGGGTTGACGAGAGTTTGATGGTGGTTCGGGATCATCTGGATCTGAACGTGATAACGCCCATGCGTCTGGAAATGCCCTGGACCGAATACGACGATCTGATGTCCGGGCAGTTGGCCCACTACGACGACGTCAAGACGGCTGCCTTCAGCGTGGTCGACTCGAACCTTCGCGCACGGCTCGAGAGTGAGATCAACCAGCGTCGCCTGATCGTGGTTGCCCTGATCGCCGTGCTGCTTGTGGTTGTCTATCTCTACATCGGCTTCTTCATGTCCGTACGTACTGCCATCAACCGCTTCAGCGAAGCCGCGCGGAACGTTGCCGCCGGCGACATGACCACGCACATCAGTTTGCGCAACCGCGATGAGCTGGGCGAGTTGACGACGGAATTCAATAACATGACCGACCGGATTGCCGAGCTGATCCGCTCTGTCAGCCGGACGACGGCGGACGTAGACCAGCAGGCCACCCGGGTCAATGACACCGCTGCGGCCAACAGCGAAGCGGTTGCGCGTCAGATGGAAGAAAGCGGCCAGATCAATGAAGCCATGAACCAGATGGTTGAGGCGGTTCATGAAGTCACCGAAAGCGCGCACCGGGTTGCGGACAGCGCGAGCAATGCCGAACAGGACACAGAAACCGGCCGGGGCGTGGTGGCCGACACGGTTGAAACCATCAACAAGCTGGCAGGTGAAATCTCAGGCGCGGTGGAAGTGATCAACCGGGTCAGCAAGGACAGTGACAACATCAGTCAGGTGCTGGTCGAGATCAAGGCCATCGCCGAGCAGACCAACCTGCTCGCCCTGAACGCCGCGATCGAGGCGGCCCGAGCCGGGGAGCAGGGGCGTGGTTTCGCGGTGGTTGCCGATGAGGTTCGCTCGCTGTCACAGCGCACGCATAAATCGACGGAAGAAATCGAAGGCATGATTTCCCGGCTCCAGAGCGGCGTCAAGGACGCGGTGTCGGCCATGACCAACAGCCGGGACGTGACCGAGGCAACGGTGCAGAAGTCCGGAGAGGTGACAGAGGCCCTGGATAGAATCGCCAAGGGCATCTCCGTGATCGTGGATATGAGTCACCAGATCGCCCAGGCCGCCGAAGAGCAGTCTGCCGTCGCGAAAAACGTGAACTCGAACGTTGAGCAGATTGGCGAGCTGGGCCATAAAACAGCCGCCAATGCTGAAGAAACCCTGGGTTCTTCCAGAGAAATGTCGCAACTGACAGCGTCGCTTCAGCGTCTGGTGGAAGCGTTCAAGGTCTGACCAGCGGACCTTTGCGCGCGATCAGGCGCATAAAAAATCCGGCCCTTAGAGGCCGGATTTTTTTTGTTCCCAGAGAATCTCTTCGCCACCCTCGCGCCGGGCCAGTACGCGGGCGATGACAAACAACAGATCCGATAGACGGTTCAGGTAGTGTCGGGAAGCGGTGTTGATCGAGTCCTCATGGCCGAGGGCGACGACAACCCGCTCTGCACGACGGCAGACCGCCCGGGCAAGGTGACATTGGGCGGCGCCGGGACTGCCGCCGGGCAGGACAAAATTCTTCAGCGGTGGCAGGCCTTCGTTGTGCCGGTCCAGGGTGCCTTCCAGCCATTCGATGTGTTCGTCACCAATCACACGGCTGCCGGGGATGGCAAATTCGCCCCCAAGGTCAAACAGATGATGCTGAATGCGGCGCAGGCTCTCCACCAGTTCGTCTTCGCTGTCCAGGGTTTCGATTAGCAACCCGATATGGCAGTTGAGTTCATCAGCGGTGCCCATGGCTTCAACTCGCTGGGCATTCTTGGCAATCCGGTTGCCATCGGCCAGGCCCGTGGAGCCATCGTCTCCGGTGCGGGTGTAAATCTTGGAAAGGCGGTTGCCCATCAGTCTGCTCCTGTTAATGTGACGACAGTTGTTGTACCCGTTCGGTCAGCATTTGGTTCACCGGCGTGTCGATACCGAGTTCTTTTCCGAGTTTTGCCAGATACCCGTTGATAAAGTCTATCTCGGTTTGGCGTTTCCGGAGAACATCGGCACGCATCGACGATGTGTTGCCGGCGGTGTTTTGAGCGACCTGTTCAATGCGTTGGCGCAGGGAATCCGGTGTTTCCGTAATCTGGACGGCGGCGCTCATCAGCTCTGACAATTCCCGGCAAAGTTCCTCGATGGTGTCCTGATATAGCCCTGCAGACAGGATGTCGCCATTGGGGCAGTTCAGGATCGCGGTGTAGGGATTGATGCCCGCATTGATGATCAGTTTCTGCCAGAGTCGCTGGAGGATGGCCGGCTCCGGATGAATGGCCAGGCCGGAGTCTTCCAGCATGGCGACCGCGCGGTCCACCGAGAACCTGGCCTGCTCTGTCAGCGGACCCACCCAGGTATCGCCGGTACCGGCATGGACGAGAAGCCCCGGTTCAGGTCGATTTGCTCCCTCGGTGGTGCTTGCGGCCAGGATCGGGCGCTCCGGCCACCGCTCGGCGACAGCTTGCTGGCTGCCCAGTCCGTTCTGGAAAAGCAGGATGGGGGTTTCAACGGGTAATTGGTCGATCACGCCTGCTAAGGCGCTCAGGGTATCACCGGCCTTGGTTGTCACCAGCATCAGGTCCGGCGTGTCGCCGGTCCTGAGGAAGGGAATCTGTATGGAGGATTCCGGCCCCTCAAAGGGCCGGAAACGGTAATCGACGCTTGAGTCGATGGGCTCGCCCGGTCTGGCCATGAAGGCAACGCAACCGTTGGGTAGCATTGCGCCCCAGAGCCTGCCCAGAGAGCCTGCGCCGAGAATACCGATCATGCCGGTTACATGGCCTCGATATCGGCCCTTTGCTGGCTCAGGCGGGCCTGGCTGCTTTGGGCGTCCCGGAGTTTTTCCTGTTCCTTCTCGACCACCTCGGCCGGAGCCTTGGCCGTGAACTTCTCGTTACCCAGTTTACCCTCCAGGCGACCGATCTCTTTCTGCAGGCGTTCCAGCTCCTTGTCCAGACGCTTGAGTTCGGCTTCCTTGTCAATCAGGCCGGCCATGGGAACCAGTACTTCCATATCTCCCACCAGTTGGGTGGCAGACATGGGGGCTTTGTCACCCTCAAACCAGTCCAGGCTCTCCAGCTTGGCCAGGGAACTCAGGAACTGGCGATTGTCATTCATGCGGCGCTGATCCTCGGCGTCTTTGCCACGCAGCAATACCGGGATCTTCTTCGCCGGCGAGATGTTCATTTCGCCCCGGATGTTCCGCACGGCAACGATCACGCCCTTGAGCCATTCAATATCAGCGGTAACTGCTGAATCCTGCTTGGTGGCATCCGGTTGCGGGTAGGCCTGCAGCATGATGCTGTCGCCGGTCTTGCCGGCCAGGGGGGCAATCCGCTGCCAGATTTCCTCGGTGATAAACGGCATCATCGGGTGCGCCAGGCGCAGAACGGATTCCAGTACGCGCACCAGGGTGCGACGGGTGCCACGTTTGGCTTCGGCACTGGCGTCTTCATCACTGAGCACAGGCTTGGACAGTTCCAGATACCAGTCGCAGTATTCGTTCCAGATGAACTCATAGAGAGCGTAGGCCGCCAGATCGAAGCGGTACTGGTCCAGGTGACGGATCACGTCCTGCTCGCAGCTCTGCAGCTCGCTGATGATCCAGCGGTCGGCCAGAGACAGTTCCACGGGCTCGTCATTCACACCACAGTCTTCGCCTTCGGTGTTCATCAACACGTAGCGGGCTGCGTTCCAGAGCTTGTTACAGAAGTTGCGGTAGCCTTCCAGGCGCTTCATATCCCAGTTGATGTCGCGGCCGGTCGTTGCCATGGCGGCAAGGGTGAAGCGCAGGGCATCGGTGCCGTGGGCGGTGATGCCCTCCGGGAATTCCTTTTTGGTGCGCTTGCCGATTTTCTCGGCCAGCTTGGGCTGCATCAGGTTGCCGGTTCGTTTCTCCAGCAGGTCATCCAGGCTGATGCCGTCGATCATGTCCAGCGGGTCGATCACGTTACCCTTGGACTTGGACATCTTGTCGCCGTGCTCATCACGGATAAGGCCGGTGACATAGACGGTATGGAAGGGTACCTGGGGGCTGCCGTCTTCGTTCTTCATGAAGTGCATGGTCATCATGATCATCCGGGCTACCCAGAAGAAGATGATGTCGAAGCCGGTGACCAGGACGTCGGTCGGATGGAAGGTTTTCAGGCGCTCGGTGATCTCTGGCCAGCCCAGGGTGCCGAACGTCCACAGGGCAGAGCTGAACCACGTATCAAGAACGTCTTCATCCTGCTCGAGGGCGACATTGGTGTCCAGATCGTGCTTCTGGCGCACTTCATCTTCGCTGCGGCCTACGTAGATATTGCCGTCGGCGTCGTACCAGGCCGGAATGCGGTGGCCCCACCAGAGCTGGCGCGAGATGCACCAATCCTGGATATCGCGCATCCAGGCGAAGTACATGTTCTCGTACTGCTTGGGTACGAACTGGATACGACCGTCTTCCACCGCTTCAATGGCCGGCTTGGCCAGGGTCTTGGCATCGGCAAACCACTGGTCGGTGAGCATGGGCTCGATAATCAGGCCCGACCGGTCACCGCGTGGAACGCTGAGTACGTGATCCTCGATGTTCTCGACCAGCCCCTCGGCTTCCATATCGGCAACGATTTGCTTGCGCGCCGCTTCGCGGGTCAGGCCAGCGTAGGCGCCCGGCATGGTGCCGTCGAGTTCGGTGTTTTCGGTGCCGTCGGCATTGAACACCTCGGCCACGTCCCGGATGTTGGCGTCTTGAGTCATGACGTTAATCATCGGCAGGTTGTTGCGCTTGCCCACGGCATAGTCGTTGAAATCGTGGGCCGGCGTGATCTTCACGCAACCGGAGCCTTTCTCCGGATCGGCGTGATGGTCGGCAACGATGGGGATACGGCGGTTCACCAGCGGCAGCATCACGTGCTTGCCAATCAGGTGCTGATAACGCTCGTCTTCCGGATGCACGGCCACGGCCGTGTCACCGAGCATGGTTTCCGGCCGGGTAGTGGCTACGATCAGGTAATCCTTGCCATCCTGGGTTTGCGTGCCGTCAGCCAGCGGGTAACGCAGGTGCCAGAAAAAGCCCTTTTCTTCCTTGTTTTCCACTTCCAGATCGGAGATGGCGGTGTGCAGTTTCGGGTCCCAGTTCACCAACCGCTTGCCGCGATAGACAAGTCCCTCGTCGTACAGGCGGATAAACACTTCCTGAACGGCTTTGTAGAAGCCGTCGTCCATGGTGAAGCGTTCGTTGTCCCAGTCCACGGAATTGCCAAGGCGGCGGATCTGGCGGGTGATGGTGCCCCCGGAGTGCTCTTTCCAGTCCCAGATGCGCTTGATGAATTCTTCCCGGCCCAGATCGTGGCGGGTCTTGTCTTCTTCCGCAGCGAGTTTGCGCTCAACCACCATCTGGGTGGCAATGCCGGCGTGGTCGGTACCAACCGTCCACAGTGCGTTACGGCCCTGCATACGCTTGAAGCGGGTGAGGGTGTCCATGATGGTGTGCTGGAACGCGTGGCCCATGTGCAGGCTGCCGGTTACGTTGGGCGGCGGGATCGCGATGCTGTAGGACTGGCCTTCACCGCTGGGGCGGAAGTACCCTTTGGATTCCCAGTTTTCGTACCACTGGCGCTCGATGTTTTCTGGCTGGTAGGTTTTTTCCATGGGGTTCTGCAGTGACCGTTGGTTGATTCACAAGGGAAAATTGAGACGCACGATTATACATGGTCGCCCTGTTTGCGGCGAACCTAACGCTTCCTCTGATCATGCACCCGAGGTTCAATCCCCAGTGCCCGCAATTGCTTGAAGTGTGACCGCGCCTGATTAAGAACATTTGGGTCGTTATGGGCAACCAGGGCCAGTCGCTTGAACCGGTCGGCATCCGCCGGCAAGGTTGCGGAGAGAATGATCACGGTGTCCCAATCCTCTGGCGCCGGCGGGCAAAGCAGAATGCCAACGGGGTCGGAGCAGGTTGTGGCAGAGTCCGGAACAACGCTATGGGGGATGAATGCGTCCGGGCTGAAGTTCCAGAGCAGGTCGTCCAGCTCTTCTGCGTGTTGCATGGTATCGCACACGACGCACACGCGGTCGCCCTGCTGCCAGGCTTTGTCCACGAGTTTTGCAGCGTGGAGATTGCGGGCGGCGGGCGTGTTCTGGGCAAGGATGTGAAACCAGTAGCGCTGGTTCCGGTCTTCCTGTCCGGAGTGGCCGGCAGCTGGGCTGCCGGTCTCCGAAGAGCTGGAGGGCTTACTTTCCAGCATGGGACATCAGGTAGTCGACCAGCATGGGCACCGGGCGACCGGATGAGCCCTTGGCTTTGCCGGAGTGCCAGGCGGTGCCGGCGATGTCCAGGTGCGCCCAGCGATAGTCCTTGGCAAAGCGGGAAAGGAAACAGGCCGCTGTTATGGTCCCGGCAGGGCGGCCACCGATGTTGGCCATGTCGGCAAAGTTGCTGTCGAGCTGGCTCTGGTACTCGTCCCAGAGCGGCAGGCGCCAGGCGCGATCACCGGCACGCTCGCCTGCGGCGAGCAGTTCGTTGGCCAGCTCGTCGTTGTTGGCAAGCAGACCAGTGGCGTGATTGCCAAGTGCGATGATGCAGGCACCGGTCAGGGTTGCCAGATCGATGACGGCGGCCGGGTCGAACTTTTTCACGTAGGTGAGGGCATCGCACAGCACCAAGCGGCCTTCGGCGTCGGTATTCAGGATTTCGACAGTCATGCCTGACAGGGTGGTCACGATATCGCCCGGGCGGGACGCGCCACCGTCCGGCATGTTTTCCGCGGCGGCAATCACAGCCACTACGTTGATCTTGGGTTGGGTTTCAGCCAGGACTTTCATGGCACCAAAGACACTGGCGGAGCCACCCATGTCGTACTTCATTTCGTCCATGCCTTCGCCGGGCTTGAGGCTGATACCGCCGGTGTCAAAAGTGATGCCTTTGCCGACAAGTACGTGGGGCTTGTCTTTCGCGTTGCCACCCCGGTATTCCATTACGATCAGTCGCGGGGGTTGGGTGCTGCCTTTGCCCACGGCCAGGATGGTGTTCATGCCCATCTTTTCCATCTGCTTCTCGTCAAGCACTTCGGTCTTGATGCAGTCGTAATCCTTGGCCAGCTTCTTGGCTTGTTGGGCCAGCCACTCCGGGTGGCAGATGTTGGGCGGGGTATTGCCCAGATCCCGGGTGAGATTCATACCACGGCCGGTGGCCAGGCCGAGGTTGAAGGAATCCTTGAGGGCCTTGCCGGCACTGGAGGCATGCACAATAGCTTTGTTGAGCTTCCGGGCGGCGGGTTTTTCGCTCTTGAAGTCGCTGAAGGTGTAAAGCTGATCTTCAAGGGTCCGGCCAATCAGGCTGAGACGGGCTGCTTCAGAACTCACAGCTTCTTCGCCGGTTACAGGGGTATCTGCGAGGGCGATGGCGACGCTTTTGGACGGACCGTCCTTGAGCGCGGTCATCATCGCGATCAACGCTTTACGGTAGTTGGCGGGGCTGCGATCTTCATCCTTGCCAGTGCCAACCACAAGCAGGCGAGTCCAGGGCTGATCGGTCAGGGGAATGGTCAGCGTCGTGGCATTCTTGCCGGAAAGGTCACCGGCCTTCTGGAGTGTCTTGATCATCCCGCCCAGAGCCTCATCGGCCTGATTCGTCGAATCGGGCCAGGTGCCTTTCTCAGGCAAGCCAACTACGAGACAGTCTGCTTTGGTGCTGGCGATGGCTTTACTGCTCAGGCTGAAATTCATGGCAACTCCTGTTGATTGTTCACGAGGCTCCCGCCGGCGGCGGGAATCGTTCTTGATTGTGATCTAGTCTAGCATTGGGGCTTGCGGGGAAATTATCAAGCAATTGGCGCCGCTTCCGTGCCTGTCTGTGCCTTCATGCCGGTGTAATACCGCTACTCTGTCATTCGGCACCAAGGTTACATAGAATACGCGCAGTTCCCAGCGACCTCCACGTTTCAGCGGATACCGCCAGAGAGACCGATTTGAGCATCATTTTCCGTTACCTCATACGCCAGATCATGATCAGCATGGTTGCCGTTTCGGGCATCCTGCTGCTGGTGTTCATGAGCGGCCGTTTCCTGAAATATCTCGACAGTGCGGCCCAGGGCAGCATTTCGGCCGGTGTGCTGCTGGAGATCATGGCCTTCCGGTTTCCGGGTTTTCTTGAGCTGATTCTGCCCCTCGGGCTTTTCATCGGCATCCTGCTCGCCTATGGGCGTATGTATCTCGAAAGCGAAATGACGGTCCTGTCCGCCTGTGGGGTGAGTGACAAGGCACTGTTGGGAAAAACGCTTCTGGGCAGTCTGCCAGTGATGATCATTGTCGGTGCCATGAGTCTTTACGTGTCGCCCTGGGGAATGAATCAGGTTCAGGAAATTCTGAACGAACAACGAAAGGCAACCGAGTTTGAAATGCTTGCGCCCGGGCGCTTCCAGGATTTTTCCTCTGGCGGACGGGTGACCTACACCGAGGCTTTGAGTGAAGATAAACGCCAGTTGCAGGGCGTTTTTATCGCCGAGTACGCACCGGACGGGCGTGGCCTGACGATCATAACCGCAGATTCCGGCTCCCAGCTGATCGATCCGGAAACCGGCAGCCGTTTTCTCATTCTGGAAAACGGTGGTCGCTTTGAGGGCGCCGCGGGCCAGTTGAATTACAATGTGATCGATTTCGAAGCCTACGGTCTGAAGATCGAGGGCGGCGAGGCTGGCACCAAGCAGCGGGAAGAGGGCGCCAGTACCTGGAGCCTGATGCAGTCAGACCGCCTGGAAGATCGTGCGTTGCTGCACTGGCGATTTTCGCTGCCGCTCATCGTGCCAATCGTAACGTTGCTGGCAGTGAGGCTGAGCCGCGTGAATCCGCGCCAGGGCCGGTTCTTTCATCTGTTACCGGCAATGCTTGTCTACATTACTTATCTGGGCCTACTCATTGTAGCCCGGGACTGGCTGGCGGCCGGCAAGGTCCCGGAATGGCTGGGCATGCTCTGGGTCCACGCGTTGTTCCTCGGCTTCGGGCTATGGCTTCAGTTCGGCCCAGCGTGGTTGTACCGCCGGCGCCTGATTCGGGATGGGGGTGCTCGTGCGCAAAATTGACGGGTATGTAATGCGCTCGGTTGGCGGCGCGATGTTCCTCGTGATGATGGTGGTGTTGTCCCTTGATCTCATTTTTGCGTTCATCGCCGAACTGGATGACATCCGCAACAACTACCAGATCCTGGACGCACTCTGGTATGTCTTTCTGACCCTGCCAAGACGAATCTACGATTATCTGCCGCTGGGTGCCTTCATGGGTTGCCTGGTGGGCCTGGGTTCTATGGCCAGTTCCTCGGAGTTGACGGTTGTACGGGCTGCCGGCGTATCGCTCAAACGTATTGTCTGGTCCGCGATGAAGCCGGCGCTGGTTATCGTGGTTATGGGTGTATTGATAGGCGAATATCTGGCTCCGCCTGCCGAGCGCGTGGCCCAGAGTTACAAGGCAGTGGCATTGGGCGCCGGTAGCAACGTGGCGTCGGCTTCGGGGGTCTGGCATAAGGAAGGGGATTCATACATCCATCTCAATGCCGTGCAACCGAATGGCGTCCTGCATGGGGTGTCGCGTTTCCAGTTTGATGATGATCGGCAGCTGCTGGCCGCAAGTTTTGCGGAGAGAGCGATTTATCAGGGCGACCACTGGTTGCTGGAGAATGTTCGCACCACGAGCTTCGAGGATGATCGGACAGTACGGGTTGACGACCGGACCCTGCGCTGGGAAACCGGCCTCTCGCCCGGCGTTCTCAGCGTGTTGATCGTGAAGCCCGAGAATCTTTCGATGACCGGACTCTACACATACGCCACCTATCTTGGCGAGCAAAGCCTGAACGCCTCCCGCTATTGGCTGGCGTTCTGGAAGAAGGCGCTCATGCCTCTGGGAACGGCGGTCATGGTGCTGGTGGCAATATCCTTCATCTTTGGGCCATTGCGCTCGGTCACCATGGGGTTCCGGGTTTTTACCGGGCTGTTGGTGGGGCTTCTGTTCAAATATATGCAGGATTTTCTTGGGCCAATGAGCCTTGTATACGGGTTCAATCCAATGCTTGCGGTGCTGGTGCCCATCGCGGTAAGCGCCGTGGCTGGTGGCATCCTGATGCGTCGGGCTGGTTGACCAGCCCTGCTATCCCACCGGCTAAACCATTACTTTTTGGTCGCTTCTTTGGGTATGGATACAACCACGCTGTCAGAGAGGCGGTCGGTAATGGACAGACCATTGATCGGATAGAACAGCGCAACAATAGCCGGGATGCCCAGAAACAGGGTGGCAGCTCCGAGGTAGTAGCTTCCCAGAAGTGTCAGGAAGATCACAGCCGCCGCCGTCACGTAACGCCTGAGCGCCTTGCTCCAGCTCACCGAAGTACCATCAATGTTTTCAATGCGAATCCGCCAGACCTGCATCCCCAGGGTCTGGCCAATGCGCGTCCAGAAATAGGCAAAGAACAGGTAAAGGATGAGGAACAACGTGAACGT
This sequence comes from Marinobacter sp. 3-2, assembly GCF_003751355.1. Lineage (NCBI taxonomy): Bacteria > Pseudomonadati > Pseudomonadota > Gammaproteobacteria > Pseudomonadales > Marinobacteraceae > Marinobacter > Marinobacter sp. 3-2. Next base: position 140,608 of record NZ_RJUQ01000017.1, on the reverse strand, counting down.
CAGCCCCGGGTCCCCGGAAAGCTGGCCTGCCTCGGCCATCTGTTCGTACCTGTCCCAGCCGGTGATCCAGCCGGCCACCATGGTGTATCCCCAGGTAGCGACAAGCAGCACGGCAATGCTGATCAAACCGTCGTAAATAATGGCAAGGGCACGTTTGAGGGCGGTGGCTGGTGGGAATAGTTCCTCGGCGTCATGGAAGCGTCGGGGCATGGAATCTCCTGTGATGTTTCACGTTTTTCCTGTTCTCGGCGTGTGCTAGAGTAGCGGATTTGCACAAGCATGTAAGTATCCGTATTCAATCGCGGACCGGGCGGCATTTCCGTCGGGTTTCTGGAAAGGTATCAAAGGGCTATGAAAACCGCAGAGTTGCGACAGGCATTCCTCGATTATTTCAAGCAGCAAGGTCACACCATTGTTCCAAGTAGTTCGCTGGTACCTGCGGACGACCCCACATTGTTGTTTACGAATGCGGGAATGAACCAGTTCAAGGACCTGTTCCTGGGTCGTGAAGAGCGCGACTACACCCGGGCAACCTCGTCCCAGAAATGTGTCCGCGCTGGCGGCAAGCACAACGACCTCGAAAACGTCGGTTACACCGCCCGTCACCACACCTTCTTCGAGATGCTGGGCAACTTCAGCTTCGGTGATTACTTCAAGCGGGAAGCCATCAACTACGCCTGGACATTCCTGACAGGCGAGAACTGGCTGAACCTGCCCCAGGAGAAACTCTGGGTTACCGTTTACGCGGAAGACGACGAAGCCTTCGACATCTGGAACAAGGAAATCGGCGTGCCGGCAGACCGTATCGTCCGTATCGGCGATAACAAAGGCGGCCGTTACGCTTCAGACAACTTCTGGCAGATGGGGGACACCGGTCCCTGCGGTCCCTGCACCGAAATCTTTTACGATCACGGCCCGGATGTCGCTGGTGGTCCCCCCGGATCACCGGAAGAGGACGGTGACCGCTACATCGAAATCTGGAACGTGGTGTTCATGCAGTACAACCGCACCGCTGACGGTGAGATGTTGAAGCTGCCCAAGCCGTCTGTTGACACTGGCATGGGTCTGGAGCGCATCACGGCGGTTCTGCAGGGTGTTCACAGCAACTATGAAATTGATCTGTTCCAGGATTTGCTGGCAGCTGCCTCACAGATTCTGGGCGGTGCCGCAACCACGGAAGCATCTTTGCGTGTGGTCGCGGACCACATCCGTTCCTGCGCCTTCCTGATCGCGGACGGCGTCATGCCCTCAAATGAGGGGCGCGGTTTTGTGCTGCGCCGTATCATTCGCCGCGCGGCACGCCATGGCAACAAGCTGGGTGCAACGGGGCCGTTTTTCTACAAACTCACCGGTGCACTATGCGAGCTGATGGGCGAGGCCTTCCCGCAGCTGGTCAGCAGCCGCAAACAGATTGAAAAGGTTCTGCTGCAGGAAGAGGAGCAGTTTGCCAAGACGTTGGACAAGGGTTTGCGTCTGCTTGAGCAGGACATTGCCGAACTCAAGGGTACCGAGATTCCGGGTGAGACAATCTTCACGCTTTATGACACCTATGGTTTCCCGGTCGACCTGACCAACGACATCGCTCGCGAACGAGGCCTGACGCTGGATTACGAAGGTTATGAGAAGGCGATGGAAGGTCAGCGCGAGCGCGCCCGGGCAGCCAGCAAATTCGGGATCGACTACAACGCCGCGGGCCTGCAGCTTGAGGGCAAGACCGAGTTCACCGGTTACGAGCACATTGACGGCCACGAGAAAATCCGTGCAGTCATCGTGAACGGCGAGGAAAAGACCGCCGAAGCCGGTGATGAGGCCGTTGTGGTGCTCGAGCGCACGCCGTTCTATGCCGAGTCTGGTGGCCAGGTCGGCGATACTGGTCTGCTGACCTGGAGCGGCGGCCGGTTCAAGGTAACGGACACCCGAAAGGAAGGGGATAACCACCTGCACCTTGGCACCCTGATCGAGGGCGAGCTGTTTCCGGGGCTGGAAGTCGATGCGCGGATTGATCACGCCCGTCGCGAGCGAACCAAGCGTAACCACTCCGCTACGCACCTACTGCACGCGGCCCTTCGCAAGGTACTGGGTGAGCACGTTAGCCAGAAAGGTTCACTGGTGGACCCGGATAAACTGCGTTTCGATTTCTCCCATTTCGAGGCCGTTACTCCGGAGCAGCTTCGCGAGATTGAGCGCCAGGTGAACGAGCAGATCCTGGAAAACAGCCCGGTCCAGACCGAAATTACCGACATGGAAAAGGCCCAGGAAAAGGGTGCCATGGCGCTGTTCGGGGAAAAGTACGGTGATGTGGTTCGGGTACTCAGCATGGGTACCGACAATTACTCCGTTGAACTGTGTGGTGGTACGCACGTTTCCCGTACCGGGGACATTGGTCTTTTCCGTATTACCTCTGAAAGTGGCATATCATCCGGCGTCCGTCGTATCGAAGCCGTTACCGGCATGGGCGCGCTGGACTGGATCGACGGCACCGAGCGTACCCTTCGCGAGGCGGCCCGTCTGGTGAAAGGCTCCCGCGAGTCGGTCATTGAAAAGGTCCAGCAGACGATTGACCGCAACCGTCAGCTTGAGAAGGAAGTGGACGCGCTGAAGGCAAAACTTGCTTCCTCGGCCGGTACCGATCTGGCCAGCACCGCTGTCGACGTCGGCGGGCTCAAGGTGGTGGCTTCCGAGTTGGAAGGTGCTGACCGCAAGGCCCTGATGGAAACGGCCGATCAGCTGAAGAACAAGCTGGGCGAGGGCGTTGTGGTTCTGGCCAGCGTGGAAGATGGCAAGGTGACTCTGGTTGCCGGTGTTACAAAATCGGCCACGGGCCGGATCAAGGCCGGGGACCTCATGAAGCATCTGGCCGCCCAGGTCGATGGCAAGGGCGGGGGGCGACCCGACATGGCTCAGGGTGGTGGCAACGATCCATCCAAGCTGGAGGATGCCCTGGCGGGTGTTGCCGGCTGGGTCGAGAAAAATATCGCTTAAGCAACTGTTTTTGTCGGCGGGCTGGGGTTTATAATCCCGCCCGTTTCTTCTAAGTGGCGGAGTGTCACTCCGCTGTGAGTCCCCGTTTCGGATATTGGGAAAATAATGGCTCTGTTGGTTCAGAAATTTGGTGGCACATCGGTTGGAACAACCGAGCGTATTGAAGCGGTAGCCGAGAAGGTGAGCCGTTTTCGGAAGGAAGGTCATGATGTTGTTGTCGTGGTTTCCGCCATGAGCGGTGAAACCAACCGGCTGATCGCCCTGGCCAACAACATCATGGAGGAGCCGACACCGCGTGAGATGGATGTGCTGGTATCCACTGGTGAGCAGGTAACCATTGCGCTCCTGTCCATGGCGCTGCAGAAGCTCGGTTGTGAAGCACGGTCCTACACCGGTTCTCAGGTGCGCATCCTGACCGACAGCAGCCATACCAAGGCGCGGATCAAACAGATCGATGAGCAGCGCATGCGCGAAGATCTGGATGCTGGTCGAGTGGTTGTGGTTGCCGGATTCCAGGGCATAGACGAGAGTGGAAACATCACTACGCTCGGGCGTGGCGGCTCCGATACCACAGCGGTGGCTCTGGCGGCAGCGCTCAGGGCAGACGAATGCCAGATCTACACTGACGTTGACGGTGTCTACACAACCGACCCAAGGGTTGTCGACACTGCGCGCAGGCTTGAACGGATTACGTTCGAGGAAATGCTTGAAATGGCGAGTCTGGGTTCGAAAGTGCTCCAGATCCGCTCGGTAGAATTTGCAGGTAAATACAACGTTCCATTAAGGGTTCTTTCCAGCTTCCAGGAAGGCGAGGGCACCCTGATTACTCTTGAGGATGAAAACGCCATGGAACAACCGGTTGTTTCCGGCATCGCTTTTAACCGTGATGAAGCCAAACTGACCATTGCCGGCGTACCGGACACCCCGGGCAGCGCGCTGCGTATTCTGAAGCCGGTGAGTGACGCCAATATCGAAGTGGATATGATCGTGCAGAACGTGGGTGAGGATAACCGCACAGCCTTCACGTTCACCGTCCATCGCAATGATTTCAAGCGTGCGAAAGAAGTGCTTCAGCGTGTTGCTGACGAACTGGGTGCTCGTGAAGTGGCCGGCGACAGCAAGATTGCCAAAGTCAGTATCGTGGGTGTCGGTATGCGTTCTCACGCTGGTGTGGCAACTCAGATGTTTGAGGCGCTGTCCAACGAGGGAATCAATATCCAGATGATCTCCACATCAGAAATCAAGATTTCCGTGGTGATCGACGAGAAATACCTTGAGCTTGCGGTTCGCGCGCTTCACAGTGCATTTGAGCTGGACAAGCCCGCGGTATCGGAAGAGGCCTGAAAACCGCAGATAAAAGGTCGGTCTGCGGGGCCTCCGAAAAAAGGCATCATATACTGAGCCTATGACAAACGTGCACCGTATAAGGGAATGTGCGTCTACAGGTCAGTAAGTGATCCCACTATAAAAGCAATAAATAGATCAAAAAACCATTTATCGGAACAGGTAGCTCTGGATAGGGAGTAAGGGATATGTTGATTTTGACTCGCCGCGTGGGCGAAACTCTGATGGTCGGCGACGATATCACCGTCACCGTCCTGGGAGTGAAAGGCAATCAGGTGCGCATTGGCGTCAATGCCCCGAAAGAAGTTGCGGTACACCGTGAGGAAATCTACCAGCGGATTCAGTCGGAAAAAGGCTCTGAAGAGCCCGAGCCCGGCAACAGCTGAGAGACAGAAAGCCGTTCAAGGGAAACCTGAACGGCTTTTTTGATGATGTGGGGAAACGGGCCCGAAAAATCTCGTGTCAACCCTATGAAAACAGAAAAATTATGGTAGTATACGCCCCGTTCTCAAGGAGAGGTGGGTGAGTGGCTGAAACCAGTTCCCTGCTAAGGAACCGTACGAGCAATCGTACCGAGGGTTCGAATCCCTCCCTCTCCGCCATTTCCCTTTTGGGAGAGCGAGACAGGTTGAAGTAGCACTCAACCACAGCAAGTGATCAATGTGCGGCTGTAGCTCAGCTGGATAGAGTACCTGGCTACGAACCAGGCGGTCGGAGGTTCGAATCCTCCCAGCCGCGCCATCGATCAACCTGCCACAAGTTTTAAGCGGCTGTAGCTCAGCTGGATAGAGTACCTGGCTACGAACCAGGCGGTCGGAGGTTCGAATCCTCCCAGCCGCGCCATATTAAGATCAAGACGCCTCAGTTTGTGAACCTCACAGGCTGAGGCGTTTTGCTTTGTATAGCTGGGAGGATTTGAACCGATAAGAGGTTCGATCGAAACCCACGCAGTGGGTTGAGGAACGCCGGAGCCACGCGACGGCGACCCCGAAGGGGTGAGGGCCAAAGGCCCGAATAATCCTCCCAGCCGCGCCATATCAAATAAAGAACCCCGCCTAGTGCGGGGTTTTTTATTTGCATCTCCTGCTGACCCATGGACAGCATAACCTCGCCTGACTACTTTATTTAGTAAAACCTCCTTGCCCATCAACCTCTCGGCGTGTGCGTCTTGAGAGGCCATTTGAGCGGGCATTGACTCAATGAGTCCCTGATTGGCTGACTGGATTTATGTCCAAAGATTGGGATCCTCACAAGTCCGTACCGCCCCCCGTTCATCGAGTCGAACGAAAGGAGCCTTTGCCCTGGCAAACGCCAAAAGCGGCGGAGGACGACCCGGAAGCACTCGAGCGGGTTCAGGCACTGATTGCGAGCCCGGGTTATCGTCAGGCGGATCGCGATGTTGAGTTTCTCAACGAGGAAGACACCCGTGGTGTTCGCCTGCAGATTGACTACCTGAAACCCGAACTGTTGCTGAAGAAGCATGGAATCGAGCACACCATCGTAGTGTTTGGTAGCACTCGCCTGCATCAACCCGAGGCGGCACGCCGTAAAGTTGCAGCTCTCGAGAAGGCATCGGCAGGCAGCCCTGAAAACGAGGACCTCCGGTGTCGTCTGCAAGTGGCAAAGGCGATTGAATCGAAAAGCCGTTACTACGAGGAAGCGAGGAGATTGGGAAGGCTGGTCGCGGAATGCGGGGAGGGCCCCGAGGATTCTCGCGTGACGATGGTTACGGGCGGTGGGCCGGGTATCATGGAGGCGGCAAATCGGGGCGCTTTTGACCTAGGGGCCAAATCTGTCGGTCTAAATATTACGTTGCCCCATGAGCAGTTTCCCAATCCCTACATTACCCCGGACCTGTGTTTCCGTTTTCACTATTTTGCCATGCGTAAACTCCACTTTCTGAAGCGGGCAAAAGCACTCGTTGCCTTTCCAGGGGGCTATGGCACGCTGGATGAGCTGTTCGAAACGCTGACACTCGTGCAGACCCGGACCATTGCGCCGTTACCGATCGTTCTGGTGGGTGAATCGTTTTGGCGCCAGGCAGTGAATATCGATTTCCTTGTCGCTGAGGGTGTGATCGACGAAGAGGATCGTGAACTGTTCTGGTATGCCGAAACCGCTGAGGAAATATGGGACGGAATCCGACACTGGCATCGGGCCAGCGGCAGCCCGCTGCCTAACAACAATTAAGGGAAACAGGCTGATGGAAATTTCATTTCACGGAGCCGATCTGGGCGTAACCGGATCATGTCATCTGGTCCAATGCGGCGGCCAGAAGATATTGATCGATTGCGGCCTTTACCAGGGAGGGCACGAACTGAATGAAGAAAATCGGGCGCCGCTTGGTTTTGATCCGGCTGATATAGATTACCTTTTGCTCACTCACGCCCACCTCGATCATTGCGGTCGAATACCGCTTCTGGTGAATCGAGGTTTTCGGGGCGAAATCATCACCACCGCTGCAAGCAGAGAGTTGGCCAAGCTGGTTATGCTGGATGCGGCAGGGCTTCAGGAAGAAGAGGCTGAGAGACAGGCCCGAAGACATGCTCGACACGGGCACAACAAAGAAGAGCTGACTGGCCCGCTATACACAACGCTTGATGCGCTCAACAGCCTCGATCATTTTGGGCGCACAGCGACGTATGGGGAGGCTATAGCCCTGGGAAAGGGCGTTCAGGCGACTTTTTCTGATGCCGGGCATATTCTGGGTTCCGCATCTGTTTTGCTGGAACTTGAAGAGGAAGGAAGAAAGAGGCGGGTGTTGTTTTCCGGGGACTTGGGCTACCAGGGGCGCGCTATACTGCGGGATCCGAATCCTCCTTCAGATGTGGATGTGGTCGTGATGGAAACAACCTACGGCGATCGTCTGCACAAGTCGCTGAAGCCATCCGTTGAAGAGCTCTATGAGGCAATCAACAGCACGTTCGCAGCTGGCGGAAATGTCATCATCCCTACCTTTGCCCTGGAACGAGCCCAGGAGATTCTTTATTACCTTCGGGAGGGTATCAAGGCTGGAAGCCTCTCTGGATCAATTCAGGTGTTCCTGGATTCCCCGATGGCAATCTCTGCGACAGAGATCTTTCGACGTCACCCGGAGTGCTATGACAAAGACGCCTGCGAACTGTTCAGTGAAGGACACGATCCTTTTGATTTTCCCGGCCTCCACTTCGTGCGTCAGACGTCCGAGTCGATGGCTCTGAATCGGCTGGGAGGTGGGGCCGTCATAATGGCAGGTTCCGGGATGTGCACGGGTGGCAGGGTTCGTCACCACCTCAAACATCACTTGTGGCGCAAGGACTCCAGTATCGTGTTCGTGGGCTTTGCCGCCAGGGGCACGTTGGCGAGGCTCATCGTGGATGGCGCCAAAGAGATTCGATTGTTTGGCGAGGAGATTCCGGTACGAGCCAACATCCATACCATTGGAGGATTTTCCGCCCACGCCGACCGCGATGAGCTCTTGGCCTGGCACCGTCGAACCGGGAGTCCGGCTCGAACGTTCCTGGTCCACGGCGAGCAAGATACGATGGAGTCGTTTGCTGCGCAGTTGAGTAACACGGAGGTCATCATGCCAGGCCTACACGAGGAGTATTCCCTCTAGTTTGCTGGCCACTGCCAAGTGCAAGAAAACCAGGGGGGCGAGGTGAGCGTGCCCCTTTTTTATTATCAGGAACCTACAGCCGGAATCGCGCGACCAGATTCTGCAAATCGCTGCCGAGTCTGGCCAGTTCGCTGCTGGAGCTGGCGGTCTGGTTCGATGAGGCGGCGGACTGATCCGTAACATCCCGAATGCTGGTAATGTTCTGGTTGATTTCCTCGGCCACCGAGGTCTGTTGTTCGGAGGCTGTGGCAATCTGACTGTTGTACTGTTTGATCTCCTCCACAGCACGGGCAATGCGCTCAATGGTCGCTCCGGTTGCCGTGGCACGTTCAAGGGTGTTCGAGGCCATGGTGGTGCTGGACTCCATCGCGGACACCGAGTCACCGGCGCTGTTCTGAAGTGACGTTACCAGAGTCTCGATTTCCTGGGCCGATGATTGTGTCCGCTGTGCGAGAGAGCGCACCTCGTCGGCCACCACGGCAAAGCCGCGACCCTGCTCACCAGCCCGGGCTGCCTCGATAGCGGCATTCAGCGCCAGCAGGTTGGTCTGCTCGGCGACGGATTTGATCACATCCAGAACGGTGCCGATGTTCGCGGTTTCTTTCTGGAGTCCCTGGATGGTCTCCATGCTCTGGCTGACTTCCCGTGCCAGATTGTTGACCTGATCTACGGTCGCGCGGACTTCCCGCTCACCGTCGCTGGCCTGGCTGGCCGCATCGGCGGCCACGGAAAAGGCCTGTTCGGCGCTGCGGGCGATCTCACCAACGGTTGCGGTCATTTCGTTCATGGCGGTAGCAACCTGATCGGTTTCCTGCTTCTGACGATTGATGCCATCGCTGGTCTGGCTGGTAACAGTTGAGAGTTCTTCTGCCGAGGCTGCAATATTGGACGCCCCCGACTCAATACTTCTTACCAATTCCCGGAGGCTGGTCACCATGGAAGCCAGGGCAGCCATCAGTCGTCCGATCTCGTTGGTGCCGCTGGCCTTGATATCCACGGTCAGGTTGCCGGAAGCCACCTCGGAGGCGATATTCACTGCCTGGTTAACGGGGGAGACGATGGCGCGGGTAATGAGTAGGGCCATCAGGATGCCAAGAATAAGGGCGATACCGGTCGCGCCGAAGATCAACCAGGAAGCCTGCTCACGATCAGCCTCCATTTTCTCAGTCTGAAGTGCCCGAAGGTTATTTGCCGATTCGATGGCACTGCGAGCTGTGCTGACCATATCATCCGACAGCTGTTTTCCGGAGTTGGTGAGATCCACGACCGTTTGAAATTCATTGACATAGGTCTTCAGCGCAGCATTGATCTGGTCTTTTTCCTCGGTCGTGATCGCCGCTGATTTCAGCGGGCCCTGGACTCTTTTCGCATCATCGAGATAAGCCTTGACGCTGGCGTCATCATGTTCGATCAGGAACTTGCGTTCAGAGCGACGCATATCCTCGAAAATGGCTGAAGCGAAGAACAGAGAGCTGTGGGCCTTCAAAGAAGATCCGAAGATGCGGGCACTGGTTTCAAGGCGCTCGAGCGCTGCCTCCCGTTCACCAATGTTGGTTTCAACCTCGCCCATGAGCCGCTGGTATTGTTTTACGTCTGCCTGGATCTGGCCCAAGGTTTCAATATCCTTGGCGACTGCGAGCAGCGGCTTGATCTCATTGGTCAGCTCCAGAACCCGGTCGCCCTGGGCCTGAGTTCGGGCAACAGCCTGCGCCTCACCGGTCAGCAAGAAGTTCTTCTCCTCAACCCGGGCTTCGGTCAGGTTGGTGTTTACCTGCCCGAGCATGGCAACAATGTTCGAACGTTGGCCATAGCTCTCCAGGGCCCGATCACCTACCAATCCCACTACGATGGTCAGCAACAAGAGAACCGCAAAGCCGCCAGCTAATCTGGTCCGGATGGTCATGTTGGTGAAGAAGCTCGAGACTGTCATGGTTGTCCTTACTTGCTTGAGGGCAGCATCAAAGAGTGCTTTGCCTCATTTTCAGCGCGAGGCAGCAAACGAAATTGATACACCTAGGAAATTTGGAATCTTTTATTTGCAGCTATTAAGGCCGCTTTTATCAAAAGAATCCAGAGGCATACCGTAACAGATAGTTTCTGGACGAGTTTATTTGATACGGAAATGCAGTCATTCGCCGAAATAAAAAATCATTAAGCAGTGAGCCTACAAGGACTCGAGGGTGAACACTGCCTGATTGGTATTGAGGTCTGCTCGGCTTTGAGGGTGCGACAAAAAGTCACACCTATCGATTTGGTGGCTAGACAGGGACGACTGGCTGCAACTGCGAGTGGTGTTATGGAGTTTTCTTTCACAGGTAATTGTCATGAGACTCCTGTTGGTGGGGGTCTCATGCCTGAGTATACGGCCGATCGCGATGTTGCACCTTTGCGCTTCTGGCAAAAGCATGAGAACTGTTCGTGCTAGATTGTTCTACTAGTTGTAACTAAAAAGCATTTGCTTATCAGTTTTTGTGCTTTACGATTGTGAATGAACGGTAATCTTGAACTGCTCTATGTTTTGGATTTTCTGAACTGCATTAGGGAAAGCATTATGACTACTACAAAAAATGATTTTGCGAGAAATCGACTTGCTAGCGCCGTGTTTTGTTCCATGATTGGCCTGCCGTGTGTGGCTGTTGCGGCAACGATGGAGGGAGTGAACGAAGAAAACCTTGCGGTTCCACCGGTTGAAGGTAAAACCCTGGTGTATACCGATACAGAGGGAACTGCCAGCTTTGGGTGGCTCGATCCGGTTAACGATTTTGGCAATGTAGGGTTGGGGATCAAGGTCTATAACGAGCCGTTCACCGCCCAGCAGACATACGATTTTGCCGGTTGCCTGATGGCCCAGCCCGATCGTGCCCCCGGCGACAACTGTACAGCCCCGCCTGATTCCGGAAAGCGTTTCAAGCTCAAAACAACCGAAACCAATGGTCCCATCGACATCGTTGTCGACGTGTCAGCCGATGATTCTGTAAGTCTCTACCGGGTGATTGGCAAGTTTTCCAATCTTACCGACGCCTCCAATTCGGTTGGCGGTGATTTGAATGCGATCCGTTTCGAGCTCGGTTTTGGGGTTGGAAGCGAGTTTATGCGTTCATCTGTTGGTGATGGCCTCGGCTTTGGTTTCGCTGGTAATGACAAGCTTAGCATCGGGCCGGTTGGCAAATACCCCGGTGGTCTTTTTGGCGGAAGTAAAGTGGAAGGCCTTCCGTTCTTCAGTACCGAAGTTGCGCCTTTCACGGAATCGGTAGGAACGGCTGCCGATGGAGATGTGCTTGAAACCAATGGCACCATTGCCACGCAGTACAGTTCTTTGTTTGGTGATTGGCGGACGCTGAGCGAAACGCCCACGGGATGGTTTATTGATCACGACGGTAATCCGGCCAACGACTCGATCCTTCTGGCTTATAACGCCGGAACGGCTTCCGCGCCGGATTGGCAGACTTATGAAAAAGTCTTTAGTACGACAGTTGAGGTAGATGCCGATGGCGACAATACGGTAGATACTCTCGCTGATCGATGGGATCCCAACAGCATTAACTTCGACCCGAGCGTAGCCGATGATGTAGGGCCAATTGTGGATACCTTGGGTGAGGGGGATGCCCAAGATACTGTACCTGATGCAATTTCATTGAATCAGTCTTCTGCTGCTGGCCTGTATGTTGCCGATTACAACAATACGGGCGAGGGTTTCAAAGTCCTGATCGATGGCGAGGCTGTAGCCATTGATGCCTTCGCCGAGTGGGCTAATCAACCTCCGAAAGTGCTCAATACTTCAGACGGCTCCCTCTACGCTACATGGAGGTCTGATGAGGGTGAGGATGGGTTGTATGAGTTGGCAGACGGCTCGTTCGAAACTCTTGAGGCTGTAAACGCGACGATTCTGGCTGATGAAGCGGCATATGAACGCGTTGCCGGTTATGTTCAAGGCCCGATTGAAGATCTCGCCAACGTCAATATCAACCCCACAATTTCAGTGGGCGCGGCTGCCAATTGGCCAACCTGTACTGGTGATGGTGTGAGTACGACTTGTAGCTTCACGTTCAGGGTTACCGGTCTGAATGGTGCAGTTGATGATCCGATGATTCCAGATACTCCGGTTGAACCCGAGCCTGGAGAGCCCACTGCAGCGTCCAGTAGTGGCGGCGGTACCATCTTTGGTTGCACCGCAGGCAAACCAGGTGCTCCGTTCGATCCGGTTCTGCCGGGCCTGGTGCTGATGGCGATGGGCGGCTTGTGGGCGCGTAAGCGTCTACGCAATGCCTGAATAATCTCGAGGTAAAAGGCGCAAATAAAAAGCGGGGCTGACAATCAGCCCCGCTTTTTTGTGGCCCGGAACAGCAATGTCCGACTACTGGCTGTTTGATCCTTTCATCTTATACTGCTGATTCTTGCCGTTACCGCCACCCCCGGCGCCTTGCCCATTTTGCTGGCCCATACCCTGGCCCATGCCTTGCCCGTTCTTCTGGCCCATGCCCTGGCCTTTACCCATGCCTTGTCCGGAACCCTGTCCCATGCCGTTCCTGAGCTCAACGCCACGCTCTCTGGCTCGTTCCATCATCCGTTCATGGTGGAGCTGGCGGTACTTCGCACGCTCGGCGTCGGTGTTCAGGTTGCGCATGGTTTCCCGGTGCTGTTGCAGCTCTTGCTGGGTCATCAGTTCCCGTCCGAAAACCTGGTCGTCCGATTGGGCGGCAACCGGCATACTGGCCAAAGACGCCAGTAACGTGGCGCCAGCTATCAAGCTCAATGATTTTTTCACTCTCATGGTTAATCCCCTTCGTTCTATGGATATAACTAAAGTATAGGCCAAGTCAGAAGTTTTGGGGTTATGAGTAGTACCTATGTATTTCCCGGGTGCATGTAGTACCAAAAGGGTGTATCTGCGGTTGAGTAGTGCGTTACCACATCAGATCATCAGGGATTTCGTAGCCTGCGTAAGGATCATCCTCGCCTGCATCGTCCTGTTTGCGATCATGAAGTACCACCACGGCGCTCTCATCCCGCTCCATGATTTTTCGGGCAACACCTTCCGCCACAATCTCGTAGTTATCGTTCACGAAAACAATTGCCAGGCGGCCGCGGGATAGCTGATCGACCATAGTGTCGTCTACGAAGAGCTTCTTGATCTTTTTGTCATGAACAAACTGATAGGAGGTTTCGCCGCGGCTTCGGTCCAGCCGGTTGGTTTCTACCAATTGCCGGATCTGGGCCTGGATGGCTTTCTTTTCGGCAGCGCGCTGGCGCTCCAGGTTGAGTTGGCGATCCCGCTCTGCTTTTTCCTCACGGGCCTGACGTGCACGGATCTCGGCCTCGTTAACTTCCACAGCCCCCTTGGGTTGCTGCTTTCTTTTCTTCCGTTTTTCGCTGCGAATGGCCTTGGCTTTTTTCTCGTCGGCAAGGCCGGCCTTCAGCAATTGATCCTGCAGGGATGCCATCAGTAACTCCGTTCTTTCGTTGCATATTCTGGTATCATTTCGGCCTAGTATACGCCCTCATTATTGCCTTCATAACCAGCTTCCGCTGAATCCGGGATTTTCTTCTATGTCTTCTTTTAACGACTTTGGCCTGTCTACCGCCATGTGCTCGAACCTTAACCAGCTGGGGTTTGCCCAACCCACGGAGATTCAGGCGAAGGCCATTGCCCCGGGGCTGGCGGGAAAAGACATCATTGCCATGGCCAAAACCGGTAGCGGAAAAACGGCGGCGTTTGGCATCAGCCTGGTTGAGCGGCTCAATCCCCGTCTGTTCGCGGTTCAGGCGCTCGTGCTGTGCCCGACCCGTGAGCTGGCAGACCAGGTCGCCAAAGCTATCCGTGAGCTGGCGAGGGCCCGGGACAATATCAAGGTGCTGACTCTGTGTGGTGGTGTTGCCATCGGCCCCCAGATCGGGTCCCTGAGCCATGGCGCTCACATTGTTGTGGGTACCCCGGGCAGGATTCAGGACCACCAGCGAAAGCAGACCCTCTCGCTGGTGCGGCTTAAAACCGTGGTGCTTGATGAGGCGGACCGAATGCTGGATATGGGGTTTCAGGAAGCGATGGAAGACATCCTGTCCCAGACTCCGCCATCACGCCAGACCATGATGTTTTCGGCGACCTGGCCGGCGCCCATCCGTGAATTGAGCAAGCAGTACCAGAAAAGCCCGGTAGACGTTCGGGCCGAGGACACCGGTGACAACCCGGACATTGAAGAGCTGTTCTACGAAGTGTCGCCACAGTCCAAATCGGATGCCATCGTAGCGCTGCTTTCCGAGCGTCAGCCCGAGTCCTGCATCGTTTTCTGCACCACCAAACAGCAGTGCGACGACATGGCGGCGGAACTCGGTGAGCGGGGTTTCTCTGCGCTGCCTTTGCATGGCGATCTGGAGCAACGGGATCGAGACAGCGTGCTCGTGCGCTTTGGCAATCAGAGCTGCTCCATCCTGGTTGCCACCGACGTGGCTGCCCGTGGCCTCGACATAAAGTCTCTGCCCCTGGTTATCAACGCCGAGCCCGCGCGGGATCCCGAAGTTCATACCCATCGGATCGGGCGCACCGGCCGGGCGGGGGAGCAGGGTCATGCCGTTACCTTCTGCACGCCGGCCCAGGGGCACAAGATTACCCGCATTGAGTCCGAAAGAGGCCGCAGCGTGACATGGGGAGACACAGAGAAACTCCTGGCGACGCCGCTGAAACCTGTCGTGCCCGCCATGAAGACCCTGTGCATTGCCGGTGGTCGCAAAGACAAGGTCCGTCCTGGCGATGTCCTGGGTGCCCTGACGGGCGAAGCAGGCCTGCCTGGCAAAGCTGTCGGCAAGATTGATCTGTTTGATCATCAGTGTTTTGTCGCGGTAGAGAAGTCGCTTGCAGCTAAGGCATTGGCCAGGCTCGAAAGTGGCAAGGTCAAGGGGCGGAAAATACGCGTTCGATATGCCTGAATGAGAATTGCTTCGTCTGTATAAATGCGTGTCTTTTCGGGCCGCGACGCTCGGAAACCCCGTATAGATTTTTGCATTCAGGTTGCCCGGGCACCCTGAAAACGGTAAATTACGCAGGATTTTGCCCCCCGAATTGTCGCGGAAGCGTGTTAGACCTTAGTCTAACTGGTCAGTCCGGGCACAGATCGGGAGAAATATAAATCAATACAGGTAGCTGTTCGATATGAATGACCTGATGTCACAAGCCGTCGATCTGATGATTGCCGGAATGGGGTTTGTATTCGTGTTCCTCATTATTCTGGTGTTCGCGACACTCCTCATGTCCAAGCTCATAGGACGGTTTGCGCCGCCAGAGCCGGCAACCCCGGCCAAAACGCCACGTGCCAAGCCGAAGGCGCCCGCGTCGGTTGACCCTGACACCGCCGAGGCCATCAAGAAGGCGATTGCACAATTCCGGTCCCGCCACAAGAAGTGAACCGGTAAAAGACTAGAACCTTTAAACAGAAGGCTGACACGATGACTGACACAAAGAAACCGCTGGGGATTACGGACGTTATCCTGCGTGACGCCCACCAGTCCCTGCTTGCCACCCGTATGCGGCTGGATGACATGCTGCCAATTGCCGAGAAACTCGACAAGGTAGGTTTCTGGTCCCTGGAATCCTGGGGTGGCGCTACCTTTGATTCCTGCATTCGCTACCTGGGCGAAGATCCCTGGGAGCGCATCCGCGAGCTGAAAAAAGCCATGCCCAACACCCAGCAGCAGATGCTGCTGCGCGGTCAGAACCTGCTGGGCTATCGTCATTATGCGGATGATGTGGTGGACCGTTTCTGTGAGCGTGCCGCTGAAAATGGCGTTGACGTATTCCGTATTTTCGATGCGATGAACGATCCCCGTAACCTGGATCGTGCCATTAAGGCCGTACGCAAGACCGGCAAGCATGCCCAGGGCACCATTGCCTACACCACCAGCCCGGTGCACACCATCGAGATGTGGGTAGAGCTGGCGAAAGAAGTTGCCGACATGGGTGCGGACTCCATTGCGATCAAGGACATGGCCGGTATCCTCAAGCCGTACGTGGCCTATGATCTGGTCAGCCGTCTGAAGAAAGAGCTGGATATTCCGATCCACATGCAGTGTCACGCCACCACCGGCATGTCGACCGCTACCGCCATCAAGGCTGCGGAAGCCGGTATCGATAACGTGGATACGGCCATCTCCTCCATGAGCATGACCTACGGTCACTCGCCCACAGAAGCCGTGGTTGCGATCCTGGAGGGCACTGACCGTGACACCGGCCTGGACCTCAACCTGCTTGAAGAAATCGCCAGCTACTTCCGCCAGGTGCGCAAGAAGTACGCGAAATTCGAAGGCAGCCTGCGTGGCACCGATTCCCGCATCCTGATTGCCCAGGTACCGGGTGGCATGCTCACCAACATGGAAAACCAGCTGCGTGAGCAGAACGCCAGTGACAAGTTCGACCAGGTTCTGGACGAGATTCCCAAGGTTCGCGAAGACCTGGGCTTTATCCCGCTGGTAACCCCGACTTCCCAGATCGTCGGTACCCAGGCGGTACTGAACGTTCTGACCGGCGAGCGCTACAAGTCCATCTCCAAAGAAACCTCTGCGATTCTGAAAGGCGAGTACGGTGCTGCACCGGCGCCGATGAACAAGGAGCTGCAGGAGCGTGTTCTGGATGGCAAAGAGCCTGTGACCTGTCGTCCGGCGGACCTGCTTGAGCCGGAAATGGACAAGCTGACTGACGAACTCAAGAAGCTGGCCGACGAGAAGGGCATTAAGCTGGCTGACAACGTTGAAGACGACGTTCTCACCTACGCGCTGTTCCCGCAGATCGGCCTGAAGTTCCTGGAAAACCGTGACAACCCGGATGCGTTCGAGCCGGTTCCGACCGCTGAAAGCGCTGCTCCGGCCGCGAAATCTGAAGGCCCCGAGACCTACACCGTTGAAGTGAATGGCAAGAAGTTTGTGGTTGCCGTTTCCGAAGGTGGCGAGATCAGCCAGATCCAGGGCGAGGGCGGTGCCGCTTCCGCACCGGCTGCTTCCTCGGCTCCGGCACCCGCAGCGGGTGAAGGCGAGCCTGTGGTTGCACCGCTGGGCGGCAACATCTTCAAGGTCCTGGTTTCTCCGGGTGACACCGTGGAAGAGGGCGATGTGATGATTATCCTCGAGGCCATGAAAATGGAAACCGAGGTTCGCGCGCCAAAAGCCGGCACAATCGGCGAAGTCTTCATCAAGGTCGGTGATGCCGTCTCCCCTGATGACGAAATGCTGACAATCGCATAAGGGCCAGCATTCCATGGATAAATTAATGACACTCTGGACAGGTAGTGGCCTGTTCAACATCGAGATCGGCCAGGTGATCATGATCGCCATCGGCCTCTTGCTTCTCTATCTTGCGATAAACAAGAAATTTGAGCCGTTGCTTCTGGTACCCATCGGGTTCGGCGGCATCCTGGCGAATATTCCGGAGGCAGGCCTTGCCCTGACTGCGGCGGAAAATGCCATCCATTTTGCCCTGAAGGAAGAGTCAACCCAGATTCTGGCTGCTCTGGCCGCACCTCTGGATGTGGCCTACCAGGTCGGGCAGGCGGTAACGCCAGAGCTGAAAGACGCCTTCAAGGTGGCCGTAAAAGAGGCCAGCTACTCTGAAATGGCGATGGCCAACTCCCTGGCCCAGGATTTCGGTTACGGCAATGGCATGCTCTATAACTTCTACTCCGTGATCATTGGCAGTACGGTTGGCCCGCTGTTGATCTTCATGGGTGTGGGCGCGATGACCGACTTCGGTCCGTTGCTGGCTAACCCCAAGACCCTGCTGCTGGGTGCCGCTGCCCAGTTCGGTATCTTCGGTACTGTAATTGGTGCTGCGCTGCTGGACTGGACCGGTGTTCTGGAGTTCAACATTCTGGAAGCCGCCGCTATCGGTATCATTGGTGGTGCAGATGGCCCGACTTCCATCTATGTCTCCAGTGTTCTGGCCCCGCACCTGCTGGGTGCCATTGCGGTCTCTGCCTACGCTTACATGGCACTGGTGCCGATGATCCAGCCGCCGATCATGAAAGCGCTGACCTCCGCTGAAGAGCGCAAGATCAAGATGACGCAGCTGCGCCCTGTCAGCAAGCAGGAAAAGATCATTTTCCCGCTGGTGGTTCTGATTGCGGTCGTTCTGTTCCTTCCGGATGCAGCGCCGCTGCTGGGTATGTTCACCTTTGGTAACCTGATGCGTGAATGTGGCGTGGTCGAGCGTTTGAGCGACACGGCCCAGAACGCGCTGATTAACATCGTGACCATTTTCCTTGGCCTGTCCGTTGGTTCCAAACTGATGGCAGACAAGTTCCTGGACGCCCAGACCCTGGGTATCCTGGGCCTGGGTATCGTGGCCTTCGGTGTGGGTACTGCCTCGGGTGTTCTGATGGCGAAGCTGATGAACAAGCTGAGCAAAGAGCAGATCAACCCGCTGATCGGTTCTGCCGGCGTATCTGCGGTGCCGATGGCAGCGCGGGTCTCCAACAAAGTGGGCCTGGAAGCCAACCCGCAGAACTTCCTGTTGATGCACGCCATGGGTCCGAACGTGGCCGGCGTTATTGGCTCTGCGGTTGCTGCGGGTGTAATGATCAAGCTTCTTGGCTGATTTGTTCACCGCAGTACAAAAAACCCCGCCTCTGTGCGGGGTTTTTTGTGTCTAATGAAAATTTCTGGAATTCACGGGTAACGACTGAATCAGGTGGCTGAGGTCCGAAAGCCGACCTGCCATCACATGCACAATGTCCCCCTGTCGCTCCAGCACTCCCTTCACATGCAGCAATCGGGCAGTCAGTAACGGCTTGCGCTGCCGCCGCGCCGTTTCCAGCCACACCACCACGTTCACATTACCGGTTTCGTCTTCCAGAGTGACGAAGGTGACGCCGGAGGCGGAACCGGGGCGCTGGCGGCCCGTGACGAGGCCAGCGACCTGAACCGGAATGCCGGCTTTGGTACTTTTCAGTTGCTCGGCACTGAGGCAGAACTTCAGGTGGCCCTGTTCCCGAAGCAGGGCCAGAGGGTGACGCTGCAGGGTGAGGCCCTGGCTGGCGTAGTCGGCCAGCACGTTCTGGCCTTCGGAGGGTTCCGGCAATTGCTGGCAGTAGTCCGGCTGGTAGTCGACCGCCGTTTCCTGAGCGAACAGCTCCGCAGGTTGTTCATGGTCGAGCAGTTGCCAGTACGCCTGGTGGCGGTTGGCGGTGAATGCCGGCATGGCGTTGGCCCCGGCCAGCAGCTCCATATCCCGCTGGTTCAGGGCGGCCAGTCGGCGAAGCTCGCTGGCAGAGCGGTAGCCCTCTGCTGGCCGGTTCTGGTGGATACGCTCGGCGCCGTAAACGGACAGGCCCTGAATAATTCTCAGGCCCAGGCGCAGATGGCGGTCTTCGTCTTGCAGGGTGTGGTCCCACTGGCTGGCATTCACGTCCGGCGGCAGCACGGTGACATTGTGGCGCCGGGCGTCCTGCACCAGTTGTGACGGGGAATAGAACCCCATCGGCTGGCTGTTGAGCAGGGCGCAGTAGAAGGCTGCCGGGTAGTGCCGTTTGATCCAGGCGGAGACGTAGACAAGCAGGGCAAAGCTGGCGGCGTGGGATTCAGGAAAGCCATAGCCGCCAAAGCCGCAGATCTGCTGGTACAGCCGTTCGGCGAAGTCGGCATCGTGACCACGCTCTAGCATACCGGTGACCAACTTTTCCCGGAACGGGGTCAGGTCGCCGTGGGATTTCCAGGCCGCCATGGCCCGGCGCAACTGGTCGGCTTCGCCGGCGGAGAAGCCGGCCGCCACCATGGCCAGTTTGATCACCTGTTCCTGGAAGATGGGCACACCGAGGGTGCGCTCCAGCACCTTGCGCACGGAATCGTTCGGGTAATCCACCGGCTCCAGGCCGTGCTTGCGGCGCAGGTACGGGTGCACCATGTCACCCTGGATGGGGCCCGGCCGAACGATGGCCACCTCAATCACCAGATCGTAATAGGTTTCAGGTTTCAGGCGGGGCAGCATGTTGATCTGGGCCCGGGACTCCACCTGGAAAACCCCGATGCTGTCGCCTGTCTGAAGCATGGCGTAGGTGTCACGGTCTTCCTGAGGAATGTCCTGTATCCGGAAAGGCTGGCCTTTTTCATCGCTGATCAGTTCCAGCGCTTTTCGAATGGCGGAGAGCATGCCAAGGGCCAGCACATCCACCTTCATCAGCCCCAGGCTCTCAAGGTCGTCCTTGTCCCACTGGATTACAGTGCGGTCGGCCATGGCAGCGTTCTCCACCGGCACCAGTTCGGCCAGTGGCCCGGCGCTGATCACGAAACCGCCCACGTGCTGGGACAGATGCCGGGGGAAGCCCAGCAGGGTATTCACCAGGGTGAAGAACTGGTCCGCCACCTGTGGGTTGCGGGTGATTTTCTTGTCGAGAATCTGCTGGCGCCAGTTGGTGGCCTTGTCCCGCCAGTCGATGCCTTCCAGCAGCTGTTCCACCAGGGCCGGATCAAACCCCAGGGCCTTGCCAACATCCCGAATGGCGCTTTTGGGCCGGTAACGGATCACCGTGGCAGCCAGGGCGGCGCGCTCACGGGTATAGCGCCGGTAGATATACTGGATAACCTCTTCACGCCGCTCGTGCTCGAAATCCACATCGATATCGGGCGGTTCGTTTCGGTCTTTGGAAATAAACCGCTCGAACAGCAGTTCCACCCGGGCCGGGTTCACCTCGGTGATGCCCAGGCAATAACAAACCGCAGAGTTTGCTGCCGACCCCCGCCCCTGGCAGAGAATCCCCCGGCTGCGGGCAAAATCGACAATATCGTGGATGGTGAGGAAGTAATGCTCGTAGTTCATCTCCGAGATCAGGCCCAGCTCCTTGCGGATCAGGCTCTGAACCTGCAGTGGTGTGCCATCCGGGTAACGCCGGCGCTCGCCTTCGCGGGTCAGCCGTTTCAGGTAGCCGGCCGGAGTCTCGCCTTCCGGCACCAGATCTGGCGGGTATTCATAGCGCAGGCTGCCGGGCTCGAAGGTGCACTGGCTGGCAATGGCCAGGGTTTCATGCAGCCAGGCTTCCGGAAACAGCCGTTGCAGAACGGGCAGGGGACGCAGGTATCGCTCGCCATTCTGGAACAGGCAGTGGCCGGCATTCTCCAGATTGGTGTGATTGCGCAGTGCTGTCAGTACATCCTGCAGCGGCTGGCGCTCCCGGCTGTGCATGTGCACCTCGCCCACGGCAGCCACGGGAATGCGCAACAGATCGGCCAGCCAGTGTATCCGCGCCAGCCGCTGCTCCTCGCCGGATTCCAGGGTGCGGGCCGCGGCAATCCAGATCCGGGGATCAAACAGGCGGGCCAGCCACTCGCCGCCGGCCAGCGCTTGATCGGAATCCGCTTCGGTAGGCGACGGGGGCAGCCACAGGCACAGGCAGTCATCCAGGGTGTGGGTTTCAATGTCCCGGTAAAACAGCTGGTAATGGCCTTTCTCAGCCCGACGGCGGCCGGTAGTGATCAACTGGCAAAGCTGGCCATAGCCTTTGCGCGTGCGGGCCAGAAGGATAAAGCGGGGCTGAGTGGCGCCGGCGGGGGCATCCGACAACTCAAACCAGCTGCCGGTAATGAGTTTTACAGGACTTTCTGCCAGCGCCGCCCAGGCCCGGGGAATGCCGGCAACGGAGCAGGCATCGGTGATGGCCAGGGCGGTGTAGCCCAGCTCATGCGCTCGCTCAGCCAGTTCGTGGGGGTGAGAGGCCCCGGTGAGGAAGGTGAAATTGCTGAAGCAAAACAGCTCTGCATACTGCTGCCCGGACATCAGCCAAACCACCCATGCACAAACCAGCCTTCCCGGGCATCCCGGAAGACCCAGGCCAACTGGCCGCTGCTCAACTGGGCAATGTAATAATCCCGGTGCACGCGCTGGCCATCCCACCAGCCACCGCTGATGCGCTCAGGCCCGGAAAACCAGGTAACGGGTGCCTCGGTCAGCGGTTGCGGGCCTTTCAACAACCAGAGCGGCCGCCTGGGCAGTTCTGCTGCCGGTACTAGCGGCGTTCCGGTTTTACGCAGAACTTCCGAGGCTGACCAGGCCCGTTCGGGACGATGATCCGCCTGGGGCGAGAGCTGCCTGAGAGCCTGATCGCCCAGACGCGCCTGCAGCCGGCTGATCAGGGTATGCCAGGCTTCATTCAGATCCTGGGTTTCACCCAGAAGATCCTGCCCGGAGGGTGCTTCCCGTGACAGGAAACGCTTCACCAGCAAAACCATGGAGATAACCGGGGAGCTCAGGGAATGTTGCTCCAACCGCAGACGAACCAGGTTCAGGAAATGATCGGCCCGGTGCTCCGGCCCGGATGTGCGAATCTGCAGCCGGGTTGGTTCCGCATGCCGGTGCTTCAGAACCAGCCGCAGGCTGTCGGTATCCTGCTGACGCCAGCACAGATCCTCTTCCAGTTCGACAAGCATGCGCTGGAGCGGAAACAGCAGCCCCTGGGTGTGTTCTATTTCCTGCACAAAATCCGCCTGTTGCCGGAACGAGTGGGGCGGCTGCCAGGGCGTGCGGGGATCTGGCCGGGTGCCCTGGATTTTCTGTATATAAGCCAGAAGCTCTGGAGACAGACGCCGTGCCAGTTCGCCGGGCGGTAAATCAAACACCTCTCCCAGCGTGTTCAGCCCCAGGCGCTGCAAACGGGTACAGGCTTTCTCGTTGAATTCCGCTGCCAACAGGGGCATCTGGCTCAGGCTTCGAAGAATGTGGCCTTTGTCTGCCGTGCATTCCCCCTTGCCGGCGCGGGCAATCAGCCGGGCCGCCAGAGGGGTATAGCCAATACCGATCCAGGCGTTCAGCTGGCGCTCATTCAGCCCCTGTTCTACGGTTTGCCAAACGGCGGGCAGCCCACCATACAGTTTTTGAAGGCTGCCAATTTCGGCCAGCAGACCATCGGGCGGCACCAACACAATATGGGCCGCATAGCGGTACAGCCAGCGGGCCTGATCTTCCAGAATCCTGGCTTCCTGGGTTTCATCGGCCCGCACCATGCCCAGATCCGGGGCCAGGCTGATGGCGGTTTTCAAGCGCATGCCGCTACGAATACCCTGGCTCCTGGCGTCCGGGCAGGCCTGGATCACCTTCTGGCCAGAGCCTTCAACCACCACCAGGGCGCCCTCATCTTCACGGGTGCGCCGAATATGGTCCAGCACCAGGTGCGGGAAATGCAGATACAGCCAGAGCATGGAGCGTTATTACCCGGTTGAACCCGACCATGGGCCCCGGACAACCCGGGTGGTTTCACGGAAGGAGAGATCGGCCCGCTGGGCCATGGCCAGTGAACAGCGCTGCCCGGGCCAGCTACCTCGGCGCTTGAGCACATTCACCTTGAGATCCTGCTGCTCCCCCGGTTCCAGCTCCAGCCGCAGGGCAGCCGGAGAATTTTGCCCGGCGTAACGTCGTTCCCGGAACAGCACACACACATTGCTCCCGGCTTCGGCGGCCAGTTGCAGGCGCCGGACCTCCCGTGAGGCCAGCTTTCCCGGCCAGGCCATTACCAGGCCTGTTACTGGTGAACGCAGACAGTTCTCCAGTGTCCACAGAAAGTCGCCCTCATCGTCGGTATGGATCAGCACCACTTGGTCCAGGTTGACGCCTTCCCGGGCCAGGGCAGGGGCATAGGGCGTATGCGGCGGGTTCAGCCAGAACACACTTTTGCCTTCTTCACACACCCGTTGCATCAGCGGCAGAAGCAAATGCAGCTCACCAATACCCGGTGCATCCAGCAGGCATTCGCTCAGGGCACCCCGGGGCCAGCCCAGGCCACCGAGCTGGTTATCCAGCACCTGGTAACCGGTTGATTGCGCAGGCTGTGTGGTCTGGGTGTGGCGGTGCCCCTGCCAGACACGGGCATCCTGCATCAGCGTGTTCAGAAGCTCGCTCATGATGAAAACTCTCGAAATACTGTTTAAATATACAGTATTCGGAAAGCCGCCGGATTTCAAGAGAAGGGTTGATAAAGCGAAGGGCACGACCCACGCTTGTAATACAGCCATCAACCATGGAGGTTGAAATGAGTGACCTGAAAGCACACAGCTGTGAAGCCTGCAGCCCGAACGCACCCAAGGCGACCGAGGAAGAAAAGCAGCAGCTGCATAAAGAGGTTCCAGACTGGGAAATTCTGGAAATTGACGGGGAAGAGCAGCTCCATAAGGTCTACAAACTTAAAAACTTTGTGAAGGCCCTGGAACTCACCAACAAGATTGGCGAACTAGCCGAAGAAGAAGACCATCACCCGGTGGTTGTTCTGGAGTACGGCAAAGTTGCAGTA
This sequence comes from Marinobacter sp. 3-2, assembly GCF_003751355.1. Taxonomy (NCBI): domain Bacteria; kingdom Pseudomonadati; phylum Pseudomonadota; class Gammaproteobacteria; order Pseudomonadales; family Marinobacteraceae; genus Marinobacter; species Marinobacter sp. 3-2. Next base: position 116,437 of record NZ_RJUQ01000017.1, on the reverse strand, counting down.
AGCTGGTGGAGCCACGAAATCGGCGGCCTGCACAAGAACGACTTTATCCTGGCAGCGAGAACCGACGCTGCTTTCAACGACATGCAATAATCCCAATCGCGGCGGAACCCGGTTTCCGCCGCGCTCCTTCCGGACCGGAGACCACCAGACGAATGGTTGAAAACCGCACCGATAACCCCCTGACCCTGAAGCTCGGCAGGGAAGAGCTCATCATCCGGCGCCGCTACGAAGTGGTCAGCATCATCAACGACTTTTTCATCGCCATCTGGTTTCTGGTGGGGAGCATCCTGTTTCTCTTCCCGGAATACGAGAAAGCGGCCATCTGGCTGTTTATCATTGGCAGCTTCCAGTTCCTGATCCGCCCCACCATCCGGCTTATCAGCCACATCCACGTTAAGCGAATTCCAGCCAGTAACTGGGAGAGTTAGAAGCCTTCGTCAACCGGGCTGCGAACGCCAAAACCGCCCTTGCGAATGACATGAGTATAGATTTCCGTAGTGCGCAAATCCGAGTGGCCGAGTAGCTTCTGGATAGTGCGGAGATCGTAGCCGGCCTCAAGCAAACGCGTGGCAAAACTGTGACGAAAGGTATGACTGCCCGCGAGTTTGCGGATACCTGCTGCCTGAATAGCGCGGCGAAAATGCTTCTGGACCGTCCTGTCGAGCAAGTGATGGCGCCGGTGGATGCCGGAGCGAGGATCTCGCGATAGTTCCTGCGCTGGAAAGATATACTGCCAGGCGGGCTCTTGGCTGGCGCTTGGATATTTGCGTTCCAAGCCTGCTGGAAGATAAACCGAGCCGAACCCCTTCAAGAGATCCGCCTGATGTAAATACAGCGCGGAATCGATCTGTTGCTTTAACGGTTCGACGAGGCGATCCGGTAGCAGTGTAATTCGATCTTTAGAGCCTTTGCCGCCTCGAACAATCAACTGTTGCATATCAAAATCAACATCTTTGACTCTTAGGCGCAGGGCTTCGTTGATACGCAGACCAGAACCATATAGGAGCATGGCAACAAGCTTGTAATCTCCGCTCAGGTTGCGAATTACAGAGCTGGCTTCTTCCTTGCTGAATACCGTTGGGAGCTTTACCGGCTTTCTGGACTGTTCGAACTTCAGGTCGTCCAAAGGTTTGCCAAGGAATTCCCGGTATAAAAACACCAATGCGTTCAAAGCGACTCTCTGGGTAGAGGCGCTCGCATTCGCCTGCAAAACCAGATGAGACAGAAACGATTCGACTTCCATAGAGCCCATGGTTTCAGGGTGCTGGAGGCCATGGAAACGGATGAAACGTTTAATCCAGAACAGATAGGTTTTCTCTGTTTTATACGCCATGCCCCGCAGGCGCATGAAACTCCGAACCTTGTCCAAAAAACGGGTTGGTTGTGCAGGTAACGGGGTGGGGATATCCATATCCATTCATCCTTGGGTGCTGTTTTTATATACAGTACTTCGGTTTGGGTTGAAGTCAAGAGAGTGATGTTGGCGGAGTTATACGAACGCGTTCGCAAAATTCCAAAAATCACATGAGAAATGACGGTAACTATCTGATAGGGTTGATAACTTAGAAAAGTAATGGCGGAGTTATACGCCTATGGCGGGAGCAGGAGTGGCTCGGGAGAGGGCGCATAACTCTGGCGGTAGCCGTGGTTAATTATGCTCAAGTGTTTGTTTTTAAAAGAGAAGTTCCTTTTTTCTTGAGCGCGTTTGAATGGAGTTTTACGAACGGGTGATATACGAACGCGTTCGTATAATTAGCTGTTATGCTCAAAAAGAAATCACATGCCTTATCGAATGAATCCCCAACAATATGAGTCTGTTTTAGCACTTAGCAGTGCTGATCGAAGCACTCATTTTGTCGGTAAGGTGGCTGATTGGCAGCAGCTATGGGGTGTGAAAAAGGAAGACGGTTGGCTGGTTCCAATTACCCCCGATGATTTGGAATATTTCCCTGTCTGGCCGCATCCGGAATATGCTCAAAAAATCGTAGATGAGCACTTACCTGGCCACCATGCGGTTGAAATCACGCTAGATGAATTCCTGACTCATTGGCTCCCAACTTTCGAGAGTGACGGCGTAAAGGTGGCAGTGTTTCCAAACAAAGAGTGGGTTTTCTGGGTGATGGAGCCCAAAGATTTGGAGCAATGCCTGCGAGATGAGCTGGCATTGTATGAATAAAGCATAACCAGTAGGTGAAGCCGACCGTGGACTTCCCCCAGTTCAGTAGACACGCATCGATAACTCCTCAACAGGAGAAGAGCGATGCCGAAGATGATCACGGGGAAGAAGACCCAAAGGTACAGCCTTGAGTTCAAAGTCAAAGCGGTTGAATGGAGCTACCAGCCCCACCGAAGTGTAAAGGGGGTCGCCGAGGCGCTGGATATTCACCCCTTCATGCTGTCACGCTGGCGAAAGGAATACCGGGAAGGAAAATTCGCCATGAAGCGGGTGAAGAAAGCGCCTGATGAAGCCAAAAAGTTGATGAAGGAGAGGGATGAGATCAACCGCCTGAAACGCCGGATAGCGGAGCTTCAGGAGGAAAATGACATCCTAAAAAAGTTTCAACGTTTTCAGGCAGAGGAACGACGGAAGCGTTCAGATTCGTCTGGAAACACCGGGGACAGCACGGAGTAAAGGCGCTCTGTCGTCACCTGAACATCTCGCGGTCTGGCTACTACGCCTGGGCAAACCGCAAGCCCAGTCAGAGAGCTGCTGAGAATGCTGATTTGCTGTTAAAGATCCGCAGAGTCTACAGCGACAGTAAAGGCCGTTATGGTAGCCCTAGAGTCTATCAGGCTCTTCGTAAAGAGGGCCTGATTGTGGGTGAGAATCGGGTTGCAAGGGTCATGCGCGAATGGGGAATGAAAGCCCGTGTTGCCCGCGTATATCGCCGAATGAGGAAGCTCAGGGAAGACCTGAAAGCCCTGCCCAATCATCGACTGGAGGCCGACAAACCGGCGGCAGCGAATCTGCAATGGAGCAGCGATGTCACCTACATCAAGCTGGGGAAGAAATACGTGTTCCTGGCGGTGGTGTTGGATCTGTATTCCCGACGCATCATCAGTTGGCGACTAGGTGAGAACCTGAGCGCGGATTTCGCCAGGGCCACGCTCCGGGAGGCCTTCACGAACCGGAAACCAGCCTCAGGCCTGTTGTTCCATACGGATCGTGGTATCGAATATCGCGCCCACAAGACCCAGGCTCTGCTGAATCAGTACCGGGTACGACACAGCATGAACCGCCCAGGACAGTGCACGGATAATGCCGAGGTGGAGTCCTTCTTCAAGACACTGAAGGGCGAGTTGCTGCACGCCACGAGCTTCGTGACCATGCGGCAGTTACGGAAACATATAAGTAACTATATTGAGTGCTTTTATAACAGCCAACGGCTGCACAGTGGCCTTGGTTACCGGACTCCGATAGAGTTCGAAGGAATCAATTAATGGGGCGTGTCCATTTTATTGGGGGAAGTCCACGCCAACTACGCTGCGCTCCGTTGCCGCCCATTACCACTGGCGTTAGGCGCTACTGCCCACCTTTATATTTGGACTTCGCATGAAGCATTCTGAACGGCACAGAACAAAACGGATCGGCTGGCTGCGTGCTGCAGTTCTTGGTGCAAACGACGGGATTGTATCTACTGCAAGCCTGGTCCTGGGTGTGGCGGCGGCAGGGGCGGACTCCAAGGCTGTGTTGGTTGCAGGCGTTGCTGGTCTAGTTGCTGGCGCTATGTCTATGGCAGCAGGTGAGTACGTGTCAGTCAGCTCTCAAGCCGACACCGAGGGGGCCGATCTTGCTAGAGAGAAGGCCGAGCTGGCTGATGCGCCTGAACAAGAGCATGCGGAGCTTGCCGAGATTTACGTCAGGCGCGGGTTAGACCGGGCGCTCGCAGACACAGTAGCAAGTCAACTGATGAAACAGGATGCACTGGGCGCGCATGCCCGCGATGAGCTTGGCATTTCAGAAGTCTCTACTGCCCGTCCAATCCAGGCTGCGTTTGCATCGGCAGGCACATTCTCGGTAGGTGCGGCCCTTCCCCTATGCGTCGTCCTGTTGTTTCCAGCGTCGTTGCTTATGTGGGCCGTCCCTGGCAGTTCACTGCTTTTCCTTGCCTTGCTAGGCTCATTGTCAGCGAAAGTCGGCGGCGCTCCTGTTCTTAAGGCTGCCTCTCGGGTTACGTTTTGGGGGGCATTGGCAATGGCTTTGACGGCTGGGGTCGGTGCGCTTTTCGGGGTGGCCGTATGATGTGCTGGCGGTGCATTTTCTCGCCTAACAAGGCGCTGCTGTCGGACAAATTTGCCGCAGAGCGCGGCGTTATGTGGCTACTGAATGAGCATTGAGACCGTTCTCGCAATATCAGCCTCCCTCTTGATCATTCCGGTTTTGATCACCCGCTGGCTATGGTTTTGGGTTTTCTCGTTGGTATTGGGGCTCCCGATGATTGGAGTTTGGGCGGTGTATTTTTACCAAACATCGCAGCCTGAATACTCTGGTTCTCCACAGGGGTTTCTCGGCATCTTGATAATGGTGCTGATCTCAGGATCCTTAGCATTGGGAATGTTCCTGCGGTACATTCGGTGGGTAATTGGAATTAAAGTACGCGAAATTAAGACCGCAAAGGCGTTGGACTCCGGCGGCTCAGGGAGCAACACATAACCAACTGTTGTAGTTCGTTCCCGGCCTGGCGGGCGTCTACCGGGCGCCCTAGTCGGGTGCCGTTTAATATTGGCATTAACTGTCACTGAAAAGGAGTTCACATGGGCTATCAGGCGATTAATTTTAAAAACAAGCTCGGCCTCTTCGATGAGCAATGGTCACCGAAGGTCATCGCTGAGATGAATGACTATCAGTTTAAAGTCGTTAAAATCCAGGGCGAGTTTGTGTGGCACGATCACAAAGACACAGACGAGACTTTTATAGTCCTTGAGGGAAGCCTCAGAATCAATTTCAGAGACGGGCATGTGGACCTATCTGAAGGCGAAATGTACGTGGTCCAGAAGGGCGTTGAACACAAGCCTTTTGCGGAACATGAGGCAAAAAGGTTCTACTTATCGAGCCACGTGGAGTCGTGAATACTGGCGACGAAACTGGTACCCAGACGGCAGAGAATGACGTTTGGATCTAAATTGGTTAACACAAAGCCATCAAGTTCGTTCCTGGCCGAAGGCCCTTCAACGGACGTGCATTACATTGCGCCTTCAGCTCCATTACATGGGCGCGCATTCTGCAAGCGTTAGTTACCAAAGGAAATCGAGCATTGTGATGTCGAAACTTATCCTCTTTGCCATAAGTGTAGAATCGAGAAAGTCTGCTAAAAATTGGCTTTAATGCGACCGATTTTCGGCCCCTTCGCGGCGCCAAATCGGAGTTTGAGCCAGGCATTAGCTGCAACCAGATTGCAACGTTGATGACCATTGTGATTGCCATCTTTTGCCCGGCTTATTTTAACCGGCATGTTTGGTCAATGAGTGAAGGTAGTTAAACAGTCGATCAACCGGACACGAAAAGCATACCGCTTGTGCTTTCCTCCGCTGGCGATTATTTCGGCATTATCTGTAAATACGAGCTTTTCTTAGTCGGTCTCCATAGGGTTCCCAATACATGAAGTTCTCGAAGTATAGCGAGTCTGATCGTCAGGAAATCGAGGCCCTGTTTACCCGGACATTCTCTGATTCAGAAGGTGAGTCCGAGGGAAAGCTGATTGGCCATTTGGTACATGAGTTGATGAATGGGGACGAAACCGATGACATGTTCGGGTTCATCGCTACCGAGCAAGGGCAGATAGTCGGGTGTATCTTTTTCACGAGATTGTCGTTCGGCTCCCGCGTAAATGCATTTATGTTGTCACCGGTAGCCGTTGATACAGACCATCAGGGGAAAGGCGTTGGTCAAAAACTGATTAATTTTGGCATTGAGCACTTGCGTGAACTGGGTGTCGAACTCATTTTTACCTATGGTGATCCGAACTACTATTCAAAAGCGGGTTTCGAGCACGTACCTCAAGAGGTTGCGGAAGCGCCATTTAAATTAACCCATCCAGAGGGGTGGCTGGGGCAGTCGTTGGATGGCGGCAGTATTAAGCTCCCACTGGGGCAGGCGTGTTGCGTTGAGGCATTCAACGATCCTCAATATTGGTAGATCCATCGACCGCACCGAGAATCACATATCAATTCGCGTAAGACAGACGTCCGTGACGAGCCGCCGATTCGCTTGGCGTCAAAAAATAGGCTCCCCCGTTGCCTTGACCGCATAAAACAGGCAGTCACTCTTCGCAATAACCGGGTTGGTGGTAATCATAAAGGTCCTGAGGGCCTGGGCGGGGTAGATCTTCCCATCCCTGACCTCAAGTACCTGTGCCATGTTCTCTTTTCGGTTGTGGCCGATCGCGGTGAGTATGCCGAGGCCTTTTTTGCCAACCCACCCCAGGGGCTCATCCGGGGACACGATTCCGAAATTACGATGTTCGATGTCGGGGGGGAAGGTCAGATCGGCGTGGCCGGTGGGTTCGAGGCGGTATTCTATGGTTGCTTCAGGCGCCAGTTCCACCCGGATCGGATTGCGCAGCACGGTGACGTCCCAGTCCGCTTTTTCCAGTGACAACACATCTGGCCTTGAACAATACCGGACGAGTCCCTCATAGGCCAGTTCATGTGCCTGCTCGTCCTGGGAACCACCACACTCGATGGTTACTGTGGGCACCTCCTGCTCGGAATATTCCATCAGCGCCCCCAGGCGTAGATCCGTCATGATGAGGCGGTCGGTAAAGAGCGATGTCAGTGCCTGATGCGCTGCGTCATTGGTGATGGACACGGCGAACGCAGGGCCTGAACCTGAGGTGTTGTGAACATCCAGCAGGCATTCGGGCTTCGCGTTATGGAGTTCTGCCAGCATGGCCCTGGCAATCGCTCCTTCTTCTCCCTCGAACGGTTCCTTGAAACATCGGTTGAGGTCACGTCCGTCTGGAAGCTGTCGCCATGAGAGTGTGGGAGGAATCTTTGCAGGGTAGATGCCGCCCAGAAGAAACAGCATGTTAACTGCCGGGGTGTGCTGTTCGAGCAGCCATCGATGAAGCGCAAGCAGGCCAGAAGGCTCATTGCCGTGAAGCAGCGTTGCCATGGTTCGGGTCCGGGAGCGATCACGACCGGCAACACGAATAATCGTGGGCTTTTGTAGCTGGTCCAACCACTCAAGGGCGGAGCGGCCCAGGGTCCGGGGCGAGGGATCATTCAAATAATCGAGGACGTTCGAGTTACTCACGGCGACAATGTCCATTCATGGAGCGGCGTATTTGTCTTCTGGTTGGCCATGTACAGGGAGAGCATGGTCTGGAAGGCCTCATCGGGGCTCAGGGATTTGAACAGGGATTCGGTGATTTGGCGTTGCCACCGGGCGCCCGACATGGCGGTTTCAATGCGGCCTTCGATAATTCCCAGCAAGCGGTGAATTTCTGACTCGTCCACGGCTGTTTGTGCCAGTGCGTCCCGGGCGCGGGGTAGCAGATCCCGGGCCACGGTTAACAGGGGCGTATCCTGCAACTGAACCTGATTCTTGTTTGGCCATATGATTTCTGCGCCAACGCCATATTTCGCGGCGCGGTAGAAGTTGTGTTCCGTGTAATGGAAGGGAAGTATCGACGTCAGATGATGAATATCATCAAGGACTGCCAGCGCAGCGCCAATTATGAACAGTCCGTTCGCACACATATCAGCAGCCGTAGGTCCTGCCGGCATTGAGCGAATCTCGATGCGCAGGTGGCCGCCTTCGGTATGGTCGTAGATGGCACGGTTCCAGGGCCAGGTGGTTCCCTGGTGCAGTCGCAGTTCAGCCAGTTTCGGCACATCACCGCGATCAATCACCGCCATCGGGTCTTCCTCCGACATCAGTGGAATGATGGGCGGATAGAGCGATGCCGAGGCGGCAAAGAGTTCCCAGGCGCTGCGTGTCCAGCCATTGCCGTAGTATACCCGTGGCGGATGGCGCCAGGTTTTATGGTTGGGCGATCGGCTGTCGATGGATTGCTTGAACAGGGCAATGCGGGTTTCGTCCCACAGGTGGTGGCCAAACAGGCTGGGTGAATTGCTGGCCAGAGCGAGGACAACCGGCGTGACCAGTTGGACCGCATTGAAGTAATCGGCAAAACGGTGTGCGGGCACCCGCCAGTGAAGCTGGAAGGACGTGTTTGCTCCTTCCATATAGACGTCGTCAGCTTCCAGATTGATAACGTCGTTGCCACCAATATGGATGCTGAATGGCTCTCCCCGTTGCTGGATCAGCGCTTTGGATAACGCATGATAGCGGGGCTCGTCTGTCATTGCCTTCGCACCCATATCAGACTGGCGAAGCGTGGGCAGAATGCCGATCGGCACCAGTTCTCCATCCAGTGATGCGGCGTGCTGGTTGATCCGTTGGATCGCAGAGAGCAACTCCTGCTCTGTTCTGGCGAAGGGAGAGCCCTTGAAAGCCTGGGGGCTGAGATTGTATTCGAGATTGAAGCGGTTAAGCTCAACCGTCAGTTGAGGGTCCTGAACGCGGGCGGCGATTTCCGTGTTGATGGGTTGAACGCGCAGGTCCGGGTTTACGATGTAGAACTCTACCTCGGCTCCGATAGAGCTTGCGCCTTCGCCAAAGCCGGACCGGTTCAGAAGACGAGTAAGTGCTTTAAGATCCGTCCTGACCTTGGCGGCAAAACGTTCAAACTCTTCCGGCGCAAACTCTGTTGTCTTGATCGACAGTCCCACGTCAACGTCATCCTCGCACCCACTTATCTTGATAGTAGTGGAAGATGTGCGCCAACGTTAACTGCCGAGTCAGTGCCGGTTGAGAAACTCAAACACCGACGCAAAATCCTTGCGGCCCCAGCCACTACTGCTGGCACTGCCGTAGACTTCTTTGGCCAGGTTGGCCAGATACAGCGGCTGACCCACTTCGTAGGCCGTTTGCTCCAACAAGTGCAGGTCTTTGTGCATCAGCTCGAGCGGGAACTGGGCGTCAAAGTCCCCATTGCGGATCAGCTCGGCCTTGCCGCCGATAAAGGGCGGAGTCACAGGTAAGTTTGGCAGTGTGTCCATCAGGAAATCTCTTGAGAACCCCAGTTTCTCGCCCAGCAGAGTGGTCTCGGCAAAGGCGAGCATGGACTGCGCCAGCATGGCATTCACCAGCATTTTGAAGGCGGTTCCGCGACCGACCTGGCCCACGTGCACAATTTTCTTGCCCATGGTTTGAAGGAGCGGCTCTACCGATTGAAAGTCCTCGTCGTCGGCGCCAACCAGGAAGGTCAGTTCGCCGCTTGCAGCCGGCTCACGGGTGCCGGCAACCGGGGCATCCATGAACCGAATGCCCCGAGCTCTGGCGACTTCTGCGGCGTACTCGGTGAACGATGGGTTCACAGTGGAGCAATCCACCCAGAGGGCATTCTCCGCCATGGCGCTGACAAATCCATTCTCGCCGAGGGCCATGTCCTCAACAACGGGAGGAGAGGCGAGCATTGAGAAGACCACATCCGCCTGCCGAACGGCGTCGGCCGCCGAATCGGCGACTTTTGCGCCTTTATCTTTCAGAGGTTTTGCGGCTTCAGTCGATCGGTTGAAGACGATCAGGTTGACGTCGCCCTTGTCCAGAAGGTTCGCTGCCATACGCGAACCCATGATGCCAAGTCCGATAAAAGCTACTGTTTGCGTCATCTGTGTCTGCTCCGGTTGATGCGTCTTCAGAGGGTCTACCCAATAACCTGTGGACGTGATTCTTCAGTTCAAGGTAGGTCACGCTCCGGTTTCAGGCGGCACATCTTCAACATTGACCTCCGAATAGCGAACCACCCGGTTTCGGCCACCAGCCTTCGCGGCATAGAGGGCTTTGTCCGCGAATACCAGCAGCGTGTCCAGCTCGTCGCCTCCTTCCGGAGTAAGGCATGCCACACCGGCACTGATGCTCAAGGTGACACTGCCCCTTTCGAGGGTCAGGGCCTTGCCGTTGATACTTTGGCGCAGCCTCTCAGCAACTTCGGCGGCGGCTTCTTCATCGGTGCCTTCAAGCAATACGGCGAATTCCTCGCCGCCTAGGCGGGCCAGAATATCGATATCGCGCAGAGCATGTTTTGCCATCACGCTCAGGTGAATCAGTGCTTTGTCACCTACGGCGTGGCCATAGGTATCGTTCACCTTCTTGAACAGGTCGGCGTCGAACATGATGGCAGATAGCGGTTTGCCAGAACGAATCGCTTTTTTCAGGGCGGTTCTGCCCAGCTCAAAGAAGTGGCGCCGGTTGTTCAGTCCTGTCAGCGCATCTGTACGTACGGTTTCTTCCAGGCGCTGATTGGCTTCTTCGAGTTCCCGGGTCCGCTCGGTCACCCGGTGCTCCAGGCTGGCATTCAACTCGTTCATCTGGCGAGTCTTCTTCGTCAGTCGCTGAACCAGGTCCTTAAATACGGAGGAAAGAACCCGGACTTCCTCGTAGTCATCACGAAGTTTTATCGGGGAAGATGGATTGTCCGGATCCAACCGGTCTGCTTCCCGCGCCATTTGCAGCAGTGGGTGGGTGATACGCCGGGCGGTGTAGACGGCGAATAAAATCAGCAGCATGGCTAGCAGCACACCGGAGAAAAACAGGGTGTTTCGAAGCGATTGCGCAGGCTGGAAAGCTTCACTTGCGGGCTTACGAACCAGTACCAGCCAGTTGAACGTGGTGTATTCAGCCCGGTCCTGCAGGCGGCTGTAGCCCACCAGGTAATCCCGGGTGCCGGTGCCTGATTCCAATACCATAGGCAAGGTCATGTATCCCGGGCGATCCGATTGGGCGGCCTGCACAAGCGGTTCGTTCAGCATGCTCCCCACGCTGCCTTTCGGGCCGATGATTACTTCGCCGTTTTTGTCTGCCAGTATCAATTCTGCCTGAAGCCTTTCTTGCAGAGGCGCGAGCAGGGATTCACCCAGGCTGGCTACCCAATCAAGGTAGAGGTGAGCGCCCAGAACACCGACGAAGTTTCCTTCAGGGTCCTGGAGTGGCACGGCCACATCGACAAACCGCAGGGGAACGTTGGTGTTGTTGTTAAGCTTCTCTTCCAGAAGAAGGGCTTCGTGGGCGTCGCCGAGGTAGGGCTTATCTTTGGCTTCCTGGAACCAGGGGCGGTGCGAAACGTTCATACCTTTAAGCATGCTGGCGGTGCTGGCCACAACAGTGCCGTCTGCAGAGGTAAGCCCTATCCAGGCATAGCTGGAAAAGTTCCGGGCGAGTGCGTCGAGCAGGGCAGACACATCACCGGTCTGTTGTTTCGCGAGTTGTTGGCTGGACAACGCTGCTGCTACGGCTAGATCGCTGTAGCGCTCATGAAGATCCAGCGCGATCTTGTCCCGCAGTTGAACGGCCACTTCCTCAAGGTTTTGCCCGGTGGATTTACGCAGTGCGTTGACCGCGAGGTCGCTTGCAAGCCAGGTTCCGATGGAAGTGGCCGCCAGAATGAGGATGCCAAAGGACAGGACCAAGCGGATTTTGAGGGTATTGAGTGGTCTGATATTTGATGTCCAATGTCGGATGAATTCTGCGATCCCTCGGCGCCAGATGTTGTCCAGTCTTTCCTTAGCCTGTGGTTGCAAGTATAGGTGCCAAAGGCGGGTTATTCCCGTGACGCGTTTGTCATCGTGGCTTTGTGCGCCCTGATGAGTGCCGATCTCTCGCCCGCGTTATAACCAAACGCTTTTAAACCAGTCGGAAATTATCTAGTCAGGGCATTGTTGTTCATAGACTCCTACCTTATCTTTGCGTTCTAAGAAAGCGCCGACCTATTCCTCTGGCGTATATAAAGATTCCGAGTTAACTGGGAGCTCTGCCGACTATGCCTAATTCGATTTTTTCTGGTTCCAAAGCCCGTAAGGGCCTGTGGTTCAGTGCGCTGGCGCTGGCGTTCTCGCTGACAGGGCCGGCTTCTGCCCAGGAGCGTGAGCTTCTGAACTCCTCCTACGACATTGCCCGCGAGCTGTTTGCCGAATACAACGTTCTTTTCCAGGACTATTGGAAAGAAAAAACCGGCGAAATCGTCGATATCCAGCAGTCACACGCTGGCTCTTCCAAGCAAGCGCGCGCCATCCTGCAGGGGCTGGGTGCGGATGTGGTTACCTACAACCAGGTCACCGACGTAAACATTCTGGCCGAGCGCGGCAATCTGATTCCCGAGGACTGGGCATCACGCCTGCCAAATAACAGCTCTCCGTACTATTCCACCATGGCGTTCCTGGTGCGTGAGGGTAACCCCAAGAATATCCAGAACTGGGATGATCTGATCCGCGAAGATGTCGAACTGATCATGCCGAACCCGAAAACCTCCGGTAACGGCCGCTATACCTACCTGGCGGCGCTGGGTTTTGCCCAGGACAAGTTCGGTGACGACCAGGAGAAGATTGATGCTTTCCTCAGCGACCTGCTGGGCCAGGTTAAGGTATTCGACTCCGGCGGTCGTGGTGCCACCACCACGTTTGTGGAGCGGGGCCTGGGTGATGTGCTGCTGACCTTCGAATCCGAAGTGAACAACATTCCGGCCCTGAACCCGGACAAGAATTTCCAGGTTGTGGTCCCGAAAGTGAGTTTCCTGGCCGAGTTCCCGGTGACCTGGATCGACAAGAACATCGAGAAGAAGGGCACCGAAGAACTGGCCCAGGCCTACTTGAAGCATCTGTACTCCGAAGAAGCCCAGCGCATGCTGGCTGGCTTCAACTACCGGGTGCACAACGAAACCGTGAAAGCGGAAGTGGCTGACAAGTTCCCCGAACTGAAGCTGATGCCGATTCAGGACATCGCCGGCAGCTGGGAAAATGCCATGGAGACCCACTTTGCCAGTGGCGGCAAACTGGACCAGTTGCAGCGTCGCCGCTAAGGGATGCGCAGCTGATTCATGGCCACCACTGACGTTTCGGAGCGCCCGTCAAAGCGGCTGAGCGCTCCCGCCACCAAACGCGTTTTGCCGGGGTTCGGACTGAGCCTCGGCATTTCGCTTTTCTTTATCAGCCTGGTGCTGCTTCTGCCCATCAGCGGCCTGTTTATCCGTGCCGCCGGCATGGGGTGGGAGCAGTTCTGGTTTGTGATCACCGATCCGCGGGTGGTTGCGTCCTATAAAGTCACCGCGCTGGCAGCCCTGGCAGCGTCTCTGTTCAACTGCGTGTTCGGCCTGCTGATGGCCTGGGTGCTGGTGCGTTACGAGTTTCCCGGCAAGCGGCTGCTGGATGCGATCATGGATCTGCCTTTCGCGCTGCCAACCGCCGTGGCCGGCATCACACTAGCAACCTTGTTTGCCGAGAACGGCTGGTATGGGCAGTATCTCGCCGATCTGGGTATTGAAGTGGCATTCACACCGCTGGGTATTGTGGTGGCGATGGCCTTCACCAGTGTACCGTTTGTGGTGCGCACGGTTCAGCCGGTACTGGAGGAAATGGCGCCGGAGGATGAAGAAGCCGCCATGAGCCTGGGTGCTTCGGACATGACGGTCTTTCGGAAAATCCTGTTCCCGACACTCTGGCCGGCTGTGGTGACCGGTGGTGCGCTTTCGTTTGCCCGCAGCCTTGGGGAATACGGCGCGGTTATCTTTATTGCCGGCAACTCACCCTACATCAGTGAAGTGATCAGTCTGATGATCTTTGTTCGCCTGGAGGAATACGATTTTCCGGCGGCCAGCGCCATTGCCGCAGTGGTTATGACGGTATCGCTGTTGCTGCTCCTGGCGATCAACGTCTGGCAGGGGCGCTATCTCAAGCGCCTGCACGGAGGTTAGGGTATGGCTGCGCGTAAACATCGCCGCGTTGGCGACAGCCCTCTGGTTCGTCGCACTCTGATCGGAATCGCCGTCGGCCTGACGGTGCTTCTGCTGTTTATGCCCCTGGTGCTGATTTTTGTGCAAGCGTTTGCCGAGGGTTGGGCCGGTTACGTCAGCAATATTCTCAACGAGTACACGCTCCATGCCATTGGCCTGACGCTCGTGGTTGCGCTGCTCACGGTCCCGTTAAATATGGTGTTCGGCGTGTTCCTGGCCTGGCTGGTGACCCGCTTCCGGTTCCCTGGTCGCAAGCTGCTGACCACATTGATTGATATCCCGTTCGCCGTTTCGCCTGTGGTTGCCGGCCTGCTTTTCCTGCTGCTCTACGGCAGCAATGGCTGGGTGGGGCAGTGGCTCGGTGAATACGACATTCAACTGATGTTCTCCTGGCCCGGCATCGTGATGGTCACCGTGTTTGTGACCTGTCCGTTCGTGGCCAGAGAACTGATCCCGCTGATGCAGCAACAGGGTCGGGAAGAGGAAGAGGCCGGCGTGGTGCTGGGCGCGTCCGGCTGGCAGCTGTTCCGACGCGTGACCCTGCCGAATATCCGCTGGGCGCTCCTTTACGGCGTGATCCTCACCAACGCCCGGGCTGTCGGCGAGTTCGGTGCCGTGTCGGTGGTCTCCGGCAACATCCGGGGCGAGACCAATACGCTGCCGTTGCAGGTAGAGCTGCTTTACCAGGATTACAACACCGTGGGCGCCTTTGCAGCTTCTTCGTTGCTAGCAGGTATTGCGCTGATCACGCTTGTCGTCAAGGCCATCGTTGAATGGCGTCAGAGTCGTAACTAAGGGTTTCCAATGAGCATCGAGATACAGGGTATCAACAAGTTTTTCGACAAGTTCCAGGCCCTGCATGACATCAATCTGACCATTCCGGATGGCCAGCTCACGGCGTTGCTGGGCCCTTCCGGTTCGGGCAAGACCACGCTGCTGCGGATCATTGCCGGCCTGGAAACTCCCGAAGAGGGCAGAATCCGGTTCAGCGGCAAGGATGTGACCGATCTGCATGTGCGGGACCGGCGTGTGGGGTTTGTGTTCCAGCACTATGCGTTGTTTCGTCACATGACAGTGGCCGATAACGTGGCCTTTGGCCTCAACGTGCTGCCGCGCAAGGAGCGTCCCGGCAAGCCGGAAATCCGCAAGCGGGTAAAAGACCTGCTGGAAATGGTGCAGCTGGAACACCTGGCCGACCGTTACCCCGCGCAGCTTTCAGGTGGGCAGAAGCAACGCATCGCCCTGGCGCGGGCCATGGCCATGCGCCCGGAGATTCTTCTACTGGATGAGCCCTTCGGGGCGCTTGATGCCAAGGTGCGAAAAGACCTTCGCCGCTGGCTGCGCAGCCTCCACGATGAGCTGCATTTCACCAGTGTGTTCGTGACCCACGATCAGGAGGAGGCCCTGGAGCTCTCCGATCAGGTGGTTGTGATGAGCAATGGCCGGATTGAGCAGGTTGATACACCCCTGGAGCTCTATGGTCGCCCGGACAGCCGGTTTGTATTCGAGTTTCTGGGGCAGGTGAATGTGCTGTCTGGCAAGATCCGCGATGGTGTCATGCGCCAGGGTGACGCCTGGATTCGACTGCCCGAAGGCTGTGAAAACGATGACGCGCAGCTCTACCTGAGGCCCCACGAAGTGCGCCTCACCCAGTCTGCCAGTGACGAGGCCCATCTGCCTTTCCGGATCGAGGCCATCAACCTGATCGGTGCGGAAGTTCGCATCGAACTCAAACCCGATGGCTGGGAGTGCGAGGAGCTCTGGGAAGTTGGCATCAGCCATACCGAGTTTAACGCCCGTCAGCCCCAGCGGGGTGACCGCTGCTTCGCCGTGCCGGATGTGGGGCATCTGTTCTGCGAACACTCACAGGAGCCCAAGACGCTCGTCTGGTAGACCTGATGGCAACTACCCGGTGATTGATGAGCCGGGTACTTGCCCCAGATCATCTCTGGTTTCTGTCCCTTGCCTATAATTCTCTGCATCAGAGAGTTTGCTGCCATCATTTCGCTCAAGGCAGGGGTAAAACCGGGATGAACTGGACATGACCGAAAGTTCGCCAACGCCTCCTTCTCCAGAACTTCGACACCGCATCATGGCGGGTTTTATCGGTAATGTCGTGGAGTGGTACGACTTTGCCGTTTATGGCTATCTGGCCGGAGTTATTGCTCCGGTTTTCTTTTCGTCTGCCAACCCAACGGCAGCACTTATCGGCACCTACGGCATATTTGCTGCCGGCTTCATCATGCGGCCCCTGGGGGCGGCGGTTTTCGGCTGGTTTGGAGACCGGTACGGGCGTGCTCGTACCATGCAAATCTCTGTAATGCTGATGGCCTTGCCGACCCTGCTGCTCGGGATGCTTCCCTCCTATGAGCAGGCCGGCTTGCTCGCTCCAGTCTTGCTGGTTCTGATCCGATTGCTTCAAGGCCTTTCTGTTGGCGGCGAGTTCTCATCCTCGGCGACCTACCTGGTTGAGACGGCTCCCGATGGTAAACGAGGTCTGACGGGCAGTTGGGCCAACATCGGCTCGATGACTGGCTCTTTGCTGGGCGTTGCTGCGGCGGCACTGGTAACCAATACCCTGGATGAGCAAACATTGAGTGACTGGGGCTGGCGCTTGCCGTTTCTTGGAGGCGCCATTCTGGGCATTGCCGCCATCGCGATTCGCCGGAACCTGCACAACTCAGAGCGATTCAGCCAGCACCATGAGAATCGCGACGAAACATCGCCGCTTCTGCAGGCGTTTACAACCAATCGGCGGGAAACCCTTCTAGCACTGGCCTTCGCTTCAAGTTACGGGACGTGCTACTACATTGTGTTTGTTTATCTGCCGGAATGGCTCTCGGCCCAGGAACTGCTGTCTCGCGGAACAGCTTTGTTGATCAACACGGGCATGATGCTGCTTGTCATCCCGGCGATGCCGCTGTTTGCGATCGTGGGTGATCGATGGCTTCGTCGAAGGAGCTGGATAGCCATCTCGCTGTTTCTGCTTACCGTGGTCGCCTGGCCGCTTCATGCCTGGATGCTAAGCTCCGGCGGTTCACTGTATGTGGTGGTATTGGCACACGCTCTGGTGTTCTTGCTGCTGGCCATTCCATTGGGCTCCGCACCCGCACTGTTTGTGGAGATGTTTCCGGAGAGCGACCGTTTATCCGGCTATTCTGTAGCCTTCAATCTTGGCCTGGGTGTATTCGGCGGACTCACACCGATGATTGCCACGTCGTTGATTGCAACAACCGGTGTTGTGACGGCACCGGCCATGTATCTGGCAGTAACCGCCTTCATTGCCGTGCTGGCTCTCATCGCCATGCCGGATCGAAGCCGGGAGCCGCTGCGATGACTCGCCCATCGCAAAAGAGGGTAAGTAACGTGATACGCCTTGCATTGGTTCTGTCTTTTCTGGCTCTGGCAGCCTGCGATGGGAGTTCCGGCAATCTGGCTCTGGGGACGCTTGAGCGGGATCGAATTGCCCATACCGCAACCGCCAGTGAAGTTGTTGTTGAGCTCCCTGTCCCGCCCGGCTCGCCGGTTGAAAAAGGGAGTGTGCTGGTAAAACTCGACGACACGCTGCAGCGGGCGGAGGTTGACCGGGCCTCAGCCCAGTTGTCAGAGGCAGTCGCCAATCTTGAAAAACTCCGACACGGAGCACGGCCGGAGGAAGTGGCGGCAGCAAGAGCGAATGTGGCCGGGGCCCGGGCGGAACTCATCGAGAGTGAGGCCAATTATTCACGCATCCTCAACCTCAGGAATCAGAATCTGGCCAGTCAGGCCGACCTGGACAAGGCGGTCGCCTTGCGCGACGCCAATCATGCGAAGCTGCTCAATGCGCAGGAAGCTTTGCTGGAATTAACGAATGGCGCTCGTGAAGAGGACCTGAGAGCGGCGGAGTCCAGAGTGGATGCGGCAAGAGCGATGCTCGCCCGTGAAAAGAAACACCTCGCCGATCTGACCGTTGTCGCGACACGGGACGGTATTCTCGACAACCTTCCCTGGAATCTGGGGGAGCGAGTGACCGCAGGCAGCCCTCTGGCGATTGTTCTGGCCGGCAAGGCGCCGTTTGCGAGGGTTTATGTGCCAGAGCCCTATCGGGTAAAGCTGGCGATTGGTGACGAGCTGAATGTGCGTGTGGATGGTCTTGGCCGAACCATAAAGGGCCGTTTGCG
Organism: Marinobacter sp. 3-2; assembly: GCF_003751355.1. Taxonomy (NCBI): domain Bacteria; kingdom Pseudomonadati; phylum Pseudomonadota; class Gammaproteobacteria; order Pseudomonadales; family Marinobacteraceae; genus Marinobacter; species Marinobacter sp. 3-2. The sequence goes on along the minus strand of NZ_RJUQ01000017.1, from coordinate 98,487 downwards.
TTGGATTGCCACGGAGCCTGCATTCACGCCGTACTTTGCGCTTAATCAGGAAGAACGTGCGCGGCTGATGTACCGGGCAGAGGTCCAGCTTCCAGAGGCAGAGGCTGCTTTACCGAACGGAGTGCCGGCCCAGGTTGAGTTGCCATGAGTGAATGTGTCATCCGCGCGGAAGGGCTTAGCCGGAATTTCGGCGATACCAGGGCTGTTCAGGCGCTGGATCTGGAGGTCGAGCGAGGCCGCATTTATGGTTTTCTGGGGCCAAACGGCAGTGGCAAGACCACGGCCATCCGAATGTTGATCGGTTTGTTGAAGCCAAGCTCCGGAACCGCGGAGGTGCTTGGTTATGGCTTGCCAGCCGGTGCCGAGAAACTCAGGCGGCGGATCGGGTACATGACCCAGAAATTCTCCCTGTACGATGATCTGACCGTTCAGGAAAATCTCCGGTTTATCGCCTCCATTTACAGCCTGTCTGCGAACCAGCTGCGCTCAAGGGTTGAGGATCTGCTTGTTATCTATGGGCTGCGTGACAGCCGGCATCAGTTGGCAGGAAGTATGAGCGGCGGGCAGCGACAACGCCTCAGCCTTGCTGCGGCAACACTGCACAAGCCAGATCTGCTGTTCCTGGATGAACCCACCTCGGCGGTGGATCCCCAGAGTCGCCGGGACTTCTGGGAGCAGTTGTTTGATCTCAGTGATGCCGGAACGACGATCATGGTCTCAACCCATTACATGGACGAGGCGGAGCGTTGCCACAAGTTGGCCATTCTCGAGACGGGGATCAAGCGAGCCGACGGTGCACCGGATGAGTTGATGAAGAACATGGGCGCCAGGGTTGTTGAGGTCAGTTCTGCAAATCTCCGCGTGTTAAAGCATCGGCTTCTTGAGTTGCCAGACGTGATATCCGCAGCGCAACTTGGCGCGCGGCTTCGAGTGCTGGTGAAGAACCGGGTTAGCAGTCCGGTTGCGTATCTGTCGGGGCAACCTTTTATCGGAACAGGGGACAGTCTTACCGAGGTGCGCCCAAGCCTGGAGGATGTTTTCGTAACCAGTACGGGAAGAGGCCGACAATGAACAGCCTCCGACGGATCCGAGCCATTTTTGGCAAAGAGCTGATCCAGCTCCGGCGGGACCGGATGACGTTCGGCATGATCGTTATGATCCCTCTTCTCCAGCTGTTGCTATTTGGCTATGCCATCAATACGAACATCCGCTATATCCCGGTAGGCATTGTCGATTTCAGCCAGAGCGGCCTGAGTCGGGAGATCGTGCAGATTGTGAAAGCCACGCAAGTGGTTGAGATCAGATCCTACTTCGAGAGCGTAGAGAAAGCGCAGGCGGCCATTGCCAGTGCCGAAGTCAGGGCCGTCCTCATCATCCCTGAAGATGTTGATAACCGCCTGGCGCGGCACCAATCATTGGGCTTTGGTTCGCCCCCTGCCACCGATGAAGAAACCAGCCAACCCATCGCCCAATGGATTGCCGATGGCTCCGATACGATCATTGCCTCTGCCATCAAGAGTCTGCGTGGCATGCCGCTGGCCGAATTGCTGGAACGTCCTGTCAATCGCGTTACACCGACCTTTGAAGTGACGCTGCTCTATAACCCCGAGCAACGCACAGTCGTCAATATTGTGCCGGGTCTGGTCGCGATCATTCTGACCATGACCATGATCATGTTTACCTCTGCCGCCATCGTCCGCGAGCGGGAGAGGGGCAACATGGAAATGTTGATATCGACGCCGGTGCGACCGATTGAACTGATGATCGGGAAGATCATTCCGTACATTTTTATTGGCGTGATTCAGGTCAGCATCATCCTGGGGCTGGGCCGGGTGTTGTTCCATGTTCCGGTAGAAGGCGGGTTGGCCCAGCTCGCAGGCGTCACCTTCCTGTTCATCACCGCAAGCCTGACGCTTGGGCTGGTCATTTCAACGATTGCCCGGAACCAGCTACAGTCAATGCAGATGACGGTGTTTGTTCTGATGCCCTCGATTCTGTTGTCGGGGTTCGTATTTCCCTATGAGGGCATGCCTGTCGCAGCCCAGTATATTGCAGAGGCACTGCCCGCGACGCATTTCATGCACCTGGTTCGCGGAGTGGTTCTGAGGGACGTTGAGGTGACGAATATGGCGTCGGATGTCTACTGGCTGGCGCTGTTCACCCTTGGCGGCCTGCTCGTTGCGTCACTCAGGTTCAAGAAGCGTCTCGAATAGTTTTGTGCCCAGGTAATGCCGACACAATCAGGAGGATGTAATGTCACTACCCGCGCCATTGACCGAAAACCAGGTCTATCACGGTTGCCCGGAAGACAAGCTGGATTTCCAAACCACCGAAGACCTGCAGGACCTCGAGCGTCCGTATGGTCAGGACCGGGTACTGCGGGCGCTGGAATTTGGTGCCGGTATTCAGGCAGACGGTTTCAATCTCTTTGTTCTCGGACCCTCCGGTGCCGGCAAGCACGAGCTGGTCGAACGCTTTCTTTGCCTGCATGCGGCAAGCCAGCCGGTCCCGCCGGATTGGTGCCATGTATACAACTTCCAGTTTTCAGAGCGGCCACGCGCCATTCGACTGCCGGCCGGTGAAGGGCGGCAATTCAAGAAACACATGAATGAACTGGCAGAGGAGCTCCGAACAGCAATCCCTGCTGCCTTCGAAAGCGAGGAATACCAGGCCAGGTTGCAGGAACTCCAGGAAGAAATGGCCAAGCGTCAGCATCAGGGCCTGTTTGATATCCAGGAAGAGGCGAACCGGATCAACATTGCCATGATCACCACGCCGGCCGGCTTTACCTTTGCCCCGATGCGCAAGGGCGAGGTGATCGACCCGGAGGAATACAAGAACTTCTCGGACGAGGAGAAAGCGCTGGTCGAATCCAAGGTTGAGGAGCTTCAGAAAAAGCTTCAGCAAACCATCCAGCAGATACCCAGGATGCGGAAGGAGGTCAGGGAAAGAGTCCATGCCCTGAATGAAGAAATGGTGCAGCTGACCCTGGGCGGCCCGATTGGGGAGTTGAGGGAAAAATGGTCCCACCTGCAGGATATCGTCGATTACCTGGATGCGGTCCGTGAGGACGTGGTGGAACATGCCGAAGCCTTCCAGGACAGTGACAACGGGCCGCCGGCAGGGCTGCTGGCGCGGTACAAGGTGAACCTGCTGGTGGATAATGCCGACACCGTCGGCGCGCCGGTTATCTATGAGGACTTGCCCAATCATCAGCACCTGGCGGGGCAAATCGAGCATCGGGCCCGGCAGGGTAACCTCTATACCGATTTCACCCTGATTCGCGGTGGTTCCATGCACCGCGCCAACGGCGGCTATCTGATTATTGATGCCCGGCGGGTACTGACACAGCCTATGGCCTGGGAAAGCCTGAAGCGGATTCTGTCATCCGGCGAAATCCGCATCGAGTCCCTGGAGCGGCTCTACGGGTTGGTAAGTACCGTCAGCCTGCAGCCGGAGCCGATTCCGGTGTCGGTCAAGGTGGTACTGCTCGGGGACCGGATGCTGTACTACCTGTTGTCCCATTACGATCCGGATTTCCTGGACCTGTTCAAGGTTGAGGCGGATTTTGAGGATGATCTTGATCGTAATGATGACTGCTACGAACTCTACGCACGGATGATCGCCACCATGGCTCGCGCCCTGAAGATGCGGCCCCTGGAACGGGGCGCCGTGGCCCGGCTGATCGAGCACGCCAGTCGGCTGGCGGCGGACCAACGCAAGCTGACCGCCCACGATCGGGTGCTCCGGGACATTCTGAGTGAGGCAGACCACTGGGCGGGACAGGCCGGGGCCGATACGGTTGAAGCCAGCCATCTCCAGCAGGCCATTGATGAACGGGAATACCGGGCCAGCCGGGTCCGGGAACGAAGTCGCGAGCAAATCAGCCGGGGTGTGGTGATGATAGCCACCACCGGCGAGGAGGTGGCTCAGGTAAATGGCCTTTCGGTGCTCAGACTTGGGGCGTCGATGTTCGGGCAGCCTACCCGGATTACCGCCACGGCCCGTCCCGGTAAGGGGCAGGTGGTGGATATCGAGCGGGAGGCCAAACTCGGCGGCCCCATTCACAGCAAGGCCGTGATGATTCTTTCCCGCTTCCTGGCGAGCCGGTACGCTGGCGACGGCGAACTTTCCCTGTCGGCGAGTCTTGCCTTCGAGCAATCCTACGGTGGTGTTGAGGGCGATTCCGCGTCGGTAGCGGAAACCTGTGTGCTGCTTTCAGCCATTTCCCGGGTGCCAATCAAGCAGTCCTTCGCGGTCACGGGGTCCATGAACCAGCATGGCGAGGTCCAGGCCGTAGGCGGTGTGAATGAGAAGATCGAGGGCTTTTTCGATGTCTGCAAAGAGGCCGGCGACGTTCGCGGGCAGGGCGTTTTGCTGCCCGCAAGCAATGTTGAGCACCTCATGCTGAGAGCCGATGTGAGGCAGGCGATCGCTGAGGACCGGTTCCGGATCTATCCGATTTCAGGCATCAATGAGGCAATTGAGCTGCTAACCGGTCTTGAGGCCGGAGAACCGGACAGCAGTGGCGAGTTCCCTGAGAACAGCTTCAATCGCCGGGTTGCAGAACGCCTGGAGAAGTTCGCGGAGGCCAGCAAGAAACGGGACGAGAACGGAGAAGCGAACAGCAGCGGAGGCAAGGATCGTGACTGATAGGCCAGCAGACCAGGCTGATCCCGGCACCACAACCGGTCGTGTACTGGTACTTCTCGATGGTTCCAGGATGAGTTACGCCGCCTTGCAGGCTGCGGTCGGGATTGCCGCGAATACCGGTGCCGATGTGCTCGGTGTGTTTGTTGAGGAGCTGAATCAGCTGCGAAGCGCCGGCTATGGTTTTGCCCGCGAAGTGGGCGGTTCGTCCGGTATCAGCCGCCCCCTGGCTGCTGGCGACGTTGAACAGCGCATGCAAAGGTTGGCGAGCGAGGCCCGCCGTGCTCTTGCCGGTGCCGTCGCGTCATACGGTGGCAGGCAATCCCTGAGTGTCGCCCGGGGCCATGTGATTGATGAGGTGCTGGCGCTCGCCGGCCCTCAGGATCTTCTGGTGCTGGGCCGCGTTGGTTGGTCCTCCGAGCCCGGTGCGCGCTTGGGCTCGACGGCAAAAGGGCTGGTTCGTCGTTCCCGGGGAAGGGTCTTGCTCTGGTGTGAAAGTCGGGCCGAACCTTTGGGCAGGGTTGTGGTGTTTCTCAATGACCATCATGGCGCTAACGGCCGCGCTGTCCAGGCAACCGCTGAGGTGGTTCGTCATTCCCACCGGCCCGTGACACTACTGTTGGGCGCTGACTCGACGGTCTCAGCCGACGATCTTAAAGGCGTCGCGCAGGACCTGGGTATTCAGGAATCGGAGCTTCGTGTAAGGTCTCTGCCATCAACGGATCCGGTTGTTGTGGCCGGAATTCTACGACAGGAAAGGGCGGTAGAGCTGGTGCTAAGCCGGGAATGCACACTGCTCCAGGAGCCCGGCGCAGAGCGATTGCTGGTGGCCCTGAACCTTCCCGTCACGGTCACGCCCTGAATCCCATCGGTTGCTCCATAGGTCTTGATTAGCTGATGTTTATAGATGTTCTCTCCATTGTTGGACTGACCGTCCTTGCCGGCGCCTGCATTCCACTGGGCGGACTGCTCGCCAGCTTTGAACGGATCCGACCCAATTGGCTGGAGCAGGAGTTTCGCCATTTCGTGATCGCGCTCGGTGGCGGCATCCTGCTTGGCGCGGTCGCTGTGGTTTTTATTCCGGAAGGCCGATCCAGCATGGGAGGATCCCTTCTTGCGATTCCGGCTATTCTTGCGGGCGGGCTCATATTCTTCCTGATAGAGCGGGTTCTCGGTTTGAAACGCCGTGAATCTCCGCAGCTCCTGGGTGTGATGCTGGATTTCATTCCGGAAGCTGCCGCGCTGGGCGGGCTCGCCGTGGTGAACACCGAGATTGCGCTGCTCATGGCGTTACTCATTGCCTTGCAGAACTTGCCGGAAGGGTTCAACGCCTATCGGGAGTTGCTTTACCTGAAAGGCCACAGCTCACGAAAGACGCTGGTCTTTATGAGTAGCCTGGTGATCACAGGTCCGGTGGCCGGCCTGTTTGGCTATTTCTTCTTGTCTGAGCGCCCCGTGTTACTGGGCTCACTGATGCTGATGGCTTCCGGGGGTATTCTGTACCTTATTTTCCAGGACATCGCTCCTCAGTCTAGGCTTGACCGGCATTGGGGCCCACCTCTGGGAGCGGTCCTTGGGTTCTGTATTACCCTGTTCAGTCATGACCTGGTGATCTAGGCCATGACTTGGGTATCAGGCAATCTTCCGTGCATCTTCCTTGCGCAGGATTTCCTCGACGTCCTCTGCTGACAGCGTTTCCTGTTTCAGCACGGCTTTGGCCAATGCGTCCAACTGGTTTCGGTGCTCGGTCAGGAAGTCGAGGGTTGCCTTCTCGAGGGCCAGGAGCTGGGACTGGATTTCCTCGTCAATCATTTCAGCCATCTTTTCGCTGAACTCCCTCGGCATGCCCATCTCCCGGCCCAGGAAAACATGTTCCTCGCCGATGTTCAGGCCCAGCGGGCCGATCTTTTCGCTCATGCCCCACTGGCCGATCATCTTGCGTATCAGCGCGGTGGCCTCCTTGAGGTCGTTCTGGGCGCCAGTACTGACTTCTCCGTAGATCAGCTTTTCCGAGCAGCGACCGCCAAGCATCACCTTGATGCGATCCTTCAGGTAGCTTTCGGTATAGGTGTAGTGATCTTCCCGGGGGGTTTGTTCCGTCACTCCCATGGCCATGCCGTGAGGAATGATGGTCAACTTGGTAAGCGGGTCCGCGTTCGGCATGTAGTAGGCCATGATGGCGTGGCCACACTCGTGGTAGGCAACGGCCTCACGCTCCTGCGGGTTCAGCTTGGTATCCCGTTCTTCACCGAGAATAATTCTGTCCCGGGCCAGATCAAAGCAATGGGCATTCACCTCATGCAGGCTTTCGCGGGCTGCGGTGAGCGCCGCTTCATTTACGAGGTTCTTGAGATCCGCCCCGGAAAAGCCGATGGTGCGTGCGGCCAGTTGATCCAGGTCGACATCATTCGCCAGGGGGACCTTTCGCACGTGAACGGCGAGGATCGCCGCGCGGGCCTCCTTGTGGGGGCGGTCGAGAGTGATCTTGCGGTCAAAACGGCCCGGGCGGAGCAGGGCACTGTCGAGTACGTCCGGCCGGTTGGTGGCAGCCAGTACCAGAACATTTTCGTGAGCCTCGAAACCGTCCATTTCCGTGAGGATCTGGTTCAGTGTCTGCTCTCGTTCATCATGGCCACCACCCAGGCCCGCACCACGTGATCGGCCAATGGCATCCAGTTCGTCGATGAAAATCAGCGCCGGCGCGTCTTTCCGGGCTTCCTTGAACATGTCCCGAACCCGCGCGGCGCCGACACCCACGAACATCTCGATGAATTCCGAGGCGCTGATGCTGTAGAAGGGCACTTCGGCTTCGCCGGCGATGGCCCGGGCCAGTAGTGTCTTGCCGGTGCCCGGCGGGCCGACCAGAAGCACGCCCTTGGGCATGACGGCACCCAGTGCCCGGTATTTTTCGGGAGATTTCAGGAAATCGATGATCTCGGCAATTTCCCGCTTGGCGGATTCAATGCCGGCCACGTCATCCAGGGTGGCGGTAGAGGTTTCCTTTTGAGCCCGCCGTGCCTTGGAGCGGCTGAAATCAAACGGGCCGCCACCCTGTGTCATGCGTTTCTGCGCCGCACCCCAGAACCAGAACATCAGCGCCAGCAGCAGGATCCAGGGCAGGAAGCCGCGAATCATTTCCTGCCACCAGGGCAGACCTGATGGCGTGGCCCGAATGGTGACACTGTGCTCTTCAAGAAGGTTGAGCAGCGACGGGTCTTCCATGGGCGGGCGGATGGTATGGAAACCGGGCGTGCTGGTGTGGGGTGGGCTGTCAGAGCTGAAATCGGCTGCACCGCTGTCGGTGAACAAGCCGGTAATGGCTTCTTCTTTCAACGTGACTTCTGCCACCTGATTGTTCACAACAGCCGTCTTGAATTCCGAGTAGGCGAGGTCCTGAAGCCGCGGTTGTCCGCCATCCTGCAGCCAGAGCACCATCAGGAAGATGGCAGCGCTCAGCCAAAGGAACGCATACTGGTTCGGAATGACCGGTTGTTGGTTCTGATCCGGTTTCTGTTGCTGGTTGTCTGGCCCACTCGGTGCTGTCATTTCGGTCTCCGGTCGCCCTCCATGATCTTCGCCACGAAGACAGATTTGCCGTAGGTCTCGAACGACCATTTCATGGTGTCCGAGAGCACGCCCATAACCTCATCATAGTCGCCGAAAATCTCGGTGCTCATTCGCCCCGGGTAGACTTCCAGTCCGGTCTGCTCCAGGCGCGCGATCAGGTCTTTGATTGGCTGCTTGTACTCCTCTTTCAGGGGATAGCAGCTCAGTTGTACAGAAAGATACATAAAGCCTCCATTCAGGTCAGTGACCCTGGTCAATTGCCCGTTAATAGCCCATGGCCGACGAAGTGCTCCTCCTCGGGTCCGCGCCACCATTGAGAACACCGTCTTCGTCAATCAGGATGCTCTGGATGGCGCCCATGGCTGATCCACCGACCACCGTGTGCCCCCGCTCCTGCAGAAGCCGGATGGTGTCGGGGCTGATGCCCTGTTCGATCCGGATTTCATCCGGCAGCCACTGGTGGTGCATGCGCGGCGCGCTCACGGCGGTCTGGACGTTCATTCCATGATCAATCACATTGAGGATCACCTGCAAGGTGGTGGTAATGATCCGGGAGCCTCCGGGGCTGCCGGTCACCAGAACGTTCTTGCCATCCTTCTTAACGATAGTGGGCGACATGGAGCTCAGCATGCGTTTGCCGGGCTCGACCTTGTTGGCTTCGCCGCCGATCAGGCCATAGGCGTTGGGTACACCGGGCTTGGCACTGAAATCGTCCATTTCGTTGTTAAGCAGGAATCCGGCGCCTTCCACCGTAATGCCGGATCCATAACTGAAATTGATTGTGTAGGTGTTGGACACGGCGTTGCCCCATTTATCCACAACGGAAAAATGGGTGGTTTCAGGGCTTTCCCAGGCAGCGGGCTGGCCGGGATCGATGTCGCTGGCCGGTCGTGCCCTGTCTGGATCAATGCCTTTGCGCAGTTCGTCTGCGTAGCCTTTGCTGGTTAACCCCGCCAGCGGCACCTCCACATAATCCGTGTCGCCAAGGTATTTTGAACGGTCGGCGTAGGCCAGTTTCATGGCTTCGGCCATGTGATGAATCGCATCAGCGGAGTTATGGCCAAACTCGGCCATCGGGAAGCCTTCCAGGATATTCAGGATCTGGACAATGTGCGTGCCACCGGAGGAGGGCGGCGACATCGAGAAAATATCGTACCCGCGATAGTTGCCGTGAACCGGCGCCCGGACAACCGGGCGATAGTCTTTCAGGTCCTGGTGCGTGATTAGGCCGCCATTCCGTTCCATTTCGCTGGCAATCAGATCGGCGGTTTCGCCTTCGTAAAAGCCTTTCACGCCGTTGTCGGCAATGCGCTGGAGCGTTGCCGCCAGTTCCGGCTGTCGAAAGCGTTCCCCGGGCTGCCAGGCGCTGCCGTCTTCCTTATAAAAGGTGTCACGGGTGGCGGGCCATCGTTCGAGTCTCTCCCGGGCCTGCTCCAGACCTTCAGTAAAACGCTGGGGCACTACGAAACCGTCTTGGGCCAGTTTGATGGCCGGCGCCAGTGCCTGCTTGAGGGTAATGGTGCCGTGCCGCTCCAGCGCCAGTGCAAGGCCGGCAACCGTGCCCGGAACCCCTGCGGCCAGGTGGGTAAAACGACTGCGGTTCCTGACCACCTCGCCGGATTCGTCCTGGAACATGGTTTCTGTGGCGGCAGCGGGCGCTTTTTCGCGATAATCAATGGCTTCCGGATCTGATCCGTCGCCCCTGGAAATCAGCATGAAACCGCCACCGCCAATGTTGCCGGAACGGGGCTGGGTGACAGCGAGTGCAAAACCGGCGGTAACGGCTGCATCGATTGCATTGCCGCCGTTTTTCAGCACTTCCAGAGCCACCTCGGTGGCCAGTGTATGGCTGGTGGCAACCATGCCCTGGGTTGCGGTAACCGGGTGAAACCGCTCACCCTCGAGAATGGCCTGTCCGAAGGCCGGCGCGGTGGTGATGAAAAAGGCCAGGGCGGCCGCAATCGAAAGGCGGCCTGAGCGCCCCGTGGCGAGGTTTTTGATTGTGCGTTGGTAGAGGCCTCTGTCCATATCTCCATTCCTCGTTTCTGGCGTTCAGATAGGCTATGATAGCCGGTCATTTTCATAGGTGCGTACCGTTAACCTGCCGTTAATGCCGGCGGTGATTCCCCGACGCACCTGCTTTCCCGGATTTCAGTTAAGGAAAGGCTTTCATGGAGCATACCTATCGTCTTGTGATTTCCTGCCCCGACCGGGTGGGAATTGTCGCCAAGGTGAGTAATTTTCTGTCGACATACAATGGCTGGATTACCGAGGCGAGTCACCATTCCGACACGCAAACCGGCTGGTTTTTCATGCGGCACGAGATCAAGGCCACCTCGATTCCGTTCGGTCTGGACCAGTTCCGCGCCGCGTTTGAGCCGATTGCCCGCGAATTCAATATGAACTGGCACATTGCCGACTCTGCCCAGCCAAAGAAAGTCATCCTGATGTGCAGCAAGGAATCCCATTGTGTGGCTGATCTGCTGCACCGCTGGCACAGCAAGGAGATCAATGCCGAGATCGTGGCGGTCATCTCCAACCACGACGACCTGCGCCGGATGGTGGAGTGGCATGAGATTCCCTACCACCACGTGCCGGTAAGCAAGGAAAACAAAGAGGAAGCGTTCGCCCATATTGATGAGCTGTTCCAGAAATATGAGGCCGATGTGGTGGTCCTTGCGCGCTACATGCAGATCCTTCCCGGCGAGCTCTGCGAGAAATACTCCGGCAAGGTGATCAACATCCATCACAGCTTCCTGCCGTCCTTCGCCGGTGCGCGCCCCTATCACCAGGCCTACAGCCGCGGTGTTAAGCTGATTGGTGCCACCTGCCACTACGTGACCCAGGACCTCGACGAGGGCCCGATCATCGAGCAGGACGTTATCCGGATCACCCACAGCGACTCTATCGAGGATATGGTTCGCCTGGGTAAGGATGTGGAAAAGAACGTGTTGGCCCGGGGCCTGCGCTCCCACATTGAAGACCGGGTGATCACCTACGAAAACAAGACAGTGGTGTTTGATTAAGGCTGCCTCACAGTTGCCCCGGAAAGGGTGCGACTGTGGTAGACTTGGCGGCTTGTTGAAGAATAACTATGGGGCCCGGAAACGGCCCCGATACGACTTCCAGATAACGCAAAGGAACCTTTCTCGATGGGTGAGTTAGCCAAAGAGATCCTGCCGGTCAATATTGAAGACGAGTTAAAACAGTCCTACCTCGATTACGCCATGAGCGTGATCGTCGGGCGGGCGCTTCCGGATGTGAGGGATGGCCTCAAGCCGGTTCACCGCCGCGTTCTGTTCGCCATGTCCGAACTGAACAACGACTGGAACAAGGCCTATAAGAAGTCCGCCCGTGTGGTGGGTGATGTTATCGGTAAATACCACCCCCACGGTGACTCTGCGGTATACGACACCATCGTACGTATGGCCCAGCCGTTCTCCCTGCGGTATCCGCTGGTTGACGGCCAGGGTAACTTCGGTTCCATTGACGGTGACAACGCGGCTGCCATGCGTTACACCGAGATCCGCATGGAGAAGATCGCTCACTCCCTGCTGGCGGATCTGGACAAGGAAACCGTCGATTTCGTTGACAACTACGACGGCACCGAGCGGATTCCCGAGGTTCTGCCCACCCGGGTTCCCAATCTCCTGGTGAATGGTTCCTCCGGTATTGCCGTTGGTATGGCCACCAATATTCCGCCGCACAATCTGACGGAAGTCGTGAGTGGCTGCCTGGCGCTGATTGATAACCCGGATCTGACCATCGATGAACTGATGGAATTCATTCCGGGCCCGGATTTCCCGACCGAGGGCATAATCAATGGCCGTGCCGGCATCGTGGAGGCCTACCGTACTGGCCGTGGTCGTATCTATATTCGCGCCCGTCACGAGATCGAGCACGACAACAAGACCAATCGCGATGCCATCATCATCACCGAGCTGCCGTATCAGCTGAACAAGGCCCGCCTGATCGAGAAGATCGCGGAGCTGGTGAAAGAAAAGCGCCTTGAAGGTATCTCCGAGCTGCGGGACGAATCCAACAAGGAGGGTATCCGGGTGGTGATCGAACTGCGTCGGGGTGAGAACCCGGATGTTGTGGTCAACAACCTGTTTGCCCAGACCCAGCTTGAAACCGTATTCGGCATCAACATGGTTGGCCTGATCAATGGCGAGCCGAAAACCCTGAATCTGAAGCAGCTGCTGGATGCGTTCGTTCGTCACCGCCGTGAAGTGGTGACCCGCCGGACCATCTACGAACTGCGCAAAGCCCGTGAGCGTGGCCATATTCTGGAAGGTTTGACGGTTGCCCTGGCCAACATCGACGAGATTATCGAGCTGATCAAGGCCTCGCCGTCCGCCGCCGAAGCGAAGGAAAAACTGATTGCCAAGGGCTGGTCGCCGGGCGATGTCATGGCCATGCTGGAACGTGCCGGCCAGGACGCCTGCCGTCCGGACGACCTGCCAGAGATCTATGGGCTGCGTGAAGGTCTGTATCATCTGTCACCGGAACAGGCCCAGGCCATTCTGGACTTGCGTCTGCACCGCCTGACCGGTCTGGAAACCGAGAAGCTTCAGAACGAATACAAGGAAATTCTCGACAAGATTGCCGATCTGCTGGACATCCTGGGCGACCCCGAGCGGCTGCTCCAGGTGATCCGGGAAGAGCTGGAAGCGATCGTTACCGAGTTCGGTGACGAGCGTCGTACCGAAATTACCAGCTCCCGTCGCGACCTGACCATCGCCGACCTGATTGATGAAGAAGACCTGGTGGTGACCATTTCCCACAGTGGTTACGCCAAGACCCAGGCAGTGGAAGACTACCAGGCTCAGCGTCGTGGTGGTCGCGGCAAGGCAGCAACCTCCATGAAGGATGAAGACTTTGTAGAGAAGCTGCTGGTTGCGAACTCCCACGACACGATTCTGTGTTTCTCCAACCGTGGCAAGGTTTACTGGTTGCGGGTCTTCGAGATTCCGCGTGCCAGCCGCGCCTCCCGCGGTCGGCCCATGGTGAACATCCTGCCGCTGGACGAAGGCGAGCGTATTACCACCTTCCTGCCAGTTCGGGATTATCCGGAAGACCAGTTCGTGCTGATGGCCACCTCGGCCGGTGTGGTCAAGAAAACGCCGTTGCCGAACTTCTCGCGTCCGCGCAGCAGCGGCCTGATTGCCCTGTCGCTGGATGAGGGCGATACCCTGATCGGTGCAGCCATTACCAAAGGCGATGCCGAGGTCATGCTGTTCTCGACCGCTGGCAAGGCGGTGCGCTTCAACGAAGAAGCCGTTCGTCCCATGAGCCGGACAGCCCGTGGTGTTCGCGGTATCAAGATGCCGCAGGGTCACCATGTGGTGTCGCTGATCATTCCGCAGGACGGTGGGGTTATCCTGACTGCCTCCGAAAACGGCTACGGCAAGCGTACCGCCATTGACGAGTTCCCGACCTACAGCCGCGGCAGCCAGGGCGTTATCGCCATGCAGTGCTCCGAGCGTAACGGTAACCTGGTGACAGCCCTGCAGCTGTTCGACGGTGACGAAATGATGCTGATCTCTGACAAGGGCACGCTCGTGCGTACCCGGACAGACGAAGTGTCGGTTCTTAGCCGGAACACCCAGGGCGTGCGCCTGATCAAGCTGAGCCAGGAAGACGAGCGGCTGGTTGGCGTTGAGCGGATTGCGGAAACCGACGACGAAGAGCTCGACAGTGAAGGCAATCCGATTGTTGCCGACGAGAGCCCGGAAGAAGGCGAAGACGGCGAGGGTGCCGGCGACGAATAAGCCGGCACTTGCCACAGACAGATTCAGCAAGACTTGAGAGAAAGCAGCAACATGAGCAGGGCGTATAACTTTTGTGCAGGTCCGGCCACCTTGCCGGAGAGCGTGCTTCGTCAGGCGCGGGATGAAATGCTCGACTGGCGCGGTACCGGCATGTCGGTGATGGAAATGAGCCATCGCAGCGACGAGTTTGTCCAGATTGCCGAAACTGCAGAAAAAGATCTGCGTGAACTGGCCGGCGTGTCGGACGACTACGCGGTTCTTTTCATGCAGGGTGGAGCGTCCAGCCAGTTTTCCACCATTCCTCTGAATCTGCTGGGCGAAAAAGGCTCTGCGGACTACGTGAACACCGGGATCTGGTCCAAGAAGGCCATTGCCGAGGCCAGTCGCTATGGCAAGGTGAATGTGGTTGCGAGTTCGGAAGACAGTGGCTTTACCACGATTCCGGACCAATCCTCCTGGCAGACCAGTGCCGACGCGGCGTATCTGCACTACACGCCCAACGAGACCATCGGTGGCCTGGAATTCGGTTTTATTCCGGATAGCCCGGGCACGCCGCTGGTGGCCGACATGTCCTCATCAATGCTGTCGAGGCCGGTGGACGTCTCCAGGTTCGGTGTGATCTATGCCGGTGCCCAGAAGAACATCGGTCCCTCGGGATTGGTGGTGGTCATTATCCGCAAGGATCTCCTGGGCAAGGCCCGCAAGGAGACCCCGACCATGATGAATTATCAGGTGATCGCAGATAACGGCTCCATGTACAACACGCCGGCGACCTACTCCTGGTACCTGGCCGGTCTGGTGTTCAAGTGGCTGAAAGAGCAGGGCGGTGTGAAGGCCATGGGTGAGATCAACCTGCGCAAGGCCCGCAAGCTCTACGATTTCATCGATACCAACGAGTTCTACGCCAACCCCATCGACCCGCGGTTCCGCTCCTGGATGAACGTGCCATTCACGCTGGCGGATGATGCCCTGAACGGTGAATTCCTGAAGGGTGCCAATGCCCGTGGCCTGCTGAACCTGGCCGGCCACCGGTCGGTTGGCGGAATGCGTGCGAGCATCTACAACGCGATGCCAGAAGCCGGTGTCGATGCACTGATCGACTACATGACCGAATTTGCGAAGGAGCGTGGCTGATCATGAGTGATGAGCAGGTTCGGCTCGGAGAGCTGCGGGACGAGATCGATCAACTTGATCAGAAGATCATGGAGCTGATCAGTGCCAGGGCCGCCTGTGCCCAGGAAGTGGCACACGTTAAAATGACCGCCAATCCGGGGCAGGACGTCTTTTTCTATCGCCCCGAGCGGGAGGCCCAAGTGCTTCGCCGCATCAAGGAACAGAATCCGGGGCCGCTGTCGGGTGAGGAAATGGCCCGTCTGTTCCGGGAAATCATGTCCGCCTGCCTGGCGCTGGAAAAGCCCATGCACATTGCCTTCCTGGGTCCGATTGGCACCTTCACACAGGCGGCAGCGCTCAAGCATTTTGGTCACTCGGTGGTCAGCGTGCCTTTGCCGGCCATTGATGCGGTATTCCGGGAGGTCGAATCCGGCGCTGCCCATTACGGCGTGGTGCCGGTCGAAAACTCGACCGAGGGTATGATCAACCACACCCTGGATATGTTCATGTCCTCGCCGCTGAAGATCTGCGGCGAGGTTCAGCTTCGGATTCACCATCACCTGCTTGTGTCTCCGAAGCATGGCGACCAGGAAATCACCCGGATTTATTCCCATCAGCAATCGTTTGCCCAATGCCGGCAATGGCTGGACACCCACCGCTACGGCATCGAGCGGGTTACCGTCTCCAGCAATGCGGAAGCGGCCCGGCGCGCAGCCGAGGAGCCCGGCACGGCGGCCATTGCCGGTGATATGGCGGCCGAGCTTTATGGTCTGGAGATGCTGGCGAACAGCATTGAGGATCGCCCGGACAATACCACCCGCTTCCTGATCATTGGCCGGGAGGAAGTGCCGGCCAGTGGCCACGACAAGTCGTCTATCCTGGTGTCCATGCGCAACAAGCCGGGGGCTCTGTATCAGCTCCTCGAGCCGTTCCATCGTCACGGGCTCAGCCTGACCAGAATCGAAACGCGGCCCTCGCCAAGTGGCACCTGGGCCTATGTGTTCTACATCGATTTTGAGGGACACATGGAAGACGAACAGGTCCGGAAGGTGCTGGCAGAAGTGGATGAAGAGGCCGTTGAGCTCAAACGCCTGGGTTCCTACCCGATTGGCGTTCTGTAAGTATCTGCACCTGCGTTTCTGAGCAAAGAGTGTCGAGGACGATTTATGGCTATTGATTACCAGAGCCTGGCGGTTCGCGGCGTACAGGCCCTCTCACCCTATCAGCCGGGCAAGCCGATTGAAGAGCTGGCCCGTGAGCTTGGCCTCAATCCGGCAGAGATCATCAAGCTGGCGAGCAACGAAAACCCGCTGGGGCCGAGCGAAAAAGCGCTGTCTGCGGCGCGGCAGGCCCTCTCCGAGCTTTGTCTGTATCCCGATGGCAACGGATTCAACCTGAAGCAGGCGCTGTCGAAGCGTCTGAACGTCGGGATGGATCAGATTACCCTTGGTAACGGCTCCAACGATGTACTGGAAGTCATTACCCGTTGTTTCGCCGATGCAGATTCCGAAGTGGTTTTCTCCCAGTACGCGTTCGCTGTCTACCCCCTTGTGACCCAGGCCATCGGTGCCAAGGGTGTGTCTGTGCCTGCCCGGGAATGGGGGCACGATTTGGACGCCATGGCTGCCGCGGTTACCGATCGCACTCGCCTCGTGTTTGTCGCCAACCCGAACAACCCGACGGGTACCGTTCACACGGCGGACGCCATTGAGGCGTTCCTGAAGAAAATCCCCGAGAACGTGCTTGTGGTTCTGGATGAGGCCTACTGTGAATACCTGACCGGTGATCAATACCCGGACGGTGTCGAGCTGTTGGCCCGTTTCCCGAATCTCATCGTTTGCCGCACGTTCTCCAAAGCCTGGGGTCTGGCGGCTCTGCGGGTAGGTTACAGTATCTCTTCGCCGGCCATTGCAGACATTCTTAACCGGGTGCGTCAGCCGTTCAACGTGGATACGGTTGCCCTGTCTGCCGCCACTGCCGTTCTGGATGATGAGGATTACCTGCAGCGTTCCCGGGATGTGAACACAGCGGGCATTCGTCAGTTGCAGGAGGCGTTTGACCGGATGGGGCTCGGTTACATTCCGTCGGCCGGGAACTTCGTTGCCGTGGAAGTGGGGGAGCAGGCCATGGGCGTATACCAGGCTCTGCTCGCACACGGTGTAATTGTCCGGCCCATCGCGGGCTATGGCATGCCCAGACATCTTCGGGTGTCCGTAGGGCTGCCGGAAGAAAATGAGCGCTTTATTGAAGCTCTGGCCCAGGCCCTGACTGCATCGGGGCTCAGCGACTGATATGACGTCTTCCGAGCCTCTGTTTAAACGGGTAGCGGTGATTGGCCTGGGGCTTATCGGTGGCTCCCTGGCCTGCGCGATCCGTCGCAATGGGCTTGCGGGTACGGTTGTTGGTGCGGATCATCGCACTGAGGAACTGCAGCTCGGTAAAGGGTTGGGTGTGATCGATCAGGCGGCTTCAACGGTGTCTGATGCGGTTCGTGGCGCGGACCTGGTTGTGCTTGCCGTTCCGGTACGGGCAACACGCGCGGTTCTTGAGCAGATTCGCCCGGCTCTGGAGCCGGACGCGATACTCACGGATGTCGGTAGTACCAAATCCAGCTTCGTAGCCGATGTTGAGGCCGTGTTCGGCGGCTTGTCGCCTCTGGTTATTCCCGGTCATCCCATTGCCGGTTCCGAGAAGAGCGGCATCCGGGCGGCCAATCCCGAGTTGTTCGCCAACCACAAGGTCATCCTTACGCCGCCGGACAATGTCAGCCAGCCCCACCTGGCTCGCCTGAAAGGGCTCTGGGAGGGATGCGGTGCCACGGTGCTGACCATGTCGGTGGCGTATCACGATGAGGTGCTGGCAGCCACCAGCCACTTGCCCCACCTGATCGCGTTCTCCCTGGTAGATACCCTGGCGGGTGAAGATGAGAACATGGACATCTTCCGGTACGCCGCCGGTGGCTTCAGGGATTTCACCCGGATTGCGGCCAGCGATCCGGTGATGTGGCACGATATTTTTCTGTCGAACCGTGATGCGGTTCTTCGTGTCATTGACCACTTTACCCACGACCTCGAACAACTGCGCACTGCCATTGCCAATCAGGACAGCGCCACGTTGTTGCGGGTTTTCAGTCGCGCCAAGGCGGCGCGTGAACATTTTTCGAAGATGCTCTCAGGACAGGCTTACGTGACAAACAACAGTGAAAAGCAGGTAACGTTCCGTCTTCAGCCCGGTGGCGCGATCACCGGTGATATCCGGGTGCCCGGCGACAAGTCAATGTCGCACCGGTCCATCATGCTGGGTGCTCTGGCAGATGGCGTAACCGAAGTGAAAGGGTTTCTGGAGGGTGAAGACAGCCTGGCGACGCTCCAGGCATTCCGGGATATGGGCGTTACCATTGAAGGCCCGGACGACGGCTTTGTTCGCATCCATGGTGTTGGCATGCACGGGCTTCAGGCCCCCCGCGGGCCTCTGTATCTGGGTAACTCGGGAACCGCCATGCGGCTGTTCGCCGGTTTGCTGGCGGCCCAGCCCTTTGATTCCGAGCTGACCGGCGATGCGAGTCTCTCCGGTCGCCCGATGGGGCGGGTTGCCGATCCGCTCAGGGCGATGGGCGCCGTTATCGATACCGCAGAAGGGGGGCGCCCGCCACTGAAAATCCGTGGTGGCCAGAAGCTGTCCGGCATTCACTATGAAATGCCGGTGGCCAGTGCCCAGGTGAAATCGTGTCTTCTGCTGGCCGGGCTTTATGCCGAGGGCAGTACATCGGTGACCGAGCCCGCGCCTACCCGTGATCATACCGAACGCATGCTCGCGGGTTTTGGCTATCACGTTCACCGTGATGGTGCGACCGCCAGTGTTAGTGGTGGCGGCAAACTGACGGCGACCAATATTGATGTGCCTGCCGATATTTCGTCGTCCGCGTTTTTCCTGGTCGCGGCCAGTATTGCCCCGGGCTCCGATTTGATCCTTCGCCACGTTGGTATGAACCCGACCAGGGTTGGTGTGATCAACATCCTGAATCAGATGGGCGCCAATATCGAGATTCTGGACGAGCGCGAAATCGGTGGTGAGCCGGTTGCTGACCTTCGGGTCCGCTCTGCGGAGCTCCAGGGCATCGACATCCCTGAGGATCAGGTGCCCCTGGCCATCGACGAATTCCCGGTGCTATTCATTGCCGCGGCCTGCGCCAATGGCCGTACGGTGCTGCGGGGCGCAGAGGAACTTCGGGTCAAGGAAAGCGACCGGATCCAGGTGATGGCAGATGGCCTTGCTGCACTGGGAGTCGAGACCACCGTCACGCCTGACGGCATTATTATCGATGGCGGTCAGACCATCGGTGGCGGTACCGTGAACAGTCATGGCGACCATCGCATCGCGATGTCCTTTGCGGTCGCTTCCCTGCGCGCTGCGGGTGACATTACGGTGAACGACTGTGCCAATGTGGCTACGTCTTTCCCCGGTTTTGTGGAACTTGCGCAAGGAACGGGGATCAATATCTCAGCCGAGGGGGCTGAATAATGGTTGATAGCAGTGCGCCGGTGATTACCGTTGATGGTCCCGGAGGTTCCGGCAAAGGCACGATCACCCAGATGCTGGCCCGAAAGCTTGGGTGGCATCTTCTTGATAGTGGTGCCCTTTACCGGCTGACGGCGCTGGCCGCGGTTCGCCAGGGTGTGTCTCTGGATGACGAGAACGGCCTGGTAAAAGTCGCGGCCGGACTGGATGTGGCCTTTGAGCCCACTCCGGAAGGTGAGCCGGTAAAAGTGATTCTTGCCGGCCAGGATGTGACAGCAGATATACGTACAGAATTGGCTGGCGACAACGCCTCGAAGGTGGCGGTCATGCAGCCGGTCCGGGATGCGCTATTGCAACGCCAGCGGGACTTCCGGCAGGCGCCGGGCCTGGTGGCCGACGGCCGTGATATGGGAACGGTGGTTTTTCCGGATGCACCGGTAAAAATCTTCCTGACGGCAAGCGCTGAGGAGAGGGCCCAGCGGCGCTATAGCCAGTTGAAGGACGCGGGTGTCGATGTTAATATTGACGCCCTTTTAGAGGAGATACGGGTTCGTGATGAACGGGATATGAACCGTTCCGCAGCCCCTCTCAAGCCCGCAGATGATGCGCAAGTCATTGATTCTACGGGGTTGAGTATAGAAGAGGTGTTGGACAGGTGTATGGCCGCAGCAGGTCAGGCCTGACTACACCTTTTTGTCGTTGAAATGCCGGATGTAGCGCTATCTGCCAGCCACAGGCTTAGTCCGGAACTTGTTAACAGACCGTGTTGCTGGTGGCACGGAGTACACTTGCGTTGATCATATAGGACTCATAATGAGCGAGAGCTTTGCGGATCTTTTTGAAGAAAGCCTAAAAGAAATTGACATGCAACCGGGTTCCATCGTCCAGGGAACCGTTGTAGACGTCGATAACGACTGGGTCACCGTTAACGCCGGACTGAAGTCCGAAGGCGTTATCCCCGCCTCCCAGTTCCTTAACGAAAAAGGCGAGTTGGAAATTGCTATCGGCGACGTTGTCGATGTAGCTCTCGACGCTGTTGAAGACGGCTTCGGTGAGACCCGTCTGTCCCGTGAAAAGGCCAAGCGTGCAGAAGCCTGGAAGGTACTCGAGAAGTCCTTCGAAGCTGAGGAAGTGGTTAAAGGTATCATCAACGGTAAGGTCAAGGGTGGTTTCACCGTCGATCTGGCCGGCATCCGTGCCTTCCTGCCTGGCTCGCTGGTTGATGTTCGTCCGGTTCGCGACACCGCGCACCTGGAGAACAAAGAACTCGAATTCAAGGTTATCAAGCTCGACCAGAAGCGTAACAACGTGGTTGTGTCCCGCCGCGCCGTTCTGGAAGCTGAGAACAGTGCTGAGCGTGAAGCTCTGCTCGAAACCCTGACCGAGGGTATGGAAATCAAGGGTATCGTCAAGAACCTGACCGACTACGGCGCGTTCGTGGATCTGGGTGGTGTTGACGGCCTGCTGCACATTACCGATATGGCCTGGAAGCGCATCAAGCATCCGAGCGAAATCGTTAATGTTGGCGACGAAATCAGCGTTAAGGTCCTGAAGTTTGACCGTGAGCGTAACCGTGTTTCCCTCGGCCTGAAGCAGCTGGGCGAAGATCCCTGGGTTGATATCAAGGGTCGTTACCCGGAAGGTTCCAAGGTCAAGGCACGCGTTACCAACCTGACCGACTACGGCTGCTTTGCTGAGCTGGAAGAAGGTGTTGAAGGCCTGGTTCACGTTTCCGAAATGGACTGGACCAACAAGAACATCCATCCGTCCAAGGTTGTCCAGGTAGGCGACGAAGTGGACGTGATGATTCTGGATATCGACGAAGAGCGTCGTCGGATCTCCCTGGGTATCAAGCAGTGCGTATCCAACCCGTGGGAAGATTTCTCCAGCAACTTCAACAAGGGCGACCGCATCTCCGGCAAGATCAAGTCAATTACTGACTTCGGTATCTTCATCGGACTGGATGGCGGCATCGACGGTCTGGTTCACCTGTCTGACATCAGCTGGAACGAGACTGGCGAAGAAGCGGTTCGTGAATACAAGAAGGGTGACGAAGTTGAAACCGTTATCCTGTCTGTTGATCCGGAGCGCGAGCGTATCTCCCTGGGTATCAAACAGCTCGAGAGCGATCCGTTCGCCGAGTTTGTTCAGCTGAACGACAAGGGCTCTATTGTTAAGGGCACCGTGTCTGCAGTTGATGCCAAGGCAGCTACCATTGCTCTGAACGACGAAGTTGAAGCGGTACTGAAAGCCTCTGAAATCAGCCGTGACCGTGTTGAAGATGCACGCAACGCGCTGAAGGAAGGCGAAGAAGTTGAAGCGAAGATCATCAGCATCGACCGCAAGAACCGCATCATCAACCTGTCTGTGAAGTCAAAAGATGTTGAGGACGACAAGCAGGCACTGGAAAATGTGCGGACCAAAACTGCGGAAACTTCCTCTGGTGCGACCACCATCGGTGATCTCATCAAGGAGCAGATGCAGCAGCAAAACGCCAACAAGGACTAATCTTCCGGTTGGTACGAAAAAAACGGGCTCTAAGAGCCCGTTTTTTTTGTGTTTTTTTCTGGTTTGGCTAAACTAGGTAGTCATGGGAATCCGGTAACCGACGGCCGAATAAAAATGAAAGAGGGAAACGCCTCATGACGAAGTCCGAACTGGTCGAGCTGATTGCTTCCAAGCAAACTCAGCTCTCCGTTAAAGATGTCGAACTGGCTGTAAAAACCATCATCGAGCACATGTCCCAGTCGCTTGCCGATGGTCAGAGAATAGAAATCCGGGGATTTGGCAGTTTTTCCCTTCATCACCGGGCCGCGCGTACCGGGCGCAATCCGAAAACCGGTGAGGCTGTTCAGTTGCCAGCCAAATATGTGCCGCACTTCAAACCCGGCAAGGAATTGAGAGAGCAGGTCAACGACAGCTTGAAGAAAGGCTTTTAACAGCTGCTCAGGGAACGCGTATAATTCGGGCATCAATGCCCTTTGGGAGTGCTATCGCTATGGCAGGATTGCAGAAGATCCTCATTATTCTGTTGGTTTTGGTCCTGGTTCTGCTGGCACTGGTATTCTCGCTCAACAATCAAATGGCAGTCTCCCTCAACTTTCTGTTGTTTGAAACCCAACCTCATGGTGTTGCCGTCTGGATTATCATGGCATTTGTTGTCGGCGCCCTTGTTGGCGTGCTGATGACCATGCTGGCCACCGTTCGCAACTCGGTGTCCCGGCGAACCCTTCAGAAACGACTTGATCGCGCCGAGCAGGCATTGGAGAAATCCAGGGCCCAGAACGACCGGACTCTTTAATGGATATCGTATTACAGTGGCTGCTGCTGACAGTTGCAGTCGCCGTTGGCTGGCTTGTGGGCCGGCTGGGAAGCGGTGACAGGCGATCCGGCAAAACGATTTCCGATGAGGAATCGGTGAAGGACCGTCTCCAGTTCCTGTTCACGAACTACTCCGACCAGGCGGTTGAGAATTTCGTCCAGTCCCTTGCGGTCAACAAGGATACGGTCAGTCTCCACCTCTCCATTGGCAGCCATTTCCGCAACAAGGGCGAAACCGATCGCGCCATACTGATCCACCAGAACCTTCTGGCCAGGCCCGAATTACCCCCGAGATTCTCCCCGCAGGTGACTCTCGAGCTTGCCCGCGATTACCTGAACGCGGGGCTGCTTGACCGCGCCGAGGCATTGCTGCACCAGTTGATGGGCGACAAGGATTACGGACGGCACTCCTCCCAGCAGCTCATCGACCTCTACCAACAGGAAAAGGAATGGGCAAAGGCTGCCGAAGTGGCCCGAACGCTGACACGTGGGGACGCCGACCCGGCAATGTTCAAGGTGCTGGCCTACCTGACATGCGAGCTGTCGGAAGAGTCCCTGAAACAGGACGACCGTTGGGCTGCCCAGAAACTGGCCAAGGAGGCGCTTGAGTACGATCGCTCCTGCGTACGGGCCAATCTGATTATGATGAAGCTGCTGGTTCGTCAGGGCAGCTATCGCGAGGCAGGCAGCCAGTGCCTGAAAGTATTCGAACAGAACCCGGAGTTTGGGCCGGAAGCCATCGACCGGCTCATGAAACTTGAGCATGAGCACGGCGACATTGGCCGGTTGGCGAAAAAACTGCGCAAGCTTTACGAAAACTACCCGAGCACCAGTTTGTTGCTGGCTCTGGTGGAGTCCGTCGAGCGTGCCTCGGGGCGACCGGCTGCCATCGACTTGCTCAGGCAGGAACTGGAAACCCGCCCGAGTGTCCGTGGCTTGCTCAGGCTGGTGGAAATGGCCGGCTATGAGAAGGGCATGACCACTGATGAGGGCAGGCTGGTGAGCCGTATTGGCCACCTGATTCTCGCCAATCGTCCCGTCTACCGTTGTGTCAGCTGTGGTTTCTCTGGCCGTCAGCTGCACTGGCTTTGCCCAAGCTGCAAGCAATGGGAAACTGTGCGCCCGATCCAGGGTGTTGAAGCCGAATAAACCTTTACAGAATTTCTGCAGGACAAGTGAACGTGCAAACCGCTAACGATCCCAAGATCATCGTCGCCCTCGATTTTCCCTCCCAGAATCCTGCCCTTGAGCTGGTCGACAAACTGGACCCGAGCAAATGCCGCCTGAAAGTGGGTAAGGAGCTGTTCACCCGTTCCGGCCCGCAATTGGTGGAAGGACTTCAGAAGCGTGGATTCGACGTATTCTTGGACCTGAAATTCCATGACATCCCGAACACTACCTCAGCTGCGGTTGCGGCCGCTGCCGATCTCGGTGTGTGGATGGTCAATGTGCATGCCTCTGGCGGCGAGAAAATGATGACCGCCTGTCGGGAGCGTCTGGAAACCTTTGGAGCGGATCGCCCGCTGTTGATTGCCGTCACGGTCCTCACCAGCATGAACGCCGACGATCTTGCCGGTATCGGCATCACCGATTCCCCGGAAGCCCAGGTATCCCGCCTGGCAACCCTTACCAAGAACTGCGGCCTCGACGGCGTCGTCTGCTCCGCGCAAGAGGCACCGAAGCTCAAAGCCGAGCAGGGTGCCGAGTTCAAGCTGATCACGCCGGGTATCCGTCCGTTGACTGCCGATAAAGGCGATCAGCAGCGCATCATGACCCCCACCGATGCCCTCAAAGCCGGTTCCGACTACCTGGTAATCGGTCGTCCCATTACCCAGGCAAATGACCCGCTGGCTGCCTTGGAGGCTATTCACTCTGAGGTTATTGGCGCCTAGTTTCTAGGTTCTTGTCTGATTTGGGCTCCTAGCCTGCATGGTTTGGAGTCTGGTGGTGTGGGGCCTCCCTCCCAAAAACCGCTACGAGCACATCCATGTGCGCTTGGCTGTGGCCATCCTTGGCCACAGACATTTTTGGGAGGGAGGCCCCACACCACCTCTTCGAACTTTCTCAGATATATCTTGCGTCAGAGTTCGGTGGGCTACTGCGACCTACTGACTATCTGCTTTCTGTGAGAGTTTTGTCTGTTTTGCGGATACGTACACCGTCGAACGGTGTGGCTGTCATGGCTTTCCAAAACTGTAGAGGGCCATGGACGGCCCGAAACAAGCGCACACGGACGTGCTTGTAGCGTGTTTTGGAAAGCCATGACAGCCGCACCAGTCCCGCCAACGAGCAGGCTAGGGCAGGATTTGCTCTCAACAACCGAAGTCTGAACCGAAAAGCGGGGCAATAAAAAACCCGCTAACTCAGAGAATTAGCGGGCTTTTAGAATAGTGGCTCCCCGAGCTGGGCTCGAACCAGCGACAAACGGATTAACAGTCCGTTGCTCTACCAACTGAGCTATCGGGGAACGTCGTCGTGTGACGAGGCGCGTATATTAAGTTGGCAATACCGCCCCGTCAACCCCTGGCCAGAACTTTTTAGCCAAGCGCTTTCTGAAGACGTTCGACAGCCTTTTCTAGGTTTTCCATGCTGGTCGCAAAGCTCAGGCGCATGTGGCCAGGGCAGCCGAAGGCTGAGCCCGGGACCAGTGCCACGCCGGCGTCGGTCAGCAGTTTCTCGGCGAATTCAACGTCGGTGCTGACGCTGGAATCCGCATCGATGGCGCCTTGGAAGCTGGGGAATACATAGAAGGTACCGTCGCCGTTCAGGCACTCAACGCCTGGCAGCTTGTTTAGTGCTTCTACCAGCCAGTCGTGGCGTTCCTTGAAGGCCTTGACCATCTCGCCTACGCAGCCCTGATCGCCATCCAGCGCAGCCTGTGCCGCTGCCTGGGAGATCGAGGCCGGGTTGGAGGTGCTCTGGGACTGGATCTTCTTCATGGCACCGATGATTTTCGCCGGCCCCGCGGCGTAGCCGATACGCCAGCCAGTCATGGAGTAAGCCTTGGATACGCCATTCAGGACGAAGGTGCGGTCATACAGCTCAGGCGTGGCGTTCAGGATATTGCAGAACGGTTTGCCGGTCCAGAGGATCGGCTCATACATGTCGTCAGTGGCGATCATGATGTTCGGGTGCTTCTTGAGCACCTCGCCGATGGCCTGCAGCTCTTCGAGGGTGTAGGCCATGCCGCTCGGGTTCGAGGGGCTGTTGATCACGAACAGGCGGGTACGCTCGGTAATTGCGTTTTCCAGCTGCTCTGGAGTGATCTTGAAGCGGGTTTCAGCACCGGTTTCGATAATCACGGGTTTGCCTTCAGCCACCAGCACCATATCCGGGTAGGAAACCCAGTACGGAGCAGGGATGATGGCTTCGTCACCCGGGTTCAGTGTGGCAAGTGCGAGGTTGAAAAAGCTCTGTTTGCCACCACTGCTTACCAGTATCTGGTTGGCTTCGTAATCCAGGCCGTTGTCCCGTTTGAACTTCGCAATAATCGCTTTTTTCAGGGCTGGCGTACCATCCACGGCAGTGTATTTTGTCTGGCCGTTATTGATGGCTTCAATGGCTGCCTGTTTGATGTGATCAGGTGTGTCGAAGTCCGGCTCGCCGGCACCCAGGCCGATAATGTCCTGGCCTGCTGCGCGGAGTTCCGCTGCCTTGTTGGTGACTGCGAGGGTGGGAGAGGGCTTGATAGCCTGTACTCGGCTGGAAAGTTGAAGGTCCAAACTTGCGCTCCTTAAAGCTGCGTCTGATAGGGCTGCGACCGCCGGGTGCCAGAGCTGCTGGCTGATTTACGCCCAGCCGTCGATCGCACTGATGGTATCATGAAGCCAGCGTATCGCTAAATTTCTCGAATGGCAGGGGCTGTTTCGCCCGTGCGTCGGTTTTACCGGAGGTTTCCGCCAGTTATGGCCAGTAATCAGGCAAACGTTTCCGCCAGAGAGGGTGTGTTCCAGGTTGATTCACCGTTCCAGCCAGCGGGCGATCAGCCCAAGGCAATCGAGGGGCTGGTGGATGGTATCCAATCCGGTCTGGCACACCAGACGTTGCTGGGGGTAACCGGCTCCGGTAAAACCTTCACCATCGCCAATGTCATCCAGCAGGTCCAGCGGCCCACCATCATCATGGCCCATAACAAGACCCTGGCCGCCCAGCTCTATGGTGAGTTCAAGGAGTTCTTTCCCGACAATGCGGTAGAATATTTCGTTTCCTACTACGACTACTATCAGCCAGAAGCTTACGTGCCCTCGTCGGACACGTTTATCGAGAAAGACGCTTCTATCAACGAGCACATTGAGCAGATGCGTCTGTCTGCTACCAAGGCATTGCTGGAAAGACCGGATGCCATCATTGTGGCGACGGTGTCGTCTATCTACGGCCTCGGTGACCCCCAGTCTTACCTGAAGATGATGCTGCATCTGGACCGGGGCGATCAGATCGATCAGCGATACATCCTCCGGCGCCTGGCCGAACTTCAGTACACCAGGAACGATATCGAGTTCCACCGGGCCAATTACCGGGTACGCGGCGATGTGATCGATGTATTCCCGGCGGAATCCGAGAAGGAAGCTATCCGCATCGAGCTCTTCGATGACGAGGTTGAGAATCTCAGCTATTTCGACCCGTTGACCGGTGAGGTCCTGCGCCGAGTGCCACGGGTCACCATCTACCCGAAATCGCATTATGTGACGCCCCGGCAGACGGTGCTGGATGCGGTCGAGCATATCAAGGTTGAGCTGGATGAGCGGCTGCAGCAGCTGCGGGACAACAACCGCCTGGTGGAAGCACAACGCCTGGAAGAGCGAACCCGGTACGACATCGAAATGATGCTGGAACTGGGCTATTGCAATGGCATCGAGAACTACTCGCGCTATCTCTCGGGTCGCCGCCCAGGTGAGGCACCGCCGACACTGTTTGATTACCTGCCGCCCAATGCCTTGCTGGTGGTGGATGAATCTCACGTGACCATTCCCCAGATCGGCGCCATGTACAAGGGCGACCGGTCCCGGAAGGAAACCCTTGTTGAGTACGGTTTCCGCCTCCCGTCGGCGCTGGATAACCGACCCATGAAGTTTGAAGAGTGGGAGCGAATTGCGCCCCAGATGATCTTCGTATCCGCAACCCCGTCCACTTACGAGGCCGAGCATGCGGGTCAGGTGGTGGAACAGGTGGTGCGCCCCACCGGCCTGCTGGACCCGGAAATCGAGGTGCGTCCCGCGTCTACCCAGGTGGACGATCTGCTTTCGGAGATCCATACGCGGGTGAAGGTGAAGGAACGGGTTCTGGTGACCACGCTGACCAAGCGTATGGCCGAGGATCTCACCGACTTCCTGATGGAACACGACATCAAGGTTCGCTATCTGCACTCGGACATCGACACCGTCGAGCGCGTGGAGATCATCCGGGACCTCCGGCGGGGGGAATTCGATGTGCTGGTGGGCATCAACCTGCTGCGGGAAGGTCTGGACATGCCCGAGGTTTCGCTGGTGGCCATCTTGGATGCTGACAAGGAAGGTTTCCTGCGCTCCGAGCGCTCACTGATCCAGACCATGGGTCGTGCGGCGCGGAATGTCCACGGCAAGGCCATTCTCTACGGTGACCGGATTACAGGCTCCATGCAGCGGGCTATTGATGAGACAGAGCGTCGCCGGGCCAAGCAGGAAGCTCACAACCTGGAACAGGGCATTACCCCGCAGGGCCTGAACAAGAAGATTGCCGACATCATGGAAGGTGCCGGAGGCGGCGGCCGTGGCCGTCGCAAGGCCGAGCGCCCGGGGCAGAAAGCAGCCGAAGAGGCGGAACAGTATCGGGCCAAGGCTGGCAATCGATCGCCGGAGGAGGTCCTCAAGGAGGTGTCCCGGCTTGAGGATGAAATGTACAAGGCCGCTTCCGAACTGGATTTCGAGACGGCTGCGCGCCTGCGTGATGATATCGCCGAGCTGAAAGAGGCGGCACTGCGGACCGGCTGATCAGGCCGGTCGCTTGGGCCCTACGATGATCGCAGCCTGCAATGGCTGGTTCCTGCCGTACCGTGAAATCTGGCTGAACACCCGGCGGTCGACCGGCAGGTACTGCTTGTCGGCCACGGTTTCGCCGAGTTCAGCATCGATTTCCGGGTCGTGCAGGTACACGAACTGGTCGTCAATCGCGCAGACGGTGACCCAATGGGGCACGCGGCTGCGATTCAGTTGCCAGGTGCTGATCAGGATGACCGGAATTCTGCCTTCGTGAAGGGCTTCTTCCATCGCTTCGAGGGTCAGCGGGTCATGGTGTAGCTGAATGCCTGTCTTGCCGATGTCGTGTAAAAAGCCCTCGTGTACCAGCTCCAGTACCCGTTTCTTGTCCTCGCTTCTGACGGTGTCCTTGAAAAGGGCTCCTTCCATGCTGATCCAGGCGCTGGCTTCAAAACCCCGATTCCACGCTGCGAGCGCCAGTCCATGAGGGCCGCAGCCGCCGTGGCCGGCGAGCATAAATATGGTGGTCGCTTCTCGCCAAAGCCTGAGTTCTTCCAGGGTTGTGAGTGGTTGCTGTTCATCCAGAGCTGCCATCGCCATGATCAGCGCCGCCGGCCCGCAGGAGAAATCCGTGGTCTGCGGATAGTAGGGAACGGCCGGAAATTCTCTTGAAGGCTCGTAGAACAGAATCCTTCGCTCGAAGCGAAGGGCGTCTCCGTGGTCTTCGTAATAGTCCCGGTAGGTGCCGAACTGGCGATAGCCCAGGCGCTTGTAGAGGTTGATGGCGCCTCTGTTATCCTCGCGGACTTCCAGGCGCATGATGATACGGCCAGCCTCCACCGCCTCCGATTCTGCTTCCCGTATCAGTTTCTCGCCCACGCCCTGGCCACGCACAGCTGGCGACACCGCAATGGAGTAGATCCGGGCGAGCCGGGTGGCAGCGCTCATCAGAACCAGGCAGTAGCCCACCAGCTCGCCATCGGCCTCGGCCACAATCAAGCGGTCTCTGGGCATTTCCAGAAAGCGACGAAAACTCCGCCGAGAGAGGCGGTCTTCGGTGAAGCACCGGTTTTCGAGCAAGACCAGGGCGTCGAGGTCCTTGCTGGAGGCTTGTCGGAGCTGGAAATCAGGCATTGAGAGGCGGCCTTGAAAAACGCGAGGAGGGCATGCTGGTGGGCTTCCCGTACTCCGCTATTATGTGTGAGAGTCAGGGTAACGCAAAGACCACAAGGATGCGTAAAAGCACGCATTATGCGCCGATTGTGCAGCGATTGTGACCGGCGTATTGTGGCCACAATTACCACAGGCAAGACCTTTCAGGGAGGAATGCCTTCAATGTCCCGATTGCTTATCGTAGTGGACCGCGCCAAAGACTGGGCGCCTTATTACCCCAGTGAGGACGTGCTGACGTTTGACCAGTACCTCCAGTTCTCAGCTCCGCCCGCCAGTCGGGTGAGGGTCATCAACCTGTGTCAGAGCGCCCGTTACCTGAGCAAGGGGTATTATTGTTCACTCCTGGCAGAGGCCCGTGGTCACCATGTCGTACCCTCGGTGATGACGCTCAATGATCTCGGCCGCAAAGGACTGTTTTCACTTGAGCTGGAAGAGCTTGATGAAAGCGTCATCAACTGGCTCGAAGCGGCGGGTTCCGCTATTGACCCTGCCAGTGATGAGCGCGCGGCCACCCATGAAGTGCGCATTCGGACCTACTTTGGCCAGGCCGAGCACCCGGATCTGAAGCCGGTCGCCCGGGCGCTGTTCGAGCGGTTCCCTTGTCCGATTCTTGAAATTGTTTTCAAGCGCCGCAAGCAGTGGCAAATCGAGTCCATGAAGCCGGCGGCTCCGGCGGATCTGGGTGAGCAGGAGCAGGACGTGTTCGCGGCGGCCCTGGATCGTTTCAGCAGCATGGTCTGGCGTAAGCCACGGACCCGACGCCGTTACCGCTATGATCTGGCGGTGCTGGTCAATCCCGATGAGGAGATGCCGCCGAGTGACAAGGTTGCCCTGAAGCGTTTCGAGAAAGCCGGTCGCAAGCTGGGTATCAACGTTGAGCAGATTACCCGGCGGGATTATATGCGCCTGCCGGAATACGATGGGTTGTTCATTCGTGAGACCACTGCCATTGATCATCACACCTACCGGTTTGCCCGCAAGGCGGCCGCTGAGGGCATGGTGGTCATTGATGATCCGGTGTCGATCCTCAAGTGCACCAACAAGGTGTTCCTTGCAGATCTCCTGAAGAACAACAAGGTTCCCACGCCCAAGACACTCATCCTGTCGAAAGATCAGAAGAACGCTGTCGAGCAGGTCATCAGTGAGCTGGGTTTTCCGGTGGTTATCAAGATCCCGGATGGTGCGTTTTCCCGCGGCGTAACCAAGGCCGAAGACGAGAAGACCCTCCGTGCCGGGCTGAGAGACCTGTTCAAGCAGTCCGCCCTGGTGCTGGCTCAGGAATACCTTTACACCGATTACGACTGGCGCATTGGTGTGCTCGGTGGGCGGGCCATCTACGCCTGCAAGTACATGATGGTGAAAGGCCACTGGCAGATCTATCAGCACAGCGAATCCGAGAGTGAGAGCGGTGGCTTTGAGACCATGCCCACGTATGAGGTGCCAAGGAATGTCATTCAGGCGGCCCTGAATGCCACCAGACTGATCGGCAACGGGCTGTACGGTGTGGATATCAAACAGTCAGGCAACCGGGTTGCCGTCATCGAAGTCAACGACAACCCGAGCATTGATGCGGGCGTGGAAGACCGCTTCCTGGGGGGCGAGCTCTACACCCTGATCATGCAGGAGTTTCTTTCAAGGATGGAAGAGAACAGGCGTCGCTAGGTTCTATGGCCGGCGGCTTTCAGGGGCCGGCCACCCAGACCCGGACACTCCCAAACCAGGGGTAATCACCGAGCTCTTCCCTGATGTTTGAGGATGAGAAGACGGTTTCACCCTCGGGGCTGTCCAGGAACAGCTCCAGATGCACCTTGTTTTTCAGATAGTGCAGCCGGAGCCGGCTGTGTTGCGGCAACTCTCCCAGGTGTCGGGCCAGGATGGCCCGGATGTCTTCACGGGAGGGCAGTCGCTCGGAGGTCAGCGGCTGATCTTCGTCGTTTTCGGCGTCGATGTGGAAGTTGATGTCCCGGATGTTGTCCAGGGCATCCCGCATTCCCGAGACAACCTGCATGCCGATCTGATGCCCTTCTGATACGCTGATTTCCGGACGAACCACCAGGTGAATATCCAGCAGAATGTCGTGCCCCATACGACGGCTGCGAAGCTCATGCACGTTGCGCACTCCGTCTGTGTCCCGGGCGATACTCTTGAGCATCTCCGTGTCCTCCTGGGAGAGGCCGGTATCCACGAGTTCCTTGACGCTGTCCCAGGTAAACTTCCAGCCAATGTGGATAATGATGCCTGCGATCACCACCGCCGCGAACACATCAAGCCAGACCATGCCGAGCATGGCTCCGGCCGTGGACACCAGAACCACGACTGAGGAGAACGCATCAGTTCGGCTGTGCCAGGCGTTGGCGATAATCAGATCCGAGCGGATCTTCAGGCCGACGTGGCGTGTGTATCGGAAAATCCATTCCTTGCCCGCAACAGACGCTGCAGCTGCCACCAGAACCGGCCAGCCAGGCACAGTATCCACGCCACCCTCTATCAGGCGTAGGGTGTTTTCCCAGGCCAGGGCGGCGCCAACGGCAATCAGGATGCTGCCCAGAACCAGAGTGCCGAAGGTTTCGATTCGCTGATGGCCGTAAGGATGGTCGTCATCCGGCTCCTGGCGGGACACCTTCATGACGCCAAGAACAACCAGATCAGAGGCAACATCCGTAAACGAGTGAATGCCATCCACCAGCAGGGCCTGGGAGTTAAAAAGAGCACCACCAATGACTTTTATGACCCCGAGTACGGCATCGAGAATCATTCCGATAATGGTCACGCGCGAGGCCGCCTTCATTTCGCCCGCGAGGTTTTCCCGGTGCTGTTGGGCGGGGGAAATCGGCTCTTGCATTGATGCACTCCAGATCAGAAGACAGGTGTCAGTATAACGTTATTCTCACGGGCTTTGGCAGGTGTGGCTAAAAGAGGGGATTTCAAGTGATTTATGCACATCATTGCAGAACGATGACTGGGTAACATTTTGTTTAGTATTTGTCGACAGCCATGAGAAAAATATATAAATCATTGAAAATAAAAATAAAAATAACTGGTCAAAAAATGATCAATTTGTAGATTGGCGCAGTTATCAAGGGATGGCAACCGTTGCCCCGCGATTTTCAACAGGTTTATCCACAGATTCCGTGGAAAAGGTCATGAGAGTGCCATGATACAGTCATTTACAGCTGATTTGGTTCTATCCCGGGATGCTGTGGAAAACTTCCGGTATACTCCGCCCACTTGGATCAGGGGAGTTTTTTCAGATGTACGGCGTTATCCGCAATCTGCTTTTCCGCCTTCCAGCGGAGCAAGCTCACAATGTTGCATTGAATGGTCTCGATCTTGCGCACCGATTAGGCGTTTTGAGCGCTTTTTCACCAAAGATAGATTCATTGCCAGTGAATGTTATGGGGCTGGATTTTCCGAACCCCGTCGGGCTTGCCGCAGGTCTGGATAAGAACGCCGATCACCTCGATGCGCTTGGCGCCCTGGGCTTCGGTTTTATTGAAGTCGGTACCGTGACGCCTCTGGCGCAGCCCGGCAACCCCAAACCACGGATGTTTAGGCTGCCGGAGCATCAGGCCATCATTAACCGGATGGGTTTCAACAACGAGGGGCTGGACCACTTGCTGGCCCGTGTGGATCAGCGCCGCTACAAGGGCGTGCTTGGAATCAATGTTGGCAAGAACAAGGACACGCCCAACGACCAGTCCGAATCCGATTACCGGAAGGGGATATCGGCGGTTTACAGTCGGGCCGATTACATTACGGTGAATGTGTCCTCGCCCAACACGCCCGGTCTTCGGGATTTGCAGTTTGGAGACTCTCTGAAAGGCCTTCTGGAGGCCATCAAGGACGAACAGCTCCAGTGTGAGAAGGAGCATGGTCGGTACGTGCCTGTGGCTGTGAAGATCGCCCCGGACATGGACGATGACGGTATCCGCTTCGTGGCATCCGCCCTGCGTGAGACGGGCCTTGATGGCGTGATTGCCACTAATACAACGATCAGTCGGGATGCCGTGGCAGGTCATACCCATGCCGATGAGGCTGGTGGCCTCAGCGGTGCACCGGTGCGGGAGGCTTCTCTCAGGGTTATCCGGGGGCTTTACGCGGAACTGGGGAAATCACTACCGATTATTGGTGTCGGCGGCATTATGGACGGTGAAAGTGCGGCCGAGAAAGTCCGGGCCGGTGCCAAGCTGGTCCAGATCTACACCGGTTTTATTTACCGGGGGCCTGAACTTATTAAAGAGGCTGTTGAGGCTATCCGGCAGGTCAAGTGATTTACCGCGCCCCATAACGAAGGTGGGCCCGCTTAGCGGGCCCGAGCGGGGAATGAACCCCGTGGCGCTTCATCGCATGGTACGGGGCGGGAGGCCCCGTTTGGGTTGCTCTGAGTACTGCGTCAAATTGTGTGTAAAAAGATCAGATTAAGAATCGGGGTTAGTTGAGGCGTCACGCTGTCGTAACGTTAGCCAGTTTATGGATGCCGGATACGCCGGTCATGCCCTCCCATTGATCTGTGCGGCCTTCTCGCCACCCGTTCAGCCATTCCTGGCGAACTTCCGCCTGTTCAATCGGGCAGCTGTCTTTGGATTTTCCGGACACGCCAGCGAGATAACCCCGCTTGAATGCACGAGCGTACATGTCTCTTTTCTGTCTTTTCATGCCGTTCCTCACTGATGGATTAACAGAACAAGCGTGTACACATCTGCAGTGGCTGCGACCAGTGTTATCCGCTCCGGGATAACCCACTATTGTCAGCTCAAGCCAGAGCAGTCAGGATCCTGTTAACGGAAGGTTTGCACCCTTCCGGAACGACGCGTCACTTACAAGGTAAGTCGAACCTTTAGCGGATGTACACTAATTATTTCATCTATGTGACGCTTTTTTTATAGTTATATGAACTAAAAATTTTGCTGCGATTTTCGGAATAGCCCTTATTTCGGAAACTTACCTCAAGCCGTCCAGGAACCAGGAGTTGAACTTGTCCAAATCTGTATTTTTCGTAACCTGCCCGAAGGGGGTGGAATACCTACTGGCGGACGAGCTCAGCACCTTTGGTCTGGATACCGTACGCAATGCCCCGGCCGGGGTCTGGGTGGAGGGTTCTCTGGAGGGTGGTTATCGCGCCTGCTTATGGTCGCGTCTCGCCAACCGGGTGATCCTTCACATTGATGAAGTGGATGCCAACAGTGGCGATCAGCTCTATGACGGCGTTGTGCACATGGACTGGCAGCAGCACATTCCTGTGCATGGCAGTTTCCGCGTTACGTTCCTCGGTCAGAACGAGGCCATCCGCAATACTCAATATGGCGCTCAAAGGGTCAAGGACGGCATTGTGGACCGGTTTCAGGCCAATGGCGGACCGCGGCCTTCAGTGGATGCCAAGAACCCGGATGTCATTGTCTCCGCGCGACTCAATCGTGGCCGCTTGTCCCTGGGCATTGATCTGAGCGGGCACAGCCTGCACATGCGCGGCTATCGTACCGATCAGGGCATGGCACCCCTGAAGGAAAACCTGGCCGCGGCATTGCTGATGCGAGCGGGTTGGCCGGAGATCGCCGCCGCCGGCGGCGACTTCGTGGACCCGATGTGCGGGTCAGGCACCCTTGTAGTTGAAGCTGCCATGATGGCGCTGGATATGGCGCCCGGCCGCAAGCAGGAAAGGTTCGGTTTCGAGAAGTGGCCGGGCCATCAGCCGGAGCTCTGGTTATCGCTGCGCCAGGAGGCGGAGCGTCGCGCCCACGAGGGCAAGCAAGGGCGGATCCCAAGAATGGCGGGCTTTGACCAGGATAGCCGGGTCATCGGGACCGCCTGGAAAAACATCCAGAGGGCAGGTCTGGAGAATGTTGTGCACGTTGAGGCTCGCGCAGTCGATGCCCTGGAACTGGAAGGCGACTGGTCTGATCAGGGGCTGGTCCTAACCAATCCCCCGTACGGTGAGCGGTTGAGTGAGCGCAGGGAGTTGGGCGGCTTGTACCAGGCACTGGGCGACGCGGTTAAACGCTGCGTTCCAGGCTGGCGCCTCGGTGTATTTACCGGAGCCCCGGAATTCGGCAAGTCCATCGGATTGAGAAGTTACAAGCAATACCGGCTTTTCAACGGCAAGCTGCCCGCCCAGTTGCTGCTGTTCGAGATAAATGAAGTGAGCGCCATGACACCGAGGACCCCGGATATTCCCGGTGAGGTCACCCCTCGAATTGCCAATGAGGAACGCGCGGCCATGTTGCGCAATCGCCTCAAGAAGAACGTGAAGACCATTGGGCAGTGGGCAAGAAAGCAGGGCATTGGTTGCTACCGCCTCTACGATGCCGATATGCCGGAGTTTGCGTTGGCGATCGATATCTATGAGGGGCGGGTGCACGTGCAGGAGTATGCGGCCCCGAAATCGGTGGATGAGCGTGCTGCTCGAGAACGCCTGGCGGAGGCCCTTGCAGTCATTCCCGAAGCACTGGGAGTGGAGCCGGAGGATATGGTGTGCAAGCAGCGCCAGCGGCAAACCGGCACCAATCAGTACGAGAAGCAGGCAGCCAGTGGCGAGTTTTTCAGGGTTCACGAACACGGCTGCGTGTTGAAGGTGAACCTCAAGGATTATCTGGACACGGGTCTGTTTCTGGATCATCGGCCGGTGCGGTACTGGATTCAGCAGCACTCGGCAAACCAGCGATTCCTGAACCTGTTCTGTTATACCGGCGCGGCCACTGTTCACGCTGTTGTTGGAGGCGCCAGCCGCTCGCTCAGTCTGGATATGTCAAAGACGTATGTCGGCTGGGCCGAGGAGAACCTTGCGCTGAACGGAGCCGACCTCAAGAAGCATCGGGTAGAGCAGGCAGACTGCCTGGCCTGGCTGGCAGACCGGAAAACGGCGGACCAACGGTTTGACCTGATTTTCATGGATCCGCCGACCTTTTCCAATTCTGCCCGTATGGCCGGCGTTCTGGATATCCAGAAGGATCATCCCACGCTGGTCAGGCAGGCCATGGCAAGGTTGAGTTCCGACGGTTTGCTGATCTTTTCCAACAATTTCCGACGCTTCAAGCTGGACGAGACACTGGAAAGCGAGTTCGAGGTTGCTGAAGTGACGCGGGATACCCTGGACAAGGATTTTCAACGCAACGCCCGCATTCACCGGTGCTGGCATATTCGCCACAAGGCCTGAATTTACGGGGGTACCGGTAGGATTGGCTGCCTCTCATGGAACCGCTACGAGCACATCCATGTGCGCTTGAGTGAAGCCATCCATGGCTTCACACATTCCATGAGAGGCAGCCAATCCAGCCTTTGCGAACGCCTGAGTCAGCTGTTTCTCAGAACTCGTATCGCAGTCCGCCGGAAAACTGGAAGGTGTTCACATCCGTTCCCGTATCTTCGAAAAGCTTTCCGCCTTCGAAGACCAGAAACGTATCGTCCATCACTTCGAAATCTAGCCCTGCAATCCAGCTGATGGAGAAGCCGCTGTCCGGGAACTCGCCTTCGAGATCCAGGTAGGGGTTGTTGCGATCATTTGCGGGGTCGCTGATCTCGCCTTCGCCGTGGATATAGGAAAAGCCGAACTGGCCGTAGAGGTTTGCATAGTCGGTGATCGGGTAGTGCAGGCCCATGTACCAGCTGGCGTAGTAGTCAATGCTCAGCGTCAGGTCACTGTCCGGTACCTCGGCGTCTTTGAAGCCGCCACCGGCCCGCAGCTCGGCGTGAAACAGATCGGTTATGTGGCCACCCACCACCAGTGTTCCGCCTGTGCCCCAGGCGGTTTCCTTGGTGTTTTCACCGATGGTGCGGTGGTTGTAGGTGGTTGCCAGCAGCCCGATGTAGTGTTTGTCGGCCCTTGGCGTTTCCTGGGCCAGGGCGGCCTGGGATGCGAGGAGCAGGGCAGGGACAAGCGGACAGACGAGGGGCGTTCGCACAACCTTGTTCATTGTTATCGGGCTTCCTGACATGGGCGAATACGGGCTGATTCTGCCTCGTGTAACCGTTTGTTACGTCGACCCGTGTCACACTTCCCCCTGTCAATTCCTGCTGTTTCTCAATCCTCGTCGAACAGGCCCTCTTCCCGCGCCATCAGCAGCAGTGCGTAGACGCCATTTTCAGGCAACTGGGGTTCCAGGCTTTCCTCGAACAGGAGCTGGCGGCGGCGGTCTTCCAGGGTTTCGCTGTCCAGGCCTGTGATCAGCTCACTGATGGGTGCGATTTCGAACGGGGCCTCCTGTGCCACGGCCGTGAAAATGAGGTCTACCAGAATCTCGTCTGGATCGAGGCCGTCCACGAAGACGGTCTGGTCGGGCAGATCCTGGTGCAGTTCCCGGGCCAGCTCGATCAGGGGCACGCCCTGTTCTTCAAGGTAGAGGAGGTCGACATCGCCCAGGTCACCGTCTTCCGGGAGCCAGTCGTCGGAAGGGGCGATGACCACGGTTTTCATTCGGCCGTCTTCCAGCGACCAGGCCATGGCGGTGGGAAAAAGCGCGTCGTCGGTCTGGCAGTATTCAATGTCGAGAAATCTCGGTGCTGGCACGTTGGGCTCCCGGTGATGGTTGATTTGTGACCCGGTTATAGGGAATGTCCGTTGACGCAGTATGAGGCTTTACGGCTTCATGCCATACTGTTGGCGCAATTATCTTTTAATCAGGGACATCATGGAACACGCTGAATTTAACAAAGATTTATTGAAGTTTCTGAACACTTCCCCCACACCCTGGCATGCGGTTGACACCATGAAACAACGGCTGAGTGCGGCCGGGTTTCAGGAGCTGGATGAGCGGGAAGACTGGTCGCTGGTGAGCAACCAGGGCTATTACGTTGTCCGCAACGGCTCCTCAATTGTCGCCTTCCGAACCGGCAGCAAAGATGTCACCACCTCGGGAATCCGCATGGTAGGTGCTCATACCGACAGCCCCTGCCTGAAGGTCAAGCCGAACCCTGAGCTCCGCCGCAAGGGCTTCTTCCAGTTAGGTGTTGAAGTTTACGGTGGTGTGTTGCTGAATCCCTGGTTTGACCGGGATCTTTCCCTGGCCGGTCGGGTGACGGTGCTGGACGAAGACGGCAAGGTGCGGGACACCCTGGTGGATTTCCGTAAGCCTGTGGCATTCATTCCGAGCCTGGCAATCCATCTTGATCGAGAAGCCAACAGCAATCGCACGGTTAACCCACAGACCGATCTGCCCCCGGTTCTGATGCAGGTTCCTGAGAGCGATACCACCAGCTTCGTGGATCTGCTGTCCCAGCAGGTCAAGGCCGAGACCGGGCTCACTGTCCGCAAGGTCCTGGGTTACGAGCTCAGTTTCTACGATGCCCGTGAAGCCTCGTTTGTCGGATTGCGTGATGATTTCATCGCCTCGGCTCGCCTGGACAACCTTCTGAGTTGTTACATTGGCCTCCAGTCGCTGCTGAAAACCTCCGGGGACGAAGCCGCGTTGCTGGTCTGCAACGATCACGAGGAAGTTGGCAGTATGTCTGCCGAAGGTGCACAAGGGCCGTTCCTGACAGCGGTTCTGGACCGCTGGGTCGGCGCTGGCAAGGCTCGTGCTATTGCCAACTCAATGATGGTGTCGGCGGACAATGCCCATGGCATTCATCCGAATTACATGGATAAACATGATGAGAATCATGGCCCGATTCTCAATCAGGGGCCGGTGATCAAGGTCAACCATAACCAGCGGTACGCCACCAACAGTCGATCGGCAGCAGTTTACCGGCACATCAGTGACGAGCTGGGGTTGCCTCACCAGACCTTTGTGGTTCGGAGCGATATGGGCTGTGGCAGCACCATTGGGCCCCTGACGGCGGGGAACCTGGGTGTAACCACGCTGGATATTGGCGTGCCCCAGTTCGGTATGCATTCCATTCGGGAGCTGATTGGCACCGAGGATGGGTTCACGTTGTTCCGCGTGCTGACCGAATTCATGCAGCGCGAGCAGATTTTCTGAGGCCGTAAACGAAAAATGCCGCTGGTTCAGAAGAATCAGCGGCATTTCGGAATAAGTGGCTCCCCGAGCTGGGCTCGAACCAGCGACAAACGGATTAACAGTCCGTTGCTCTACCAACTGAGCTATCGGGGAACAGCATCAAGTGGCGCGCATATTAAGCGCTTTGGTTTACGGGGTCAACCCCCTGATATGAAAGGCTAAAAATTGTACGAAAGCAGGACTCTTCACTACCGGCCCCCGCCGTGGTTGCGCAATGGCCACGTTCAGTCTGTCTGGCCCACACTGTTTCGCAAAGTCCCTATGGTGGAACCGGAGCCGGAAGTGATCGCCACACTGGATGACGACGAACTGCACCTGGACTGGTACCGGCAGGGTAGCGATCGCCTGGCCATCGTGTCTCACGGTCTGGAAGGTCACAGCAGGCGGCCCTACGTGCTCGGTTTAACTCGCGCCCTGCTTCGGGAAGGCTGGGATGTTCTTGCCTGGAACTTCCGCTCTTGTGGCGGGGTTATGAATCGGCAACCGCGGTTCTATCACAGCGGCGCCACCGAGGATCTCGGCCTGGTGGTCAACCACGGTTTGTCAGGTGCTTACGACACCCTGTTTCTTTCCGGGTTCAGCATGGGGGGCAATCTGACGCTGCTTTATCTGGGCGAACAGGGCGAGCGTGTTGATAGCCGGATCTGCGGAGCCGTTGCCTATTCGGTTCCCTGCGACCTGGCCGGCAGCGCAGATATGCTGGCATTGCCCAGCCGAAAGATCTACATGCAGCGCTTTCTCCGGGATCTGAAGGTAAAAATGGAGGAAAAGGCGGAGAGGTTTCCGGACCTGATTGATATTTCGGGGTTTGATGCCATTCGCAGCTTTCACGAGTTTGATGACCGCTACACCGCGCCTCTGCACGGTTTCCGCAATGCCCGGGATTACTGGGCCCAGTGTTCAGCATTGGGGCGCATGCGAGATATCCGCGTGCCGGCGCTGATGGTGAACGCCGCCGACGATCCGTTTCTCTCGGCGCGCTGTTTCCCGGAATCCCGGCGGGAGCTGGGCGCTCATGTGCGCCTCGAAGCTCCTCGGTGGGGCGGCCACGTCGGGTTTGTCGAGCATTCGAAAGATGGCTTTTATTGGTCAGAGCGCCGTGCGCTGGCATTCCTCCAGGGATTGACCTGAACCATCTTTATTGCAGGATCGGTTTGAGCACCGGCCAGACATTCTCCAGCAGTTTGCCCTGGGCTTCCTCGGTGGGGTGAATCCCGTCGTCCTGCATCAGCCCGGCCTGGTTGTAGATGCCGTCCAGGAAAAAGGGAACCAACGCGGTGTCGTATCGGTCAGACAGCTTCGGATAGATTTCGG
The DNA here is from genome assembly GCF_003751355.1 of Marinobacter sp. 3-2. Classification (NCBI taxonomy): domain Bacteria; kingdom Pseudomonadati; phylum Pseudomonadota; class Gammaproteobacteria; order Pseudomonadales; family Marinobacteraceae; genus Marinobacter; species Marinobacter sp. 3-2. Next base: position 57,156 of record NZ_RJUQ01000017.1, on the reverse strand, counting down.
CAAACATCTCTGTGTAGCGCTGTCCGTAGTTGGGCGGTATTTGCATGCCCACCAGTACGGCGCGAGCACCCGAGGTCTGCACCTTTTCGATCATGGAGGCGAGATTGGATTCGATTACGTTGGGGGGAAAGCCGCGAAGGCCATCATTGCCACCCAATTCAATGACCACGACGTCGGGCTCGTTCTCCTCAAGGAGATCAGGCAGCCGGCGGGCACCGCCATCCGTGGTTTCTCCGCTGATGCTGGCATTGACCACTTCCCAGTCGTTCAACCCTTTGCTCTCGAGCCGGTTTCTCAGCAACTGCACCCAGGCAGTTTCGGAGGGCACTCCATAGGCCGCACTGAGGCTGTCACCTACGATGAGCAGCGTGTTTTGACTGGCCACTGCCGGCAGCGCCAGCACGGCAAACACGAGAAAAAGAATTGATCTGACGTACACCAATGCCGTATGCATAGACAACCAATACACCTTTAAGCCGTTTTCAAGACCCAGGATCGGGAGATTCCGTGAATCAGATGACCAATGTTAACCCGGATAGCCAGAGCCCAATGTTACGGGTAGATAACCTGACCCACCGCGTCAGTGTTGAAACCGATACGCTCACGATCTTGCAAGGGGTCACTCTCGAAATCAATCGGGGAGAATCCGTAGCCATTGTCGGGCGCTCCGGTTCTGGTAAAACCACTCTGTTGGGTTTGCTGGCGGGTCTTGATACGCCCAGCGAGGGGACGGTGGAGCTGGACGGCTCGGTGATCAGCAAGCTCAGCGAGGATGAGCGGGCAAAACTCCGCGCACACCGGGTTGGCTTTGTATTCCAGTCTTTCCAGCTTTTGCCGGCGCTAACCGCGCTCGAGAACGTTATGTTGCCGCTGGAACTTGCCGGCATGGCGTCTCCGGAGAAGAGGGCCCGTGAGCTGCTGGAACGGGTTGGGCTTGGCGAACGGCTGACCCACACACCCAGACAGCTCTCCGGTGGTGAGCAGCAGCGGGTTGCCATCGCGCGGGCATTTGCGTCTGAGCCGCTGATCCTGTTTGCTGACGAGCCGACGGGCAACCTGGATAACCGCACCGGTCAGGCAGTGTCTGATCTCTTGATGGCGTTGAACCGGGAGCAGGGCACAACGTTGGTGATGGTAACCCACGATGAACACCTCGCGGCGCGCTGCAATCGGCAGTTCCATATTGAAGCCGGCGTTCTGACCGAACCGGAAGCAGCGCAGGAGATGGCGCACTGATGGCAGCTGCAAAAAAACTCATGTCGGTTCGCCGGGACTGGCGGGAACGGGATGTTCGCGTCGTTCTGGCCGCTCTCATCATCGCCGTTGCCACTGTTGCCACCATTGCCCTGTTTGCCAGTCAGCTTCAACGCACCCTGGTGTCTTCAGCCAGCTCGTTCCTGGCAGCGGATCGCCAGCTTGAGGCAGAGAATGGCCGCCCGATTCCGGACGCCTGGCTTCAGGAAGCCGCCGATCAGGGCCTGAAAACCGGTCGAATGGTGGAATTCTCCACCATGGTGTTCGGTGACGAGAATTTCCAGCTGGTGTCAGTCAAGGCCGTGAGCAATGAATATCCGCTTCGCGGCGATATCGAAATCCAGCGGAACCCGACAGGTACCCGGGAGCTGGTAAATCAGGGGCCCGGGCCGGGAGAGGTCTGGATCAACCCGCGCTTGCTCAGGCTGCTGGATCTCGAAGTCGGCGAGTCGCTTGAAGTTGGTAATCTGAATCTTACCGTGTCCGGCCTGCTCATCCGGGAGCCGGACGGCGGTTTCCGGCTGTCGGCACTGGCCCCCCGCGTGATGATGCATGTGGATGATGTGGCCGCCACCGGGGTCATCCAGGAGGGCAGCCGGGTTGAATACGTCTACCTGTTTGCCGGTGATGAAGCTGCGCTGGAATCGTACTACCAATGGCTGGAACCCAGACTCGAGCCCAGTCATGAATGGGCGGGTGTCCGGGATGGCGAGACCTTTTCGCGCTCACTCGAGCGAGCCGAGCGATTCCTTCTGTTGGGTGGCAGTCTTGCGGTCCTGCTTGCAGCCGTGGCAGTGGCTGTGGCGAGTAGGCAGTATGCCCTTTCCCAGCGCGATACCGTGGCACTTCTGAAAACGCTGGGGCTCAACGGTGCAGGGATTGGCGGTTTGTACCTCAAGCGCCTCGCGCTCTGGGGTGTCACCGGGATTGTGGGCGGACTGTTGGTCGCGATGCCGCTGTACTGGTTGCTGATTCACATGCTCAGCCAAGTGCTTGAGCGCCCGGTGGAATTTCAGCTCGATCCGTCTGCATTGGTGCCCGCCTTGCTGACGGCACTGGTCTCTCTGTTTGCGTTTGCCTATCCTCCCGTTCGCAGGCTTCGCAACGTTCCGGCGATGCGTGTACTGCGCAGCCAGCCCGGTGAAACCGGTCGTGAGGCCCTGCCGGATATGATAATTGCCATTGTGGCGGTTTTCGGGCTGGTATGGATGTATGCAGGCGAACTTGCGCTGGTGGTTTCCCTTCTGGGGGGGCTTGCGTTGCTGCTCGGGGCACTCGGCCTGGTGGGTTGGCTGTTGGTGGCAACACTGCGTAAGGTCCGTGGCGGTGGTAACGCCTGGCGTTTGGCCCTGGTGGGGCTGTACCGACATCGCCGGGCCAGTCTTTCCCAGATTGCCGTATTTGCGATGACGTTGATGCTGGCGGCCACGCTGATATTGGTGCGGACCTCTCTGCTGGCAGACTGGCAGGCCCAGTTGCCGGATGACGCACCCAATCATTTCCTGATCAATATTGCACCGGAGGCGGTCGAGGACGTCGATGCGTTCTGGCAGGAGCGTGGCCAGCCATTGGACAAACTTTACCCGATGGTGCGAGGGCGCTTGACCGAACTCAATGGTCAGCCGGTCAAGGAGACAGTCAGCAAGGATGAAAATGTTAACGCTCTTAACCGCGAACTGAACCTGACCTGGATGTCGGCCTTGCCGGACGACAACGAGGTAGTCGAGGGCGCCTGGTTTGGCGAAAACCAGAAGGATGGTGTCTCGGTGGAAGCGGAACTGGCCGGAAAGCTGGGGCTGTCACTGGGCGACGAACTGACGTTCACCATTGGCTCGGAAAAGGTGACAGAAGCCGTCACCAGTATTCGGACGGTTCAGTGGGATAGCATGAAGCCCAATTTCTATATGGCGTTCCCGCCGGAGGGCGGGCTCACCGAGATGCCAGCGACCTGGATTACCAGTTTTTACCTGCCCAAGGACAAGAAAGATGCCCTGAACGAATTTTCCCGGCAGTTCCCGACGGTTTCCGTTCTGGAAATTGATCATGTGATTGAGCGGATCCAGGAGATCGTCCGGCAGGTCACCCAGGCGATTGAAGCCATTCTGGCGTTGATCCTTGCCGCCGCGCTTGTGGTGATGGCTGCAGTCGTCAGTGCGACGCTTCAGGATCGACAGCGGGAAGGCGCGCTGCTGCGAACACTTGGCGGGCGCCAGAGGTTGCTGGTTCGCAGCACCATGCTCGAATTTGCGTTGCTGGGTGGTTTCGCAGGTGTGCTCGGAGTGGTCGCCGCCGAGGCGGCAGTCTGGGCGCTTCAGTTCAGGATGTTCGAGGGCACATTCCAGTGGCACTGGCACGTGGTGCTGCCGATTCCAATCGTAAGCGCCGTTGTTCTTGCCCTGTTCGGCCGCTGGCAGCTACGGCCGGTGTTGAGTGTATCGCCGATGCTGTTGTTGCGACGCCTCGAGTAGCGCCGGGCGGCTTCAGCGGTAGTTGGCGAGAATGGCATCCAGCTCGCCATTCGCCTTCATCTTCGCCAGTTCTTCGTTGAACTGGCTGGCAAAGGACTGCCAGTCTTTCCGCAGCATTAGCCGGAACCCGTAATTGCTGATGCTTTCGTTGCTGATGTCGAAATGCTGCCGCAGCCCCTCGTTTCTGAGAATCCACTTTCCGACGAGCCGGTCGGCGACGGCGGCGTCGAAGCGGTCACCGTGCAGCACGAAGGTGAACATGTCCTTGTCTCTGGAAACATCAAAGCGGCGAATCCGACCTTCCTCGAAGTAGGGCTCAAGCAGCGGATATCGGTAGCCGAGATGGGTGACAATGGTTTTGGAGATCAGATCGTCCGGGCTCTCGTAGTAAAAGCTGGATTGTGCTGGTACAAAAAACACTTCCTCGATGTCGACTATCGCATCGGTAAACAGGAATTTCTCCGGGTCGTCAGCCCACTCGCGAGCCCTTGGTGTGGCATCGATGTATCCATCAAGCAGCATCTGATCTACACGTTTACGGGGGATTTGCTCAGCGATTACCCGGTATCCGAGCCTCTGGGCTACCTCGGACACCACATCCCAAATGATTCCTGATGGTTGGCTCTGGTCACCGATGAGATAGGGTGGGTAACCATTGGGCGAAATATTGAAGCGGAAAACCTCTTGTTCGCCAGAGGCATCCTGTGAGGCAAAAACTGGCGAGGAAAGTGCAGTCAGTACAAGAAGAAGGACGCCAAGAGTGGCATTAACAGGGCGGGGATATCGGTTTTGCATGTGGTGGGGCTCTCTACGGAACAGTACTGTAGGTGGATAATGAACCCGGCTATCATCCCTGCCAGAATTGGCTAATTCTCCTCTCTTGCTTGATCAATTTCAATGATGTGAATTCTATCTTCACACAAGGCAAACGCCGGGGGCCAGGCAGAGCCCCCGGCGAAACAGTCACGCCCAGGCGCGGCGCAGAACCGAGCGGGCATCCTCCAGCGTTACTTCCTTCGGATTAAACATGATGGAACCATCATCCAACGCCATTTCAGCGATGTGGTCCAGCTGTGCCTCGGTTACCTTACCGGTTTCCTTGAGTGTCCGGGGCAGCTGGCAGCGCTTGTACAAAGCATCCCGCAACTTCCGGATCGCGGAAATACTGGCCTCTGCCCGTCGGCTTGCCGGTGTTGCTGCAAAGACTTCGGGGCCCTCGAGATACAGCAAAAGTTCACCCAGGGGTTCCCGGATGGTTTCAAGGTTGTACTCCAGGGCGTAGGGCAGGTAAAGACTCATGCAAAGGCCGTGGGGCAGGTGGCAGACGGCGCCGGTGGCGTGCCCCAGGGCGTGCACCAGACCCACCATGGAGTTGGAGAAGGCGATGCCGGCCATGGTTGAGGCTTGCGCCAGCTCCAGTCGTCCGTCGCTGTCTTTCGGGTTGTCCATGACCTGAAGGAGCGAGTGGCTGATTTTCTTGATGGCCGCGGTCGCGTAGGCGTCACTCAATGGGTTTTTCGCCATGCAGGTGAACGCTTCGGTTGCGTGGGTCATGGCGTCCATGGCTGTCGCGGCAGTAATGTGCGGCGGCAGGGTGAGGGTCATGCGCGGGTCAATGATGGCCGCGTTTGGCAGCAGGAACGACGACGTGAAGGGCAGCTTGACGCCCTTGGCTTCATCGGTGATGACCGCAACCGATGTAACTTCCGAACCGGTCCCGGCTGTTGTCGGCACCACGAAGAAGGGCTTGAGCGGATGCTTGAGCACACCGGCACCGCTGTACTTGGCGATATCGTCACCACCCTCGGAAACCAGAATGTTGACGGCCTTGCCGGTATCGATCGCCGAACCGCCGCCCACGGCGATGATGGAGTCGCACTTTTCCTGACGATAGATGCCGGCGATATCGCGTACCACCGTGGTCGAGGAGTCGGGCGGAACGTCATCATAGATGGTGGTTATTTCCAGCCCGCTTTCCTCGCAAGCTGCGATCACGGGTTCCAGGAGGCCCGCAGCCCGCACGCCCTTGTCGGTTACGATCATTGGCCGCTTGGCAGCCATTCCGGTCAGCTCGTAAGGGATGTGTTCAAGGGCAGCCTTGCCGGCAATGACTTTTACCGGGCAGAAGAACTCATAGTATTTATTGGTCATCACGCTCTCACTGTCTCAACGAAATTGGTGGCAACTTTCAGGTAAATGCGCGCGGCGCTGATCAGCTTTTCCGGCAGGTGGAGGTCGGCCGGGTATTCCTTTACGGCGCGCTCGGCGACCATTCTCGGCAGGATGAAGGACTCAAGCCGGTTCAGTACCCGCGTCATCCGCACGGCATAGCTGATGTCGCCATCCACCAGCATGCGGTCATTGGCGAAAGCCACTGATGTTTTTTCCTGGAAAGACAGCACCAGGAAAGCGTGGGCGATGTGCTTGAACTGAATCGACAGGTCGATCGGCCGTGGGGCCTTGTCACCGTGGTAACGGAAACGCCCCTGGCCGGTATGCTCGACGATCAGCTTTGAGCCATCCGGCATCACCATCATCTCGAACAGGAAACCGTCAGGCAGTGCCCGGGCTTCGTTCTGAACCTTCTCGTCCACCTCGCTCACAGCCTGCAGGGCTCGCCCCATCACCTGGAACATCAGTTCCACGTACAGTCGGCGCGCCTGGAAGACCATGGGCTGGATACGTTTCGCTAGCATGTCCGTCATCCAATCGTTGTTGATGTCATCTGATTTTTAGAGTTATTGCTCTAAAAGTCAATGGAGGCGATGACAGAAGATGTGCGTCAGACCGGCAATCTTGATCCCGGGCAATAAAAAAGCCGGAACCCCTCGGGACTCCGGCCTTCTAAAGTCAACGATTCCGGCGGCAATTATTGCGTGAGTGCCGCCAGTTTACGTTTGGCCTCTTCAGCTACGTCTCCACCGGCTTCGGCGGCCTTGCTGTAATAGGCAATGGCTTCATTCCGGTTATTCTGTTTTACCGCAACATCGCCCAGTCGCAGGAAGGCAATGGAAGTGGGGACGGTTTCATTGGCTTTGGTCAGATTCTCCCTGGCCTTGTCCAGATTGTTGAGCCTCAGAGCATTCAGGCCATTGTACAGGCGATACTTGAACATCTCGGGGTAGAGCTCCACCGCCTTTTCAAAGTCGGCCGCGGCCTTCTCTGTTTCCTTCTGGTCCTGATAAATGCGGCCGCGAAGGGCATAGAACATGGCTTCCCGTGGCAGCAGACGGATGGCTTCGTTGATCTTGTCCAGCGCAGGCTTCATCTCGCCTTTGGAGGCCATCTCCATGGCTTTGTCATGGGCATCGTAAGCCGGTTTCAGCGAACGGAGTTTGGCCATCTTGCGTTCATAGACGTCCTCACCGCGGTAGCCGCCCGCGCCAACCTTCTGCACCAGTTCGCGGTTCTCCTGCACGCGTTTCGCTGAGGGCGGATGGGTTGCGAACAGGCCATCAATGAAACCGGACTGACGCCCTTCGGATAGTTTCAGGAACAGTTCCTGAAGCTCCACCGCTGCCTGTGGGTCATAGCCGGCTTCTTTCATGTAGAGAATGCCGTAATGGTCGGATTCCAGTTCATCGCCCTGGCTGTATTGCGCCAGGGCAAGTTGCGCCCCAAGGGCAGCACCACCCATGATCAGGCCGGCCCATTCGTTATCCGTTACTGCCATGCCCAAGACACCAACACCGAGGCTGATCATCTGGGCATTCTGCATGCGTTGTACGCTGTGCCGGGCCGCCGCATGAACAATCTCGTGTCCCAGAACCGAGGCAAGTTGAGCCTCGTCCTCAAGCTCTGTCAGCAGGCCACGGTTAATGGCGATCTTGCCTCCGGGAAGGGCCCAGGCATTGGGTACACTGCTGTTCAGAACCACGAATTCGTAGGGCAGGTCTGGTCTGTCACTGACCCTGGCCATTTTCTGGCCAACTTCGCTCACGTAGAGCGTCAGCTCCGGGTCCACATAAAACCGACCGCCCTGGGTTTGCTGGGTGGGCACGTACTGCTCGGCGCCCATGGCGAGCTCCTGGCTTTCACCGATCAGCGAAAGCTGATTTTCCCCGGTAACCGGATTGACCGAGCAGCCGCTGAGTGTCAGTGCCAGCGCAATGGCTACCAGGCTGTTTTTGATGGCAGACAGGTTCACAGTAAGCTCCCTTTTGGATGATGCGATGTCGGGTTCGTTCAAAACAGTTGCCCGCTTCCTGAATGGGCAGTTTATAGCACATGATCGGCCATCAGTGGATTACCGCAACCTGCCCGGCGGTGGTGACGAGCAGGCCCTTGGCGTATCATAAGCGTCTGTTCCTGCTCTGTTTCACCAACTTCGCACCCAAGGCAACCCATGAGTAATTTACTCGAACTGATCGCTTTGCTCTGGTTCCTCGTCTGCTGGCTGGGTTATACCGAATACTCGAAACGCCGTGCTGCGGACCGTCCCTGCCTGTCCAACACCCTCGACCTTTACCGGGAGGACTGGATGCGCGTCATGTTGCGGCGGGAAAACCGGATTGCCGATGCGTCTGTGGTCGGAAACCTGGAGCGCAACGGTGCGTTTTTCGCCTCCAGCTGCCTGCTGATTCTCGCGGGTATTATCACCGCCCTCGGCTACACCCAGGAAGTCATGGAAGTATTCAGTACCATGCCCTTCGGAACATTGCCGACCCGGGAAATCTGGGAACTTCGTATGGTGGTGCTGTTGGTGGTCTTTATCTACGCCTTTTTCAAATTCACCTGGTCCATGCGGATGTACAACTTTGTGTCGGTGATGGTGGGCAGTGCCCCTCCGCCAGACGACACCAAAACCAGCCCCGCTGGCAGGGAGGCGTTTGCACGAAGTGCCGGCAACATCTGCAATCTTGCCGGCGATGCCTTTAACCTTGGGCTGCGGTCCTACTATTACGCACTTGCCGTGGTAGGCTGGTTTATTCACCCGATTGTCTTCATGGCGGCGTCCACGCTGGTTGTTGTCGTTCTCTATCGACGCGAGTTCTGTTCGACGGCACTGGAAGCATTGAGGGCAGGGAAGGTCTTCGAGGAGCCGCTGCCCGGCAAGGCGGAAAACAGCCCAAAACCTAAAAGCTGATCCACAGGTTGAATCTGAATGAATGATGATATCCGACGGAAACGGGTTAGCCGTTTTATAGCCACCCTCAACCAGGCCAACGAGCTTGGTCTGTCGGTTACCGAGGCCACAAAAGGCAGCCTGACACTGTGCCTGCCCTACAGTGACCGCATTATCGGTAACCCGGACACCGGGGTAATTCACGGTGGGGCCATCACCACACTGATGGATACCACGTCAGGGTGCGTGATCCTCTGTGCCCTGGAAGATTTTGAACTCTGCCCGACGCTGGACCTGCGCGTGGACTACATGCGCCCGGCCCAGCCACGCAAGCCGGTTTATGCCCGGGCTGAAACCTACCGGGTAACCCGGAACATCATTTTTACCCGCTGTGAGGCTTACCAGGAAGGCGGTGAAACCATCGCCAACTGCGTGGCCACCTTCATGCGTATCGGGAAGGATGCCAGCCCGAAACATTACCGGGACCTGATTACCGGAGGTGAAGAATGACCGATCCTGAAATCCTGCGTTACACCCAGGAGACCGGTGACTTCAGCCGCATGCTCAGCAGCATTCCCTACGCCACCTGGATTGGTCTTCAGTGCGAGCAGTTTGGAGACGACCTGATTTTCCGTCTGCCCTGCAAAGACTCCAACCTGGGTAATCCCATCCTGCCGGCCATCCACGGTGGCGTGATCGGTGGCTTCATGGAGATGTCCGCCAATATCTACCTGATCATGTCCCAGGAAAGTCTGCGCATGCCCCGTATCGTCGACTTTTCCCTGGATTACCTCAGGGCCGGTCTCAATCGCGAGACCTACGCCGAATGCCGCCTGACCCGCCAGGGCAACCGCGTTGCCAACGTGATGGTCAGCGCCTGGCAGAAATCCCGCTCGCAACCCATTGCGACTGCCAGGGCGCACTTCCTCCTCGAAGACTGATCTTGCCTATACTCCGGGGCTTGAAATGCCCCGGTGTGCCCCCACTTTTTGCTCAGACTGAGATTTTTGTGCCTCCGCGCTCACTCTCAAAACTATGAGGTAACTCGGGCACAACGCCGTGCCTGTTTATTCGTTTCAGGAGACTAAAACGCCATGACGGTTGAAGCCAATAAAGAAACGCTTGGATTCCAGACCGAAGTGAAGCAACTGCTTCACCTGATGATTCACTCGTTGTATTCCAACAAGGAAATCTTCCTTCGTGAGCTGATTTCCAACGCTTCAGATGCCGAAGACAAACTGCGTTTCGCAGCGCTGAAGGACGACAGCCTTTATGAAAGCGATCCTGAGCTGAAGATTCGCCTGGATTTTGACGAAGAGGCGAATACCGTCACGCTCACCGACAACGGTATCGGTATGACCCGTGACGATGTTATCCAGAATCTTGGCACCATTGCCCGTTCCGGTACGGCCGAATTCCTCCAGCAGTTGTCCGGCGATGAGAAGAAGGACAGCAAGCTGATCGGTCAGTTCGGTGTTGGGTTCTATTCGGCGTTTATTGTGGCCGACAAGGTGGATGTATTTACCCGCCGCGCGGGTGCGCCTGCAGAAGAAGGTGTGCATTGGGAGTCCAAGGGTGACGGCGAGTTTTCCATCGAGCAGGTCAATCTGGATAACCGCGGCACCCAGATCGTCCTGCATCTGAAGCCAGACGCCAAGGAATTCGCCAACGGCTGGAAGCTGCGCAGTCTGGTGAAGAAGTACTCGGATCATATTTCCTTCCCGGTTGTCATGAAGGCCGAATCCGAGGAAGGTGAGAAGAAGGACGAGTACGAAACCGTCAACGATGCGACAGCGCTCTGGACACTCCCCCGTACCGAGATCAAAGACGAGGAGTACAAGGAGTTCTACAAGCACATCGCCCACGATTTTGAAGACCCGCTCACCTGGTCCCACAACAAGGTGGAAGGCAAGCTGGATTACACCAGCCTGCTGTATATCCCGGCCCGTGCACCGTTTGATCTGTACAACCGTGAAGCGCCTCGTGGCCTGAAACTGTACGTGCAGCGCGTGTTCATCATGGACGACGCCGAGCAGTTCCTGCCGCTTTACCTTCGTTTTGCCAAGGGTGTGATTGATTCCAACGATCTGTCCCTCAACGTGTCACGTGAGATCCTGCAGAACGACAGCACCGTGGAAAGCATCCGCACCGCTCTCACCAAGCGGGTCCTCGATATGCTGTCCAAGCTGGCCAAGAAGGATTCCGAGCAGTATCAGAAGTTCTGGGGGGAGTTCGGCACGGTATTGAAAGAAGGCCCGGCGGAAGATTTCAGCAACCGCGAGAAAATTGCCGGCCTGCTGCGCTTCGCCTCTACCCACACCGGGGAAAGCACACAGAAAGTGTCGCTGGATGACTACATCGGCCGGATGAAGGAAGGGCAGAAAAAGCTTTACTACATCACCGCCGACAACTTCACAGCCGCCAAGAGCAGCCCGCATCTGGAAGTGTTCCGCAAGAAGGGCATTGAGGTGCTGATCCTTACAGATCGCATCGACGAGTGGATGATGGGTTACCTCAGCGAATACGACGGCAAGCAGTTGCAGGATGTTGCCCGTGGCGATCTGGACCTGGGCGAGGTCGAGACCGAGGAAGACAAGAAGCACAAGGAAGAGGCGGCTGAAGAGCACAAGGACCTGCTGGAGCGCATCAAGAATGCCCTGAGCGACCGGGTGCAGGAGGTGCGTGTAACCAACCGCCTGACCGATTCACCGGCCTGTCTGGTGGTGGGCGATTTCGATATGGGCGCCCAGATGAAGAAGATCATGGAAGCGGCCGGCCAGAAAGTACCGGACAGCAAACCGATCTTCGAGATCAATGTTGATCATCCGCTGGTCCAGCGACTGGAAAGCGAGAAGGGCGAAGAGCGGTTCAATGAGCTCTCAGCCGTTATCCTGGACCAGGCCACCCTGGCCAGCGGAGAGCAACTCCCGGACCCCGGTGCCTATGTCACCCGTCTGAACCGCCTGCTGCTTGAACTGGCGAACTGATCGCCAATGCAGCAGATTATTGTGGATATCAGCATCAGCCCTGATGAGTGGATCAAGCTCTATCAGGGCGTTGCCACAGATGTTCACACCACGGCCCGGGACGGACGCTCTGTCCGATTCCCGGCCCGTATCCTCTCCCGTTTTTACCTTCGCGATGGCATTCGCGGCAGTTTCCGCATCGTCTTTGACGACGCCGGCAAGTTTTCATCCATTGAGCGGCTCTGACCGACCAGAGCTCCATCCATAAATAAAAACTCTCACAAATTTATTTTTAATTAATTGTATTGCGCCATCGGTCCCGCGCTACGGTGGAGCTGTTCTCGTTAGGCAGGAGCAGATCCATGTCCAATGTAATGTCACTCAGTCGTTCAATCGCATGGCCGGACTTTCTAGACATTCTGGCGAGATATTCAAGTGATTACGCTTGTGCCAAGTAAGGCAGAGAACCCGCAAGCATTGCGGGAAATCCTATAGGCGCACGCTATCCGGGACATAAGAAATACTCAGAGCAGATTATTGGGTGTGTCCTATAGTTAGAAGTGCCTGAATCAAAGCAGTGTCGTTTTGCCAACCCCAATGAGGAGAGAAAAATGACAGACAACAACAGTGCGGGCGGAAAGTGTCCCGTAATGCACGGTTCAAACACTCAGGAAAAAGCCGATGTAGCCGGCTGGTGGCCTGAGAACCTCAATCTCGACATCCTTCATCAGCACGACCGCAAAACCAATCCTCTCGGTGAAGACTTCGACTACCGGGAAGAAGTCAAAAAGCTTGATCACGAAGCCCTCGAAAAAGACATGCACGAGCTGATGACCAACAGTCAGGAATGGTGGCCTGCCGATTGGGGGCATTACGGCGGCCTGATGATTCGACTGGCGTGGCACGCCGCTGGTACCTATCGCCTGGCCGACGGTCGTGGTGGTGCCGGCACCGGTAACCAGCGGTTCGCTCCGCTGAACTCCTGGCCCGACAACGGCAACCTCGACAAGGCACGCCGCCTTCTGTGGCCGCTTAAGAAAAAATACGGCAACAAGGTGAGCTGGGCCGACCTGTTTATCCTGGCCGGTAATGTTGCCTATGAGTCGTTTGGCCTGAAGACCTTTGGTTTCTCTTATGGCCGCGAGGACATCTGGCATCCGGAAAAAGACATCTATTGGGGTGCGGAAAAAGAGTGGTTGGCGCCGTCTGACAGCCGTTATGAAGACGTCGACAAGCCCGACACCATGGAGAACCCGCTCGCTGCAGTGCAAATGGGCCTGATTTATGTGAATCCTGAGGGCGTGAACGGTGTGCCGGATCCGCAGAAGACCGCGGAGCAGGTGAGAACGACCTTTGCCCGCATGGCGATGAACGATGAAGAAACCGCAGCGCTGACCGCTGGCGGCCATACGGTGGGCAAGGCTCACGGTAATGGCGACGCCGATGCCCTCGGCCCGGAGCCGGAAGGGGCTGACGTTGAAACCCAGGGCTTTGGCTGGATGAACCCGAACCTCGACGGCAAGGCGACCAACGCGGTTACCTCTGGCATCGAAGGTGCCTGGACCTCGAATCCGACCAAGTTCGACATGGGCTACTTTGATCTGCTGTTTGGCTACGAGTGGCAGCTGACCAAGAGCCCGGCTGGTGCAAACCAGTGGGAGCCGATCGACATCAAAGAAGAGCACATGCCGGTTGATCCGACTGATCCGTCCGTCCGTCGCAAGCCGATGATGACCGATGCCGACATGGCAATGAAGGTAGATCCGAAGTACCGCGCAATCTGCGAGAAGTTCATGGCAGATCCCGAGTACTTCAAAGACTGCTTCGCCCGTGCCTGGTTCAAGCTGACCCACCGCGACATGGGGCCCAAGTCCCGCTACATCGGACCGGGTGTGCCTGATGAAGATCTGATCTGGCAGGATCCTGTTCCCCAGGGCGAGACCAATTATATTGAGGAAGTGGTCAAGCAAAAGATTGCCGGGGCCGGTTTGAGCCTGAACGAGCTGATCTGCACCGCTTGGGACAGTGCCCGTACTTTCCGCGGCTCAGACATGCGTGGTGGTGCAAACGGTGCGCGGATTCGCCTGGCGCCCCAGAAGGACTGGGAGGGTAACGAGCCCGATCGTCTGGATAAGGTGCTAAAGGTTTACGAGCAGATTTCGGCTGACACTGGCGCCAGCGTTGCTGACGTGATCGTGCTTGGCGGTAACCTTGGCATCGAGATGGCAGCCAAAGCAGCCGGCCACGAGGTTCACGTGCCCTTCCTGAAGGGCCGTGGTGACGCTACCGACGAGATGACGGATGCCGAATCCTTCGATCCGATGGAGCCGCTGGCTGATGGCTTCCGCAACTGGCAGAAGAAGGACTACGTGGTAAAACCGGAAGAAATGCTTCTGGATCGTGCCCAGCTGATGGGACTGACAGCGCCTGAAATGACCGTCCTGCTGGGTGGCATGCGGGTGCTCGGTACCAACTACGGCGGCACCAAGCACGGGGTCTTCACCGATCGCGTTGGCCAATTGACCAATGATTTCTTCGTCAATCTGACTGATATGTCGAATCGTTGGGAGCCGACTGGCAAGAACTCGTACAACATCGTGGATCGCAACAGTGGCAATACCAAGTTCACTGCGACCCGTGTTGATCTCGTGTTCGGTTCCAACTCGATCCTGCGTGCCTACGCAGAAGTGTATGCCCAGGACGACAACGAAGAGAAGTTCGTGAAAGACTTCGTTGCAGCCTGGACCAAGGTCATGAACGCCGACCGATTCGACGTCGAATAAGACCTGTAAGCAAGCGATTGGACACCCCGGTTTCGGGGTGTCCGTCTATCAACTTCCCGCCAAATTCCTTACAATCCGCTCCGTCTGATTTTTGATCAGTCTCACCCCGAACAGACCCTGTAATTGCTGGAGCACTCATGCGCATCATTCTCGCCCCAATGGAAGGGCTGGTTGACGCACCCATCCGTGAAACCCTGACCGGGGTAGGCGGCATCGACCGTTGCGTAACGGAGTTCGTTCGTGTCACCCATGGCATGCTGCCACCGAGAGTGTTCTACAAATACGCCCCCGAATTGTACAACCGGTCGCTCACTCACGTGGGCACCCCCGTTGCCGTTCAGCTGCTGGGTTCAGACCCTCACCAGATGGCGCGCCACGGCGTGCGTGCGGCAGAACTCGGTGCCACCCAGGTGGATATCAACTTTGGTTGCCCGGCCAAAACGGTCAACAAGCACAAGGGTGGCTGTGTGTTGATGCGCGAGCCGGAGCTCATGCATGAGATCGTGGCTGCTGTGCGTCAGGCTGTACCAGCGCATGTGCCGGTCACAGCCAAGATGCGGCTGGGGTATGACGACCGATCCATGGGTGTGGCTTGTGCCCAGGCGTTGGAAGCGGCAGGCGCGGCGGAGATTGTCATTCATGCCCGTAGTAAAGTAGACGGATATAAGCCGCCGGCCTATTGGGAGGAAATCGCCCGGGCCCGGGAAGCTGTCAAAACCCACATAATTGCTAATGGCGAAATCTGGAGTGTCGCGGACTACTGGCGTTGCCGTGAGGTGTCCGGCTGCGATGACGTGATGATTGGCCGTGGCCTGATCGCCCGGCCAGACCTCGCCCGGCAGATCAAGGCCAGCCAGCAGGGCGAAACGGTCCCGGATATGACCTGGCCGGAAGCTGTAGCCCTGGTTCGTGAGTACGCTACGGTTCTTCAGGGCTGGCTTGAGGACCGCTATGTGACCGGTCGTATCAAACAATGGCTTAACTTTCTCCGCCAGGGTTTCGCCGAGGCAGAGGCGCTCTGGCCCGAAGCCAGGAAAATCCGTCAGGTGGCGCCCATGATGGCATGCCTGGAACAGCGGGTTATCCTGACGGACTCCCGCGCTGCCTGATCCTCATTCAAGCGCACTGACTCAATCCCCACGCGTTGACCTTCCCGCCGCCTAAACTGGTATCAACGGGATTGTCGTTCGTATCAATACCCGTACCAATAAAAAACGAGTGGGAGGACGAACAACATGTTCAGAGCAGGTTTGCGCAACACGATGGCCTTTGCCGGAGTGTCAGTCTGTATGCTAGTCGGCGCCGCTATGCCGGCTGCCGCAGACGACCACGTGGTGAGAGTCACACCCCTGGGAAGCCACGATGGTGAGTTCTGTGGCCGGGACCGGGCGCTGGTCTTTGAAGATCCCAATGGCACCCGAATTCTCTATGACGCCGGCAGAACGGTCGCCGGTCCGGATGATCCCCGATTGGGCAAAATTGATGTTGTTCTGGTTTCCCACATGCATGGGGACCATGTGGGTGATCAGCGTATCAGCAAGACCAATCAGGGCACTTGCGGGTCTCCGGACACCGGCGTTTCAACATTGCCACAATCCAATACCGTCGATATTGCAGTGAAACACGGTGCAAAAATTGTTACGGGTAGCGAAATGCCCGCCTTCTTTGCTGCCAAGCTGAAAGATGCCGGCGGTGATCCTGCAAACTCGCTGTTGGTTCGGTTCGGTGGCGAGCGTGAGGTTGGCGGCGTGGCAATTACGACCGTGCCGGCTGTGCACAGTAATGGCGTATCGCCTTCGTTCCTCACCGGGCCACTGGCAGAGTATCTGGCTGCCGCGGGTGTTGGCGCCAGTGTCGGACCACCCACGGGCTACGTGCTCAGGTTCTCCAACGGCCTGGTGGTCTACCTGTCCGGTGACACTGGCATTACTGCCGAGCAAAGACTGGTCGTGAAGGATCACTACGGTGCGGGGCTTGTGGTGATGAACATCGGTGATACGTTCACCACCGGACCGAAACAGGCCGCCTACGTAATCAATGACCTCGTGCAACCGAAGGCGGTTATCGCCTCCCACGCCAACGAACCTGCGACCTCCGGTGGCATGGTGCAGGAAGGAACGCGCACGGCTCTGTTCCGGGATTCAGTGACAGTGCCGGTTCATGTGCCCCTCAGTGGCCGCACCATGGCGTTCAATGGCATGGCGAGCTGCGTCTCCGGCTGCGACTAGGGGAACACGGGCACGCAGGGCTGTTGCCGGTCAGTCTTCCATCTCCGGTCGGTAATGGCCCGCGCGAGCGGCACCGTTCAGGCGGGCCCGCTTCAGCATTGCTGCCTGAGCCTCCGGACCATTGTCCAGATTGCCGGCCCAGGCCTTCTGTGCCGGTTCCTGCAAAGCCCGTCCGTAAGAGAAGCTCAACTCCCAGGGCTGCGCGCCCATGCTGTTCATGGCGTTCAGATTGAGAGTGGCTTCTTCCGGTGTCTGACCGCCCGAGAGGAAGAAAATGCCGGGTACCGCAGCCGGTACCGCCCTACGAAAAACATCGAGAGTCGCTGTCGCCACGGCTTCCGGGGATGCCTTCGGGCTTTCCTTGCCCGGCGTCACCATGCTGGGTTTGAGGATCATGTATTCCAGTGCCACCTTGTGTCGGTAAAGGGCGTGGAACACCTCCCGAATCACCGCCTCACTGACTTCCGCGCAGCGCTCGATGGAATGGTTGCCATCAATCAGTACTTCCGGCTCAACGATCGGCACGATACCCAGGGACTGGCAGATCGCCGCATAGCGGGCGAGAACCTCGGCATTCGCCTCGATCGCCTGCCGTGAGGGCAGGGTGTCCGATATATGGAACACATCCCGCCACTTGGCGAACCGGGCCCCCTGGTTTTTGTAGATTTCCAGGCGGTCCTCCAGACCATCCAGGCCAAAGGTGATTTCATCACCGGGGGCATTCACAAGAGGGCCTTTGCCCTTGTCTACCTTGATGCCCGGCACAATGCCTTTGCTGGCCAGGAGCTTTGGCATGGGAACATTATCCAGGCTCTGCTGGCCGAGAGTCTCTTCAAACAGAATGACCCCGCTGATGAATTCTCCGAGCCCGGAAGCCGAGAAAATAAGGCTTCGGTACTCCCGGCGCATATCTTCGCTCGACTCCACGCCAACGGCCTTGAAACGCTTGGCAATGGTCGGGTGGCTTTCATCCGCCGCGAGAATTCCCTTGCCGGGCTGAACCAGTTCCCGGACGGTAGAGTTGAGTTCTTCCTGAATGGTCATGGTGAGCTCCTGGTTGATCCTTGAAAGTCTGTTGGTCGTTCGGCCCGCCACTCTATTGTAGACGTTGAATAGCGGTCTGGAATTTGATCTGCGCTAAGGCAGAAACCGATCTCCTGAATTAGGCTGTAAATGATAACAACAGGAAAACGGGAAGACCTGAATATGAAAACCGTTGTCAGCGTCAGCCAGGGATCTGGTGAGTACGATTATGATATCGAGACGTCGTTTCTTGCGCAGCCTTTCCGGATTATCCGGATCGGTACGGACGGCGATCTCTCCCGGGCCGAGGCGGTTCTGGAGTCCGTGCATCCGCAGGCAGATGCCATCGGTCTGAGCATGGTACACGATCATTACGAGGTGGGCCGGGAGCAGCTTGAACACCCGGATACTGCCCGCCTTGAGGCCTGTGTGCCGGATAAGCCGGTAACCACCGGTGCCGGGTTGCGGGCTATCCTGCAGGAATGGGCTGTGCGTCATACCCAGTCTGAGCTCGGGCATTTCTTCGACAATGCCCGGGTGCTCTTTTTGAATGGGCAGGCCGGTTACCGGATTGCCAGGGCCCTTTCCGAACATACCGAGAATCTCTTCTTTGCCGATCCTTACACGGATTTCGGAGTGCCAAGGCTGCTGACTTCCCTGAAACAGCTGGAAACCTATACCTCGCTTACTGCCCCCATCATGTTCAGGCCTGCAGCGGTGAAAGCGGTTGAAACCATTCTCCGAACACCGCTGTATCGGTTGGGTGAGAACCTGGTTAAAGGTTCGCTCCATCACGCGGTGTCCGAGGCGCATGTCATCGTGGCCTCGATTGGCGACCTGGAGAATTTCACGGCGAAAGAGCTGGATGGAAAAACCGTGATTACCTCGCGGGTAACGGACGCGGCCATGGACTGGATGCGTTCGCGCAAGGTTGCCATGGTAGTGGATTACAGTCCCTGGCTGGAGGGCCGCCCCGTTGGCGTGAATGTGATGGAGGCGATGATCAGTGCGGCGCTTTCCAGGACGCCGGACCAGTTGGGCCCCGATGACTATCTGGATGTTATTCAGAGCCTGCAGATTGAGCCGCGAATCCTTTACCCGAACGGTTATCGCCGGGTTAACCGGTTTGCGTTTGTCATTCACCCCCTGTCGCAGCAATACCTCACCAAAACACCGCCCCTGGACTGGGTTGCCAACGTATCGCCGCCTGTGGTGATGAACCTGGTGGAAAAGGCCATCGCGTATTCGCCACCGTTCATCTACTCCAAGGTATCCGGAATCCGGTCACCCAATGGCGATGAGGTGGAGGGCTGGCTCATTACCGTTGGTGGCACCCCTCGGGAAATCATGGCCCACG
Source organism: Marinobacter sp. 3-2 (assembly GCF_003751355.1). Lineage (NCBI taxonomy): Bacteria > Pseudomonadati > Pseudomonadota > Gammaproteobacteria > Pseudomonadales > Marinobacteraceae > Marinobacter > Marinobacter sp. 3-2. The sequence continues at coordinate 38,012 of NZ_RJUQ01000017.1, read as the reverse complement.
GGCCGGAATTTACCTACGCCCGGTTGCTGCAGGCGGCCAAACTGGCCAAGAAACTCGGCGCCCAGATCATGGGCCTGGGTGCGTTTACCAAGGTCGTGGGTGATGCCGGTATAACGGTGGCCAAGCGGGCGCCGCTGCCGATCACGACCGGCAACAGCTACAGCGCATCCGGTGCCCTGTGGGCAGCCCATGACGCCATGAAGAAAATAGGTCGGGTGAGTATTGGCCCCAGTGGCAAAGCGGCCGGCAAGGCCATGGTGGTGGGCGCTACGGGTGCTATCGGGTCTGTCTGCGCCAGATTGCTGGCCAAGGCTGTGGACGAGATTTATCTGGCGGCACCGGAGCCGGCCAAACTGCTGGCTCTCAAGGAAAGCATCGAACAGGAAACGCCGGGTGCCATCGTACATGTTGCCGGCTCTGCCGAACGCGATCTGGCTGACATGGACATGATCGTGACCGCCACCTCCGGGGCCGGCAAACGTATCCTGGATATCATGAAAGTGAAGCCGGGCTGCGTCATAACCGACGTCGCCCGCCCACTGGATATCCCGGCGGAGGATGTCGCCAAGCGGCCGGATGTGCTGGTGATCGAATCCGGCGAGATCCAGCTACCGGGTGAAGTGCACATGAAAGACATCGGGCTCCCGAACGGCATTGCCTATGCCTGCCTGGCGGAAACCATTGTGCTTGCTCTGGAAGCGCGTTTCGAGAACTTCACTCTCGGGCGGAATATCGAGTGGGAGAAAGTGCGGGAGATTTACAAGCTGGGACTGAAGCATGGCATGAAGCTGGCCGCCATTTCCGGGGTGAACGGTGTGTTCACCGAGGAGGACTTCGAACGGGTTCGAGTCCTGGCGGCCAGCGAAGAAGAACCTCAGGCAGAAGGATCAAGCACACCGGCGTAGCGAACGCCGCTGAGCAGGGCCATCTCCCGATGCCAGGTGGACAGGTCATCTATGTTCAGTTTGCTCAGGCTGTCGTGGCCACAGGCTCGTGCCATCACCTGCATCAGTGAGACAGAGGCCTCAAGGAAGTTCTGCAGCTGTTTGGCAGACTGGTCGACGTTCAACCGTTGGCGCAGGTCCTTGTTCTGGGTCGCGATGCCTGCCGGGCAGTTGTTGGTGTTGCAGATACGCGCCGCAACACAGCCGATGGACTGCATGGCACTGTTGGCAACGGCAATACCGTCAGCGCCCAGCGCCATGGCCTTCACAAAATCGATAGGGACCCGCAGGCCACCGGTAACGATCAATGTGACCCGTCCGCTTGCCCCGCGGTCATCCAGATAGCGCCGCGCACGCGCCAGGGCAGGAATGGTGGGCACACTGATGTGATCACGGAAGATCTCGGGTGCAGCACCGGTGCCGCCGCCACGGCCGTCGAGAATGATGTAGTCGGCACCGGCATCCAGGGCGAATTGCACATCCCGCTCGATGTGATTGGCGCTCAGCTTGAAGCCCACGGGAATACCTCCGGTCACTTCCCGAACATGGCTGGCGAAGCGCTGGAAATCCTCAACTGAGCGCAAATCGTCGAAAGTGGGTGGGGAGTTCGCCGGTTCGCCCTCAGGAATATTGCGAACCTCTGAGATCTTGCCGGTGTTCTTGTTGCCCGGCAAATGGCCACCGGTGCCGGTCTTGGCGCCCTGGCCACCCTTGAAGTGAAACGCCTGCACTTTCTTGAGCAATTCTTCCTTGTAACCGAACTTCGCGCTGGCCAGCTCGTAGAAGTATCGGGAATTTTCCTGTTGCTCCTCGGGCAGCATGCCGCCCTCGCCAGAGCAGATGCCGGTGCCCGCTAGCTCGGCGCCACGAGCGAGGGCAATCTTGGCCTCCTCCGACAGGGCCCCGAAGCTCATGTCGGAAACGAATAGCGGCATGCTCAGTGTCAGTGGCTTGCGGGCTTCTGGCCCGATTACCAGTTCGGTCGAGACGTCGGCGTCGTCTGCCAGCGGTTTACTGGCCATCTGCGCCACCATCAGTTGGAGGTCGTCCCAGTGGGGCAGGGTGTGGCGGGGCACGCCCATGGCAGTTGTCGGACCATGGTGGCCCATACTGCTCAGCCCCTCACGGGCCAACTGATGAATAAATTCAACGGTGGGTTCTTCTTTGGTGGATTTGGCCTTCGGCGCATCACCGGATTCCTCGCCGCCATCATCATCGGGCTCCGGCGCCTCCTTGCCAACCTGGTCATCGCTGAACTGCTGGTGAGTGCCGTCACAATAAGGCGCGCTTCCGGTCTGTTTACACTGGCACAGAACGGCCTCTTCGTCTTTTTCGGCCTTGAAGACCTTGGGCTTGAACCCCGTATCTCCGTGGGAACCGTCGCAGAACGGCTGGTTGTTGGAACGGCCACAAACGCAGAAGGCGTATTCCTCGCCTTTTTTCAGGCTGACTTTCTTGGGCTTGTTATCAGCGATCACCGGATTGCTCATTGCAAGGCTCCTTGTTTGGCGTATGCCACAAATGTACAAGGGTGTACGGGCATTAAACGCAAATAGGCTACTTGTAATGATCAAGTGTGAATCAGGACTGACCGCGCCGCCAATGCGGCGCGGCTCGCTCGGCGTCCGATTACTGCTGCAGGCCCGCCCTCGCTGCACGCGCCGCGTGCAGCTTCCGGTAGCTCTCGATCAACCGCTGATGCTTCTCCAGCCCATCCAGTTGCATGTTCGTGGCTTCCAGACCGTGGAAACGAACGCTGCCCTCCACTGAGCCAACAACAGCTTCCATGGTTTCCTCGCCGAACATGCGGGTGAAGTTGGTGATGTAGTCGCCCAGCTCCATTTCGTCGTCAAGGGTGACTTCCAGAACCGCATACATCGCTCGGTAGAACAGACCGCGCTCAACGGTGTTGTCGTTGAACTGAAGGAACATGTCGACGAATTCCAGGGCTTCTTCATGCCACTGCAGGGCCAGGCAGATCAGGATCTTCAGCTCAAGGATCGTGAGTTGGCCCCAGATGGTGTTTTCATCGAACTCCACGCCGATCAGGGTGATGATCGTCATGTAGTTGTCCAGCTGGCTGGCTTCCAGGCGCTCCACCAGATCGGCCAGTTGCTCATCGTCCAGGCGGTGCAGGTTGAGGATGTCTTCCCGATAGTCCAAAGCCATGTTGGTGTTGTCCATGATCAGGTCTTCCACCGGATACACCTCGGAATAGCCTGGAACCAGGATTCGGCAGACTGGCGCGCCCAGTTCCTCATAGACGGCGACATAGACTTCCTTGCCCAGCTCCTCGAGGATACCGAACAGACACTCGGCTTCCTCGGCGTTGGTGCCGGAAAAATCCCATTCAACGAAATCATAATCGGACCTGGCGCTGAAGAACCGCCAGGACACCACGCCTGTGGAATCGATAAAGTGCTCCACAAAGTTGTTTGGCTCGGTCACTGCCAGGCTGTTGAAGGTGGGTGCCGGCACATCATTGAGGCCCTCGAAGCTGCGGCCCTGCAGGAGTTCCGTCAGGCTTCGCTCAAGGGCCACTTCAAAGCTCGGGTGAGCGCCGAAAGAGGCGAACACGCCGCCCGTTCGCGGGTTCATCAGGGTAACGCACATTACCGGGAACTGGCCGCCGAGTGAGGCGTCCTTTACCAGAGTCGGGAAACCCTGGGCTTCCAGGGCTTCAATGCCTTCCAGGATGTCCGGGTATTTTTCCAGTACCTCCCGGGGCACGTCCGGAAGGGCAATCTCCTCTTCGATAATCTGCTTCTTTACCGCCCGTTCGAAAATCTCCGACAGACACTGAACCTGTGCTTCGTTCAGGGTATTGCCCGCACTCATGCCGTTGCTGAGAAACAGGTTCTCAATCAGGTTGGAGGGGAAATACACCACCTCGCCATCCGATTTTCGCACGTAGGGCAGGGAGACAATGCCCCGGTCGGCTCTGCCGGAGTTGGTATCAATCAGGTTGGAGCCGCCAAGCTCGCCGTCCGGGTTGTAGATGGCGAGGCAGTGGTCATCCAGAATACCTTCCGGCAGCTCGTCGTTGGGGCCCGGCTTGAACCACTTTTCGTTCGGGTAGTGGACGAAGTCGCTGTTGGCGATGTCCTCACCAAAGAACTGATCGTTGTAGAAAAAGTTGCAGCTGAGCCGCTCGATAAATTCGCCCAGGGCAGAGCACAGGGCGCTTTCCTTGGTAGCTCCCTTGCCATTGGTGAAGCACATGGGTGAGGCAGCATCGCGAATGTGCAGGGACCACACGTGCGGCACAATGTTCCGCCAGGAGGCAATCTCGATCTTCATGCCTAAGTCTTCAAGGATGCCGGTCATGTTGGCGATGGTCTGCTCCAGGGGCAGGTCCTTGCCTTCGATAAAGGTCTGGGTGCCGCCTTCCGGCTGGGTCATCAGCAGTGCCTGGGCGTCCGCGTCCAGGTTCTCGACGGTTTCAATCTCGAAGGTCGGGCCGGTCTGGACCACTTTTTTCACGGTGCAGCGGTCGATCGAGCGCAGGATGCCCTGGCGGTCTTTCTCCGAAATGTCCTCGGGCAGTTCCACGGAGATCTTGAAGATCTGGTTGTAGCGGTTTTCCGGGTCCACGATGTTGTTCTGGGACAGGCGGATATTCTCGGTGGGAATGTCCCGTGCCAGGCAGTAGACCCGGACAAAGTAGGCTGCACACAGGGCAGAGGAGGCCAGGAAGTAGTCGAACGGGCTGGGCGCCGAGCCGTCGCCCTTGTAGCGAATCGGCTGGTCCGTTACGACGGTGAAATCGTCAAACTTGGCTTCAAGTCTGAGGTTCTCGAGAAAGTTGACGTTGATTTCCATTGCAAAGAGTCCTGGATCGGAGAATTTGGCGCGCCATGGCTTCTAATGGCGGCCATTATCCAGTTTTTGCAGGTGTTCGTCTTGGTCGGTCTTCTACGGATGATGTAACGCCAGCTCCACGGCTCGGGCGGCGTGAATCTCCGTGGTGTCGTAAAGTGGAACCTCAGTGTCGGCCTGGCTGATCAGCAATCCGATCTCGGTGCAGCCGAGAATGACCGCCTGGGCCCCGCGCCCGGAAAGCGACGAAACGATATCCAGGTAGATGTGGCGCGAGTCAGGCTTGATCTCGCCCTGGCAAAGCTCTTCGTAGATAACACGGTGCACCTCATCCCGTTGGCCTTCATCCGGGGTGAGAACGTCGATACCGGCCGCCTCCAGTCGTTCCCTGTAGAACGCCTGCTCCATTGTAAAGCGGGTGCCCAGCAGGCCTGCTCGGGTCACACCCTCTTTCTTCAGTAACTGCGCTGTGGCATCCGCGATGTGTAGCAATGGAATCCCGATCGCCTGTTCGATCTCCGGAGCAACCTTGTGCATGGTGTTGGTACCGATCACCAGGAAATCCGCGCCTGCCTTCTGCACTGACAGAGCGGCCCCGGCAAGAATGTCGGCAGTGGCCGGCCAGTCGCCTTTGTGTTGCAGAGCTTCAATCTCGGCGAAATCCACACTGAAGAGCACCAGTTTGGCTGAATGCAGCCCGCCCAGGCGGTTTTTAACGCCCTCGTTGATAAGCCGGTAATAGGTTTGCGTGGATTCCCAGCTCATGCCGCCGAGAAGGCCAATGGTTTTCATACATGAAATCCCAGAACAGAGTTTCCAACGACTCTAGCACAGTCTAGTGCGGTTGAATGCGCGTTACCGTCCATCTCTATTTATGCCGGCTTGTCGTCCATACCAACCGTTTATCTCACGCTTCCTTGGAGATTCTCCATCCGTGTGAAAGTCCGTGCGTCTGGGTATTCCACCCCTGAATTCATTCACATGGAGATCATTGAAATGAACCCGTTAGCGACTCACCTTGCCCTCCGGTCAAGGCTCACTTTTACAGCACTTGTCTTGTGTATTCTTGCAGGCCCTGTCAGCGCCTCCGACTGGGACGCAAGCCTTGGCCTTTCCGGCGGATCTATCCAGCGCCATGTAAAGGGGGAGAATGATCAGCATGTCGTCGTACCCTATGCCGATCTGCGGTGGGGGATGATGATGGCAAACCCGGAAGGTATCGGGCTTGTTACCTCGCCCACGTCTTCTAGCAGGCTCAAGGTGATGGCGCAGTTACGCCAGTCTGTGTTCGACCCGGACGATAACAAGGTGCTGGCAGCACTGGACGACCGAGATGACACCGGTGAGTTACTGATCAAATGGGAGCAGGCGACACCCTGGGTTGATCTTGCCATTTTTGCGTCGGCCGATGTGTTGGACCGGCATGGCGGTCATGAATGGGGTATTGCAGTTTCCCGGGAATTGCCCGCATGGGGGGGAGCGCTGGTGCCAAGCATTGACGTGCGTCAGCAATCGCGAAGGCTGGTTGATTACTACTACGGCGTTAGCCAGCAAGAGGCGTCTGCAAATATTGCGGCATACGAAGGAGAGAAATCGGTCGTAATGCGGACTTCGGTCTCTCACGTCCAGAAACTGGGTAGCGATTGGCATTCGGTGTTCGCGTTTGGTTATGAACATCTTGGCGACGGGGCTGGCGAAAGTTCAATCGTGGAGCGCAAGGGCTTCTGGTCTGGTGGTGTTGCAATCTTTTATCAGTTCTAGGAGCAAACGACATGAAGCTGTGTTTCTCATCTCGCGAACGAACGGGAGGGCTTGCCGGTATCCTTGCCGGATTAACGTTTCTGTTCGGGATGGTCTTTTACCTCGCGCTCTTGACGGAAGTTCAGTTCGGGAATCTATCGGCAGACATCACTTCCCAGCTCATTTACCTGCAGGAGCACAGCGGTTTTCTGTATACATGGTATTTTGTTATTTACCTCTTGTTCGGCTTTGCGCTGCTCAACATGCAGTTCGGATTGTCGGCTTTGGTGCCGAGAACAACCCTGAGCCAAGCTGCATCGCTCGTGGCGTATCTCTGGGCAGGTCTCGTGATTTCAGCGGGGCTGGTGGCGACCGTAGGGCATAATATGGTGATCACTCTTGCACAGGCCCATCCGGAACTCGCGCCAGGGGCCTTTGTTTCGCTCCATATAGTCGTCAACGGTCTAGGAGGCGGGAACGAACTCGTAGGTGGCGTATGGCTGATTCTGGTTTTTTTTGCCTCACGGCAGAAACAGTCGTTGCCAGAGGCTATTCAGTGGAGCGCACTGTTGGTCGGTTTTGCCGGCACGGCTACTGCACTGCCGCAACTGGCAGGGTTCTGCGCTGCGGTATTCGGGCTTGGCGGCATTCTCTGGTTCGTGGCCACGGGTATGCATCTGGCTTTTAATGGAGCAGGGCAGACATCATGATTACTGAGATTCAACGCCTCTGGCAGCGCCATGACCTGCTCCGAGATACCTTTCAGACGCTTGCAATCTGCTACGCGATTTCGATGGTAATCTGGCTAACGGACGCGGGCGAGTTCTGGCTGACACTGCAGGTTGCTCTAGTATTCGGGGTGTCTTGCCTGTGTGCGATACGGGTCAGTGTTCATTATCTTGAAAACCGGACTTCCATATTGGTGGCCACGGTCATTGGCTACCTGGTGGGAGTCGTTATTGGCATCGTCCACTTGTTTTATCAGCTTTATGGCTCCTTCGAAGAAGTGCGGGAGGCGCCGGCTTCTGATCTTATACTCAAGATCCTGTTCAGTTTGTTGGTGACCTACGTTTTCTACAACTCACATCGTTTGACCCGTAAACGCAGAGAACTACAGGCTCAACGAATGCGAACGCTTGAGCAGGAAAAACAGCTGGCGGAATCCAACTATCAGGTGTTGCAATCAAGAATTGAGCCGCACTTCCTATTCAACACACTCGCCAATATACGTGTACTCATTGACGTGCGACCGGAGACGGCGAAAACAGTTCTGGATGACCTTACAGGGTTGCTCAGAGGTTCCATGACCAAGGCTGAGCGTCAGCTCATTCCTCTGTCTGAAGAGTTGGAGTTTGTGAAAGCTTACCTTTCGATACAGCGCACTAGAATGGGAGACAGATTGACCTTTGAAGTTGTCGTGCAGGATGACATCGCTGGAGTGAGCTGCCCGCCATTTACGCTGCAGCCGCTTGTTGAAAATTCGGTTATCCATGGCATTGAACCTAAACTTGAAGGCGGTCATATCCGGGTGCTGGTAGATGTTGGACCTGAGCGGTGCTGCGTTACCATCCGTGATACGGGGCTGGGATTGCGAAAGGATTCTCGTAAGAACAATGGCGTCGGGCATGGAATCGCCGTTGACAACATTCATCAGCGTTTGTCGCTGCTCTATGGAAAGAATGCATCGCTGATACTGGCCAACCATACTGATGAAAAGGGCTCAGTAACCGGTTGCGTTGCTACGGTTCGGTGGCCGATTAATCCCGGGGACTCGCCATGAACGTTATGGTTGTTGACGATGAACCCTTACTCAGATTTCACCTTCAGAAACTGCTCACGGATCTCTGGGATGAAGCAGAGCAGGTGATCTGTGTGGGGTCGGGCGTGGAAGCGGTCGAACGAATCAATGAAGTTGATGTGCATACCGTGTTTTTGGACATCAAGATGCCCGGTATGAGCGGCGTTGAGACAGCGGGTGTCCTGCGTGATATGGGATTTTCCGGGAACCTCGTATTTGTTACAGCCTACGATCAACATGCCTTGGAGGCATTTGAACATGAAGCGGTGGACTATCTGCTTAAACCCGTGCACGGAGACCGCTTGTATCAGTGCATTGAAAGACTGAGAAAGCGTGATGAAAGAACAGTGAAGTATGAGCTGGATGCTGCGCAGCTGAAACGCCTAATGCCGGTTGCAGGCTCCAGCGAACTTCGCTGGATTAACGCCACCCGCGGCCAGCAGGTTCATGTTATACGGTTGGACGATGTCTGTTGCTTTATCGCCGAGGACAAGTACACAACAGTGGTGACCGAGAACGGGGAGTTCCTCATTCGCAAAACCATCAAAGAATTAACGGAAACCCTCGATGTTGATCAGTTTTGGCGTATTCATCGGGCGATCATAGTTCAGGTTGGCCGTATTTCCAGGGTGGAACGAGATGAAGAAGGACACTATGAGGTGTTTATGGATGGCATTGGCAGAAGACTGCCGGTCAGTCGCAGCAATGCCCATCTCTTCAAGCAGATGTGAAGCTTAGGGAGCGATGCATGAGCAATCTGATGAATTCTGTCGAACAGAGCTGTGATTCGGCCGATGCGCCGTGCAGCGCCATTGAAGTCATTTTGAGCCCAAGGGTTGCTGATCTGGGCGGCTTTTCTGTGCGTCGCCTGTTGCCAACGGCAAAACGGAAAATGGTCGGCCCCTGGATTTTCTTTGATGAGATGGGTCCGGCGGCATTTCCGGCCGGCGAGGGCATCAACGTATTGCCGCATCCGCACATTGGCATTGCCACCGTAACCTACCTGTTTGAAGGCGAAATATTGCACCGGGATTCGGTGGGCAGCTACCAGCCCATCCGGCCGGGAGATATCAACTTGATGGTGGCCGGTAGTGGCATCGCCCATTCCGAGCGGGAGCGTCCTGAAATCACGGCCAAGGATCATCCTCTGCATGGGCTCCAGCTCTGGCTCGCCTTGCCGGAATCCCATGAGGAAACCGACCCCGCCTTTCATCATTATCCGGGCGATCAGATACCGGCCATCGACATTGACGGTGTCCCGGTCCGGGTAATGATCGGCAGTGCCTATGGCGTGAGCTCACCGGTGCGCCAATTCAGCGACACGCTGTATCTTGAAGCTACCCTGAAAGCCGGTCAGACCCTGGAGTTGCCGGAGGCGACCGAACGGGCCGTCTATGTCGCCAGTGGGGCATTGCGAGCTCACGGCTCCGAACTGCCTGCCCATAGCATGACGGTTTTTTCCCGAGGCTCCGGCGTTGAGGTCACTGCTACTGAAGAAACGCGTATCGCTGTGATCGGTGGTGAGCCCCTTGGTAAGCGGTTTATTGAGTGGAACTTTGTTTCTTCCACCAGAGCCAGAATCGAAAAGGCCAAAGAGGACTGGAGGGCCGGGCGGTTTGCCAAAGTCGTGGGTGATGAGGAAGCGTTTATTCCCTACTAGGAGCTTGTCTCGGTTTTCCACTGGTGCCACGCCTTGTATCCAGGTGTCGACGTCTACAGTGTTAAGTAGAGCCACTTCTCAAAGAAGGAGGGGAGCAAGTATCCATGGAGCCCGTCACCAAGAAACCCTGTATCGACGTCTGCGAGTTCAACAAGAAGGCCATTTGCAAAGCCTGCGGCCGAACCCGTCAGGAGAAGAAAGAGTGGAAACAGCTGTCACCGGAACAGAAGCAGGCGATCTGGACACGTATTCTGGAGTCCCACGGCTCGGGTAAAGGAAAGAATCCCAAGGCATTGCGCGAGTTGTACGAGAAGGCCAAAAAGAAGAAGAAAAAGAAGAGCTGATCGCCGCGGAAATGTTCGGGTTGCGGCGATCAGAGACCTCGGGGTGAAGTGTTAGAAACGATACTTGGCGTTTGCGTTCACAGTGCGCCGCTCGCCGTATCCGCAGTCTGCACCCTCGGAGCGACACCAAGTGATGTATTCTTCATCGGCCAAGTTCTTAGCATCGACGGTGAAGTCCCAGTTTTGCCAGGTGTAGCCAATCATGGCGTCGTAAAGGGTAACGGAAGGCACGACGGGCCCGCCGCCTGAACCAACGTTATCGCCCACATATCGAACGCCGGCACCGAACCGCCAGTTGCTGGCGATATAGAGCTGGTTCCACCAGGAAGCCTGACGCTCGGCCACATAGGGAAGACGGTTGCCGGTGCCATCGTCTTTGGCACTGATGTCGGTATACGCCAACTGGGTTTCGAAACGCTGCGAGCGTTTGTTCACCTGCAGCTCCCAGCCGTCGATCACGGCGCCGGTCTGCTCGACACCTCCTGGCGTATTGCCATCACTGACGCGGTTCTCCTGGGTAATATCGAAATACGCGGCGCTGATGCCCAGGGACTCGTCCGGTGAAACATACTTCACGCCAGCTTCCTGCTGGTCGCCGGTTGTCGGTTTCAGGGTATTGGCCTCGGGAGTGCCGTCGGTACCGAGATTCATGCTGAAGGCTTCAGCGTAGCTGATGTACGGAGAAATCCCGTTTTCAAACCGGTACATCAGACCCGCGCGACCGGTAGTGGCTTCTTCATCACTGACGGTGTCTGATCCGGAGACGGCCAGGCTGCGGTTCTCGGCCCAGTCGTGGCGAAGGCCGGCGGAAACGACAACAGGGCCGATTTCCATGTGGTCGGCAACGTAGAGGCCAATCTGCTCAATCTCGTTGTCTGGCCGGTCGGATGGGTTGATGATGCTGTCATTCAGGTTGCCGTACTGTGGGTCGTAAACATCGAATGTTCCGCCCAGACCATAGCCGTAGAAGTAGTTGTCCTGTTCCCAGAGGGCATCCTGGCGGTCGGCTCCGATAATAAGACGGTGGCGGGTCATGCCCAGATCAACATCGCCCTCGAGACGAGCGTCCATGTTGAAGATACGGGTTTCAGTGTCTGCCGTGTAAATGGTTCGTGATACCTCACCGTTGGCGTCAGGAACGCTTGGAATAGTGATCCAATGCTCACGAGTTTCTGCGCTGGAATCGGTATAACGGGCCGTAGCGGAAACCGCCCAGTTGGAATTCAGCTGATGATCGACAAACAGGGTAGCCTCGGTCTTCTCCCGGTCGTAACGATCCCAACCCGGTTCGCCAACAAACCGCTCGGAACCGATGAAACCCTGAGAACCCGGCTCCAGGGTGCCGGCCTGTGGCAGGAACTGGGCAGACACCTGGCCTTTGTTCTCCTGACGGTTCAAAAGCAGGGTGATGCTTGTATCATCGGTGGCGCGCCAGGTCAGTGAAGGGGAGAGCACGTAGCCATCGTCTTCCACATAATCCACCTGTGTGTCGCTGTCGCGTCCCAGTGCGATCAGACGGTACAACAAATCACCGGTCTCGTTGACGGGGCCGGTTACATCCACGGCCAGTTGCTTGCGATCAAAGGTGCCATACTGGGCCCAGATCTCGCCGCCCGGTTCCTCTTCCGGGAGCTTGGATACCCCATTGATGATGCCGCCCAGATCGCTCTGGCCATAAAGCATTGAGGAGGGGCCCTTGAGCACTTCGATGCTCTCAAGGGCGTACACATTGGTGCGGACGGTGTTGTAGGAACCGTAGATCTGACGCAAGCCATCCAGGTAGCGGCCGGCGTCTACTCCACGCACTTTTGCGGAATCGATTCGGGTGTCAAAACCGAAGTTGCCCGCGTTAACCCCTGGGGTGTAGAGCAGGGCGTCCTGGATGTTCTTGGCGCCGGAATCTTCGATGAAGCTGCGATCGACGATTGAGACCGAATAGGGTTGCTCTTCAACCGGAACGTTCAGTTTTCCAACGGCCGGCGTTTTTTCCAGAGGCATATAGTCCGGAGCGGTAATCGCATCAGAAACCACATCGAGAGCTTCGAGTATGGTCGCGTCGTTGGTTTGCGATTGCGCCATGGCCAGAGAGCTTGCGCCGAGGAGTGAAACCAGTGCTGCAGAGCTGCAGCGTCGGGAGCGAATGACTTTCATACAAAAATACGCCTTCGTTGTTAATGCGGAGGCGAATGATAACAATTATCATTAAATAAACAAGAGGTAATGAAATCGCGTGACAAGATCAGTCGATAGTAAACGAGAGGATTCTCGAGAGGTGGCTGTAGGGCAGGCCACTCTCCTCATGCCAGAGATTAAACGCTTCCTGCGCCTGCATCAGCCCTTTCTTGCTGGTGGGTGAGGCATCCAAAACCTCTTCCCTATGCAGCGCGGCAATAACATCCCGTGAAAGGATAAAGCCGTCCCAACCCACTCGCCGCAAAAAGTATTGGGCGCTGTTGCCACCGAGCCTCGCTCCGTTGCGTTTAAGCCACATCAGCAGGCCGGCCTGGTCACTGCTGGGCCAATCGGCGAGGAACTTGCCAAAGCTGCCGTGTTCCCGGGAGGCATCGACAATCATCCGCGCATTTTCGGGAACGGTCTGAATTTTCTGCGCGTTCCTGACGATCCGCTCGTCGCCCGCCAAACGCTCAAGCACTTCGGGAGGAACCTGCTGCCAGTAAAGCGGTACAAAGCCTTCGAAGGCCTCTTCAAACTTCGGCCATTTGTTTTCGATCACCCGCCAGACGAAACCGGCCTTGAAGATGCACCGGGTGATTTCCGAAAGGTATCGATCGTCACCAAGAGCCCCAAGCTCGCCGGGTGCCGCAACTCTCGGCAGCCGTGCGAGAACCTCGCCCTCGCCGCCTTTCTGAAGAACGGCCTGTTCGTAGATGCGGGAAAAGGACATAGCGGTCTCTGAATCAGTCCAGTGTGTTAAGTGATTTTTTCCGGCCAACGTGTGCCAGGCCAGTGATCAGGGCTCCGAGCAATCCGAGTGCGGGGCGCACAATCAATCGAAATACCCAACTGCCGATGTACAACACCGGCAGTAGTATCAGCATCCACCCGAGAAACTGCACCAGCTTTACCGGGTAGCCCATTACTTCCGCTACCTCTGCCAGGACGTCATTGATGATACCGGGGTGTGTGACCACCAGATACCCCACGCCAATCACGGCGGGCCATTTTGCGTAGCGGGCGGTCGTCATCAGCATGCGCCCGCTAGTCGTGAGGCGAGCGGCCAGTGCTGCGGACCGGGTACCCCTGGCAGCGCCTCTGGATGAAACAGCGACAGCCCGTCCTACCCGAAGTACCTTCAACGCGCTGGCAAAAACCAGAACATCCACCGACGCCCAGCCGATATCAGAGGCGGTCACGTCGTCACCGGTGCGGTGCTGAATCTCAAGGTTGCGTATACCACTTGCGAAGAACTGGTTGATGTTCTCCAGCACCCGTTCGGTTCGAACCCAGATGACGTCGCCCTGCTCGTTAAATACGAACTGGCCCAGGAAATCGTGCCCTTCCTCCTGAATAAATCGCACGGCGTACCACCCGCGCTCTTGCGGAGTCAGCTTTTCCTTTCGGGAGGTATTTTGTTGGCCGCCGGTACTGTTATCGGTTTCTTCGCCTCCGGTAAAGAACTCAAGAGCCGCCTGATATTTGCTCGCCAGATCGTTCATCAGCTCGATAGAGCCAACAGGTTTGCTCAGGAAATAGTGAATCGGCGGAAGAATGTTTTCGCCATAGAGCCGAAGAATTTCCCGGAATTCCGGTTCGGGACCATATAGGGGAAATACTTCGCGTGTCATCGCCGGGTATCGCAAATACGCTGCCCGGGCCTTCAGTAGCAGCAGTTCGTCGTCTGCCATATCCAGCAAGGCTGCCTGAACTTCCAGTGGCTCTTTCTCGATCCGAGGGAATTCCCGGAGAGTATTTTCCGCCTGAATCTGGATCAGCCGCTCTTCAATCAGCATGGGCCGGGATGTGACCGTCGACAACAATGCAACGATCACCGAAATCCCCAGAATCAACAGGAGTTTTCTCATCGAAACTTACCCCGGGCAGGAATGAGTAAAAGAACCGTGTAGATGTTGCCGCTTTTGTAGCTCGATCAACCAGCGACTACGCTTTGGAGAGTAGCGCAAATGTATACGCCCCGAAAATGCAGATCATTCCGGGATTGGGCTGGCATGCTTTTGGCAAAGGTCGAACGGGAGTTGCAAGTGGCGGTAAATCAAGCGAAGCGTGGATTTGTGATCAGAGAGGCCCGGGAAGAGGATCTGCCCGAGATGGTGGGCTTCCTCGCCAAACTGGCCCTGCATGTTTCGGGTGCGCCTCCCCATGTCTTGAAGGAAAGCGAGTACAAACGGCTTCTGCGAACCCTGCACTCCGCCCTGGACGATCCCAACAGACGACTCGTTGTGGCTGAAAGCAAAAGCGCCGGGCTCGTGGGCATGGGTTATGTTTATATCTGGAGAAGCCAGGGCATCTGGGAGCAGTCGGAAGCGGCAGAATTCAAGTCTGGCGTTATTGATGATATCTGGGTAGAGCCGGACTTCCGGGGGCTTGGTATCCTGAAGGCACTGTTGCGGGATCTTGTGACTTTTGCGGAGGAGCATCACGCCTCGGAGCTAATCCTCGAATACTCTGCTTCAAACAAGGAAGCCAAGGCTGCCTGGACCAAGCTGGGTTTCAAACCGACCGGGGTAAGAGCTGCAGCATTCACCTCGGTGGTGAAGCAGGCGCTGGCGGAATCACAAGGATAAGAAAAGGAAACAGGCCATGATCGGCGATCGCAGTGTGAATGTGTTTTACGATGAGATCATGCTCGGGCATAACCCCGAGGTGGATCTTCCGTTCATGCCCAGCCGGGTGGAAAAGCGGGTGCGATCCATTCTTCAGGGCTTGGATTTCAAATGGAGCTATCCGGAGCACCCTGGGCGGATCAGCGCCATCAAGGAGTATCTGGATGAAAACCCTGTGGCAGGTACTCAATTCAAATCGGGTGCGGCTGCCGCAACATACGATCAGCTGGCACGGGTACACACCACCTCCTACCTTGACCACATCTTCTCACTGGACGGGAAACGGGCGTGGCTTGATAAAGATACTACGGCGGTGTCACCCGACAGCATCAAAGCCGCCACGGCTGCGGCCGGCAACGCCATTGCCGCCGTTGAAAGCGTTGTGAAAGGGGAGTGTAACAGCGCGTTTGCCCTGATCCGCCCGCCCGGCCATCATGCGGAACCGGTTCGGGCACGGGGATTCTGCCTGCTCAATAATGTGGCCATTGCTGCGGCCCATGCCCAGGCCAAACTCGGCTGTGAGAAGATTCTGATCATCGATTGGGATGCCCATCATGGCAACGGTACCCAGGACATTTTCTGGGCAGACCCCGATGTCCTGTTTTTCGATACCCACTGCGCGGCGCCATTCTATCCCGGATCCGGTCACCTGGAAGAGATCGGTGATGGGCTGGGGGAGGGCTACACCATCAACGTGCCACTGCCGGAAACGGCTGGCGACGTTGCCTTTGAGAAAGTGTTCCGGGAGATCCTGATGCCGGCGGCGGATTACTTCCAGCCGGATTTGGTGCTGGTCTCTGCCGGCTTTGATCCGCACAGAAACGACATGGCCCTGAACCTCACCTACGATGGCTTCAAAGTAATCACAGGCATTGTTCAGGCGATTGCCGACAAACACTGTGAGGGACGATTAGCGCTGGTTCTGGAGGGTGGCTACAGCCTGAGTTCGCTGTCCAAAGGGGTGCACGCCGTGCTCGAAGTGCTGGCCGGAGGAGAGGTGCCGGAAGTGCATGAGATCGGCGTGCCGGAGGCCGAGGAGGCAGCTGAGTTCCATCGGTCTGCCTTCAGTGATGAGGACTAATTCTGCTTTGAGCAATAAAGACTAGGTCAGTCGGCTGAAAACACCCGGCTGGCGGCTTCCACAACAATCCCGTGCCGCTTGGCCAGTTTCACCCGGTCATCATCGTAGCCGCCGCCAATCACCGTCGCTACTGGAATGTCCCGACGTTTCAATTCACTGAGCACCTGAAAGTCCCGCTCAAAAATTCCCTGTTCGGAAATGTTCAGCCGGCCCAGGGGATCATTCCTGAATACATCCACGCCCGCGTCATAGAGCACGATATCCGGCCGGGATAACGCAAGTGCTTTGTTCAGCGTTTCGCTGACAACTTCAAGATAGGCCCCGTCTTCGAGGCCATCCGGTAAGGCGACATCGAGATCGCTCACCTTTTTCTCGAACGGGTAGTTGCGCTCGCAGTGAATCGAGCAGGTAAAGGCATTCGGCTCGTTCGCCAACAATGCAGCGGTACCGTCACCCTGATGAACATCCACATCGAAGATAAGCACACGTTCAATGTCCTCCTGCTGCAACAGCACATTGGCGGCGATCGCCAGATCGTTGAGGATGCAGAAGCCGGCGGCGTAATCGTAATGGGCATGATGGGTACCACCGGCCAGGTGACAGGCAATGCCATGCTGAAGGGCCAACTGCGCCGTCAGAACCGTGCCTGAAGGAGCCAGGAAAGTGCGTCGGACGAGGCCCTTGCTCCAGGGCAGATTCATCTGCCGTTTCTCCCGTGCCGAGAGTTGATCGCCGGCGAAACGGGCGAGGTAATCCGGGCAGTGGGTACGGGTCAGCCACGCCTGCCGGCATGGGGCAGGGCGAAAGCTATTGGCTTGAGTGAGAAGCCCTCTCGAGCGGGCGTAATCGGCAAGGAGCCCGAATTTTTCCATGGGAAATCGGTGCTTTGCCGGGAATGGGAAGCTGTAGTCTGGATGGTGAACCACGGGTACGGGCATTGGATCGTCCGGCTGCAGTGGATTTGCGACGTCAGAATGTTATTTGGCAGGCACGGCTGCGATGCCAGAATCACACATCGCCTGAATTTCTTCGGCGGAGTACCCGCACTCTGCCAGCAGTTCGCCGGTTTGCTCGCCAAGGCGCGGAGCTCCCTGCCAGTGCTGCTCCGGTGCGGCCGAGAATCGCGACGGCGCCCTGGCCTGGCGGAGTCGGCCGGCCTGGGGGTGGTCGTAGTGGGAAAGCAGATCGTTGGCCAGTACCTGGGGATGGTCGAGTACCTGAGTGCGGGTCAACACCGGGGCGCAGGGCACTTGCTCGGCCTCGAGCCTTGCCAACCAGTGTTCGGCCGTATCGGTTTTGATGACCGACTGGATCAGCTCCAGCCTCGCATCAATATTCTCCTGGCGCAGCCGGGCAGTCAGGAACCTTGGATCCTCCGCCCACTCCGGGCGGTCCACAGCTCGAATAAGGGCCTGCCACTCTCGATCGCTCTGAACCGCAATGGTGATGTAGCCGGTTGTGGTCTCATAGATGAGATCCTGAAGGCTCGCAGCCTCCTGCTGAGGCACCTCACTGTGAACAAAGGTCTGGCTGCCCATGTCGGAGCTCCAGAGAAACGCGATGATCGCGTCCAGCATGGACAGCCGGACATGCTGGCTTTCCCCGGTGCGTTCCCTGGCAAACAGGGCCGCGGTAATCGCCTGGGCTGCGGTTACACCGGTGAGCTTGTCGGGCAAGATGGTTCTCACCAGTTGCGGACGCAGTTCATCGGCGCCCGCCTGCACGGTGGCCAATCCGGAGAGGCCCTGAATCAGCGGGTCGTATACCGGTCGCTGGGAATAGGGGCCGGTATCACCGAAGCCACTGATTGATACCATCACGAGATCCGGGGCCACTTTGCGCAGCTGCTCTTCGCCGAGCCCCATCCGCTCAATGACGCCCGGCCGGAAGTTCTGCACAAAGACATCGGCCGACGCTACCAGTCGAAGCAGCGCGTCGCGTCCCGCCTTTTCTTTCAGGTTCAGCGCCACTGATTTCTTGTTGCGGTTGTTGTTGAGGTACAGCGCCGACATATCGCCCTGCCGATTGGCCGCGGAGCGCGTAAAGTCGCCACCCGCCGGATTCTCGATCTTGATAACCTCGGCACCCTGATCCGCCAGTATCATGGTCGCGAGAGGCCCGGAAATCATGGCTGTCAGATCGATAATGCGGATGCCATCGAGCGGTCCGGTCATGGTCAGGACTCCTGTTTTTCCGTGAAGGCGCCAAAAAACGTGAGTGCGCCACTCTTAAAAAGGGTTCGTACTCTAAACTTTATGCGGATGCCGATCATTTACCAGTACGCAACAGAGCAGGAAATTCATCAAACCAGAGGAGCGCCAGTGTCCACCAGTGTTGAAATGACCGACATTTTTCTCGAGTACCCCACAGAGTCCGGCAAGGTCGCCGTACTCAAAAATGCCTCCCTCATGGTGCCCCCGGGAGAAACACTGGCAATCACAGGCCCCTCTGGCAGCGGGAAAACGTCCCTGCTTTTGTTGCTCTCCGGCCTGCAGCGACCGACCAGTGGAGAAATTCTGGTCGGCGATCAACGTCTGGGCGACATGGACGCCAATGCTCTGGCCGACTGGCGAAGTGAGCACCTTGGCATTATTTTCCAGTCCTTTCACCTGCTGCCTGGCCTCACAGCCCTGGGAAACGTGAGTCTGCCGCTTGAGATTGCCGGCGAGGCCAGGCCGCGGGAGCGAGCTCTCGCCATGTTGGAGGCCGTTGGTCTCAGCCATCGGCTGCAGCACTACCCGGGGCAGCTCTCTGGCGGCGAGCAGCAACGGGTTGCGATTGCTCGGGCACTGGTTCACCAGCCAAGCCTGTTGTTGGGAGATGAGCCCACAGGCAATCTGGACCATGAAACCGGTGAGAAAGTGCTCTCCCTGCTGTTCGACTTGCACAAGGACAGCAAATCCACGCTGGTACTGGTGACCCATGACGAGCGCGTTGCCGAGCGTTGTCAGCACAGGGTCCGGATGGACGGTGGGCGTCTCTATGCCTCCTGAACGCTCCACAAACCCGCTCTGGATGCTCCGATTCGCGATCACCGATCTGCGGTCACGTATCTCTGCGTTGAAGATTTTCCTGGCCTGCCTGATTCTCGGCGTTACCCTTGTGGCTGCGACAGCCAGCCTCTACCGGGTGATCGAGCAAAGCTTGCTGGCGGATACCCGCGCGCTGCTCGGTGGCGATGTGGAGCTGGATACCAGCGAGCCGCTGCCCGATGATGCGCTCGAATGGATTCGTGCTACCGGCAAAATTTCACTGGTTCGGGAATTCGATACCATCGTCAGCGGAAGCGGCGGCGACGGCTTCTTCCGGGCGGAGATACTGGTTCCGGATGCTCTCTATCCCCTCTACGGCGAGCTGGAGCTAATGCCGGATAAGCCTCTGGGGGCGCTTACAGGCCAGAAGGAAGGGCAGTGGGGCGCTATCATCGATCCTTTGCTGGCAGAACGCCTGGGCCAGTCGATTGGTGACCGGATTGAGATCGGCGCCGCCACCTTTCGAATCAGCGGCCTTATCGAGAAGCAACCGGATCGGAGCCTGAACGCCAATTGGCGAGGTCTGCCGATCATGATTTCCGAGCAGGCCGTGGAGGCAACCGGATTGATTCGCCCGGGTAGCCGCGTGGATTACGAATACCGGGTACAAACCGAACAGAATCTCGACACCTGGCTTGAGGAATTCGAGCAGGCATTCCCGGATGCGCGATGGGAAATCACTACGTTTGCCGAGCGCAGCGAACGGATTTCCGAGCGTCTGGACCAGATTGCCACAGCACTCATCCTTATCGCTTTCACTACATTGTTCATCGGTGGCCTCGGCGTTGCCAACAGCATCCACGCCTACCTCGATGAAAAGCTGGGCACAATTGCCACCTTGCAAACACTTGGCCTGCGTCGCAAACCGCTTGTCGGCATATACCTCCTGCAGATTGGTGTATTGGGCAGCCTTGCGGGGCTTATTGGCGGTGGTATCGGGCTGGGGCTTTCCGCCCTGGCGATCAACCTGGCGGGCGATGCCTTTGCTCTGGCAGGGCCCGGTGGGGCCGGCGGCTGGTTGTCCTTGTGGTTGGTTCCCTTGCTGCTGAGCTGGCTGTTCGCTGTTCTTACTGCTTACGTGTTTGCACTGCCGGCACTCGCTCGAGCCCTCGCTGCTGCGCCGGCCGGGCTTTTCCGGGGGCAGGTCGAGGCGGCTCCCAACGAGCCCCGCAGCTGGCGGATTGCCAGCTATCTACTGCTGGCTGTCTACATCGGCGCTACTCTGTTCTGGCTCCCATCGCCTCATCTGGGCTTTCTGTTCCTGCTGGCGGTTACGCTGCTCTGGGGCCTCCTGGAAGGTTTGATCAAGGGGTTGCGCCGCGGTGCCAAGGCTTTGGAAAACGGCGGTTTTGCCGACCGCAGGTTTGCCCGGCGGTTGGCCCTGGCCAATCTGCACCGGCCGGATTCGCCGCTCCGGGCAACCCTGCTGTCACTGGGTACCGCGCTGACGCTTGTGGTGGCCTGCACGTTGATGGTTACCACGCTCCTGAGGGCGGTTGAAACCACCATACCGGAACAGTCGCCGGCGCTAATCCTCTATGAAGTGTTCCCGGACCAGATGGAACCGCTGCAAAACGGCCTGGAAGCGGTGGATGCCTCCAGCCGCGTCGAGTTGCTTCCGATGGTCCGTTCCCGTCTGGACACTATTAACCAGAAGCCGATTGCGGAGGTTCTCGCTGATAATGCCGAAGCTCGGCGAGAAGCCATGGGCGATGAATACAAACTGAGTTATCTCTCGGGCAACCCCGAAGCACTGGAACTGGTGGAAGGCAGCTGGTGGGAATCGCCGGCCCCCGAGGGGGAGCCTGCGTACATGGCCATGGAGGATCGGGAGGCCTACCAGCTTGGACTGGGGGTGGGCGACCAGCTCACCTTTACTGCACAGGATAAGAGCATCGACGTCGAAATCCGTGCAATTTACCGGCAAAAAGGGCTGCAGACCCGATTCTGGTTCGAGGGCATATTGCAGCAAGGCGCACTGGACGACTTGATCAGCCTTTACGTTGGTGCGGTCTACCAAAGCGATGAGGCGGCCAGGGAATCCCAGCAATGGCTGGCACAGAACATCCCCAATGTAATCACGCTGCGCACCGCTGACTGGCTGGAAACCGCCGGCGATCTGCTGAACAAGGCAGCCGCGGGCCTGGCGGCTGTGGCATCGGTCAGTCTTCTCGCCAGCCTGCTTGTGCTTTCCAGCGTGGTCAGTGTCAGCCGCAGGCGGCAGCTTTACGAGGCCAACCTGTTGCACTGCCTTGGCGCCCGTCACGGAGCGATCCGCCAATCCATGCTACTGGAAACCGGTTTGCTGACCTTCCTGGCAACGGTTTTCGCGACGGCGCTTGGTGCGCTAATTGCTTTACCTGTGGCTGACCTCGCCTTGAAGCTGCCGGCCGGCGATTTATGGTGGATTGGGGCGCTGGTTGCCGGAGGTGTCAGTTCGCTGGCGCTGCTGGGTGGATTACTGCCCACGCTCAGGGCAATGCGGTTAAACCCCGCTGTGTTGCTCAGAGACCGTTAAAATGGCCTGCTATAGTAATAAATTCGTCTTTTTGATTAAGGAGGTGTAAACATCAGTTAAATCATAGACCTAAGAACATGAAAAATGACTGTTTGTTCGTTTTTTGGCCGCTATCACGAGTTGCAGGCTCAAAAAATCCGGTTATATTGAGGAAATTAAGGAAAATTGCCTACCAAATGGCAAATTTCAAAAATTTTCACTAAATAATCTACGGTAGTATTTTTACGTATGCTTTTTGCACATAACTCGTGTTGTGTAGGCATAACGGACACACACTTTTCGCCCACGAAAGAAAAAGAGAGAATAACTATGATTCGCAAACTAGCACCGCTTGTATTCGCTTGTGCTGCGGTAACCTCCGTAAGCGCGACAGCCGATCAGCTGGACACCGTGATTCAACGTGGCACTCTGAACTGTGGCGTGGTTCTGGATTTCCCACCAATGGGATATTTTGACGAGAACAACGAGCCTGCAGGCTTTGACGTCGATTACTGTAACGACCTGGGCGAGGCGCTCGGCGTAGACGTCAATGTTCTCAACCTGACCTGGGGCGAGCGGATTCCCTCCCTGGTGTCCGGCAAGACTGATGTGGTTATCGGCTCTACCTCCGATACACTGGAGCGCGCCAAGACCGTTGGCTTCACCTACCCGTACTTCGTGTTCAAATTCCAGGTTATCGCCAACGAGGACAAGAACATTGAATCCTTCGACGACCTGAAGAACCTGAAAGTCGGTGCGGCACTCGGCACCACCTACGAAACCGAATACCTCGCGTATGCCGAGCAGCAGGGCTGGGGCAAGGACAACTACACCTCCTTCAAATCCGAGAACGATGCGTACCTGGGTCTTTACCAGGGCAAGGTCGACGCAATCATCTCTACCAACACCAACATTGCGACCAAACTGCGTAGCGAAGAGTTCGCAGACTTTGAAGCGGGCCCCTACGTTCCCAACTACGACGACGTTGTGGGCATCATCGCCAAGCGTGATGAGGTTGCCTGGATCAACTACCTGAACCTGTTCCTGGTACGCCAGATTCGCGACGGCAACATGAACGAAGCTTACAACAAGCACTTCGGTACTGATGCGCCGGCCGATCTGATCAAGTCCCTCCGGGACAACAAGTAAGCGCCGAACCGACGGCCGCCAAACAGGCGGCCGTCATTGCATTGGTTCCCGGGTCGGGCACTCACCATCGGGTGTCCTGATCTAAAATTCTGATCAAGGCCCTTCTTACCGGGCTCTGGTCGAGTTTCCTACCATTCATAAAATGGCCAAGGTATGGACTACGAATTTCACTGGAACGTTGTGTTCCAGAACATGCCCCAGCTGCTGAACGGTGCCTTCGTTACCCTGCACGTATCCGTTCTGGCGATGCTTCTGGGCGTTGTGATCGCAATACTGTTGGCGATCGCCAAAATGAATAACACGAAGTTCTTCAGCCAGGTTGCTACGGTCTGGGTCGAGATCGCCCGGAATACGCCGGCCCTGTTCCAGATCTACATGGCCTATTTTGGCCTTGGAGCATTTGGTATCCACCTCAGCCCCTACGTGGCGGTACTGAGCGCACTGGTCTTTATCAACGCGGGCTACCTGACGGAGACGTTCCGGGGTGGTTTCCAGTCGATCCCGAGCACCCAGTACAGCGCTTCCAAGTCGCTGGGCATGACCAGTATCCAGACGTATCGATACATCATCCTTCCGCAGATGCTGAGACGCATCTACCACCCGATGACCAACCAGTTTGTCTGGTCCATCCTGATGAGCTCTCTGGGCATTCTGGTGGGTATGAGCGAGCTTTCTGGCACGACTCAGCGTCTGCAGTCACTGTCGTTCAGAACGCTGGAGTTCTTCATTGTGGCGGCCGTGATGTACTTCGTGATCACCAAACTCGTGTTGTTCGGATCATCACTGCTTGCTCGTAGACTCTTCAAGGGGGAAATCTGATGAATTCTTTATTCACACCCCTGTCCTGGAGCGATAGCGGTCTGATCCTGACCGGTGTCTGGAATACCATCATCATCTCCGTTGTCGCCATCGTGGTGGGCACTATTCTGGGATTGATCGTCGGCTTTCTCCGTGCCGAGAGCAACAAGGCCGTCAACGTCCTTTTCGGTAGCGTGCTCGACG
Organism: Marinobacter sp. 3-2; assembly: GCF_003751355.1. Taxonomy (NCBI): domain Bacteria; kingdom Pseudomonadati; phylum Pseudomonadota; class Gammaproteobacteria; order Pseudomonadales; family Marinobacteraceae; genus Marinobacter; species Marinobacter sp. 3-2. The sequence continues at coordinate 14,144 of NZ_RJUQ01000017.1, read as the reverse complement.
TGCTGAGAAGTGTTCCCCTGATCATCCAGCTTATTCTGTTTTCCACCTTTGTCGGTGCGATGGGGAATCCACTGGCGCCGTTTGTTGCGGGCTCCATTGTGCTCTCGCTGTATACCATGGCCTTCATGAGCGAGGTTTTCCGCAGTGGCTTTGAGAGTGTCAGTCCCTCAATGCAGACGGCAGCGCGCTCACTGGGCATGACCAAATGGCAAACCATCTACCACATTCGGTTGCCGATTGGTTTGCGTGCTGTGTTCCCCTCGTGGCTGGGTGTTGCACTCAGTGTCATCAAGGACTCGGCCCTGGTCTCGGTCATCGGTTACATGGAATTGCTGCGCACGTCGGAGCAACTGATTTCAAGAACCCAGCAACCGCTCGAGATTCTGATCGGTGTTGGTATCTTTTACTTCATTATTTCGTACCCGCTGTCCCACTACGGCCGGTATGTTGAGAGGAAAATGGCAATATGATCAGCGTACAGAATGTCCATAAATCCTTCGGCGATCTTGAAGTACTGAAAGGCGTCAGCCTGGATGTAAAGAAAGGCGAGGTCGTGAGCGTTATCGGGGGCTCCGGCAGTGGCAAGTCGACTCTCCTGTATTGCATCAATGCCATTGAGCCCATCAACAAGGGCAAGATCCTCGTTGATGATGTGGATGTCCATGCCAAAGAGACCAACAAGGACAAGCTGCGCCAGAAACTGGGCATGGTCTTTCAGCAATGGAATTCCTTTCCTCATATGACTGTACTGGAGAACGCCGCACTGGCGCCCAGAATCGTCAAGAAGATGAGCAAGGAAGAGGCGATTGAAATCGCCAAGAAAGAGTTGGAGCACGTCGGCCTGGGTGATAAGTTCGACGTCTATCCCACGAAAATGTCCGGCGGCCAGCAGCAACGCCTGGCGATTGCCCGTGCTCTGGCCATGAAGCCTGACTACATGCTGCTTGACGAGGTGACCTCCGCGCTCGACCCGGAGCTGGTCGGCGAGGTTCTGGATACCCTGCGCCTGTTGGCAGAAGAGGGGATGACCATGATCTGTGTGACCCACGAAATGGGGTTCGCACGGGATGTCTCTGATCGGGTGGCTTACTTCCACGAGGGCGTGATCGCAGAGATCGGTGAAGCACGCCAGGTGATTACCGATCCGCAAAACCCGCTCACCCAGAAGTTCCTTTCAAAAGTGCGCTAGAAAGTCGCCACAACCGTGGCGCTGGCTGGGGGAGTTCTTGGACCCGCTTTCCCAGCCATTTTTCCAGCCCGCCCAGAATCCGGCGGCTTCAGTTCCGGTTCTTGAGCACTTCGTAAATCTGCCTGACCGCTTCCTCCTGCTTTTGTTTCTCAACCATATCTTCCAGCAGCTCCAGTACCCGTTTTTCGTCGTTGCTCCGAAGACCCGGCCAGTACACATAGGGCACCAGATCCGGATTGCTGATAAAGAACAAGGCGGTTTGTTCCGGATCGTTGGCCATGTCTCCGCGCAGGCCTACGGTAAAGTGGCGGCCCTCGCCACCCCGGAGCGTTAACAGAAGGGATTGGTCCGGCTCGATGAATCGGGTTTCCTCCACGGTAATGGGCTCTGCCAGATCCGGCACGGAGGTGATGTAGTATTGAAAGCCAAGGAACCCCAGCAGAACAGCAATCAACGCTGCCAGGGCAAAGGATTTGTTCATTCTGAATATTCCAAGCTGCTCACATTGCTCTGGCAAATAATCCAAAGGGAAGGGATTTGATCACGTAGCTCAGCGGCGTCCATGGCCACCAGGGCACATAGGCCCGGCGCTTCTCCGATTCGATGGCCTTCACCAGAGCCTTCACTCCGGTTTCCAGATCCACCCGGAAGGGGGCATTTTTCGTATCGCGGTTAATATCGGTGAGAATGTAGCCCGGCATGATGTTGCTGACGTTAATGGGCTTGCCCCTGGTATCCAGTTGCAGGCCTTCCGCCAGAGAGGCTACGGCGGCCTTGGTGGCAGCGTATACGTTCAGTGGCCCACGGAAACCGCGAACACCACTGACAGACGACATCAACACCAGATGACCGCTGTTCTGCTCGCGGAAGATCTCCATGGCTGCCTCACTCTGGGCAATAGCAGCGATGAAGTTGGTCTCGGCGGTGTGACGGTTGGCAGCGAAATGCCCACGGCCGATGGGCTGTGAGCTGCCAATACCTGCGTTAACCACCACCCGATCAAGACTACCGAGTTCATCCCGGAAGCCCCGGAACACTTCGAACACCTGATCGTAATCGCAGACATCAAGGCCTCGGACCAGGACCCGGATATCCGGATAGGTCTGCTGCAATTCCCGCTGGAGAGCTTCCAGCTTGTCTGCCCGGCGCGCACAGAGCGCCAGATTACAGCCTTTGGCCGCCCATTCGCGGGCCATGCCTTCCCCGAGACCGGTGCTGGCACCGGTAATCAGAATGTTCTTTCGCATCAGCTATCCCCTGGATTCGTTCGGATTATTTGCGCTCACAGTACCATGATCGAACGCCCAGGGGATTGACTGAAATGCAACTCTGCACTGGCCATCCCGTTCAGGGTAGAACGTTACTCCACCATCACTGTGATTTTCTCGGAAACCACTGGCGGGTTGTGCGGCACATGCATGTGATCACCGACCAAAAGCTGCAGCGTGTGTTTACCCGGTGATAGCGTGATCTCGGTTTCGGTTTGCCCGCCACCAAAGTGTCTGATTTGATCTGTTGCCGGGAGGGATTTGCTCAGATCGGACGGTACGTCGGTATCGATCAGCAGATGGTGGTGCCCGGTGCCTGCTTTTTCCACGCCCGCAGGTGCCACGCCCATGTTCCGCAGACCAAAGACGACTTTAAAGGTTTCGTCTACGGTTGCGCCGTCAGTTGGTTGCACGAAATATACGCCAGCGTTGGCCGGCGCCTCAGACTTCATGCTCTCTGCAATCGCTGCTACTGGCGCGATCAACAGAGCTGAAAACAGTGTAATTGCGATCCTGTTCATTTCGTTTCCTCCTTGGTGTTCGCCACCAGTGAGTATAGTTGAGGAAACGTATGCGTGACGGCCGCTTCAGTTTTTCACGGCAGGAATTATGTGGTCCTCAATTAACTGGAACTGGCGGCGCAAAAAGGCTGAACCCGGCGAGGGTGGGGTAGGGTCAGAGGTCATCACCACGGTCAGTTTGCGAGCGGGCATCACATACAGTACCTGGCCTCCGTACCCACGCCCGTAATACCCCATTTCGCCGGCGAGCGGCTGCTGGAACCAGCCGTAGCCATAGGGATCATCTGTGTAGGCGGACCTTCCGCGTTCAATCCAGGACTCCCGCACCCAGTTTTCCGGAAACAGGCGCCGATCACCAAGGCGGCCTTCATTGCGATAAAGCTCGCCGATTTTTGCCAGGTCCCTTGGCGAAAGAGTCATATTATTGCCACCAAAATAGATCCCCTGGGGGTCCCGGCCCCAGGCAGGAATGGTTATATTCAGTGGCTCGCCCAACCATTCCCGCGCCAGGTCGAGCGTGCTGCGCCCGGCGCTTTCGGTGAGCGCCGCCGAGAGCAGGTGGCTGCTGCCGGTGGAGTAGAGCATGCGACCGCCCGGCTCATCCACGAACGGCCGGGTGAGCACATGGTGCACCCAGTTATCGCTGTTCACCCAGGGACCATAGTAACGGCCAGATGTCCGCTGCAACCCGGCCTGCAAAGACAGCAGGTGCCCCAGAGTTATCCGGTCTACGCCCTCGGTTGCGGAGGCGGGTACGCGGTCACCGAGCGTTTCAACAACCGGTTGATTGGTTCCCTCGAACACACCTTTTTCGATGCCGATACCCACCAGCGCGGCGAGTACTGTCTTTGAGAGAGATTTGATGTTGGTTGGCGTGTCGAGCCCGGCACTTTTCAAATCCAATGCCAGAACTTCCTGGCCCTCATGGACAACAATCAAGGAGTGAAGGCGCTCAAGGTTTGCAGCCTCTCTGGACACCTCTGTTTGCCAGTCGGCCGTCTCCGAGTGGCTTGGCGGGGTCACCAGGAGCAGCAGTGCGAAAAGCCAATATGAAAAGCGTTGCATAGTGTAAGGAGGCGCTAGCGTCTTCCTTTTGGTAAGTGGAACGTCGATCATATGACTACTGTACGTCAGCGCGCCGAGAGGAGGTCACGGCTTAAGCAGATCTGTGGTGATTATCCGGTACGCGATGCAGATTTATGCGCCTCTAGGCGCAAACATGATAATCGCCATGCCGAGCAGTGCTACGCCGGATCCCACCAGATCCCAGACGGTTGGCCGGATGCCGTCAATAGCCCAGAGCCAGAGAATGGCCATGAAAATATACACACCGCCGTAGGCCGCATAAACCCGACCGGCGGCAGTAGGATGCAGGGAAAGTAACCAGGCAAATGCCGCCAGGCTCAGGGCCCCGGGTACCAGAAGCCAGATGCTCTTTCCCTCGCGAAGCCAGAGATAGGGTAGGTAGCAGCCAACGATTTCAGCCAGCGCGGTAACGAGAAAAAGACCGATGGTTTTCAGTTCAGGCACAGGGGTTTTCCTGTAAAGCTTCCTGCAAAGATTCAAGGCTCTCGGGCCCTGCCTCCAGGCGGACGCACTCCCCGGAGTCACGCTCCCAGGAGGCAGCTGAGCCCATGTGAAGATGCACGTTTACGGTCATGGCCCCTTCAAATGACGCCTCCAGGAGTCCTGCAGGAACCCAAACCAACTCCATGCCCCTCAGTTGGTTTGGTACTGGACTACCGCATACCGAGCAGAAATCACTGCGATAGCCTGTTGGCTTCTGGAAAGAAGAGATTTTGTCCTGACCAGACAGCCAGCGAAAATCCTTCTGCGTCACAAAAGTTGCCGCATTCGCCGACGATCCCGTTACCTTCCGGCAGAGGGAACAGTGGCATTGGTAGAGGTTGGGGATATTGCCCTCAATCTTGAATTTCACTCTGCCGCAAAGGCACTCGCCTTTCATTCCTAATTCCTTGTCGCGGTCATTCCGCAGATGAGGTTATGGAGCTCTTCGTAACATGCTCTATTTCCTAGAGCCGCCACCGCATAGGATGAGTCTGTTGAAGCATACCGTCCTCGTCCCAGTCTTCCCAGCCGGTAAACGGAATGGGTGACTCATCGAATAATTCCGGCAACCGCTCCGCCCAGAGCGCTTTCTTCCGTTCAAGCTGCTCCCTGAACCTGGACTCATCTTCGTAACGAATACCGCCTCCTTGAATGCCGTAGCTAACTTGGGGCGGCAGAACATCAAACCCCACGTAATACAGCGAGGAATGCATGGGCCACAGCCATTCCACCATATTGCCAGCGCGGCCGAAGGGCCTGAAGGCCCGCTCCGGAGACCCGGTGGTTACCGACAACATGGCTTTTTTGCCTCGGAAGTGCCCCCGGTTGTAACGTCGGCTCCCGGAGTAGAGCCCTCCGTATACCAAAACCCGATCGAACCAACCCTTGAGTATTGCCGGTTGCGCGTGCCACCAGAGGGGAAACTGGAAGATCACAAGGTCGGCCCACTCCAGGTGGCTGATTTCTCTCTGGACCTCAGGAGCCAGCGCGCCTCGTTCATAATGAGCCCGCTGTTCGGTCAACGGGGCGAAATAGGTGTCATCAACATGCTCTCGGTAGTGGCCGGCACGCTCAACCGGATCAAACTCTTGCCGGTAAAGGTCATTAAGTTCCACCGTGTGTCCAACAGCCTGAAGGGACTCTATTGCTACATCAACCAGCCCGCCATTGAACGATTTGCGCTCGGGGTGAGCGAGAATAATCAACACGTTCATAGCCCATCACTCCTTTTGCATTCATCTGGTGATAGCCTAAGCTGTTCCTAAATACACATAAATTCTCAATAGCCGAGAATCTAGTTTGCATGAATGAACAACAAATTCGATGGGATGATCTGCAGATTGTGTCGGCTATTGCCGACACGGGAACGCTATCAGGAGCTGGCAGGCAGCTGGGAATCAGCCATGCGACAGTCTTCCGCCGGCTCACTAATCTGGAAAGTCAGCTGGGTGTAGTTCTGTTTGAACGAGCGCGAACGGGGTACACGCCAAGTGCCGCCGGAGAAGACCTTTTCACCGTCGCGAAAAGGGTGCAAGAGGATATCACTGGCGTTGAGCGCCGACTTGCAGGAAAAGACCTCAAGCTCTCAGGAACCATCCGGGTCACCACAACCGACACTCTGTTTGCGGGTTTGCTGGCCACATCGTTCGAACAGTTTCGTGGAGACTTCTCCGATATCAAGCTGGAAGTTGTCATCTCGAATCAGGTGCACAGTTTGAGCAAACGCGAAGCAGACGTCGCCATTCGCCCCACCGGGAATCCCCCAGAAACCCTGGTTGGGCGAAAGGTTGGAGTTATCCGGCAGAGCGTCTATGGGCAACGGCATCATTGGCAGAACCGGCGGGCACCTCTGGACACCTTAACCGGTTACCAGTGGATCGGCCCGGATACGCACATGGGCAATCGGGCTCTCGAAACCTGGATGGCCCGAAACGGTGTGAGTGAATGCTGCAGTTACCGCGTCGACTCAATGCTGGGCATGCAAATCGCGACACGATCAGGCAGGGCAGTGGCCGTGCTACCAGACTACCTGGGGGATGCCGATCCAGAGCTTTGCCGTCTGACTGATCCCATCACGGACTTGGGTATTCCTCTCTGGATTCTCACGCATCCTGACCTGAAACGGGTCAAAAGAATCCGGGAGTTTACCCGAGTCATCGGTGAGGGATTGAGGCAAGCGCTGGATTAGGCCATAGGCCTGAAATTCGGCAATGCCGCAACGCGATCCAGCCATGCGCGAATCGCAGGGTAGGCTTCCAGCTCAAAACCACCCTCATCCGCGAGGTGGGTGTATGCATAGAGTGAGATATCTGCAGTAGTGACCTTCTCACCCGCCAGGAATGGCGTTTGTGCCAGCTGCTGCTCCATCACCTGCAAGGCCTTGTGCCCGCCGGTTTGCTTGGCGGCATACTCGTCGGCTTTGTCTGCCGGCAGTCCCAGGTACTTGTTGATAAAGCGCGCAACGGCGATAAACGGCTCATGGCTGTATTGTTCGAAGAACTGCCATTGCAGAACGCGGGCCTGAGCGAGGCGGTCATTCGGGTACAGATCAGAGCCGAACGCGAGGTAGTTGATGATGGCGTTGGACTCTGACAGCGTCTCGCCACTATCCAGCTCCAGCAGAGGAATCTTGCCATTCGGGTTCTTTTTCAAAAAATCATCGGATTTTGTGTCGCCCGCCAGAATGTCGACATCAATCCACTGATGGTCGATGTTCAGCAGTTGGCAAACGAGCTGAACCTTGTAGCAGTTGCCGGATTGGGTATCGCCATAGATTGTCATGCAGTTTCCTTTTCTGGGAGCGCGCCGTTTTTCATGCCGGGGCGTTCAGGGCTCCGATCCGGGCTGCTTGAGGTCTTTGATGTAGACATGCGTTGTTTTGGCTTGCGTATAACCAACCGCCGGATAAAAGCCATGAGACTCCAGGCGCGTTACATTAGAGCGTACCACCACCCGCGGGAGTCCCATAGAGCTGGACCAGTCTTCAGCAGACTGGACCAATAACTGGCCGATACCAGCCCTCCGTGCGTGGGAGCCTACAACCAGGCCTGTAATTTCCGCGACAAACAGCTCGCTGAGGAACAGGCGCTTTTCCACTGCTATCCATCCAACGACCGAACCTCCGGAAAGGGCGACGAAAAGCTGATGGTCGGGAGAGTTAGCGATTGCCTCGAGCCATGCTTTCGTTCGGAGCCTGCTGGCTGTGTAACCCCATTCGAGGACCAGAGCGTGAATGCCATCAAGATGATCAGCCCGCCCCGGTTCGATTGAAATGTCCATATTCAAACGCTAGTCCGGGAGGGTGTGCTATGGCGATTCAATCTCGGGATTTGCCTTTGACCCACCTGTCGCCCTCCTTGTGATATTCCTCTTTAACCGCCGCCCAGGCTACTTTGTGGGCCGTCTCTATCGCAGCTGGCTGTCCTTGCTGCCCCTGCGATTGATGCCGCCAGACTGGTTGTGCTCCTTTTCATGGGCCGACTGGCAGTCAATGCACAAACGAACACCTGGAATGGCCTTGCGCCGGGCCTCTGGAATTGGTGCTCCGCACTCATCGCATTCCTCGGCACTTTCGCCTTTGGCCAACTGGCTGCGTGCGCGCTGGATTTCATCCTCAACGCTTGCGTCGATCTGTTCCTGAACCGCACCATCACGAGACCATCCGCCTGCCATGGGGCCCTCCGAAGTCTGGCTGACTGAAACCACTCAACGTTAGCATTGTAGCTCGGGTGCTCAAAGATGGCCGACTCTGATTTGGCTGATGCGAACGGTTAGAGCCTACCGGTTTCAGTCTCGGGCCCACCTCGAAGAACCAGATACAGCAAGGGCCCGGCGGAGACAAACACTGCTGTCAGAACGAAAAACGGAATCAGGTAACCCAATCCTTTGCCTCGACGTTTGGCATCCTGGTACATCCAGATGCAAGCCAATACCGCGAGAATGTAGAGATCAATAACAACCTGTGCGGTATCGGGACTCGACATCAACTGGGCGCCGAAGGCCAGGAGCGATTGCTCGGCGCCGGCCATCACCCAGAAGGTGAAGCCCATAAACAGGCAGAGAACGACGAGGGGGAGGGGGGATACTTTCATAATCTTCCTTGATCCAAAAAATTGAAGGTTGTTGTTTCTCGATTCAGGGATTTTCTGTGTATTGGGGCAGGTCGTCCGTAATCTCAAACCACGGCGCCTTGTTTCCGACGTAAACGTGCCGCTCCGGCTTCACGCCCGGATCAGTATCCAGAGATCCCATCGGGAACCCAAGCACATCTGGCTGGGCATCAAATCTCGTGTAAAGGCTGGAGCCGCAGTTGGAACAAAAGACCTTGTGTTCGCCGGGCGACGACTCGTAGAACTTGATCAGCTCCTCGCCTTGCACCGTGCGCCAGTCCGCTGACCTTACCTTGGCGCGGGTTCGAAATGCTGACGCGTGCAGCTTTCGGCACATGGTGCAGTGGCAGTTCAGAACATCTGTGAGGGGGCCATGGATTTCGTACTTGATGCCGCCGCAGAGGCAGCTTCCGGTTTGGTGCATAGGGTCATCTCCTGTTGATCCCTTCGTCTTCAATACTGGCGTCGATCCGTTCCTGAACCATACCATCGCGTGACGTTTAGAGCACCGGACTCATTTTTTATGCAGTGCCTTGTAGCGTTCCTCCAGTTCGGCACGAATGGCCCTGCGCTCCTTACCGTTGGCAAATCGCCGTATCTGATCATCGGTGCTCGGAACCAGCTGTGGCACGGCAACGGCTTTGCCGTTGTCATCAACCGCCACCATGGTAAAGAAGCAGCTGTTGCTATGGCGAACCAACTTGTCGCGGATGTTCTCGGTAACCACCTTGATGCCGATCTCCATGGAGGTACGGCCGGTGTAGTTCACGCTGGCCAGAAATGTCACCAGCTCGCCAATCTGGATGGGCTGGAGGAACATCACCTGATCGACGGACAGGGTAACAACATAGGTCCCCGCGTAGCGGCTGGCGCAGGCATAGGCAACCTCATCCAGGTACTTTAGCAGGGTGCCGCCGTGCACATTGCCGGAGAAATTGGCTTTGTCCGGCGTCATCAGAACGGTCATGCTCAGGCTTGTTGAATTGTTTTCCATGGCGCTTCTCTGTTGGTTTTGCTGTCCAGTATAGGCGCCAGGCTGCCCGCGGTGGCAGTAGTTATTAGTCGGCCTCGAACGTCACCAGATCCACATCCGCTGCCTGGGTGCGCAACGGCACCAATGCCTGATAGGCAGGAGAGTCGTGCCAATCGACGACGGAATCCGCATTGGGAAAGCGGATAACCACCGTATCGGTGTGCCGGTATTGCCCGCTTAGCACCTTTGCCTGTGTACCCCGAAGTACCAGTTCCGCACCCCAGGGAACCAGCGTTTCCGGAACAAGGCTGCGGTATTCTGCCCATTTGTCGGGGTCTTTTACGGTGATGTTACCGATCACGTAGGCGGTCATTGGCGTTCTCCGGTTTTTATGGGGCTGATGTCCATGAAAAATGAAAGTGACTGCATGTATTACTGGTTCAGGATATCTTCGACCCAATTCAGGAATTTGGCCGCACTCCTCGTTTCGAAGCTATCCCTACCCGGAACGTAATAGCACAAATCTGATGTTACCGATTGCGTGTCGAAGTGCTGCAGAACGTTGGCCTTCAACAGCCTTTCGACGAGCGTTGTAGAGCAGAACACCAGCCCGTTACCTGCCATAGCCTGTTGGATCCCGAAAAGCTCCTGATCAAACGTTTTGAGTTGAATATTTGCCCCCTGCAGTTCATTCTTTTCTAACCAATCGGTGAGGGGAGGGGCCGGTAACGCTTGGTTTTTCCACTCCGTGGTAAACAGGGTTATGGGGGCATTTTCCCAGGAGGGAGGCGTCATTCCATAGGCACCAAATACATTGAATGATTCAAATCGAATGACATCAGAATGCTCAGCAACTGAGACATCTCCGAATCGAATGGGAATGATGTAGGATTGGCTGTCGACCGACTCGCCGGTCGATATTTCCACAGAAATCTCGGGGTTGGCTTGTTCGAAATCGTGCTGGGAAGGGATCAGTACCATCGCTGCCAAGGATGATGTCGTCGTCACCCTGACCGTATTACCTGCCTTCACCACCTCTTCCAAAGCGCTGTCGATTTTGCGAAACCCTTCTGAGGTCGCTTTGGCTAATCGGATACCCGTTCCCGTCAAGGATATCCGTCTTCCCTGCCGATGAAACAGGCTCACATTCAATCGGCTTTCCAGGTTGCCAATGTGGTGTGAGATGGCTGTCGGCGTCAGCGAAAGTTCTTCTGCCGCCAACTTGAAACTACCCCGGCGGGCAGCCGACTCAAAGGCTTTCAGCGCCTGTAATGACACCTGCAATGTGAATCTCCAGGTCAATCACGAGTTCATGAACATTTGGATGAGTTTAATTCATCTGCAAGTGTAATTTTTCCGTTTGTGCAAGTCCATTCAGCGCCACAAACTAGCTCCTGTCATCAATCAGCCAAGGAAATGAACATGAGCACACTATTACACATTGATTCAAGCGTCAGAGCCGCGACAAACCCGAACCCGGATCACGATTCCATATCGAAAAATGTCGCCCGCCGATTCATTGATACCTGGAAACAGAACCGTCCTGAAGATGAATATATCTATCGTGACGTTGGCGTGAACCCACCCGCTTTCATTACCCAGGATTGGATTGGCGCGGTGTTTACCCCTGAGGAAAATAGGACCCCGGCGCAGCAGGAGACACTGGCACTCTCAGATACCCTGATCGCCGAGGTCTCAGCAGCCGACGTTATTGTGATCTCCTCACCCATGTACAACTACGGTATGCCGGCTCAGCTAAAAGCCTGGTTCGATCAGATCGTTCGCATTGGCAAAACGTTTGATTTCGATCTCGAACGAGGGGACTTCCCGCTGCAGCCCCTGCTATCCGGTAAGACATTGATCATTGTGACCTCCAGCGGAGAGTTTGGCTTTGAAAAAGGCGGAATAAGGGAAGAGTCTGGCCACCTGGTTCCGCACCTCAGAACGTTGAGCAAATACCTCGGGGTGGACACCATTTATGAGGTCGCCGCTGAATATCAGGAATTTGGCGACGAGCGGCACCGCGTGTCAGTCGCCAACGCCAAAGCTCGAGCCGAGAGCCTTGCTTCAGAGCTGAGCCTTTCAGCCCCGGCGTTATCGTCAAGAAATGAGGTCACCGATGCGTGACCGAATTGATGAAGAGCGTCTGGCAACCTGTGGCGAAAGCGCCATTGATCTGGCTATTAGCAGTGTAAAAGCCGGTGGTTTGCCGTTTTCCGCTGTGATCGTCAATCAAGATGGAGACGTTGTCGGCAAGGGGGTAAATCAGGTTGCCGAGCATCTGGATTGTACCGCACACGCAGAAATACAGGCGATAAGGGACGCTTCACGGAATGAAAATAGCGTCTCTTTAAAAGGGGCGACGTTGATTGCCTCAGGAGAGCCTTGCGCTCTCTGTTACATGGCGATCCGTATGGCCGGCATTGCGAATGTCCGTATATTGTTGGATCGATATGAGGCAGCAGAAAACGGGTTCGATTATCGGTGGACTTACAGGTATTCGACCCCCAGCCTCATTAATGAGCTGGAGGTTGTGACTTTGGTTAACGACAGGAAGTTACTCCCATTCCAGATGGCCAGGATGGGTCTGAGTGGTTGAGAGTAGTGGTGTTGACCTGCCGCCAGGCTGGCATTTCCAAATTTGTCTGGCTAGAAACGGAGTGCCAACGTAGATGCGTCTGGCAGCAGTCACCCGTTATGCGGACTTTCCTTCAACAATCTGGAGGTTGAACGCCTCCGACTCTTCCGGCGGCTCAAAGTACCCCGTCACTATTCTAAAGACTTCCTCTGTGTCGAACTGAGCTCGTTCAGGCTGTTCTTTCTGTCGCTGTTTCAGCTGTTTTAAACAAACTTCATCGTCTACCGACAAAAAGTACAGCTCATGAGGAATGCCGTGTTGTGAGTATATATCCTTGAACCAAGCTCTTTGCTTGCGGGTGTTGCCAGGAAAGTCCAGAACCACAGAGGTACCAGCCAAGAGCAATTGCTCAACGTGTGATTTCAGCACTGGCTTGAGCCGAGATGAGTAACTGATGTAATCGTTGAAATCATTGATCTCGCCAGGGAATAGGGCGGCCAGCCATTCATCCTCTGAAATAAGCACGGCTCCCCGCTCGCGAGCGATTTTGCCAGACAAAGTGCTTTTGCCGGCTCCCATCTTCCCGCAGAAGAATATCAACGTTCCGTACGAACTCATTGCTTAATCCTTGGGCAAAATCCCAGCTATAAATGGCGCCCTGAACGGGGCGTCCGGTGTAAGGCCGAAGGCTCGGAACACCCTTAATAGTTTCTTTAAGGGATTGATTTACCAACGGAGTTTGCACTAGGTTTCAATCTGCCAATCAGATAGTCTTCTAATGCAGATGAAAGGTAGCTGAACTCGGGAGGGAACCCTATGGTTGCAAGCCGGTTTACCCCGAGCTTTTTCCACTTCTCTTGTGGCACGTATCCGTAATTGTCACCTTCGCCACTAATTGCAAGAACATGGCTCTCTAATCTAGCACTGATACCGCGAGCTACACTGCTGCGCCCAAGCCCGATATATACGAGAGATTCATCGGAAAATAGCGCATACAACCCACCAAGCAAGTAATTTGGTACTGGCCCTTTCCAATTCCAATCAAAGTTCCACGCCGGAACTGGCAACTCTCCGTACCAGTGTCGATTGAAAAATTCTGAAGTTTCCTGAATTAGGTGATCCATGCTTTCGTCCGTGTGCTTAACGCCAGTTGTAATGGGCGCCAACGGAGCGCAGCGTAGTTCCCGTTGACCACCCTGTTAGATTTTTTTGCGTCTAGGGGGAGTTGTTGCCCGCAATGTAGCGGCAGAATGCTCCAAAACATAGTTTTGAAGAAGGTTCTCCACAATATCCATCACGTGCTCGACCTCTGCCGCTTTAGGTTCGTGACCTCGATGGGTGGCGGCATGACCAATTTCGAGCGCAGCCTCCAAGTATTCTCTATTTACCTTGCTAACAAAGCCCTGAGTTTCGAGCTGCCCAAGTTTCTGAGCGAAACCCCCAATATCACCAAGCTTCTCTGTCATGTATAAATCTGCGAGCGTCCTGGCTCCCATCAAAGCAAGTCGACGACAATCTGAGCTCAGCGCAATATAGACTTCCAAAAGCAAGTCTCCCATTTCGTCTGGTAGATGGCTCAGCCAAGCTTTAGGCAAGGGACGCGAGGTAATTGGAGGGTAATAGTCGATGGTGGGCTCTGGCCACTCTGAAAATTCAAATACCTTTTGGAAAGAGATATTTTCACAACCACAGCACTCAAGCATTGAATATATTGTGCGGGAGCTTATCTCGTTAAAACCATATGGATCACTAGGATCAGCCGGTTCACTATCAGACTTCTCTCGCCGCGCGATTACCAAATGCTTAGTTTCATGACCACAAGCATTGCAGTGTGCGCGAGTAATTGTAGTTGCCCCCGCTAAACCGGACACCACCTCATTCGTTTGATGCCAGTTCCGCCCGGTACTCCCAGGGCGATTTCATTTTCAGCCCCTTGT